>JAVRCV020000001.1:0-84155 GCA_034530615.2 Aulosira sp. ZfuVER01
GTTTCCGATTTCCTTCCTGATTATACTCCTCCCGTAGTAACAAAAGAGGGTTTATCATCTGATTTCCTTTCTAGTAGCCGCCGTAGTCGTTCTCTGGACTACGCCAGATGTCAAAAACATTGGGATCAAAAGTGGACGTGTAGATCAACCTGGTGGACGCAAAGTTCATCAACGCCCGATGGTACGCCTGGGAGGAGTTTCGATTTTCGCCGGGACTGTCACCTCTTTACTAATTGTCTGGTGGTTAGGTGGATTTGGCAGTCTCCCACCGGAAAAAGAATGGCAAATTTGGGGTGTCACCTTAGGTGGTCTCGGCTTTTTTCTGATTGGTTTAGCCGATGATTTGCTGAACCTGTCTCCTTTGTCACGTCTATTGATGCAAATGATTGTGGCAACTGGTGCATGGAAAGCAGGCGTCAGTATAGATTTTATTACTATTCCCACAATGGGGATTGTTAACCTCGACTGGCTGAGTTTACCGATCACAGTCATTTGGCTGGTAGGAATGGTCAATGCCATTAACTGGATTGACGGTTTAGATGGATTAGCGGCTGGGGTATCGGGAATTGCCGCTATGGCGATGCTAGTTGTAGCTCTGTTTATGAACCAACCAGCAGCAGCCCTCATTGCCGCAGCCCTCGCTGGTGCATCACTGGGATTCCTCCGCTACAATTTCAACCCCGCTCAAATCTTTATGGGAGATGGCGGGGCTTATTTTATGGGATTTACCCTAGCATCTGTAGGTGTAATTGGTCTGGTCAAAATCCCGGCTTTCACCGCTGTACTATTGCCTTACTTGATTCTTGCTGTACCAATTGTAGATATGTCAGCAGTGATTTTAGCGCGACTGCGTCGAGGCAAATCTCCATTTACAGCAGATAAAAGCCATTTGCATCACAGACTACTCAAAGCTGGTTTATCTCATCGCTGGACGGTTTTATTTATTTATTCTTTAACTGTGTGGGTTGGCAGTTTAGCATTGGCTATTGCTGGCATACCTAGCGGTATTGCTTATGCTTGTGCTGGAACTTCGCTGCTTAGTTTCGCTATCTGGCGAGTTTGGAAAATATCTCGGTAAAATCAAGTATTTTAGATTTGTAATTTTGGGAAAGTTTGCTAGGTTGGTAAACTCCTCCCAGAAATGGCTCAACTTTCCATAAAATATTAAATCTCAAATCTAAAATCTGATGAGTGCAGAAATTATTTGTGTTGGTACGGAAATGCTGTTAGGAGATATTCTTAACAGCAATGCGCAATTTCTAGCAAAACAATTAGCCCAGTTAGGTATTCCCCACCACTATCAAACCGTAGTCGGGGATAATCCTGAACGACTAAAGCAAGTTATAGAAATTGCTACCTCAAGGGCGCAAATTTTGATTTTCACAGGTGGCCTTGGCCCCACGCCAGATGACCTCACCTGCGAAACCATCGCTGATTTTTTTGGAGCACCTTTGGTAGAAAGTGCTGAAATTATCGAAGATATAACTCAGAAATTTGCCCAGCGCGGTCGGGTGATGAGTCCTACTAACCGCAAACAAGCTTTGATTCCTCAAGGTGCAGAAATTTTACCCAACCCCACAGGTACAGCACCTGGCATTATCTGGCAACCCCATCCAAATGTCACTATTTTTACTTTCCCTGGTGTACCATCTGAAATGTACCGGATGTGGGAAGAAACAGCAGTACCTTTTCTCAAAAGCCAAGGCTGGGGCAAAGAAGTTATTTATAGCCGGAGTTTAAGGTTTTGGGGAATTGGTGAATCTGCTTTAGCGGAAAAAGTAGCCCCTTATTTTAATTTGTCTAACCCCACAGTTGCACCTTACGCAGGCACTGGGGAAGTCAGACTAAGAATCTCTGCTAAAGCAGATTCGGAAGCCGCAGCAGTAGATTTGATTGCCCCTATTGAAAAACAAATCAAGGAAATTGCAGGCTTAGATTATTACGGTGTTGATAATGATACTTTAGCATCAGTGATTAGTCAGTTATTGCAAGGTTCGGGAGAAACCTTATCAGTAGCAGAATCTTGCACTGGTGGTGGACTAGGGCAAATGTTAACTGATATTTCTGGCAGTTCCGAGTACTTTTGGGGTGGGGTAATTTCTTATGACAACTCCGTGAAAGTGGGTTTGTTAGGAGTTAAACCAGACGACCTGGCTAAATCTGGCGCTGTCAGTGCTATTGTCGCAGAGCAAATGGCAGTCGGTGTAAAAACTCGCCTCTCTACCACTTGGGGATTAGGCGTGACTGGTATTGCTGGACCAACTGGCGGAACCGACACCAAGCCTGTAGGTTTGGTTTACATTGGTTTAGCTGGGCCGAAAAATGAAGTTGCCAGTTTTGAGTATCGTTTTGGGACAACACGGAATCGGTCTTATATTCGCTATGTCAGCGCGTGTGCAGCATTGGATGCACTGCGGCGGAAGTTATTGACGAGGGAGTAACACGATTTACTCACTATTTAATATTAGCCGCACCCTTCAGGGCTGCGGCTAGCTTGTGTAACTAGCTTTTTCAACAAAATCTCAAAGCTGGGAATTTTTACTGGATAATTTATTTTTTTGATAGTTACTTAGGCTTACAAATATATGGGGTTTTCTTTTAATTAATGGAGTTTGAGTATACTACTAATTGAAGTACGGAATGTGGGTTAAAAGTTATTACTATCCAAAACCTTTACCAAGCTTTTCCTTTTTTGCAGGCTCTATAGTCATCCATGTTCTACAGAACTTAATCATTTCATCAGTTACGAATTTCGCCACAAATCTTAATAATTACTTACATATCACATTAAGCGATCGCCCCTCTCATCCCTTGTGAAACACTATCAACTACAACCAAACGCCTTCCCCAGCAATTACCTCAACGACTTATGGGGAGAAATTCATGCTTGTTCTTACTTTGCTGTCAACAACCTCAACCGCGATTTTGTCGGGACAAAAGGATTTTCTGTGGTGTTTCAAAAATCACATATAGCGCAGGTAGAACAAAAGTTTCCTTACTTCAAGCTTTATCTGGATTTGGCTCTCCAGCCTAACTGTAATGCTTTTTACCTCAATCCTTTATTACTCAAGGAAGGTTCCCGTGTCGATCCGCACATCGATCGCTCTTTGCGTTCCTACTGCAAAACCATTGAACCACCGCTAGTTGTCAGCGTTCTTTATGTGCGCGTACCAACGGATATGCAGGGGGGAGAACTGGTACTCAAGTCATATAAACGCCAACTTGGGCAAATTAAGCCACAAACGAATACTTTACTTCACTTTCAAGGTGATTTAACCCATTCTGTCAACGCAGTACAAACTCCCGGAAATCGCCTGAGTCTGGTTTGCGAACAGTATAGTTTGAACGATGTAGAACTCGCAGAAATACCAGAATTTACCATCGAATCAAGAGTTGCTCAGTATGCAACAAAAAAACGCAAGTAAGTTTTGGACTTTTGACTTTTGACATTTTCACGCTGGAATAAATACAGCGGCATAGAATTTTCGGAAATTGCGATCGAATCAATATTTCCCTGATTCGTTAATATTCATACCGAAATCTTAGCCGACTCTCGCAGCAAATTTATTGGTATTGTTGGCGAAGTTGGTTATCGAATTTTAGCAGAAGTTGAACAAATACAAATTAAGCAAATTAACGTCCTAGCTGACTATGCTTTATATGCAGGAGTTGGACAAAAAACAACAATGGGAATAAGGATGATTCGCCGCTTAGATATTCAGCTTACAGAAAAATTTAAGTTGAAATTAGTCTAAATCACTAATATGGATTTCAAAGTATTTGAGTTAAAATTCAACACAATCCCTATGAAGGGTGATAATTTGTAACTAAGTATTACTACTGAGACATAATCTGCTGTAAGCTGAATAAATGAACTACGAAACAGCGCGCAAAATCCTTATAGACCAAGTATTAACAACCGAGAACCATCCAGATTCCTTGTTAATGCGTATGAAACAGGGAAAACCGCCAGTTCCCGGTCAAATCACCTCGATTTTGTTGGCGTTAAAAGTGGTGTTTGAAGCCCTCAAAGAAGCCTCTACTCTAGATAGAGACTTGGCCTATGCCCTTTTTGAGTTAAGCATTAAGACTCAACAGCTATTTGCCGCAGGGCGTAAAGCTGGGGTTGATTGGCCGCCATTACTGAAGGAAGATTTGCTGCGAATTTCTCTAGCAGCTGAAAGTATTTTTTCTGGTACATGGCAAGCCCCACCATCTGGAGGGCTTGGGGGATTATAAAAAGGCTGAAGTCTGAATAATAAAGTATAAAATACCCAACTCTTCAACTTATTGGAGAAAAGGCAGAGGGCAGGAGGTAGAAGCAAGAAAGTATATTTTGCCATCTAGAAGCAGGTTGAGAACAACTAAATTATTTATGGAGATTCCTTCTGCCCTCTTCCTCCTATCTTCTGCCTCAATCAACGATTTCGCAGTTCTGCTTCCAATTTGTCTAAATCGCTTTTGAGTAAAACCGTCATTTGACCGGTGAAAGCTTTGCCTGTCTTTGGTTGGGCAACTTCTACCCAATAGGCATAGCGATCGCCTACTCGCAATTCTCCTTGCAAAGCTTCTCTAATCGGAGTTTTGGCAAACCGGGCTGAGTTAACGGCGCTTTGATTAGGATACTTATAAATTAGCTGCGCACGCTCAAAGTCTTGATAGATATCTAGCCCATAAATTACCCGTAACGCTTCCTGAAAACGTGCAATTGTCATGCCGTTAACAGCATCATACATAGTCATGCGCTCGCTGCGAATCATGCTGCGGTCTTTAGCAAATCCGACTTTACCAGCAGGTAACACGGATGCTAAAAAGGTGAATCGCTGGGCGGCTGTGTCACTCTTTTGTACAAATAATCGCTCTCCACGATTAGGACGTAGGGTGGGATGTGCTTTAATCCAAGTATCTACTTCTTCTGTTTTCTGCCCTGGTAAAGCATTGGCTTTATAATCAGCAAGCATTCCCACTGATAGCCAGGACACTAGAGAAACAGGCAAAATCAAAAAGGTAAGCAGAGGTTTTTTTAGCATTTTCTCTCCAGGACTTACATGGAAATTTCCCCATTGGAAATAACAGGGATGTAACCATAGTCTTCCCCTTTTTCAGCCAGATTATTTCATATAAAGTTGGCGGAAAAATCCATCTCCTTGTGAGTAAGCAGGAATAATCGCCCGCCAACTTGGGGCATTGGGGATTGGGAATTGGGCATTGATAACTCTTCGCCGTGCCCCACGCCCCATTCCCTATGCCCAAAAACTCCACTCCTTGCTGGGTGAAGTTTTTTATTCAGGTGTCAGTGCTACCTTAATTACCTTACGCGCTTTCATATCACTAAATATCTGTGCTAAATCCTTTAAAGGGCGATGTTCGCTAATCAGTAGTTCTAAAGGATGTTTACGCCTAGCGATCATTGCTAGGGCAGCCCGGACATATTCTGGAGTGTTGTGAAATACACCTTTAAGGGTAAGTTCGCTGTAGTGTAGCTGTTCTGTGTTGACAGTAATACTTGTATCTCGCGGACAGCCACCAAATAAGTTAACAGTTGCACCAGGACGGGCAGTTGCGATCGCAGTTTCCCAAACGCTGGGTACTCCAGTTGCTTCAATCACCACATCTGCGCCCCATCCTTGGGTAAGTTCTTTGACTACACTGGGAATATCCGGAATTTGGTGATAGTTAAAAGTCTTAGCTGCACCTAATTTTTTACCAATCTCTAGCCTTTGGTCATTACCTCCCCACAGCCAAACCTCGACTTTGGCACGATCGGCTAAAGCGGCAACAAACATTAGCCCAATTGCCCCATCGCCCAGCACAACTACCCGGTCGTCAGCTTTGATTTGGGTACGTCCTACCCCATGCAATACACAAGCCAAAGGTTCGGTCATTGCTGCCAATTCAAAGGGCAACTCATCGGGAATTCGCAATAAATTATGCTGTACTATCGGCGCAGGAATTTTTAGGTATTCGGCAAAAGTGCCATTATTCCAGGTCAAATTTGGGCATAGAGAATATTCTTGCCGTTGACAAAAAAAGCAATTCATGCATGGAGCAGAATTATTGGCGACAACGCGATCGCCTACTTGCCAATCTGTAACACCTTCACCCAATGCGACAATTCGCCCCGCCGCTTCATGGCCAAATAAAGTCGGTGGTGTGAGCATTCTGGCATGACCACCACGCCGCCACACTTTTAAATCTGTACCGCAAGTTGTCGCAGCACCAACTTGGATTACTACCTCACCAGCAGCCGGAGTGGGGTCTGGGACATTTTCGAGGCGGAAATCTTCCTGACCATAAAGTAAGGCTGCTAACACAGCTTTTAACCTAAAATAATGACTCCACATGATTTTATCAGGTGAAGTCACGTCGCTTCGCTCCGAATTCAAAATTCAAAATTCAAAATTCAAGACACCCATAAATAAATTTATGAACCACTGCGTTGCGGGGGTTCCCTCCGTTGTAGTAAGTGGCGTGGGCTTGTATCTTTTTCGTTTTCGGTATTCAGAATTCAGCCTTAAATTTATAGGTTTGTAGTCAGAACTTTAGTTCTGACTACGAATCATCTTGTTATGTATTGACTGTTGGTTGGGGGAGTACTCCCGTATTTCGGGTTTCCGCATTAGACAGACGACTTAGCGTTAATAGTGGTACTTCTTGCCGACAAGTTAGGCAAAACCAATAAACTTCACTATGCCGAATATGGCGCAGGAGGGAACCACCACAACATGGGCAAGTGTTGGTTCTCATACTCATAACTATGTCCTCCCTCAAAAAGATAATGTTGTAAGATGCACGAAAAATTTTGTTGATTAAAGACGGATTTTGGCAGCGTGAATGTGCCCATTCAAGTCTATGCGATTTTTGATTATTTGTTCATAGACTGCTTCATAACCATTAACCATTTGGGCAATGCTAAATTTGTTTTCTACGTGTTTACGACAGGTTAGTCTATTAAGTTTTAAAGCTTCAGGAATCATGTCTGCCATTTCTTCATAATCTTGGCAAACAAAACCTGTTTCACCGTGAGCAATAACTTCTGGTACAGAACCCAGATTCATGGCAATTACAGGTGTACCAGTTGCCATTGATTCAATCATTACCAAACCAAAAGGTTCTTGCCAGGTAATCGGAAACAGAGTGATTGCAGCATTGCCCAAGAGTTCAGCTTTTTGTGCGTGGTTCACTTCACCTAAATATTCAATTTGCTGACCATCTATATGGGGGGCAATCTCTTGTTCAAAAAACTTCGAGTCTACTACATCAATCTTTCCTGCCATCTTTAAGCGCCAACCACTCTGTTTCGCAATAGTGATCGCATGGTGGGGGCCCTTTTCGGGGGAAAAGCGCCCTAAGAATGCCAAATATTCTGGTTCTTGGGGTTGTTTATTGAAGGGGTAATCTTCAGGTTTAATTCCGTTGTAAACAGTGCCAAAATAGCTTAAATCTATCTGTCGCTGTGCGTTACTAATACTGATGTATGGTTGCTTTTTATGGTGGCTAAACGCCTTTTTGTTATCCTTTGTAAAGCTGCCGTGCAGAGTATGTACAGTGGGAGTAGATACTAAACTCGCCAAAGATAATGCCGAAATCCCTACATGAGAATGAATAATATCGAATTCCTGCGATCGCTGGTAAACTTGGCTAAGTTCAAGCATTTCATACACTGCATACTCTTTGACATTCGGGTCTAAACGCAATGCTCGCGGATAAACTGCTTCTAAATTAGCCAGAGTTTGGGAATCACCAGAGGCAAATAAAGTGACTTCATGACCGCGACGAACTAGTTCATCAGTCAAGTGACTCACTACCAGTTCAATTCCTCCATAGGTAACTGGTGGAACTCGTTCCCAGAGGGGGGCAACTTGAGCGATTTTCATATGTTTTGGTTCAGCCGATTAAATAGCTCTCAAGGTGAGAACTGATGTCAACGTTTGAGGGCAAAAAGTTTTATACTTAATCTTCTGAAATTTAAATTAACCAAAACTATGCTTACCAGTGCAATATCGGTTAACCGTACCGTCAAAACAGCACCAATAAATTTCAGCTAATCAGTGATTGCCTCAGACGACTACAATACAAAGATACAATCGACTGCTAACTCCTTTCATCTGTCTAGGGGATCATTAAACAAATGCCTATTTTGTAACTTATCGTACTGATTGGCAAATTTTGTAGCTGAGAATACTAAATTTTACTTTGGGATCAATTCTCCTCAAGGCTGATTTAGGGAAAAGCGCTAAAAATCTAGGGAATCTATGATTATTAAATAAATCTAAAATACTCCTTTTTGATGATTAGCTAATTAATTTATGTAAATTTCGACTCCATGAAAATTGCTACTTGGAACGTTAATTCAATTCGCACGCGCCTAGAACAAGTTATTAATTGGTTAAACCAAAATCCAGTTGATGTACTTTGCTTACAAGAGACAAAAGTTGTAGATGCAGACTTTCCGCGATCGCCCTTTGAACAGTTAGATTATCAAGTTTATATTTCAGGACAAAAAGCATACAACGGTGTCGCTTTAATTAGCCGTAAGTCACTGTTAGATGTCAGTGCTGGATTCACATCAATTGTGCCCAATTTACAGCCAGAATGGGACGAACAAAAACGAGTAATTACGGGAATTATTGATAATGTGAGGATTGTGAATCTTTATGTTCCTAACGGTTCATCTGTAGGTAGTGAAAAATACGAATATAAACTGCGTTGGTTGACAGTCTTGCGTGAGTATTTGCAACTGCTATTAAAATCACAATCTGCCATCTGTGTATGCGGTGACTTTAATATCGCTTTAGACGCCAAAGATATTCACGATCAAGTCAAAGCAGACAATCACATCATGGCATCCGAGCCAGAACGCCAAGCCCTACGCGATATACTAACGCTGGGATTTGCTGATGCTTTTCGCAAATTCACCTCTGAAGGCGGACACTTCAGCTGGTGGGATTACCGTACCGCAGCCTTTCGACGCAATTTAGGCTGGCGGATTGACCATCACTATCTCACGCCAGTTTTGTATGAGCGGGCGAAAAGTTGCATTATTGATGTGGCACCAAGAAAATTGACCCAGCCTAGCGACCATACACCAGTGATTGTGGAATTTTGAGAAGGCAGAAGAGGGGGATAGTAATTATGTAGTAGCGTATGTAATAAAAAATGTTTGTAGTAGTGCTTTAGCGCCCTATCAATTAGAAATCTAATGCACAACTTTAGCCTTGACGTGCTATTGGGGTGCGTTATGACGAAGTTTAACGTCAAGTAATAACCCATTCCGCTGAACCGATACCAAAGAAAAGGCTCACAGATACTTTTTTCAACCTAGCACCGTCGTATTTAGGCATTTTTCGATTAACTTAAATTTCTATCATTGCAGTATATATACTCAATACCAATCGACAGCATAAATCCTGTTTGCCATAACTACATATAGATGCTGGAAATTCCAGCTAAAAAGCAACTCAAGCTTTGGCAAATAGGCGCGGTTTTTAACGACCTAGTTCTTACTATTAAGATAGATAAAGCGTGACTTAATTCGTATAGTTAGTCAGAGGATATCTTGAGTATGGTTACTAAGTATACAAATATACTCATGTTGAATAGCTAATTTCCGGTTCAAGTAGATATCTAGCTTTTCGAGAACGCTAAAGATTGAAAGTATTCATAATTAGGTCATTCTATGATTCTAGTCACTGGAGCAACGGGAGGAATTGGTCGCAGAGTCGTGCGACTTTTACGCCAACAGGAGAAGCCAGTGCGGGCTTTTGTTCGCCTGACTTCTCGTTACAGCGAATTAGAACACCGAGGATCTGAAATCTTCATCGGTGATTTAAGGCGAGAAAAAGATATTCAGCAAGCTTGTCGTGGTGTTCAGTATATTATCAGCGCCCACGGTTCTGATAGCGATGCTTTATCCCTTGATTATCGCGCCAATATTGAACTCATTGACCAAGCAAAAGCCAATGGAGTCAAACATTTTGTTTTTATTTCCGTACTGGGTGCAGATCGGGGGTATGAAGATGCTCCTGTATTCAAAGCCAAACGCGCAGTAGAGAAATATTTGGAAGCTAGTGGCGTGAATTACACTATTTTACGTCCGGCTGGATTAGCATCAAACTTGCTAATATTAGCAGAACGGTTTCGCGAAACAGGGTTGTATCTGCTGATTGGCGACCCCAAAAATCGTACTTCCATAGTAAGTACAGATGATTTGGCCAAGATGGTGGCGGATTCTTTGACAGTTGAAGGCGCTCTCAACCAAAATTTAGCAGTAGGGGGCCCAGAGATTTTAATGCGTAGGGATATTCCCCAAATTTTTGGTCGCATCTTCAACAAAGAACCAATAGTCATTAATCCACCACTGTTTGCCATTGATGGGTTGCGGGGTGCTTTAGGTTTATTTAATCCCCAAACATACCAAGCTTTGGGAACCTATCGTACTTTGCTCGCCAATGAATTTTTCTGCACAAAAGAAGAAATCTCCAACTTAGAGAGTATTTATAACTTTAAATTGGAGACATTAGAAAATTTTGTGCGGCGTTATTTAGCAGTGTAAATGGCTAGGGCTTGGGGAAAAGGAGGACAAGACAGAAGTAACTAACTAAGTCTTGCCTATTCCCTTCTTGCCCAATTTCCCATGCCCAATGATGGCAGTTGCTCCACTTGGGGAAACCCCAAGACCGCACTGCCTCCCCCATGCCCAAGGAAAAATAACAAAAATTCTATGAAATATTCCCTAGTTGCGAATGCTACTCAAGCGCGTCAGACAAAACAGCGATTTGCTAAACCAGACGAACAACTATCTTATGAATTAGGTAAAGCAGTACAGGAATTACCACCGCTATACACTAGATTGTTAGCGGGAACGATCAGCCTAATAGTATTTGGGGCGATCGCCTGGGCACATTTTTCCGAAATCGATGAAGTCGCGATCGCATCAGGGGAATTAATTGCATCTACACAGGTTCGGCCAGTCACATCCTTAGGTGGTGGCACAATTATTAAAATCAAAGTTAAAGAAGGCGATCGCGTCACCAAAAATCAAGTGTTGATTCAACGCGATCCCGACCTGAAACAAACTGATGTTAATCGCCTGGCGAAAGCTACCAAGTTAATTCAAGAAGACTTGCAACGTTTAGATGCTGAACGGGTAGGAGTTAAAACTACGGGGACAAAATTGCAAGATGAACTTTTAAACTCCCGCCTTGCAGACTATCAAGCACGTCAGGCGACTGCGGAAGCTGAAGCTAATCGCCAACAAGCAATTATGGATCAGGCAAAAGTGCGGCTAACTCGGTTAAAAGAAAACTTAGTCAGCGCGAAAAGCAGTTTGGCCAATGCCAAAACTAATCTGGGCAACGCTGAAAGTATTTCTATTAAAATAGAAAGCAATTTGGCGATCGCTCAAAAAAGAGAACAAAGCCTGCGTACCCTGATTACTCCTGGTGCTGTACCTAGAGTCGATTACTTGGAGGCTCAAGAAAGATTAAATCGAGCCACTACAGAAATCACTAGAGCCAGAGATGAGGTAACTAACGCCCAGAATAAAATTATCGAAGCTCAAGACAGAGTCACATCCTTAGAAAAAGATATTGCAGCTCAAGCCCAAGAAATTCGCCAAGCTGAACAAGCTTATCAAGCCGCGCGCAGTCAAGCACAGCGTGTAGCATCAGAACGCCAAAGTGAAATTCTCACCCAAATCAACAAGCGCAAAGAAGAACTCACTAACGTTGCTGGTCAGTTAGAGCAAGCGCAAAAGCAGGAAGACGAAGAAACAATTAAAGCTCCCTTTGCAGGCACAATTTACAAAATTAAAGCCACCAAGGGGCCAGTACAATCTGGTGAAGAATTACTTTCCATTTTGCCAGAAGGGGAGGAAATGCTTCTAGAAGTCAAAGTCCTCAACCGCGATATTGGATTTATCCGCCAGGGGATGAAAGCCAAGGTAAAAATGGCAACCTTCCCCTTTCAGGAATTTGGTGTGATTGAAGGTGATGTTGTCCAAGTCAGTCCCAATGCAACTACTGATAAAGACTTGGGCTTAGTTTTCCCCACGCGAATTAAGCTCAACAAACACTCAATCAACGTCCGCGGTCAAGAAGTCGCCTTAACTCCAGGGATGTCAGCTAATGGGGAAATTGTCACGCGCAAAAAGTCAGTTTTGACCTTTATTATGGAGCCGGTGACACGACGGTTTAGCGAGGCTTTTTCTGTAAGGTAGGTTTGGAAGTGCGATCGCTGTTTTGGATGCATAGGAGGAGCGATCCGCCAATCAAGAAATGAGCACGTACACTGTGGGTAATTACAAAGGCGATTTCTCTTGATCATGTATGAGAATTGGACAGCGATCGCACTCCATCATACTCAAACAGCTATCGTCCCTCATCTCCAGATTACCATCATGTGCTCACTATCTATAATTTGCAACAGCTATATGTTGTGAATGTTGGGTTTGGGGGTTCCTCCACCCAACGTCCTAACTAGGAATAAAATTTATCTGCATTAACTTGATGGAGTTTACCGACAAAATTATCTCTGCTCAGGTCATATCCATAATTATAATAAAGCTGAACACCTAACTCTACAGACTTTTTATCACTAGGATCATCCCAAGATGAAGGGTCAATCAAAACTGCATTTACATTTGACCCTCCTATAAGTTTTTGAACTGTATCAATTAGAGAAGCAACTCTGAATATATTATTGATATTCAAGGGATTTTTGATAAATTCAGTAATTGTTTCAACAACATTGAATGCAAAGCTTTTTAAATCAATGTTGTTATTTTTGGCATTAGTTAGTATCTGTGCTGCTCCTGCGCCTCCTATAAGTTCCCAATCACTAAAACCAGCAAATTTTCCAACATAACCATAATGAATATTAGACCACATTTCAAATTTGTATGATCTCTGTATTCCATATTCATCAATGTCAGATGTCCATTGTCCGTGCTTATCAGGTCTTACCTCTTCTTTCCATTTATGATCCCAATCTCTTCCTCCCGCGACCTTATTAGCCCATAAAATATAGGCTAGAGATTTTGCTAATCCAGTAAATCCGGGTATTTTTGAAAGCAAAAAATCTGTCGATGATGAGTTGAGCAAACTTATTGAGTCAACATTATTTCGGTTATCTCGCATTTGGCTATAGATGTAGTTTTCTATCGGCAAGGCACTTCCCAAGAGCTTAATTCCCGAACCGAAAGATTCATAATACCCCCCTTGATTATTATTAGCAACAATTTTTACACTATAGGTTCCTGCATTCATATTGTCAGGAATAGTTAAAGTGCCATAATAATCGTTATCAAGAAAATCTATTTGACCTAGAGTTATCTGAGTATCCCCTATATAAAATCGAAGATTTTGTACGTTTTTTGCTTGACCCCGAATTGTAATTTTGTCTCCTATAATAACAGTGTTATCTCCATCTCTTGCATCAGACGTGCTTGCAATGGAAATATATGAATTTCCGCCATCATAATTATCTGGGTTGCGTATCAGTACATCATTTGAATTATTATTAGAATTCCCATTATTGGTATCATTGGGCATACCTTCTGGATTTCCATAGATATAGCCACTAGGAACCCAGTTATTCGTTCCAGCTATTCTGAACCAACGATTATCTGGAGTTCCAGCCATATAATCGATAACCGTGTCACCCGTAGTCCAAGCATCAAAAGAAATTGTTTCATGGTAAGACTTTGCTTGACCATTTTTATCACTGAGATGAGGACTATTCCGCAAAGCTACCCCTATACCAGGCATTACCCAACCAGAGAAATTCTTGAGAATAATCTCAGAATCAACTGTCCCTCCTGTATTCGTAGGAGTTGAAGTTCCAGGATTTGTATAACCGCTACCAGGAGGATTACCATAAATGTAACCACTGGGAACCCATTCATTTGTTCCAGCAATTCTGAACCAACGATTATCAGGTGTTCCTAGTTGATAATCTGTTACTGTATCTCCAGTAGTCCAAGCATCAAAAGATAGCGTTTGATGATAAGGCTTCGCTTGACCATTCTTATCATTCAAATGCGGACTATTACGCAAGGCTACCCCAATATCAGGCATTACCCAGCCCGAAAAATTCACATAAACAATATCAGAGGATACAGTCCCCGAACTACCCGTATAATCACCACCAACGCTAATTGTTGGGGGGTTACCATTAATATAACCACTGGGAACCCAATAATTTGTACCTGCGACTTTGAACCAACGATTATCAGGTGTTCCTAAAGAATAGTCAGTTACAACATCCCCAGTAGTCCATCCATCAAAATATAGTGTTTCATGATAAGGTTTTGCTTGACTAGTCTTATCATTGAGATGCGGACTATTCCGTAAATATACTCCAATACTTGGCATTACCCAACCAGAAAAACTGGCTCGCACTAACCCTGATGCCTTATTATCAATTACCGTATAGGTTGAGCCATTATCGTTATAGATAATATAGCCATTGTCAAAATACTGATGAATGACACCATTACCAACACCAATCTCACCACTGGTTGGTGAACCTAGTCTACCCCTTTCTCCACCTTCATCATTGAGATAGTGAGCGCCAATTCCGCCAAACGCAGGGAAAATTCCTTTCGATGACTGAATAATTACACCGCCTTGAAAGTCTTGCCGCCAACTACCATTAGTGCTGTAACGATCTGAAGTAGGATAGCCCAAGATACTACCAGCACCGCCTATTTCCAAAAATTTATTCCAGAAGTCACCGCCAACCCAGTAGGAATTATCATTAGCGTTGGACTTCATAATTCCACCCTTGCCATCAGATCCGCCTGTGAAGTCTTGAATATAGCCATTTCCCCAAGGATGCACATTATTGATTGGAGAACCTAAGCTGGCTGTACCACCATCGCGGTTAAAGGTGTTGACGTAGGTAGAATGAGTAGCCCCTCCGTCATTGCCTACTATCAATACTGAGAAACTACCATCTGCTGATTTGAAAATTGTGCCGCCTTGAAATTGTTGCCGCCAACCGTTATCAGCAGCGTAACGATCTGAAGTGGGATAACGCAAAGAACCACCAGCACCACCCATTTGAAGGAATTTATTCCAAAAGTCACCGCCAACCCAGTAAGAATTATCGTTGGCGTTAGACTTCATAATTCCGCCTTTAGCGTCAAAACCTCCAGAGAAGTCTTGAATATAGCCATCTCCCCAAGAATGCACATTATTGATTGGAGAACCTAAAAATGATGAACTACCATCCCGATTGAAGGTATTTCTATAGGTTGAATTAATAGCAACGCCATCGTAACCGACGACATTAATAAGCTGTCCCTGCCAGTTTTTAATTGCGATCTTATTGTCAGCAGTTATCCCAATAAAGCCATTTTCAAAGGTATGATAATACTTGTAGCCATTGACATTAGATTGTTCAGTAGCTTGTGTAGGAAATCCCAGTCCACCATTTTGTCGCTCATAACCACCTGTTAAGCGATAGATGTCTAACATCCATCCCTGCACTCGATAGGGCCCACCTTGAGTTAGTTGCTGACCATCTCTTACGAAGAAGATGCTGTCTCCATCTCCTTTTGGACTAGCTGTAAACTCCTGAACCCATCCCCCAGTAACACGACGCACCGATCCAGTTGGATTGCCTACACTGTTCTGACTCCAATAGATATAATCATTCTTCCACTGCAATTCTGTACCATCGGGCGCACCTTGCCCCACTAAAGCAAAACTACTAGCTTTTTGGTTATAAGATGGAGTGACAATGCCATTGCGATTAGTCAGCGTACCACCTTCAAACTCCATCACAAAACTGCCATCTTCTTTTTTATATATAGGGGAAGTTGGTAAACCTAAGCCAGAGTAAACGCCAAATAATCCATTAGTTGTGTTGTTGTTAGCATATTGGTTATTCGTATAATAGTCAGCGATCGCTCCATACATTAGGAATGTACCAAACTGACTCTGATATGTGCCAATTCCTTTGCTATTAAAGAAAGAGCGTGTAACACTACTTCCAAAGTAAGTATTATTAACTGGTGATGGATCGATATAATCATAATTACCGAAAGAAGCAGCAGAAACGCTTAGATTGTAGTTAGTATTGACACTATTTCCGACGGGGTAAACGTGGATATAGTAATTCCCTACACCTAAAGGTAAATTTATCGATTCTGATGCATTACCAGTTAGTTTTGAACTTGTCAAAATTTCTATTGCATCTGACTGACCATTTGCATTTAGATCTTGGAGCACCCGAATATCAGCATTGTTACTCAAACCATTGAGCGATAGATTTAAGTTAGTAGGAGTATTAACGCTGAATTTATAGTAATCGTTAGGATCAGAATCACCTACGAAGTCATTAAAGGTTTGAGTGCTACTGAGAGTACCAATATTGCGAGCAGTACTAAAAGTATTGCCCGCATAATCTTGAGGGATCGCAGACAGGTTCAAATTATAGTTAGTGCCACCGCCCAAGGAATAGACTCGCACGTAGTAATTACCTGCATTTAAGCTCCGGCTAATAGACTCTGCTGTCGTGCCAGTATTTGTAGAACCTTGAATAAACGCACCATTACTATCAAGAAGTTGCACATTAGCATCTGCACTTAAACCGTTAAGTGATAAAGTGAAATCGCTAGTAGTGGCGACATTGAACCGATAATAATCATTGCTATCAGTAGCATCGACGCGATCGCGGAAAGTACCGTTACCATTAATTGTGCCAGTGTTAAAACTATTAGCAGTAGTATTTCCAGCCAGATCAATAGCTGTAGGCTCATTAAATCTGCTGCCAATTCCAGCAATTTTCCAGTTAGTATCACCCAGCTGATTGAAATAAACACCGCTAAGGAGTGTTGTGCCATTCATGTACCACAGTGCATTTTGTCCTGTGACAGAGTTACGCCAGACTATGTCCGGTTGTCCATCACGATTGAAATCTGCTGTGCCTTCAATCTTCCAGTTATTGTCTGCTAGCTTGTTAAAATAAACACCGCTAAGGAGTGTTGTGCCATTCATGTACCACAGGGCATTTTCTCCCGTGACAGAGTTACGCCAAACTATGTCCGATTGTCCATCGCGATTGAAATCTGCTGTGCCTTCAATCTTCCAGTTATTATCTGCCAGCTTGTTAAAATACACACCACCCAGGAGAGTAGCATTATTCATGTACCACAGGGCATTTTCTCCCGTGGCAGAGTTACGCCAGACTATGTCCGGTTGTCCATCGCGATTAAAATCAGCCGTTCCTACAATTTTCCAGTTCGTATCTGCTAGTTGATTGAAATAAGCAGTGCCAAGGAGAGTTGTGCCATTCATGTACCACAGTGCATTTTGTCCTGTAGCAGAGTTACGCCAAACTATGTCTAATTGTCCATCGCGATTGAAATCTGCTGTCCCCTCAATCTTCCAGTTATTGTCTGCTAGCTGATTAAAATAAGCACCATTTAGTAAGCTATCACCATTCATTTGCCATAGTGCATTTTCTCCTGTGGCAGAGTTGCGCCAGACTAAATTTGGTTGCAAGTTATTTTGAACGGCAACAGAAAGGTTGTAGTTAGTACCAGAGTTAGTCGCACCTTGATAAACCCGAATGTAATAACTACCTGCATCGAGAATGCTATTAATTGATTCAGCGATGCTATTAGCATTTTCGGAACGAGCAATTAGCCCGCCACTACTGTTGAGTAGGTCAATATTTACATTTGCACTTAAATTTGTGAGTGCCAGATTCAAACTACTACGACCACTAAGATTCAAACCGTAGTAATCGTTAGTATCGTCCACTCCTATCCAGTCACTGAAGCTTTGAGAGTTGGAATTCAAATTTACATTTAAAGCTGTATTCAGTATATTGCCTGCATTATCTAAAGGCATAAATATCTCTATTCAGTTGCTAAAGTAGATGCTTGTAAAGCTTGCCATAGAATGGTTTTAAAAAACGTAATTCTATCTGCAATTAATTCAATTCTGATTTCGGTTATCCTAATTTTGCTAGCGTGTGCTTACGTAAAATAAATAAAGAATTGATAAACGTAATTTTAGATACAAAAATATTTTAAATACTGATAATATATATTTTTTCTTATGTTAGTAATCAGAGTTTTTGCTATCGTCAATAGGGAATATATGTAATAATTTTGATTTTACTCTTATAAAAATTATTTAATTCCAACGATCCAGTACAGCAAAAAAGCCTGCGAAGGCAGGCTATGTTGAGTACATCTTTAGCTATGGCATTATTCCAGAGAGAGAAAAGTAAAGATAGCTATGCAACATTTGCACTAACTAAATTCAACTTATAAGGAGTATTGACACTCGAATCATAGCGATAAACATTGACATAGTAAGTACCAGCAGCTAATCCTGAGCGACTGAGCGTTTCTGTGCTAGTTCCAGAATTACTTGAGCGGCTAATCTCTTCACCTGTATCAAATACACCATTGTTGTTGGCATCATAAATCAAGCGGATATCAGCATTAGCGGTGAGGTCAGTCAAGGTAAAGTTAAGATTGGTAGTGCCAGCAAATTCATAACGAAACAGGTCATCAAAGTTGCGATCGCCTACAGAAGCACTGTAATAATTGCTATAAGTATAGCCTGATTGATATTTACCAAAGTTATTCGTTAGTGCCGAACTAAAGTTACTACCAATAGTTATAGCTGGATCTGATGCTGCCAATTGGCTAAGATTCAAAGTATAACTAGCCTCATTGATGAATCTGTTTCCAGAAGAGTCTAAGTAGTTGGTTGCAAAAACATCTATATAGTAACTACCTGCGGCTAAGTTAGAAATATTAAATGATTCTGAGGTAGTACCTGCATTATTAGAAGTGGCGATTACCTCGCCTGCATCAATTACTCCATTATTGTTGGCATCGTAAATTAACCTCATATCCGCATTCGCAGTCAAATTACTGAGATTCGCCTTCAGAGTACCAATTGCACCAAAGTTGATTCGATAAAGTCGGTTGGTAAATTCACTATTAACAGAGTAAGAGTATGAACCAGAAAAACTATTGCCTGCTGCAATAGGATTGCCACTGTTATAGTTATAATCCACATTACTCAACGAAGTTTTAGTTCCGCCTGTTGGTAAAGCATAAGGTTGAGCAACACCATAGTTAATATTCCAGCCAATATCTCTGAGAGCAGCAAGAGACAACTGGCTCAAAGCTCCTACAGCCCCCTTTGTTACGTGAGTCATAGTTTCGTTGCCAAAGACTTCTTCTTTCCAATGGGTGTAGTCAGAATCGCTACCTACACCTGTTGTCATTGGAATAGCTGTTTGGACAAATGTACCCTTTAGTCCGCCGTAAACCCAACCTGCGTATGTATTGGCATTATAAGTTCCAGTAGATGTATTAACAGCAGAACTATTTAGAGAACCCACCAGGCCTAATGCATGACCAAGCTCGTGAATAATTACATCTGGGGTGTAATTAGTAGTGGTATTTAATGTATTCAGATAGCTACTACTAAGTTTGATATAACCGGAAGTAGGAATAAGGCGACCATTACTATCTGTTGCTATGTTTGACGACCCTCCCTTAGCTAAGGTGCTACCAGTTATTGAAGTATCCTCAATGATGTTAAGATTGAATATTTGAGATGTATTGAAACTGGTGTAAGGAATAGCATTTTTCCAAAAGTTAATACCTTTTTGAATTGTATTTCGTGCAGTTGTATTAATACTGCTACCGAAGGTAGGGCTAATGGAGAAACTACGGTCATCGTTACTAGCAGCAGTAAAGTTAGTGGTGAGATTATAGTTAGCAGTCTGGTTGTTATAACTCATCACTTGCAGATAATAAGTACCTGAGTTGAGAAAACGACGAATAGATTCGCTTGTCGTACCACGCTCCCATTGCCAAGCCAGAATCTCACCAGTATCTAAAACCCCAGTTGTAGAATTGTATAGTTGAGCCGTATCAATCACTCCATTATTATTGATATCTTGAATCAATCTGACATCAGCATCGCCAGTCAAACCAGTAAGAGTTGTGGTAAAGACTCCCGACTGACTGAGACTAAAGCGGTAGAAATCAAAGTTGTCGCTAGCACTAACCTGTTCACTCTTTGAGAAAGTAGCTAAGCTTTTTACTTCAGCAGTTCCCAAAGTATTACCAGGATCTATAGATGAAATCACGCTGAAATAGCTATTGCCAAAATCCCAAACATTCGCGTTGCTGGTGCTGCTGACACGGATTTGATAATCGCTACCAGCCACTAAGTTATTGGGGACTAACCAAGACTCAACCCCATCGCTGAGTGTGGAACTGAACAAAGTACTATAGAGGCTACCTGCTTTGTACAGTTCAATTTTGACATTCTCGCCAATGTTGTCATTCCAAGTGATGTTGTAGGTTGAACCCGCTTGCAAACTTTCACCCCCATTGGGACTGGTGAGTGTTACGAAAGGAGGTTCGGCTTGAGTTGCAGAGAGATTTAAATTGTAGTTACTGTTTCCACTTGACTGGTATATCCAAATGTAGTAATTACCTGTAGTTAGTTGACGATTAATAACCTCGTTTGTAGTTCCACTATTGTAGGAGCCTTGAAGAACGACTCCATTACTATCAAGAAGCTGCACATTGGCATCAGCAGTTAAACCACTCAGTGATAAGTTAAAATTGCTATAAGTAGATAAGTTGAACGAATAATAATCGTTGCGATCGCTATCATCAACGCGATCGCGGAAATTACCACTACCGTTCAGCGTCCCGATATTCAAAGCATTAGCAGTAATATTTCCAGCTACATCGATGGCTGTGGGTTCATTAAATCTAGTAGCGATACCAGTAATTTTCCAATTAGTATCTGCAAGCTTATTGAAATAAACACCGCTTAATAGGGTAGCGTTATTCATATACCACAGGGCATTTTCTCCCGTGGCAGAGTTACGCCAAACTATATCTGATTGCCCATCGCGATTGAAATCTGCTGTCCCCTCAATCTGCCAATTAGTATCAGCAAGCTGGTTGAAATAAGCAGCACCAACGAGAGTAGTATTATTCATATACCACAGGGCATTTTCTCCCGTGGCAGAGTTACGCCAAACTATATCTGATTGCCCATCGCGATTGAAATCTGCTGTCCCCTCAATCTGCCAATTAGTATCAGCAAGCTGGTTGAAATAAGCAGCACCAACGAGAGTAGTATTATTCATATACCACAGGGCATTTTCTCCCGTGGCAGAGTTACGCCAAACTATATCTGATTGCCCATCGCGATTGAAATCTGCTGTCCCCTCAATCTGCCAATTAGTATCAGCAAGCTGGTTGAAATAAGCAGCACCAACGAGAGTAGTATTATTCATATACCACAGGGCATTTTCTCCCGTGGCAGAGTTACGCCAAACTATATCTGATTGCCCATCGCGATTGAAATCTGCTGTCCCCTCAATCTTCCAGTTATTGTCTGCTAGCTGATTAAAATAAGCACCATTTAGTAAGCTATCACCATTCATTTGCCATAGTGCATTTTCTCCTGTGGCAGAGTTGCGCCAGACTAAATTTGGTTGCGAGTTATTTTGAACGGCGACAGAAAGATTGTAGTTAGTACCAGAGTTAGTCGCACCTTGGTAAACCCGAATGTAATAGCTACCTGCATCGAGAATGCCATTAATTGATTCAGCGATGCTATTAGCATTTTCTGAACGGGCAATTACTACTCCACTACTGTTGAGTAGTTCAATATTCGCATCTGAAGTTAAATCAGTAAGTGCTAGGTTTAAGCTACTACGACCATTAAAATTTAAACCGTAGTAATCGTTAGGATCATCCAATCCTATCCAATCTTTTAAGGTTTGAGAGTTGGATGTCAAATTTAGAATTGTAGCCGAACTTGGCGTATTACCTGCGTTATCGAAAGGCATAAATATCCTTGGATTTTGTCGCGAAAATAATTTGAAACAATTAGTTGCTTTAAACCTTTTTTAATAAAGTTGATAAAAAAGCATTGCTTTAATACTGCTCTTGCCAGTGCATCTACAACCAGGGGAGCTTTACGTAATTTGTAAATAAAGTAGCTATGAAGTTTTAAGATTTTTTTAAAAAACGTTTTTATTACCTAATCGATGTATTAGATTTAGAGACAATCCATTTTACTAACATAAAGAAAAAGCAATTTTTTTTAAAAAATTAACAGCAAAAAACGAGCCAAAGATGATGCATTTTTATGCCATCTGTAGCAATTTAAAAAAACGATAAATTATTCCCAATGAAATCGGATTTTAACAATTGATATAATTGCGCCTACTAAGGTTTAGAACAATAGCTCAATAGGCACTAATCACAAAATGTAACCTCTTTAAAATTCTTATTGTTATACTTAATCTAGTTACAACATTTAATCAACTAGATTTTTTGAACTCATGGCTAGTCTTGATTATGTGAGAGTATAAGGTTGAGCAACCCCATAATTTACATACCATCCACCATCTCTGAGAGCAGCAATAGTTAAGTTACTAACCAGTCCATCAGGGGGGCCAGCGTAAGTATTCAATGCCTCATTTTGAATTTTCTCAAAACTCCAATGACCCGTACCGTCTATAGGAATAGCTGTTTGCTTGAAGGTTCCTAACATCTCTCCATAAGCCCAGCCGACGTAGGAGTTAGCGTTATAAGTTAAGTTAGAGTAATTAACAAACTTATCATCAAGACCAACAAGTCCCAAAACATGACCCATCTCATGAATTGCTAATCGCAGATTAAATCCTATTTGATCTACATATTCAGTGTCATAGGTAATAGTGCCTGAAGTAGGCATTTGTCGGTTATTAGCATCTGTGCTATAGCTGTCTGCACCTCCTTGTGCTACGGCATCAGTGAGTGTACCGCTATCCACGCCAATTACTAAAGTGTGGAGTCCATTGAAACTGCTGTGTGAAATTGCCTTTTCCCAAAATCTTGCTGCTTGAGTCAGGGCATTAGAAGTGTTGTTATACTGACTTAATTCAGAAGAAAAATTAAGTTGAATTGAGAACTTACGGTTATCGCTAGCAGCAGCAGTGAAATTAGTAGTGAGATTATAGTTAGCAGTCTGATTGTTGTAGTTCATGACTTGCAGGTAATAAGTACCTGGATTGAGAAAACGCCGGATAGATTCGCTACCAGTACCACGTTCCCATTGCCAGGCTAAAATCTCACCAGTATCTAAAATTCCAGTCGTCTGGTTGTATGGCTGAGAGGTATCGATCGCTCCATTACCATTGATATCTTGAATCAAGCGAACATCAGCATCCCCACTCAACCCAGCCAGATTTGCTGTAAATACACCAGATTGACTAACTGTAAACCGAAACATATCATCGCGATCGCCCGCACTAACTTGTTCGCTGCGCGAAAAAACGGCGGATGTTTGAACTTCTGCCGTTGCTAAAGTATTGCCAGGATCGATTGAGGGTGTAGAAGTAAAGTTCAAATTATAGCTGCTGGTAGCATTACCAGATTGGTAAACCCGGATATAGTAGTTACCAGCAGTCAATTGACGGCTAATAGACTCTGCTGTCGTGCCAGTATTTGTAGAACCTTGAATAAATGCGCCATTAATATCGAGCAGTTGCACATTGAAATCGGCACTGAAACCGTTGAGTGATAGGGAGAAATTACTACTAGTGGCGACATTGAACCAATAATAATCATTGCTATCAGTAGCATCAAGGCGATCGCGCAAAATACCATTACCGTTGATTGTGCCAGTATTAAAAGCATTCGCCGTACTATTTCCGGCAACATCTATGAGATTGGGTTCATTAAATCTGCTCCCGACGCTAGCAATTTTCCAGTTAGTATCTGCAAGTTTGTTGAAGTAAACACCACCAAGAAAGGTAGCGTTATTCATATACCACAGCGCATTTTCTCCGGTGGCAGAGTTGCGCCAAACTAGATCTGATTTGCCATCACGATTGAAATCTGCTGTGCCTTCAATTTTCCAGTTATTGTCGGCTAAGGAGTTGAAATAAACACTACTCAGCAGCGTAGCGTTATTCATGTACCATAAAGCGTTTTGTCCACTAGCGGAGTTGCGCCAAACTAAATCTGATTGTCCATCATTATTGAAATCTGCTGTGCCTTCAATCTTCCAGTTATTATCGGCTAAGGTGTTGAAATAAACCGCACTCAGCAGGGTAGTGTTATTCATGTACCATAAAGCATTTTGTCCTGTAGCAGAGTTGCGCCAGACTATATCTGCTTGTCCATCACGGTTGAAATCTGCTGTCCCGGCAATTTTCCAGTTAGTATCTGCTAAAGAGTTGAAATAAGCAGTGCCAAGGACAGTTGTGCCATTCATGTACCATAAAGCATTTTGTCCCGTAGCAGAGTTGCGCCAAACTTGATCCGATTTGCCATCGCGATTAAAATCTGCTGTCCCCTCAATCTTCCAGTTATTGTCTCCTAGTTGACTAAAATAAGCGGCATTAAGTAAGCTATCGCCATTCATTTGCCACAGTGCATTTTGGCCTATAGTCGAGTGACGCCAAGTGATATCCGGTTGTGAATTATTTTGTGCTGCTACAGAAAGATTGTAGTTAGTGCTAGCATTATTCGCACCTTGGTAAACTCGGATATAATAGCGCCCTCCATCCAAGGTGCCATTCATTGATTCCGCAATGTTATTAGCGTTTTCCGAGCGAGCAATTAGTCCACCGTTACTGTTGAGTAGTTCGACATTTGCATTTGCACTTAAACCATTGAGTGCTAGATTCAAGCTACTGCGACCACTAAGATTAAAACCATAGTAATCATTAGTATCATCCAATCCTATCCAATCACTGAAGGTTTGGGAGTTAGCCGTTAAATTTATATTTAAAGCTGTATTGAGTGTATTACCCGCATTATCAAAAGCCATAGATATCCCTGTGTTAGTTGGTTCAAGTACTTTTTTAAAACCTTGCTATATAAAGGTTGGGCAAGAATATGACTCGCAAGATTAATTTAATCCTGCTCTGACTTTTGCAAAAATCACTAGGGTATATTTACGTAAAATTTTACTAAGTAAATACAAGAGATACTTTTTTTAAAAAAGCTTTTGCTTACGTTAAAACACTTTATTTAATTTCCGACATCAAAGTGGCTGAAAAAGGTTTTCTCAGCCACTATAAACTTAATGTAAAAATAAGTTTTAGCAAAAATTTATTTTAGATTGTTGTACGGAGTTACGCTCAAGCTAGGAAATATATTAACTGCCTGCTTGTCCAGTATGGAATATTTGAAATTCACATACTAGCGAACCATTTGCGCAATTCATCCATCTGTTCTTGGAATTGTAGCAGCATTTTTTCTATATCAGTCGGCTGGTTATTTTCTAGACTGTTATAACTATTGGTATTCAGATTGCTGTCATAATAGCGGGATTGTGAGCAGACGTTTGCATTCCCATAACTTTTATTACTTTCCGGTTGTGAAGCAGCGTTGGAGCTAAAATCTACGGTATAGTTTTCTGCGATCGCACTAGTTTCAAAGCTAGCAGAAGAAAAGCTGGGATTATTTCCTGCTATCTCTGCAATAAACTGACTTACCAAAGAGCCAGCGCTAAAGCCAGTATCTGGGTTGGGTGCGCTATTACCTGCGGTCTGTGTAAGAATTTGACGGACTTGGGCATCAGTTAAACTATGATTAGCACTCAGCATCAAAGCTACTACCCCAGCAACGTGAGGAGCCGCCATAGATGTACCGCTATAATTAGCATACTGATCGCCAGGTACAGATGAGTAGATCCCAACTCCTGGTGCGGTGACGTAGGCGAGTTGACTGATTCCTGGTCGGTTAGAAAAGTCTGCAATATTATTATTTTGATCCACAGCACCAACAGCCAGCCCCCATTGATTTGCATAGCTGGCGGGGTAAGAAAGTATCGGTAAACCATTATTACCAGCTGCCATCACCACAACTACCCCTTTGTTGCTGGCATATTCAATTGCTGATGCTAAAGAACTGTTAGGAAAATCACCACCTAGGCTCAAATTAATTACATTAGCTCCATTGTTCACCGCATAGTAAATGCCTTGAGTAATAGAACTAATGGAGCCTGAGCCAGAATCATTCAGAACTTTCACGGGCATGATTTTAGAATTATAGGCAATACCTGTAACACCAAAACCATTATTTTCACCAGCAATAGTGCCGGAAACATGGCTACCATGACCATTTCTATCTATGGGGTCATTGGTATTATCTACAAAATTCCAACCGCGCGTATCATCAATGTAGCCGTTGCCATCATCATCGACACCATTACCAGCAATTTCTTTAGTATTAGTCCAGATATTATTTCTTAAATCTGCATGGTTGTAATCAACCCCAGTATCAATAACAGCGACGACAGTATCTTGACCAGTGTATCCCCTTGCCCAGACTTCCGGCGCTTTTACAGAATCAACACCCCAACTATTACCACCTACATCGGGAACATCAGCAAAAGTATTTTGACCAATAGCTTTCGCAACTGCGGCGGCGGCATTTACCTTACCATAACCAGTAGTAGAATCATAACTAAGTGCGCTCACCGTATCTTTGCTATCGTTCGCTTTTAAAGCATTGATAGTAGGGTTAAAGCTACTACGTCCACTGGTGTTTAAATTATTGTCATCTTTGGTATGGAAAGTATCTACTGAGGAGACAGGATTGATATTTAGCCCGTTATCAGCCAACGATTTCTTATTAGTGTAATCAAGGGGCATAAGTAATTTCTCCTCAAAGATAACAATCATTTTTTGACAGCCAAATTTTTTAAAACCTCTGTCACAAAAAGGCTTTATTTTTCAAAAAGCTATCATTGCCAATAATTACTATGAAATTAAATAGTAAAAAGATATTTTAATTACAAAGAACTCAAATAAAATTGTCTTTTTACAAGTCACCTTCAGATGAAATAGGTGGTTATACTAATTAAAATATTTTTGTTGTGCGTCTACTCATTTGTCACATTCTTTTTAAAACTTAGTATTAAAAACTACACGCCTATCTGAAGCCGGGAAACCTTTTCGGCTGTTTTGCTGTCATACACTTTCTCTCAAATCTGGCTACACATAATTCTCTCTTACCCTTCTCATCTCTCTCATCCCCATTCTTCATTTTGCTTGATTTATCGGCTAAATTTACGCATACTGAATAATTGCAGGTATTGACGAAAAATCAAGATGAAATCTCTGCATCGTCCCGATCTCTATGGTTGGTCTTCTTTCAATCCGGCAAGAAATATTGATTTTAATGGGGTTGCTTGGATTCGTCCCGGTGGCAATATCTTGATCGATCCAGTGGCTTTATCAAATCACGATTGGAATCACCTAGAATCCCTTGGTGGTGTAGCTTGGATTGTATTGACTAACTCCGATCATGTGAGATCAGCACAAGAAATAGCTAATCAAACTTATGCCAAAATAGCAGGGCCAGCAGCGGAGAAAGATAATTTTCCCATACATTGCGATCGCTGGTTGGTTGATGGTGAGGAAGTAGTCCCAGGATTAAGGGTAATTGCACTCCAAGGTTCTAAAACTCCGGGTGAATTAGCGCTGTTGCTAGAGGAAACAACTTTAATTACTGGGGATTTGGTACGGGCACATAAAGCTGGTACGTTAACGATATTGCCAGATGAAAAGCTGGTAAATCGCCAGGAAGCAGTTGCATCTGTGCAGAGATTGGCAGAACTGACTCAGGTAGAAACGGTGTTAGTTGGAGATGGTTGGTCAGTTTTTCGAGATGGACGCGATCGCCTCAAGGAACTAGTGGCGACTTTGTAAGTAGTTGGGGCGATCGGATTTGAGAAGAGTGCGATCGCCAAAAGATTTACTATTTTTCTTTTTTATCTAAACGCGCTTTCATATCTTCCGCAAAGTCTTCATATCTTCTCAGGGGAGTCACGTCTATATGAACGTGCTGACCATGTTTCTGCATGATGGGTAAATCCAACAGAATTTGATCGAGCAAATCAGGAGTTGGAACATCAACAATACAAATTACCCGTCGTACACCAACACATTTCCATAAGTCTACAACTACCCCGGCTGCTTTTGCTTTCAGGGCGGCTTCGGCTTCTTCTAGCCAAATTGCGAAAAGTTCCGCCTGAGACATTTCATCAGGATACTCTACATGAAAATCTAAGTGATATAGCATAATTAACTTCCTTGATGAACCAGTAGATTTACTACCTCAGGAAGATTATATATTTAAGGATATTGAAAATGCTCAATTATCCTACCTTTTTGTCTTTGAGTCAGCAGTGTATATTGTTTAATTTGTAAATTTTCAGAAACAATGCATTTGACTCCACAATTCCAGTGAGCAAGACATTGATCCCAATCTAGAATTACCCAGATTTCCCACAAGCCATTTGCCAGTTTTTGTGCATTTATTCCAAAGTACTCTCCGTTGAGATACTGTTCGGTTGGAATACCTAATGCCGTTAATTGAGTTACACAAGCATGAAATAAGTTATCGTTATCCATTAGTTGAACACAAAACTCATGAGTCACTAACGTTTGTGCAGCATATACTCAAGGTTATTGAATAGTAAAAACCCACTTGATTTGTAATCTTACAATCCATATATAGGATGCTTATTTTGGCAATATACGTGGGTGAGCATTGCCTTATAATACTCGTTTATAACCAGGGATTGGGGTAAACCAAGTATGGAATGACTAAGTTTAGAGGATTTCGCAAAAATTTAGCTATCATATCTAATTCAATGAAGATGATATTAGTGAATGTGACAAACTAGAAAAATCGGCTCAATAATATTATATTCAACTTGAATGATTTATCAAAAAACAGTAATATTGCCGTTTTAGTCTGAGAAAAGTAGGCGATTTTGTTTAAATTTTAATACTTGGACTCAGCGATCAATACTTTTTCAACTACTTTATCTGATGAAAACAGATAAATTATGATTTCTCTGATTAAAGTAAATATTATTATGACAAAAACTTTGTATTTAACAAATGTATATAGTAATCTGATTTAATTTTTCACTTACAAAGTAAGGTGAGAACTGCCCATCAAAACCTGATGCTACGGATTATTTCTTGAGTGAGGTATGCGGAAAATTAATTAACGACAGATATCATCTATCAACTTTATAAGTTACAGCAACTTGCTGTATGGCAGGGAATATCTATTAATAATTTCAATGGCGATCGCTACTCTATTAAGACTTACGCAAAAGTCACGGAATTACGTTATTACGAGGGAAGCAACGTAATCGCCTGAAATTCTGGGATTGCTTCCCTACACTACGTTCCGGTCGCAATGACCAATTTAGCTGGCGTAAGTCTTGTCTATGATGTGTGGTCTCATCTATTTGAAATCATAACTTGAGCGATCGCTCTAACTAATTCTTTTGGTGCTACAGGTTTAGGAATATGCAACTGAAATCCTGCGGTTATGGCTTGGCGTTGATCGTATTCTCCAGCGTATGCAGTAAGCGCGATCGCAGGCATTTGTTGATCTGGTGGTAGCATTCTAATTTGCCGCATCAGCGCATAACCATCCATATTGGGCATCCCGATATCGCTAATCAGCAGATTTGGTTGATATCGTTCGAGAATGATGAATGCTTCTACCGCCGATGCTGCTACTTTCACCTCTGCTCCATACTGTTCTAAAATCATCACCAGTAAGGTGCGGATGTCGGCTTCATCGTCTACAACTAAAATGCGTAACTGGCTCAAATCACAGGGTTCAACTAGTTGGGGATGATTTTGAGTCGGTGCTGGGTTATTGCTTGTTAATGGTAATCTAACTTTAAAGGTTGCGCCTAAACCCTCACCAGCACTTTCTACCTTGACTGTACCACCATGCAGTTCGGTAATATGGCGAGCGATCGCTAATCCCAATCCTAAGCCACCAAATTGTCTGGTAATTGTTCCATCTTCTTGACGAAAGCAGTCAAATACATAAGGTAAAAACTGGGGATCGATACCTTTACCTGTATCTTTAACTTGGATCTCTGCTTCATTGCCAATTTTTGCTAACCGAATTTCGATATTGCCCTCAGATGGGGTAAATTTCACAGCATTAGAGAGCAAATTCCACACAACTTGTTGCAGGCGTACCGTATCACCTAAAACTTGCCCAATATCAGCCTCGAGAATAGTTTGAATTTGAATACTTTTGGCATCGGCTGCTAAACGCACTGTCTCTAAAGCAGCTGCGATCGTTGTCGCCAGATTCACTACCCCAACATTCAAGACAATTTTACCTTGCAAAATCCGCGAGATATCGAGTAAATCTTCAATTAGTTGTGCTTGCAATTTAGCATTGCGCTCAATGGTTTCTAAAGCTCGTTCTGTTGTTTCTGGGTCAAATCTGCGTGTCTGTAATAGGCTTGTCCAACCTAAGATGGGATTTAGAGGCGATCGCAATTCATGAGAAAGCACTGCCAAAAATTCATCTTTGATGCGGTTAGCTTCCTGTGCTTGTTGATACAGATGAGCGTTATCTAGTGCCAAAGCTGCCCGACAAGCTAGTTCTTCTGCTAAAACTAAATCTGCTTGTTGATAGCGGCGGCCAGACTCACTTGTCATACACAAGGTTAAAGTTCCCAAGGTACGACCGCGAGCAATAAATGGCACTGTCATCAGAGAACGCAACTCACAGCTTTGCATAAATTGCAGATGTTCAGGACTTTGAGCCGCCGCTTGCATCCACTCATCTGTAACTTCTGTAACGAATTTGGTTTGACCACTCTTGATGACAGCAGTAACTGGGTATGTTTCTAAATCTTGGTATGGCAGATAATTTTGTACTTGACTAAACCAAGCCTGCTTGTCGGGGTTGCGGTGCTGGAAGGCGACGCGCTGAAGTTTGCCATCGCTATTCACAATATCAATAAAGCAAAAATCAGCCAAAGTAGGGATAACCAGACGAGCAATGTTTGCTAAAGTATTTTGGTAATCTAGAGAACTTACCAAGACAGCACTTGCTTGGGCGAGTAAGTTTTGGGCTATTTCTAAGCGCTTGCGATCGCTGATATTCTCAACCATTGCAAAACCATAATTCAGCTGTCCTTGTTCGTCAGAAATAGCTGTAGCAGTCAGATTAACCCAAACAATATCTCCATTTTTTGTGATGTAGCGTTTCTCAAGTTGATAACTACGAATTTCACCTTTAAATATCTGCTGGGCATAAGCCATATCAGCTTCTACATCTTCAGGGTGAGTAATATCTGCAAAGGTTAATTGACATAATTCTTGCTCGCTGTAGCCTAACATTTCACAGTAAGCTTTGTTAGTTTGGATAAAGCTACCGTTACTATCAATTAAACAAACTCCAATAACAGAGGCTTCAAATATTTTACAAAAGCGTTCTTCACTTTCACGCAACGCCGCCTCTGTAAGTTTGCGTTCTGTAATATCTTGAGCCGTGCCCAAAATTTGATGGATTTCTCCATCGGCGGTGCGGCTAAATACAGTGTCACGACTGCTAAACCAACGCCATTCCCCGTTAACATGGCGCATTCGATATTCTAAATCCACGTAACTACCATCTGCACTTTCCTTGAGCCGTTGCAAATGAACAGCCATCATTGCCAAGTCATCTGGATGCATAACTTGAGGCATAAAGTCACACCCCATTGCCAAAATAGTTTCGGGTGAGTAGCCTAAAAAATCGAGCGATCGCCCATTAATATAGATGTTGCGCTGCTCAACAACATCAAAGAGATATAACAACCCCGGACTCATTTGTGCCAGCAGTTGAATAAAGTTGTAGCTCTGTTGTAATGACTGTTCTGCTAGCTTTCGCTCTGTAATATCAATGGTTAAAATAGATACTCCCTTAGCAAATGGGTAAGCTCTACTCTCCAACCAGCCTGCTTTCCTTGGGTGGATATGTTCAAAAATTACAGACTTTTGCTCAGTGATAGCACGATGTAATTGAATATACAACTCGGTATCAATTATGCCTGCAAATAAGTCCCAAATATTCTTACCTAAAATCTCATCCTTGGGCATTCCTAACAGTTGTGCTTGTGGCTCATTAATGTAAGTACAACACCACTCACGATCCAGTACCCAAAAACCGTCACTGATGCTAGCGAGAATACTTTCGCAGAATTCAGGTGCGAGAATAGGCTGCAACCAAGCTGTTTCATCAATTATTGTCACTTTTGTCTGAGTAACTTGTGCTTCAGTTGCTTTGCTTTCCTCGGTCACAGATCCCTCTCCTTATTTTTCTGTCAAGCCTTTGTTGAGAAGCTATTTGCTCTAAACTTGCAATGCTGCACAGCCATAGTGATTCAGTTCATCAAAGACCGATGGCAATTCTGCCTCAATTTTAGTTGAGAGGTTTGTATCTGAGCGTTTACTTAATGGTTAATTTTACTTAATTTCATGGGAAGATGTGGAAAGGCAATCGCACCTATGGTACTCCTATTTGACTTTGCAAAAACATAATTTCTTACAGGAGAAGCATTTATGGCGATTTTACGATTAGAAAATGGCACATTACACCAAAATTTAGAAGATATTACGCGATAATTGGCATTATTGAATATTTAACTCAATCACTAGAATTGGGGAAGCGATCGCAAAATCTCCTACTAAAAGCAAATGTATTTGGAGTACTTCAAATTCGTTTTGGGGTACTGCAAATTCATTTGGAGGTACTTCAAATTCGTTTTGAGGTACTGCAAATTCGTTTTGGGGTACTGCAAATTCGTTTGGAGGTACTCTAAATCCGTTTTGAGGTACTGCAAATTCATTTGGAGGTACTGCAAATTCGTTTGGAGGTACTCCAAAGTAGTAAGATGGCAGTGCCAGCCCTACATTTACTGATTGAGAAAATTTAGACTGGGAGAATAGACTTGAGGCGAATTGTTTTTTGCGACTTTGATGGCACTATCACAGTAGAAGAAACCTTTGTTGCAGTTCTCAAAAAGTTTGCACCAGAACTATCTGCAAAATTACTCCCCGAAATGTATGCACGACGGATAACACTGCGACAGGGAGTCCGGCAAATTCTCGAATCAATTCCGGCTTCAAAGTATGACGAAATCTTGGAATTTACTCAAATACAACCTATTCGCCCAGGTTTTGTCGAACTGCTAGATTTTCTAGAGTTTCAGGGAGTACCTTTAGTTGTGGTTTCTGGTGGATTGCGAGGAATGGTAGAAACTGTTTTAGATAACCTAGTGCAACGGGTTCATGCTATCCATGCTGTAGATGTAGATACTAATAGTAATTACTTAAAAGTCTGCTCGCAGTATGAGGGAGGTACAGAACTGATTGCCAAAGTCGAAGTCATGTCAAAGTATCCGGCGTATCAGAAGATTGCGATTGGTGACTCCTTGACTGATTTAAATATGGCACTTCAAGCTTCTGTTGTGTTTGCACGCGATCGCCTAGCCGAATATTTAGATGAGCATAAAAAACCCTACATCCGCTGGGATAACTTCGCTCAAATACGCGATTATCTAGTGAAATTGTGGAAATAAATCTCACGATCAGCCCAATCCTAGCTGATTCCTGTGGTCTGCGGAGTAGGGAAGAGAAGGAGGACAAGGGAGAAGTAACTAATAAGTCTTGCTTATTACTCAATAACCAATGACAAATGACTAACCAAACTATTCGCATTGTTGCCCGTGTTATTGCTTTACCTGACAAAGTAGAAGCACTCAAAGCAGTTCTATTGGAATTAATTGAGCCAACTCGGCAAGAAGCAGGTGCTATAAAGTATGAACTCTTGCAAAACCAGGAAGATCCCACAGATTTTACTTTTATCGAAGAATGGACTTCTAACGCAGCTTTGAATATTCATCTAAACTCACCCCACGTTCAAGAAGCACTTGCAAAAGTAGAAGGTTTGGTGGCTGCTACACCCGAAGTTCGCCGCTATTATCTTGTGGCTTAAGCTGTTGTAGATTGAAGCGATCGCCTCTACCCTTTATATCTCAATACAGTTCAGTTAGGCTGAAATGTAATATGTCGTAGGGGCACGGCACCCATAAGATTACTATATACACCAAAAGATTGTGGACGCCGTGCCCCTACAATATCTTTTCACTGAACCGTATTGCTTTATATCTCAAAGCGTTCACGATCAATCCCGCAGATATTCACGAAAATGTACTCAATGTAGTGAGGTGTTAGACAATAGTTTAAATAATCAAACTTGATAGACCATGACACACAATGGCTCGGAACCACCTAGCAGATTAGATCGGCTTGAGGCTATGCTGACAACTCACGCCCAAATGCTGAATCAGTTAGCGCCGCTGTTGACACAAGTCGCACAGATTGCAACTAGCACTTCCGAAACAGCAACTCGACATGATGAAGTGCTGGATCGTCTGGAAGAACAAATTCGCCACAACGCAGTACAACAAGCTACTAATAGTCAGGCGATCGCCCAGCTAACTGAAGATGTGGCTAGCCTCACCGAGGTAGTTATGCAATCAATTGAGAATATGGAAGCCGATCGGGAAGCTTTTAGAGAAGAAATCCGCCGTATCTGGGAATATCTTCTCAGGTCAAATGGTAATGGCACTGCTTAGGCTCACATTACTTATTGGGTTGAGCAATTCGCGCTTCAATATCTTCTAATGTTTGCAGTAATAGACGTTTTGCCTGTAATTGCCAACCCCATTTTTGCAGCCTAAAAGCAGCTACAGAACCAGCTATAGCTGCTAATAATCCTATGGGTTGATTTAAAGAAATTCCTAATAATAAACCCAATCCTGCGATTCCCCAAAATGGTAAAGCGACTACTTGTCTTTGTTCTTCGACAATTTGGGCGATTTGATTGGGTTGCATGGTAGCTAATAATTCAGCTTTAATTTGTCGCTGCTCTGCTAACGATACTGATAAACCAATTTTCCGACGCAGTTTTTCGATTTTGCGAGCATCAGTACTGTACTCAGTTAGCTCGTCTTCTGCCATTGTCAGTAGTTGTTTTAATTGCGCCATCTTATATTCTATCCTTAATTCTCAATATTGTTATTATCCCGAATTATTGTTAATTTTTCTTGACTATATTAGGGTATTTTGGGGCACTTTATAGCACAATCCCAAATTTAATATCTAAAATTGAACATAAGCAAAAGATACTAGCACACCACGGCGGAAATAAAGACTGTATTCAACCAAGGATAATTCCAGAGCGCTAATGGTTTTCCTTGATCCCCATACTTTATCTCTTGACTATTGTCTAATTCCACGTAATAGTACTAGCGATTTCGCACTTACAACCAGAGCATTTACTTGTGAGGTAATACTGATGGTAACAGTAGCTAAAAATACTTTGTCTGTTGATACCAAAGAGCGATCGCTGATTCTTTGGTTTGATGAGGTAGGGATTGCAGATATTCCTTTAGTTGGGGGAAAAAATGCATCACTGGGAGAAATGATTCAACAGTTAACACCCAAGGGCGTTAATGTTCCCACTGGGTTTGCTACTACTGCTTATGCTTATCGTTATTTTATTGAGTCGGCTGGGTTAGACGCCAAGCTGCGGAAACTATTTTCCGATCTAGATGTTGAGGATGTAAAAAATTTACAAGAACGCGGAAAAAAAGCGCGATCGCTCCTGATGCACACACCATTTCCCGTAGAACTGCGTCAGGCGATCGCTAAGGCATACGAAAGTTTATGTGAACCCTACCATGCAGATACAGATGTCGCCGTCCGTTCTAGCGCCACCGCCGAAGACCTCCCCGATGCCAGTTTTGCCGGACAGCAAGAAACATACCTAAATGTTGTCGGTGTTGCAGGAGTTTTAGGCGCTTGTCATCGCTGCTTTGCTTCTTTATTTACCGATCGCGCTATTTCTTATCGTCATACTAAAGGATTTGACCATTTTAGTGTTGCCCTAGCTGTGGGTGTGCAAAAAATGGTGCGTTCTGATTTAGCCTCTGCTGGGGTGATGTTCTCGATTGAAACGGAAACTGGTTTTAAGGATGCAGCCTTAATTTCTGCTGCCTACGGTTTAGGGGAAAATGTTGTTCAGGGAACTGTTAACCCAGATGAATACTATGTTTTTAAACCAACTTTAAAAACAGGTTTTAGCCCAATTGTCGATAAAAAATTGGGCAGCAAAGAATTAAAAATGGTCTATGATGACGGCTCAAAATTTACCAAAAATATTCTAGTTCCTGCCGAAGAAAGAGGTAAATTCGTTCTCACCGATGACGAGATTTTACAACTAGCGCGTTGGGCTTGTGTGATTGAAGATCATTATTCCCAAGTTCACGGACATTACACCCCAATGGACATTGAATGGGCAAAAGATGGCATTACCAACCAACTGTTTGTTGTCCAAGCACGTCCAGAAACCGTCCAGTCGCAGAAGCAGGGAAATGTGCTGCGGAGTTATCGCCTGTTAGAGGGAGACACGGAGATTGTAGGACGAGGTGACGCGGAGAGTCAAGATATCACCGCGTCTCCCCATCCCCGTGTCTCCGTGTCAAAAAGACATCCCCTAGTAACAGGCCGCGCGATTGGAGAAGCGATTAGTCAAGGGAAAGTCAGCCTCATTTTAGATGTGAGTAAAATCGACCAGTTCCAGCCTGGGGAAGTTTTGGTCACAGATCGAACTGACCCCGACTGGGAACCGATTATGAAAAGAGCTAGTGCAATTATTACTAACTCTGGGGGTCGCACCTGCCATGCGGCAATTATTGCGCGAGAATTGGGTGTACCTGCGATCGTGGGTTGCGGTAATGCTACGGCAATCTTAAAAACTGGTCAAGAAGTGACAGTTTCTTGTGCGGAAGGAGAAGAAGGACGGGTTTACCCAGGTTTATTACCTTTTGAAGTCGAAGAAGTTCATCTAGAAAACTTACCTCGCACGCGCACCCAAATTTTAATGAATGTGGGTAATCCCCAAGAAGCATTTAGTTTATCTGCTATTCCTAACGATGGGGTCGGATTAGCCCGGACAGAATTTATTATTGCTAATCAAATTCAAATTCATCCAATGGCGTTAATTCACTACGACAATTTAAATGATGAATTTGTCAAAGCTAAAATTGCGGAAATCACTGCACTTTATGATGATAAACCTCAGTATTTTGTCGATAGATTAGCTCAAGGGATCGGCAGAATTGCTGCTGCATTTTATCCCAAACCAGTTATTGTGCGGATGTCAGATTTTAAAAGTAATGAATATGCCAATCTTTTAGGCGGTCAACAGTTTGAACCCCATGAAGAAAACCCCATGCTGGGCTGGCGAGGGGCAGCACGTTACTACGATCCCGGTTATAGAGAAGCTTTTGCTTTGGAATGTCATGCCATTAAGCGAGTACGGGAAGAGATGGGTTTAACCAATGTCATCCCGATGATTCCCTTCTGTCGCACTCCTGATGAAGGACGTTTAGTATTAGCAGAAATGGCAAACAATGGTCTCAAGCAAGGTGTAAATGACTTGCAAGTATATGTGATGTGCGAGTTGCCCAACAATGTCATTATGGCTGAAGAGTTTGCTGCGGTTTTTGATGGATTTTCTATTGGTTCCAATGACCTAACTCAGCTGACACTAGGTTTAGATAGGGATTCAGCATTGGTAGCGCGATTATTTGATGAACGCAGTCAAGGCGTCAAGCGAATGGTCAAAATGGCAATCCAAGCTGCAAAACAAAACAATCGTAAAATTGGTATTTGCGGGCAAGCACCCAGTGATTATCCAGAATTTGCCCATTTCTTAGTTGAACAGGGAATTAACTCTATCAGTCTAAATCCCGATTCAGTTCTCAAAACAATGCTAGAAATAGCAAAAGTGGAGAATCGATAGGCAGAAATCCATTCTTTCTCGAGATATATAGACATTTCAAGTAAATTTACCTAAAAATCATTATGTGTATGATTGATCTGGCATTTTGAATTACCCATAGGGGTTGACTTCTCCCACAATTAATTTCTGGGAGAATCTACAGCCAACCCCTTCCCATTACCAATGAAGCAAATTCACGCACTCAACCACCCGTATTCACCTCCTCCCGCCTCTAAAGGTGAGGTTTTATGAAATACTTTTCAGAAGCGGAGTCAAGATTGTGGGCAATAAGCAAAAATTGACGGGATGTGAAGATATTGTGGCAGGCGGAGGTGAGATGGCAGCACTCATGCGATCGCTTGATTGGTCAACTACCGCCGTCGGTGCTGTAGATACTTGGCCGCAAAGCTTGAAAACTGCCGTTCGCATCATGTTAGGCTCACGCTACCCCATGTTTGTTTGGTGGGGAGAGTCGATGACTAAGTTTTATAACGATGCTTACATTCCGGTTTTGGGTCAACGCCATCCCCAAGCACTAGGTCAGCCAGCTTCTCAGGTATGGGCGGAGATTTGGGACACCCTAGGGCCACAAGCGGAGGCTGTGCTGCAAAAAGGGGATTCTTCGTGGAATCAAGAATTGCTGTTAGTTATGCAGCGTAATGGCTATCCAGAAGAAACCTACTTTACCTTTTCCTACAGTCCCATTCCCCAGGAAGATGGTAATGTGGGTGGGGTCTTCTGCGCCTGCACTGAGGAAACCCGTCGCGTTTTGAGCGATCGCCGTTTGCATATTTTGCGAGAACTAGCAGCTAATACCGCCAAGGCTAAAACCGTCGAAGATGCTTGTGAAATTTCTGCCCAGACCTTGGCGAGTAACCCCTATGATGTACCCTTTGCCCTGCTGTATTTGCTGGATGATAGCGGAGTGCAGGCGCGATTGGTAGGTGCAACCGGATTAGCCCCAGGAACCCCAGCCAGTCCCCCAGAAATTGAGATGGGATCGGAAATATGCGATCGCTGGTCGCTTGCTGATGTCCTTGCCAATGGAAAAAGTCAGTTAGTACAGGATCTAAAATCAAAATTTGGAGATTTACCTGGTGGTGCTTGGCCAGAGTCCCCAAATTGTGCTTTTGTCTTACCCCTCACCACCCCCGGACAGGTGCGACTCAGCGGATTTTTAATTGCCGGGATCAGTCCGCGCCGCCAGTTTGACGATGATTATCAAGGCTTCTGGGATTTAGTCGCCGGACAAATTACCACTGCGATCGCTAACGCCCGCGCCTACGAAGCAGAAAAACTCCGGGCGGAAGCACTCGCAGAAATCGATCGCGCCAAAACTCAGTTTTTCAGTAACGTCTCCCACGAATTTCGTACCCCCTTAACCTTGATGTTGGGGCCGACAGAAGATGCGTTATTCGATCCCACAAATCCTTTACCTGCTGTGCAACGCGAACGAATCGAAATTGTCCAGCGTAACGCACTGCGGTTACTTAAATTAGTTAACACCTTGCTTGATTTTTCCCGCATTGAAGCTGGACGCATTCAGGCAATATATGAACCCACAGATTTAGCCACATTTACCGCTGAACTTGCCAGTGTGTTTCGCTCCACAATTGAACAGGCAGGAATGCAACTGACTGTGGATTGTCATCACTTACCCGAAGCGATTTACATCGATCGCGAAATGTGGGAAAAAATCGTATTTAATCTCTTATCAAATGCATTTAAATTTACATTTTCCGGAACGATTACAGTTAAATTAGAGTATTTTCAAAAGTACGTTAATTTAGTTGTTGAAGATACAGGTATTGGCATTCCAAATGAGGAAATTCCCCATTTGTTTCAGCGATTTCACAGAGTCAAAGATGCCCAAGGAAGGAGTTTTGAAGGCTCAGGTATTGGTTTATCGCTGGTGCAGGAATTTGTGAAACTTCATGGTGGGACGGTTAGCGTTACCAGTGTTTTGGGTGGGGGAAGTTGTTTTACTGTCGCTATTCCCACAGGATCGGCTCATTTGCCACAGGAGGCAATCCGCACCACTCCCACCTTAATACCAACTACTTTAAGTTCAATCCCTTATGTGGAAGAAGCCCAACGTTGGGCAGATGAGGCAGACAAGGGAGATGGAATTTTGACATTTCCTCAAACAACTCGCATTCTTTTGGCTGATGATAATGCAGATATGCGTGATTATGTCAAGCGGTTGTTGAGTTCGCGCTATACAGTTGATGTAGTTGCAAATGGCATTACGGCATTAAATGTAGTGCGGGATAATCCACCAGACTTGGTATTAACAGATGTGATGATGCCAGGAATTGATGGCTTTGAATTACTGCGATCGCTGCGTTGCGATCCCCAAACTCAAGAGATCCCGATTATTTTATTATCGGCAAGGGCGGGTGAAGAATCGCGAATTGAAGGACTGGCAGCTGGAGCCGATGATTATATAGTTAAGCCGTTTTCAGCACGAGAATTACTGGCGCGTGTAGAAACCAATCTCAAATTATCCCAATTGCGACAAGTTGCGCGCAAGCAAGAACAAGTCTTAAGGATGGAAGCAGAAGCCGCGCTACGCGATCGCCAACAAGCAGAAGCCGAATTGCGTCAAAGCCAAGAACTTTTCCAGCAAATGGCAGACACAATTGAAAGCGTCTTTTGGTTATCCGATCCGCAAGCACAAAAAATGCTTTACGTCAGCCCCGCCTACGAGAAAATTTGGGGACGTTCCTGTGAGAGCTTATATGCTGATAGCAAAAGTTGGATGGAAACGATTCACCCCGACGATCGAGAACAGGTGCGGATGGCTGGGGAAAAATGTCTAGCCAAAGGTAATCATACTGAAGAATATCGAATATTACGTCCTGATGGTACGATTCGGTGGATATGCGATCGCGGCTTTTTAGTTCGCGATCGGCATGGACAACCATATCGCATTGCGGGAGTGGCCGAAGATATTAGCGATGTCTACAACGAGCTGCGCTTACGCAAACAAGCCGAGCAAGAACGAGAAGAATTACTTGTGCGCGAACGCGCCGCCCGTGAAGAAGCGGAACGGGCCAATCGGATCAAAGATGAATTTCTCGCCGTCCTTTCCCACGAATTGAGATCGCCTCTCAACCCAATTCTTGGTTGGTCAAAGTTGTTGCAAAATAGCAAACTTAATGCCAAGCAAACTGCGGAAGCCCTCGCCACCATTGAACGTAACGCCAATTTACAAGCACAGCTGATTGAAGATTTACTTGATGTCTCGCGGATTCTCCGGGGCAAATTGGTCTTAAATACCATGCCCCTCGATTTGGGTAGGGTAATTTACTCGGCGCTGGAGACTGTGCAATTAGCTGCTCAAGCCAAGTCTTTAGAAATATATACAAATATTAGCCCAATGGTCAGCGCGATCGGAGATGCGACTCGATTGCAGCAAGTAGTGTGGAATATTTTAGCCAACGCTGTTAAATTTACGCCACCAGGGGGGAAAATTGAAGTTGATTTAACACCAGTTGGTAGCAATGCTCAAATTCGAGTCAAAGATACAGGTAAAGGTATCCATCCTGAGTTTCTACCCTATGTATTTGACCATTTCCAACAAGAAGACGGCTCCACAACCAGGCAATTTGGTGGTTTGGGGTTGGGACTAGCGATCGTGCGTCAACTAGTGGAACTGCATGGCGGGACTGTGGCGGTGGAAAGTCTTGGTGAAGGACAGGGTGCAACTTTTACAGTCCAAATTCCCCTCTCTAGGGATGCAATTATTCCCAAAGCTACTTTGCCACTATCAAATAAGCGATCGCCAAATCTCAGTGGCATTCACATTTTAGTTGTGGATGACGAACCAGACTGCCGCGAACTTCTCACCTTTGTATTCACACAAGAACAAGCAATAGTCACAGCTGTTTCATCAGGATTAGCAGCACTCAACGCTATTAACCAAGCAGTTCCAGATATATTGATTAGTGATATCGGTATGCCTGAGATGGATGGTTATATGCTCATGCACAACATTCGCGCCTCATCACATGGTAAATCAATTCCAGCCATAGCCTTAACTGCTTACGCTGGAGAATTGAATCAGCAAAAAGCGATCGCAGCGGGTTTCCAAAGACATATTGTCAAACCAGTCGATACCAATGTAGCGATCGCGATCGTTGTTGAGTTAGTTAGGCAAAAGCAAATTAATATTTAACTACTGATAGTAAATAGATATGACCAAATACCCATAACCAATGACCAATGGCAAATAACCCATGACAAAAAATTACTTTCGTGTAGGGATAGCGGCTATATTTCTCTTCTCAGTTGCTTTGCGTTTTTGGGGACTGGATCGATTTAATACCCTAGTATTTGATGAAATTTACTTTGCCAAATTTGGGAATAACTATCTTACCCATACTCCCTTTTTCAATGCTCATCCGCCATTGAGTCAATATATTATTGGTATTGGGATTTGGCTTGGCAGTCATTTGCCTTTTGGGCAAGAATCAGTAAACGGGTTAGCAGGTTCTTTACTATCTCCTTGGAATTATCGTTGGGCAAATGCCTTCACTGGTTCATTGATTCCTTTAGTGGTCATCGGTGTTACTTATCAAATCAGTCATCGTCGTAGCTTTGCATTACTTGCAGGGTTCTTTACAGCGTGTGATGGGTTATTTCTTGTTGAATCTCGCTATGCTCTGAGTAATATTTATATTGTGATTTTTGGTTTATTAGGGCAGTGGTTTTTATTTTTAGCCTTAGATAACCAAAAACAACGGCGTTCTTTATGGTTAATTGCTGCTGGTATTGGTTTTGGTGCGTCAGTTGGCACTAAATGGAATGGTTTATGGTTTCTGTTAGGTGCTTATCTAATTTGGGTTACAGCTTGGCTTATTCATGGGTTGCATTCTTATCTTAGTCCGGGCGAAGATGCCAAACTTGAGGAATCACCATTAGCTCAAGTTGAGACACCACTACAAAAGCTGACTCAGCTAAATATTTTCCAGATGGGGTTTTATTTAGGAATTATCCCGGCTTTAGTCTACAGCCTGATCTGGATTCCTCACCTGCATCTCGATACAAGATACGGTTTTATCGAAGTACACCAACAAATTTTGCAGTTTCACCTACACATGGGTGGTAATAGTCCCACTGTGCATCCTTACTGTGCTGCTTGGTACAAATGGCCTTTAATGACTCGACCAATGGCCTATTATTATCAAACATCTAGTAGTTTCACAGATCCCTTACCAGTCATGGGGCCTAATTTACCCGCTGCTGATGGACAGGTAATTTATGATGTCCATGCAATGGGTAATCCTTTTTTGTGGTGGTCTGGGATGGCTGCGATGTTGTTTTTAGTAGGGATGCTAGTGTCAAAATTGGTGATGCCTTTAGTCAAAAATAAGCGGTTGTCTATACCTGCAAACCTTTCTGTTGATACTTGGGTTGCCTTGTATATAGTGTTAAATTATGCCGCTAATTTATTACCTTGGGTAAAAGTCACCAGGTGTGTTTTTATTTACCACTATATATGTGCTGTGGTGTTTGTATTTTTAGCGATCGCTTGGTTTGTAGATCAATGTCTTCGCAGTTATTATCAGGAACTACGCGCTTTCGGTGTTACTATTACTTTTATCATTTTGGCTGCTTTTATCTTCTGGATGCCAATTTATTTAGGCTTACCTCTAACTGCTGAGGGTTATAAACTGCGAATGTTGTTTAACTCTTGGATTTAAATCATGAAAAGCTGGTAACTTTCATCTTCTTACAAAGAAAGGCAGAGGGTCGAGGGCAGAGGGCAGAAGGTTAAGAGTATCAATTAAAACTTTAGTTCTGGGTTTAAAGCCCAGTTCAAACGCATAATTATACCGAGACTGTTTACAGCGAGGTAGAAAACGTCATGATCGCAATCCCACTTTTTTAAAGGTGGGTTCCCTTCTGCCCTCTGCCTCCAGCATAGCTGCCTTCTGAATTTTCTCACCTTTTTTCTAAGTCACGTTAGGTGTGAATTAGTAATTGCCTGTACAAAGGCAATAGTACTGTTCCAGGTAACTGTTTGATTAAGTAAATACTGAGTGAATATTTCTTGTACAGCTTGTATTTCCCTAACTGTCAGATTCTTCGCCAAACGGTCTGCATAACTGGGGCGAGTTGCATTAGTAGCAAACAAGCGATTGATAAAAGCTTGGGTAATGTGCATTTGTGTGGAATTATGCTCAAGCATCACTTCCACAACTAAAGAAGCAGCCTCAAAAGCTTTGCGCAAATCTTCAGCATCCCAGTTGAGCATGGGGTCTGTTTCCTCTGCATAAATAGCTTCTTCCGCAGTCACTAACTTTTCATACAAATCCAAATCTAGCTGCTTGGATTCTAGTAACCGATAAAATCTTTGCGTATGACGCGGCACTGTCTCAGCTAGTATAATTGCTCCTTGTGGTTGCAGTAATTTAGCCAAGATTTTGGCAATAGCTACTTTATCAGGTTCAGAACGTAGGGCATTGCGTCCAATAATGCGGTCAAAGCGGATATCAGTAGCTTTTGTGGGTAACTCTGCTAATGTGGTCTGCAAAATCAGCGGACGCATTAATTCTGGCAGTGCTGCGGCTTGTTCGGCTAAAGCATTAGCGTCAGAGCTAGTATGCACACAAGCACAAACTCCACCTTCTGGGGCGCGACGTATGGCTTCCCAGGTAAGTAAACCACTGCTAGCATTGATATCTAAAATGAGATGATGACGCTGTACTTGGGCGATATTAAAGATGCGATCGCGTACTGCTCCTAACTGTTCTCCTACTTGCGAAAGTGTACGCTGCAACCATCGCTCAGAATTGCGATCGGTATTGCTATATGTCAGGACTTCTTGTGGTGCAATACCTACACCTTCTACTAAAGCTGCTAGCTGCGCCTCGCGATGACGCGCCACCCGCGTAGCAATTTGCTGTTCGTAACCTTGGTCTGATGGCTGGTAAAAAACTTGTCCTTGCAAACTCACAGGTAAGTATTGTTGAGCTACCCAATGATCGCGGTAAGCGTGAGGATAAAGATAACCGACTCCATGCCCAAAGCCTTTTTTGTCACGATTAGCATCTTTAAGATGTGTGGGAACCTCCGCTTCCCTTTCACTCTCAACCGCAGCTAAGGCATCAAAAAAACCCATGACGCTATTGGACTTTGGTGCATTTGCCAAATACAGGGTTGCTTGGGCTAAATGATAACGTCCTTCTGGCAACCCCACACGGTCAAAAGCTTCTGCACAAGCATTAATCACTACAACTGCTTGAGGGTCAGCTAGTCCGACATCTTCACTAGCTAAAATCAATAAGCGGCGTAAAATAAAACGCGGGTCTTCGCCTGCATAGACCATTTTTGCCAGCCAATACAAAGCTGCATCTGGGTCAGAACCGCGAATGCTTTTGATGAAGGCGCTGATGGTATCAAAGTGGGCATCCCCTTCTTTATCGTATAAAACAGCACGCTGCTGAATTGATTCTTCTGCAACTGCTAGGGAAACGTAAATTACACCTGTGGTATCAGGTGGCGTTGTTTCTACCGCTAATTCCAACGCATTGAGCAGCGAACGAGCATCTCCGTTAGCAACATTTACAAGATGTGCCAGCGCCTCTGGTGCAATTTGTACTTGCTTTTTACCGTAACCGCGTTCTGAATCAGTTAGCGCTTGCTGGACTATGTTGTACAAATCTTCATCGTTGAGTGGCTTAAGTTGGAAAATCCGCGATCGGCTGACTAAAGCTTTGTTAACTTCAAAGTAAGGATTTTCTGTGGTCGCACCAATTAAAATCACCGTACCATTTTCTACCCAAGGCAATAGTGCATCCTGTTGGGACTTGTTAAAACGGTGGACTTCATCGACAAACAAAATTGTCCTTTGATTGTGGAACTTGCGCTGTTCTTGAGCTTGGTCAATTGCTCCCCGAATCTCTTTAACGCCAGAAAGCACAGCATTAATCGCAATAAAATTAGCACGAGTAGTATTGGCAATCACCCGCGCTAAGGTGGTTTTACCTGTTCCTGGCGGGCCAAAGAAAATTAATGAGGATAGTTGGTCTAAACTGATAGCACGCCGCAGCAGCCTTCCTGGCCCAAGAATGCGATCTTGACCGATGAATTCATCAAGAGTTCGCGGACGCATCCGTGCAGCCAGGGGTGCTTCCGTTTCCGTAATTTGCCTTAAATGCTGGTCAAATAAATCCATAAAATCTCGCTAAGGATTAACCCAGCCCCCAGTTCTATCAGCCACACCGAAAAGCATAAGGCTAAGATAATAGCCATATTGCTGCATCTACTATTCTACAAATCTCAACTTGCCTTCATGAGTACAATCCCAACCTTACCCAACTACATCAATGGTCAGTGGTGTGCATCTACTAGCGCTACAGACTACTTAGAGGTCATCAATCCCGCAACCGTAGAAATACTGGCACAAGTACCTGTATCGCCTGCATCTGAAGTGAATAAAGCAGTTGCAGCTGCTGTGGCAGCTTTTGTGACATGGCGGCGCACCCCAGCTGCAGAAAGAGTGCAGTATTTATTTAAACTCAAAAACCTGCTAGAAGAACATTATGAGGATTTGGCGCGGACGATTACTATAGAATGCGGTAAGACTTGGGCTGAGTCCAAGGGTGAAATGCGTCGGGCGATTGAAAATGTAGAAGTCGCCTGTGGAATTCCCATGATGATGCAAGGGACGAATCTGGAAGATATTGCCACAGGTATTGATGAGATGATGATTCGCCAACCCTTGGGAGTGGCGGCGGTGATTTGTCCTTTTAACTTTCCGGGGATGATTCCGTTTTGGTTCTTGCCTTATGCGATCGCAACTGGCAATACTTACATTGTCAAGCCTTCGGAAAAAGTGCCGCTGACAATGCAAAAAATCTTTCACTTACTACACAAAACTGGTTTGCCCAAAGGGGTAATTAATTTAGTAAATGGTGCGAAGGAAACTGTCGATGCGATTTTAGATCATCCGCAAATCCGGGCAATTAGTTTTGTGGGTTCCACCCCAGTAGCTAGATATATATATAGTAGAGGCGCAGCTAATGGTAAAAGAGTGCAGTGCCAAGGTGGTGCTAAAAATCCCTTGATTGTTTTACCAGATGCAGACATCGAGATGACTACACGTATTGCGGCTGATAGCGCTTTTGGTTGTGCAGGACAACGCTGTTTAGCCGCATCTATTGCAGTCACGGTTGCAGATGCACGCCACTCTTTTACAGAAGCCATAGCCGAAACTGCGAAAAACCGTGTGGTAGGTAACGGTTTAGATAAAAGTGTGGAAATGGGGCCAGTAATTGATAGTCGCAGTAAAAACCGGATTGAGGGATTAATTCAACAAGGGGTAGAGGAAGGAGCAAATCTTTTAGTAGATGGGCGAAAAGCGAATATTTCTGGTTACGAACAAGGTAATTTTATTCGACCAACAATTTTACAAAACGTCAACCCAACAGGTGAAATCGCCCGTACCGAAATTTTTGGCCCAGTACTGAGCTTAATACATTTAGATACTATTGATGATGCGATCGCCTTAGTAAATAGCGGTCAATATGGCAACATGGCTTGTTTATTCACCAGTAGCGGCGCTGCTGCACGTAAATTCCGCTACGAAGCAGAAGCAGGTAATATTGGCATCAACATTGGCGTTGCTGCCCCAATGGCATTTTTCCCCTTTAGCGGTTGGAAAGAAAGCTTTTTTGGCGATTTACACGGGCAAAGCAACCACGCAGTTGAATTTTTTACCCAAACAAAAGTGGTAGTAGAACGCTGGCCCAGCAATTGGTCACGTCAATTTTGATTTGTTGGGAAAATTGGGCATGGGGCATTGCTCAAGAGTCATTAGTTATTTCTTCCTTATCCTCCTTGTCCTCCTTGTCCCCCTTGTCCCCCTCATCCCTTCATCTTCCCTACCCGAACAGCGATGGAATATTTTTTCACTTGGAATTCCCTCATCTTGGTACAACTAAGCGATCGCATTTTGCGTTACATAGCAAATCTATGAAATATTTTTAAAGTAAAGTGTATATTTTATTTTTTATCTAGGGAAATTACATAGACAGCAATTTCTCAGTCTAATCTAAAAGACTTGTAAAATACCGAAAGTAGGGTTTTATTGCTCTAACTATGGTAGTAATACTGAAATTATATTTCAGTAATAAATTACTCCCATTGCATGAAGAATTAAATCGAGAATGTGAGACAATGAAATTGTTGAAGTTAAGTATGCTACCAATCAAGCCTTACATTTGCGTAGACTAAACTAACAGTCTTTTGCTAAAAGCTTAGAAGTAGTTAACCAAGTCTGCCACTGTTTGAATGATTGATTAGCTTCTGGATAATCATGAGAGGAAAAAATTATGAGACAGGTATTGTTGACCGCAGTAGCTTTCATCAGCACCCTATCTCTAGCTGTTCCAATTCCCACTCAAGCATCTGAAAACCAACCCCAAGTCAAACGTCTTCTTGAAACTGGAGTATGTTCTGGATGTGATTTAAGAGGTGCAAATCTCAGCGGTGCTCACCTAATTGGTGCGGATTTAAGAAATGCTAATTTAAGAGGTGCTAATTTAAAAGGCGCTAATTTAGAGGGTGCGGATTTAGAAGGTGCTAATCTGGAGGCTGCTAATTTAACCAAAGCGTTCGCCAGTGATACTAGCTTCAATAACGCTAACCTAACTAATGCTAATTTAGCCCAAGCTCATCTACATAACGCTCAAGTAGATGGTGCTGTGATGATTGGGACTAATATCACGGGTGCCGATGGATTTGATATCAATCTTGGTATCGGCGGTGGCGAAGAATAGTTATATCGTGTCCGGTGAAAGACTTATCATTAAAACCGCATGGTAGCAGGGTGCAGGGTGCATAGAGAAAGAGGATTTCGCAATTTTTGCACAGATGCGGGAATTATAACTAAGTTAGACGGACATGATATCAAACAATTTTGGATTTGAGATTTGTCGCACTACATCTCCCATGCTTCTGTCGGGAGATGTAGCGTTTATTGTCTTACCTGATAACTCTTAAGTGTTACTCTCCGGTAATCGATAGTTCATTAACCCAGATTCGGGGACAAACTCCCCCTGGTGTTAACTCAACTTCTTTTTCTACATAAATAACCGACTTTAGAAGTTCCAAGAAATCACCAGCAACTGTTGCTGACTCAATACTTGTCTTTACACCTTTGTTGATTAGCCAACCATCAAAAGGTAGAGAGAACGAACCTTGTAAAGCTTTCACCCCGGCGTGGAGAGCTTGTAAATCATCAATTAAAATCACATTTTCCGCAGTTTCTAAGCTTAATTCTTGCTCGGGATCTGCGGCTCTAAATACATGGTAAAAGTTAGGGCTAACGCTAACTTTTGCGCCAATACTGGCATTACCAGTTGGCTGGGCATTCATCCTTTTAGCAGTACCTGCACTGTGCAGAAAGCCTGTTAAAACGCCCTTGTCAATGAGAGAAACCTGACGTGTAGGAGTACCTTCACCATCAAAAGTTTCTGCACCGACGTTAGCTGGATGCAATGCATCATCAACTACCGAGAGTAGAGGAGAAGCAATTTGCTTACCTAAATCATCAGGAGTAGATAAGCTTTGATTGTCAAGAATACTTTGGGCATTGAATAAGTTAGAAAATGCACCCAACAAACTTAAAAACGCTTCAGGAGAGAAAACAACTAAATATTTACCAGACTTGACTTTTTCATAGTTCAAGTGACTAATAGTTTTTTCGGCAGTTTCTTGGATACAACCATTAATGTCCAGATGATCTACAGCACGGTTAATTCTAAAAGCACCAGCACTGCGTGGTTTTTTCCCTTCTTCTTCAGTTTTGCTGTAAAGATATACCGATGCTAAAGAGTGAGATTCAGTTCTAGCTGCACCCTCACTATTGAGATAGAATCGGTCAATATCTCTTTGCGCCAAGCCGTTATAAGGAACGCCTTTAATTGCTGGGTGCGCTGATAGTAATTCCTTTTCAGCTACCAGTAGTTTCTCTATGAGTTCAGAAACAGGCGCTTGGGTTGCTTTCTCGTGAGGCGTGTTGTCAATAGGAATAGTAGCCTCTGGGCTAAAATCAGGCACATTTTCTTTTACCCCAAAGAAACTAGCTTCGTAAGCAGTTTTTAAAGCTAATTCTAATCCTTTGGGGTCTACATCTGTGGTGCTGGTGACACCCATTGTATTGTCTTCATTCCAGACACGAACGGTAACACCAGAACGATTAGAGGCTTTAACTTGTTTTGGCTCACCTTGATCTACTTGTACGCTTGTTTCATCTACAGTAGAGCCATAAATGTCAAATTTTTTGATGCCAAGTTTCTCAGCATTTTCCTTGGCATAATTTGCTATTTCATTGATAGTTGGCATAGACAATTTTGGATTTTGGATTTTAGATTTTTAACCCACAATTGACACAGATATACCTTAATCTGTGTTCATCTGTGGTTTTAATAAATGTGTCTCACCACAAGAATACCTAAGTAAAGTGTTGCTTTAATTAATCACAACTTCTTCTTATAAAACCTCTGCGTACCTCTGCGCTGACTCTGTGTTCCTCTGCGTTTAAAAACTCTAAATTTAACGAACCGCATAGACGCGGAGCGGCTTCCCGCAGGGTAGGACGAAAAGGCGCAAAGGAAGAGATAAAAAAGTAATCTTGTAGCGAGAAGGAAGTAACTATTAGCGTCCGCCTACGGTAATAGAATCAACCTTGATGTGAGGTTGTCCTACTGTTGTGTAGATACTGCCACTAACAGAACCACAGAAACCAGGTGCAAGTTCTAAATCTTGGGAACACATGGAAATTTTATTCATAATTTCCTTCGCTTCACCAATCAGAATTGCGCCTTTTAAAGGTTTGGTGATTTTGCCATTTTCAATCAAATAAGCTTCATCAACGCCAAAGTTAAATTGACCTGTAGCACCTACACTACCACCACCCATTTTTTTGCAGTAAATGCCTTTATCAATGGAGGCAAATAAATCATCAATATTGTATTCACCAGTAGCGATATAAGTATTGCGCATCCGGCTAGCAGCGGCAAAGGTATAATTTTGGCGGCGTCCACTTCCAGTTCTGGGGTGTCCGGTACGCCAAGAACCTGTTCTATCTGCTAAGAAATTCTTGAGAACGCCTTTTTCAATTAATAGAGTTCTTTGAGCAGGCATACCTTCGTCATCCATATCAATTGTTCCGAAGGCATTTTCGGCTCGTCCTTCATCCCAAGCTGTGAGACTTTCGTGGGCAATTTTCTCACCTTTTTTATCAGCAAAGGGAGAGGTATTACGTTCAATTTGAGTAGTTTCTAATAAGTGGCCGCAAGCTTCGTGGAAAATTACCCCACCAAAGTGATTGGCCATGATAATCGGATAAGTGCCTGATTCTACATAATCAGCGTAGAGCATCTTACCAGCAGATTCGGATATTTGCTCGGCAGCTTGTTGGTAATCCCAAGTCCTGAGGAAGTTGGCATCACTGGTATTACCTGCGCGTTCACCAATGGAGGCGCGATTAGCTCCATCTGCACAGAGAAGGTTAAAGCCTACAGATTGGGTGAGGCGAATGTCACGAGCAAAAGTCCCATCACTGGCGGCAACTAATACTTCTTGCCAATCGCGGAAATAGGTAGCGCGACGAGATTGCACGTGGCTGGCTTTTCTCTTCAGTTGGGCAGTACCATCAAGTAGAACTTCTCCCATTTCGCGGATAGAGCTACACAGTGGTAGCCAGCCATCTTTACCTCTTTTTGTGGCGTAGTCTCTGAGTAATTCTAGGTTGATTTCTGGAATAAAAGCGTTGGGTGCGGGTAATTGCAATCCTAAGATAGAAAGACCTTTTTCTAAGGCTGCTTTTAATCCGGAGAATGAAAGATTATTGGTGCTGACATAGCAATCAGCCTTGCCACGAAATACTCTAACGCCCGCACCTGTAGCGAGACTTGGTGAAATACTGGTAATAGCGTCATCTTCAGCAAGGCAACTAATGTAGTTGCGACGCTCTAGATAAAATTCGATGAAGTCAGCACCAGCGGCGCGTCCTAGTCCCAAAAGGGTAGCCAGAGGGGCTTCCCAAGTTTCATCGAATCGTTCCGAAGTGGAAGAGTATTGGAGATTGGGGAGTTGGTTCGAGAGAAGTAGCGTACTTGTAAGCATTGATAGCCTCGTCTGCTGGCGTATTCAGAGATTTGACCGAAAATTCCTAGTGTGTTCAGTCTAACAAATCAGTGAAAGCCGCAGTCGGCAGTGAGGCTGTAGAGGTTTCCTCACCTGGGAAACTTAAATACTAATATTTAGATGGTAGTAAAGTCACAAACTTTAGATAGCGATCGCTGTGAGTTCTCTTAGATGAATTTCTCAAAAGCCTTTCGTAAACTAACCAGAGCGATCGCATATCGAAAATCCTAATTAGATCCCGATGTGCGATCGCTATTAACTCTATCACTGACACATTGCCAATCGTGAAGTGAGAGCCGAAAATCCCACCAGACAACCAAATAAACCGACTACCCAACCTTGGCGCACGTTTAGCAAATCAACACTCGCCGCCGCCGGAAAATGGCCAAGAGGCGCATTATCTACAAATTTCAGATCGGAGTAGAATTGCCAATTATTATTCACGCGCCAGCCGATGCGATCGCAAAATTTACCCCATGTTTCATAATCAGCATCAGGTTGATCGCTAACGCTTTCCCAAATGCGCTTTTGCACGCTAAAACCAAAACGACCTTGGCTATATTTCACCCAAAGTTGGTCAATGGTATAAAGGTCGGTACAGGGAAATTGGTTAATTGCTTCAATATCTAGCCAGCCTACTTTTTCTCGCTTTGCTACCTTCAGCATCAGCGTCAAAGTTTCTCTGTCTGCGGCTTTCCAATCACCAGCTGCTAGTAATTCACACAATCGCTGATAGTCTACTCCCCGTTCTGAACTGAGGTAATCAATGGCGGGTTCTGGGATTGTGACTGTTGATTGATGTTGAGGTTGTGCGATCGCATTTACACCAGAAACATAAACAGTTGGTTTTGAGGTAAATTTTTCATCGCCTCCCAGATGTTGAGCAGTTCTTGGGATCGTATTTATTTTATTAGTATTTACCGTAATTGTTCGTATCCATAGCTGCTCTAATTCTGCCAATTCCTTACTATGATTAACTTCTGCTGGTAAAGAATTTATCTGTTGATTAGCAATTTCCTGTAAATTTGCATACTTTTGTATAATAATCCGGTGCGATTTAGCAACTGGTTCTGCATTTATATAAGGTGTTTGCAGTGGATATTTGTAGTGTGCTAAAAGTTCTGGCACGCGGAAACTGAGATATTGGTGCAAGCGTTTGATGGTGGCGCATTGTCCCTGAATTCCTAAACTTTCTAGGATTGCATGGGTAAAGACACCTTGTTGCAGCGCATCAATTTCCGAGGAAGATTCATAGGGACTACAAGATACAATACTGATGACTCCGGTTTTATGCGCCAACTGTTGTGTTTGTAGTCCAATCCCTTCACTACTTTGTTTGTGCTGATGGCGACAAGCATCTAACATCATCACAATATTTTCAGAACCACAACCGCGCAGGCATTCAGTTAGATATTTCAGGGAAATTCCTGTGTTTTCTATATTATCTGGATGCCCATCAGCAGGCATGAGGTAATCTTGATGAGCATACATCATTCCATGACCGCTAAAGAAAAACCAGAAGTTATCTTCTGGTTCTAAGAAAGGATGCTCAAATAATTGCTCTAAAAATTTTAATAAGTTAGTGCGGTAGGGACGAGTCAGTTTACCTCCAATACTAGGCGAGTCATCCGAAAATAAGAAAACTCGCTCAAAACCTGCTTCGTTGCGGAGCAAATTCTGCATCAACTCTGCATCCCGCTTCGCATACTTGAGCGGTTGCAAGAAGTCGTAATGATTAATACCAATAACCAAAGCCCAGTTTTTCACCATCTCACTTTAGATTGTTGCCAGTGCAAGTAGAGTTTGATTGCTCCTAACCCATTACTTTCGGGAATTTTCCTGAAAGTAGTTCAACCCTAGCCAGTCATGAAAAATTCTAGATTTACGATCTAGGTTCCATAAATCTTAGGGCTGGGAAGAAGAACACTTTGTATTTCGCGCTACATATTATCGATACAAACAACTCCTTCTACGGCTGTTAGTCAGGTGTTTCCGGACTAAAAATAGCCTGAATGAAGACACGGAAATACAGAGACGTAAAGATGAGAGAAAAGACAATCGCACAATACTTTGCAGTTACGGCAATTGAAATGCTGAGGCTGCTAGTTGATTAAAGCTCTAATTTTTCTCGAATTATTTCTTCTTTATCTTTAAAACCTACTAGCACTGCTTTTGCATCCTTGACAAAAAGGGGTCGTTTCAGCAGCATTGCGTCGTTAGCGAATGCGTCAATCCACTGTTCATCAGTCCAGCTTTTCTTTTCGTCACCTAAAGCACGGTAGGATTGACCAGAAGTATTTCGCATTGGAGCATAACCGAAAGTCTCTACCCAGTTTTGGATTGTTTCACGAGTTGGTGGAGTTTCTTTGGTATTAATGAATTCGTAATTAATTTTGTTGTCTCGCAACCATTTCAAAGCTTTTTTACAAGTAGCGCAGTTGGGAATTCCATAAACTTGAATGGGCATACAACAAACAGATAAAATTATCAATCAATTATCAAGCATATCGTCAGAGATCGTGTAGGCATAGTTCTGACGATTGGTGGATACACCACTAATACCTACGGGCAATTAATCTTGAGCAATTGAAGCCGGGAAAAATACTAATTTAAAGACGGCAGATGGGAATAAAGCCTATTTAATATGGATATTTTTTTCCGCCAAGCTGTTCTATTTAGTTATAGTTAGTATCATTGTCTTGATTCTTTCTCGGTAGTATTGGGTAATTGGTATTCATTTTTTGACAAGAGCTTGTTAGTAGTTATCAGGACAACAATTAACATTAGTAGCTGTATCTGCCAAGGTGCTAAGACCAAACTCAAAATGAAGCAAATGAATCCAAATACACCAGCGATGTAAGCTATTTCGTCAGTAGATTGCTTAACTAAATAGCCAGTTAATAAAGCCGTGCAAAGTGGAACCAAGAAGAACAAAGCCATTTTTACTAACCTCTGAAATCCAACTTCTAAACCTGATTTAAATAGATTAAAAAGATGGTTGACATAGTTACTAATTTTACATCCTAGCCGGATTGAGGTACAACTAGCTATGTAAAATAACGGTGGAGAAAATTAAGATTTTATAATCATCTGGTAAATTAGCTTAACATCATTACGCTTGCATGAGCAGAACGATTAGCATATTACCTTGATAAGTAGCGTTTTCCACTGAGACACCCGATGCTGAACATTCCTCAATTACTGGCAACTGAACTCGAGCTTAAACCCTTTCAGGTGCAAAATGCGCTGGAACTATTCGCAGAAGGTGCAACTATTCCTTTTATCGCACGTTACCGTAAGGAGCGCACCGGCGAAATGGATGAAGTCCAACTGCGGGACTTATCCGATAGGTATACCTACTTAAGCGAACTGGAAGAAAGAAAAGCGGTAATTTTAAATGCGATCGCCAACCAAGGTAAACTCACAGATGAACTCAAAGAGCAGATTACATCTTGTTTACAGAAAACTGAGCTTGAGGATTTATACTTACCCTACAGGCCAAAGCGACGCACCCGCGCCACTATCGCTAGAGAGAAAGGTTTAGAATCGCTAGCAGATTTTATTAAATCGCTAAATGTGAAAAATCCTGTATCAGCTTCCCTAGAAGCAGAAGCGGCGAAGTATGTTTCTGAAACTCAGGGAGTAAAAACAGCAGAAGAAGCCTTGAAAGGTGCTGCTGATATCTTAGCCGAGGAAGTAGCAGAAAAAGCTGAGTCACGGGCATATATTCGTGATTATCTTTTAGAATCAGGAGTCTTTAATTCGAGAATTAAAGACGAACATCCCGAAGGTACAACAAAATTTGAAATGTACCGCAACTATCAAGCTAAGGTGAAAAATATAGCACCTCATAATATTTTGGCGCTGTGTCGGGGTGAAGCTGAAGGCGTGTTATCTTTTGAAATCGCCTTTGATGAGGATGTGGTACTTTCCTATTTAGAGTCAAAGGAAATTAAAACCAAAGTCCGCGCTATTCGAGATTTTTATCAGGCGATGGTGAAGGATGCATTTAACCGCTTGATGAAGGCTTCTCTGATAGGAGAAGTAATTGCTGAGAAGAAAACCTACGCTGATTTTGAGTCGATTAAAACCTTTGAAACTAATTTGCGGGAATTGCTATTATCTGCACCAGCTGGGATGAAACCAACTTTGGCAATCGATCCTGGGTTCAGAACTGGGTGTAAAGTAGCAGTAATCGACCAAACAGGGAAATTTTTGGAATACCAAGCGGTGTTTCCCCATCAAGCGGCGGAACAACGGACGAAAGCTGCACAAACTATCAAAAATTTGATTGAAAAATACAAAATTGAGTTAATAGCAATTGGTAATGGTACAGCTTCCCGCGAGACTGAGGAGTTTGTTTCCCAAGTGTTGCAAGCTATAGAACGCAAACCAGTTAAGGTAATGGTAAATGAATCGGGTGCATCTATATATTCTGCTAGCAAAGTAGCATTAGAAGAGTTTCCTGATTTAGATGTTACCGTGCGCGGAGCCATTAGCATCGGTCGCCGTTTGCAAGACCCACTGGCGGAACTGGTGAAAATCGATCCAAAATCGATTGGTGTGGGACAATATCAGCACGATGTAGACCAGAAGTTGCTGAAGAAAAAGTTAGATGAAACTGTCGAAAGTTGCGTGAACTATGTTGGCGTAGACTTGAACACAGCTTCTAAAGAACTTTTGACCTTTGTTTCGGGAATTACGCCAGCAGTTGCCAATAATATTGTTACTTATCGCAACGAGAATGGAGCCTTTAAAAATCGCCGCCAACTGTTAAAAGTACCAAAGCTAGGGCCAAAAGCCTTTGAACAAGCAGCCGGGTTTCTGCGCATTCGTAACGGTGAGAACCCTTTGGATAATACCGCCGTGCATCCTGAGAGTTACTCCTTAGTAGAAGCGATCGCATCCGACCTCAACGTACCATTAAATCAGGTGACACAAATAGCCGCAAAACTCCAAAAAACCAATCTGAAGAAATACGTCACCGATACCGTAGGCGAACCGACACTGCGCGACATCCTCAGCGAACTGGAAAAACCAGGTAGAGATCCCCGTGCTGAGTTTAAGTATGCCACCTTCAAAGAAGGAATTACAGAAATCAAAGATTTGCAAGAGGGGATGGAATTAGAAGGTATCATTACCAATGTTGCTAACTTTGGTGCATTTGTTGATATCGGCGTACATCAGGATGGCTTGGTGCATATCTCCCAACTTGCTGATAGATTTGTTGACGATCCGAAAAAGATTGTTAAAGTCGGACAAGTTGTGAAAGTCCGGGTGTTGGAAGTAAATGAGAAGCTGAAGCGCATTAGTTTGTCGATGAAATCTGTGAGACAGTGAAGTACTGCAACCTGCTTCGCAGTGACAATACTTTGTGTTTCTGTGGGATAAAAATCTTTATGAACCACAGAGACACAAAGAAAAAAGAGTTTTCATTAAAATTACCCTAATGGGGTAAAAATAGCCTTTTCACCATACTTTGTGTAAAACTGCCTCAAAGAGAGAAAATAACAACAGTTATTTCTTGTATTTATAATCGCAAATGGCAGTTTATCAAGTTCGACTCATCAATCCTGCGATCGCGTTAGACCGTACCATTGAAGTACCAGACGATCAATATATCCTCGACATAGCAGAAGACTTTGGTATCCGCCTTCCATCTGGGTGCAAACAAGGGGAATGTTCAGCTTGTGTTGCTAAACTGATTAGTGGCGAGGTTGACCAAAGTGAACAGAAATTTCTCCGTCCCCAGGAAATACAGGCTGGCTATGTTGTTACTTGTGTAACTTATCCCTCATCGGATTGCACTTTAGAAACCCATCAAGAACAAGTTTTATATAAATCGTCGCTTTACTACAAGCAATAAATTTTAGTATTAGATGTCTTGGCATTAGTTTACAAACTTAAGATTTTCTTTATAAAGTGATTCTGAAAGTTTTAGCAATAAAAAATCAAATAGAAAATTAAAAACTGATTGTTTAGTTTGCTCAATTCTCAGCCGGATGGTAGAAGGGAAATCTATCTTGCTATTGATGTCCAGACAGATTGGATCGGTAAAAATAATTTAAGTGAAGTTAATTTTATCGATAATCTGTTTCTGAGGTAAAAATAATGTTGGGACCCGTATTAACAGCGATAGCTACAGCTTTGAGCTTACTAATAGTTGATTTAGTTGTTCCAGGCGTTAATATTGCAAATTTTCCCGCTGCAATGATAGCAGCGTTAGTTATTGGTTTGGTCAATGGTTCAGTAAAACCAATTCTATCTACCTTATCTTTGCCACTTAACTTCTTAAGCTTTGGAGCATTTTCGCTAGTTGTAAACGGTATTTGTTTTGCATTAGCAGCAGCCTTAGTTCCGGGATTTTCCGTTCACGGACTCATTGCATTTCTCCTCGGTCCAGTGATTCTATCGTTTGCTAATACCTTCATCAACAACTACTTTGTCGAAAAGAATTTGGCTTCTTTAGGCAGTGGTGATGTGAATAATAAGGGAGAATTACCCTCTAGCTAATTACATTTAAGAAATTTCTCTGCCAATCCTCAGTCATCGAAACAATATAACTACTTTGGTAATTTTATAATTCGGTGACATTCAGACAAACAAATGTCAGTAAACCAAATCAATCATTAGCATTAAAACCATGAAATTAACCCGCTTACTTCTTGGACTGTTGTTACCTCCCGTAGGAGTTTTTCTAGAAGTTGGTATCGGCCCGACTTTATTGATTAACATTTTGCTCACACTGTTAGGTTGGCTTCCTGGTAGCATTCATGCAGTTTGGGTTATTGCCAAGCATGAAGAGCAGTTTAATAGACAGGATAATATTTACTAACACGGTTGGATTGGTAATGGGTTTTTGATAATTGTGTGCAGTCTTCCCATTACCAATTTTTATATTTAAAGTACCAACTTGATAATAGTAGGGTGTGTTATGCCGTAGGCTAACGCACCTTAAATTTTTGATTAGTTGAATTAATAATTATCACATACAGTAAATGAACTACATAGGTAAGGACACAACATTTTTGTGCCCTTACAATTATCTGTATCTCACAAAGTAAATAGATCCGCGCTATAGAGGGTTTAGCACTGCTAAACCCCTACAAAATATGTGTTTTGAAATCTTTCATATTTACTATCAATGCCTAAGTTCTACGATTTTCGCTAAGGGCGGGGTTTCTCCGTCCCTACGAAGGAATATATTGCATTTTTAAATTCACTATAGTAATCCTAATATTTTTTATAAAAAACTTTCTTAATCTTCCTCTTCAACAACAAAATTCCCGACTTCTTTAAGAAGTCGGGAATTTGAATTATGACAATTTTGACAAATTAATTAGCTAGGGGGTAGCTTTGGTTTATCAATATGATCCTTGTCTTTAAACAATTCCGCTGCTGCTAGTAGTAACTCTCTTAAAGACTGTTTGAGTTGACGTTCTTTTCTAGCGATCGCAGTTCCTACTTCACCCAGCTTATCATCGAGTTGCGATCGCTTCTGTTCTACTTGTGTAGCCAAATTTTCTGCTTGGGGACGAGCTTGATTATACCAGTGTTTAGCTTCCTCTAAGTAATCTTTTACTTCCTCAGAACGTCCGCCGTAGCGTGCAGCTAAATTAGCTCTTACAATAGCTAGTTGTGCTTGTAGTTGCGCATAGCGTTTCTTAAGTAAACCGGCTTCCTCACTATCTTTAATGCCATTGATTACAGAGTCAAGGACACTTTTAGTACTAGTAGATGTTTCTTTACCTGTCTCTTCAATCTCTGCCAAAATTACATCAACCTCTTGTTGCAGTTGTTCTTCTTCGCTATCAAGTTGAGACTGTAGCTTTTTAATTTCTGTCTGGGTTTTAGCAATATTCTCGTGTCGTTTGCTATTAACCCCTTCTAATACTCCTTCAATAGAAGCAGTTACTTCTTCTTTGATTTCGCCACCTTTTTCTTGAAAAGTTTCAATTACAGCAGAAACAGCATCTTTGACAATACTACGCAGTTCTATAGAACCCGCCCTAAACTCAGAACCTACTTGAGAAACTGCGGCTTTGACAATTTCCCGAATTCGTTCACTTCTCAACTGTCCAGTTTCTCTGGCGTGTTGCAAATCTGCTTGAATTTTTTCTTTGATATTGTTGCTAGTCATCTTCAATTCTTTGTATTTAGGTAATTTGGATAGAATTTTCTACAGAAGCTCTTCTATTGCCATTATGATGCAGCCTATTTAAGTCAGGTACTTCCTTTAGATAGAAAATCACCACAATCTGACTTATTAATCCTGCTACTTTCCTGAACAATAGCAGTCTTCAATGCTTTGTAAAATCCTCTATTTCTTTCTTGGACTTTTCTTGGTGTCCTTGGCGTTTTGGTGAGTCCACTTGCCGTCTACAGCCCTTCGGGCATCCTTCGACGGGCGGTTCCCGTCACGATGGCAAAGTGGCGAACCCGAAGGGCGGTTCGTCCTGGATTTGTCACACCAATATCCAACTTATGAGATGATTAACATTTGTTAGTACACCATAAAAATTAATTATGTGGCAGGTAAATATCCATTGTTCCGGAGAAGCTTGGAAAATCTATGGTGCTGAATTTAAAGCGTTGGCAGATAAATATCAAGGTGCTTGCATTACTTCTAAAAAAATGCCCGATGGTAAACGAATTATGGTATACAAAATTGAGGATGTGAGCGATGCTGAAAACTTTGTGGAAGAATGCCAAAAATTTTCTGGTTTTACAGCAGACTTTGAATCTTTATAGAATTGAAGGTGTATATATTAGCGAGAAATATGTTGAAACCCATTATAAAATTGATATTAATTACTTTCTTGATACTGACAAGTATTCTGACACCAACTGCTATTGCAGCAGAGATAGATCATGGCGCTCAAATATTTGAGATTCATTGTGCTGGTTGTCATATCAACGGTGGTAATATTGTCAGACGAGGTAAGACTTTGAAGAAAAAAGCACTCAAGAAATATGGCATGGATTCTTTAGAAGCAATATCATCCATTGTCACCAATGGTAAAAATAATATGTCACCTTACAAAGACCGCCTAACTACAGAGCAAATCCAAGATGTCTCTGCTTATGTTTTAGAACAAGCCCAAAAAGACTGGCGTTAAATAATTCATCATTCATCATTCAAAATGGCACTACCCGCAGCAAGCTATCTACAATTTACCCCCGATTTAAACATTTGCCGAATCTTAAATGGAATGTGGCAAGTGTCTGGTGGACATGGACGCATCGATCCAAAAGCTGCTATTCAAACTATGTTCAAATATGTGGATGCAGGCTTTACTACTTGGGATTTAGCAGACCATTATGGCCCCGCCGAAGACTTAATTGGTGAGTTCCGTCGTCAACTTATTGCAACTCGTGGTCAAGAAGCTGGATCTCATATCCAAGCCTTCACCAAATGGGTGCCTCGTCCCGGTAAAATGACGAAAAAAATTGTCGAGGACAATATTAATATCTCCCTCAGAAGGATGGATGTGGAATCATTAGATTTGATGCAATTTCACTGGTGGGAATACCGAGATCAAAACTACCTCGATGCCCTCAACTATATGGCAGAACTCCAAACTGAGGGCAAAATTAAGCATTTAGCTTTGACTAACTTTGATACTGAACATCTGCAAATTATTGTGGAAGCAGGTATCAAAATAGTGTCTAACCAAGTGCAATTTTCTTTGGTTGACCGTCGCCCAGAAGTGAATATGATTCAGTTCAGTCAACAGCACGACATCAAACTTTTTACTTATGGTACAGTTTGCGGTGGGTTGTTATCAGAAAAGTATGTAGGTAAACCAGAACCGCGAGGATTTGACCTGGCTACAGTTAGCTTGAAGAAATATAAGAATATGGTCGATGCTTGGGGTGGTTGGCAATTATTTCAAGAGTTGCTTTCTGCTCTCAAATCTATTGCCGATAAGCATGGAGTCAGCATCTCTAACGTGGCAGTACGTTATATCTTAGATAAGCCTGCTGTTGGGGGAGTAATTGTCGGTGCAAGACTTGGCATCTCGGAACATTTAGAAGATAACGCGAAAGTATTTGATTTCGCTTTAGATGCTGAGGATTTAACTCAAATCGATGCAGTGTCTCAAAATGCACGAGATTTATATAAGTTAATTGGCGATTGCGGCGACGAATATAGGCGATAAAAACCTCTATTCTTCTACCAAATTAGATAGCATACCTGAGGCGCGATCGCTTAAACATAGATGAGATGGTACGTTCTGCTGTGTATACTTCTGCCACAGGAAGCTCCTTGAATCTTGTGATTACAAAGGACAGATAAAATAGGCAGCTGTGGGTAAATTGCTTTTTTCCACAGACTGCCATTTGAACTTAGATATTATGCTTAAGCAGCTGGGCTACACACCTACAGGAGTTTGAGTATCAGCTGCTGATGGTTTACTGTTTGGATCTAATGCTTGTCCTTCAATAAACGATCGCAGCATCCACGCCATCTGCTCATGCTCTTCCATCAATCCAGTTAAAAAGTCAGCAGTTCCTTGGTCATGAAACTCTTCACCAGAGCGATCTACATGGTCTCTGAGATTACGAATTACCTGTTCGTGATCTTCTACTAGTTGAGCTACCATCCCTGTGGCTGTAGGAACTTGACCAGCTTTTTCTTTAATGGTGGCAATCTTTAAAAATCCCTCCATTGTACCAACAGGGTAACCACCCAAAGTGCGAACCCGTTCTGCTATGGCATCAATATTAACTGTCAGTTTTTCGTAGTGTTCTTCCCACAGTTGGTGCAGAGTACGGAATTGAGGGCCAACAATGTCCCAGTGATACTTTTTAGTTCTGACTAACAGTACATAAGAATCTGCTAAGTCTTGATTTAACAGATTAATTACACCTTGGCGCTGTTGTTCTGTTAACCCTATGTTGATTTTAGGCATTGCTTTCTCTCTCTTAGCGAACTTATTTACTAAGTTCCCAAATTCAATCCTAAAATTACATCAGTCTACAGAATGATAATAAAATATTTTAATTTTGCCGTTAATATTTTAATTATATGCTAATGGATAGATGAGTAATTTTCATAATTGATATCTAATTTTTAGATACAAAAATAAATCAGGCTAATTTTTAATAAAAAATTTTTTCTGTCAAACTAATCTAATAGTAAGAGACATCTTGAATATTCTCATTAATCAAGACGCCTCTACTAAAAGCTAGAACAACCTATTGTGATAAATAACCAGACAGAAAATTAGATTTTTAATCAGGGTTACATCACAATATTGGCTAAAGATACTAGGTGCTGGAAATTGCAGTTCATCTTAATACCCATAATATCAATTAACTGCGGTTTCCCAGAGATTACTATAAACGCAACCTATTTCTTACCTGTAACTTTTTCCAAGAAATTTTCTACTTTGTCTTCTACTGAAGTTGCACTTTGTGAATTGGAAGGACGCTTCATCTTGTCGATATCTGCATCTCCCTGAACTTCATTTAGCCCCTCATTTGATTTTTTCTGAACCTCTTCCAATCCTGGGGGTGCGGATCTCTCTACTTCGTCAGTTTTGCGCTGAATGTCCAGAAGTTGTGTAGTGGCTTCTTCAGGATTGCTCCGATAGCTATCAATTGCAAAAGCAGGAAACGCATTAGATAGCAATAACAATGCACAGGTAAAACCGACAACTAGAAGACGTACAGGACGTAAGATAGATGAAACCAAAGCAATAATTTTCATTTTCATTCCTCAATAACAGCGTCAAAAACGCAGAACTTGTACTTCAGTAGAGAGGCCTTTACCCTAAGTAGGTTAGTTAACAAGACTAATTGTTAAGGTATACCTCTTGAAGCAATATGTTTATAAACCTAGTGAAGAAATAGACTTTTTTAGTTAAGCTGAATAATAAACTAATAAATAATTATTATTCAACAGATACATAAAATTTTTCAAGTCGTAAATTCTTCAGAGGTTCGATAATTTATTTTTATCCTGATTTTTTAAGGTTTGCATCAATCTGGAGAATGAAATTAATTTCACATAGATTTGCAATAAAATCACTCTCTAGGCAGAGCTAGCTAATATAGTTTATGCAGGTGAATTGTTTCACTATTTATATAAATTTGGTTAATTAATAATTAGCATGATTTATATTCTAATTATTAATAAACTGGCTAGCAACGATTTGGCGATCGCCCTGTTTACTGGCGGAACTCGGCTACTACTTCAATCAAACCAACAATATTGCGATTAAATTCAGCTAAATCTTGTGCAGGTATCCAATATTCCTGGTGGATGGAAGCACCTACAGTTTTGATTGAGTAGCGACTTAAGAAATCTGCACTTACTTGAAAGCGCGTTACATAGCCGATATATCCTGTATCAGCATTGGCTGCATTCCAATCGCGGGCAATTTGTGTGGCGTATTCTTCGTTAAGTACTGGGTAAAAAATAGGCTGTTCTGGGAGTCGGGGCGGAAACTCGCGATAACCACTTTGTTTAATTAAAGCCAGTTCTTTAGGGCCAGTGGGACGGAAAAGGGTTATTGTTTCCGCTTCCCAGTTAGGCAAAGGTTCCCGTGCTTTTACCCAATCTGTGGGAATACCTTCCACACCTGTAGACATGGCCACAATCCCACCAGCGATCGCACAAGTAGTATCTCTATCCCCCAAACCACTCACAGTTAACCAAAGTGCTTCTTCGTAGTTATTTAGGTGTTGAGCAGCACACCACAAAGCAAAGGGAACTGTATCTTGGGCTGAGACTTGAGTACCATTTCCAAGTACTGTAACGGCTGAATGTACTGGTGTATTCGCTGGCAAATCACGAGCCAAGTGAATTTTTGAACTCACCTCACTCTCTGGAATATAAGGCAAAACCAGGTTGAGAAACTCTTGCTGAGTAGGTAAAGAGTCTTGTAATCTCCAAGCCAAAGCAGCCGCTACAGCTACAGCAATCGCCCCCGCGATCGCTTCTGGATGGGTGTGAGTAATTTCCGCACTCTTCACCGCTTGAGTCACAACCAAATCTAAATCTTCTGCAAAAAACGCTCCTACAGGTGCAACTCGCATCGCCGCACCATTACCATAGGAACCTTGTCCGTTAAATAGAGTAACTACCTCTTGTTGCCAAGGTTTGCCATCCCGTATCCGTGCCAACAGTTTGCTGGTTGCTGCACCATAACCGCGATCGCTATCGTATTGTTTGGCAAAGCTTTCTGCTAGTCTATCTTGATTAATTTCCCCGTATTCTCGCAGAATAGACACGATTGAGATTGCCATTTGGGTATCGTCAGTATATGGCCAAGGCAATGCTGGGATAGCACGGGCAGATACTAAACTGTCTACTACATCTGGATGGAGAAAAAATCGCTCTCCAAAAGCATCTCCCACTGATAAACCCTCAAGAGAACATTGAGCGCGGTGCAGTCGAGCATCTTTGGTGTTGGTCATATTGGCTTATTTACTTCAAAAATCGTATAGTCAACGGATAGTGATATGGCTTCCCTATATAAGTCGTGATTGCAGCAGATATACTACAGATAATCTGCAACATTACTAGTAAAATCGCAGGCAAACTAAACATATCTAAATAATTAGAAACCCTGCGATTCAAGTCCCTATTTCCCGCTATGAACTCACCCAAGTTACTACCACAATCCGTTGCCATAAATAAAACAATAATCAGCCAAATAATAATATATATTGTTGTGGATATTTGAAAATTTATAGAATTTTTAGCGTTAATGTCAATTAATGGATGTTGTTCTTTCTTTTTTTTCCAAATAATTAAGGGGAGAAAAATATTCAAAAAAGGAATAAATAAAACTTTATTCAATAATGCCGAGAATAAAAAGTTGAGTGGTAGCCAGAAGATAGCCGCTAGATGACATAAAATAACCCAAATTCTTATCTTTTGCTCATATTTTTTAGTCATTAATTAATTGTTATCTAAATAAATTACGTTAAAAATCTAATTGTCCAGGGATAACGATAATGTTCGCCTTTGTAAGCTTTGAATGCCGCAAAATTAACTAAAAATAATTGCAAGACTATCATTGATGAAGTCAATAATAGCCAAACCAATAATAAAGTATCTAAAAGTGTCTTGACTTCTCCTCCTGTGCTATTAGTGGTGAGAGCAATACCACAGATTGTTAGCATCAACAACAAGGATACAATTATAACAATGAGAATATAGAGAGTCAGGGATATTTGAAAATTTAACGATTCTTTACCTTGGAAATCGACCCAAGGAGATTTGGCTTTATTTAATCGCCAAATTATTAACGGTAGTAAAATATTTAGCGGTAAATATAAAGGAATTCCAACAAATACTAACAAAAACAATAGCATCCAAGCTAATAAAGCCGAGAGATGGCAAAACATCGCCCAGATACGCATTTGTTGCTTTGGTTTTTCTCTCATGGCTTTTTATTTATAGGTGGATTGAGGAAATAATTCCCCATCCTAAGTATCTATAAAAAAAGCTCAACTAAAGTTTAAAATTTGAGGATTTCGCGGTCATAATTTTCTGGTAAGGGTTCTATTTCCCAAACTATACCTTCACCAGGTTCTAAGGCAACTTCTACGAAAAGTTGTTCTACAGCATTTGTGGCGATATCTTCGTTGTTAGGGAAAGGTTGTAAATCTTCAGTGAGTAGTCGCAGTTTGAAACCACCAGGTATGGCCGCACCTACTGTGGCGTTACGTAATTCAAATCGCCAGATAGGTGCATCTGGTTCACCTTGAGATATGACTAAAAGTTCGTATATTTGACCAGCGATCGCCAGTTGACGAGAAAGAATAGAATCTGGTTGTGTTTCTTCTACACCTTTACCACCAACAAAACTCAATTGCAAATTCAAGCGTCCCCAACCAAGAGTTTCTGCTGCTTGAGAAACACCGCTTTGCAACCATTGCAGCACTGACCATTGTTCTGGTAATCCCAAACGTTGTTGATATAAGCTTTGTCGCCAACCCCCATGTTCAATTAACCCACCCCAAAGTTGAAAAGGGATAGCTAATCGGGGTGTCAGCACTTCCGACTTTCCCAGGCGAGCAATTAGGTTTTGGGCTTGTTGCTGTGGTAGGCTGGGCAGAGGTGCAATAGCGCTGCGTGTGGTTGCTTGCGGGCAAAGTTCTTGAGTTACAGCTAACACACTCATATCATTGATAATTTCAGTCGCGTCTAGAGAATAAGTGCGATCGCCTGCATCATAATTACCTTGATTCTTAAGCTGTTCATGGGTACAGTAACCCCAAACCCTAACGTAGCCTTCATCTGGTTCTACTTGCACAGCTACATAATAATCACCAGCCCAACTCGGTAAATCCACCCATTCTTGCGGAACTCGTAATTCACTTAAATCAATAGTTTCACTGGGAACCAAAATAAATCGCGTTGCGTCTACTGAAACTGCGGTTCCATTTACCAGTTCCCAAAAACTAGGTAAAGCAGTGGTAGTTGGCCAGACCTTTGCCTGTGATGTAAAATCCTCTTGCAACCAAGGCAAGACAGCACTCAGGCAAAGTTCATTAATATAACCTTGATAGCGAGAAGTGGGGTTAGAAAAAGATGGACTCTGGAGATCCGCCTGATTCTGGGCGTTAACTGGGATTTCTAAAATTAAATCAGTAGAGTTGGCAAAAGTAAATGTAGTCATGGCGGTTCCTCCGGGATAGTTTTTGGCTGGGTAGGGCATTGGGTATGGGGCAAACAAGGAGTGTGGGAAGTGTGGGAGGATGGGGAAGACGGGGGAGCTAATAAAGAAAGTGTGGTTCGTTTCTCCCCTCTCTCCTCTCTCTCCCCACACTTCCCTCCCTATCTCATCTCTCTTGTCCCCCTTGTCTCCCTTATCCCCCTTCCCTTCCAACCCCCACATTATTGAGGAGATACACCGTAGTAACTTTGCAACCACTCCTCCATTACTGTACTCATACTTTTGAGTAGGTCTGGAGTGATGGAAATATGCAGGGTGTCTCGACTCCAATTAGCCAAAGATTTCAGCAAATTTTCCCTGGCTTTTGTTAGTCGCCGTGATACAGTATACTGCTTGATTTCTAGCTGTTTGGCGATTTTATCCTGATTTAGTCCTTGAGCGTAGTACAGTTGTACAATCTGTTGTACCTCTGGTTCTAATTGGGCGATCGCAGCAACTAAAACCTGGTTAATTTCTGTTTGTTGAGAAGTCCTGGTTTGTTCTTCTTCTTGAGCAATAATTTCTTGAATTAAGGATGGTTGTTGATTATCTGGCAAATTATCTAGTAATTCCCAGGAATTATCTCCACCTTGTGTGATATTGAGAGATTCGGGAGTGGGATAAAGATATTTGCGCGTGGCTTTCGCAGTAGCTAACAACCACTTCTCAAGAGTTTGGATGCCTACCTGTTGGTGACTTTGAGAATTATAAGCTTTGGCGATCGCTTCCCATATTTGGTCGTCTGGTCGAGAAAGCTTGCGCGAAGTCCCGGCGGTGGTGGGAACATAAAAAGTTTTAAAACAGTTCCAAGCGAGGATATAAGCATGAATATCTTCTGGAGATAAACCAGCATTTTGCAAAGCTTCTTGCAATCGCTTTTGCGAGACTTTACGTAACAGTCCCCAATCTGTACAGATATCAACTTCATGACGCTGGCGCAAAGTTTCGCGGATTGCACTGGCAAAGATGGGGCCGGCGTAGTTTTTCAAGGTATGACCTTGACTAGGGTTAAAACCTTTGAGGACGCGATCGATCTGCGCGATCGCCACCTGAAAACAATCAGATAATTGGTACTGAGTACTGGCGAAACCATTCACGGTTTTTTGGGACACCCAATAGCAGGCTTCTTGCAAGTAAGCAGTTAGATGTTGCTTCGCCAAAGATTGAGATTCGGGAATTTGCCAAAACTTATACCAATAAAGCGACCAAAAGAACTCAGAAGTTTCTTGCGGTGTGCGTTTGACACAACCTTGCATACTACTACGCAATCTTGATTCTGTCGCCCAATGACTGAAGCGATCGGCATCGAATTGCACAAAAGTTGAAAAAATTTCAATGATGCTTTGCCGAGGGTGCATAAAAAACTCGAAGCCTACCTAGATAAGTAGTGAAGGCGTTTAAGAGTGCCTCCACAAACTTTACTACACCAAATGAGAATCATGTTGCGACTTTCAATGAAATCTTTAGCTCTTGGTGGTATGGTAGCTCTGTCTACTGCAACCAGTGCTTTTGCGCAAATACCTGTATTACAAAATTTACATCTAACTCAAGTACCAAGCTTTAGTTGTGGCCCCCATACTCAGACTTACATTGTTAAGCCTTTAGATAACCGCCAAGGTCAAGGTATCCGCTGCGTCAAATTGAGTGAAGGTAAACCAGGAACGACAATTCCCAGATTAGCGTGGTACGGCGAAGGCAATTGGGGTGGTGCTACCTATCGCCATGTAGGACAAGCAATTTACCGAGGTTCTAACTTGGTTGGTTTTGCCTCAGATATTCACGGAAACGGTGAAGATATTAACAATAACTTTCCCGGAAACCTGAAGGTACAAATCCTCAATCCCTCAACCATTCGTGTTACTGGCGCATGGAATGAACAATGGCAATTAGTCAATGCTACTAACTATCAGCCTTTACCTAGACCTAGAACTTGCGGTGGCTATTTCGATGAATACAAAGTTTCTGATTTAACCGGAACTCGCCAAGGTGAAGGCTTGCGTTGTGTTCTCCGCGTTGGGCCAAACAATACAACTTGGTTTGGTAATGGTAATTGGGGAGGTTCTACTTATTCCCACATAGGAACTCGTTCATTTAATGGTTACGGTGCTGGTGATATTTGTGGTAAAGGTTTCGGCCCAATTTGTAACACCTTTGGTTGGGGTTCTTTGAAGTTTACTTCAGTTACTGGTGGTTTTGATGTCACAGGTGCTTGGAGTGAAAAGTGGCGTTAGGTAATTGAGAATTTTAACCGCCGATATATTTCTGAAATATGGCTGATAAGTATTAAGGTTCTCTTGGTCAATTAAGGAACCGCAAAATCAAAACACAATTACTAATAATGGAGTACTAATAAAATGTTCAAACGTTCTTTAATAACTGCTGCTTCTAGTGTTGCTTTAGCTGCTGCTTTAGTGAGTCCCGCTTTAGCTGCACCTGCTGATTTTGTTGGCACTTGGGTAAATAAAGATAGTAACACTCGTGGTGTAACTCGCTTAGTCGTTACCTCAGCCGGTGGAAATAAATTAAACATTCAAGTGTTTGGTAAATGCCATCCGACAGACTGTGATTGGGGAACTACATCAGTAACAACCTATGGACTTAATGTCCAAGATACAAACCATACCTATGCAACAGCGAACTACAACAAAGGTTTTTCCAACACTTTATTAACCCTAGATCATGCTGGCTCTCAAATCATGTTGCAAAGCTTCACTCAATTTTTAGATAATAGTGGTCGGCAAAATTATTATTCTCGCGACTACTTTCAAAAATCTCTAAAAGTGAGAATTCCTCGGGAGTTACCAACATCTCCTATTATCCCTAATCAATAACTTAGAGTTCCATATTTCCCAGTTGATGATTTGTAACCACAGATATTTATCGGTGTGAATCGATGTTTATCTGTGGTTTTTTCTCAAATTGAATAGTTGCCAAAGATTAATTTCATGCATAAACTACCCCTGTCATACCTATGTAGTTAATGAAGAGAGAAGACCCAAAAACAATTAATGATGGAGTATTTATGTTTAAACCTTCTGTAACTTTGGCAGTACTGGGTACAGTTTTAACTATAAATGCAGTTAGTCCCGCTTTCGCTGGATCGCAACCAATTGCGCCTAATGCAATTCAATTAAATGGCATTTCTGGTGTTGCTAATTCCGATCCAGATAACTGGTGTGGAACGCGCGTTCCTGGATTTCCACCACGTCCACATTTGCGATCGCAAATTCTGGTACGCAACACAGGTATCCTCGCTATCGGCCCTAAGCAAGACGATCCTGCTGGTAGCCCTCAATTAAATTCTCAGTTAAATTCAACTGGTGTAGGTAATCCAGGAGTTATTAGTGCTTTAAATCCTCAGCCTTTACCGCCAAAAAGTTGTGCAAACTTGAGGTAATACCAATTCAAAAAATCTTTGCAACACATCAATCATTTATAGGGGTGCAAAGCTTTGCGCCCCTACCTTATATCCCTGAATAAGAAATTATTTATTTTCCGCGATCGCCAACCATATTGGATTAGCTTTTTTAAGGATGATTAATATTAAAACAGTTATTTTAGGGCTTAAGCAGCCACGACTTTAATGCCGATTTAGCTATTTTTGTAGTAAAAAAAGTGATGACTAGAATTGTAATACCAGTTTTATAAGGATGCTCGCTATGCTCATCATTACGGTAATTTGTCTCACTTTGATAAGCAGTAGAGTTGCAATTATTTGGTGAGATGCATGAAGTAGCAACAGTATCTTGAGCAATAGCTAAAGTTAATATAGTTGCTATTAAGCATAGGCGAAACAGTGAAGTACAACAATTCATAAACTAGGAATTTACGGAACTAGACAGTAATTCCTACACTTTCTGAACAATAAATTTCTGAAATTTTTCGTTAATTTAATATAGCCAGTAGTTGGTATAGCAGCAACTACTGACTTCAGTACTAATGAGATACAGCTATTTTCTCATCAGCTACCTGGGCGTGTTCGGCAACAATTTTGCGGAATAATTCACCTTCAATTGTCTCTTGGTCTGATAACAAATCTACGAGGCGCTCTAAAGCTACGCGGTTTTGTTCCAAGATTGATTTTGCGGTTTGGTAGGAACTGCTGATAATTTCCCGGACTTGAGCATCAATTTTGGCGGCAATTTCTTCAGAATACTCTGATTTATTCATCCAATCGCGGCCTAAAAAGACTTCTCCACTCTGATTTTCTAAAGATAACGGGCCTAAGGTAGACATACCAAATTTAGTTACCATTTGTCGTGCTAAATTTGTGACCTTTTGCAGATCGTCTCCAGCACCGGTAGTTACTTCTGGTTTACCAAAAACAACTTCTTCCGCAGCACGACCACCTAAAATAGAGGTAATTCTGGCTTTGAGTTGGGAACGAGAAATTAAACCCTGTTCTTCATTAGGGGTGAACCAAGTTAATCCCAGTGCTTGTCCGCGAGGGATGAGTGTGACTTTCTGCACTGGATCGTGGTCTTTAATTAAGGTTCCAACTAAGGCATGACCAACTTCATGATAAGCAATTAAGCGCTTGCTCTTACTATCTACCAAAGCGGTTCCTTCCATCCCTGCGACTACCCGATCTACCGCATCATCAATTTCGAGGATGGTAATTGCTTCTTTGCGGCGTCTAGCGGTGAGAATTGCTGCTTCGTTGAGTAAGTTAGCTAAATCTGCACCTGTAAATCCAGGTGTGCGGCGAGCGATCGCATCTAAGGATACGCTAGGATCGATTTTCTTATTCCGCGCATGAACTTTTAAAATGTCTAAACGACCTTTGAGATCCGGTGCATCAACAATCACCTGGCGGTCGAAGCGTCCTGGACGAAGTAACGCTGCATCAAGTACATCTGGGCGGTTGGTGGCAGCAATAATAATGATGCCAGTGTTACCTTCAAAACCATCCATTTCGGTGAGCAACTGATTTAGGGTTTGCTCTCTCTCATCGTTACCACCACCAATCCCTGCACCTCTTTGTCTACCTACTGCGTCAATTTCATCGATAAATATCAGACAAGGGGCATTTTCTTTGGCTTTTTTAAACAAGTCGCGGACGCGGGATGCACCCACACCAACAAACATTTCCACAAATTCCGAGCCGGAAATGCTAAAGAATGGTACACCTGCTTCCCCAGCGATCGCTTTTGCTAGTAAAGTCTTACCTGTACCAGGAGGGCCAATTAACAGCACTCCCTTAGGAATCCGCGCACCTACAGCAGTAAATCTTTCTGGCTGTTTTAGGAAAGTGACGACTTCTTGCAATTCTTCTTTCGCTTCTTCCACCCCTGCAACATCGTCAAATTTTACGCCTGTTTTCGCTTCCATTTGAAAACGAGCGCGAGATTTACCAAAGTTCATCGCTTGGCTAGAAGCATTAGTGGAGCGCCGCAGGAACAATAGCATTAAAGCCACTAGTGGTAAAATCCACATCAAGTTAATCAATAAGCCAACGGCGGCTCTACTGTTAGCAGAGGAAACCTTAGCAAAATCCACATTTTTTTCTTTGAGTCTATTAATTAACTCTGTGTTTTGCTCTAGAAGTTTTACCTGTATTGGATCTTTTTGACCCACTAAAAATACCTTTGCTACTTGTTCGGCTTCATCAAGCTCGACTTTTGCAACTTCCCCCTTTTCGGTTTTCCTGAGCAACTCCCCATAATTCAAGGAGTTGCGCTCTGCTTTTTGTGCCAACACTGGATTGCCGACTAAAATCCCTGGCAGTAAGATTAAGCTGGCTGCCAATGCACCAGTCCAAGAAACACGCTTTGCCGATAGCTGTTTGTTCAATGCTTTTTTACCTAAAACTGTCATAATAATTACCCTTTTCCTGCTGGCAAAAGCTGCGCGCTTATTTTATGCCTATTCTTCTAGCAAAAATTGAAATAACGGGAAATAACTGTTTTCTCATCTAGTTTAACTTCCACATAAAAGCATTTCCCAGTTTGTCTACATCAGCTTGCAGGAATACACCCTCGTTAGCAAGGGCAATTGCCTATAAAACTGACTTTGAGCTTACTGTGTTGCTTGGTGGCTATCCTTGATTAAGCTGCATATATAGTATCTATTCTGACAAAATTCTGACTTAGCTGTGATTTTTACTCACATATCATCAAATTTCCCCTGGCAATGTAATTTGACACATTACGCAACAAATCGCTAATATAAACATAATCGTAATGATTCCGCTTTTTAACAATTATAGTCATAGTAGCGATCTACAGGATTCCCGACTTTTCTAAAAAATTCGGGAATCTGAATCCCTCACAACTCTCCAGAAATAATGAAATAAAGCAGTAGTTAATTAGTAAATTTTGTTATTTAGCTTGTAGGTGAATTTATGGTGAAAATTGTTGGCATTGGTGGTAGCTTAAGACCCAATTCTTATACCCAGATAGCTTTACAACTAGCAGCACAAAGGGTAGAAGCACTAGGAGCAGAAGTAGAAATTCTCGATTTGCGGCAGTTACAACTGCCATTTTGCAACGGTGGCAAAGAATATCCAGATTACCCAGACGTTCAACGCTTACGAGATACAGTGACTCATGCCGATGGTTTAATTTTAGCTACACCTGAGTATCATGGCGGCGTGAGTGGTGTACTGAAAAATACACTAGATTTGTTGAGCTTTGAAGAACTGTCGGGAAAAGTGACAGGAATGATTAGCGTGTTGGGCGGACAGTCAAATAGCAACGCCCTTAATGAATTACGGCTGATTATCCGCTGGGTACATGGTTGGGTAATTCCCGAACAAATTGCGATCGGACAAGCTTGGGGTGCGTTCAATCCTGAAGGTAAGCTGCTAGATGAAAAACTCTCCCAAAGGTTCGATCAATTTGCTCAGAGTTTAGTTGACAATACTCGCAAGCTCCGAGGAGTTAGTTAACCCAGAACTCATATCACGCCCGATTAAACAGTTGTCATTGCGAGTGAAGCAAATCTCAAAACCCCTGCGATTGCTTCATTGAACTACCCTGCGGGAAGCCGCCTTTTAGGCGTCTACGTTGCACTCGCAATGACATTTCACTTTAAGAACGATCAAAATACGTGGTAAAGAGTTTAGCATTGCTAAACCCTTACCTGCATATAGTGAGTGAGAATAGCTTGATAATGCAATGTAGGCGATCGCAATAAAAAACTCCACCTCGTTGTGGGTAGAGTTTTTCAATATCCCAACTAGCTTGAAAGAGTGAAATTACTATTTCAGTTGTAACTCTGGTTCGCCTACAACTTGCTCTCCTGTTTCGCCTAAAACTCGTGAATAGAATAATCCTGCCAATATTGCTCCTAAAATAGGAGCAACCCAAAACATCCAAACTTGTCTAAACATTTCTACCCCAGCAAATAGTGCCGGGCCAGTAGTACGAGCCGGATTCACCGATGTATTGGTGATGGGAATACTAATCAAATGAATAAGTGTCAGTGCCAAACCAATCGCAATAGGTGCAAAACCTTTGGGCGCACGGCCATCTGTTGCACCTAAAATCACGATTAAAAAAACGAAAGTAAGTACAACCTCTGTAATAAAACAAGCAACTAGTGAATAACCTCCAGGGGAATGTATTCCAAAACCATTTGTTGCTAATGGATTAGAACCTGAAAGTGTAAAGCCTTGTTTACCAGTAGCAATTAAATAAATTAAACCGGCGGCGACTATTGCTCCTAATACCTGGGCAACAATATATGGCAGTAATTCAGAGCCAGGAAAACGTTTTCCTGCCCACAAACCAAACGATACAGCTGGGTTAAGATGACAACCAGAGATATGACCAATCGCATAGGCCATAGTCAGCACTGTCAGCCCAAATGCCAAAGCAACGCCTACAAAACCAATTCCTAATTCATTGGCTCTTGCATCAGGAAATGCTGCTGCAAAAACAGCACTGCCGCATCCACCAAGAACTAACACAAATGTGCCAAGAAATTCTGCAAGACAACGTGTAAAAAGGGGTATCATTTTTTTCTCCATACTCTACTCAATTTCTGACCAAATCTTTCAAGCCTTTTGAATACCTTAATTTGGTCTTGATTTCCGGCTATTATTTACAATCTCAATTCCTAAAAATAGCCAACGAAACCGCAACCAAAATATCTCTGTGATACAGCACACTAGCTAAATATTTGAGCTATATATTAAATTACTCCTCAATACAAAATTTAGATCGTAAAAAAAACTTAATTTTGCATCTATTTTGCTCGGTTAAGTTTTGTCGTGTGAACAAATTTGTAGGAGCAAAGTCGAATGAAACTAGTTGAAAGTAATACTAGATGTACTTAAAACATTGCTTTTAATTAGGCATCTATCTGAAGAGAGATTTTATAGTTATTGGAGATATAGGAATCCGATTTGTTTTCTGAAAAAATATCTATATCTGTAGGCACCTTAACTGTTTGGGTATCCGAATCAAAAGTACCCCAATCCTGCCGATAGAGAGGCCAGTGTTTCGAGTTCCGCAATAGAGAGTAATTTCATTCGTTGACCTCCCATGTATACAGAGTTACAAATATTTGGAATTTATTGCCAAATATCAAACAATATCTAAAGCAACGATCACTTTATCCAAATTTGTTAAATCGCCAATTAACCTTTGTAGAGGTGGTGGAAGCTCTTTGATTAAAGTAGGTATAGCAAATATATGTTCTTTTTCTACAGTCTCAGGCTTTTGGTATATATCAATGATTTCTATCTCATAGCGTCCTTCTAAGTATTGTTCACAAATGTTTTTTAATATTTGAATAGCACGCATAGATTTGATACTATTGCCAGCTACATACAAACGTAAAACATATTTTTCTAACTCTATATTTGCCAGCGCTTTTTCAAAATCTTCTGTAGATCCGATAATTAGTTCCTCAGAACTATCGTTAGTTTGCTGTGAATTATTCATAGTTAGTTGATTAGCATTTGATATTTACTTGATGTAAATCCAGTTCTGCTACTGTTTGGATAACATGAGTATTAAAAGCTGCACAAAGAGATTGCATACGATCGCAAATATCGGTGAATTCTTTTCCCTTGGCTAGATTAACCTAAGTGTAATTTCAAAAAACAGGTATTAATCGTAACTTATATAAACCGCGATCGCTCACTTCTACCAAAAATACAAAAGACCAATCGTTACGCAGTACAGGGTCAAGAGAGAATAACCAATTTCGCCCCAGCTTGGCGTAACTGCACTACCGCAGATTCAATCAGCGATCAAGTTAACGGATTGGAAGGGATTTTTAGATAGTTAGTACCTGGAGAATCCTTAGTTGCTGCAAAATCAGGCTCGTTATCTGTGAGAGCAACGATACCAACACGCAAACCAGCAATTGGGGAGATGGTGGTAAAACCATTTGTAAACCAGATTTTGCCACTATCTTGATTAAGATTAAAAAGAAAATTTGAGGAACTTGTGAGGAAGTTGTTGATACTCCTTAAACTCTTAAGATCAACCTTGTAGGTGATGCTTACCAATTAGTCTGACGGTGCTAGCTTGGAGTCCCTTGTCACCTTCTACTTCCGCAAAACGGACTTCATCTCCCACGTGTAACTGCTCGAAATCACCATTGAAGAGACTGTTGCGGTGAAAATAAACTTCGCTTCCATCAGCTGTCTCGATAAAGCCGTAGCCCTCGTCTGGGAATAATGTCACAATTCGTCCATGAGGCGGTTCTTCGTGAGTTTTGATTTCCTGACGCACTATCCTAGTATGGTCTTGCAGTTGGCGCTTGGCTGCATCAAAGGCATCACGAATTGCTACATATATATCCTCGTGGCTTTGACGTTCAGGTGGGTCACGTTTGATAACTATTTCCCCATTTGGGACAGTCATGTCAATTCGCACCTGATAAAGTTTGCCGTTACGTTGATGCCGATGTGGTGCATCAACTATAACTCGGCAGCTGGTAATTCGGTTATAGAAGCGGTCTAGTTTAGCTGCCAATATGCGAATTTTTTCTTCTACAGCTTCCGATTGGGGGATGTTGCGAAAGGTGATTTGTAGTGGGATTCTCATGATTGCTCCTATTTCTCAAGTATCTCTTGCCTCGATTAATAGATTGCTCAGGCAAGGTCTTAATTAAGATTCGTTTTCCCGATCGCAAAGCAACTCATGCTTTTATGAGGTTGTGAGTTGATGGAAGGGAACTTGAGAAGTATCGATATATCATTGGTCATTGATCATTAGTAAGAATTCTCAGCCTATTTACGTTGCTTAACATGGCTCTTTTAATTCTTGCAGACTTACTTAACGACTTTAGAATAGATGAGAATTTTGAACTTTAATTATTAACACTCTACTTTCAATTTCTATTATTCCTCTAAACACCAATAACAGCAAAAAAACGATAAGAAAATATATATAAATCCGATTTGATTGGGTAAAAATGACGTACTCCTTTACGTCTTTATTTCTGGTTTATCTATAGAATTAAATTCTGAGCAATCCTTTAACAACTTACTGCAAATTGCTGTGTTAAAAGTTCATGAATTGCGGTATCACTGATTTGGGCGAAATTCTCATACCAAAGAGCGATCGCATAAAAGGGTTCTGGTGTCATTAAACATACAACCTTATCCACTTCCTGGCGCAATTCCTTGCAGGTTTTTGCTAATCCTACAGGAACCGCAACAATAATTTGCTGAGGCTGTTGTTCCCGGACTATAGCAATAGCAGCACGCATCGTTGAGCCAGTAGCGATCCCGTCGTCTATGAGAATGATTGTGTGTTCTCTGAGATCTAGTGGAGAAAGATGACCTCGATAAGTCCTATCGTGTCGTTCTAATTCCCGTTGTTCCTTAGCAGCAACATCATCAATCGTTTTCCCAGAAATTCCCAACCAACTCACAACATCATAATTTAGGCAGCGCACACCACCAGATGCGATCGCACCCATTGCTAATTCTTTGTGTCCTGGTACAGTCAATTTACTCACCAAACAAATATCCCATGGTACATCCAGTGCTTTGGCTACTTCAAAAGCAATAGGTACGCCACCACGAGGAAGCCCCAGCACTAAAACATCTGGGCGATGGGCGTAATCTGTCAGCTTGCTAGCTAATTGTTTTCCTGCTTCACTGCGATTTCGGAATCTTGTAGTCATTTTCATCACCTCAACTACAGGATTTGTTATTGGGCATTGGGCATTGGGCATTGGGAATTAGTTATTTCTTCTCTCTCCCTGCTCCCTTGCCTCTTGCCTTTAGGTTAAGAAAAAAAGTTGAGGAAATTGTGAGGAACGCAAAACTAATTCACTGGGAGAAGGAATTAGCTGAAGCAGGGTGGTTAGTGTTTACACACCGAAGTAATAAAAGCGATCGCGCCATTACAGGTAGAATTTGAGCATCTTGGTAAAAGCGATTATCTTCAACAAATAGAGACTCTGTAGTATCAATCACTAGCTGCCATTTTTTATCCTCTAATCCATTAGGAAGAACACAATCAATAATTTGCTCGCCAGCATTGAAAAATAGCAGAAAACTATCGTCAACTGGAGAAATTTCTCTGCCATTCAAGAAGATAGTTATACTATTAGCAAAGTCTTGCCATTGCTGTTGTTTGATTTCACTACCATCGGGATTAAACCAGGAAATAGCTGAACCCCGATTTAACCAGTTGTCTTGGCGAAAGACAGGATGCTGATGGCGAAACAGAATCAATTGACGAGTAAAAGTGAGCAGCGTTGCTTTTTCTGTTGTTAAATCCCAATTAAACCAAGAAATTTCGTTATCTTGACAGTAGGGGTTGTTGTTACCCTGTTGCGATCGCCCAATTTCATCACCCCCTCATAGCATAGGAATGCCTTGAGACAATATCAAGGTAGTGAGAAAGTTACGTTTTTGTTGTTCTCGTAACTGCAATATTTCTGGGTTATCTGTCTCTCCTTCGACTCCACAGTTCCAGGAGTGATTGTCATTGCTACCGCTTTCTTCTAGATTTGCTTCATTGTGTTTTTCATCGTAACTGACCAAATCATGCAGCGTGAAACCATCATGGCAGGTGATGTGGTTGATACTTGCATGAGAAATTCAAACCCCCTTTCATGATTTGATACAAAGTTTTATGTTGTGATTAGTACAAAAGCAAAGCTAGCACCGACTTCTTGAATACCAATCATTAGTAGTCACCCTCACCACCATCACCACCATCACCACAATTAGCAAATATAGCAAAGCACACTTTGTGGCAAGAGGTTGAAGGTGCTTTAGTGTAGATAAGAGTGCTAAAAACACCCCAAGAATTTTTAACTGAAAAGAATTTCTTTATTTGTACTTAACAAGTAAAAAACAGATGTCGTTATGAAAATCTCTCAAAATTTTGTGAGCTAATAATTTAATTATTTACTTCATCGATTTAGACGTGTTACTTGAAGAGTAAATGGTCCAATTAATGAAGGTTTTTCAGGATCTTCTTTACCCACTGCTGTCACCCTGATAATGTAATTTCCAGACTTGACAATTTCAATGTTCAGAAGGGAGTTAGTAGTTCCATCAGGACCGTCATCGTTCTCTGCTACTACAAAGCCATTCATATCTAATAGTGTGGCAAAAGTATCAAAAACATCTGATTGCAATTCAATCTTAACTCTGTCACCTTTCTCAAGATGCACAATGTAATCTCTGGCAAATCCTTCTTTACCTGTGGGTATATCTTTTTCAGAAAGCTTGTCTTTGATATCAGTACTAGTTTGTAAAGGTATTGGGTTATATTCTTGAATCGGAACCCCTCTAGCCGTGAACTCTAACACTACTGTTGATAAGGTCACGATAAATATAATCAACCACTCAAAGAATTGCATAAATTTAAGCGTATTTTTAATTGTTTTTACTTTACAAAATAAAACAATTGGGGGATTGGTATAAATAGCTTGCCACTTATATAATGCACGAATATGTTGTATGTATAGCTTTATTGTTATTAACTAAAGAAATTGTATAAATTATTAACGTAAAGTGAGAAACGATCTGCGTTAGCAGATACTATTTAATTGAATTAATCTATCTATTCGCAATATGGACATAGACCCACTTGACCTGGTTGAAGAGGAAAATGATAAAGCTGAAACTTCAGCTAAACGCGAAAAACGCAAAAGCCGTCTCAATAGCGCTGTGGCAATTGCAGTTGCATTGATCACAACTTTTATGGCAATCTGCAAAGTCAAAGATGATAACCTGGTTCAGGTAATGCAGCAGGCTCAAGCTAATAAAATTGACGATTGGGCGTTCTACCAGGCTCGCAATATTCGTGAAGAAATAGCCAAAGCGAATGTGACACAACTCAAATTACAATCTGCTTCTCAATCTGCTGCTGTGAGGGCTGACTATGAAAAACAGATTGCTGCTTATCAAGCAATTGTTGATAAAGAAGAGCAGAAAAAGCAGGAACAGCAGATAGCAGCCCAAAAGGATCAAATTACCTATGACCAGCTTAATTACCATGACGATCAGTTTGACCTAGCTGATGCCTTTCTATCGCTTTCCATCTCGCTGCTGGCTATCACATCTCTATCTCAGAAGAAATGGTTGTTCTACGCTGCCCTGTTACCAACTATATTTGGTTTGGTGATGGGGCTAGCCGGATTATTTAACTGGCGGTTACACCCTGATGCACTGACTAAATTACTGTCCGAAAATTTTCCCCAAAAGCCAGCAGAACAAAAGCTAGTGAGTCAAGTTGTTGAGCCACAAAATCTCAATCAATTCTGCAACCAACCAAGCATTACAGCAACTATTAAAAATATACCCATTGCAAAACGGTAAAAAACGAAAATCCAGGTACTGTGTTTTTCTAAATAGCGTAGAAGCCCCCAAATCGCCAAAAAAGCAGAGATACTAGCAGAGATTAAACCTACTAATAAAGTCAACCAGCCAGCTGCACTTAGCCCAGCTTTAAACAGGGTGTGAAGTTCTACAGCACCTGCCAAAATCACTGCTGGTAAGCCCAATAAAAAAGAAAATCGCGCTGATGTTTCTCGTTCCATGCCTAAAAACAGCCCTGCGGTTAGAGTAGAACCAGAGCGAGAAACACCGGGAATCAGGGCAAAAGCTTGAGCAATTCCTACCCAAATACCATCCCAAAGGCTTAACTTGTCAAAGGTACGAGTGCCTCTTCTGAACTTTTCTGCGATCGCTAACAATAAAGACATAATAATAGAGGCTGCACCAATGACAATTAACCCTCGCATGGGAGAATTGCAGGCATTGAGAATTGGCTTGAGTATTACGCCTGCGACAATTATTGGCAGAGTTCCCAGCAATAAGCCCAGCATCAGCCGTAAAGAACTAGATTGATAGTCTTGCCCTGTAATAGCTCTAAATGTCTCGCCTGTTAACTTTTTTAAGTCTTGCCAAAAATAAACCAAAACAGCCGTTAAGCTAGCTAACTGCATAGCTGCTGAAAAAGCAGATCCTGGATCTTGCATTCCCAGCAAAGTAGGCACTATTCGCAAATGAGCAGTACTACTAATTGGTAACAGTTCTGTAATTCCCTGAACAATACCTAAAAATATCACTTCAACCCAGCCGAGGTTAGCAAAGTCTAGATTTACTTCACTACCACTGCCGCAGCTTGCATTTGCAACTGCTAAAAACAGCATAATTTGTCAGGCTTAGAGAATTTACTTTTAATAAAGTATCGGTAAATTAACCAGCATCTATGACTTTGGTGTGACTAATATATGACGTTTATATCAAGTGTAATAGAATATCCAATTCTACAATTTTTACGAAATCAAAATTAGATGATTTTTCACTAATTATGCTTATATTGTGATTAGCATTTCGCTAGATCGGAAAGTTTATTACAATACCTGAGTATCTCATTTAGTCAAGTAGCTCAGAATACAAATAAATATTTTGTTAGTGAAATAGCTAATCAACATTACTTTTAGGGAATACAAGGGTGTTGATTAATGTTTTTCCAGATTGATTATGCAATATTGTATAAAGGTGAGTAGTGAATAAAAAAAATAATATACGTAAATCTAGATTATTATCGCGACAACCATTTATATTGGGACTGTTAGCACTATTATTTGTAGCTGCTGGCGGTATATTTGCTGGTTTGATGAGCCTAACTCCACTAAAAAATCATGCTGCTTCTACTCAACTTTCAGAGACTCCTACAAGCCTGACAGGTATCATTCCAGCTACTTTGAAACAGCCTGTCAATATCCTAATTCTTGGCATCGACAATTCTGGACATCCTCATAAGGGAAAATTTACTCCTGCTGAGGCATTATCTGGAAACAGTGACACAATGCTATTAATCCGACTAGTGCCAGATACCCATCAAATAAATGTTTTATCAATTCCTCGGGATACATTGGTACATTTAAATGGGGTAGGAATTGATAAAATCAATGATGCGAATGTCAGAGGTGGTCCAAAACTGGCAGCTAGTACTGTTAGTAATTTATTAGCAGGTCTTCCTATTGAGCGCTATCTTCGAGTCGATACTGAAGGCTTTATTCACCTGGTAGATGCCTTAGGAGGTGTAGAAGTAAATGTTCCCAAACGGATGGATTACACAGACAATACTCAACACCTAAGCATTCACTTTCCTCCCGGAAAACAAAAACTGAATGGGCAGCATTTACAAGAATACGTTCGCTTCCGCCATGATGCTTTAGGAGATATTGGTCGCGTACAGCGACAGCAGGAAGTTCTCAAAGATATTTTACTGACATTACTCAAACCGGGAACATTGACAAAGCTACCTCAGATTTTGGACGTAGTTAAAGACAATGTAGATACTGATTTGTCTGTAGAAGAGATGCTGGCTTTTGCTCAAAATATCTTAGCCAGCGATCGCCACCAGCTACACTTAATGATGTTACCTGGACGCTTCAGCCGTAAGGAGGAATATCATGCTAGTTACTGGATTTCTTCTCCTCAAGCTACGGCGAAGATTCTAGCTAGCTATTTTGATATTGCTAATGCAAAAGTTCCAGATAAGGATGCAAATTTAACTAAATCACAAACTTTGAAAATTGCTGTAGTCAATGCCACAGGTCATCCAGCAGATGCAGTAAGTGTTGTTTCCTATCTCCAAAAACATGGATTCAGGAATGTTTACATTGCAAACCATGAGATTGAGACAAGTGCAGATTCTGCACAACAAACTCAAATTATTGCCCAACATGGCAATCCAGATGCTGCCAATGTTGTTAGTAGTACATTAGGTATAGGTCAGGTGCAGGTTGCTTCGATTGGGGACATTCTTTCTGATGTCACTGTTGTTGTAGAGCCAGATTTGGTCGCAAAACTTCAGCATTAGTTAAGTATTGAGCAAAAATGCGGACTGTTGGCGAAATATTGCTTAACATTTGGCTTAAAAACCAGCGCACTAGACAATATAATTTTTCAATACTGGTGAGGCAGAATCAATACTTGAACTTATTTACTTGGCTATAGCTTAGGCAAGGAAAGCATTTTAGCAATTTTTAAATATTGCTTAGGTTGAGTAGTTTTAAGTAAATATAAATAACTTTTTAACGAGAGAAAATAGCTATTACCTTCTTTAGAAATTAATAGCTATTTTCTCTTTTAGGCAAAGTTTTTCTTTTAGGTGCAGACCATATAATCCCTCTTTTGTTACTACGGGAGGAGTATAATCAGGAAGGAAATCGGAAAC
>JAVRCV020000002.1:0-58198 GCA_034530615.2 Aulosira sp. ZfuVER01
CAGTTGAATTTCTGACTATTTTTCTTTCCCTGAAGTAACAAAAGAGGGATTAAATCTAATTTTGGGCTACAAGAGCGCAAGTGAATAACTCTAAAGCACCTCCGAAGAGTCTATGTTGATGAGTCTGGCATGGATGAACGGGTTCGTAAACTGTTACCCAAATCGGATAATTTACCCAATGCAATCGAGACAGTTCTCAAGCAAGCAGCGTCCTAATCAAGATGGCTACGGCTATAGCTTCCTTTTACTCTCGTCTACCTCTAGCTATAAAAAATCTCTTGAAGGCGATCGCAATATCTACCCCCAAGAGTTATGTTCCAACTTTTTTATTTGTCCACAGTTAAAGTTAAAGTATAATTTTATACTACTCCACTGTGACGCTTTTCGCTAGGTTCCTAGGCTGGTCAACGTCTAAGCCACGACGGGCAGCAATGTGATAAGCCAATAATTGCAAGGGAATTACTGTCAGAATGGGAGAGAGTAATTCATCTACAGTTGCAACTGGTAATAAATCGTTGAAGATTTCTGCTGCTTCGCCATCTTTGACGGGAGTAACGCCAATTAAGCGAGAATCTCTAGCTTTAGCTTCCTGAGCATTAGAAATCACCTTTTCATAAACACTACCAGGAACAGCGATCGCAACTACCGGTACTTTAGCATCCAAAAGCGCGATCGGGCCGTGCTTCATTTCTCCGGCGGGATAGCCTTCGGCGTGAATGTAGCTAATTTCTTTTAATTTCAATGCACCTTCTAGGGCGATGGGGAAGTTAATCCCTCTGCCTAAAAAGATGAAATCTTGGGTTTCGGCAAAGTCGTGGGCTAAGTGTTCGGTTAAATTTACTTGAACATCTAAAGTTGCTTCAATTTCTTTAGGAACTTGTCGCAAGCCTTCAATAATCTCTGCTATTCTGTCTGGGGAAATTGTCCGACGATAAGCTGCTAAATCTAATGCTAAAGCGTAAAATGCCATCAATTGCGCCACAAAGGTTTTTGTTGCTGCAACCCCAATTTCAATTCCTGCCAAGGTATTGATAATATGGGGAACCATGTGACCGAGGCTGCTTTCGGGGCGATTGGTAATCCCCAGCAATCGCGCTTGATATTTACTTTCTCTGCCTTGGCGACGTTCTTGTTCCATCGCTAAAGCGGCTAGAGTATCAGCTGTTTCACCTGATTGCGTCACACCAATAATCAAGGTGTTAGGTATCAAAGGTGATGGCGCATAGCGATACTCCGAAGCATAGTGTACTTGTGTAGAAATCCCTGCAACTTGTTCAAGCAAGTATTTTCCTACTAATGCAGCGTGCCAACTAGTACCACAAGCAACGATTTGAATTTGTTCTATATCTGCGTAGAATTCTGGAGGTAAACCGAGATTAATTGGTGACTGAGTAGATGAAGCCGAATTACCGTCATTACTAAAATAAGCTTCTAAACTAGCGCGTACTACTCCTGGTTGCTCGTAAATTTCTTTGAGCATGAAGTGTTTGAATCCCTGCTTTTCTACCATCGTGGGATTCAAATTCAACAATCGGGGTTGCTTTTTGAGTCTATCGCCAGCAAAGTTGTAAATCTCAACGCCCAGAGGTGTCAGGCGCGCAATTTCCCCATTCTCTAAGGGTAGCACTGCCCGGGTATAAGCAACGATCGCGGGCGTATCGGAAGCACAAAAGAATTCCCCTTGCCCAAAGCCAATTACCAAGGGCGCTTGTTGCCGAACCACAATTAATTCATCTGGGTAGTCAGCAGAAATAACTGCGATCGCAAATGCACCTTCTAGGTGGTTTACTGCTTGGCGAACTGCATCTAGCAAAGAAGAAGAGGTAGATGTTTTGAGAATTTCGGCAATTAGGTGAGGAATGACTTCTGTATCTGTGTCCGAACGAAACTGATGTCCTTTTGATTTAAGTTCCTCTCGCAACTCACGGTAGTTTTCAATAATGCCATTTTGCACTACCGCTACTCGCATTGCCGTATCTACGTGGGGATGGGCGTTGTACTCTTCTGGTTTACCATGAGTTGCCCAGCGAGTATGACCAATGCCAATTTGTGCTGGGTTTTCTATATTTTCCAGTTTAGAACGTAAGTTATGCAGTTTGCCCTTTGCCCGCACGCATTGAACATCACCTTCCCAGATGGTAGCGATTCCTGCGGAATCGTACCCTCGATACTCCAGTTTTTCTAGACCAGCTAGTAGAATTTCTGTCGCCGCTTGAGTGCCGATATAGCCAACGATTCCGCACATTTTCGTTCACCACTCCCTGTTGAGGATGATTCCCAACCTGTTTAAGTTGTTACCATAGAAGTGACATTTTAGCAAAGAAAAAAGGAGTATATTACTCCTTGTGATAGTAATTATTTTTAAACAACGATGCTGTAGGGTGGCAAGTATCCACCCTACGATCCTAAAGGTGCTTGCTAATTAAGAAACTTGATTGCGAGCCAAATGAGAAATTAAAATGAATTCCTCAATAACCTAATAAGCTAGACCCATGCTGCGAGTTGTTTCAGCACCTAGATAAACCCGGATGCTCAAAAAGTCGGTGGGACAAGCAGTTTCACAACGTTTGCATCCTACGCAGTCTTCTGTGCGTGGTGAAGAGGCAATTTGACCAGCTTTGCAGCCGTCCCATTTAACCATCTCCAGTACATCAGTAGGGCAAGCGCGGACACACTGAGTACAGCCAATGCAGGTATCGTAGATTTTTACGGTATGAGACATTGAAAAAAGGCTCCTTTCGAGTGTTCTTCTCTGCGAAGGAATTATAATCAAGGCATAGTTTACCGCAGTGGCTGAGGCTCCGTAATCAAAAGGCTACATAACTTTAAACAATGTAATAAGGATTCGGTGAAATTTGCCTTTGTCATATCGTCCCCATCGCCCGATTCCCCGATAAATCAACCACATCATAGGACAGCATTTTGCTTTTGACTCTCTGCCCCTGCATCTATTTGTAAAGATTTATGAATCTTTACTTAATCTCTTCTAGGCAGCAAAAAAGTAGCAGGAAAGTCGCCTATGGTACTTAGCAGCATAAACCTGCATACAAAATTCAACTGAAGAATTGAACCAGTAATATTGTGATTGATTCGATGCTAATCATAGCATTTTGCCAATGGTAATTTGAAGCGTAATCAGCATTTCATGATAGCTAATAAATAATGCGATCGCCTTTGTTAATTTGTAGCTTAAATAGCTGATTGTATTGCACAAATAGGTGTTCTGAGAGTTAGATTTTTCTCCACATTCAGAGATTGTTAAGCTGTTAAATTATAAACAATCTCATAATTCTTGGTTAAGATCAATGCTGCTTGCTCTAGAAAGCGATCCCAAAGAATATTAGAGTTTGATTTATATCTCCGGCTTGTTGTCGCAATTCGTAGGGTAGAAACCAGGGATCTGGAACTTATGAGCGATCGCTAGATCTAAACCCAGGAAATTTAGCAAACTATTAATTATAATCTAAATTCGGTAAGCTAAAAGAGGTTACTAAGATACCATTTTTATAATGTAAAGCAAATCACATAAGCTTATGGAGCCAGACTCTTTACCAACCGAGGTGATTTTGACGCATCCGCGTCAATCCCTCGGTAGAGCGCGACTTGATTGGACACCCCAACCTGGGAACTACCTTGATTTTGAAGGTAAAACCTACGCAGTTTTGGAACGCCGCCATAAATACCAACTGAAAGCAGGGCGCTACCGCTTGCATAATATCGCCCTTTACGTACAGTCTGCTCAAAGACCAGCGGAGAAAACCTTGGTACAAGGACGTTGGGTAATCGGTGATGCCACTTGTTGCTACAATGCTCAATCGGAAATCGTCCGTTGTGCAGTCAATCCCAGTGGCCCTTGTAATTCTTGCCGATTCTATGAAAGGATGAAGGCTGAAGCATGAAACTCATACTTCAGGCTTAAAACTTCAGCCTTTTTCAAACACCTCTCCTACAGTTAAGCGGCTGCCATTGACAAAATCCCATCCCGACTGAAGACGTTTGCCAGCTTGCTGAACCTCTCGCAACAACAACATACCTTCGCCAGTTTGGACAATCGCTCCAATTCCCTTGGTAATGTTTACCACTTCTCCCGGACTACCGGATAACGTTGACAAATCAGGCAATTTGTGAGTTATTTTTTCTAATTCTGGTGGTAGCTTATAGCTGTAAGCAGAACCAAGGGGAACGGTAGCAGTAATTTTGAGCGATTGGTTGCGAAAGCTGGCGGTGCAGTTAGGGTAAAAGCCTCTGATTTGGTTGTGTAATTGCATAGCGCTTTTTGACCAATCTAAACCATAATCCGGCTTTTGAATTAATGGTGCATAAGTCGCTTCAGAATTATCTTGAGGAATTGCTGTGATTTCCTGTAGTTCCAGTTTAAATAAGGTTTCCAGCAATAAATCTGCACCTAATATAGCTAGCCTTTCGGCTAAATTTTGAGCATTATCAAGTAATTCAATAGATGTAGTTGCTTTCAACAGCATTGCACCTGTATCCATCCCTGCATCCATTAACATTGTGGTGATCCCCGTTTCTAACTCGCCGTTATGCAAACACCACTGAATGGGAGCAGCACCCCGATACTTAGGCAGAATTGAGCCATGCACGTTAATGCAACCTAATTTCGGCATATCTAAGATATTTTGTGACAAAATTTGCCCATAGGCTACAACCACAAACGCATCTGCATCTGCTTGTTTGAGTTTGGTTAACGTTGCAGTGTGTTTTTTCAGGCGTTGGGGTTGCCATATTGGCAAGTTAGCAGCAGTAGCCAGGATTTTTACTGGTGAAGGTGTTAGTTTATTCCCTCTTTCTCGGCGTTTATCTGGTTGAGTAACAACTGCTAATACCTCAATTTCTGGGTGATTCAGCAACTTTTCGAGAGTGGGGACAGCAAACTGGGGAGTACCAAAAAATACGATTTTCATGTTAGTTAAAAGTCAAGGTTCACGAGTAAATCTTCAAAAGTCAAGAGTCAATAGACTTTCAACTCTTAACAATAAATAAGTTTTTTAGTGCTAAAGTGGTTTGATATTGGTGAAACTAAAGGTTCCTTGATAAACTTATAGTTAAGTTTAAGTTAGCCAGCAGATAAGCTAGTAATAACTGCTTATACTGCTAGCAACATCAACTCTTTGGCGATGTCTGACGACAATCCTCTGTGCGTCTACCGATTGAATCTCGTTTCGTGTGTTTCCTAGAATTGAGCTGATGGTGTATGTACATCGAAATGTCACTATGTTCTCACAATTAATGTAGAACAGATGACAATTTATGCTCTTGGGTAGATACTAGTAATGGTTTTTGAGTTGTAAATATGTTGCGCGTCAGCTTTGCCAGCTTTTCAAGTAACGCCTCAAATTTCCCTTAATTCAAATACTGCGATTTTGTAGCAGTTTATAAGTAGGGAGGCGGCCTGCGGGTTAGCGATCCCTAACACAACTCGTAACAGCCCAGTTATTTAAATCTCGGCTGTGGTTATTAACAGCTGAAATGGTAGCCTTATTGCCCCTGGATCGATACCCCTAGGTACGATTGGGTGTTAAGTCTTGAACCAGCCTGCTTTGTGCTTTATATGGCTTAGTCAATCTGTATTATTACTATAATAACAGATAGCTTGACTATACCAGTATATTATTATTTATAGGTGTTAGCTATGATACTTAAGTTTTGTAAAACTGTGATAACTTTGAACAAATTATCTCGTTAAAACTTTTAGTTTCTTGTTATACCTATAGTTAGTTATAGCCAAATCCCATTGCTGCCCAGGTCTGCTCCTCACACAGCAACCGCCCCCCTAGAGAGTCAACCCATGCTTAAACCTCTTTTGCTGTCAGGATGGTTTCGCGTCAAACCATTTATCAAATATGCTGTCGTTATGATACTGATTGCACCTCTAGTAGCGGCGTCAGGTCATTCTACCTCGGCTAGGCAATCAGAAGTAGCAAAAAGCACCTCTGAAAGTGAACAATCTGGTTCAACGTCAACAGAAATAGCTGCTGTTAGCGAACCAGATGTAGCTGATATATTACAAGCAGCACCAAGTAACACCTTGACTAGAGAATCTGACTCTCAGCTACAAGGAATGGGTATTATTGGAGAACCGCAATTTTCACCAACAGACAAAATTGAGTCTTCCCCAGGAGCAGCAAATGTTGTAAAAGAAGATTCTGTTTCTGGCAATAATGTACCTACTAAAGATTCATTAACAGCAGTAGAACTCGCGCCCTCTACAAAGCTGTCTTCTAGCCAATTAAATTTATTACAAAAATTAAGAAATTCCAAAATCCAATCTTTAAAAGCAGAGAATTCTCTACCAAAAGAGGTAATTGTTACGCAATCGTTGGCAGCAACTCAAGTTTCTCCCATTTTGCCGCAACCAAACGCTAACAAGGAAGTACCTGTTTCTGAAGAATCTGGCTCAGATCAAGCAGCAGCAGATCCTATAGGTAGCCCCCATCCTATTCCCTGGAAATGGATTTTGGCTACTCAAGAGGCAATTGGTTCTAAGGGTGGTTCTGGAGTACGTTACTATCGTAGCGTTCCTGTAGTTTCTCCAGATGGTAAGCATATTGTTTATAGTCGGGTGCGACTGGAAGTAAAACCCGAAATGTACAATAGCCGCGTTACCAGTGTTTTGTTTGTCGAAGACATACAAACCAAAAAGTTACGGGTAATTGCTTCAACTTCTGTTCTTAGCGATCCCCTGTTACAGAAACAAGCCCAGTCCGCAGAACCAGCAGAAGGCAATGGTAAAATTGGTGTATTAGTTCCGGTGAGCTGGTCAGAAAAAGGCGATCGCTTCTTAGCACGCAAGTTTGAAGGTATATTCAACACAGCCGATTCTACAGATCGTGCAGTAATCTGGGATCGACAAAACAATCAAGCTAACACTGTTTCTCCTGTAAGTGATACAGATGAGCATGAAAAAATTGCAGTGTTATTAGGTTGGAGTAAGAGTCAACCCGATCATGTACTGTTTCGTGCTGGCGAACTCGGTGATGAAGATTGGCCTTTAGTGAAAGTGGCAATTGATGGCAAGACTGTAAATACAAATCCAGATACAGATCAGCCGATTACTTTTGGTCAAAAGCTTACAGATGCTTGGGCGGGGCCACAAGTCGCCTATCGATAGTTTATTTATATAAAATCTTAAAAAGTCCCGTTGTTGCTGAGTTGACAACGGGAATTTTTTTATGGAATGAAAAGCCGACCCACTCCCATGTAATTCTCAATTTCTAAGGCAATTTCAACCAAACGATCAACACACCGTTCTCGATATTCAGATTCATCAAAACGAGTGAGATCTCCGATTGTAATGATAGGAAATGAAGTTGATGTATTCTCATCACGCATCACCTGCTCCAAGGAACCTTCACCCTTCAGGTTCCGATTGGCGGTCAGGATCAGCATTTGATTTGCTTGAGCGTGATTCCACAAAGTGCGATCGCTGCTATCCATCGACAGCCCAGTGTCCTTGAAAGTAACAAACTGTATAGAAAAGAACTCAAGCCAACCGCGTTTCGCCAAAATGCCGAGTAGAAGGGTAGCATAACCGTCTAGATTGTAATCAACCAGAAACTTCATAGCTTGAGCGAAGCACGTTCAGCTTTCTGCTGTTCAAGTTTTGCCCAAAGAACTTGTTGACCTGACTTGCGCGGCTTGGTTTCAAGATGTGTAAAGTGTTCGCGGTTGCGGTCTTCCCAGTAATGACGAATTTCTTCTCTGGTTTGGAGGACTTCTTGATATTCGATTTCTACCTGAGTACTATTTTCTGCAATATATGATAAAGCAGCACTAATTTGTGCATCAGTGAGATTGAATTTGTCACGAATGAGTTTAGCCGGGTACTGAGCTTTCAGAAAATCCATAACATCATACAGGTTGGTGCGTGTTCCAGCGATCGTCAGTCCTCGTTCTGTACGAATAATAGCTGCTTGCCCATTTGATGTGATAGTCATTCTCAATGCTCCTATGAGGCTAAGTCTATACTATCCAATAACCATGTAAAGATATTGATTTTCTCTAGGAGTAAATTATTGTCTGCTTTTGCAATTTTGATTTCCGCACAATAGTAATAGCCATTAGCAATTAGCTAATCGCTATGAGCTAGAACAATAGTTAGTCCAAAACTAGGTAGTTGTTTCGCTACTTTCTACTAATTCTTCTGTATCTTCTTTGACTCTACGGATGGGCAAGTTGGCAATTAAAGCTGTAGTTCTTTGGTTACTTTCTAGGGAAAACTCCAAGTGATCTGTATCAACTTCTACGTAGCGGCAGACAATCTCTAGGATTTCTTGACGCATTTTTTCCAACTTCTGGGGATCTAAGTCAGCGCGATCGTGGGCTATCACCAATTGCAGGCGACGTTTAACGTGGGTGCGACTGGTATCTGGAGAACGAACAAAAAGCCTTTCTAAAAGTTCAAGAATCATTGCAAATAGGTCTGCGGAGACAGGAAAATTAGTTAACCAATCTTAGTCCACAACAACTTTCTCAAACGAGTGAAGATGTTGTCATTGGGTGAGTCGAGTTCAAGAAATTCGACAGATTCCCCTTCCAATCTGCGAGCAATGTTCTCAAAAGCTGTGGCAGCTATAGAAGGTGTGTCCGATAATACCAGAGGTTCGCCGCGATTGGTAGAGACAATAACACGCTCATCATCGGGGATCACTCCAATTAGAGGGATGGCGAGAAGTTCCTGAACATCTTGAACAGACATCATATCATTGGCTCGCACCATTGCGGGTCTGATCCGGTTGATGATCAGATGGATACGCTTAATGCCTTGTGCTTCTAATAACCCAACTACACGGTCAGCATCACGGACAGCAGAAATTTCTGGCGTGGTGACAATTAGGGCTTCTTTAGCGGGTGCGATCGCATTTTTGAAACCCATTTCAATACCCGCAGGGCTATCGATGATTACGTACTGGTACTTTTGCGCCAGTGCATTCACCAATAACTTCATCTGGTCGGGAGTAACTGATTCTTTGGTGCGATTCTGGGCTGCGGGTAGGAGTACCAGATTAGTTTGTCGCTTATCTTTCACCAAAGCTTGTTCTAAGCGACACTCCCTAGCTAGAACTTCTACCGCCGTATAAACAATGCGGTTTTCTAGTCCTAGTAGCAAATCCAAATTTCTTAAACCAAAATCCGCATCAACTAAGGCTACTTGACGCCCAATTTTGGCTATAGCCATGCCCAGATTTGCTGAAACTGTGGTTTTACCCACCCCTCCTTTACCGGAGGTAATGACAATAATGCGAGTCATGATCGAAACACGCTCAATAGGGTTTAGGAAATATAGTAGTTACTTCTGGCTCCCGATCGATCCTACTTCAGTTGGTTGCGGGAAAAATCAATAGCCCTGGCGATGCGAATGCCTTGCGATGTGATATGTGCTACTTCGGGAGAAAACTGTGTTGGCGATTTTTCTGGTGCCCTAGCTACGGCATCTGCAATCCGCAATTGGGTTGGTTCCATTTGCAAGGACATAATCAGACACTCACGATTGCCACTAGCACCAGCATGGGCAACTCCCCTTAACCGACCCCAGACTACAATATCTCCATCTGCAACTACGATACCACCTGGATTTAAATCTCCCAAGATAATGACACTTCCCGGATGACGAATTTCTACTCCAGAACGTACAGTCATTTCTAGATAAAGCGCATCTGCTAAGGGGGTGGGGGCAGTTTTGATTTCGGAACTGAGGGAAGTTTCTAGTTGTAGTTGTTCTACAGAATAACCAGAAGATACAGCTGCGATCGCAGTTTGACGACGACTAGTAGCTACAGATTTTAGCTGTAGTTGAACTTCACTCAAAACTTCAGCAAGTTCTTGCAGTTGTCGGCTATCTAACAAGCGGTCTTTTGCCATCAGATAGACTGGTGTATTGGGTATGCGGAAGCGTTCGGCTTGTAAGCGTTGGCGCATCTGTTGCCAAACTTCATACCAGCTAAATTCGGCAGCAGGTATTTGTGCTTCTGTAGGCAAAATTAATAAAAGTCGTCCATCCTCAGTTTTCCATTGAACTTGAATATTATTTTTTAGTTTATTTTCTGGTAATGGTAAATCAAGGGCATTTAAATCAGAAAGGGCAGAAATTGAGTCTAGATCGGGTATGGCAGCATTGGCGGCGGTATCATTAGAGTCAGGTTTCTCTGGCTTTGATGTCGCATCAGCAGACGCAGAATTTGTCTGAGAGTCAGGGCTATCTAGCTTTGATGCCGCATCATCAGGCGGAGAATTTGACTTTAAATAATTAAGAACAGAATTTAGCTCCACCTCCGGGAGAATAGAGTTTAATTCTTTATCGGAAGCGTTAGATCTTGAATCTGCATCAGGGAGTGCAGAATTTGACTCTAAATCGGCAGAATCAGAAGTCATGCAGCACCAGCCAAAAAACAAGGAACAATCGATACTAAATTAGTTGCATCGTGCAACAACATCCTTACACCAGAAAGTGCTGAGTGCTGAGTTATGAGTGCTGAGTATATCAGACAAAATAAAAATCTTCACTCACAACTTCAGCACTCCTTACTCAAAACTGTTTTTGTCAACCTGCGATAAATGGTTGCCAAAGCATCAGCATCGCCAACATTACCAGGAAATAATACTACTGGCAACTTGGGAAATTGAGGATGGTCAGAGGGAGTCAAAACCATCGAACAACCAGCTAAAATTTGACCAAGTAAACGGGCTGAAGTTAAAGCCAGTCCGGTACTGAGGACATCGTTAGAGGTAATGCCGCCTTTGCTGATTAAGAATCCTATATCAGATGGTAAACCTCGGACAATATCCATTAATAAACTAGAAACCTTGATGCCAAACTCTAACCTAGTATTAACATCCTTAAAAGTAAGTTCTTGACGGCTCGTATAAACGACTGGTGTTTTACCAGCCGCATGTGCCGCTTTTGTACTTTCCAGGATCTCGGTTAGCAGTGTAGCAGATTGATTCGCTGGATCGTTAAGTAATCGGGCAACATTTACTTCAATTCCGACTGTTCCCGTTTCTTGCAACAATGCTTCTAACTGTTGCGTTGTCTTTTGCACGTGGGAACCAACAATTACAGCACCGGGTTTACCGCCACGTACATACTCTGCCATGTTTTCTGCGGCAATCGGTTGGGGAGGTAAGGCGGCTAAAGCTGTTAATATACTAGCTGCACTGCGGAAGAGAAAGCGTTTCCCTCGACTGGCTGCTGTTAAAATATCTACGGCAAAGGAGTTGAGATCGGCTTGAGTTTCACCATCTACAACAACGCATTGATTACCACTCAGTTGCAATAACCGTTCTAGAGTACCAGCACGAATATCATCTAGCAAAAATCTTTCAACAGACTCAGCAGGTATTTGTCCTTGAGTTTTTTCTTCTACATACTTGGGCAAATAACTGTGATGGTAGCTGAACACTGAATCACGAGCAAACTCAGTTTCATGCACTGGTGTAGGGACACCATCAACAAATAAATAATGTATGCTGTCGCGGGTGATGCGTCCCCCTTCAAAAAATGCCGGGACAAGAAAATGAGCATCAAATGGCCCGAGTTCTTGAGCGATCGCATCTGTTTCAATCGGATAATGTCCTCTTAAGGTCGAATCCGAACGACTCACAACGAGAAAATCTGCAATCCCTTCTGCATCTAAAGCAATTTTCAGGTTACGACAAACTTCTTTGGTAACAGATGCGGCTGACTCTGGTGGAAGAGCGCGGGTATTTGTCAGAATAAAGAAAATCGGTGAATCATCTTGCAACCCGAGACGTAAAGTTTCCACATCCCAGCGCATCAGCAGCAAACAGCTGTGGACTGTCTGAGAACCTGTAGGATCGTCATCCAAGACAATAATTTTCGGTTTATTGGTCATCGCGGCGACTGTAATTTGCTAATTTCTGCTTGCACATCCAAGGCAATCTGCAATGATTGATTAAGAAACTGCGCGTATTCACCTGCTTGACTACTAAGTTGCAAGGCTTGGAGATTGGCTAAATTATTGACAAATAACTCTTGATTATTAGCAAGCAGTTTTTTATTATCCCGTAAAATTCGTTCGGTTTTCAAAGCGCGAACTAAATCTTCTCTTATTAGTTGTAGGGCTGAGATGACTTTATCTCGGTCATTGATACTGCTTTGAGCATTCCCAGATGTTGCCAGTTGGTCGTTAATATCTATAGCGTGGATTACAGAATGATATTTATCAACTTCATCTAAGAGGATTGTTAACCCTTGAGGACAGGTAAACCGTCGCCAGAGCGATCGCCCAACCACCACACAAATTGGCACTAGAATTAGTAAAATGATTCCTAATTTAATTGAAGAACCAATTGCTGGCAAAATAATAAAAGCATAAATCCCACCAACAATAATCGGTGTTAACGCCAGTGCTACCAATCCTTCGTTAATCAAAAACCCTAATCGCTTCTCGCGGTCTGCCATAATAGAGGGTCGAAAAACGTCTTCTGGATCGAATCCAGTCAAACGTCTTAATTCTCCTTTACTAATTTCCAAACCTAATAAGTCCGGCTGCACTGCTGGATACTCCTATGGAAGCGCGAGTTGCGTATTTATTGTAGTCGGGTTTTGCGTGGGAGCGATGCTTATCTGGATAACGGTGAGTAAGTTTGAGAATTTAACTGTTTGATTTTTACGTCTTCATTTAGCGATCGCCAAAAAAAAGAGGCAGAAAAATTATCCGCCTCTATAATTATTTAGTATAAAAATTATGGATAAAGGCCGCGATCGCTCAGTGCTTGAGCAACTCTACCTACGCCTAGGGTATAAGCTGCTAAACGCAGAGTCATTTGCCGTGCTTTGGAATGTTCAATTACTTGACGGTAAGCTTGCACCATCAAATGTTCCATTTCGCGGTTCACCCGTTCTTCATCCCAGAACAAATAAGAAAGTCCTTGTACCCACTCTAAATAACTAACTACAACACCACCAGCATTCGCCAAAATATCTGGTAGCACTATTACACCCCGCGCCTCTAGTGACTCGCTAGCTTGCAGTGTTACTGGTCCGTTAGCTGCTTCTGCGACAATATGCGCTTGCACCTGATTCACATTCTCTTCAGTGATTTGGTTTTCCAAAGCTGCGGGAATCAAAACATCGCAGGGTAAAGTTAGCAAATCTGCATTGCTAATTGGTACTGTCTGCGGGAAGCCTAAAACACTTCTGTGGTTTTTAGCGGTGTAAGCTTTCAAAGCTGGAATATCTAAACCAGTTTCGCAATATATTCCCCCTGCACTGGTAGAGACAGCGATGATGATTGCTCCTGCTTCGTATAGCAATTCTGCTGCTGCCATACCAACATTTCCGAAACCTTGAATTGCTACTCGCACACCCACCAGGGATTTACCTTCATCTGCGAGTGCTTCACGGACAATAATCATCGTACCGCGGCCAGTTGCCATTTCCCTTCCCCTGGAACCACCAACTGAAATCGGTTTACCAGTCACAACTCCTGGTACAGCATGGCCAACGTTGACTGAATAAGTGTCCATCATCCACGCCATCTCACGGGCAGAAGTTCCTACATCTGGTGCAGGTATGTCTACTGATGGGCCAATATCTTTAATTAATTCGCTGGTGTAACGGCGGGTAATTCGTTCTAATTCACCGACGCTGTAATACTTTGGATCTATAGCAATACCGCCTTTTGCACCACCGTAGGGAATACCTAACAGCGCACATTTCCAAGTCATCAGCATTGCTAGGGCAGAGACTTCCCGCAGTGTTACAGCCGGATGGTAACGAGTTCCACCTTTGTAGGGGCCTAAAATATCAGAGTGTTGCACCCGGTGTCCTGCTAATACCCGTATTTCCCCATTATCCATTTTTACGGGAATGGAAACTGTCACTACCTTACGTGGATGGCTGAGAATTTCTAAAATTCCTTGATCTAATTTTAATTCTTTAGCTGCTGCTTCTAGGTAGCTACAGGCTTGATCGAATGGACAAATATGCGCTGGACTAGCAGGTTCCAGCGGCCGTACAGGTGTTGCAACCATAAAATTTTCTCCTAATCGCGGTATCTTTGCGAACCGGATACATATATGCCTAGCTTATCCTGTATTTTAAAGAAAAGTGGAGTTTTTGTAGTTTTTGTTACAATTTTATTTTTATTATCTGATATATAGCAATTGGTCATACCTGTTCTGAAAATTACAGAAAGCCTACGAATTTCAGGATGCATCTGGTGAATGGTAGGTCTGAACCCTCAATGCTAATGCAGATCGCAGCCTGAAAGCCTGGGGCTATTGATAGCTGTTTCCATAACAGAATTCAGATAAAAAGTAATTATTTTTATTAATTTTTAGATACATTTTCAGCAGTAAAATTTCAACAATTGATTGAAACATAACTAAATTATATTTACATAACTAGCTGTTTTTATTAATGCTTTTTGGATAGAATCTTAATAAAGACAGATAAATTTGCTAACAAAAAATGTGACTGTTTAAGAAAACGATAGTAGTTCTAATAACTCATAGCAATGATTAGGATTTTAAGATAGTAATCTGATTTAATACAGATAAATTACTGACGCAGGCGTAGCTTTATATAAAAGTTTAAATTGATTAAAAAAATCTATTTATCTCATTGAAATTTAGCTAGATAAGACTCATATTTGATTTGTAGAAACAACTAATTACACTGTTATTTATTCTTCCCCTTCGAGTTCGCCACTTTGCCGTCGTGACGGGAACCGCCCGCCGAAGGATGCCCGAAGGGCTGTAGACGGCAATTGGTCTCACCTGTTCCCTCCCTAAGCAAATAATTTCAGGAATCAAAGCGGATTCCTATCTCTCACTTTTCCAGCCATATCCACGCTAAATCAATTCAGAATTTTCATAGATGTTTTACTATAAATATACTGCCCCACTCTGTAAGTTTTGATGTTATGAAAACTAGTATTACTGAACTGAACAACACCCTACCTTTACCTCCTGGCAGCTTCGGGTTGCCATTAATTGGGGAAACGATTAGTTTTTTACGCGATCCGGACTTTGCTAATCAGCGGCAAAAAAAATATGGATCAATCTTCAAAACCCATCTGTTTGGAAGTCCGGCAATAGTGATGATCGGATCTGATGCTAATCGCTTTTTATTAACTAATGAAAACCAATATTTTTCAATCAGCTGGCCAGATAGCACTAAAACTTTGTTAGGGCCAGCGTCTCTTGCTGTACAGACAGGTGGTATACATCAAAAGCGACGCAAGCTGTTATCGCAAGCCTTTCAACCTAGGGCGCTAGCAGGATATGTCAGCAAAATGGAGGAGATTACCTGCACTTATCTGCACAAATGGGAAAGTATGGGTAAATTAACCTGGTATCCGGAACTAAGAAAGTATACCTTTGATGTCGCTTGTAAGTTGCTTATAGGAACAGATGCAGCGGCTGATAGCCGTTTTGGGGATTTATTTGAGGAATATTCTCAGGGTCTATTTACTATTCCTGTAAACTTACCTTGGACTAAATTTGGTCGGGCGTTGCGTTATCGCCAGCAGCTACTACTGAAAATTGAAGAAATCATACTTCAACGTCAACAACAACCTGATTCCTATGAAGATGCTTTGGGGGTGCTTTTACAAGCACGGGATGAAGAAGGTAATAGCTTGAGCTTGCAAGAACTGAAAGACCAAGTGCTATTATTACTTTTTGCTGGTCATGAGACATTGACATCAGCGATCGCTTCCCTATGTCTCCTATTAGTGCAGAATCCCGCAGTTTTGGCACAAGCCCGTTTAGAACAACAGCAATTGGCTTTTGAGGAACCGCTGACGATGGCACATTTACAACAGATGAACTATCTCGACCAAGTACTAAAGGAAGTACTGCGCGTAATTCCTCCAGTAGGTGGCGGTTTCCGGGAAGTGACTCGATCGTGTGAGTTCAATGGCTGGCGTATTCCTCAAGGCTGGACTGTCCTTTACCAGATAGGAAGAACACATAAAGATAGCAGTATTTATTCTGAGCCAGAACAATTTAATCCACAGCGTTTTGCACCAGAACAGGCAGAGGACAAACCCAAACCATTTAGCCATATCCCATTTGGTGGTGGAGTACGGGAATGTATTGGCAAGGAGTTTGCCAAGCTGGAAATGAAGCTATTCGCCGCACTCTTAATCCGTGGGTATAATTGGGAACCATTACCAGAACAAAACCTAGATTTGGTAATGATGCCCACACCTCACCCTCGTGATGGTTTCAAGGTAAGTTTTCGCCGCATCAACACTTAAGCTCATACAAAAAGCTCAGGAGTGAAACTACCGTGCAGACCGTAGGGTATATGATGCTGGAGATGCAAACGAGCGATCGCTCCTTTATTTAAATCGCTGGCATCTAAAATCACTACATCTGAGCGATGGTGAGCCGCATCATAAACTAAAGCCAGCACCCAACCGTCGTCTTCCTTTTGCGAACCTGGACGGGGGACAAAAATCGGCTCACCCATAAAACCACGGGGTGCTGCACTCCAAAGTTGTCTTTCTCCGGAATCTAAATCAATTTTCAAAATCGCTTGCAAAGGAGCATTCCCAGCCTCTCCATGAGTTGCACCTATATAGGTGTAACGATATGGGTGTCCCACATTATTTGGATGAATGCTGGGAAACTCACAACAACGGCTTTCAATTAACTCTTTTTCTACTATCCCATCCTTAAGGTTGAGATCGAATCGCCATAGTTGTCCCGGTGAACCAGCCTCGAAATTAACTTGGCGAAAATCACTTTCCGGTTCTACTTCTGGTAAGGATTCGTAGCAAATGGAGTCAATGACAATTTCACCCCCAACTTCAAAAGCGTTGACGTGATGAAAGACAAAACCAGATTGGGTTTCCAGAATTTTGACCTCTGCTTTTCCAGCGTTGGGGGTGCGGGGGATAACTATAATCCGAGTTGGCTGATTTGGGTTAAATTTAATACATTCCCCAGCTGCACGGATTCCCAAAGCCAAAGGTATGGGATTGAAGCTGACAGGATTTTGAAAGAAGATGCAGTAATTAGGAGTGATGACAAAATCGTGAATAAAGCAAAAACCAGGAACACTATGTGCGTGCTTTCTGATAATTTGTCCTGCTGGATTTAGTTCAAAAATCGTAATTTTAGTAGACAGTCCTGGCTGAATAGAAAAATTGACCAAGCAAGGTGCGCCATTATCTTGCTTGCAACTAGGGTCGAGGCGGGGGTGAGCGCTAAAAGCTTCACCTGTGGATAAAACACCGTTAAAATATTCCCTTCCCAAGGTTTCTAAGGTGTAAGGGTCGAGGCGATAAGGTTCAGCGGCTTCCCAAAGTGCCAAAAGTTTACTACCCCAGTAGATGACGTTGGTGTTAGCAATATGTTTAATTTTGAAGTCGAAGAGATTAGCTAACCAACCACCAGGTTTTTGTGTGCCAAATACTCCGCGATAGAGGATTTTTCCAGCTTTTTGTTCTTCTACATAGCCCTCAGTCCGGACAAAGCGATTGCGGAAATGGGCACGACCATTAACAAAGCTGATGCGGCTAATCATCCCATCACCATCAAAGGGGTGATGAATGCGTTGACCATTGATATCTAATAAACCAGGGCCGTTTCTAAACAGCGTACCTTGTAGTTCTCTGGGAATTTGTCCTTCTATATCATCAATCCAATAATCAAATTCTTGATATAGAGATTCGTATCCTCCTTGCCAATCAGTGCGATTGTAAGATTTTTCTAAAATTGCGTTTTCTTGAATTTTTGAACTCTGCATATCTTTTATATCCTTTTGTTATCTTGCGCAAAGACAAAAAGTTATTTCGCCAAATCACAAGTGATTGGTGTGTACTGACGCGGAAAGTAAAAATAAATTTCACCGCGTCTTTGCGTTCCCATTTCAGCCTCAACCCGTCAATAATTTGGGTGGTTAGTACTTTTCGTTTTTAGCTCTTTGGGCAAAATAATTTTTTATTAACGACTTTGGATTTGGCTGCTTGTCACTTCAACTTCAGATATCAACTCAGGCAATAACGCCTCACCTGTATTTGCTGAGACTGGTTGCAATGATGAAATCTGAGTTTGTTCTTCCGGCGCTGGTAGCCAGCTAAGAAATGGCAGTGGTAACAATGTGCTGAGGTTAGTAATTATTACTAGAAGCCACAGCAATTCAAAGTTAGTTTCAGTGATTCCCAACCAATGCATAATAATTGCCCCAAATTCATAGGCAACCATTCCTGCTAGGTTAGATACTGACATTAACAAAGCAAATAATGTCGCTTCCACTCCCGGAGGGCATATTCTGGCTGCTAGCACCAGTACTGGCATATATGCAATTTGGCCCATGACAGTGAGAACCAAGCTATCACCTAAACTAAACCAGTGGTCATCTATACCTAAAGACCGATTGGTGTGAGTGACTAATAGCAGCATCGTCATTCCTAAGGCTGCGGAAATAACTGTACTCCAACCAAAGATGACGCGAAAAGGTACAGTTTTAAGAAACCGCTGAAAAATCCAAATGCCCACTAAAGAAGCCAGATTGGTTACGAGGCGCACCCGTCCCAAAAATTCTGGTGCAAAGTGCAATTCGTTGGTAGTGAAAAAGAAAAAGGCTGCGTCAGCGGTTGGGGTAGCTTGCCAAAGGAAAACAAATGCTGTTGGTAGCCAGATTGCTTTCTGAGTAACGGCTTGGCGGAGTTGTCCTAGTTGATGCTTGACGCTTAAAAGACTGTTGTGAGGAGAATCTTGAGTATCTTGATTAACAGGAGACTCGGCAATTAACCAAGCTACAGATGAAACTAACAGGGGAAATAGGGCGGTAATACCAAATACAGTATGTGTGGAAAAATGTTCTAGCAGCCACCCACTTAAATAAGCTGTGAGTAAACCCCCAACTGCGGAAGCACCCCAGCAAATAGATTGTAGCGAACCTGCATCTGCCTGGGATTCTGCTCTTGCCCGTTCAACCACAAGGGAGTCAACGATGACATCGCTGACTGCAACTGAGAGTGAACCCAGTGCGATCGCACAAGTAGCTGCCCAGGTAGTATGAACTATTGTTGCCAGACTTACCCAAGAAACGGTTCCCAATATTCCCGATAAAATCAGATATGGACGCCTGCGATAACCAAATATGGGCAAGCCATCAGAGATAAAGCCAAATACTGGCTTGATAATCCAAGGTAAGGCGACTATACCCAATAGTGCCGATACCTGTGTCGGACTCAGCAACAGTTCATCTTTCAAAAAAAAGCTGACGGCTAGACGCGCCAACCCTAAGATGCCTTGGACAAAGTAAACGGTAAGAATTGCGATTAACTCGGCATTAGGTTCATGACCGAAGAAAATTTTTTCTGTTACTGAGTCTTTGACCTTGGACAAGCCAGAGGAGTGAATCAGCATTTGATGAATATTTTTTAAGTTTTATCTACTTTTCTATCATATCTATTTCTGTCAGGAGGCGGTAGAAAGCAGAGCGATCGCTTGTTTAGTGAAAAGCACTCTAACAACAGATGGCTTTAATGTCCAGTGAATTGTACAACTTCTTACCTTGCGACTAGTCTAGCGATTTGGTTACGGGCATTGGCGATCGCATCTGCCAACTTTTGTCCGCCAGACTCATCATTTTCAACATCAATAAACGCGATATCAGTAATGCCTATAAATCCAAAGACTGTTGCTAGGTAAGGGGTTTGATAATTCAGATTTTCGTATTGCCCGCCCGCTCCAAAGCCAGAACCCTCTCGTGCGGCAATGATAAACATTTTCTTACCCAAAACCAAACCTTTGTAAGGGTTTGCAACATCCTCTGGCTCAAATACAAACGTTCGCCTCGGACGCACAATTTGGTCAATATAAGCCTTGAGGGTACTGGGAATGCTGAAATTGTACATGGGAACACCGATGACGTAGACATCAGCTGCTAAGAATTCGTCCACTAGGCGATCGCTGGTATGAATTGCATCCCAAAGTTCGGGTGTGCGTTGCTCTAGGGGCGTATAAGCTGCGGCAATCCAAGGTTCGTCAACATGAGGAACTGGATTGCGGCCGATATCTCGATAGGTCACGATATCAGTAGGATGAGTCTGCTTCCAAGCCTCAACAAATTCTCTTGTAAGTCTGCGAGAGTGCGATCGCTCTCCTCTGGGGCTAGAATCAATGTGTAATAAATGTGCCATAGCGCCTCCTGTGTAATTACCCTTTCAGCTTAGGCAAACCAACAGTGTTCAGCTATTTAAATCCTGTGCAATTGTCAAAATCTTGCGGTCAGTTTTGTGACTTCTGGGCAAGAGCGATTGCAAAGTGAATACAATCGAAACTAGACGAATTGGGCTTGCCTCATGAAGACTCCAGCCATGCATCAGACTGAAACAAGCTACTTGCCAATCTTGTCCAGCCAAAACCAAGGTTGGGAAAATATTGTGGTCGAGCAATTCCAACAGTCTCCAGGGGAGGCAAGTTGTCATTACAGCGATGAACAGACAATTTATCTGTCTCTTGCCTCCCGTCCTATTCGCTTGTTGCAAATTCAAGGAGGTAAAACCTACTCCGGGCTATACGGAAAAGGTGACATTTCGATAACGCCTGCAAAAACCCCGTTTTTTGCTCGTTGGGATGGAGATGACAGCTACTTGCAGATTCGGATTGCATCTCGTTTCATCCAAAGAGTTGCTAGAGAAGCCCTAGCCATGAATCCCGATCGGCTGGAATTACTCCCCGAATTTCGGACTCGCGATCCTCAGATTGAGGCGATTGGCATGATGCTGTTCTCTGAACTCAAACAAGAAAATTTAGGCAGCAGGCTTTACATTGAGTCACTAGCAAATGTCTTGGCAGTACATTTGCTTAGGCAATACTCTGCTGCCAAACCTCGTCTGGCAATTTACGAGGGGGGATTACCCCAGCGCCAACTTCTGCAAGTGTTGGAGTACATCAACGAACATCTGAATCAAGATATCAAGCTTGCAGATTTAGCGGCATTGCTAGGCATGAGTCAATTTCATTTCAGCCATCTGTTTAAGCAATCGATGGGTACGGCGCCCTACCAATACTTACTCCAGCAACGGATAGAACGAGCCAAGCAGTTGTTGAAACAAACAGAGCGATCGATTATGGACATTGCCTTAGAGTGTGGGTTCAACAGCCACAGCCATTTGAGCAAACAGTTTCGGCAATTTACAGGCATGACACCAACTGCTTACAGGGTGAAATGAACAGCCTTTCTAAGAATCAAAAAACCACAGATAAACACAAATAAATATCGGTGTGCATCTGTGTTTATCTGTGGTTCTGAACCGCAATGGATGGCAACGCTTTACCCAAGTTTAGCAAGATCAAATAGTTCGCAAAGGACGATATGTCAGCGCCAAAAGAGCGATGGGATATTTTTTATGAGCATTATTTAGAAGTAGAACTGACTGTTCCACTAGCAGTAGAAGAAATCCGATTCACAACAAATATATTGCGATTGCGGTTTCCGGCTCTTTCGTAGGTAAACTTGTCAACACCTTGAATAGTTAGGTAAACACCTAGTCCACCAATCTGGCGTTGCTCTAAGGGCAAATCCATATCATCAGGAAGGGCTTGCTTGGTGGGGTCATAGTGTGCCCCTGTATCTTCAAGAGTAATTGTTAAAGACTCATCTGCAAGCGTAGCTTGACAAACTACTTCACCTTCGCGCCCCGCTTCCTCGTAACCATGTACAATGATGTTGGTTGCAATTTCGTCTACTGCCAGCCGCAGTCTGTAAGAGGTTTTTTTGTCCAAGCCTGCTGCTGCTGCTGATGCCATGACGTATTGTGCAATTGCGCTCAAAGAGTCGAGCGTTCCAGCGACCGTTAAAGCTTCCATAAACTATCTCGTTGATGCCAGTAATAATTTTTACTCAATAAGTAGAAGAAATTAGTGAATTCCTCACTGATTATTCTCTAATCGCTGCACAGCCAGCATGGTAATATCGTCAAACTGAGGAGCGTTATCCATGTAGGCAAACAAGTTGGTCTTGATCCACTCTAGAAGTTGACTAGCTGAGGCTGGCGGCGGTTGGAAAAGAGAGAGCAGTCGCTCGCTGGTGTATAACTTATTATCTGGCGCACGGGCTTCTGTGACACCATCTGTATAGCCAATCAAGATATCGCCAGGCTCAAGTTGTACCTGCTGAACTTTAAATTTCATATTGGGCATCATTCCCACTGCTGGCCCTGTAGGTTTGAGAGTTGCTTTCACACCTTCTGAACCGATCACAAATAATGGTTCATGACCGCCATTCACGTAGTCTATAATACCAGTACTAGGGTCTAATACTCCAAAGAACAGGGTCGCAAACATACTCATCTGAGCGTGCTGTTGAGCAATATAGTTATTGATCAGTCCCACAGCTTTGAGGGCGTGAATTTGTGCCTCGTGATTGTCCAGATCCAGATCGTTCAAGCCTGCCAGTACTTCATCATCGCCAACAATTGCTAAATTACACAAAAGACTCTGTCCAGAGAAGACGCGAATCAGACTGCGGAACAAAGCCATAAACAATGCAGCGCCTACACCTTTGTCGCACACATCAGCAATGACTAACCCTACATAACCCCCAGGAAGCATAAAAGAGTCATAGAAATCGCCTGCAACTTGACGCGCCGGATAAAAGCAAGCTGCAATCTCCCAATTAGGAAGTGTTGGTAAATCTTCTGGGAGAAAATCTCTTTGAATCTGTCTACCTTTTTCTAATTCATAGTCAAGTGCTTTTGAATAAGCTTCGATCTCTTGTTTTGCTTGATCTAGAAAATGGTAAGATTCCTCTAACTTTGCATACAATTCAGCATTTTCCAGCACTAGCGCTATCTCATTAGCCGTTTTTTGCATTAAGTTGGCTATTTCGCCGCTAAAGCGATTAGGCTCACTATGTAGCAAGGTGAGAATGCCTAGCAAAACTTCTTCTTTGAGAATCGGGACAGCTAATGCAGAGCGCACAGTGTAAGGCTGATTAGGAAACTGTAACCAGCGGTCATCGTTAATCGTATCGTCAATCAATCCAATTTGGCGGTGACGATTTACCCAACCAGCCAGACCTTTGTCTAAAACGCTACCAATTAACCGAGAGCGCGTATCTTGTGCTGTGGTTTTCTGGGTAAGAATACTATCAGTGACTACTCCCTGGCTATCAAGTAAAAATAAACTGCCTGTTTCTGCCCCTGTGAGTTTGCAACAGACGTGTAATGCTTCCTCTAAGGTAATTTTTAGCATTTCCTCCTGTTCTGGAGAACGTGCCATTGCTACTACCTTTGCCAGTAGTTCTCTTTGAGCCTCAAAAGCAGCTTGTGCAGCTCTAAGTGCTGCTACTTCTTGGCGTAACGACTCCAGTTCTTCGTAATACGGTTGTTCCCTTAAAGGTTTATGAGTATCCATATATTTGTCGCCGCGGTAGATAATAGGAGTCGTTTTTTATAGCATTTGTCATTTGTAGTTTCTCAAAAATGATTCGGGACTGCTATATTTGCCTGAAATGAACACTTAAATATAAGAAAAGCTAAAGGCTAAACAATTTTAGCCTTCAGACTTCATACTTATTCCTAATCCTCGACTGCTAGGAATTAGGCAACTTTGTACTCGTCCTGTATGATTACGCTTTGGCTGAAACCTGTTTTTTCTAGAGTGTCTATTACTTGTTCTTGTCCACCAACAACATAAATATCGGCATCAGCACCCATCTTTTGTTTGGCGAAAATTAGTACTCGCAGCCCAGCACTGGCGATATATTCTAGGTCTTGGATGAACAATACCAGACGCTTAACTCCGGCTTTAGCTGCATTTTCCACTTCTACTCGGAAAATGGGCGCGGAACTTGCATCTAGTTCGCCAGTAAGAGTAATTTTAGCGGTATCGCCATCAATTTCAAGAGTTGCACTAAAAGCCATATTTTTATTCTCCTTTTTCGTTAGATTTTGGTTTTTGATTGGTCTTTCGCCATTAGTGACTGACGAAAAACAAAGATTTATTTGCCTACGAGAATCACTACTGAGCGATCGCCTAGTAAAATTCCCTGTTGAGTGCCCAGTACAGGTTCTGTTCCAGGTTCCCAGCTAGCTTCTGCTGGATTCGCGCCAGTATTTGCAAACACGTGCCACTTCATACCTGCTGGTGGTTGGGGAAGTTCAAACCAGTGAGCTTCCCAGTGCATATTCATGGCAACGTAAATATAGTTATCTTTGACTGTGCCACCTTTAGCGTGTTTGCCACAAAGCATAAAGGCTAGGGTACGGCTATTGTCAGACCAGTCTGCATTCCAAGCTTTAGTACCGTGCCAGGTAATATCAGCATAGCCACTACCAACATAATCTCTATTTTGGAAGTGCCAGTGATTTCTCAGTACAGGGTGTGCATTGCGGAAAGCAATACAGTGCTTAGCAAAGTTGAATAGATCGGAGTTTGACTTGAGTAAATTCCAATCCAACCAGCTGAGTTCGTTGTCGTGACAGTAGGTGTTGTTATTACCTTGCTGACTTCTGCCGACTTCATCGCCCATCAGCAGCATTGGTATGCCTTGGCTCACTAGAAGCATGGCGATCGCATTTTTAATCTGCCGTTGGCGTAAGGCATTGATACCTGCATCCTCTGTCCAGCCTTCTGCACCACAGTTCCAACTATCGTTATCGTTGGTGCCGTCGTTGTTGTTTTCTCCGTTGGCTTCGTTATGCTTGCCGTTGTAGGAAACTAAGTCAGCTAGGGTAAAACCATCATGGGCGGTGATGAAATTAATCGAGGTAGCAGGTGCCCTTCCTGCCCAAGCATAGAGATCTGGTGAGCCTTGCAGCCGTTGTGCCATATCTCCGACTCGCCCAGGTTCGCCTTTGAGGAACTTGCGAATACCATCGCGGTACTTACCATTCCACTCAGCCCAGCGACCAAAGGCGGGGAACGAGCCTACTTGGTACAAACCGCCTGCATCCCAAGCTTCCGCAATCAATTTACATCTAGCGAGAATCGGGTCAAATGCTAAAGTTTCCAACAACGGTGGATTTGCTAGCGGTGCGCCCCAAGGGTCGCGACCGAGAATTGATGCCAAGTCAAAGCGGAAGCCGTCGATGTGATACTCTGCTGCCCAGTAGCGCAGACAGTCCAGCACAATATTCCGCACAATTGGGTTATTACAATTGAGCGTGTTGCCACAACCACTGAAGTTAAAGTAGTAACCTTCAGGGGTAAGCATATAATATGTTTTATTGTCAATACCCCGAAAAGAAATCGTTGGCCCGTGTTCATTACCTTCCGCAGTATGGTTGAAGACCACATCTAAAATAACTTCAATGCCATTGGCATGGAGTTCTTTAACCAGTTGCTTCAACTCATCAACCTGCATCCCAAACTTGCCTGTGGCTGCATACCCCGCCTTGGGTGCAAAGAAACCAACAGTGCTATAGCCCCAGTAATTTAGTAAGGTTTCACCTGTCTGGGGATTGGGACGAGAATTTTCAAACTCGTCAAACTCATATACAGGCATGAGTTCGATGCAGTTTACACCCAACTCTTTGAGGTAAGGAATTTTCTCGCGAATCGCCGCAAAAGTTCCGGGATGCTTCACCCCTGAAGATGAATGGCGGGTAAAGCTGCGGACGTGCATTTCGTAAATAATCAAGTCTTCTGGCGGCAGTTCCAGCGGACGCTCTGATTCCCAGTCAAAGTCGTCAAAGGCGATCCGGGCGCGATGGTGGTAGATATCACTCCAATCTGGCGTGACTCCCCAAACATCCCGTCCGCCAATAATTTTGGCGTAGGGGTCTAAGAGAATTTTGCTCTTGTCAAACCAGTGGCCAGCCTTGGGGTCGAATGGGCCATCCATGCGATAGCCATATTCGATTTCTTCGTAATCCAGGTCAAAAACCACCATGCAAAAAACATTCCCAATCCGAAACTCTTCAGGAAAAGGAATTTCTGCAAACGGTTCGGGCTGATGTTTCTTAAACAGCACTAAAGAACAGGATTTAGCGTGACTAGAAAAGATGGAAAAGTTCACCCCTCTGGGAACCAGCGTGGCTCCAAAGGGGAAAGGTTTACCCCGACGCAGCTTAAAGTCGCCGTAGGTATGGGTGGGATTAACGTCGATGCGCTCCATTGTTCTTTGGTAGTGAGTGTTAAGACAACAAGAGTGGGGAGAAAGAGCGATCGCATCTAAATTATCAATAAAACCTCTTGCATAATTCCTAATAATCGGCGTTTATCGGCGTTTATCAGTATTTATCGGCGGTTAAATCTCCGCTTTTGGAACTTTTACAAAAAGTCTATTGCTCATTTCCAAATTAAGATGCGTTTGCCCTCAAAGAGGGAATTAAGTTTTCACTTAACTCCCTCTCTCTTGATTAAGCAGGTAGAGCGTGAACCTTAAGCTGGAGAGCTTCTAAGCCCGATTCTACGGTGTCGCTCAGGCTGAAGAAGTTGAGAAACCCAGTAATCGACATCGTATCTTGAATTTCTGGGGCAACTCCTACCAACACCAGATTTCCATCTTGACCAGCAAACTGCCGATGTAGCAATAGCAATGTGCGTAAGCCAGCACTGGACATATAAGGCACATTGGTTAAATCCAGCAGCAATTTACTGTTTGGTTTAACCAATGGTAAAACTTGCGCTTGCACCTCAGGGGCAGTTTTGCCATCGACATCGCCATCTAGTTCCACTACAGTCACTTCTTCGTGTACTGCTGGAGGTGCATCGCCGTTTGCAGTGCTAAGTGCAGTTACTTGCAGTGTCTTGATAATAATCTCCATAATTAATTACTTCCCGCAGACTACGCAGTAGGGACAATTTGAACTTTGACTTTGACTTGCGCCTTGGTTTCTGGTAGTTTCACCGTCAAGCCGTTGGCGTCAAAATCGGTGTATGGTTGGTCATCGATCCAACAAGCACCAATCTTGATGCTACCAGGAGGCAAGATATCAGGCTGTACCCGCAGGATGTTGTCCTTAAATGCACCTGGTTGAGGCTTGAAGTAGAGGTCTAGTGGTTGCTTGGTAATTAGCAGATTAGTATAGACTACTGCCAAATAGCACAGTTCTGTTGAGTGGTAGGCACTCATGGAGTGAGAGCCTTTGAAGCGTTCGTTACCCAACAGGTAGGGTAAGCCGTTGGCTAGAACGTTGAAGTAAACTGCACCGTCATCATGATCCAAGAAGAAGGCATTGTAGAAAGCTGCGGCTTCATGAGCTTGACGTTTGTATTCTGGCTTATCTAAGATACCGTGCAGGATTAGGTAAGCAAGAATAGCTTGTTCTTGTTGCCACCAAGCTTTGCGATCGTGCCAAACAAAGCGATGCTGTTCTTCACCTTCACCGAGAACACGTTCAACTACATCGTACCAGCCGCCTCTTTGTTGGTCGCTTCCAACTTTAGGCATGAGGTAGCCAATTTTCTCAGCTAGTTGTACGTACTCATCTTTGGGCTTGAGGGAATTCATCCGCATCAAGTTCCAAGCAATTTTCAGGTTATGTCCGACAACGGCGCGGTTTTGTTGCCAACCCCATGTTTGGTCTTTGCTCCAGTCTTCAAAAAACTTCTCTTGCACAAAGGGGCTGTCGTCGTAGTCTGGGAAATATTTGGCGATCGTGTCAAAGGTATATTCTAGGAAGTCGGCGTATTTCTTCTCGCCTGTTGCTAGCCATAAATTGATCAGGTAGGCGGGCGCATGGTCGCCTACAGAGTTCCAGTTTTTGCGAGCGCAGTTCCGACCTAGAGATTCGGCACGAGGGTCGAGGGTAATCGGGTCAATATGGGAGAAATAGCCGCCGCCTTCTTTATCTAGGAAGAATTTATCGAAGAGATCGACAGTCATTTCCGCATCTTTGAGAATGCGGGGATCGCCTGTAATTCTATAGGTTTGAATGGGGCCAGCTAAGGCGTAAATCTGTTCGTAGGCGGGGATAGCGTCGTAGTCGTCACTAAACTCCGAGGTGAGCAGCTTTTGTTCGCGGCGTCCGGTAACTTTAATGCCGTGATACCAATAGATGAGGTTTTCATCGGGATCGTAGAAGCGCATGTGTTCGCGCAGATACTCTGTCCCTCTTTCGGCTGCTTCGAGGAAGCGGTCTTCGCCTGTTAACAGAAAAGCTGAAGCGAAACCATAAACCAGACGCGAAATCGTATCAGTTTCTTGCAAAAAGTCGTCGCGCTTTTTGCCACCGGCTAAGTGTAGATAAGTGCGGTATTCGTGGTAATCAATTTCGCGATCGGGATAGTGGAACTGCCATCTCAGGTAACTGTCAGCAATCGAACGTATCTGCTTAACCCACCAATCTGGTTCTTCGTGGCGATAGACACCTGGTTTATCGCTAGGAAAAACTAAGGATTTGGCTTCAAATTTGTAGTCATCTCCCTGAGGATAAAAGATACCGTAAACGAATACGTGCTGACCAGGTACTAGGAGTTTTTCAATTTCACCAGTGCAATCTCTATAAGACTCTTCCAGGTTTTGCGCGATTCTGGCATAAACAGTCGGGGTGAGATATGCTCTATATTCCCGTTCATCTGAGGTTTTAATGCCAAAAGACTTATCGCTAGAGTTAAAGTCAGTGACGTAACCAGTGATTGTGTCTGAGAAAGAGAAGCTGATTTTGTTCATCTTTACTGTTACAGAAGTAAAAGGGTAGATATTGTTGCTAAATCTAAAACTCGACTGAATGTAGCCCTTTAGTTAAATTTCGCAGGTTTGTTACTGATAGAAACGTCGGAGTAATTGTTTGTAATAGTGCTTGAAGTAATGAAGATCTAGCACTGCTATCCTCTGTATTTTGAGGACAATTTTAATTAACCAACGTCACTTTCTGAATGATGAGCGAAGATATCACTTTTCGCACTCTAGCTGTCTGTTTATTCGGCAATATCAAGGTGAATTCTTGGAATTGCACTGGCTGAAGACAAAAGACATTCTACCTGGTTTTTGTTTGGTTGTGTAGCAAAAACAGAAGATAGTCTGGTAAAAGTGCTGAAGGCGAAATAACTTAATATCTCTACATAAATATATACGCCTGAATTCGGAGAAATTATGCAAATTAACTTTGAAACTCAGCAAAATTAATTGGTGTTGGGAAATTTATATCGTTTGTACTTCTGTAAACTCGTAAAATAGTTTTTCATGAGTAGTTGATGTTACCGTTCTGATGAACAAAAAATTATGGCAGCCGCCAAGATTACGGATTGGCGAAGATCGGGGAGAAGAAAGACGTGCTACCTGGCTGGAGTTGTTTTACGATCTGATATTTGTGGTAGCGATCGCAGAATTAGCTCACAATCTCAGCAAAGATGTTTCTGTGATAGGGGTTTTGAGTTTTATTGCCCTATTTACACCAATTTGGTCTTGTTGGTTAGGAGCAACTTTCTACGCCACGCTGTTTGATACGGATGATTTAAGCGATCGCTTATTAACCCTCCTGCAAATGACCTTGATTGCGGCTCTCGCAGTCAATGTGCATCACGGACTCAGTACCTCTGCTGTGAGTTTTGCTATTTCTTACATAGGCGCTCGCAGTATTCTCATTCTTCAATTTCTCATTGCCAGATATCATGTTCCAATAGCTCGCCCCCTACTCAATCGCTATATATTGGGCTTTAGTCTTGGTGCTAGTTTTTGGTTAATCTCGCTGTTTGTCCCAGCACCTTGGCGTTTTGTACTCTGGGCAATTGGGATGATTGTAGAATTTGTTGCGCCCTTAGGTACAGGTCGTTTTGCTACTCAAATCACACCAGATATTTCTCATATGCCAGAACGACTGGGACTTTTTACCATGATCGTTTTGGGAGAGTCTGTTGCTGCTGTGGTGAGAGGTGTAGCTCAAAAAGAATGGATTATTTCATCTACAATAGTTGCTCTTTTAGGCATGATCGTGGCTTTTAGCTTGTGGTGGCTTTACTTCGATAGCATCGATGGCTCACCACTAGAGACCATGAAAGAGGGTAGAATTAATATCTTTCTTACTTGGCTTTATTCTCACCTGCTCTTAGCTATGGGTTTGGCAGCAACAGGGGTAGGAGTTGAGCATCTAATTTTCAAAAGTGCAGTTAATGTTTTACCAGACAATGAACGCTTACTTTTGTGCGGTGCTGTGACACTGTGTTTAGCGATTTTAGCGGTAATTAATTTAACAACCTGTATTTTGGAAAAACAACGACAAGGCAAAATTTTGAGTGCTTATCGTTTAGGAGCAGGAGCTTTTGTGTTCTTCCTGGGGATTGCTGGTAAGAGTTTAGCTCCTGTAGCTTTAATTGCATTGGTTGCAGCTGCTTGTGCGATCGCAGTTGTTCTAGATTTGTTCGGTAAAAGCCGATATCAAATCATGTCTGAGGAGTAGCTTTGCATAGGGTTGTGTGTTTACACAACCGCTTTGCTTTCATCCTCAAACAGGCTGAACAACTTCCCGATCGCGAGAGCTAGTTTTCTCAATTTCTTTGACAAACTCTGCCATGAATTCGTCTACCACGCCCGGATGCTTGCCTGTAATTAAATTACCATCTATCACTAAATCAGCAGTTACATCGTTATCATAAACAACGTCTGCGCCAGCATTTTCGACATCACAAATAATATTATGGGCACAGGTTACTTTCCGATCTTTCAGTAAATCTGGATCGGCACAGAAAAGCCACAAACTGTGGCAAATAGTCCCTAGTTTCACATTATCTGTTGCCATTGCTTTTCTCAAGAAAGCAACTGCTGGAGCTTGATTTTTTTGACCTTTTTTCACATTTACCTGATATCTCAGGCGATCCATTGCATAAGCTCCGATGCAAATGATGCCTTTATAATCAGCCGGGTCAATATCATTAACTTCGGTAGTAACTGTGACATGAAATTCTATTTGGTCATTTTCGGGGTTAGAGCCGAAGTGTAGTTCTTTATTACCCCACAAATGAGAAATATATTCTACTTCATAACCATGTTCGGGGAAGTACTCATTGAAGCGCCGATATTCTGTAGCATCAAAATGTTCTTCAATAAGTACACCTATTTTGCCTTTAATTGCTTTTGTCATGAGGTGTTACCGATTATTTGTTGTTTTAATTTCTCATTGAAAGCAGAGGGAGTTTATTAGATTCTACATTAAACTCACCTCTGCTGAATTAGTCACAATTGGCTAATTCCAAGACCATTTTAAAATTTCAGATTCAACTGAGAGGGATCTGGATATACGCGCCATTCATAGATGCGATCGCCATCAAAGCGATAGATATCTGTACAAGGAACTTGAATAAAGCGCTTGTCAACTTTGTTGACATAATTCGCATCCATTTCCAGAATCACAGTGTTACCAACTTCCCATGTTCCTCTAGCATTATGGGTTGTCAGTTTCAGAACTTTGTAGATATTAACCAAAAAGTCTCGACAAGCTTCAGGGCCTACTACAGGGTCGTTAGCACCAACTTTGTAGAGTAAGTTGGGTGTGAAGAAGCTCATGAATTCATCCCAATTTTCAGCGTGCAATGCTTCATACATTTTCCCAATAATTGTTAGCAAGGAACCGTTGCTAGCAGGTGCTTTCGCAGCTTGGGGTTGCACTTTTTCTGTTTGGAATACTGGACTAATGTCCATGTAAATTCTCAGTTCTTGGACTTTATCCCCCTTGAAGATGATAGTGTCACAACAAGGCAGTCGGAAAACTTTACCATCATGACGGATGTAGGTAACTTCCATTTCACAGATCACTGTGTCATCCTGTTCCCACATATGTTTGATGTGGTGGTAACATTGGGCAACTGTGTTCAAGAAGTCAGTTGAACTTTCTCTAATTCCTTGAGGGCCATAAGCAACTGGGAAGTTACTAAATTGGTAGTGAGCATCTTCGGTGTAGAACTTGACAAAGTTTTCTACATTCATCGATTCGCCTGCTTCAAACATCCGTCTGACAATTTCAGACTTGGTTCCAGGACGTGTGAGTGACTGAGTCATAGTTTTGTCATCCTTGTTTGTGATATTTTCTACACTTTGTTTTAGTTGTGCGACCGCCAGACGGATATTTTCTGGTTTAGCTGTCTCAATAAATCCTTGTGCATCTTTGTGCTGTAGTGCACTTTCACTAACAGGTTGCAAATCAATTGTGAAAGTTACTATCGGTAAAGCACCAGGTTCTTGAGGTGGATACAGATAATTAATAAACCGACCTGTAAATAGAGGGTGATCTACAAGATTAATCGTGAGACTTCCCGCTTGGCGATCGATGGTAACTCTTTGCTTCATCTCCATGCCGGGCATTTTGACTTCGCGCAGAACTCCATCGCTATAACGTTCTAAAATGGGAAACTTATCAGTGTAAGCTTGCTCCATCCAAACTTGCCAAATCTTCTCTACTGGAGCATTAATAGTAGAACTATATGTTCCATACAAACGGTGGTTTGTATTGGCAGTGATGGCGGAAGTTGTCGGTGCGGAATTATTGTAAAACCAGTAGTTTGTGCCGTTAGCTTGGTTATATTCCTTTTGGGCAATGCTAAATCTTTCTTTAGCTTTCCTTCTAACTTGGTTAAATTCTAATTGTTCACCATTTGGACCTTTACAGTAGAATAAAGACCAACCGTCAAAATCGGCAATAAAGTCTACCTTGGCATATTTTAGAGGCGCATTTTTTCTCGCAGTTTCCGAATCAATATGAATAATTCGGTTAGCAACGACGTTAGTCAGTCCGCGACTTTGGCATTCATCTTCTAACATCTTGGCAAAGTCATTGATATCCACATCATCCTTTACATAAAAAGAAAGGTGTGGTGCGTTGACATAACCAATGCCTGAAGGTATCTTACCAATACAATTTGGTGCTTGAGAGTTTAATTTAGCATCTCTAAAATGGATGAGTTCAACACAAGTGTTACCAAAGGAAATAAATCTTACATCCAAGGCTTCTTGTGAGCCATCTCTAATATTAGGGACACCTATGGTTTTGGGATTAAGACCTTGCTTCAATGCTTCTAATTCTTCTTTTTGAAAAAGCAGATTGTGCAAGTCTTCACCAACAAATCCATCTCCACCAATTGCGACTTTTCCACCCAACACGTCAATGTAAAATTCTAGGGCTTTTGTCATATCATTAACGGTTATGCCTACGTGTTGCAAACCTTGGAGATAATGACCTAAACTGCTAGATTTTCCGTTGACCTGGCTAGGCATAAGAGATACTACGTCCTCTTTTAATTGATTGGTGGCTCCATTTTGAATCAGCGACGCTACTTGTCCGTTCATCAGAGATACTATGTCCTCTTTTAATTGATTAGTGGCTCCTACACTTTGGATAAGCGACGCTACCTTGGAACTGCGTTGACCAGCTAAGGTGATCTGACTGTTGTATACAAAGGTATAAGCCGTTCTTTCGGGAAATGGCTGAATTTGTTTGATATATCTAGCTGCATCTTGAGTTGCAGCTGCATACTCAGAAGAAGCAAAAAACTTTTCTCTTTCCAAATGATTAGCAAAAGCAATTTCATAAGCTGCATGATATTGCTTGGCTTCTGGTTCGTAATGACTTACCCCAGCTGCATCGGGACGGGAATTATCTACTTCTTCAAATAGGTGCAAGCGCAACTTCAGTACTGCATCGCTACTGCTGACTTTGGGAGCAAAAGTCTCGCTCAGATAGCGACGGAATGCTTCTGTACTGACGCTATCAGCTTTTTTGACTAAGACGTGAAATTTGATGGCTCCGACTTCGCCGTTGGGGTCGCCAGTGGGGATGCGGTCGATATATGTGATGGAATTGCCAGGGTTGGTGTTGTAACCGATGGCTTTACGGAACAAATTATGTTCGTCATCCATCAAAATAGCTGACGCTTTAAACCAGGTATTACGGTCAGCTTCACTTTCAAAAGTTAACTCTGCAATCCCATCAAAGTTATCTTCTGCATCCCATCTGTAATCCAACCCGGCGATTTCTGGCCACAACCCACCTTCGTTATGCGCTACATGAAACTGCCAGTATTGATATTGTCCTGGTAGTCTGGCGCAGACTGGGCCGTGTACGTCTTTCCAATAATTATCAAAAAGCTCTAGGGAAATGGACTCCCGTTTCCACAGGAGTACATAAAAAGCTACTTTTCCTTGACGATCCCTTGCTGAATAATCAGCTTGGTTTGATTTTTCGGGCGCTGAAACCATTGCTGCTTTCCTTGGTATGTAATTGACATTGTCAAAAATCTGATTCAGGGCGGCGAAGCAAGGCGCGACCTTATTAAAGCCCGCATAAACGCATAAGAACAGCAGCAGTTCTTCAATTTCATCGCGGGTGGCTCCTTGTTTGAGAGCCATATTCACATGGGCGGCGAAGGGGTTTCCTGGACCTCTATGATCCTGATTGACTACATCAATAGCGATGGTAATCAGAGCCTTAGTTTTTTGGTCAATTAGTGGTAAACCCCAAGCTTCACCTGCTACCCGAATTACAAAGTCACCAAACTTGGGATTGATTTGTTTTAAATTCTTTTGCAGTTCTGGGTCATCGAGGACGGCATTTTTAACTGCTAACTCCAGTTTCATCTCACGCGGTAGTGATCAATCTAATTAGTTCGGTAGGAGCATAAACATCACGGTAGAAAGTTAGTTGCTCTGTTTTCAGATAGCAAGCACCGCGATGACCGCGACGTACCCATGTCACATTACCTTTGGCCAGAGTTTCGTTGGTTTCGTCGTCCACACACTTCCACTCAAAGTAAGTATGCTCACCATAAAACATGACAATTGGCCAGCACATGGTAACGCCTGGTTGTGCAATCAATGCCCACCAGTGCTTTTCTCTTTCTTTTTGTTGTTCTAAACCGCGATAGGGGCCGTCTTGACAGAAATAAACTAAGTCATCACGATATTCTCCAGTTAGGATATCGCCTCTTCCTTGTCTCAACGCCTCACAATGAGTAGGCCACCACTCTCTGTTTTCTCTTTCAATTTGTTCGAGGGTGTAATAGGGGCCAATTTCGGGCAACTTTGATTCTTTCATTGCCACAATTTTTTCTGCATCCTCGATCAGTTTCTTGGCTACATAAGAGCTAACAAGTCCTGGACGAGAATAGTCCGCCGACAAACCTTCGTAATAATTGGTGCGCTTTTTCGTTGGTTGTGGCTTGCTTTGGGCGGCTTGCGCAGCAGAAGAAGTATGACCGTTGGTTTGTGGGGTGTAGGGATTGTAATTGAGCATGAGAGATTCTATATCCTCCTTAAGTTGATTGACTGCGCCAATTTCTGTAATCAGTTCTGCTACCGAGGAACTACGCTGACCAGCTAAGGTCATTTGAGAGTTATATACAAAGGTATAAGCCGTTCTTTCGGGAAATGGCTGAATTTGTTTGATATATTTAGCAGCATCTTGAGTTGCCGCTGCATACTCCCAAGAAGCAAAAAACTTTTCTCTTTCCAGATGATTGGCGAAAGCAATTTCATAAGCCGCATGATATTGCTTGGCTTCTGGTTCGTAATGACTTACCCCAGCTGCATCAGGACGAGAATTATCTACTTCTTCAAATAGGTGCAAGCGCAACTTCAGTACTGCATCGCTACTGCTGACTTTGGGAGCAAAAGTCTCGCTCAGATAGCGACGGAATGCTTCTGTACTGACGCTATCAGCTTTTTTGACTAAGACGTGAAATTTGATGGCTCCGACTTCGCCGTTGGGGTCGCCAGTGGGGATGCGGTCGATATATGTGATGGAATTGCCAGGGTTGGTGTTGTAACCGATGGCTTTACGGAACAAATTATGTTCGTCATCCATCAAAATAGCTGACGCTTTAAACCAGGTATTACGGTCAGCTTCACTTTCAAAAGTTAACTCTGCAATCCCATCAAAGTTATCTTCTGCATCCCATCTGTAATCCAACCCGGCGATTTCTGGCCACAACCCGCCTTCGTTGTGCGCTACATGAAACTGCCAGTATTGATATTGTCCTGGTAGTCTAGCGCAGACTGGGCCATGTACATCTCTCCAATAGTTATCAAAAATCTCTAAGGAGATTCCTTGTCGTTTCCACAAGAGTACGTAGAAGGCTACTTTTCCTTTGTGATCCCGTGCTGAATAATCAACTTTTGTTGCCTTGTTGATTGTTGAAACCATGCTTGCTGTCCTTTGTCCACACTATGGTTAAACTCTCTTGATGTCACACTCTACTTATGTCACTCTGGGTAACAAAAAAGCTCAACTTTAGGGAAAATTAAGGTCTTAGTATTGTCATCTCTACGTTAGTATGAGGTGACAAAAAATGCGTCAGCGAAAACCTCAAATTCTCTGATGAAAGTGCCTCAAACTGGCTACGACAGCTATCACCATCATCAATATCAAGAGATTTTTCTCGTTTGGGAAGCGAGCGATTGGTGGCGATCGCATTCGGATCTGAATAGAAACAACATTTTCTTCGATCCTGTAATATACGAGCCTGCGAGAGAGTGTTTGGAATATCCTAATGAAGGCACTTTAACCGCTACTTCCTGACTCCTCACCTTCTCAAAATCCTGCTCGTTGTCCCTTAGTATGTAGTCTTTCCCGTAATAAATGAGGGAAATAAGATGGTCTTATAGGCAGGCTAAAGATGATGTCTCTTTAATCTCTGCATATTTCCATCGCACTCACTTTCTGGGACTACATCTCGGTATTTACTGATTTCGGAAAATCCTAAATATTTTCTTAGGATGGTGTATCCAGTATTTCGTTTAGTACGCCAAAGCAGCCAGCTACCTTATTGAAACCTGCGTAAACACACACAAACAATAGCAGCTCTTCAATCTCCTCACGAGTTGCACCTTGCTTGAGCGCCATATTGACATGAGCGCCAAAAGGATTACCCGGGCCAACCTGATCCTGATTGACTGCATCAATAGCGATCGTAATCAGAGCCTTAGTTTTTTGGTCAATTAATGGCAAACCCCAAGCTTCACCTGCTACCCTGGTCACAAAGTCGCCAAACTTGGGATTGATTTGTTTTAAACCCTCTTGAAGTTCTATATCATCTAAAACCGCATTTTTGTATTTCATTGCCTGACTTTTCCCTAATCATCTAAGTAGTCATATTTTTATGAACTGCGTACACTGTCAAACATAAAAATCAGAAATCAGTACTCAAAAGTCAGTATGGGGCAGATTTAAACCAAGATTCTGACAAGATTAATTCTGAATCCTATTTTCTATCTTTTAGGTGTAATCAGTATCTAGCCAATATTCAGCATAAACCCGGAAAAGTATATTTGCAATTTTTGACCATATATGTTTCTTAGAAAATATTGGCATGACTCTATTTTCTTCTCACCGTTAATTTAATAACTTGTTACATAAGGATATGTAGGGAAATCAAATTTGCTGTTCTATAGGTCATTTATAAATTAAAAATAAAATTTTTCTCCAGTGGGTCAGACACCTCGAAACAAAATAAATTATTGGTCAAGTTGACCATTTCCCAAGCCCAACTCTGCTGTTTCAACTAGTGCATTACGCACTATATAAACCAGCTTACAGACTTAAGATTTACTTTATAAATTAGCATTGAACCTATTTTGGCAAATTAGAAGACTTAAGATTTACTTTATAAATTAGCATTGAACCTATTTTGGCAAATTAGACCCAAACTGTCAGATATTAACTCATAAACAGAGCAATTTTACTTTTATATCTCTATAGCCAAGCCTTTCGTTACTTTAGATAGCTTTGATCGCAAACCTTAAAGATGTTGACCGATAAATAGCAGATTATTTTTCATTAATAGTTATAGTTTCAGATCTATAGTATACTCCTACACTCAATTTTCAATGACTAATTGGTTATATACGAATTTAGTTTTTTCAATACACGGGATAATTTGTCTTATCTGCATAATTGTGATGAAGGAGAATATTACCAGCATCGCTTTTGTATACTAAATTACCAAAAATATACAAAATCTAACCTAGTAATTTTACTTAATTTATTGGCAAAATTGCAATTTTTTAAGTATTTACGCAGAAAAATTGTATTCAAAATTTATCTTTGCAAGTAATAATACGCAAAAAATCTTTCATCGCTGATGTTGCAAAAACTGTTGGTATTTTGGTAAAATTTACATACTTATCTGAATAAACTGCATAAATATTCTACGTATTTTTATTTATGTTAATAGTTTTTTTTAAAACTGCACTACTAAGAAATTTGCAAGCGATCGCAGTCCAAAGTTGGATAAAACGGCAGAAGCTGCTCAAAATGTTATTTCAAATTTTAATACTCAGCCCTAAGATAGACTATAACAGAGCGCTAAGTGCTAGCCCTGAAATAGCTCGATAACTTAATATTGGAATATGGGTGACTTTACTTGTGTAATCAAGCGTGTTGTTTGTATAAAATTTAACATTATAAACGGATTGACAAGTTATGGAATGAAGTAACTTAATTTTGATATAGGACTCTTATTTGATTGTTAAAAAATTCAGTACACTTCTACCTGCCTTGTTCCTGATTTCCTAACTCAGCAACTAAGTTTCTCCCAATTAAATCGGATTGCCATATTTTCATTTAGGGTGCAATATGGACAATTTGGGTAAGTTCCATCAAGATAAACTTTATTTTGGCTAAATTTGCTTGAATTGTCGATAAAACTGAAATAATAATTCTAAGTCAAATAACTTTATCAAAGACAAAAGCTGTTTGCAGCAAGCTCCAATGCATCAGAAGCATTTGAAGCCTCTACCCTTTATCTATAAGGTTTTGTCACCCTGCTCTGTGCGTTAACTATATGCTGGCTAAAACTCCGATCTACGAGCAAACTCTGACAATTATGAGCCAATTATCAAAGACCGCTTAAACTTCAAGTTTCTTAATAGGTAAAGCGCACGATTACGGATAATTAAAGTAAAAAGATGAAAAAACCTTGAGAGAAAATTAACTGGAAGATTTAAATTAGGAATATGCCATTTGATGGCATATTTAAGATGTATTTTCTTAAATAATATTAATACCAATAGCGTTAAAGAAAAACTTTTGTTATTAAATCAAAAGCATCTTAGTATTGTTACAAGCATAACATTCTGTCAGAAATTGCTGAGAACGTATTCTGCTAGATATCAAAGTCCGCAAAATCTAACTAATCTACCTGCTTGTGCGATCGCCAAGAAGAAGTTTGAAAGACTCTAGGATTATTTAGAAATAAGTCTCTTAGTTATTTTTTGTTGATGACTGTTTAAATACTTGTAAGAGATGTTAGTTGAAGTTATTACTAATGGTTGTGTAAGGAGACAGTTTCATCATGGCTAATCCCACATTAGAGAATGCATACGTTATTGGTAAAAGTAATTTTGATAGTTGGAGTCAAGCTTTTCCCAATGACACAGCAGGTTACTTAAAAGTTTTACCTCATCCTAACCAGACCATTGCTTTTAAAGACCCTTTTATAGATTGGCAAAAAGATAACCAAAATTATAAAAATGGTCAGTTTAGTGCCACGAATGCACAGGGTACTTACTATTCAAGTTGGGGTCCATCTAAAGAACTCAAAGTTACTCTGAAAATGTCAGAGCTGACCCAGACTCAAATTGATGGGTTAGGGATTGTTCAAAAAGGAAATGGGGTAATTGAATGGTTAAATAACGAAGCAACTCCCTATGACCTTTTGCGAGCGTATAACAGTCTAATTCCTGGGCCAATGCTGATTACAGAGCCAGGAGACACGCTCAAGATTACACTGGTCAATGACTTAACCGATCCCACTAACTTACATACTCATGGGCTGCACGTCTCAGCTAAAGGAGAAGGGGATAACGTTCTTGTTAGCGTTAAGCCTGGTGAATCGCGAGAAATAAATATACCCATCCCCGACAATCATTTTATAGGACTTGACTGGTATCATCCTCACCTGCATGGAGAAACAGCCGATCAAGTGGGTTCAGGATTAGGTGCGCTTTTGTCCGTTAACGCACCTTATAATCTTCCCGATCTTGATAAATTTAATCCAGTCACAAGCCCAATATATACATTCGCAATCAATACACTTGGACTTCAAGAAGTACTTAGAAGTCCGAGTCCGACTGACCCGCTTAATCAAAGTACAGATGCAAATGTAAAAGTGCCTGCGGGTAGTCCCCTACAAATCTTTGGGCAGGATAGTAATGGCCAGAATATTTATCAACTTTCGGATGCGCCTTTTGAAGGTTACAACGCCAAGCCGATTTTCTACAATCCTGCCAAGCCAACAGGAGATGCACCGCAGACGCTTGAATATGGTGGTGGTGGTCTAGCAGAACCAGTAGAAAATGTTATTCACACTGTCAATGGACAATACAACCCAACTTTAGAACTTACAACTAATCAATGGGATTTGTTTTCATTCGCCAATATGACCACCAATGCATTTCATATATTGCAATTGGTGTATGACGATGGGACACAACTAATTCCCCAAGAAGTTAATTTGGTGGGTATTGATGGTGATGCTTCTGGTGTCGTAGATGTTGTTAGAAGGCAAGTAACAGATTTTCCAGTTTTAAATCCTGGTTCTCGGGTAGCTGTTCAACACTTATTTGATAAACCAGGTACATACTACTTTATTTCTAACCCAACGGAAGAAATTGAGGATAAACAGTATGTACCGACTTTAATCCAAGGTAAGAAGGGATTTAGTGATGGTCACTTAATTTGGGGACCTCAAGTTTTAGCGACAGTCAAAGTTACAGGAAATCCAGTCGATCCTAATACGAATCCGCAGGCACCATTCCCTCAAGCTTATGACATCCTTACTCAACAAAGTAAAAAAATTGATGACCTGATAAATGGACCAGTCGATCGGGAAAGGCAGTTTATCTGGGACGCAAATGTAGGTGGGGCGTTAGTATCTGGTAGGGTTCCCAAAGATACAGATGTCTCAACTTTCCAAGGAACTTACACAATCAACGGTAGGTATTTCTCTTCTAGCGAACCTGCTAATATTCCTCCGCTAGCTATGCCGATGTTGGGCACTACAGAAATCTGGAATGTGCTCAATAGATCTGGATTGCCCAGTGCCTCGTTACCACAAGCCACGCCTCCAAATATTCCTTTATCAGAATGGCATCCATTTCACATTCACCAGAATGATTTTACCGTCCTATCTATTAATGGCATAGATGTTAAAGACATTAATGATAATTATCTTTCTGGGGTTTTGAGCGATACGATTGCTCTACCGCCTGCCTATATTAAAGGCACTGCCACAAAAGATAATCCCTACGGTCAACCATTCAGTTACAATCCTGCAAATCCTGGTGATGTCGCTAATGCTCAGGCATCAGAAGTCAAAATCTTAATGCACTTTGAGGATTTCCCTGGTAGCTATGTAAATCACTGTCACATTCTCTTCCATGAAGATGCAGGAATGATGATGGTTCTCAGACCTATCCTGAATACAAAAGAGACTTGGTTAGGTTTGAGTTCAGATGATACCAGCGGACAGGTAGACTTATCTAGAGGTAATAATCCTAGTGCGGCAGGTATTAGCCTGACACCTTATGGTACTGCCTTTAATAAAGGTGTAGATGTCGCAATTGCAGATGTTAATTACAAAAGTAAGGATGGAGAAAATAAAAATGTAACGGATAACGTTACTGATGTCATCACCATCCAAAAATCTTTGGATAAGCCTACTGATAAATTCAAAGTTAAAGTATTTGATGGGGCGACATTAATTCAAAAGCAAGAATCCCAAACTAAAATCGATGGTTTAGACCCATCATCTCTGCTAACAGAAATCAATCCTTTCCAAAATATTGCTCCCTCAACTAATCAAATTGCCTCGGTAGCCTCTGGTGATATTGACGGTGACGGCTTCTCAGATATAGTTGTGGGTTTAGGGGGAGGAATCGCACCCATAATTGAGATTTATAGCGGTCAAGATTACCAGCTGAAAGCTCGTATAGCCCCATTTCACCATGAAACCTTCACAGGTAAAATCAACCTAGCAGTTGGTGATGTGAATGGAGACAACTATGATGACATCATTGTTGGTGAAGGTAGTGGTGGACGTGGATTAGTGGAATTATACGATGGTAGAAAGCTGAATGAAACAGCGACCTTATCAGAGACTCCCAAAGACACAGCACATCATACAGCGCTGCTATCTCAAGACTTCCAACCCTATGGAACCAGCTACACAGGAGAGGTAGATGTGACATCTGGTTATATTCTCCAAAGACCAGATGAACCAAATGATGCCACTACCCAAACTAATAATGCCAACATTACAACCCTTGCCAAGGGCCCCGTACCTCAAGGTCAAGAGCAAATTCAGGTTTATACATTTCTCGGAGGAGATCATGTTCATGACTCTACGACAACCGATCCAATGGCGGAGCAACTTCGTAAGGAAGTCTCTTTAACTCCTACTGGTAACACGCAAGAGATTTCTGGAACCTTCGCAGATCTTCCTGGTTTACCTAAAGGTGAGCCTGTTCTCTATACCCGTAAGCAGAACGGAGATTATGAGATAATTCATTTGGGAGATCAAAATAAACCTGAATCCACAGCAATTGCGGCAAGCACCACAACTTTCACACTGAAGAATGTTAACAAAGACATCTTTATTATCAACAGTAGTGGTGGCGGCAATCCCAAACTTAAGGTCAAACTTACAGGGCGCAATTCCAATCTAGTAAATGAACTTGGAGTATGCGTTGTTGATGATGATAAAGGTACGATTGACGGTATTGCCCCAGGTGCAGCAGGTTACATCCAAGCGGCGTTAAGGCGATCGCAAATTATTTTCTCAGCTATTGCCAATAACCCCAATGGTTTCGATAGCAAGAATCTGACAAGCTTACTCAAATTTAACTCTGGTGCTAACTTGAAATTTTTCTTAGTCAGAAATAGCACCATAGAAACTGTACTGGCTGGGGGCGCTTCTAGCACAGATGTAATATTTGCAGATGCTTCGACACAAAAAATAACAGACTTGGGCACTGATGGCTTCTCCCTCGGTTGGAAGGTTAATAGTAGCAGTACTGAGTTTAACGATCTGGTGGTGAATATTCAATCTTCAAATGACTATTTACCTCTGGGTACAGGGCTACAAGGAAAGCCAGAAGGAGAACAATTTGATTTTCGTGGTGTGACGCAACTCATCAAAGCTGAGTTTGTAGTCAATAGAGAAGCAGCTTTCAATAACTATATCGGCTTCTATAAGACAGCTGATGAGAATGGTGGTATTGACACTAACGGTGATGGTAAAGCAGATATCCTCCCAGGACAAGCTGGCTATACTCAAGCAGCTATTAACCAAAGGATTTCGGACATTAACCTCTCAGTTAGTAACCAAGGTACGGCAAAATTTACAGCAAATTTCCAGGCAGGTGGTATCGTCGTGCCATTTATTGTGATCAATGAAAAACTAGACGCCCTTTTGGATGCAAATACAACTAACGATCCTGCCGTTTACTTCCCATTCTTAGGAGCTAACTCAGATAAGGTAGATCATATTCGGATGTTAGGAAATAACATCATTGGCTTTGAAGATCTACCTAATGGTGGTGATAAGGATTATAACGATGTCATTGTCAAAGTAAATTTGAGTCTGGCATAGTTCTAGAGGGTCATTTGACACGTTGTTAGCTCAAAAAGTCTCAATATGATGCAAATCCAATTTTGCATCATATTGAGTGAGAGCTATGTTTTTGGCATTTGACCCATAAGTACATAGTGATGTTTTTGCGTGTTTGTTCTTCTAGCAATACTTCACAAAAGTACAATCTCCAATCCAGTCGCAACACTTTTATTAGGAGTAAACATGGCTACAACAATTAACGAAAAAGATGGATTACTGACTGTAATTAACGTATTTACAGTTGAACCCGACCAGCAGCAAACCTTAGTAGATCACCTAGTAAGTAACCTCGCAACAGCTACGAAGCAAGAAGGCTTTGTCTCAGCTAATATCCACAAAAGCTTGGACGGTACGCGGGTGATCAACTATGCGCAGTGGAAGAGTAAGGAAGCTTTAGAATTGGCTTTACAAAATCAAGAATTTATGGCTCCCGTGAAGGTAGCTGTAGAACATCCCCATGATTTCCATATGTATGAGGTCGTTCATACAATACAAGCATAGGATGAAGCTGGCATAGGGATGAGATTGGGCTTTGGCTAATCTAGCTTCAGCGCATTTAAAATTACGAAGATAGCGATCGCATTAGGTAAGATGCTTGATATTAGAGTCGCCCTTGCCTAGATCCAAGAAAATCTTCAATGAGCGAACGACATCTATATCGCTCCTCCTTGCAGGCTTTCTTGTGATCAGTACTCAAGCGGGAGACAAATTTAGTCTGTTCTGTGTCTTTATGGTCAAGATCGCTTTTGTTTTCGCACGCCTCAGCACTAGGGAATTTTCCCAAGGCTAAAGGCGTGCTAATTGCTATAACTGCCGCTCAAAAGGGAGATTTTGATCGTATTACAGCTTGGTCCCAACCTAGTTATGGGAACGATCAATTTTGAATTTTGAATTTTGAATTTTGAATTTTGAATTCGGAGCGAAGCGACGTGACGTGACTCTCTAATGCCCTCAAGTGACAGTCTAAAAATTCAAGTATCAATTTGATTGTTAAGTTATCAGCGCATTTAGTGTGATGTGTGAGAGAAAGCAAATGTTGGAATTAAAAAAAATTTTGGCTAGTTCGATAGTCAAGTTTGTGGCGATCGCGACTTCATCAATCATCCTCAGTGTAAGTCCCTCTCAAGCAGTCATTAAAGACGTTCCAGAAGCTTCCACTTCTAACTCATCAAACTTATTAAGTCCAGAAAATACAAAAAATCTTGCCACTACTAATTCTGTTGCCCAATTTGCTCCCGTCAATACTGCCTCGAATCTTAAACTAGCAGACAATACCCAAGTAGAAGCACTACCAAATGTCTTCACACCAATCTCTGAATTAGACAATGAGCAAAGCAGCACTGAAGATAGCATGAGTCAAATCAACAGTGTGTCTCAGTTTTCTGATGTGCAACCAACAGACTGGGCATTTCAAGCTTTGCAATCTCTAGTTGAGCGTTATGGCTGTATAGCAGGTTATCCCAATGGCACATTTCGCGGTAACAGAGCAATGACTCGCTATGAATTTGCCGCAGGCGTCAATGCTTGTCTAGAGAGGATCAACGAACTAATTGCCACAGCTACTTCTGACTTAGTTAAAAAAGAAGATCTCACATCTTTACAGCGCTTACAACAAGAGTTTTCGGCAGAACTAGCAACCTTGCGCGGTCGTGTGGATACCTTAACTGCACGCACTACAGAGTTGGAGGCAAATCAATTCTCCACTACTACCAAACTGCTTGGTAATGTCATAGTGCAGGCTAATACCTATTTTTCAGGTGATGACAAGGCCCAAACGAACATTCAATATCTTACGTTCCTGGGGTTTTTGACGAGCTTTACTGGTCGGGATTTGTTAGTCACAGGTATAGGCACTACAAACACCACCTTTGCTGATACAGCATCTACTAATAATGGTAGAGAAGTTGGGGGGACAAGAGAGGGCGCGAGTAATAACTCCGGTGCAGGCGATCTTGGCAATAACTTCCGCATTATCGGTTTAGAGTATCAATTTCCTATTGGTGATAATTTAATCGTTAATGCGATCGCAGGCAACCGATATCGTTTTAGTCAAATCTTACTTCCCAAATATGCCCCTTACTATATCAGTGGTGTTGGCCCTGTGGGCACATTTTCCGAAGCACCACCAATTTTTCTCATTGGGGGCGGTTCAGGAATTTCCCTGAGCTATAAAGTTTTAGATTCGACAGTATTAAATTTGAGTTACTTAGCAACCTTCGGTGATAACTCAACTTTCGGTGGGTTATTTAAGGGAGAGTACGTAGCTGCTGCCCAAATTAACTACAATCCCAATCCTGGGTTATTTTTGCAATTTGTCTATCAGCATGGTTATTTTGGCCCTGGTAACTTTGGCTTTAATAATGGTCAAGGTTTTAGAGGGAACGGCTTTGTTGGTACAGCCTTAGCAAACCGCTTTGATGATGCTGGTGTGTTGTTCGATCGCGCATCTGCTGTTACTACTAACGCTTATTCCCTTGGTGGTTACTTCGCTCTCAGCCCTAAATTTGCTCTTGGCGGTTGGGCTAACATGATCAAAGCTAGACTGTTGGGCACAGGAGATGCTGATATTTGGACTTACTCAATTCAAGCAGCCTTTCCCGATCTATTTAAAAAAGGGAATCATGGGGGGTTAATTGTCGGTATGGAGCCTACCCTCACGAGTGTGAGAAGTAATGTCCCTTATGCAGCATTTAAAAATGATACATCGCTACATATCGAAGCTTACTATGCACACCGAATTTCCGACAAGATTTCGATTACGCCCTCTCTCACCTGGATTACAGCACCCAACCAGGATGCAGATAACAAAGATATTGTCATTGGTGGATTGAGAACGACCTTTAGTTTTTAATAATTAGCGATCGCTCTCAATTTCACCACTACTTCCACTCACCTTGGAGAGTGAAAGCCGCCCAGAAGTAAGGTGCTTTATAATTAGAATCGTGCCACATCTGGGTTTGTGCAGCTCGTAGTGCCGCAGCAGGTTTCAAGCCATCTTGCAACATGAAGCTATAAAACTTCTTCATCAGTTCCGAGGTGGCTTGGTCATCCACACTCCACAAACTCACAAGAACTCTCGGGCTACCAGCATACATAAACCCTCTTGTCAAGCCAATTAATCCTTCTCCCTTGATATCCTCACCCAAACCAGTTTCACAGGCACTCAGCACAATCAGTTCTGCTGGCAGTTTGAGGTTAAAGACATCATGTAAACGCAAAAAGCCATTTTGGGGTTTGCCAGTTTCATCAAACAGAGATAGCACTACACCCGATAACTCTGGATGTTGACTATTCAAGATGCCGTGGGTAGCAAAATGTACTATCCGATACTGGCTTAAATCCGCATTCGTAGCGACAGCACGATTGGCAGCAAAGTCAAAAGCTTGCTTGCGGTCTTTTGCGGGCACTAAAGACAAAATGGTTTCGGCTTCTTGGCGGGTGAATGGCAGACGATCAAAGGTGATATTTGCATCTCTGGCAGACCTGTCTAGTTGTTGCAAATCCAAGTTTTGATTGTTGGAGGTGTTATTTTGGGGGCTGGCAACTCGACCTTTAACTCGCTCATCGTTAGGGGAAAAGATGGGGTCAGCAATTACAGCTAGTGTTTTCGGTGCGGTTTTGCGTCCAGTAATTTCTTGTCTGATTACGGCGACTGTGGAGGCTGAGGGCAAAGTAATAATTTCGTGGTTAATTGCCAATGGCTCATAACTGCTATCTTGTTGACGGGGTGTATTCAAGGCTGCAAAGGGCACATACTGCAAAGCCCCATCAGCCACGACAACTAAGCGTTTCTGTCCTAATTGTTGGGCGACTGGTGCCAGTATCAACTGTGATAAAGCATTGGCGGCTTTATATGGTTTGATTGCTTGAATTGGTGAGACTAAGACTTTGCGGAACTGTTGAACGGCGGCGGCAATTTCTGCACGTTTAGGTAGTTCGTAGCTGGTGATGCTGTTTTTGCTAACAACCCACAAGTAACTGCGTTCTTCTCCCAGAGCATACTCTAGCAACAAGGTATTATCGTCCAGTACAGAGGACTGAATTTGTTTGAGTGATAAAGGTTGCGGTTGCGTTAAGGCTGCATAACGGGGACTTGTAGCTCTAATTTTTGCTTGCAATTGCCGATATTGTTCGAGAATTGCTTCAGTTTCTTGTTCTAGCTTTTGTACCTGGCTTTGGGTATCGTTTCCACTCAATAGTTTGAGTCGGCGTTTTTCTAAAGCATCAAGTTGTTGCTGCAAGCTGCGTTCGGCTGCGAGTAATTGGGGATCTACACCTTGACGAATATCTGCATTAGCTTCGGTGAGCATATCCAAAAGACTACGGGCGCGGGCGCGTTCGCTGGCTTGTAGTGCTAGCGCATCGTAGCCTTTGGATGGTTGCTGTTTGTGCAACCGCATTAAAAGTTCGATGTAAAACTCGTAATATTTTTGGACTGAAGCAAAATAGGAAGTGCGCAAGTCTTGGCTGGTAACTCTTGTGCGGATATCTTCAACGATTTTAATTGTTGATTCGATTTGAGTACGAGCAGCCTCTAGATTATTGCGATCGCGCTCGCTCACTGCCATGTTATACCGCGTTTCTGCTTCCCCGGTGCGATCGCCCAAATTTTGCCGCAGTTTTAGTTCGCGATCGTAATTGGCAATTGCCTGCTGGGGCTGTTTTAACGACTTGTAAATTTTGCCAATATTGCCCAAAACATTAGCTTCGGCGCTAGGAACGCCTAGCTGTTGAAATTTCGAGGCTGCTTGAGTAGAGAAATCTAGGGCTTGTTGGTAATCGCCTGAAGCTAAGTAGACTCTGCCTAATAAAGCTAGGGCGGAGGCTTCAGTAAAGCTGCTTTGCTGTTTGCGAGCTAATGAGAGTGCCTGCTTCCCAGCATTCAGTGCCTGAGGATAATCTTTTAATGACTCATAAACTCTAATGATGCCTGAGAGGGTAGCAAATTCTTGAAATAACCCTCCCTGTTCGCGCCACAGTTGCAGAGCCTGGTTGTAGTAGTCTAAGGCTTTTTGGTAATTTTCTGCTGCTCGGTAAACGCTGCCAATGTTATCGAGGGTTTGGGCAATTTTGCTGCGATCGCCTACAGATCGGAATTGAGCTAATGCCTGGTTAAAAGTGTCAATACTTAACTGATAATTGCCTAAGAATTGATAGAGCCTAGCGATGTAGGTGAGTGTATTTGCTTCCCCTGGCAGATCCTTGATCTGGCGCTGGAGAGTTAAAGCTTGGTTGTAAAAGTCAAGAGCTTTTTGATAATCGCCAAATGATGAGTAAATATCAGCAATATTGCTAAGTGTAAAGGCTTCTCTAGAGCGATCGTTTTTAGCACGCTGGAGTGTAAGTGCTTGGTTCAAAACTTCCAGGGCTTTTTGCTGTTGTCCTAATTGGTCGTAGACAAAGCTGATTTGTGACAATATTTCGGCTTCTGCATAGGAGTTTCCCGCCTTTTGTAAGAGCGATCGCGCTTGGTTATAGTAGTCTAGAGCCTTTTGATAATCGTTCACAGTCACATAGCTGGCACCTATACCCATATAAGTTACTGCTTGGCGGGTAGGGTCAATTTGTGGCGATCGTTTTTGCAATTCCAGCACTTGGCTTAAGGCTTCCCTCGCCTTCTGATTTTCACCCAATGAGCTATAGAGGGTAGCTATGATCGTGAGCGTATCAGCTTGCCCAGCTATATCTTTCTTTGTACGTTGAATTTCTAGTGCTTGATTTAAAGCTGCTACAGCCTTTTGTGCTTCACCAAATTGGGCATACACCTTTCCCATTGCTTGAAGAGTGTCCACTTGTCCAGCCGAATCGCCAATGGCACGTTGAATCTCTAAAGCTTGATTGTAGTAATCGAGTGTCTTCTTAGTTTCACCCAAACTCAAATAAACTCTACCAATACTAACTAAAGTCAAAGCTGCCAAATTAGATTGTTTCTGAGCTTGAAATATTGATAATGCTTGATTGTAAAATTCTATAGCTTTTGGCTTGTCTCCCAAATTGGAGTATGCTCCGGCGATCGATTGCAGCATTATCGCTTCGCCAAAACTATCTTTGAGTTCTCGTTTAATAACCAATGCCCGATCGTAATATTCCAGTGCCTTTTGGTTCTCGTTCTGGAGATAATAGATAGTGCCAATACCTAATAGAGTGCCAGCTTCATTAGAGCGATCGCCTATTTCACGCCAAATCTTCAATGCTTCTGAGTATTTAGCAAGAGCCTGTTGTTGAGATGTGGCGGTTCTTTGCTGTAAAAGTTGGTCTGCTTCTTGTAACAGTTGCTTTGCCTGCGCGTATGCTCGTTGTTGAGCAGGGCTGAGATTTTGCGGAGTAGTGGTTGGCTGTTGGGCTATTGCTCTAAATGTCATCCCAAAAGATGACAAAAAAATCATATTGACAAACAGAATAAGAACACGATGGCTAAAAACTGATAGCATTCGCCTTGACATCAAGCCGCGCTCCCTTTTTTGAGTTATGACTGTATTTTTGAGTAAAAAATTGCGTTTACTATACATCTTGCAAAAATCCTAAGTTGATGATTCAGAAGCACAGATACACATAATATTTATCAGTGTTTATCGTGAGTTATCTGTGCTTTTTTTAAGAAAATTGATTTTTGCAAGCAATTGATACAGCTTCTACAATTCTAAACAACCTCACTTCCACTCACCTTGGAGCGTAAAAGCTGCCCAAAAATAGGGTGCTTTATAGTTAGAATCGCGCCACATCTGGGTTTGTGCTGCTCGTAGTGCCGCAGCAGGTTTCAAGCCATCTTGCAGTTAAAAGCGCGATCGCAACCATATCAGTTTCTTTTTCAGCTTGAAATATTGATAGTGCTTGGTTGTAATGTTCTAGTGCTTTTTGCTTTTCCCACAAATTAGGAATAACTCGTTGCGATTGACCAAAGGCTTATGGCTTGCTGTAAGGGCCTTTTCAACTCTCGACTAAGATTGAGTGCCTGCTGAAAATAGGCCAGTGCCTTTTCTTTTTCGCGTCGCTCCGAGTAGATGCTACCAATAATATAGAGTGCAACTTGTGAAAACTGGCAGAAATTGCCGTTGCTTGTACTGGCACTCCATTTGATTAATCATGACTGCACTTATGAGCCAAAAATTGCTTTAATCCCACTATATATCTGTAATATTACAGATTTTGGCTATTTTTTAATACAGTATTAGCTTCAAACCTATTGAGAAAATTTCAACTCTCAAAATTCTCAGTATTAGATTCAAGCTAACGCAGTGCATCTAATATTGCAGTCACTTTTGGGGGAACAGCTGTGAAACGAATTAGAAAACAATTTCTCTCATCCTGAGATTTTTTCAAAACCTTAGCATAGATATCACCATCTCCTGGAGCAAGTTCTGATTTATTCAATAATTTGAGTTTGATATTAGTTAAAGGTTCTAGTGACTGCTCTGAGCGCAATTGACCTCCATGTTCTGATAAGCAGACAAGCTGACCATGAAATATGGTTCCTACAGCGTGTTTACCTTCCAAAATGGTATATTCAAGGGAAATTTCTTCGGTCAATTTCACCATATTCTCATCAGATTTAGGCAAGTAAAGATTATACTTACCGCCAATGCCACCAATATCGTAGATAGTAATGGGAGCTTTAATTCCCTTTGGTTCTACCCGTAATTCTCCATCAATTCTCAGGTCAATGTTGGCATCTTTTAGGGTTTCCTCAGAAATCAAAATTTGACCACCCACGGTGTAAGATTCAATCCGGGAAGTTAGATTGACATGACTACCTACAACTGAATATTTAGCGCGTTTTTGCGAGCCGACATTTCCCGCGACAACCTCACCTGTATGAATGCCAATTCCCATTTCCAGAATTGGTAAATCCATCTGCTGATTATGCTCATTTACAGGCTTCATCGCCAATTGCATGGCAATAGCGCAGGCGATCGCTCTTTGGGAATCATCTTCGCGGCTCACAGGTGCGCCAAACATGACAAAGATACCATCGCCAATAAACTCATTAATTGTACCGTTGTACTGATTAATTACATCCGCCATCGCTCCCAGATAAACATTGAGAATTGCTACCACTTGTTCTGGTGCTAATCGTTCCGATACGGCAGAAAATCCTCTTAAATCAGACATGAGGACTGTGACTTTTCTTCGTTCTCCCCCAAACTTCAGCCCAGAAGGCGTCTCTAGTAAACTAGCAACCACTTCATCTGTGACATAGCGCCCAAAGGTACGGCGCATTTCGGCAGCACTACGAGCAATATACTGGGTAACAGCGATCGCAGATCCGGTTAAGGCTAACAGCGGTGGTACCACAGGAATCCACCAAGCAAAAATAAATGCTACGAAACTGCCACCCACCAAGCAGCTAGTTGCGAATACGATACTGCTAGTAGTATTAGCGAGTAAGCGCAATTTCTTGTTTTCTGGACTACTATGTCGATGTTGCCAACACAAAGTAGCACCTACTATTGACCAAGCTAAAATCCATAACCACTCTAGCGGTTCAGGTAAAGTCTTGATCTCTGGACGCCCCTCCAAAGCCGAACTTAAAATTTGGCTAATCAAATTGGCATGAATTGCTACACCCGCCATGCGTTGAGGAGAATTCAACAAAATACTGCTATAGGGTGTCAAGAAGAGATCCTTCAAGCTTTCAGCAGTAGAACCAATCAAAACAATCTTGTCTTGCAACAAGCCTGAAGGAATGCGGTTCTGTAAAACATCATTTATAGAAACTTTTCGGAACCGATTAATTGTGCCTCGGTAGTTTAAAAGTATTTGATAGCTACCTGCATCTGCTCCAACGTAACCCCCATCATTGGCTTCAAAAATCGGGAAAATACCCTTACCTAGCTGCAAGAAATTTGGATTTTTTGCGGCAGGTTTTTCAGTAATTCCCTCAGCTTTCAAATACAACAATGCCAGTTTCAACCCAAAGCTTTCTAGAGCGTTACCATCTTCCAAACCTACGTACAGCAAACCTCGACGGATTTTACCATCTCCGTCTAAAGGTAAGTCATTTGCTCCTATTTGTTGGCGTTGCTTGAGTTCTGAAGGCGAATTAACTTGAAAACTATCAGATTTCTGAGATACTTTTTGGACTCCAATCAAGTTAGGCGTAGTCTCAAATACTTTGACTAAGTTTTGATGACCAGGCTCAACAGGTAAGTCTCGATAAAGGTCTAGGCCGATTGCTCTAGGTTTTTGCTGCTTTAAATTATCCAAGACTTTGGCAAGTACATCATCGCTTATCGGCCACTGCTTCAACTTGCTGATGTCTGGCTCATTAATTTCAACTATGACAATGCGCTCATCAACAGGCTCTTGTGGCCGTAAACTAAAAAACTGGTCTAGCGTTGCCAACTCTAATAATTGCAGTAATCCTGTAAACCGCAGCGCAATCACAACAGCTGTCACATTGGGTACTGCTAGCAAAACTCCACGCCATTGCCATATTAGCTGTTTCAGCTTTGCGCGCATACTATAAATTCCTAAGTTCCGAGTAATTAGTCTCTCATCAAGAGTGAATAAATCACTTGCTAGGGTTGAATGCCACTAAAATCAGATGGATTTAGACACTCGTAGGGTAGCTCCTCAAAGGGTAGAAGCGAGGGATATGGACAGCAATTTGTGCTGAAGTAAATGCCATTTATTGATAGATTTGCCTTCTCAATAATTGAGGCAAGATTAGACTTTCAATCTAATTTTGTAATTTTTATGAGGTAGTTTCAATTGATGAAACTCGTGAACACTATTTTGCATCAAAAAAAAGGTAGAGTCAGCAATTGTTATATTTTCGTTCTTCTTTCTTTGCAAAGCTTATTACACACCCTAACGCTAATGCCGTAAATCTCTGCATGAGGTTGTTTCATCGATGGTCATACTTTTGAAATAAGGAGGGGAGCAGGGAGCAGAGGAGAAATAATTAAAAAGCGCTGACACCACCTTACAGTGGCAGCAGCGTCTACAACATTGATAAACTCAACACTGTATTAGTTATTATTGCTTGTTTTTGGAACAGTCAAGTATTTGGTCTGATGCAAACTGACTCAAGCCGACTGATTGAAAGAATCGTCTCCAATCAAATCTGACCTTCAAATTATTTGGTTCAGCACAACGTAACTCAATCAGACTAGTTAGTGCTTCATGCCAAATTCCAGCATCTGCATAAAGGGCTGGACGTTTTCGCAAGTCTGCTTGTGCTAATGCTTTTGATAATGTTGGTTCTGGTTGTGTGCGTTCCACCCACCCTTCTAAATTAGGATTCTTGGTGGGATTTTGTTCATCACAAACTAATGTTAGATACCAGTGATAGCGCTTACCCACTTTTAAAGGAGAGGCGCTAGCAGGAAGAGTCAACTTCATGATTCCTGGTTTAGTTGGCAGGTTCAAAATTGTTTCATAAATTACATCATCATCTTCATTATTCTTCTCTGCCTCAGCCAAGATGACAAACTGGGCTGTTTTGACGGTAGATGGAGGTACATGCCAGAAAAATGTTGGATGTTCGGAAAAGGTTAGCCCTATATTTTCTTGTGGTATTAAAGGAGTTAATAACTGATTTTTTTGGACGCAAGAGGAGGAGCCACGGGTAGCACCACCAGCGCTTGCAGGTGGTAATCCCCTCGCTGGAGGTGTAAATTGACGAGTAGCGCCACCAGCGCTTTCTGGTGGTAATCCTCGCTTAGGTGGCTTAAAAGACTGAGAGATTAGCCAAGGCTGTTTTGTGTGTTGACTGAGCGATGCAGGGTCAACCTGAGCTTGTGCTTGTGTTGCTAGACTAGGAATAGTAACAAGTTCCAACAACATTGGTATGGAAAAGGCTACTAAACCTAGAGATTGCTTGATCCATTTCATGCCTAAATCCCCTCTCAACTAGTTATATAACCATAGAAACGCCTTAATTGTTGATCGGCCAAGATTTGGTAACAATCAACCGGGGCAATCAATAGACTATAAAAGTACTGAATTATTGGGAAGCTAATATACAGTAATATCCGTCTTCAGATATTACACTGTGATATCTGTCGAAAATATACGGGTATTGTTCCCGATAAGTAGTACAGCTGCGCGGAATTTAAAATTTGCTCATTTAAAATTCACAAACTTTCTATTTTAGACTTTTGAGATGTTAGTTGATGATAATTTATTTCTGCAGCATTGTACTCAACGATCTACATTGCCATCAGCTAAAAAAATCTCGTCAGTGACTCAAGAGAAGTTTTTAAACTAGCTAATTCCTAATTGCTGTTTTCACATATTTCTTTACTTAAAGCTAAGACTGCATTTTGTCCACCAAAGCCAAAACTGAAACAAAGTGCGTATTGAATTTTATGTTGACAAGCCGCAGTCACCAGATTCAAATCAAACTCTGGCTCCTGCAATCCCACGCATGGTGGCAAAATTTGATGTTGCAATGCTAGTAGAGAAAAAGCTGCACCTAAAGCTCCCGATGCACCTAGAGTATGGCCTGTTGCTCCTTTAGTAGAACTAACTGCTACTTTTTGGGGAAATACACGCTCGATTACCATGCTCTCTATGCGGTCGTTTAGCTGGGTAGCTGTACCATGAGCATGAATATAATCAATATCGCCTGGTGTTAGACAACTGCGCTCCAAGCATTGCTTAACAGATGCGATCGCACTTTTACCCTCTGGATCTGGAGCATTGGGATGATATGCGTCGTTAAGTAAGCTAAAACCGAGAACTTCACCATAAATCTTGGCTTGTCGCTGCTTTGCTAACTCTGCTGATTCTAGAACAAATACAGCTGCGCCTTCGCCTAAAACCAAGCCTTCACGGCATAAATCAAAGGGATAAGCCCCAGTTTTCGCTAAAGCTCCCATCTGCTGAAAACCTGCCAAAGTTAGGGGTGTGATGGGTGCTTCAATTGCTCCAGCGATCGCTCTTTGATATTGTCCAGTTTGCAATAGACTAGTAGCTTGCGCGATCGCCCAAATTCCTGTAGCACAGGCTGCCATTGGTGCTAACACGCTCCCAGATGCACCAATTTGCCTTGCAGCTGCGATCGCATTCATGTGAGGCAAAGTATCTAACCAATTTTCCATCTCCTTAATTTGTAGGGAGGATTGGTGAGGATCGCTACTGTGGATTTGCCGCGCTAGCATTTCCCACGACGCTTGATAACCGCGACTCGATCCGATAACTACAGCACAGTCATCTAAAGGCAACGATAAACCAGCATCTTTTAAAGCATCAGCAACAACCAACTGAGTCAGTACTTTTAACGAGGCTGGTTTTTGACCAATCAATGCTAGAGGATATGGCTCTAATTCTGGAAATGGTTGATGTAATTGAATTCCAGATTTACTTGCTATCAAATTTTTCCAGCTAGCTTCTAAATTTTCTCCTAAGGCAGAAACTAGACCGATACCAGTAACAACAACCTTAACCAATTTGGGCTTTTTAACTTGGGAATTTGGATGAGTCATGGGTAATAGTTTTTTCTACTACCCATTACCCAATCTCTAAATTATTGACCGGGGGTTTTTAAGTTTTCTGCGCCTTTGGTGACTTTAGCAGAGTCAATGCGATCGCCTTGCTGAATTTTGTTGACGACATCAAAGCCTTCGGTGACATTGCCAAATACAGCATAGTTCCCATCTAAAAAGCCTAGATCTGCTAGAGCAAAGTAAAACTGGGAAGATGCAGAGTCTGGTTGTTGCGATCGCGCCATTGCCACCGCACCAAGTTTATGAGACAACACAGGTGGTTGCGTAATCGTCTTGCTATAAATCGGTTGATCTGCCCCTTTTGGCTTGATTTCTAAGGGTATGTAACGCTCGTTCTTAGTTTTGGGATCGATAAACCCACCTGTTCCCAGTCTGCTTGCTGGAACTTTCGGGTCTTTACTTTGGGGATCGCCGCCTTGAACTACAAATGGTTGGGGATCGCGCACTACTCGATGAAAAACTGTCCCATCGTACACACCCCGTTGTACTAAATCTACGAAGTTGCCAGCTGTAATTGGGGCATCAGTGCCGTCTACTTCGATAGTAATCGGCGAACCTTTCACCGTCATCACCACAGTAGCCTTGCCTTCGAGCCGTGGTAAATCTTTCATTCCAGGAATACTCTCACTAGTAGTTTCTGATACAGACGTTGCTTCAGTGGTTGTCCTGCTGCTTGTCTCGGTTGCTGCTGAGGTAGCTGTTGAAGTAGGAGAAGAGGCTTTAAAAGCATCTTGCTGTGTTGAACATCCACCTAACACCAACGCACCGACAATCACAAGCGCAACCAAAAATGGTGGAAATTTTAACCGCATGACTAATTACTGACTCAACCAGAGTATCTTATCGTTTCCCACGATTATAGATTTCGGATTTATTTCTCAGCCAAACTTTCTCTTTCACAATTCTTTACATCTGTTTTTCCCAGCTATGAAGGAGTGTAAAGAGCAGGGGAGGATGAGGGAGAGGAGGGAGAACAAAGCAGGGGAAGAAATGCTCGTCAAGCATAAACTCTAATACCATTTCACCAAAAATATGATGCAGACGCAAACCCTGGAACCTTTGCTGAGTCTCAATTTCTTAATTTTGAATTTTGAATTTTGAATTGGTATTAGCCCTTGCCTCTTGCCTTGCTCCCCATGCCCAATGCCCAATCACCCTTGACTCTTGTTAAAAATCTTTACAGACCTTCTAGAGGTACTCCCAAAAACCGAGCTAACTCTGCACCTTGAATTTCCAACTCTGTTAAGGATAAAGGTTGACCTACTCTGGTTAGAGGAATGTCTCGCCGTCCTTTAACTCGTAGGTAGAGTGCGCGACGAGGGTTAAGACCTTCTTTGATAGCTATTTGTACAGATTGTGCGTCTTGAATGGGACTTTCAAGCTCAATCCGACGGTTTTTACCGGGAAATCCGTGGCGGAAAATTTTAATTGTGCCGGTTTCTTGATTAAACTCGTTATATCCACCGCCTATATCCCATAAAATCGCTAACCACAGGTATAAGGCTAAAAGTAAGCCCGCTAGTCCGTATAACCCCATAACTAAGCCTTGGGGGACGAAAACCAGTTGTGTTGGATCGGTAACTATGAGTAAATTAACTTTTAGGTAACTAGAGACTCCAGCTAACACAAAGCCTGTAGCTCCTAAGGTAACGACAGTTGCCCACCAGTAGTTGCTAAACCGACGAGACCCTAGAACTTTTTGATGTAGGACACGTGCTGTGGAGCTATCGCCGTTAGGTGAATCGCCTTTGTTAATTGTTGATGCCGTCATTGAACTACCTTGGCCTGTGAGATATACCCTTTAAAAGTCTGCCATTTGAGCAGTATGTCTTGCAAGTTTAGGAAATATTTGTTTTGAGATTTATGAGAAAAGTTGTGTCAGATTGTAAAATTTCTGATATTCATAATATTTAATAGCTTCGTGTTAAATCACCTGATTCACTTGCGTGGATCGGTCAAAAACCCGAATGGATGTGATAAGTTAAGAATCATTAAGTTACCAAAGACTAGACTACTAGCCAATGGTACGGGTAATGGCATAACCCTGAGAAACGCTGACTCAAAAGGCGATAAGTTCTCAGAATCTCAGTAGTTTTAAGGCTACTGAAAATTGTCAAAAAAAACGTTAATTCCTCAGAAACGCTGAAATTTTAGTAAAAAAGAGGATTTTAGTTCAATGACCATCGCAGTTGGGCGCGCCCCCAGTAGAGGGTGGTTTGACGTTCTAGACGACTGGTTGAAGCGCGATC
>JAVRCV020000003.1:0-74632 GCA_034530615.2 Aulosira sp. ZfuVER01
GCTTACTTGGTCGCCACAACAGCCTCCTGCTACTGTTTGGGACGTTAGTTCTGAACTAGTAACTGATGATTTTCAACCAAAATTACAAGCAGAAATTAATAATTTAACTTCGGGTAAGCAATTAAATAATTTTAATAAATCAACTGAGCAGATATTAGTTATCCAGAGAATTTCCCAACCCACACAATTAGCTGAAGGTAAGTGGAAAGTCCAGATGGTTGCTAATCAATTAATTTTTAATGGCTCCGATAGACTTGGTGAGTCAATTCCTGTTAATAAAGAAATTTTTGTCCAAGCCACAGATGAAGCAGTAGCTTCTTTACCTAATGCACCAGTTCCATTACAATTGGCAGCTTACCGCATTGGTGAAGCAAGACTTAAAATCTACAAAATTTGTGACATCAAGGACAAAAGTTGTTCTGAAAATTCACCCTAAGACGTACTATGACTCCCTATTCAAGTTCAGCAAAAAGTTCAGTAAATAATGATTACCAACTAGAATTAGATTCTCTAGATTGGGAATTACGCATGGCCAAATTAGTTGGCTTAGAAAATGAAGAATTATCTTCTATAAGTGCCGAAATAATAGAAGAATCAGCGACTTTGTCACCATCGCTTTCTCAACCATCAGAAGTTAAAACTGAACAATCTTTCTCATCTAATCCTTTTGCTAAGTTAGGTTTAGTTGGTACTGCAACTTTAAGTGTAGTTTTGGTTGCTGGTGGGTTTTTGACTCAACTTATGAGTAGCGGCAATCAAAAGCCAAAAAAGAAGAATATTTCCCCCGAAATTAAATCGCCAGTAGTAGATGAATCTGTACCGCAAGAGCTAGAAATAGAAACTCTCAAAACCAAATTAGCTCTAACTGAACAAGCAGAAGCTGTGAAACTAGCACAACAACAGCTAAGAAATACACAGATTAAACAACTTTCAATAGCCTCAAAACCTACCTCAAAAAGTAACGCGCCGAGGATAGTTACAGTTGAGCGTATTGTTGATGTACCCCATCCGCCACAAACAACTGCCTACTCTCACCCTGTACCACAACCTCAAATGGTAGCTATCAAGCCGGATATTCCACCAGCAATTAACGTCACTCCTAAACCTAAACTAGATCCATATCAGATGTGGTCAAATTTAGCTAAGTTAGGTAGCTACGGTCAGGTGAGTGGTAACAACCAACCTCCTGAGAATGTCACTACTTCTGAAACCGCCAGCAATCCCAACACAAGTAATCCTAATATAGAGGCACAGGCAACCAACCCTCAGCCTGACTCAATACCGACACCAGAAACACCAACACCAGAAACTCTGACTGCAAGCAAAATAGACAAGCCAACTCTGATGGCTAATAAAGAAGCAAAGCAGAGTGCAAAATCTATCGCCGTAGGAACTAGCGTTAAAGCTGTGTTGGCAACAGCTGTATTTGGCGAAACTGCTAATTCTTCTGCTAATAATGGTAACGAGGGTCAAAAAAATACATTTGTAGTCCGATTAAAAGAACCTTTGAAAGGTGTGGATGGAAACGTTACCATACCTGCGGGTACTGAATTATTGGTAGAAATTCGTTCTCTTTCCGAACAAGGTTTACTACAGTTAGATGTGGTGAAAGCGATCGCAAAAGATCGAGACGGAATTACTGAAACTAGCTTACCGCCAAATGCATTCATGATTCGCGGTTCCGAAGGTAAACCTTTGATAGCACAACAATATCCCAATCGGGGGTCATCTCTTGCCAGCATGGATATGGGACTCTTTGTTTTGGGAGGTCTAGGTAAAGCCGCAGAGTTATTTAATCGTAGTGAATCTCAAGTTGTGACTACCAATGCTGGCGGTACTGTGGTTAGCAATACTAACCCCCAACGCAACATCTTGGCAGGAGTTTTAGAAGGTGGGATGAATACCATAGTGCCGCAAATTTCCCAACGCAATCAACAGGCAATGTCCGATATGATGCAGCGAACCAACGTCTGGTTTTTACCAGCCGGCACAGAAGTCGAAATCTATGTCAATCAAGCAATGGAATTGTAAGCATCAGTGATTAATGGTCATTTGTCATTTGTCATTGGTCATTCTCCCTGCGGGGAACACCACTTTGCTTATGCTGGGGAACCCCTCCACCGCAAGTGTTTCACCGTGTCTCCGCGTCCCTGAGTCACCGCGTCTCCCTCATCTCTCTTCCAGTAACCAGTTGCAGCCATGAAAAACAACTTCAAATTTCACGTAAATCTCCCAAAAAATTCCTATTTATTACCTCTGGCTTCTTTAGGTTTTGTGGCTGCAATCTTGCTGGCTGGACGTGCTGTAGCTGAGAACGCTGTACTCCGCTCGATTTTTTCCTGCCAAGCTCAAGGTTTAAGCGGAGTAGTACCTACCATTAAAATTTGGTATCAGCAAGGGACAAACTTAAGCTTTATTCCCTCTGGAGAAAAAATTAAAAAAGTTTGGTTAAATGACCCGTCGCAAGTAACTATTGATTTTGATGGGCCGATGTGTATGCAGTTCGGTCAAGGAGCTAATACAGGAGATTGCCAAAACTCTTCAGCCAATGTAATTCAACTCAGACGAATTAAAAAACTAGCTATTCCGGGAGCGCCTGATACTAAAAATACGCTTTTAACCGTAATTACCGAAGGGCAAGCCAAAACTAAGTTGTATACATTCCGCATCCTATATGGAAATGGGAATCCGGAGTATCATACTTTAGCTGTGTTTCCTGATACTCCTTCTAGCAGTGCTACACCTTGCGTGAGAGTTCCGCAGTAGGGGAGTGTGGGGAGACAAGGTGAACCAGCGCCTTGGGCTGAGCCGCTTTGCGGCGAAGACTTGGGGCGACTGGTGTTAGCGCAGCGTTAGCGACGTAGGAGCGTCACCCGAAGGGAGGACAAGGGGGACAAGGGGGAGGAAAGAAACAACTATTGCCCAATGCCCCAGTCTGAATACAATTAAGTTAGTTTTAAGATAAATGCAACTTATGAATCCGCGATCGCTTTCTTACTGAATTTAGTTAGTGTATAAAATTATCTTAGTCCAGCCATCTCTAATGTAGTATCTAGGACATTAGCGCTCCGGGTGGCTGTAAAATTTTTAGCTAAGGGGAAATTGATCAAATTCTCCCTTAATTTGATGTTGGCAGATGAAAAAATTCTGGCACTTCAATTCTTTGTATAGCGAGCTTCCATATAATAATTGAAGAAGTGCAACAAAATTAAACATCAACCAAAATCCCTCGGCTGCCATCTTCTCTCCAACCTCACCCATTGCCCTGAAGAGTTTTATTGTGGCAGAAACGATAAATTGGGTCTGGTTGGCATCTACGCGGTCCAAGTCTAAATTTTCATGAACGGGAGAACACTGTAATCTATGGCAAGAATAGAAACCCGCACTGAACCTATGGTGCTCAACATGGGACCGCACCATCCCTCAATGCACGGGGTTCTGCGGCTAATTGTTACCCTGGATGGCGAGGATGTCATTGATTGTGAACCAGTAATTGGCTACCTGCACCGGGGAATGGAAAAAATCGCGGAAAACCGCACCACTATTATGTACGTCCCCTACGTGAGTCGCTGGGACTACGCAGCAGGGATGTTCAACGAAGCCGTAACTGTCAACGCCCCTGAAAAATTGGCAGGTGTTGCTGTACCCAAACGCGCCAGCTACATCCGCGTCATCATGCTGGAATTGAACCGCATCGCTAACCACCTGCTGTGGTTTGGTCCATTTTTGGCTGACGTAGGCGCGCAAACTCCCTTCTTCTACCAGTTCCGCGAACGGGAGATGATTTACGATTTGTGGGAAGCGGCTACTGGTTATCGGATGGTAAATAACAATTACTTCCGCGTTGGTGGCGTGGCAGTTGATTTGCCTTACGGTTGGGTAGATAAGTGCTTAGAATTCTGCGATTACTTGCTACCTAAAATAGACGAGTACGAAAAGTTAGTTACCAATAACCCCATCTTCCGCCGTCGGGTTGAAGGTATTGGCACAATCACCCGCGACGAAGCAATTAACTGGGGACTTTCAGGCCCGATGTTACGCGCTTCTGGGGTGAAGTGGGACTTGCGGAAAGTAGACCACTACGAATGCTACGATGACTTCGACTGGGATGTGCAGTGGGAAACTGCTGGCGATTGCTTTGCCCGTTATTTGGTGCGGATGCGGGAAATGCGCGAATCTGTGAAGATTATTCGCCAAGCAATTAAAGGACTCCCTGGCGGCCCTTATGAAAACCTGGAAGCCAAGCGTTTAGCTGCTGGAAAAAAATCAGAATGGGATGCTTTTGATTACCAGTACATCGGTAAAAAAGTTTCTCCTTCTTTTAAGATTCCCAAAGGAGAGATTTACGCCCGTGTAGAAAGCGGCAAAGGTGAACTGGGAATTTATATGGTTGGCGATGATAACGTGTTCCCTGCACGTTGGAAGATTCGCGCCGCAGATTTTAACAACCTGCAAATTCTGCCTCATTTATTACGAGGAGTGAAGGTGGCAGATATTGTGGTAATTCTCGGCAGCATCGATGTGATTATGGGTTCTGTTGACAGATAGTAGCGGTTTTTTTTGAATACAGAACATGGTGGGGGTGCAACATTGTTGTGCCCTTACTCTTTTTAAAAGACTTTTAAAACATCCTCTTATACCATTTCAGTTTAATAATGATACAAATACGTGGGTAGAGGGTTTAGCATTGCTAAACCTCTACGAAAAATCTATCTGTATCAGGATTTTCATGAATTGGTATTATCCCTCTTTTATCACTACGGGGAGAGAATAATACTCTACCCAATCTGAACCTTAGACAAAATCATCAATTGAGCGATCGCATGATCATTTTCTCATTTAACTTAGCTTGTTGATAAATAACCCAATAATAAGACTTAGGGATTATTCTCTGCTGAAAGTAACAAAAGAGGGATTATATCAGTGGATGTTTTTGATATCAAACCACAGATAAATATCGGTGTTTATCTGTGTTCATCTATGGTTCCTTTTATTCAAATCGTAGTCCTGACACTGCTTGCTCAATATCCAAGCTTAAATATTTATCTAGTGGCAGATACATCCAATTGAGAGAGAGTTGTGGGTCTTGGTTGGTTTTGTGAAAGCCTAATGCTGATACTAATTGTTCATCAGTTGGATGGATGACTAGGCTATAGATATCGCAAAGGTTAGGAAAATCAGCTTGGATGCGAACTAATGTTTTTTGCACATCCTGTAAGAATTCACAGACGTTAATTAACTGCTTGTAAGGTAAATCGATTTGCCAACTGCGGACAAAAATCGAAGTACAATTGCGATCGCCTATCTGAGCAATTTGAAATGGGTCATCGTCCCAAGTTGCACTCAGGTGCAGACTATTGCGTGGCGGGAGAAAGAAATTCGCTTCATATTCTGTCGCCACCGGATACAGGATATAAAAACCTACAGCATCTTGAGTATCGCTGCGACGTAGTACCCGCATCCCGGTAGGATATTGTTCCGCCCAGCCACGTAGTATTCTGACAATTCTGTGGGGTAAAGCAGTGGCTTTTTTGTTCATCCAGTTGTAGTTGCGGGCTAAAAAACTCGCAACTGGGATGGCGTCAGTGCGGGGGTTAAAGTCGTCAGTGAAAAACTTGATTGCGGCTTTAGCTGGGGTAGAGTCTTGGGGATTGGATAATAAAGACCGAATGCGAATGCAGGTAGTATTACCATCAAAGTCTTTTTCAATTAGCCCTAAAGCTACGAGCTTATCAATCATCATACCCGCCGAGCGATCGCTCCCCCGGTCGTTTTCACCATAAAAAACTTCTTGTGCTTCTCGATGGGTACAAGGAACAAACCCATCGGGTAAATCCAGTGCTGTTAAAGGTTGCTTTAAACGCTGGCCTAATTCTTGGCGTTGTTTGACTAGTAAATAAGCCCACAGCTTGACAAAATATTCTGCCCGACGGCGTGTTATCCCCACTCTCCCTTGTAACTGCGAAACGTATTTACGCTGTTGCTCAACAGGAAACCATTGGTCAATACTCTGTGGATTTATCATATAGCAAGACTCCTGACTGTTCCCAACTTGTGCAGCATCAGCAGCTTGAACCGAACATTTTGCTGTACTTTATAAAAACTTCACACTGCTTCAGGCAAATTACGCAAACTTCAACGCACAAGGTTTTACCACAACAGCATTACTGTACTTACAGCTTACTCATTGCATAAACAGAATCTCGACAATCAAAATTCAGCTAATCACCTGCTTGATATCACAGGTATCCCTGTTTGACTTTAACGCTGAGTTTTGGAGTAAATCGACAATGTTATTTCCAAATGACGAAAATCACTTAAATTTTGCAGCTACCCCAGGAGATAAATTTTGCAAACAACTTGCCAAAGATGATAACTTGCAACCTGTACCAAAAGTTGATTTACTACAAGCTATTATTGAAAGCTTTGTTGACGGCATCTTTATACTAACAACTGAAGGTCAGTTAATTCATACAAATGAGTTTGCTCGTTCTATTTGTCGCCAATTAATGCCAGAAGAAACTGCCAGTAATGCAGTACCGGAGGAAATCTGGCGTGTTTGTCAATCTTTAATTGAGAGTCGCGAGTTATTTCCAGATGAGAAAATAATTATTGAATCTGAAATTGAACCAAAACCCACAGTTAAATTCCGTCTGCGGGCTAGATGGTTACAGCTATGTGCGAGTAAACATAATTTTTTATTAGTAACTGTAGAGGATTGCAATCAGTATAGCCAAAGTATTGCGATCGCAGATGCCAAAAAATACAATTTAACAGACCGTGAAATAGAAGTTTGGCAGCTACGTCGAGCTAACCTTTCTTATAGAGAAATCGCCAATCAGCTTTACATTACTATCAACACAGTTAAAAAACACCTCAAGAATATTTATGCTAAACAACAAGAAAAAAACAATATGAATGAATACAAATTCGCTTAGATAAAAACTGCGAAAGCATCTGCCCAGATACCCGACTTCTTCAAAAAGTCGGGTATCTAAATCTGTAAATGAAGATTGTGAGTTACACTTCATTAATGTACTAGGTAAAAATTGGATAATTTAATTTTTGCTACTCTCTTGCTCTATGCCAATTGATAATTCTCGAATTGTTACTTATAGCCCAGCTTATACAATTGTCCCGACTTATGAATGCTTTAATCGCTGTACTTACTGCAACTTTCGCACCGACCCAGGTAAAAGTCCCTGGCTGAGTCTATCAGCAGCCGAAAGCATTTTAAAAAAACTTCAAAGCGAAAATATTTGTGAAATTCTCCTTCTTAGTGGCGAAGTACATCCTAATTCACCAAAGCGTGAGGAGTGGTTTCAACGGATTTATGACTTGTGCAAATTAGCATTTGCAATGGGCTTTCTCCCCCACACTAACGCAGGCCCGTTGAGTTTTACGGAGATGCAAAAGCTGAAAAATATTAATGTGTCAATGGGGTTAATGTTAGAGCAATTAACCCCAAAATTATTAAATACCGTGCATCAACACGCACCAAGTAAATTACCAGAAGTACGGTTACGGCAATTAGAATGGGCAGGAGAATTACAGATACCCTTTACCACAGGTTTACTATTAGGAATTGGGGAAACAATGGATGATTGCTGGGAAACCTTAGCAGCCATATCTCAACTACATCAACGTTACCATCATATTCAAGAAGTTATCTTACAACCCCATAGCCCAGGAAATCAGCAAAGCTTTGATGCACCACCTTTTGACCCCCATCAATTACCAGAAGTAATTGCTAAGGCACGTCAGATTTTACCCTTAGATATTACAATCCAAATTCCACCGAATTTAGTCAAAGATGAGCAATGGTTGCTTGCTTGTTTAGCAGCTGGTGCGAGAGATTTAGGCGGAATTGGGCCAAAAGATGAAGTGAATCCTGATTATCCCCACGTTCAAGAGCAGGCGTTGAGAGACATTTTACAGCCTGCGGGGTGGGAATTAGTGCCGCGATTACCTGTTTATCCACAGTTTGATTATTGGTTGTCGGAGGAATTGCAAGCGGCGGTGAAGCGATGGCGAAAGAATTTAGCAGAAATCTAATGTCTAGTTAGCTGTATCTCCTCCGAGGTGAGGCGATCGCGTGCGTTATTTGTCGGAGTCTCCCGCAAAACAGAAAGCAGCAATAAACTAAAACCAATCAATTGCAGAAAGAAGCGTGCTGCATGGGAATACTCCCATTGACTGCGTAGCTGTAACCAGTTTGCTGGTAATGATTGCGGTGTCGCTTGCCTCAATACGGTATTTGCTGGCTCAGTAAACAAGAAAAAGACTACAGGGAAAGCCAACAATAAAAATATTGTGCCAACCAATGTTAGTGGGAAAGCTGGTCGCCGTTTGCGAACTAGAATTGTTAGGACGAACGCGGCTACAACCGCAGCCACTTCAATAAATGCACCAATGTTAGGCGGCCCAAAAGCTACATACAGCGAATTCTGGATTCTGACATACAGCGCCCCGTCGTATTGCATCTTGGCGGGCAGTTCTAATGTATGACAGAACGCCATTCCCATGCTGAGGGCAATAAGGATCAGCGTCACGAACCGAAATATTAACAGAGCCATGATTGCTTCCTCTCAGACACAATAAGTATATTTAGTTACTATGTCTTTTTAAGATTGCTAGCTATGCTGATGAGTTTGTACTATCTTGAGAGATAAATTTTATTTGAGTTAACAAGGTGTAACAGTAACCTATTATCTAGTAATTAAAGTTACTAATACTCTTGAGGTTGAATACTGTTTATTTGTGAAGCTGCGCCAAATTATCTCTATACTTCCTATCTTTACCTTCTTTGTAGTTCGTTTTTATTTCTTGCACGTCAGCGCATCTTCATAGAGAATTGGTATAAATCAATCTCAAGAGAATGTTAGGAGATCGCATCTCTAGAGAGTTAAAAAACAGGGAAAGTGCAACATTTTTGTTCTCTGTTTCCAATTGTCAGTTTTCCTATACAAAAATTGCTGAGTTATTAGTGCGATTCGCTTCTAAGTAATCTATTCTATTAAGCTCTTAATTTTTTATCTGAGCTTGAAATTCAATTATACTTAAAATCCTTGTTTGATAAGTATTTGAGATTGATTTTACAATAAATCACTGAGAAATTAATGATAAATACATGACATTTTTATTACTTAAATAAGTATATATTAAATTAATATAAAGTATTAAATTCTACAATGTCAAAACTTTAACTTGTGCTAAATTTTTCTCTAAAGATTGGGGATTATTACTCAGTTTCAACCACTACCAAAAGGTAAAAAATTAATGTAATATTATATATATTTAAACCAGCCGTTAGACAGATGAGAGTTTTGAGAATTAGAGATAAATTATTAAATAGAAAGTAAAGGGCATCACAAATATTGAGGGTGCAGATACATAGGTAAACACAGAGTAAAAAGCAAGATTTTTACTCTGTATTTATTTTTATAATTAATTTGGCAATATATTTACCAAAATATTTTCTATTCAATAAACCCCCCATTGGAAATGTCTGTAGCCCTTGTAAACAAGTAATTACAAATTACGAATTCCGCGCAGCGGTTCTAGGGCGTTGATTGGGGTGTAGGAGTGGGAGTAGGTTTTAAATTTTTGGCTTTGTAGAAAGTTTCTAAGCTATCGCGATCGCCTACAAAACGCCAGTGCCAAGGCTCATAACTGACACCTTGAGCATTATCCTTAGGAAAGGACATCTCAAAACTAAAACGGGCAGCATTTGCTTGTAACCACTGATAAGCCTTGGTATTGTCAAAGTTGGCTTGGAGATTAGTTGCTGGTACTGCTCCATCACCCACATCCACAGCATAGCCTGTGTGATGTTCGCTATGACCAGGAGGCGCACTCAGGGATGCTCTTTGCGCTGGAGTTTGATTACGCTGCGCACCCACAGTAAAAAATAACTGCTCCTGCTCTTTCACCGAACGAAAGCCAGAAATTGGCACTATAATTACCCCGTCTCTGCGTGCTGCTTTTACCATCTCTTGAAATTTTTCAGCAGCAGCTTTTCGCATTCTAATCCCCCCTCTGCGAGAAACTACTGCTAACTCTGATTCTGGCGCTTCAGTATATGCCAAATGTCCCAATATAGTATCGCTCTCATTTTGAGATGTGACAGAACTATCAGATGTTGGTGTCTGTGATGGCGAACTAATTGGTGAAGGTTGAGAAGTAGCAGTTTTTTTGGGTGAAATGATGAAAAATAAAAAGCCACTACTGACAGCAAGCAGGACAAATGCCAATACTCCGCCAATCAGAAAAACTAGAGGTTGCATGCGCATCTTAGATTTTGTGTCGGGAGTATCGCGTAAAGCTGCTGGAATATCATCACCAGAAGCAGCCGATGAGTGTTGCGGTTCTCCAGAAAACCCAGCCTTATTCAAGAATTCACTCCTGCTTTTTTTCAATAGCCATAACAGATTGTAGACTGGAAAAAAATAAACGCAAGCGGTAGCATTTTAGTTCTATATTTTTGGGTGCAATCTTGACCAATCTTTTAGAACTATATGTCAAGCTAGTAGGATTAGTCCTATTAGGATTCTTTCTGGGACGTAAGCTACCAAGCACAGTTCCCTCACGTTTAGGTCAGTTTCTTTTCTACGTGGGAGGGCCGATTAGCATAATTGCTTTTGTACGCCAAGCTGACCTTTCAGGACATATTTGGATTGCACCTGCGATCGCTTACCTCGCCATTTTCCTAGGGGCATTATTGGCTTGGTTGGCAATTCAAGGGCAAGCCTATTTAACAAATACCAGGCCCCAAAAACCAACTCAGGGTAGTTTGCTTTTAGCCGCAATGGTGGGTAATACTGGTTATCTTGGCTTTCCCATCATCCTAGCTATGGTAGGACAAAAGTACTTTGCTTGGGCTTTATTCTATGATTTATTAGGTTCACTCTTTGGGGCTTACGGCTTAGGAGTGGCATTAGCAGCCAATTTCGGACGTAATGTGAGCGATTATTGGCAGATAACTCAGGTAATCTTAATTAATCCTGCCCTGTGGAGTTTCGGTTTTGGCTTACTGTTTAGACAGGTAAAAATCCCTTATATAGTTGAATTTTGTTTGGATAAATTGGCTTGGATTGCCGTTGCTTTATCCCTAGTGTTAATTGGGATGAGACTGTCGCAGTTAAAGTCATGGAAAAGCTTACCACAAGTAGGGATGAGCTTGGCAATTAAAATGCTGGTAGTTCCCTTAGTTATTGGCAGTACATTACCACTGTTTGGTGTAACTGGTTCAGCCGCCCAGGTAATTGTCCTAGAAATGGCAATGCCGCCAGCGTTTGCCACTCTAGTAATTGCCGAAACCTTCAATCTCGATCGCGACTTAGCTGTAACCGCCTTGGCAGCAGGGGTAATAGTATTACTTGTTACATTACCAATTTGGCTATGGTTGTTTTAAGGGCATTGGGCATGGGGCATTGGGCATTGGGGGAAAATTCCTGGCTTTTGACAAATGACATTGGAGAATTTCCCAATCCAAAATCCAAAATCCAAAATTGACTCATAGGACGGGTGATGCTTCACCGTGTTGGCTAAACTTTGCTGCTAGTTCAGCGGGGTTAGTGTATTCATAGGGTTCAAAGGGTTGGTGAATCCAGGGGTTATCTGAGAGGTAGTCAACATAGTAATCAGGTTCTATAACTGAGCAAGCTTTATACCAAAGTACAGCAGTACGAATTTCGGCGATCGCAAACTCAGGCTTTTGCTGTAGCCAAGGGATAGTCTCTTTGAGTGTGACTCCAGAATCTACAAGGTCATCGACTAATAGAACCTGGGAACCTAAAGTTTCAGTGGTCATGGTTAAATGGCGAGAAAAGGTTAACGAACCCCTTTCTTGCTTGCCTGGTCCACTGTAAGATGATGTTGCTAAAATTGCCAGCGGTTGCTGGTATATACGGGATAAAATATCTCCTACTCGCAGTCCGCCTCTGGCAAGACAGACAATCTGGTTAAATTCCCAACCCGATTGATAAATCTGAGCAGCCAGTTGTTCAATTTTTTGGTGATAATCTGACCAAGAAACGTAAAGGTCTGGCATAACGGAAGTAATTTTTAGCTAATACTGAAGGCAAATGCAAACTCTCTATTTTAGTATGAGCGCAAGATATTATGAATGATTCTGCCGCTGATGGTTCTGTTCAAAGTGAAAAACTGCCATTTAAAACCAAACTAGCCTATGGTGCAGGGGATTTAGGCCCGGCGATTACGGCAAATATTTCGATATTTTTCCTGCTGGTTTTCTTTACGAATGTCGCTGGTATCCCGGCGGGTTTGGCTGGCAGTATTTTGATGGTTGGTAAAATTTGGGATGCAGTCAACGATCCGTTTGTCGGTTTTTTGACTGACAAAACGAAATCTCGTCGCTGGGGCCGTCGTCTGCCTTGGCTATTATATGGCGCGATTCCCTTTGGAGTTTTCTTTTTCTTGCAGTGGATTGTACCGCCCTTGAGCGTTTGGGGTTTGTTTTGGTATTACGTAGTCATTGGGATGATATCTCAGGTGTTTTACACCGTTGTCAATTTGCCTTATACGGCAATGACACCAGAACTCACGCAAGATTATGACGAACGTACCAGCCTCAACAGCTTTCGCTTTACCTTTTCCATCGGTGGCAGTATTCTATCGTTGATTTTTTCCAAAATCGTCTTTTCCTTCATTAGCGATCGCACACAACAATATTTAGTCTTAGCAGCAATCTGTACTGTAATTTCGGTAGCGTCGTTGTATTGGTGCGTTTATGGTACGCGCGATCGCATTTTGGCATTTGAGGCTAAACGCATCCAAATAGAAGAACCCCCATCTCTTCCCTTCATTGAACAAATAAAAATTGCCTTTAGTAACCGACCTTTTCTGTTCGTTATTGGTATATATCTTTGTTCTTGGCTAGGCGTACAGATTACCGCCAGCATTATTCCTTATTTTGTTGTTTACTGTATGCGCCTGCAAGAAGCAGATGTCCCTACAGTCATGATTGCAGTCCAAGGCACAGCTTTGTTGATGCTTTTTTTCTGGAGTAATTTAAGTAAAAAAGTTGGTAAGAAAGTTGTTTATTTTCTGGGAATGAGTTTATGGATAATCGCCGCCGCCGGACTCTATTACTTACAACCTGGTCAAATAGGTTTAATGTATGTCATGGCAGTCATGGCAGGTTTTGGAGTGTCTACAGCTTATCTAGTTCCTTGGTCGATGATTCCAGATGTCATTGAATTAGATGAACTTCAAACAGGACAACGCCGCGAAGGAGTTTTTTATGGCTTTATGGTGTTGCTGCAAAAATTTGGTTTAGCTTTTGGTTTATTTTTAGTAGGAAACGCTTTGCAAGCATACGGTTTTAAAGAAGCTGTAGCCGGACAAACTGGACTACCCACGCAACCTGAATCAGCATTATTAGCTATCCGCCTAGCCGTTGGCCCCTTACCTACAATTTGTTTGATTGCTGGTTTATTTTTAACGTATTTTTATCCAATTACTCGGGAGATGCACGCCGAAATGATGCTGAAACTCAAACAGCGGCGAGAGCAGATTGAGTAATTTTTCAAATAAAAGAATGTGCTTTATGGGCGGAGTTTCCCCGCCCTTTACCTTATACAAATTGCTATTAATTACACAGGACAAAGTAATGCTAGAAAGCCTGACAAAACCTTCATCAATTTCCCCAGCAACAGATACAGAAATTTTGGCTTACCTGCGTCGCGTTCACAAAATAGCTGACATTGCTGCTTTAGCAGAACGAGATACTCTAGTTTTAAGGGCTTGCGAGGAGTTTAAGATTAAAGTTACCAATGAAGAATTACAAGCAGCCGGAGATGCATTTCGTCTAGAACACAAGCTGTTGGGAGCATCAGAAACCCTCAACTGGCTATCTCAGCAGCGCATCTCTGTAGAAGATTGGTCTTTGGGAATCAAAATTGAACTGCTCACCAAAAAGCTGAAAGAATATCTGTTTGGCATGGAAGTCGATGCTGATTATATGAAAAACCGCGATCGCTATCGACAAGTGATACTATCTCAGATTTTAGTACCTGACTTATCTGATGCCTTAAAAATTGTCCACTTAATTCAAAAAGAAAATGCTTCTTTTGCTGCCCTAGCCGTAGAGTATTCTCAAGATCAACTCTCTCTAGAAAATGGCGGTTTTGTTGGCTTGTGTTTGCTAGTAGAATTGATACCAGAAATTGTCCAAGCTATTACCGATGCTGTAGCAGGACAAGTCATAGGGCCAATTCCCACCAAACTTGGTCATCACATTCTCAGAGTTGAAAAGTGGTTACATCCTGAATTGAGTAATTCAGCCAGGGAAAATATTTTAGAATCTCTGTTTCAAGTTTGGCTGCATAATTCAACCGCGCATTAACAAATTGTTGCCGTTTATCGGCGGTTCATTTCATTAATTTGAAATCTCTCAATTGTGCCAGCGATTGATATATTTGTCCCCTTGCGGGATAAGTTTTGCTGCTGGATTCGAGAAAACATTCGCTGAGTTGTTTCAGTCTCCTTGCGGGGTAATACCAATTCACGAAAATCATGATAGAGATAGATTTTTTGTAGGGGTTTAGCATTGCTCATACGTGTCAAATTAACGTGAAAGGCTTTGTCAATCAGGATATTTGATCCCCCAACCCCCTTAAAAAGGGGGCTAAGATTCTAATATAATTCCCCCTTTTTTAAGGGGGATCAAAAGTTTATGGTGCTAAGAGACAGAACCTCAAAGACTTACGCTGTATGCATCTACGCTTAAATTGACACAGGTGAGCATTGCTAAACCCTCTATTACTTCCACTGTTCCTATTTAAAGTTACGGATATTGATGTTTCAATCCCCTTGCGGGGTAATTGTTGTTTGAAACTGATCACTGGTTTCAATAGCTCCTCATCGCCTGCTAAGTTTCAATCCCCTTGCGGGGTAATTTTTGTTTGAAACCGAATCGCTCCCTGCGGTTCCATTAACATCAGCTGGTTTCAATCCCCTTGCGGGGTAGTTGTTGTTTGAAACATTAACGCTGCTGACCTGCGAAATCAAGCATCACCAGAGTTTCAATCCCCTTGCGGGGTAATTGTTGTTTGAAACGTGACGCCATTACTAGCTAAAAACGTATTAGCCGCGTTTCAATCCCCTTGCGGGGTAATTGTTGTTTGAAACTCCAGTAAATGCTACGTCGAGAGTATTATATAGCAGTTTCAATCCCCTTGCGGGGTAATTGTTGTTTGAAACTTTGGGTCGATTTTTAGTAGGGTTTTAGTAGCGGTTTAGGTTTCAATCCCCTTGCGGGGTAATTGTTGTTTGAAACTTGATTGCGCCAGCTAAACTAGTTGCTATAATTGCTAGTTTCAATCCCCTTGCGGGGTAATTGTTGTTTGAAACCGGTGGAAGTAGAATTAAAGCGCATTATTGGCGAGTTTCAATCCCCTTGCGGGGTAATTGTTGTTTGAAACTTAATTGATTGGAATCAAGGAGCAAAGCATTACTATTCTTGTTTCAATCCCCTTGCGGGGTAATTGTTGTTTGAAACTTATTCTTTGCCTGTAAGCTCTTTGTTTTTCGGCATGTTTCAATCCCCTTGCGGGGTAATTGTTGTTTGAAACACATGATGAATATGCGCATCTAAAGATTTAAAGCGATGTTTCAATCCCCTTGCGGGGTAATTGTTGTTTGAAACTTTGGGCAGCGATCGCTATTTTTTGGATGAGATATTGATGTTTCAATCCCCTTGCGGGGTAATTGTTGTTTGAAACCATTTTTCTGTGAATTCGCTAAATGTCATAATTGGTTGTTTCAATCCCCTTGCGGGGTAATTGTTGTTTGAAACCTGAATAATCGGTTTCACAAACTCCAGTAATAATCGCATGTTTCAATCCCCTTGCGGGGTAATTGTTGTTTGAAACTCTACAGCTTGTGTTATCCCATCAAGGATCTCAAAGTTTCAATCCCCTTGCGGGGTAATTGTTGTTTGAAACAGCTGGGTTCTGAAACTTAACAATAGCAAGCTTCCTGGGAAGAGTTTTGACGGGTCGAAAATTATGGTCATTTTTAGCCGACCTTATTGCAATTATTTTGCATCTTCCCAAATCTCTTAAACGCTATAATTATTGCTTTGTCAAGGTTCTGGCGATTTTGGCAGATCCCCTAGGGTTTTTGCCCCCGCTTTGATTTGCCAAACATCAAGCTAATAACTAATCATAAGATCTTCATCAATTATTGTCGAGATGTATTTCAATCTGCGCAAAATACGGAAACAGGAACCCTGATGCTAATTCAAGGAACCCTGATGTTAATTCCGGGTACGCGAAACACGGAAACGGGAACCCTGAAATTAATTCAAGGAACCCTGATGTTGCTTCAGGCTTCCTTGAAGTTGCTATCACTTGCTTATTTGCAAAATATTTTTTGCGTAAATGCGATCGCACAGCAGATGAAAAACGATTGCAAAGGCAATAGTAATTGGGCATTGTCCCCGCTTACCAGACTCACTGCCTTTATTGGGATTGACGCTTAATTCTAAATCTGCTAAGATAAAATCGATAAGGAAGAACTATACTAAATATGTTTATAGCGAAACAAAAAACCGCTTGCTGAATGGCAAGCGGTTTTTATGCTGTTATCGCAGCTTGATTTAATTAAACAAGCTTCAAATCAGGATACTCAGCTAACAAATCATCAGAAGTGAGAGTATCACCTTCAGCTTGAGGAGTCCAAAGCACCTCTATCGCCAAAGTTTGCTCGCTAGGAATACCACCAATTTGACGCAAAGCTTGACGCAAATCATCAGCACTGTTAATTGCGGGAATTGCATACTTGCCTAGAGTCGCTACCAACAAGGTAACGATAATATATTCTCCAGGACCAGAAGTAATGAGATCGGTGGGATTTTCTGGATTTACACCACCAGGTAGAGCTTCTTTAGCCAGTGCTGCTCTGAGTTGGTTGTTGACATTAGATAGGGTTTCTTCGCTAAATTTGCTGCGTTCTGCTAGGGAGAGACGATTGAATTGAGCCTCAGCAGAATTCAACTTAGCTTGCTGTGTACCGCCACCAACATATACCCAGTACTCTGGATGGCGGAGCAATGCCAGGCTAGTTTCTTGGAGAATTTCTGCTCTTCCCTGTGGGGAATTGGTATCAGCAGTTTCGGCAATGCGATCGAGTTCAGTTTGTAAACCACGCGCCTGAGCTAATAAACCCACTTGCAAACGAGTTACAGATACAGGAGGATTGCTGCTGTAGCCTACTTCGTTTGTTGTATCGCCACTGCTAGCGCGGCGGAAAGATTGAACTAAGAAATTAGCGATCGCAATAAAAATTAAGATGGTAAACAACCCGCCAAATCCTCCACCGATACCCCAGAAAGGAATCAGGAAAGGAAATCCAAAACCACCACCAGGGTAAGGAGCATAGTATCCTCCCCCACCAGGAGGTGCGTAGGTGCGAGGTGTGTAAGTGCGGCTAGAAGGCACTCTAAAAGAACCACCGCCGATTCTACCACCACTACGGGCGGCTAATGCTCCATCGGCGTGACCAAGTGCCAAAGCTAACACCAGGCTCAGGACAAAGAAAGTTTTTAACAGCGGTTTGATCGCTTGTTGTAGTTTTTTACGCATAATACAGTCGCTTGAAAAACGGTATTGGTGATGATTTCTCCCAATGCTCGTAGGAGAGTTGTGCTTGGTCAGTAACGCCAGCCCGTAGCAAGCAAGCGAGTTTTTGATTGGCAGTAGCTCTCTGTAACATTCTGCTTTTTCGGCTACATATTCAATGTACCGTGTCTTATCTTGCCTAGGCAGCAAGCTTAGGGGGGATTTCTTGAGTAGATAACCGTACCTTAAATCTTTTCTCTAATGTAGGAATTTTGGGATCAATTAATCATTACCCTAGCGATCGCGGCTCACCGAAACAGTGCTGAGTAACGAGTGAGATCCTCACTTATGACTCAGCACTCAGCACTCAGTTATCCTGAAATCTACCTAAAGAGAGACTTATCATTCAAACTATAGTCAGAACAAGGTTTGATTGTTTTTGCACAGATACAGCAAGCACAACTTATCTAGTTAACTAACGGGAGGTACTACAGGCTTCATACCCACAAACTTGTCTGAGACTGACAACCAGAGACTTTTTGGCATTTTGGCATAATTGTGAGTGATTTTCAGGATAGCCTATTGCTAGAAACTAAATTTAGCAATTACCACAATAGTCTATGAGCAATTGATTTAGCTGGCAGTACCAAACTTTAATGCTTGTTAATCAGGTAGACGAATTTTATGTGGTGAGGAATTAAAATCAAAAAATAACAACAGCAACATTAAAAATAAAATCTTCCCAACTACTGTTCTCAAATACTGCTGAAATTTGTATACTCCTATCGCTTAAACAAGGATTTAGAATGATGTTTCTACAGCCTATGTATTATCAAGTGATAACTATTTTTACAAATCTGCTTGCTATGCTTGAAGTAAGTACTGATAGTAAACAATAATGTAGATTCCGCGTTTTTACAGGCTAGCAATTGGCGAAGATGATAAAACAGTAGAAAATTAGATACAGATATAGCAAATTCCTTATGGTAATTATAGAAAAGGATGTTTGCGCAAAATCTAGTGTATGTGGCTTAGGCGGCAAGCTACTCACGCTACGTGTTACCACTCAGGGGAGTCACCGTGTCAGCGATTTCCCTGACTAGCTAAATTACTTACTTGCTCTCGTAGAATTCAGGAGAGTAAGATGTGACTGGCGTTAATAAATCACGCATCCTGTTGTGTCCTTTAGTTCCCTCTCGAGTTGTCTTGAGAAAATTCTGAATTCACCAAAATTACAGCACAAGGACAGCAGTAAATTAGTGCTAATTTCTTCGTCTTAGTTGAGAGTATGAAAACTTAAAAATTATTAGCAATATAGTTAGAAAACTTAATTATGGAACATATTTCACAACTGGCGGCAAATGTTCGCGAAAAAACTGCCTTCCCCGATATTCTAGTTATCTCTCGCAGCTTTCTACCAAAAGAAGCTGTAATTAGTGAGTATATATATAATCGTTGTCTGCAAGATCCAGAACGAGTAATTGTTCTCGCTGCTGCTTGCTCAGGCGATAAAGTATTCGATCGAGATCAAAAATTCCCTATATATCGCTGGCCAATTATTAGAGATTGGAGTTTTCTCAATCCTTGCTTCAATCTCATCTATTCATTTGTACTGGCAATTAAATTATATTTTCGCTATCACTATCGCTATATTGAGTGGGGACATGGCTACGAGTTTCCATCACTTTTACTCCTCAGCTATTTCCTCCCTATTCGCTTTTTTATCTATCTTCACGGTAATGATATTCTTTGTGGTTTACGCAATCCTTTATGGCGATCGCTATTTAAATTGACGCTTAAACGAGCTGAAGGGATTGTTTGTAACAGTTCTTTTACACAAGATTACCTCAGAGCTAGCTTGCGATTGGATACCCCTACCCATGTCATTAACCCAATGGTTAGGCCAGAGAAATTTAGCCAAGTACCAAGTCAAGGTAATCTGGGTAATTTACGTGCAAGCGTGCGCCAAATGTACAACATTCCAGAGACAGCAGTAGTTATTCTCTCGGTGGGACAGCTGGTTAAGCATAAAAGCTTTAACCGTGTAATTGACAATTTGCCCCTACTACTAACTGTTGGGGTAGATGTCCACTATATAATTTGTGGACAAGGCCCTTGTGAAGCGGAACTGAAATCTCTAGCACATCGCTTGCGAGTAGATCAAAGGGTACACTTTGCTGGATATATACCCGATCGCGAATTAGCTGGCTATTATGCAGCCTGTGATATATTTGCCATCCTCAATCTCGTGAATACAAAAGCTAGTAATATAGAGGGTTTTGGGATAGTTTACCTAGAAGCGAGTTACTTTGGTAAACCCGTGATTGCTTCTCGTTTAGGCGGTGTCATCGATGCAATTCACCACGAAGAGAACGGCATACTAGTTAACCCTAATTCTGGTTATGAAGTCTTCCAGGCTTTCAATCGCTTGTGTAAAGATCAACCGCTACGCGAACAACTCGGTCGTAAAGGTAAAGAATTAGCCCAGCGGAAGACCTTTCACCGTTCGTTGTACAAGTCAGAATGAGGGAGTAGGGGGATAAGGAAGATAAGGGAGACAAAGGGACGCGGGGACGGGGAGAAATAATAAATGGCAAAGGACAAATGACATTAGAAAATTTCCCAATCTAAAATCCAAAATCCAAAATTGATTCACCCACCACCAACAATGGTGACAACTTCCAAGCGATCGCCTTGTTGCACTTTTGTTTCATTCCAAAATTGGCGGTGTAAAATCTCGCCATTATACTCTACTGCTACTAAGCGGGGATTGAAACCAAGTTGTTGGAGTAATTCTGGTAAAGGAGTTTGGGATGAACAGCTATGGCTCTCTCCATTTACCTGAAGTGTAATTTGATTAGACATAAATTGTCACAAATGCATTTCAAACAATTGGGAATTTTATAAAAATTCTGAGCAGCAAAAGCTACTACTCAGAATTTTAGTGATTTTGAATTTTAAATTTTGAGTTATTCAAGATTCTGGTTTAATGCGATTTAATTGCGAGAGCAAATATTGTGCCACCAAGGTGGGTTGTTCTGCTTGCATGAGCGATCGCACTACCGCTACACGTTTTGCACCTGCATCAATCACGTCATTGATATTATTTGCATCTATGCCGCCAATTGCAAACCAGGGAATAGAGCAATTTTTGGCAGCATAGCTGACATATTCTAAGCCTGCGGCTGGCTTACCTGCCTTTGTTGGTGTTTCATAAACTGGCCCGACACCAATATAATCAGCACCTTCCGCTATTGCTGCTTGCATTTCTTCTAAATTTGTGGTGGAACGTCCGATGAGGCGATGGGAACCGAGTAATTGTCTGGCGATGTCAATGGGCATATCTTGCTGTCCTAGATGCACGCCATCTGCATCTACCGCCAAAGCCAGATCTACACGGTCATTAATAATGAAAAGAGCGCCGTAGAGATGGCATAGCTGTCGCAGTTTTTTAGCTTGTTCTAGACGAATAGCATCATCAGCAGTTTTGTCACGGTATTGTAACAAAGTCAATCCACCTTTGAGTGTAGCTTCCACAGTTGTCAATAGATTTTCTGACGGTGAGGTAACTAGATACAGACGCGATCGCCACAGCAGTTGATGGCGCTGATAACCCAATAAATTGCTTTCTAAGGTGTAAACTTGATACCGCATCTGCTTAAATGCTTTACCCATCTCAGAGTGATAAAGTTTACCGTATTCTTCTAGCACCCGCATTGCTTCTTGCACGCGACAAAAGTTAGCTTGCAACACGGCTTTGATGCTAGTGCGTTGCTCCTCTTGGGGATGTGTTAACTCCGTACCAGTATCCCCTGGTGTATCTCGTGCTGCTCTTATTTCCGCTGTATGCCAGTTAGCTACCTCTTGTCGCAGATGCTTGCATTCCCCAGTCAACTGAGAATTATTTAACCCAAAGCGACACCATTCTTCGATAATTCGCAAACCCTCACGAGCGCGATCTAAATTAGCATCTAAAATTCGGTAGACAACTTGCTGCATCTGCTGTGTTTGGCTGTATGGATCGACCATTACAACAACCCCATTCCTGCTTTCATCAAAAGACGGAAAATCAACTACTCTAGTAATTGTCATTTATAAAATTGCTATTTTTACTAGAAATTTACTATGCACTCAAAACATAAGAGTAGCAAGGATTCTATCAAATTAGCAGATATACGTGTCGGTTCAGATAAAGGTAGTTTAAGGCTACAGTTCAGCACTCGCATTAGCCAGAAGTTCTACAGCAAGCGACAAGCTTATAAAGGACTGGGGAGGAGAGACACCCCAGAAAATCTGCAATGGGCAAATCAAATCGCAGCACAGATACAAGCTGATATCGATCGCACAGATGGTAGCTCATTCGATCCAACACTCGCTAAATATCTAGAAATTAAGCAACTCACAACAATTAACCAGTTCAGCAATCCTCCACAACCACCTAAATTAGGACAATTATGGCATGAGTTTGTTGATTGGAAATTGCAAACAAAGCAGATCCAAAAAAGTACCTATAAAAAAAATTTTATTGTTTACCACAATCTAATTAAAGAATTTTTAGACTTAGAATTAAATCTTGATACTGCCAATAGCTTAATTCAGCACTTATTACTAAAGCAAAGTAACTTACAACAAATAAAAAAGCTATTTTGTTTGCTGAGTAATATGTGTCAACGGGCTATTAGTAATCAGCAATTAACGGCAGATTATTTTATAGAAATCAAAAAAACTTACAATATACCCAAAAAGTCGCAAAAAATCTCAGAATTAGAAGATTATAGAGCTTATAACATCCAAGAAAGAGATTTGATCGTTGAATCATTCCGTAATTCTGAGCAAGCCTCTATCAGACATGGTGCTGATTTAATTGAGTTTCTGTTTCTCACTGGTTGCAGACATGGTGAAGTATTCGCTTTGAAGTGGAAAAATATCCAACTAGAGGAGGGTTGGATATTTTTTAAAGAATCATTTGATAGTAGTGCTGGTATTACTAAAAAATCAAATAATAATACTGAAAGACTATTTAAAATTCAAGGGATGAATAGGTTAGTTAATTTATTAACAAGATTATATGCAAACGGCAAAAAGGAAAATGAATTAGTTTTTAGAACTATCGCTGGCAAGCAATATTCAAGTAATACCCTTACAGATATCTGGACTGGCAATACTGTTGAGGTCAGAGGTAAAGTCTACCACTATCCTGGGGTAGTAAAGAAATTAGCCCAAGAGAGAAAACTAGAATATTTAAAACCCTATTCTACACGTCACACTTTTATCAGCATTCAAGCTAATCATGGAGTTGACTTAAAACTACTTGCTAATAGCTGTGGTAATAGCGTAGAGCATATTATTAAACATTACTTGCATTTTGATAAGAATGCCAGGTTGAAAGATATCTAAGAGGATGTTTGAAAAGTCCCTAATGATGTATCAAATACTTTTAGATCCCCCTAAATCCCCCTTTTTAAGGGGGATTTTGATTCAGTTTTCCCCCTTTTTAAGGGGGGTAGGGGGGATAAATTAGTATCTAAAATCACAGCTAACCACTTTTAAAACAACCCCTAAGAGGATTTATTTATTATGTATGAGAAAACCACAATAAGATTCCCAACTTTTTTAAAAATTTGGGAATCTTATTTTTCAATCAAAAATTAATTGGGTAGTAATCTGAATCATTAAATTAACGTCGCCCACTTTGGATTTTATCGAAGATTGCGCCATCATCGAAGAATTTCTTCTGGATAGAATCCCAACCTCCTAAATCTCCAACAGTATACAGCCGCGAAATCTTAGGAAACTTTTTCTGTACTTCTTTAGTTACAGTGGAGTTAACTGGCCGGAACCCAACTTTGGCAAATTCACGCTGCGCTTCTGGAGTGAACAGAAACTTGACGAAAGCTTCAGCAACTGCTCTGTTACCGTGCTTATCAACATTTTTATCCACAACTGCTACTGGCGCATCTATAGAAATGTTAGTTGAGGGAACTTCGTAAGAAGTATCTGTCTTACCTTGTTGTGCTGCTAAAATCACTTCGTTTTCGTAGTTGAGTAAGACATCTCCCTGACCTTTTTTATAAAAAGCGTCGCTGGATTCCCGTGCATCTTTAGGTAAGACAACGACATTTTTAAACACCTGGGTAACAAAGTTCCGAGCTTGGGTTTCATTACCACCATTCTTAGCGATCGCTCCCCACAAGGCAAGAAAATTCCATCTAGCACCACCTGAAGTTTTGGGGTTAGCCGTTACAATCTTGACTCCTGGTTTGGCTAAATCAGACCAAGTCTTAATCTTTTTCGGATTACCCGCACGGGTTTCTAGAGCTACTACCGAATGAGTCACAATCGAATTATTGGGGTTTTCCCGTTCCCAACCAGGTTGAATTAAGCCTGCTTGCTCAATTTTTTTGGTATCCAAAGCCAATGCTAAAGCTACAACATCTGCTGGTAAACCATCAATCACAGCCCGAGTTTGTGATCCTGAACCACCATAGCTTTCCCGCACAATCACATCCTGACCTTTTTCCCGCTTCCATTTGGCTACAAACTGGGGAATGATTTTGTCATAAGCAGCCTTGGTGACAGCATAGGAAACGAGAGTGATTTCAACTTTCTTACCGTTTTGGCTTATTAATTGTGTTTTCTGATTAATAGAAGAAGTTTGAGAAGCTGTACTTGCTGCATGAACAGGAATAAGAGTACTAAACCCCAACCCTGCTGCTAGCACTAGGACAGAGGTTTTAACTGAGGGGAGCTTTATAGATGGAAATAGTTGTTGGACTGTATCTAAAACTTGCAACTTGACTACTTGATTGAATTTCGACTTTTGATATGGCTGATGAGTCATGGGATCGTTAATAGCTGGTATATCTGATTAAACATCTAAAAATCTATCGAGATATAGTAGATGCTTTTAAAAAAGAGAGTATCAGAATGAAACAACATATATCAAGGGGTTTTATCTTAAAAAATACAGTTTCTTTACCAAGAAAGGTGTGTATTTTTTTATTTGCTCAAAATTTATAAAATATGAATCAAGAGCGACAGATAACCAATATGAATCATCAGCTATTAGCCTGATACATTCCTGTTGAAATCCATGAACTGAATTATGATGATGTGATAAAAATTTGAAAATTATTTTAGTCAGAGTAGTTGGAATTGCGCATCATACTGTTAAAATCACCATATTCTCTATCGAGAATATGTCGTTTACCTCTTGCTTTTTTCTAGCAATACCTGCAATTATCTTATATACCATGTGATATACGGTATTTCCATAGAATAACCGTAGATATTGTACAGGAGAGTCTGGAATGAGTCTGTGGCTGCGCCCCCTGAAGCGATCGCAACTAAACCTTGAACGGATCGCTAAACGTTTGAGGCTAAATTCGCTTAAAGGCTTTGTATCGCTATTTTTGGCAGGGACATTATTGAGTGTATCCCTTGCAGCCTGTTCTGGTGGAAATGGTAATAATTCTGCCAGTGAAACCCCTGCTGCTAGTCCTGTTGCTGCCAACAAACAAAATGTTGAATTAACTCTTGTTTCCTTTGCTGTCACCAAAGCAGCCCATGAAGCGATTATTCCTAAATTTGTAGAAAAATGGAAGCAAGAACATAACCAAACTGTCACCTTTAAACAAAGCTATGGCGGTTCTGGTTCTCAAACTCGTGCTGTGATAGATGGTTTGGAAGCTGACGTTGTTCACTTGGCGCTGGCTGGAGATACTCAAAAGATTGAGAAAGCCGGACTAATTCAACCAGGATGGGAAAAGGAAGTTCCCAATGATGGCATTGTCTCTAAATCTGTAGCAGCATTAGTAACTCGTCCAGGCAATCCCAAAGGTATTAAGACTTGGGCTGATTTAGCAAAAGATGGTGTAAAACTAATTACCGCTGACCCCAAAACTTCAGGGGTTGCACGTTGGAATTTCCTTGCCTTGTGGAATTCCGTGATTAAAACTGGTGGAGACGACACTAAAGCTCTTGACTTTGTAACTAAAGTCTATAAGAACGTGCCCATCTTAACTAAAGATGCCAGGGAAGCCACAGATGCTTTCTTTAAACAAGGTCAAGGCGATGCCTTAATCAATTACGAAAACGAAATTATTCTGGCAGAGCAAAAGGGTGAGAAAGTAACTGCTGTTGTCCCTGATGTAAATATCTCCATCGATAATCCGATTGCAGTTGTAGATAAAAACGTTGACAAACACGGTACTCGTGAAGTCGCCGAAGGTTTTGTGAAATATCTGTACACTCCAGAAGCACAGCAAGAATTTGCAAAATTAGGATTTCGATCTGTAGATGAGACAGTAGCCAATAATAAAGAAATTGCAGATAAATTCCCGAAGGTGAAAACTCTGGGCACGGTTAAAGATTTCGGTGGTTGGGATGCCATTAATAAGAAATTTTTTGCAGATGGTGCAATTTTCGATAAGATTCAAGCCCAAAAGAAATAGTAATTAGTTATTAGTTATTAGTCATTTGTAATCACACAAGACAAATGACTAATGACCAATGAAAACTACTATGCATTGCATAATTTTTAGATATCTTCAGTTATTTACACTTAGGATGATTAGACATCACAGGATACCTACCAAACTTGAGTTTTACAATTTTGAAATTTAGCTTTTGCAATTTTTGACTATGACTCTATCTCCCCCTGTAGAAATTGACCGTAAAACTCCGTTCTGGAAGACTTTCCTGGAGAAATTCCGTCAAATTCCCTGGACTTGGCGCATCACTTTGGTATACCTAACAGTAATGTTGTTTGTCCCGATAGCGGCGATGTTTTTGAAAGCAAGTACAGAACCGCCAGCGCGATTTTGGGCGATCGCTACTAGTGATATCGCTCTAGCAACATATAATGTTACATTTGTTACTTCGTTGGCAGCGGCTCTGCTCAATGGCGTATTTGGGACTTTGATTGCTTGGGTGATGGTGCGCTATGACTTTCCTTTAAAACGCATCATTGATGCCACCATAGATTTACCATTTGCCTTACCAACCTCGGTAGCAGGCCTAACACTAGCAACAGTATATAGTGATAATGGCTGGATTGGTTCCCTATTAGCACCGTTAGGCATTAAGGTATCTTTCACTCGCTTGGGCGTATGGGTGGCAATGATATTTATCTCGCTACCCTTTGTTGTGCGGACAGTGCAACCTGTACTTCAGGAAATGGAACATGAAATTGAAGAAGCCGCTTGGTCTTTAGGTGCTTCTCAATGGCAAACTTTTTGGAAAGTAATTTTACCGCCTTTATTTCCCACAATTTTGACTGGTATTGCCTTGGGTTTCTCGCGTGCAGTGGGAGAATATGGCTCTACTGTAATTATTTCTTCTAATACACCCTACCAAGATTTGATTGCACCCGTACTAATTTTCCAGAGACTAGAGCAGTATGACTATTCTGGTGCAACTGTGATCGGCGTAGTTTTACTGGGAATTTCCTTGGTGCTACTTCTAGCAATTAATTTCTTACAAGCGTGGTCAAGAAGATATGACAGTAAATGAGCCAAGTTTTCACTCATCTACAAATAATAAAAATGTAGTCAAGCCGAGAAAATCTCAGAGTTGGGTTCCAACACTTTTGATTGGAATTGCGATCGCTTATTTAGCTTTAGTTCAATATATCCCAGCACTCAACGTTTTTATCCAAGCCTTCAGCAAAGGGGTTGGCCCATTCCTTTCTAACTTGAGCCGTCCAGCCTTTACCCATGCAGCTTGGCTAACACTGTTACTAGCAGTCATAGCTGTCCCGATTAATGCAGTTTTTGGATTGTGTGCAGCTTGGGCGATCGCTCGTCATAATTTCCGTGGGAAGGCTGTAGTCTTAAGTATTATTGACCTACCCTTTTCGATCTCACCCGTAGTTGCGGGATTAATGATTGTTCTTCTCTATGGGCGAAATGGGTGGTTTGGCCCTTGGCTGCAAGCACATGATATTCAAATTATCTTTGCCTTCCCAGGTATGGTACTGGCTACGGCGTTCGTGAGTATGCCCTTTGTCGCCAGAGAAGTAATTCCTGTTTTAGAGGAGTTTGGCAAGGATCAAGAAGAAGCAGCTAGAACACTCGGCGCAAACGATTGGCAAACATTTTGGCGCGTTACCCTACCTAGTATTCGCTGGGGCTTACTCTACGGCTTAATTCTCACCAATGCGAGAGCAATGGGCGAATTTGGCGCAGTTTCCGTAGTATCTGGCAATATTGCTGATAAAACTCAGAGCTTACCACTATTTGTGGAAGATGCTTACAAACAGTATGAAACTGAAGCTGCATTCTCCGCCGCTGTACTATTAGCGCTGCTAGCAGTAGTCACATTGGTGTTGAAGGAGATTTTAGAACGAAAGACCCGCATTAAAGATGTGGAATAAAATGCAGTTGTTGATGGTTGGTTTGACTTGAAATTACAAAGAACAGATGCACAAATTCAAAGTGCATTGAACCATCTGAATGATTTGCTCTGCAAGTATGGGATGACACAAACACAGCTAATTGGTAAGGTTGCTTGCTTGATGGCTGCTTTCTATTACCCCATCCTCCTCAATGATGAGGGGGATAATTTTTTGGTTTATTTTTCTTAGAAGACCAGTTATATCATGTCTTCTTGAGGAGTTCATATTGAACTAGCAGTCTCCCTAACAGCTTCTCGCAGCCTTTCCACATCGCGCATCGGTGGTGCACCAAACATTCGCTTATATTCCCGGTTGAAGTGCGAAGCATCGTCATAACCCACACGGTAGGCAGCACTGGTAGCGTCAAGGTTTTCCCCCAGCAGCAGCCGACGAGCCTCCTGGAGCCGCAGTTGCTTCTGGAACTGCAAAGGACTCATTGCAGTGACAGACTTGAAGTGATGATGGAAGCCTGAGACACTCATTCCTAGCTCTCGGGCAATACTTTCAATCCGCAGCGGCTGATTAAAGTCTTTACGAAGTCGCTCAACGGCAAGAGCGATGTGGTGGGTGTAGCCACTTAGAACTGCAATATGACGGAGCCGACTACCTTGCGCTCCCATCAGGAGTCGGTAAATGATTTCCCGTGCGAGCAGTGGCATCAGAACCCGAGCTTCGCTGGGAGAGTCCAGAAGCCGAACAAGCCTGACTACAGCATCTAGCAGCGGCGCATCCAATGGACTCACATCGATCGCTTTAACATTGGCACCCCTTTGGAGTGAGGGATAGCCCGCCTCAACCATGACTGAACCGACCAGGGTAGGGTCGAGATCGAGGCGAAGACTAAGAAACGGTTGCTCCTTGGACGCTTGGAGAATTTGGCTGATAATTGGCAGTTCGACTGTAGCCAGCAGATAATGCATTGGATCGTACTGATAGCGATCGCTGCCCAGAAGAACTTCTTTGCTGCCCTGAGCAATTACACAAAAGGCAGGTACAGAGACATCATGAACGCATTCCCCAGGTGAGGAGGTGCGTTTAAAGTGCAAACCTTTGAGCGGCTCAATTGCCCCATCATGACGAATAGCCTGTGCAATCCGCTCTTTCAGTTCCTCTCTGTTGGCTTGCGTTCTGTCTGTCTCGCGCTTTGCCTGCGAGTCGTTCATTAAATCCATATCAGACTTTTCAATTGTTTTGACAGCGTTCATTTCTAAGTTTGCAGGATCGTACAACAATCTTAGACGATTGTTCTATTGCTTGCCTTTCAGGATTCATAGAATGAAGCTAAAGCAATGAAAAATGATTCCGGCTGCTTGTAAGCATTCTAGATTTTTATTCAAGAGAAAACTCAGCTTTGATGGGGCAAGAAATTCGTCTACTGACAACCAAAATGGCGTCAAGGCTACCTTGCTTCTTAAAAAATTCCCATCCCTACTGATAGAGGAAGCGATAAGTACTCAATCTCTACGATTGGGCTAGCCACCGAAATAGCCTCAAGTGAAGGAATTAAGCAAATGGACATCAAAAGAAGTGGCTCACAGCCTTCTGCCAAAGGGCCGACCGAGTATTTTATCGGCACTGTCCGCATTGACCCCCTGTTCGAGGCACACGATCCAGCACGCACATCTGGTGCTAGTGTCACATTCGAGCTTGGTGCTAGGACAGCATGGCACACCCACCCGTTGGGACAGACCCTGATCGTGACGGTTGGCTGCGGCCTTGCACAACGCTGGGGCGGAGCGATCGAGCAAATTCGACCCGGAGACGTAATCTGGTTCGCGCCGGGTGAGAAGCATTGGCACGGTGCGACCCCAACCACAGCGATGACGCACATCGCCATTCAGGAATGGCTTGACGGCAAGCCTGTGGGCTGGCTGGAACAGGTCAGTGATGAGCAATACCAGACATCAAACGTAAACCAATAGAGCATCTATTTATGTACAACACGAAAGCTTATGCCGCAGCCAGTGCAACATCACCCCTGGCCTCTACCCAAATCAAGCGGCGCGATCTAAATGAACACGACGTTCAGATCGAAATCCTCTTCTGTGGTATCTGTCACTCCGATCTCCATTCAGTGCGGAACGAGTGGGGCGGCGCGGTCTATCCGATGGTTCCCGGTCATGAGATCGTGGGACGTGTCACGGAGGTTGGCTCGGCAGTTACGAAGTACAAACCCGGCGATCTGGCGGCGATCGGCTGTATGGTCGATTCGGATTTGACCTGCCCCCATTGCAAGGCTGGACTTGAGCAGTTTTGCCAAAATGTAATCCTCACCTACAACTCCCCAGACAAGCACCTGGGAGGAGTCACTTATGGGGGCTACTCCAATAGCATTGTTGCCGATGAACGTTTCGTTCTGCGCGTCCCAGACAATCTCGACCTGGCTGGAGTTGCACCACTCCTTTGCGCTGGGATTACAACTTATTCACCCTTGCGCCACTGGGGAGTTACTGAGGGCAAAAAGGTTGGTGTGGTTGGTCTTGGTGGGCTGGGGCACATGGGCGTGAAGTTCGCCCATGCGTTTGGTGCTCACGTCGTTGCCTTCACCACCTCGCCTGACAAGACGGAAGACGCGCTTCGCCTCGGTGCTGATGAAGTGGTCGTCTCCCGCAATGCCGACGAAATGCAGAAGCACGCGGGCAGCTTCGATTTCATCCTTGACACCGTCTCCGCCAAGCACGACATCAATGCCTACCTCAACCTGCTCCGCCTCGATGGCAACATCACCCTGGTCGGCGCACCCGAAAAGCCCCTGGATGTTGCAGCATTTAGCCTGATTATGGCTCGCCGCAGTCTCTCCGGCTCTAGCATCGGTGGCATCCCCGAAACCCAGGAGATGCTTGACTTTTGCGGCGAACACAACATCACTGCCGATGTCGAAGTTATTCCCATCCAGAAGGTCAATGAAGCTTACGATCGCCTGCTCAAATCCGATGTAAAGTACCGCTTCGTGATTGATATGGCGTCCCTGAAATCAGAATAACCGAGCTTTCACCTCGGCTGATTGGCAAATCCGCTCTTGCAGAACTCAGAAGTGACTCAACAAAAAGAAGAAGATGATGATTAAAGACAAAGTTGTGATTATTACCGGCGCCTCATCAGGGATTGGTGAAGCCAGTGCGAAATTGCTTGCAAGCAAAGGCGCTAAAGTCGTATTGGGCGCGCGACGCGATCGCCAATTGAAACAACTGGTTGATGAAATTCAAAAAGCTGGCGGACAAGCAGCCTATCAAGTGATGGATGTGGTTAACCCATCTGATAACGCCCAGATCGTCAAGCTTGCCAAGGAAACATTTGGAGGTGTCGATGTTATTTTCTTGAACGCTGGCATCATGCCCACTTCTCCACTTTCTGCACTGAAAACTGATGAATGGAATCAAACGGTTGATATCAATATCAAGGGTGTACTAAATGGTATCGCTGCTGTGTTGCCAACGTTTGTTAGCCAAAAGTCTGGGCACGCGATCGCTACGTCATCGGTTGCTGGATTAAAAGCTTATCCAGGTGGTGCGATCTATGGTGGGACGAAATGGTTTGTACGCGATTTCATGGAAGTTCTACGCATGGAGTCTGCTCAAGAGGGGACTAACATTCGGACTGCGACAATTTATCCTGCTGCAATTAACACTGAGTTGTTGAATCAGATTACCCACCAAGATGCGGCTGAAAAAATGACAAAGTTGTATCAGCAATATGGCATCTCACCCGATCGAGTAGCCAATGTTGTGGCGTTTGCGATTGACCAGCCAGAAGACACAAACGTGAACGAATTTACGATTGGCCCAACCACGCAGCCTTGGTGATGGCGGTTAGGCTAAGTGCGATCGCATCTCAATGGGATAATCATGCAAAAGCACAAACTTGACAACAGCAACGACTACCCGCAAAGGAGGTGAGCGTGGATACCACTCGCTTGGAGGCATTTAGCGACGGCATATTCGCGATCGCCATTACCCTGCTGGTGCTTGAAATCAAAGTGCCACCACCGGATACGGCGCTTGGGGCAGCACTCCTCCATCTCTGGCCTTCTTACCTCGCCTACGTCGTGAGCTTTCTGGTGATCGGCGCAATCTGGATCAACCACCACGCCATGTTCAAACACATCGTTCGCGTGGATGGAACGCTGTTGCTACTGAACGTCCTCCACCTGATGCTCATCGCATTCCTGCCGTTTCCAACCGCCGTACTTGCCGAAGCGTTTCACCGGGGAACGGACGAGCCAATTGCCGCTGCGTTCTACGGTGGGATCTTGACTGTTATTGGGATCTTCGTCAACGTCATGTGGCAGTATGCAGCTCGTGGAGGGCAGTTGCTCAGTGCTCACACCACGGCAACAAAGATACGGAAACTCAATCGGCAGTTTCTCGTTGGGCCGACTGTGTATGCGATCGCTACCGTGGTGGCACTGGTTATGCCCTGGCTGTCCGTGCTGATCTTCGTCCTTCTCAACCTCTTCTATCTCTGGCCTCGCTGGGGTTATAAGACCGCCTCATCTCGCATCAATGATCCCACAGTCAGCAGCGATCGCAGCGAAGGCGACTGACAACAGCAGGATCAATCGATGGCAAACACTATCAATTGCAAATCAATGGAGAAAAACAATGCAAAAACGCAAACTTGGAAACAGCAATCTGGAAGTCTCGGCTATTGGCCTTGGCTGCATGGGCATGAGCGCCAACTATGGTTTGCCCAAAGACACACAGGAAATGACTGACCTGCTTCATGCTGCGGTCGATCGGGGCATTACCTTCTTTGACACCGCCGAAGTGTATGGTCCGTTCATCAACGAAGAACTCGTTGGCGAAGCCCTTGCCCCCTTTCGTGACCAGGTGGCGATCGCCACCAAGTTCGGCTTCGATATCGATCCGCAGACGAGGGAGCGACGGGGGCGCAGCAGCCGACCCGAACACATCAAGCAGGTGGCTGAGGCATCGCTCAAGCGCCTCAAGACGGACGTAATCGATCTCTTCTATCAACACCGTGTCGATCCCCAAGTGCCGATCGAAGAGGTGGCGGGTGCAGTGAAGGATCTAATTGCGGAAGGCAAGGTGAAGCACTTCGGACTTTCTGAAGCAGCAGCGCAAACGATCCGGCGGGCACATGCCGTCCAGCCCGTTACTGCCGTCCAAAGCGAATACTCTCTCTGGGTGCGAGACCCGGAACCGGAAATCCTGCCAACCTGCGAGGAGTTAGGGATCGGCTTTGTTCCCTGGAGTCCTCTAGGGTCGGGATTCCTTACGGGGAAGATCAACGCAGATACCCAGTTCGACAGTTCTGACATCCGCAGCAGCCTCATGCCTCGCTTCACGCCGGAGTCTCGGAAAGCGAACCAGCCTGTAGTCGATCTGCTTAACGCGATCGCCCAACGGAAGCAAGCGACCCCGGCTCAGATCGCGATTGCCTGGTTGCTGGCTCAGAAACCTTGGATTGTTCCGATTCCAGGCACTACAAAGCTACATCGCTTGGAGGAGAACATCGGGGCAGTCTCCGTCGAACTCACGCCCGAAGATCTGCGTGACATTGATACAGCGACCTCAAAGATTGAGGTGCAAGGTGCAAGGGCAGTTGGAAACGAAAACTACGATTAAGGCAATATTAGCCTGGAGGAATGATGCAAGTACGCAAACTTGGCAACAGCAACCTGGAAGTTTCGGCAATCGGGCTGGGCTGTATGGGAATGAGCTTTTCTTATGGCCCGCCCAAAGACACGCAGGAGATGACTGCTCTTTTGAGGGCCGCCGTCGAACGCGGCGTTACGTTCTTTGACACCGCCGAGGTCTACGGCCCATTATTGAACGAAGAGCTTGTGGGCGAAGCTCTTGCTCCTTTTCGTGGGCAAGTCGTTATAGCAACCAAATTTGGGTTCGACATCAGTCCGAATTCCGATCCCCGTGGCATGAAGGGTTCGCCAGGACTGAATAGCAGACCGGAACACATCAAGCAAGCTGTTGAGGGTTCGCTCAAGCGGCTCAAGGTTGAGAGCATTGACTTGCTCTACCAGCATCGGGTTGACCCGAACGTGCCGATTGAAGACGTGGCAGCAATAGTGAAGCAACTGATTCAGGAAGGTAAGGTTAAGCACTTTGGACTTTCCGAAGCAGGAGTGCAAACAATCCGGCGCGCGCACGCCGTTCAGCCCGTGACGGCGCTTCAGAGCGAGTACTCACTTTGGTGGAGAAAGCCTGAAGTGGAAGTGATACCCACCCTGGAGGAACTCGGCATCGGCTTTGTCCCATACAGCCCACTAGGAAAGGGCTTTCTCACAGGCAAGATTGATGAAAACGCGACCTTCGACAGTTCCGACTTCCGCAGCACCCTGCCTCGCTTTACGCCGGAGGCGCTCAAGGCAAATCAAGCTTTGATTAATTTGCTCGGCAGCATCGCCCAACAGAAGCAGGTGTCGCCTGCTCAAATAGCCCTCGCCTGGCTGCTGGCTCAAAAGCCGTGGATTGTTCCGATTCCAGGCACCACAAAGCTGCATCGCTTGGAGGAAAACATTGGGGCAGTCTCAGTTGAACTCACGCCCGACGATTTGCGTGACATCAATGATGCGGCCTCCAAGATTGCGGTGCAAGGCGATCGCTATCCTGAAAAGCTGGAGCAAATGACGGGTCGCTAAATAGCGAAAAATATGTTCTCTCAGATACTGAAGAAGCTCGCGCGGGCACACTGCATGAGGCTGTAAAAGTCAAGATGATTGCATCGGATTAACTGGGTTAATTAAACCCTGTGCCGTACCAAATAGATTGATCGGATTGCGACCATCGGTAATTAAAACACTTTGTAAACCCAAAGCTTGCAATAATCTTGCCTGCATTTCTGGCCCGGCTTGTGCCATTGCTATCAAGGTTTCTGCGCCAATCGCTGCTACTTTCTCGCGGAACTCTGCACTGGTAATTTCCGCCATTCGCTGTGCTTTTTCTATCTCTAAACCAACAAGTGCTTGTTGGTGGGCGAGTTCTGCCATTTGTCGGGCGCGTAATTGCGCTAATTCTGCTTCGGCGCGAATTCTGGCGGCTTCTGCTTCTTGTTGTGCCAAATTTACTGCTAATTCGCCTTGAATTCTGGCGGCTTCTGCTTTCGCTCTAGCTTCAGCTGTAGCATGACCTGTAGCTTCAATTGCGGCGTTTTCTGCTTCTAATTCCAGCAGGTTTTTCCGCTCACTTGCGGCTGCACTTTTATCGACAATTGCTTGCCTTTCTAATCTAGCTTTTGCTTCTTGTTCGATCCGTTCCGCATCATGACGAGCTGCGGCTTCTTGGGCATCGGTGGTAATTTGAATGGCAATTTGCACCGACTTTTGTAGGCTGTCTAAGGTACGTTCGTCAACAGGCTCAACGGATTGAATATCAACATTAAATATCACCAAATTATTGGTTCTAAACCGGAATTCTTCGCCAACGTGTCCCGCTTCATCAATACCAAAGACGGCGGTGCGAATAATTCGGGCAGAATTGCGGTGAAATTCATCAAATTTGACACCTGCTACTGCACCACGCACACGAGATGCGATCGCTTTACAAGCTGTATCGACAAAATCCGGTACTTGAAACAGTTTGGCAGCAGCTTGTTCGTCGTGACGCTCAACGTCAAAATACCAGTTATAGGACAATCGCAGTTGGAGGCGTGCATGATCGGAAGTTTCCACGGCAAATAAATCCGTCATAAAATCTGGCCCTAGTAATAACGCCAGTGACTTAATGCGATGCATTTGTTTGGGTACACCACCTGACAAACTCAACACGGTAAAGGCTTCATCAGGCCCCAACATTACCAAATCCGGGCCAAAAACAGTGCGCGCAGTTCTTTCTTTATAATCGTGGATCTGAACTGCGGCATTTTGGGGAACGTGAAACACAACCGCCCTGGTGCGATCGCGTTTTTTGGCTGGAGCTGAATCTGTTTGCACCTGGTGATGCTGTCCGCGATCGGAAATGGGGTCAAGTTTGTGTGCTAGCAGTTCTTCTACGACGGTTGGTACTTCTTTTTGCCAAAGTTCTTCATAGGGGGTGAGCATATAGGCTTGAGGGCCACTCACTAGCTTAAGTTCGCCTGTTTGAATATCTCGGACGTAAATTCCTTCATTCTTATCCAAGGGGATAGCTTGGCGTTTCTCAACTACTTCCACTTCCACACGCGGAATGTAATCTCTGGGGCCAGTAATCATCCACATATCACCAGGTTGGCGTTGAATCCGATTTGCGCCTTCACCTTCTTCCAAAGCTTCTTTAGCGCGGAGTAACAATGCTTCTTGCTCGCCTAAAACATAAACTTTTTCGATCCCCTTTTCTAAAGATTCTCCAGGATGCAGGAAAAATGAAATTCTACCTTGACGTACCTCACGCATTCCTAATTGTGGTTTACCTGCATCATCAATTGGGTTAACAACAATACACCATTCTCTGTCACCCAAAATCGTAATTTTAACTTCTCCTACCACCACTTCATAAACATCAGGAATGTGGATTTCTGTGTCTTCAAAAGTTACTAACCATTCATCTCCAGCTTTGCGCTGACGACCAAAAACATCGTTAAATGTGCGTTGCGCCCGCAGATGTAAGGCTGTCTTTTCTGTTAACACGTAGGCATTAATCATGCCCACCACTTCTTCATCAACCCCAGGTAAATAAGCTCCTTCTTCTCTTACCAACCACTCTTCACCAGATCTACGCTGATTACCCAGGCGATCGGTGCAATTTTGCCGCGCTAATAAGCGTAAAGCTTGGTTAGGCTTAATGATTTGCGCCGTAACTCTTTCGATGACTTCTACTTCTACACGGGGAATATAAGTTCCAGGGCCTTCAAATAGCCACTCATCTCCCGCCAAACGATTGATATTTCTAGTTTGAATTTGTCCGTCAACTGTAACGCTAATCGTATCAGTGAAATCTCGAAGCGATCGCAGACGTAAAGCTTGATTAGTCTCAACCACTTGCAGGCGCTTAATTTCTCCCTCTAACTCTTCGCCAGGATACAGGGGAAATGGTTCTTGGGCAAAACGGATTTCTTCGTCACCGTACCGTAGTTTTACCTGACCGAAGTCATCAGTGATGGGTTGATTTTCCGCGTTACGTTGCACTGGATTTGCAACTATACAATAATGGCGTGGTGGAACCACTATCATAGGCTCAGGTTTTAATATCAACCGTTCGTGGTCGCGCAGAGTAATGGTTTGAGGCCCAACTTCCAATCGGGTAACACCAGTATTGTTGTCTAAAACATGAATAAATTGCTGGGGTTTTAGGCGAATAACACCACTAGAAGTTCCCGGAGCATCGCTTTTAGTTTCAATTTTACGTTCGGTTGTATTCATAAATTAATTAATGTTTTTAAAGGTTAAAATTTTTGTATATAGAAATATAACTTCAAATAATTATTTTGACTCTGCGCTCCTGCAACCTTACTCTAATGGGAAATTTTTGCTCAATCCTAACTTATTTGTATAATAATGTCTCGATATTTTGAATTTAATTAAAGTAGATTTATGTAAATATTTGTGATTGCGATCGCGCAATCGGGGAAGATCGAGGAAGAAACAGCATAACAATCCCTGCATCAATCTAGTAGATGATTGTGCTACAGAGTAACGCAAAATTATCGGTTTTTATCCGTAAGTAAATTGTTTGATAGCCTGCCATACCTAATTGGTGTCAACTTAACGTGAAAGGCTTTGTTACTAAAGATATTTGATCCCCCTAAATCCCCCTTAAAAAGGGGGACTTTGATTCTTTTCCCCCCTTTTTTAAGGGGGGGTTAGGGGGGATAGAAAGTTTATGGTGCTAAGAGAGATAACCTCAAAGACTTACGCTGTATACATCTAGGCTTAAGTTGACACCAATGGCCATACCTGTGCCACTAATAAGTGTTGATGACAAGCGTTTAAAACATGGCTAAATATCCTCAGCGTTTTGAGAATTTTCCGCAGTTATGAGAATGGGATATTCATCAATCATCCTCCTCAGACTTAGCTGGATGTTGCCCAGAAACGATAATAAAACCAACAGAATCTAGGCGAATAGTAGGATTACGAATCCCATCAATAATTACCTGATTTAATGCCGTTTCGTTATTAAGTTCTTGCTCCAGTACCGGAGCGGAAAATCGCTCTTGGTTAGTAAGTCGGTTGAAACGCAGGCGTAATTGGTCTAGTCTCTTACCTAATTTTTGTTCAGCACGGGTGGCGCTGTTTTCACATAATCCAATAAATTCGGGACGCTGACTGAGTAATTCCAAAGATGTGCGATGCGCCTGATAGCAAAATTCTGACCAATTGCTAGACTCAATAAAGTTATCAAGAATAGATAAACGACTTTTGGCTAAGTTGTAATCTCGGAATTTACCCCCTTTGCCTTTATAAGGACGGTGCAGAATGTTTAAAAGTGTTTCATCTTCAACAGCACACATTGGTTCATTTCGTGCATCAATAAATACACTTTCTACAATTGGCGGGAATAAACCATCGACCAGTCTTTGCAAAATTTTAGATTTGGGATTGTTTCCTTGGTAATTTGTTAAATTGGTTTCAATAATGTAATTAAATCGGAAACCATACCATTCTTCACCTTCTCCTGCGTTCCAAGTTTCTTCAACTCGCCACATCGCAAAAGCTTTACCCCGGTCATCCCAATGGATATAAGATGATAATGCTTCTACAAATTTTTCACCAATACGGTAGAGTTTTGCATCAGGTTGTTGATTGGCTACCTCACGGTTAAAAGTCCCAAATTCTTCTAAAACATCTGCAAAATAACTACTCAAATCATCTGCTGGAATTAATGTATTTTCGGTAGGTTTATAACGCTTAAGTGTCGAGAAATTAGGATTAGTGATGGTTTTAAAGTTCAATGCCTGACAAATCCAATTTTCAGTTATTTTTTGAATTTCTTGATGACGGGCATCATAATCATCTAAAACTTGAAAATATTGGGTAGCACTTTCATCCAAGGCATCTATTTCATCTAAGGCGTTTTGTTCGCTAATTTTTACTTGTTCCTGTTCAATTTCTTGGGGAATTATTTCGATACTTTCCAAAATTCCCTTTGCACCAGATTTAAACAGGATTTCTGCTAATACTGGTAATTTTTCCTCAACATAAAACTGGAGACTAGCAATGGATTGCTTAAAGATATTAAACCCTTCTTTTAATAAGCGATACCAGGCATCATGGAGACTATCCGGTAAGTCTACGCCAGCAAATACTGTTAACTCAACGTTCAATGAACGACCAATCCGGTCTATTCTACCAATTCTGTGTTCTATACGATTTGGCGACCAAGGCAGGTCAAAATAGATCATGTTGTTGATAAATTGTAAGTTACGTCCTTCTTCGCCGGAAGAATCGCAAACTAAAATAAAGCATTTGGGGTCTTGTTTAAATTGATTTAAGTTCTTCTCTACTTGAGAGGGAGTTTGTCCAACTTGATGGCTGACAACAGTCCCTTCACCAAAACGATCGCTCAAGTAGCGGACAATTTCGGCGCAAGTTTGCACAAAGCTGGTAAATACAACAATTTTTGGCCAACTGTCTCCCGGGATCGGTCTTTTAATCCGTTGTTGAACCTCTGCAAGCAATTTCGGGAGGTTGAATTTCAAGGATTGTAATTTTAAAGGTTCGCAGAGTTGGTAAAGTATGACTGTCTTGAGTAATTCCAGGCGATCGCCATCCTCTGAAGGCTGTTCGATAATTCGCAGCAAGCTTTGCAAAATCTCTGCTTCTCCAGCAAATTTAGGAGTTTCAGTGAGGATGCGAAGGCTATCAGCGCCAAATTCCCGAATTAATTCCGCAGGCGAGACACTCTTTAAACGTGCTTGAATTACTTGTGTAAAAATACCCAACCAAGTACCAGAAGCACGGAAGAACAAGAGAAAAATGTGGTGATATTGTTTCTCATCAGGAGCCGCATTACGCCACGCCTCAATTAATTCGTGAATGTCAGGCGATCGCTCGTCTAAATCGTACTCGGCTCTAGGTGTAATATTCCGGTCAAAAATTACATCTTCTACAGAAGCACGACGATTGCGAAGCATCCTTCTGTGAAGTCTGTAGGTATCGCTAATATGGGTACGAATTGCCCTGACAATTTCAACGGTATCGTCAGCCTTTGCTTGTAAACTGTTTTCTAGATTGTCTGCCAATTTCAGTAAATACTCATCTTCAGCAAACAGATTACGGAGATGCTGGAGATTAGTTTTCAGGACGGAGAGGTTTGCGCCTTCTTGAAATGACAGCAGAATTCGACCAATATCTTGGCGTTTGACTACCCGATCGCGAAAACCTGCTAAGTCATCAAGTTGATAAGTTTTTGGGTCAAGCAGATGCAGCATTGCGAGAAAATCTTGCTCGTGGTTGAGAACCGGGGTAGCCGAAAGTAGAAGCAGGCGATCGCTTTTATGGGCAAGATGTTTGCAACTCTCAAAACGCTGGCGCATTGCTGCATCGCTAGAGGTCGCCATTGCTGCAATGTGGTGTGCTTCATCTAAAATTAGCAAGCCAATCTTCGCTTTTGGGTTGATTTTATGAAGATTCTCAACCGCAAGCACTGCTAGCCGTTTGGGAAAGTGGGAGATGTAAAACTTATTTTCTAATTCCTGCTGCCATTGTTGAAGTAAATATTGCGGAACTAGCACTACCACATATCCAGAAGGTTCATCCAATAAATATTGACGAACAATCGTACCAGCTTCGATGGTTTTTCCTAGTCCAACTTCATCCGCCAGTAGATAGCGTTGAATCGGGTCTTCGAGTACACGACGGACAACTTCAACTTGATGTGGATAAAGCTTAATATTAGCGGAAATTAATCCCGTCATTCCCCGACTGACAGCCCGTTGTTCAATTAAGCATTTAACAAAAGCAAAGCGCCTATCGTGGAAGTAGGGGGTTTCTTGCCCCTTCATTGCCAGCGTCTCAATGGGGTCTGGTTGAGGTAAACTACAACGCACGTATATTTGTTGTTCGCTGACTGCGATCGTCTTTTTATCAGGTAAATCAACGAGATACTGATAAAGTTCCTCATCCCACTCGTAAATTCTGCCAATCAGCCATGCTTCTTGACTTTCCAGGCAAATATAGCATCGAGTTTGACAATCCAGTTTGAAGCGATATAGCGAACTTAAAGGTAAACTTTTTTCTATACGTTTTCCAACTGAGCAAAAATACTCAACTATTGCCTGAGTATCAGATATCTTAATTACCTTCCCTACGCCCAAGCTGTTATTTCGGGAACGTACCAACGAACCAATTTTTATCATGCTCTAAATCCACGAAATAGGTTAGCATTAAGCTTTTCATAGCACCCATATAGCCTACTGTATCCGCGTGCTATTCGCTTTTTACAAGATAGCTTCTTTCACATAGAGAGACAGTTAACGCGAAGCGCTGCATAAGCTATGCTGAGGCTATCTAATACCTCCAGGCGTTCTACCACTTTAGTTAAAAGTGAATCATAAACTAAGTTGTCAGCTTGTAATTTCCAATTTGCTACTTTTTGCAGCTTGGTCTGTAAGAAAGCAATTTGCATCACTATTAATTTACCAGTAGTACACCCAAAGGAAAATAATTATATATTTATATGCTTCCCTTAGACAAGAAAACTCGCGCCTGCGATTTATTTCTCTACACACAAAAATCAGTAAAAATCCAGTATAAATAACAACTACATTAAAACTTCCTGGGAACCATTCCTGTTGCCAAACTTACTGCCATATTTTTCATTCCACCACAACCAACCAGTAGAATCTTGACGTTGGACTCTTGACTATTACCTATTCTGCCTTCTTTAATTCACTATCACTATTAACTAATATTTTACTCATTTTAGTAACTGGAACAATTATCCCTTTTCTTAATTGATGCGGCGCTCTTTTGATAAAAGTAAAACCCAGGTGTGAATAAAAGCCTTCAGCATAAAGGCTCGCAGTTGTAATTACTTTATCTATACCTTGCTCGCTGGCTTGATTGCAAAAATGTTTCACTAAAACTCGCCCGATTCCTTTTCTTTGGTATTTGGGATGCACATATAAAGCTATTAGTTCATCGACAATATAACTAGCAAATCCCGCAACTATATCATTTTCAACAGCAACCCAGAAATGGTCTGCTTTCATACTCTTCATGATATTTGAGCCATCAGGCTTGTCACGGTAATTTCGCCAAGCTAACAGTTCTTTGTGAGAATAGAAAGTTGCTGGTAGTGCTTTTATGGCAGCAATATGAATTGCACTAATATCCCATGCATCTGTTTCTTGTGCAGGTCGAAGAACGATTTCGTTAGCGCTCATATTTTTTTGTTTAAAGATATCAGTTTTTTATCAGAGATTTAACTTGCGATCGCAATCTGTAAAAAATCTCAATTCTTCAGTATCTACAGCCCAGATACCTGACTTCTACAATGGCTGGCTCTTGGCTTAAGATTGCTATACTACCGTCCCCAATCTCTCGATTTCGTATCAGGAAAATAAAATGTCAAATTTTGAGCTAGTACTTAGGCTGTTGCTACAACTAACCGTAATTTTGGTAACTTGTCGTCTCGTCACTATTGTTGGGAAACGATATCTGGGACAAACCGATGTTGTTTGTGAAATGATTGCTGGTGTGATGTTAGGCCCATCTTTGCTAGGTTTAATCAACCCAGACATACAGCAATGGCTATTTCCCAAAGCACCAATTTTATTAGCGACGGGAGCAAAAATCCCCAATCCTTCCATGTCAATTCTCTTCGCTGTCAGTCAAATTGGGTTGGTAATTTATATGTTTTTGATCGGCTTAGAATTCAATACCGATCTGATTAAGCAGCGACTCAAAAGTGCAGGTTTGGTTTCTGGTGCAGGGATAATTGCGCCTTTTTGTTTAGGTGCAGTTGCAGCTTTTTTCTTATATGGTAAAGGCGACTTGTTCAAACCGGGAGTGACACCTTGGGCTGCGGCTTTATATCTCGGCGCTTCTATGTCGATTACGGCATTTCCCATGTTAGCCCGGATGCTCTACGAACGCGGTATTGCCAAAACTACCTTTGGGACTTTGGCACTAGCAGCTGGTTCCATAGATGATGCAACTGCATGGTGTTTGCTAGCTATTGTCTTAGCTAGTCTGAATGCGAATACAAGTATTGCCGCCTTTGCCATTGGTGGTGGTATTGGCTACGTGCTATTCACAATTTTTGTTGGCAAACCTGCATTAACTATCTTCACTCGCATCGCACACAAAGATGGTGGTGTGACAATTCAGACTTTAACTTTAGTGCTGATGATATTGATGTTTGGTGCGTGGTTTACTGATGCCATAGGTATCTATGCAGTATTTGGTGCTTTTATTTTAGGTACAGCAATGCCAAGGGGGGAATTTGCCGAACAAGTACGCGATCGCACCGAATATTTAACGACGGCATTTTTACTACCAATCTTTTTTGTCTTCTCGGGACTTAACACTCAAATCGGGCTAGTAAATACGCCTACTTTGTGGGGAATTACGCTGTTAATTGTAGCGATCGCGATTTTGGGTAAAGGTATTGCTTGTATGCTAGCAGCAAGATTTGCGGGAGAAAGTTGGCGAGAATCAGCAACTATTGGTGCGCTCATGAATGCACGCGGTTTGATGGAGTTAATTATCCTCAATATTGGTCTAGAGCAAGGCGTAATCACCCCAACTTTATTTACTATCATGGTTATTATGGCAATTGTCACAACATTGATGGCATCGCCATTAGTTGCCTTTTTATTACAAGGTACAAGTTACGAAAAATCTCCAGCTTAAGAATAATTCAGCCAAAATTTGAGCCTATTTTGAAATCAGGCAGATGGCAGGAGGCTAAAGATTTTCATGCTCTCATTGTGAGCAATTGTTCGTGATTGACTGTCTTAAAAATACTTTGTACGGGCAGTTTGACGCCGCTTCAAGCCGACGGCAGTCCGCACAACGGGGGGAACCCCCGCAAGCGGCTGCCTCGGAAACCCGTCCAACGCATTGGCTTCTCAAGTCGGCAAAGCCGCCTACGCAACTGCCCTCGTCTTTGTAGTAAAAAAACCACAGAGTCACAGAGCCACAGAGAGAAGAGAAATATTATTAGGTAATATTTACTGTAAATATTGATTCTTAACTCTTGATTTATCACTCTAGATGTTAAATTAACCACACTTCATTGCTAATTACTAAACCAGTGTCGTAACAACAATTAACATCATAAGCTGGCATGATTGTACCTGTGGTGTGTATAAAAAGGTTGACAATTTCTATTGATTTAAAGAATTATCTTAGGGAAACCGGATAGTCACTTTCGAGGAAACTATGCACACAGTAATACTCGTTCTCTTTGAGGTGCTGATTGTTATCGGACTGTCACGGCTAGTAGGGCTGGCATTTAAGTCAGTTAAGCAACCGCTGGTAATCGGTGAGATTGTTGCCGGGATTATGCTTGGCCCTTCTCTATTTGGTCTGATTGCGCCATCAACAGCAGCTGCTTTGTTCCCACCTGAGACAATTCCATTTTTGAATGTGTTGTCTCAAGTGGGACTGATATTTTTCATGTTTCTCATTGGTTTGGAACTCAATCCAAAATACCTCAGCGGCCAGTTAGAAACAGCTGTTTTGACTTCTCATGTCAGCATTTTGGTGCCATTTTCTTTAGGCACACTGTTAGCAGTGTTGCTTTATCCTCTAGTTTCTAATGCTAGTGTTTCTTTTACCGCCTTTGCCCTATTTTTGGGGGCGGCGATGTCAATTACAGCCTTCCCTGTACTGGCACGAATTATTACCGAAAACAACTTGCAAGGAACGCGCTTAGGAACATTGGCTTTAACTTGCGCGGCGGTGGATGATGTGACGGCTTGGTGCGTGTTAGCAGTTGCGATCGCCGTCGCCAGAGAAGGTAGTATTGCTAGTGCATTCCCCACAATTCTCGAAAGCTTACTCTATATCGGCTTTATGCTCACAGCAGGGCGTTGGTTCTTGCAACGTCTTGCTACCCACTACCAGCGCGCAGGGCGGTTGAGTCAATTGGTAGTAGCGTTGATTTATATGGCTGTTGTGGCTTCTGCCTTGATTACCGAACTAATTGGCATTCACCTAATTTTTGGAGCCTTTTTACTAGGTGCAGCCATGCCTAAAAATGCCGATTTAGTTAGGGAACTGGCAGAAAAAACCGAAGATTTTGTATTGGTATTTCTGCTACCAGTATTCTTTGCCTTTAGTGGTTTGCGCACACAAATTGGTTTGCTCAACCATCCTGAACTGTGGTTGCTGTGTGTATTGGTTTTAGGAGTGGCGATCGCAGGTAAGTATATTGGTACTTATGTGGCAGCGCGTGTCAGTGGGATTAATCAGCGAGAAGCATCAGCCCTTGGTTGGTTAATGAATACTCGCGGTTTGACTGAGTTAATCGTATTAAATATTGGTTTGGATTTAGGTGTGATTTCCCCCGTACTTTTTACCATGCTGGTGATTATGGCATTGGTAACAACATTTATGACCTCTCCATTGCTGGAATGGACATATCCGAAAAAGCTGATCCGGCTAGATGTGATCGAACCAGAATCGGCAGAAACCGAGAAGGAAACTACTGTTGGTAGCGAGTACCGAATTTTAGTACCAGTAGCTAATCCTAGCACCCAAAAAGGCTTAGTGCAGTTAGCAGTAGCGATCGCTCTCAACTATCGCCAACCTGCTGTGGTTCATCCCCTCAGTCTGATTGAATTTGAAGAAGACTATGCTTTTGAGAATACACCAGTTGAGGCTGACCGATTAATTGAGCAACGCCGCCAACAGTTAGAAGATTTGATTGAGACTCTAGAACCGCCAACAACACGTTCTTATGTCCAACCCATCATCCGCCTATCGAGCAACGTTGCGAGAGAAACAGCCGAGATTGCCAAAATTGAGCAACCTAATTTGGTTTTAGTAGGTTGGCACCGTCCAGCTTTTAGTAATAATCGTTTAGGTGGTAGAGTTGGTCAAATTTTGGCGACTACACCCGTAGATGTAGCAGTTTTTGTTGACCGAGGAGGAGAACGATTAGAAAGCTTGTTAGTTCCCTACTCTGGAAATATCCATGATGATTTAGCGCTAATACTGGCTTTGAGATTACTCATCAATCGCGATACTTGTACGTTGCAGATTTTACAAGTAGTGTCGGGCAATCAAGTTCACAATGAATTGAGTTACGAGCTGCACACAATGATGGAGCAAATGCCCAATAGCGTACGCGATCGCATTCAAATTAAGACTATTGAGTCCCCAGAACCAATCCAAGCAGTTGTAGCAGCTTCAGAGACAGTCGATCTGACGATTGCCGGTACCAGCCGCGCTTGGGGTATCCAACGCCAAACTCTTGGAAGATATACAGATCAACTAGCGATTCAATGTCGTTCTTCATTGCTGATAACCCGCCGCTATAGTCAAGTTGCTGCGCATTTATCCTCCTTCCTTTCTGAAGCTAATACTCAAGAATCAGTCGCTAAGAGTTGAAACTATGAATCATTTCAATTTAAAATCCTTAGCCTTTTATGGTATTGCGATCGGTTCAGTTCTCCTGTTATTTAAAACTGTCAGCGCCTACGGAGAAACAACTCTCAAAGCTCCTCCTGCAATTAACAATCGCTATCGCGTCGCTTTGGCAGACAATATACCAAACTGTGATAAACCAGATAATTTGATACTTAACATTCAACAATCCGGTATTTATATAAATGCCTCGTTCTTACCAGAAAACAATAATGATGAGACACCCAATATCAATCCTAAAAATGATTTCCTCTCAGGCATATTGAAAAATCAGGAATTGAGTTTATCGGGCAAACTTGACAGAGCTAATTTGTGTAATCTTGCTTCTCCCAAAGATGCATACGTTCACTTAGCGAGAATACAAATGCAATTAGTAGGCCAAGGAAATTTTATCGGTCAATTAACCTTGAGTGGTAGCACCAAAAATTTTAAATTTACAGCCGTACCCCAAAAAAATCAAAATAAATCTCAGCAGCTAAAAAAAAGACATTAATTAGCTAATAACGATTCCAAAAATGCCAAATAGCTCAAAATAAAACAGTAAAAATCATGGATCAAGATTTAAGTACTAAGCAATTTCTTCCATATTGCCAGCAGCTATTTGGTATTAGCTTATTTGGCATATATATAGCAATTACTCTACAAGCTGGTAGCAGTAGTGCCAATCCAGTCGGGAAGCAAATACAAGCTCCCAATTATCCCAATGTCTCACCGGCTGTTCCCTTAGCTAGGCTGGATGATTGGCGGTTTTCTCCAGAGGTTTTGCAACTAGAATTTTCTCTCTCAGCAAGTACAACACCTCATTACTTCTATCTAGCCCAACCTCCGCGTATTGTTGTAGATTTGCCTAATACCAAATTGGGGTATGTTCCCAGACAACAAAATTATTCAGGAGCTATCCAAAGAGTCCGTGTTTCCCAATTAAACGCAGGCGTAACTCGGATTGTTTTGGATTTAGCATCAGGCAATTTTTTAGATCCAAATCAAGTTAAATTGCAACCTATATCTAAGAAAAACCCTACTCGCTGGGTGTTACGTCCTTTTAGCTCTGGTTATAGAAACTCTGTACAACCAGGAAACTATCCACAACAACCTATTAACTTACCTCAATTTCCATACAACTATCCACAACAACCTATTAGCCAACCATCAACTACCAACCAACAATCACCTTTTTTTACTTTACCGCCATCATCTAACAACTTACCGGCAATACCTACTAACCAACAGCAACCTTTTGTTGTTGTACCGCCTCTGACACCTAATAACCAATCTCAACTACCTAGTTCTTCACTTACTCCACCTATTTTCTCAAATCAACCTGGTAACTTTAACAACCCTGCTTCTATTGCCAAACCTGATTTTCCAGTCCCTACAATTCCTCAATATCACTATCCATCTAATGTTCCTGAAACCCCAGTGATTGAGTTTGGTCAACCCATTCCTAAAACTGGAAACTAATAAGTTAAGTTAAAATACTTTTTTATTCAGACTGCTTTCTACGTGAGATCAAAATCTGTGTTCTGGGAAAATTGGGAGCCTCTCAGGATGTAAGCCCGATATTTAGTCAATGTATCTCTATTTTTCGGATAATTCGGAAAGCTATAGACTTGTTGACTTCCTACAACTGATCAATCTGAAAGTATGGGCTACAAAACTTTACTTAGTTCAGTTGAATTTCCTATTTTAAATGTAATATTAATAAGCCGACAAAAACCATAATAGACATACCTACTAAAAATAGGTTGTCTGCAATTAATTCAAACTTTCTATTATTATTGTTTCTGATAGATATATAAGATAAAAAGCAAGAAGTAATGAATATAAGGGTATCAACCCCTAATATATCATCAGCATAAGTGTTCATTTGGAAATTGATTGTCCGCAAAAACGTAATCACCGTTATACATACACCAATCATTGTTGAAGCTGTTGGTAAAATGTGGTATGACAACGGCTCTTTTGATTGTTTTGGCTGCAAATTAGCTTTTTCCACTAAATTTTGAAATATCCAACTAGCAAAGATTGGAAATCTACTATTTTTCTGATAGCGCATTTAAATCTTAGGAAGTAAAAATCCTCAGCTTTCAACTCAAAGTATAAAAACTTCTGCTGTAATCACTTTAAAGATAAATGACATCGCTCTAAAAATCTAAAAAGCCAATTATGCCATATTTCAATAATTAAATTAAGAAAACATTTATAAATTAACTAGTATATGTGGCAATTTAATGGCTAACTTATGACGTAAATATGTCATTTATAAAATACTTATGTTTTAGTTAGTTTTAAATAGTAAAATTAGTTGTCTTATCAGCATTTAAATTACCTAAATATCATTTATGATAGGGAAATTTAACAATTTTTTACAGCGTTTCTCATAACAGCGAAAACGGAAAATGTTGAGCATCAGATATCAGCGGATTTTGCATTACGGCATGGCTGTATTCAGTGTGTTATTAGCACTAATACTAACTCTCATCTTGCAGCCCGTTCTCGACAAGAGCAGATTGGTAATATTTTTTGCTGCGGTAGCTGTCAGTAATTGGTATGGTGGATTCAAACCAGGATTACTAGCGACAATCTTGGCAGTATTAGTGAGCGATTTTTTCTTTATACCTCCGATTTACTCTGTCACGCCCACCAGTTGGGAAAATATCACCCAGCTATTTGTATTTGTATTTGTTTCAGTTTTGATTAATTCGCTGAATACAGAACTGAGGATAGCTAGAAACCGCTCTCAAGCTAGTTTAGTCAAAGCAGAAGCGGCACGCAAAGAAGTCACCAACATCTTGGAAAGTATCACTGATGCTTTTATTTCTTTTAACAATCAGTGGTGCTGCATTTATATTAATGAACAAGCTCTGAGGCTATTACACAAAACCCGCGACGAGCTAATTGGAAAGCAGGTATGGGAAGAAGTATTTCCCCATGTATTTGGAGATTTGGCTTACCAAGAATTGCATCGTGCTGTGAATGAACAGACTACTCTGGTGTTTGAAGATTTTGCACATTCTATTGGCATTTGGCTGGAAATTCATGCTTATCCTTCCGCAAATGGGCTGGCACTGTACTTTAGAGATATCAGCGATCGCAAGCAAGCAGAGGAAGAACGCACTCAGCATCTGATCCAAGCACAGCAACATACATATCGATTGCAAAGGCTAGCTGAGATATCTCTCACCATCAACTCAACGCTATCGCTCAAAGAAAGGCTGCAATTACTGACTGAACAGTCCCGGGAAACCATCGGAGCGCATCAATCAGCCACTAGTATAACGATAGATGAAAACTCGGCACAGGCGATTCATGCAGTGTCTCTCTCAAACAAGTACGCACATCAGCAGAATTACCAGCACAAACCAGATAGTGCTGTTGTTTCTCAACTGATTTGTCGTCTACAAGGCTCGATCCGAATGAGTCAGGCTGAACTAGAGTCTCATCCCATTTGGAGTGGATTTGCTAAAGAATTTTGTCAGTCTTTACCAATGCGCGGTTGGCTAGCAGCACCACTTATTCATGCTAACGGCAAAAAGATTGGTCTGATTCAGCTTTCTGACAAATATGAAGGTGAATTTACAGAAGACGACGAAACTATTCTGGTGCAATTAACTCAGATGGCATCATTAGCAATCAATAATGCCCATCTCTACGAAGAATCTCAACGAGCCAATCGAGTCAAGGATGAGTTTTTAGCAATGCTCTCCCATGAATTGCGATCGCCTCTAAATGCGATTCTTGGTTGGGCACAAGTCTTGCGCTCTGGGAAGTTGAATCAAGACATTACTATGCGTGCTTTAGAAACTATTGAGCGCAATGCCAAATTACAAACTCAACTCATTGAAGATTTGCTAGATGTTTCTCGCATCCTCAGAGGTAATATCAGCCTGAATGCCTTTCCCATCAACCCAGCATTACCGATTTCAGCAGCGATCGAGACTATGCGCTTGGCTGCAGAAGCTAAATCGATTCAGATTGTGCCTGTGATTGAATCTAATATCGGCACGATCTCAGGTGATTCAAATCGCTTACAACAGATTGTGTGGAATTTGCTATCTAACGCCATTAAGTTCACATCCCCAGGAGGAAGAGTGGAAATTCGACTAACTGCTGTAGACTCGCAGGCGCAAATTCAAGTGAGCGATACAGGTAAAGGAATTAGCTCTGAATTTCTACCTTATGTGTTCGACTATTTCCGCCAAGCTGATGCTTCGATTAGCCGAAATTATGGCGGATTGGGGCTAGGTTTAGCGATTGTGCGCCACTTGGTAGAAGTGCATGGCGGTACTGTTGCGGCAGAAAGTTTAGGAGAGGGACAAGGAGCTACTTTCACAGTCAAATTCCCCTTGCTGAAGCAACAGCCAGTAAAAAATCAGATAAATAAATCGTTAAACAGTCTGCCAAACATCAACGGGGTAAAGGTACTGGTTGTTGATGATGATGTTGATGCACGGGATTTTCTGGTGTTTATCTTAGAGCAGCATGGAGCGATCGCTTTAGCTTCAGCTTCAGCAACAGAAGCTTTAGAGCGCTTAGAACACTTCCAACCACATATCTTGCTCAGTGATATCGGAATGCCAGGAGAAGATGGGTATAATTTTATTCGCAGAGTCAGAGTTATAGAATCTCCTGGCATCAAACAAATTCCGGCGATCGCACTTACAGCTTACGCATCTAACGAAGACTGTAATCAAGCATTAAAAGCAGGCTTTCAAAGGCACATTCCTAAGCCAGTAGATCCAGCTGAGTTAATTACGATTATTGCTAACCTCAATGCTAGCTATGAACGCTAAATTTTTAACAATTGCAAATCAGTATTTTTCTTTCCAGATAATTATGACTCGTGATGCGTAAAGCTCCCAAAACGTAATTCATTAAATTGCAATTAAGTTAGTTTAAACCTTAGCCAAATACTCAATTTAACAAGCTTGCTGCTAACAAAAATACTTTTTTATGTCTCTAGTTCAAAGGCTAAAAGTTTTGACATTTATATTCAAATGTATTTATTGTTTAATGATTCTTGGTATTTCCAAGTAAAATTATGGTGGAGTATCCCCTACTTCAGCCATTACATTAGAGTTCACCATCTGTGCAAACACGTAAGCACTTCCCAGACTGCTATGACGGATTTCTTGCAACGAATCTCTAGAGTATGCTGCTCTAACTATCTAGTTTAAATAATTCTTCAAAATATAATTCATATCTGATAATTTTCTGATGGTTGATTCCTAACAATTTGTAAATCACCCTTTCAGATAACCCATTCGGGTGATGTGTGCTGAACCCTGTCCATTATAAATTTTGTATAAAACTAAGACATACTTTATCAAGCAAATTTACTCCACTATTGGAAAAGTGCGATTGCCCAAACTTAGGTATCGCTTTCGAGTCTCACACTTAGTTTAAGAAGCAGGCCTTTTATGAAAGAAATTGTTCAACAAGCTTTAAATACTGGCTATTTGAGTGTCGCAGCCCAAAATCAGATCCGATTGCTGCTGCAAAGTGATTATGACTCAGAAGACTTAGATGCATACATCATTTTGCAGCGAGCTGTAGTGGCGGGTGATGTCAAGCAGGAACCACGTAGTCCAAAAGCTTCCCGTTCCAGTACAGCTAAAGATGCTGCATCAAATATCAAACTTGCCTATCAAGTTGCAGCCGAGCTGGCTTGTGTCGCAGCTATGGCTTTGACAATGCCAAAAAACAGCAAAGATTCTTCTTACTTAGGTGCATGAGAGGCTGTCAAAAAATATCTCATCGCGTTTAGGGTAAGGGTGCAAGGAAAGACAAGGGAAGGGAGAGGTAACTAATAAACTTGCCTACTGTCTAGCAACAAATGAAAAATGAAAAAATTTTTTATCTGTCCTGTGTACGCAGTTCATGATGGTTACTTAGATGATTGGCGATATGCTACAGTACAGGATTTTCGTTCTTGAATTACTAGAAATCCTCAGCAAAGATTATTAAAAAAGCATTAAAAATAGAAATCTGGTTTGAACTCATGGCCGATTTTTTTCATATGGAGTCAAAACCTTGAATAAAGCTTCTAGAGAGGTTCTTACCAGTTATTATCCAGCTAGTAATTAAATCTAAAATAAATATAAATACTGAAAAAATTTAATACACACAGATAATTTTATAATTGAGCAGAAAATCACAGTCAATAGTTAAGTTTTACAATACCAAGCACAGATTTCAGAAGACCGATTAACATAGGAAATGGTCTTGGTGTAAACTCTAGCAACGCTGACAAGAATGATTCTCAATGCTTAACAAAGTCATAGCATTCTTACAAACATAGTATAAAGAATTGGCAACATTGGGTAAAGACAGTAAAAAATAACCTTAGCTAAACTTGGAGTTTTGCCAACCTATGCAGCCAATTCGTACATTTAACGTCTCTCCTTCTCTTCCGCCGCGACTCGAACCGCTGCGGCGGCTGGCATATAACTTGCACTGGGATTGGAACGTTGAGAGCAAAGATTTATTTCGCCGCTTAGATCCCGACTTGTGGGAGTCTAGCCACCATAACCCAGTTTTAATGCTGGGTACTATCAGCCAAGGGCGACTGTTAGAAGTTGTAGAAGATGAAGGCTTCTTGGCGCAAATGGATAGAGCCGCGCGCCAGCTAGAAGATTATCTACAAGAGCGCTCCTGGTATCAGAAACAGCGCAGCCAAAAACCTAAAGAATGCTACGCTTATTTTTCTGCTGAATTTGGATTAGTAGATTGTCTACCTGTTTATTCTGGCGGTTTGGGTGTTCTGGCGGGCGATCACCTCAAATCTGCTAGCGATCTGGGATTACCCTTGGTTGGTGTTGGCTTACTTTACCAACAAGGTTACTTTGCCCAGTATCTCAATGCTGATGGTTGGCAGCAAGAACGCTATCCAATCAACGATTTCTACAATATGCCTTTACACCTGGAGCGTAATTCTGATGGTACAGAATTACGCATCGCCGTAGAGTACCCAGGTCGCAAGGTGTACGCTAGGGTTTGGCGGGTACAGGTGGGAACAGTACCACTGTATTTGTTGGATACTAACATTGAACCCAACAACCCTTACGACCATGACATCACAGATCAGCTGTATGGTGGCGACATTGATATGCGTATCCACCAGGAAATCATGCTGGGTATCGGTGGTGTCCAGATGTTAAAAGCTTTGGGGTATAAAGTTACTGCTTACCACATGAATGAAGGTCACGCAGCCTTCTCAGCCCTAGAGCGCATCCGGATGTTGATTCAAGAAGAAGGGCTGAGTTACGCTGATGCTAAACAGGTGGTAGCATCCAGTAATATTTTCACTACCCACACGCCTGTCCCAGCGGGGATTGACTTGTTCCCGCCGCAGAAAATTTTGGACTACCTGAAATATTATGCAGCTATCTTTGGCTTGCCAGAGGAACAATTTTTAGGGCTGGGGCGTGAAAATACAGGTGATTTATCTGCACCCTTCAGTATGGCGGTGTTAGCGCTGAAGATGGCAACATTTTCTAATGGCGTGGCGCAACTGCATGGTGTGGTTTCACGGCAGATGTTCCAGGGATTGTGGAAGAAAGTACCTGTAGAGGAAGTACCGATCGCAGCAATTACCAATGGTGTCCATGCCCGTAGTTGTGTGGCAAAATCCACTCAGGAATTGTATGACCGTTACCTAGGGCCAAATTGGTCATCAGCACCACCAGATAACCAATTGTGGGAGAGGATGGACTCTATCCCCGATGAGGAGTTGTGGCGCAATCACGAACGCTGTCGCTTGGATATGATTTTGTATGTGCGCGAGCATTTGGTAAAACATTTACGCGATCGCGGTGCTTCGGCTTCGGAAATTGCTCAAGCTCAAGAAGTTTTAGATCCAAACGTTTTAACCATTGGTTTTGCACGGCGTTTTGCTACCTACAAGCGTGCTACTCTCTGGATGCGCGATCTAGAACGCATCAGAAAGATTTTACTTGGTAATAAAAACCGGAAAGTGCAATTTGTGATTGCAGGTAAAGCACACCCGAAAGATATTCCCGGTAAAGAACTCATCCGTGAAATTAATCATTTCATCCGCGAGCAACATTTAGAAAAACAAGTGGTGTTTGTTCCCAATTACGACATTCACATATCTCGTTTGATGGTGGCTGGTTGTGATATCTGGTTAAATACGCCACGTCGTCCTAGAGAAGCCTCTGGTACTAGTGGAATGAAAGCTGCAATGAACGGCTTACCTAATTTAAGCGTCCTCGATGGCTGGTGGGATGAAGCTGATTATGTCCGCACTGGTTGGGCGATTGGACATGGAGAAAATTACGAAGATCCCAACTATCAAGATGAGGTAGAAGCCAACGCTCTCTACGATATCTTAGAGAAGGAAGTTGCGCCGCTATTTTACGATCATCGGGATGCTGATGGTTTACCTCGTCACTGGGTTGCCAAAATGAAGGATGCGATTCGCTTGAATTGTCCGTTCTTCAACACAGCCCGGATGGTGCGAGAATATGCCCAACGAGCTTATTTCCCTGCTAGCGATCGCTATCACACTCTCACTGCTGATAACTACGCCCCAGCGAAAGAATTAGCCGAGTGGAAAGCCAAACTCAGCGACCACTGGTTTAACATCAAAATCAAAGATGTTGACGTGTCAGCAGCAGCAGATATTGAAGTCAACCAAACCGTCGCTGTCAAAGCCAAGGTAGATTTGGCAACATTGACAAACAACGATGTGCAAGTGGAACTATACCAAGGCACAATTGATGCCAATGGTGAGATAGTTAACGCTACTCCTGTTGTCATGGATTACCAAGGCGAGGATACACAAGGTTTAAGTGTTTACACGGCTAATGTCATTTACACAACCTCTGGTTTACAAGGTTTGTCTTTGCGCGTATTACCGAAACACCCATACCTCTCTAATGCTTATGAGCCAAGGTTGATTGCTTGGGCTGAGTAAGTCAATTTTGGATTTTGCGGAAAGTCTGAGCGCCGGAAGCCGGCGCTCAGAACTTTCCAAGACGGATTTTAGATTAGTAATCCAAAATCTAAAATCTAAAATCTAAAATTCTTTGGGGGATAACAATGTAACCAGTAGTGCGATCGCCTAATACTAAGTTACGTTGTTCGCCCCAATACCACCAGTGTGCAGCCACATAAGCACAAATCAGGCTATCTAGCCTATCTTCAACGGCTTTGAGTGCTGCACCTGTGTTGGGAATTTCCGGGATAAACGAACCGCCAAGGCGCAGAGAACGCAGAGGTGGTTGGAGGGTGGGCAGGATATCAACAATATAATTGTAGAGTCTGATTAATTCTAAGCGACGCTCGCGCAAGCGTCCTTTTTTGTATTTGAGGATGCGTTCTAAATTGAATAAATGAACTATTGCTGGATGGGGAAAAACTTCTATTTGATATCTGCCGAGTGTTTGGGGTTTTATGGTTGGTGCGTGGGCAAAACCACGAAATTCTAATTCTAAACCAAAGTTGACGGTGCGCTCGGCAAAGGCTAAACCCAAATTAGCTGGGTAGCATCCAGCATGATATTTACCAAAGTGTTTATGGCTGAGTTTGTCTGGTAGGCGACTCCCGCTAGCGTTAGGGATGAGGGTCGGTGCATCTACAGCGATGATTGCTGGTGCATCTGGGTGTATGCAAGTATCGATCCAGGTGAGAATATCTGCGATCGCTTCTTTACGATCTAAATCAATAATCTCTAATTCTCCATCTATTAATTCTAAGCAGCATAGTCCACTTGGTTGCGATTTCCAACCTAAATCAATGCCGAGAAATTTCATTGCCCAGCAGCCAATTACTTACAATATGTTCAGCCTTATCTTACAGTTTGATCCCATCTCTTTTAAAATTAAATTCACCGTGTTTTTGGCTCACACTAAAATCTCCTCTACTCTGTTGGAGGATGAGGAGAAGTTTCACAGGTATTACAGCGATCCCAACGCCCACGAAAAAACAAGCTATTGCAGATTGCTAAGAGAATTAGATGCACCTTTAATGTCTTAACCATGCATAGATAAAAGAGAGATGATGTAAACTCATTTTTGAAGTATGAGAAACCTCAGTGCTATATATCCTGCTTTCTCCGAAGTTGATGTTGCTGGCCGATGACGAAAGTTAAACCCGCTACAAGCAAACCAATTGCTCCTGATGATTCTGGTACAGACTGAGACTGAATATTTCCCTTGAGTGCAATTGCATCATTGCCACATTCCAAAAATATATTACTGAAATAATTACCACTACCTAACAAATCTTTATCCAAAGAAAAGCCAATGGTATGGTTTCCTAGCGCAGAGAAGTGAGAAAAATCTAGCCCAGCATCTGTCAAATCTTGACTACCAAGCATGGAGATATTTCCAACTTTTGTACCTGAAGCGATCGCATTTAGGATAGATGTATTGTTTGTGGTAGGGTTACTCGCGATCGCAGATTGATAATAGTAGTTGTAGACAGCTTGTTCGGTTGCTAAGTCTGTACCTTGGGTATTAGGCATACCCGAGCCTTTGTCATAGTAACGCTTCAAACTGCTCTGACCATCATGCTCATTGGTGGTACTCTTAGCTGTGACTCCTTGGTAAACTCCAGTTGCCAGGCTGTTGTCATAGTCGGCAAACCTAACACCAAAAAGTTGACCTGTTTGGCTAGCTGTTTGAAAATCTTGACCGGAGAAATTAAAGAACAAGTCACTCCAACCAATATGAACTTTATGGGTAGTGCCTTCTAAAGGCATTGCACCCGTCAGAGCGACATAAATTTTGTCGCCGGAATCTTTGATGGCCATACCTTTAATATCAAAGATGTCACCACCAGAGCCATCTCCAACCGCGTCAATACCATAGTTCCAGCCGTTGTATAGTTGTCCAGCACTTGCCTGTTGACCAGACAAAGTTAGGATACTAATGCTGACGGCTGTAGTAGCAAGGAGGAATTTCAAATTACGTATCATCATGAAGCCTGCTCTACTACGCAGTTATATTTTTATCTGCCAATAGCGTAATCAAGCTTTAATGAATTTCGTATTGATAAATATAAGGTTTTCTTAAAGTATAAATATTTGTCAATTTTTTATTTTTTTAAGTATTTCCTCTAGGTTATTACCCAAAAATAGTTTGTCTCCCTTGTCTTCCTTGTCTCCCTGTTCCTCTGCTTTCTCATATATGGTGCTAAATATTCATGCTGACCTACTTACTGTGCGATCGCCTACCTTAAAATCATCAAATCATAAATCAGTCTTCACCATCTCTTTAATAAGTGCTAAGACTCTTAAGCGACAAGGTTTCTATTAACACCCTCTTTCCTAACAATTGAAATATCCTTATTTCAACTACCAGCCTAGTGTTGCAAAATTCTTATAAGCAGATATACTGAAGATAACCGGGTCAAAAAGCTTTCGTATTCTTAAAATAAAGGGGAGAAGCTAGCCACTAAAAAAAGCAGCTAGCTTATAGAGTATCTACCGTTTCTTTGTCTTCAGCCGCTTACTGCTCCATTTCCCATACTAGGCTTGTCATTTTTTTTTGTCAAGCTGTCATTTAAATGTGACTCAAAAAAATGTCTTGCATTTCAGACTTCATGAGAGAAAATAAAGACAAGCGTAATATTCAGGATTTTGGTATATGACTGACAGAAGGCGTTCTGATGATTACAAGCAAATCAGTGGCTATATCCCACTGGATTTAGCTCTAGAGTTCAAGAGTATCTGTGCCCGCTTAGGCATTTCCCAAAGCGACGCTATAGAAGAGATAACTCAAGAGTGGGTAGCCAAAAACACTGGTTCTCATACTCTCAACTCTCGAAAAGCGGCTCCAAAAACAATTGCCGATTTGGTACGAGCCAACATAGCAGAGCTGAAGCGCTGTGGTGTCAAAAACTTATCAGCATTAGCAAAAGCTGAAGTTTTACCAACACCAGGAGACTTTGCCATCATCACATCGGTTTTAGACATCCCAGAGGAGGACAGAAAAAAAATTTGGGAAGAAACTTTCAAAATGTCCGTGTATCACGATGCTAAGGGTGTAAAAGTATATAGAGATTCTGGAGGTGTCAAAGAAGATGAGTGTGAGTATTCTTAGAATCCTCAACTTACCAGGGTGGAATTGTAAAATGTCTTACGAAGGGGTTTCAATTGTTGCCCCAACAAAGCGTGATGCTACTGATTTAGCTCAAAGCTATGGAGAAGCTCTCAGCGAAACTGCTTGTAAGATTAAAGGCAAAGTACGGATTCAATGGAGAGGCTGTAAGCAACCAATTGAATTCTTTGGATGGATGGCAACCGAACAAGCGCCTACACCATCGGAAACAGCCGAACGGATATTGCAATCTGAGGGTGGATTGTTTTGCAGCCAGTTATACATACCATCACAGTTGTTATACCGTATGGTTGCGGCTGGGGAAAATGAGCGTCCTGTGAGCATCGTCAGACAAGATACTCGCAAACAAATCATTGTGAATCAGCCAATGGCTGAGATGTTACAGACACCACCAGAAATTGCTACCCAAAGGATCATGACCCAGTTTTGGCTACCTGAGGATTTAGCTGAACTGGAACAAAGGTTGCACAACGATAGACAGTTCACCTGGACTTATTCCGCTGGACTAAATGAGCGTGCTTGGGCAATCTTGACTACTCAATTTGAGGCTTTTGAGGTTGAGGGTATTTGGTACAGACAAGGAACTTGTTTGTCAACTCCTCAACTAGTGCCAATACCACCAGGGGTGCTTGAACAAGCTTAAAAGAACAATTTGGCTCCTTCACGAATTAGAAAATCATCAGGTGCTTCAATTATTTTTCTATTTCGGGGTGCACTCCTTAAATCAGTTATCAGGTTTTAGATTTTCAGATTAGGAATTAGAGCAGTCCAACAATTTTGGATTGTGGATTTTAGATTGACCCCACAGATAAATCTGGAGGCTTGGGTATTTTAGATTGTGGATAGTCGGATTGATTCAACAGATAAATCTGGGGGCTTGAGGACTTCTACTAATTCTCTCGTGCTGTCCTTGTGTGGTAACTGGAAATTGAAACAATGTAGCGGATTTAAATATTGTTACCCTATGCGGAGATAGCCAGACTAATTACAGAATTTTTCAACCCTAAACTATAACAGCTAATTAAAATAACAGCGATTGAAAATTGCTGGTCTAAGGTGCGTAAATTGCTTTTTGGATTTTTGATTTTGGTAAATGCACCCTTGACACTCCATTGCACTGAATAAATCTACCTTGAGTTTTACTAAAAAATAGTATCCATTCTTACAATTTTTGGGCATTGGTCATTGGGCAATAGGCAATAATCATTTTTTCCCTTGCTCCCTTTCAGGTACTCTACCCTACCCTGCGGGAACCCTCTTCTAGGGAACAGGAACGCTTTCAGCGAACGAATTCTCCTTTGGAGTACGCAGTCGCCTGCAGAGGAGCCACTGCGCCCTTGTTTCCCCACACTCCCCTCATCTTACCCATCCCCCAGGTGTGATAGAGTTTTGTACCTACACGCAAAAATGCGATCGCTAAGATAATAAAGAGCAGGGAGGCAGCTAGAGCATGACTAAACCAGAAGTAGCATCTTATGGATCTTGGCGATCGCCAATTACAACAGATTTAATGACTTCCCAAACAATTGGATTAGGGCAAGTTGTTATTGATGGCAAAGATATTTACTGGAGCGAATTACGACCATCAGAACAAGGTAGGAACGTAATTGTACGGTTAAAAGATGGTCAAATTCAGGATGTAACGCCTGCTGGCTATAACGTGCGTACCCGCGTTCATGAATACGGTGGAGCTTCTTTTATTGTAGTTAATGGCACAGTTTACTTTTCTAACTTTGCCGACCAACGCCTGTATTGTCAATCTGCGGATAGCGAACCAAAACCGATCACAACAGAAGTAGCTAAACGCTATGCAGACGCTATTTTTGACCATCAACGCCAGCGAATTATTTGCGTGTGCGAGGATCATACCGTTGCTGGAAGGGAAGCTGTTAACACATTGGTCAGCTTGGGTTTACAAGGAGATGGTACAACGCAGCAACTACTTGGGGGTAACGACTTTTATGCCTCACCTCGCCTCAGTCCTGATGGTTCGCGCTTGGCTTGGCTGACTTGGAACCATCCGAATATGCCGTGGGATGGGACGGAACTGTGGGTAGCAGAAGTCCAAGCATATGGACTTTTAGGAAAAGCTGAACAAATCGCGGGTGGTTTAGAGGAATCCATCTTTCAGCCGCAGTGGTCTCCAGATGGCACGCTGTACTTTATTTCTGACCGTACAGGCTGGTGGAATCTCTATCGCTGGCAAGATGGAAGTGTGGAAACTTTAACTCAAATGAACGCAGAGTTTGGTAAGCCTCTGTGGGTGTTAGGAATGTCCACCTATGATTTTGAGTCAAGCGATCGCATTATTTGCAGTTATACTCAGCAAGGTATTTGGCATTTAGCTAGTCTTGACACGACAACAAAGCAACTAGAACCTCTGCCATCCCCTTATACAGACATTTCCTCACTGCACGCCGCCCCTGGTAAGGTAGTTTTTATCGGTGGTTCTCCAACTGAGTCAACAGCTCTTGTACAGTTAGACTTAGCAAGTAAAAAGCTGGAAGTGCTACGCCGCGCTAGTGAGGTGAAGATTGAGGCTGGTTATCTTTCCCTACCTCAGGCAATTGCATACCCAACAGCCGATGGTAAGACAGCTTATGCCTTATTTTATCCACCGCAAAATCATGATTACACTGCTCCGGTAGGAGAGAAACCGCCGCTAATTGTCAAAAGCCACGGTGGCCCTACAGCCGCCGCTGGGAGTAGCTTGAACTTTCGCATTCAATACTGGACGAGCCGAGGTATAGCAGTTTTAGATGTAAATTACGGTGGTAGCACCGGTTATGGCAGAGAGTACCGCCAAAGATTAGATGGTCAGTGGGGAATTGTTGATGTCGATGATTGTGCCGATGGGGCGCGTTCTTTGGTAGAAAAAGGAGAAGTAGACGGTAATCGCCTAGCAATTTCTGGTGGTAGTGCTGGTGGATATACAACCCTGTGTGCTTTAACATTCCGCGATACTTTTAAAGCAGGCGCTAGCCACTACGGAGTTAGTGATTTAGAAGCTTTAGCGAGAGATACTCACAAATTTGAGTCACGATATTTAGATCGTTTAATTGGTGCTTATCCAGAACAGCGCCAGATTTATCAAGAGCGATCGCCTATCAATTTTACCGAACGTCTTGGTTCGCCGGTGATTTTTTTCCAAGGATTGGAAGACCAAGTAGTACCACCTAATCAAACAGAAGCAATGGTTACAGCACTAAGAGTTAAAGGTGTGCCAGTAGCGTACCTTCCCTTTGAAGGTGAGCAGCATGGCTTCCGGAGAGCCGAGAATATCAAGCGTTCATTGGAAGGGGAACTCTACTTCTACTCGCAGATTTTCGGTTTTGGATTGGCTGAATCAGTTGAATCTGTAGCAATTGAAAACTTTGGTTAGGTTCCCCACCCTCAAGCAGGAATCACATCATTATGGCAATTCTAGCAATCGTCATTGCAGTTCTCGTCGCTGTCTTCCTCGTCCTTGTTTTAGCCAGCAAAAAGGCAGTCCAGCAGGCTGAAGCTGAGTTTCCACCGATCGGAGAATTTGTTACCGTTGAAGGAGTCCGGATACATTACCTTTGTCAAGGTTCAGGCAAAGCAGTTGTGCTGATTCACGGTAATACTGGCTTCATTCAGGACTTTACTCCAGAGGTATTCAACTCTGCGGCTCAAGCTTACCGCACTTTTGCCTTTGACCGACCAGGACATGGCTATAGCGATCGTCCAAGAAACGAAGCGATTACAGCCATCGACCAGGCTCGTTTGCTACGGGAAGCTTTGCAACAGCTAGGCATTGAAACTCCAATTATTGTTGGCTATTCTTGGGGTGGTTCTGTTGCGCTTGGCTATGCGCTGGAGTATCCAAACGAACTCTCAGGGCTGGTGCTGCTGGGTGCGCTTGCCTTCAGGCGGGAACGGTTGAATCCCTTGTTAGAAATCATTGCGGAAACGCCGATCATTGGAGATTTATTTAGAGCCATCTTACCTGTGGTGCTGGGTCGCAACCTCGTCCAGCAAAATCTGATTAAAGCCTTCGCTCCAGATACAGTACCAGCGAATTATCTCCGAATTGCACAGGCACTCTGGACGCGCCCAAGCCAAACCCTAGCTCTGACGCAAGACAACCTCACAATCAACCCCACGCTGGCAGCCCTCAGTCCTCGCTATAGCCAGATTCGTGTGCCAGTTGTCATTGTCACAGGAAATCAAGACCAAATTGTTAACGCTCAAGCAAATTCGTTGGCGTTGCATCAGGTCGTGATGAGATCTGAACTCATCGAATTGCCAAAGACAGGTCATGCAATTCCCAAAACTCGACCGCAGATTGTCATTGATGCCATTCGCAGAGTTGAGAGCAAAAACAACAGTATCGAATGAAGCTATAAATTATTTCCCTCGCTCTGCTGCTGATTTTTAGCGACGATGTAAGAACCAATACCATCCAGAACCTTTGCGAGTTAGCCAAGAGTCTTCTAAATCAGGATTGTAAACAGGGAAATCGGAAGATTGGGAATCATCATGGACGCGAATTCTGACATTCTCACAATTCCCTTCTATTTCAATTGTGACAGTTTGATTGTCGCTCTGGGTTGGACGCAAGAGACTATCTCTAATTATCCGTCGATTCCGATTAACTTCTTGCCTAGGAACACAACGCACTTTCACCAAGGAGTTATCATTGGGGTTATCTAAAAGATAAGGCAAGATTGGAGAGTCACGCATTCTCGGAGTTTGGGCGCTGGCTAAAGATGTTACCGATAGCAACAAGATTGTACTCAGGGTAATAATTCTTGCTCCAGGTGGGCTGTTCATGATATCTCCCCAGAAGTAAAGAAAGTAATTGCCAGGGTGCTAACCCCGGCGTGGAATTAATTTAAAATTACGAATTGGTATAACTTATTTGTTGTCTAGTAGTTGATTTACCTGCTGTCCCCGACGACCAGTTTTTATTTCATAGCGACGAGTCAGGTTGTCTTCGTAGTTCATATCTCTAGCAGCAGCCGAGTTAACGAAAGCATCGCAATTTTTACCTTGAACCACTGTGGAGGAACTGCTGCTATTTTCCTCATTGCGGTTATTGCGGGTATCTTTGGAGTCGCTGTTATTTTGACTACCTTGGCTAGCACCGCTACCACTCACGCCAATACCTAAGAAGCTAACCCCACCGCCACCGCCGTCATTGTGGCTTTGAGAAGAACTGGAACGAGTGCTAGTGGAGGTTGCTAAGGCTAATTTGCTAGAACTGTTGCGGGTGTTACTACCCAAGCCAACATCACTACACAAAGCACGGGGGTCATTTGCTAAAGTTTTCGGGTCAACCCAAGATTGATGGTCTCCCAATCCTTGAACTTCAGTATTCCCAACTGGATTGCTAGGTGCGCCAGGTGTAGGAGTTTTAGGAGTACCATTACCTACAGCTGCACCAGGGGTGAGAATACCTGGTTTGAAAATACCAGCAGGCTGTACATCAAAAGGCCCAGCAAATGCTGGTAGTGTAGAGGTCAAAAGCGCAGTAGCTGTTAGCAAAGAGCCAGTTAAGTGACGGAATTTCATGGTCATTCTCCTCAAGTTGAAGTGTTTGTCTTGGGCTTTCGCCCTTACACTTACTCAATAGGTTGACCTTGATTAGTTTATGCACCCTGTGGGGAAAGTTTTTTTAAATTCTGGTTTTGTAGGGAAATGGGGAGTGTGGGGAGTAGGGGGACAAGGGGGACAAATTACAAATGACCAATACCCAATAAATTTACTGTGAAAACTGGGATAAATAAGTGAATCATTTTGATGTTGTCACTGAATTATGCAGTACCCTTTAGAACTTACGTTCAAATTTTGGGCATTAGCGCCGCAAATATCGATTGTTGATAGTCAAGGTAATTTGGTTTTTTATGTCCAGCAGAAACTATTCAAGCTTAAGGAAGCAATTACCATCTTTGCTGACTTAGAGCGTACCCGTCCCCTCTATTACATTAAAGCTGACCGAATTATTGACTTTTCGGCGCGTTACAACTTCACAGATAGCAATGGTAGGGAGATTGGAGCAGTCAAACGGCGGGGATTGCGATCGCTTTGGCGGGCGCGCTATGACATATTTGATGGTGATACTAGCAATCTCAACATTCAAGAGAAAAATCCTTGGATCAAAGTTGCAGATGCTTTATTCGCAGAGATCCCAATTGTGGGAATGTTCACTGGTTATGTGTTCAACCCAGTCTACCTGGTTAGCCGAACTGATGGCACAGTTGTCATGCGTTTAGAGAAAATTCCGGCTTTTCTCTCTCGCAGATTTATTATTAAAGCTGTAGATCAAGTGAGCGATCGCGAAGAAGAACAGGTTCTGCTAAGTTTAATGATGATGCTGCTACTAGAACGCAATCGTGGCTAGCAAACAGTAGCCTAATCTAGCAATTCTCGCAGAGGAAAACTATCAATTATTCTCCCCCTACTTCCTCTGCTCCCTGCTCCTCTCCTTATTTAATAGCCATCCACAGACCAATGGGGAGGGTCATTACTCAACTTATACACTCCGTAGGTGCTACCTACATTCCATAAAGTTCTATTAAGAGCAGCATTTGGTGGGTCGCCTACAGATACCATTCGCCCATTACCATCTCTAATATTAATTTTGCCATTCCAGGTAACATTCCAATCAATTGCCAGTCTTTGAATATGGCGAGAATTTAAGGAAACAGGATTACCACCAATTCCATAAGCATCTAACATCTCTTCGGCAGCTTGTACTGAACCTGCATTAGTGTAATGTTCCCACTCCACATCAACTCCAGCCATGCTTGGCACATATTTAGCAGCAATTTCTTGTCTATAAATTCTGGCTGCATAATGCATTAAGTAAGCACGTTCTTTAGGACGATGAGTAGCGGTAACAATTACTTGACATCCTGCATCAATCAGTGATTTTTGAAATGCTTCTACTCTTTGACGAAATGGTGAAGCTAAATCAGAAATTAACTTGCTGGTAGGGAAGCTATCAACCCAATGGGGGCCGCTGAGGCAAAATCTTTGAATTTTTGCGTAGCCGTTTAAAATATCCAACGCCGGCGTTAAATCTTGTCCGAGTTTCTGCTTAGTAGCATTGCTTAATGCCTGTTCTAGTTCACTACGCAAGCGGACATCTCTTTTTTTGTATGCTTCGGCTAACCCTTTACTACTTGTATCACCAAAGTCTCCATCTACTTTTAAAGCAGGATTTAATTGCCCAGTTTTATTTACAGATGCTTGTAAATCTTTAACCTCTGCTTCGCCAAAACCAAGGTAACTTAGCAATGTATTCGCGGAAATATTCAGTTTGAAAATCAAACCCCGATCTAGTGCTTTGGCATAAGTCATATTACCCACAACACCATCAGCAGTTAAGCCATTTCTTTGTTGATAGCTACGAGTTGCTTGGTCTGTCTGTTTACCAAAGTCACCATCAGCAACACCAATAGGAAAGTCGGCATCTTTTAAAAAGCTTTGCCAAGCAAGAACAACAGATCCTTCTGAACCAAGTTTGATAACTGGTAATTTAAGAATGCTGACATTAAAAGCCATAATTTTCTCCAACTTAAAATTATAGACTTCTTGCAAAAGATTAATAAATGTTACGTAAAGGTAATCAGGATTTTGCCTCCCTTTATATCTTTATTAGGTACTTTTGCAAGTCTGTCTATTTATTAGCAAGCTATCAGAGTTCAATAGTAAAATTGTCAATCGTTATTTTCATATTTTTGGCTGATTGACAATTTAAAAAAACTTCACTTGCCTAGTGTTTATATAGCCATGAATTGCTCATAACTAACCAATTAACTTCTGCCAAGTAGTAGGTCCGACAATTCCATCAGCGAGTAATCCATTTTGCCTTTGAAAGTTTTTCATACTTGCCTCTGTTTGTGGGCCATAAACACCATCAACTTCAACGCCTAAACGATATTGCAAGTAGCGAATAACTGGGCCACCAGCATGATTTAGACGAATGATTCTTTTTGCTAAAATCAAATTAATTGCATCCCATGTAGCTTTGTCAGCATTTCCACTTTCCGCAATTCCAGCAATTTTTTGAAATTTGGCTACTGCAGAACTTGTAGCACTACCTGCTATGCCATCTTCTACCAAAGGTTTACCATTTTTATCGGTTATCTTTAGTTGATTCAAAGTTTTTTGTAACCTTTGAACTGTAGTATCTACATTCTGTTCCTCATCTGGTACTGGGTTGACAGGAGTGGTTGGTAATTTACCTGTTAAGCCTTTGACAATTGCATTTGCCAGTGCTTCTGGATTAAAAAGATTCATATCTTTTTGGGAATCGAGGAAGCAACCTTCTACAAGAATCGCAGGCATATTTGTGTTTCTCAGAACATATAAATGAGAACCACTTTTAACACCACGATTAAAAAATCCTAATTTGACAATTTCATCTAATACTGGTTTAGCGATCTTTGTACTAGTTTCGCTACCAGCAAATACTTCTGTGCCGTTTGCTTGCCCGTTAAAAGAATTAAAGTGAATAGATACATACACATCAACTCTGTTAGCATTTGCTTTGTCACATCTTTGAGCAAGCGATTGAGTTACTGTGCTAGCACTATTTGGTTTACATGGTATGACTTGATGTCCTAAAGCTTGTAGCTTAGATATCACTCTATTGCCTACATCTAAGGTTAAATTATCCTCAAATTTGAGACCTCTAGCTCCGGTGTCTGGGGGGCAATTATGCCCAATATCAACGCCAAATTTCATTGTTCTGTCCTCCACTTATTTTTATATTAGTTTAAATGTTCGATATCTTTTGATAACCCTCTTTTATACATTTGACCAGAGAAAAATAAATTTCCCATCTCAAAAATTACTGCGACTAGAAAAAATTTATACCACAAATGTTGTTAAATTGGCTCTGACAAAAGTCATAAAATAAATAATAATCACTAAAATTGAATATAAAAATTTTTAACTACAAGTTGGGGAAAATAAATTCCCGGAATTTAACAAAACTTTTTTTCACTTAACATAGCCTCAACGAGGAGGTTGCTAGTATTTGACTTGAGGCTTGCTAACCGAGGAGCAAGAGAGAAGAATTTGTAGCTCTGATTTACCGAATGGGTACTAGTAGTTGAGATTTATGTATATCTACCGATCGAATTTGGTTCATTAAAGTATTCTGTCTTCAGTTCATTACTTAATACAGTAGGTAATCATGACCAATGTATCGAGTTCTATATTAGATCCCAAAACACCAGATGATGTGGTTATCTCAGTGCAACCACGCAAACCTGTTACAGACCCAACCTTAGGCATTGCTGTTAATGTTAGCAAAACGGGAACTCCTAAAAATCGGCTGGTAACGCTGGGAGACTCAATTACACAAGGTTTCCAAAGTGGAGCTATATTTAATACGCAACTCTCATATCCGGCAATTATTGCCAAAGAGTTAGGTTGGGGGGAACTACGCTATCCTACTTATCGGAGTCCAACAGATGGATTGCCAATCAATGTGGAACGCTTGGCCCGTGACTTAGAGAAGAAATTTGGCCCTAATATCAACCCGTTAGAGTTTATTGGTGCGGCTCTATTTTTACGCAAATTCTTAGATGTCAATGAAAACTATTGGGAACGCGGTGAAGGTTCGTTATTCCCAATTCAACAAGGGATAAATCATAATCTAGCCGTGTATGGATGGGATTTGCGCAATACTATATCGCGTAATGCAGACATCTGTATCAACATTCTCAAGAATAATCCACCAAAGGATGATTATCTGCGGTTAATTGTTGAGTATCACAACGAACGCACAGCTATTCGGGCTTTAAACTCAGCACGGGATAGCAATGGTGTCGCACTATCGCCAGTACAAGCAGCCGCAGCCTTGGGTGAAGAAGGTACGTTAGAAACAGAAGGTATTGAAACACTAATTGTCTTGATTGGGGCCAATAACGCTTTAGGCAGTATTCTTACGTTTAACGTTGTCTGGAGTGATACTGGCTATGATGATATGGATGTCAACGATCAGTATACTGTTTGGCGTCCGATTCACTTTAAAGCAGAACTCGATCGCTTAGTTGCAGAAGTTAAAAACATCCGCGCTCGCCATGTGATTTTTGGTACAGTACCTCACATTACGATTGTGCCTTTTGCCCGGGGGGTGAATCAAAAGGTAGCACCAGGTTCTCGCTACTTTCCTTTCTACACCTTACCTTGGATAGAAGACAAAGATTTTGACAGAAACAAACACCCAAACCTCACCGAACAGGAAGTGAGAGCAATTGATAGTGCGATTGACCAGTATAACGACTATATAACTGATGCGGTGCGTCAAGCTCGTAGTGAAGGTAGAGATTGGTATTTATTTGACGCTGCGGGATTATTAGATAGGTTAGCATCCCGGCGTTATTTACAAGATCCCGAAGCTAAACCAGAGTGGTGGGACGAAGTTGGCGGTGCTTACCCATTACCTGCTGAACTGCAAGCGCTAACACCTGTACCTGATTCTCGCTTTTTTCTTTCCGGGCCAAACGGTCGTACCCAAGGGGGTTTATTTTCTTTAGATGGGATTCATCCAACAACTATTGGCTATGGCATTATCGCCCAGGAAATAATTAAGATTATGCAACAAGCAGGAGTAAAGTTCTATCAACAGGATGGTACAACTGAGCGTACTGGTGATATTAACGTGAATTTTCAAAGCTTGATTGCTGTGGATTCTTTAATTTCTCGTCCACCGCGAAACTTGATTGAGATTATGGATATCATCGGCGGACTGGACAAGAACTTTAATATCTTGAGCAGTTTGCTGAAAAAGAATTATTGACAAAATCTGTTTTTTCTTTGCGTTCTCCGCGTTCTCTGCGGTTCAAAAATAATTGATTTAACCACAGAGGCGCTTTTTCACCTTTCTCGATTATGGGTAGCCAGAATCAACTTCAGGGTTCCTTGAATTAACTTCAGGGTTGACGTTTCTGTGTTTCGCGTAGCCAGAATCAACTTCAGGGTTCCTTGAATTAACTTCAGGGTTGACGTTTCCGTGTTTCGCGTAGTCTGAATCAACTTCAGGGTTCCTTGAATCAACTTCAGGGTTAACGTTTCCGTGTTTCGCGTAGTCTGAATTAACTTCAGGGTTGACGTTTCCGTGTTTTGCGTAGTCTCAAGCAACTTGCGCTTTGATATTAGCGCAAACAGACTTGCGTTCTAAAATTTGGCAACAGAATAAATTGCGATAAATTACTGAAATTTTGAGTTTTTTCAAAAAATCAACAATTTTACGTATGACAAATTTTTAAATCATTGTCCACTATAGATTTAGGAAAAATTTGGCAATTGGGTGCAAACTATGACAAGAATGAAACGCAGTTCACGTATTCTTAGCAAAGCTGAAAAACGTCTAGCTAGTATTGAATCTATTAATTCAAACCTAGATGTAGGAGAAGGGTTAACAGTCCAAGCTTATAATGAAAAAATTGAAAAAATGCGGCAATCTCTACAAGTATATAATCGCGCTCTTTCTACTATCGATAATTTATTAACCCAACTCATCGAAAACGAACAAGATTTAGCAGACTATTCTCAGAAAATTTTGGGTGGTATTGCTTATAAATTTGGTAACAATAGCCATGAATATCAGATGGCTGGAGGTACTCGCAAAAGCGATCGCAAACGTCCTGTGCGTCAAAGTACGGTTGCACCTACTAGCGAAGAATAGGGCAGGATTTTACAACTAATTCGTAATTACGAAAGTCTCATACCAATTTAAAAACAATGGTACAGATGGGTAGGCGTACAGCAATGTTCACCTGTGTCAACTTAACGTGAAAGGCTTTGTTGCTCCAAATATTTGATCCCCCAACCCCCTTAAAAAGGGGGCTAAAATTCTAATTCCCCCCTTTTTTAAGGGGGGTTAGGGGGGATCAAAAATTTATGGTGCTAAGAGACAGAACCTCAAAGACTACTAATGAGCAATGTTGCGCTATAGACTATGACAAACAATTTTAAAAGTAGCGATTTTCATTTACCTTATCATCCAAAGCTTGTAGAAAGAGCAAAAGAACTTCGCAAAAATATGACCCCAGCAGAAAAAAAGCTGTGGTATGAGTATTTGAGGAATTTTAAATTTCGGGTTTTAAGGCAACGACCAATTAATCATTTTATAGTTGATTTCTATTGCCCTACTTTACAACTAGTGATTGAAATTGATGGAGATAGCCATTTTACAGATGAAGGTCAAGACTATGACATAGAGAGAACAATAATTCTAGAAGGCTATGGTTTAAAGATTATTAGGTTTACAAATAGTCAAGTTTTAAATCAGTTTGATAGCGTGTGTGAGCAGATACAGGGTTTCATCACCTCTAAACCCTAAACCACATTTTTAAGAAGAAACTTTCTTAAAGTCCCCCCTTTGTAAGGCTACAGTGTATATACAAGTCTTATAACCTAGCTCCACAACGTTTTGATCCCCCCTAACCCCCCTTAAAAAAGGGGGGAAAGAATCAAAGTCCTCCTTTTTAAAGGGAGCCACTGCGTGGCTAGGGTTCACCCCGTTGTAGCAAGTGGCGTGGATTTAAGAGGGATAAAACCACATTTTGCACTTAGCACAAAGATGTGTATACACCGTACTCTTAAAAAAAGGAGAAAAGAATCAAAGTCCCCCTTTTTAAGGGGGATTTAGGGGGATCTAGATATGTGCAACTTCTCATTAAATTGGTATTAAAACTGTTTGATTATCGGGATTTTGCACAAGATTTCTAGCTACACGATTGAGAAAACTTAAGTAATCATCAATTTCTTCGTAGCCATCTAGTTCTTGTTCTTCTTCAAAATTGAGTGAAGAATTTTGCTGTTTGGCTAGTAAAGCTACAATGCAATTTTGCACAATAGTAGATGCTCTAAATATAGGTATTCCCTCTTGCAACTCAATGCTGATTGCACCTTCTAAAAGTAAGGTAGCGGGTAGATTATGAAGCGTTGGTAGCAATGGAGTTGTCATAGTAATTCTATGAAATCTTGTAAGCGATCGTAGCGTATATCTTTTTCACCGCCGAAACCAACCGCGAACCCAACGCCACAACCACCGCCACCAACCCCAAAACCCACGCCGAGAAACTACAGGCGCTTTTAGTTGCGAAAGACGCTCAATTGCATCATTGCAAAGCCGCACATTAGCATCAAGTCCCATTGTCTGAAATAGTTCACGTGCATTGCGATAAGCGCCCAGCGCGTCTGATTCTCGGTTGACGTTTTCTAAAGCCAAACCTAAATTAAACCAGGTGTTTGCTTCTCCTCGAATATCGCCAATCTCCCGAAATATATCCATTGACTGCTGGAAGAACTCTATCGCCCGTTGGTACTGTCCCTGCTGGAAGTAAGCAAGACCTAAATTACCTAAGGATTTACCAAAAGTATTGCGATCGCCAATCTCTCGAGATATCTCCAAAGACTGCTGACAAAACTCAATCGCCCGTGGGTACTGTCCCTGATATAAGTAAGCAAGACCCAAATTAGCTAAGGATTTACCAAAAGTATTGCGGTCGCAAATCTCCCGAGATATCTCCAAAGACTGCTGATAGAAATCAATCGCCTGTTGGTACTGTCCCAGGGAGTTGTAAGCATTACCCAAATTCATTAAGGATAAGCCTTCAAAATTGCAATCGCCAATCTCCCGTTTGATATCCAATGACTGCTGGAAGAACTCTATCGCTCGTTGGTACTGTCCCAGGGAGTTGTAAGCACTGCCCAAATTGTTTAAGGATGCACCTTCGCCGAAGCGATCGCCAATCTCCCGAAATATATCCAAAGACTGCTGGAAGAACTCTATTGCCCGTGGGTACTGTCCCAGGGAGTTGTAAGCACTGCCTAAATTATTTAAGGATGCACCTTCGCCATTGCGATTGCCAATCTCCCAAAATATATCCAAAGACTGCTGGTGTAACTCTATTGCCCGTGGGTACTGTCCCAGGGAGTCGTAAGCACTGCCTAATGAAGTGAGAGAAGCCAGATAATTCAAATTTTCTCTATCTCCAATTTCTTGCCATTTACTTACTAACTGCCCGTATAATTCTACTTGGTCTGCATAATAACCCAGCAAGGTTAAAAAATCATTGCAAACCCAAAGCGCATCAAAGGCAGAGTCATAATCTTGCGACTGATAAAGGTGATAGAAGATTTCCAAGTATTCTTTAACATCATCTTTTGTTGTCCAAGGCGGTTGTTTAGCAATTGAGCGATAATATTCTATGGCTTGTTGATGCGCCTCTGTTTGATTACCAGCCTTATACCGCACATATTCCAAAACCACGGGCTGAAACTCAAACCGCCGTTTACCATTAAGTTTTTCTACCAACAGAGAACGCTGAACAATATTCCTCAGTTCTCCCTCAATCTCTGCTGCTGAATTTCCTGGCAACACTGCCACTGCTGCTGCACTATCAACTGCACCACGATAAACACTAATATTCAGCAATAAAGCCTTTTGTAAATTATTCAATCTATTAAAACTGGCATCTAACACCAGCACCATCCCCACATTTTCCCGACGATGCACGCCTACTACTTGGGGATCTGTCAACAACTGCCGCAAATTTCCTAATCCTAAGTCTGCTAATCTTTTTAAATCTGGGTCTTGGGGATATTCTTCCTTTAATAAATCAGCTACCAATCGTAACAGCAGGGGATGTCCATCTACTAATTCAACAAACTCAGCTAAATCTCCCCGAATCCCTAATGCTGTTAACAGTGCTACCCCTTCATCTACTAGCAAACCTTTCAAAGGTAGCCACTCAAAGCCTTTTAATTCTGGTCTTTCTCTGGTGGTAACTATTACCTTACTATTACCGCCAAATTCCACCCAAGCGTTGAAAAATTCGCCGTAGAATAGACTTCCCCATTGTCTATTAGGTTTTAATAAACTTTCTAGGTTGTCAATAATCAGTAAAAATTCACCACTGCGTAAACACCTCACCAGCGCTTCTATTAACTGCGCTTCTTCTTCTGGAACCGGAAAGCCAAATTCACTGAGTACTTGACGGGCTAAATCGCTAAAACTTGCCCCATTACTCACATCACCCCAAAATCGCTTGCGGAAACCTGCAATTTCTTCATAAATTTTCGCAGCCAGCATCGATTTACCCGCGCCACCGATGCCTTCTATGCCAATTAAAAAGGTATTGTTATCAGTTAACCATTGCTGTATTTGGGCAATTTCTGCTTTACGTCCTTGCCAATAAGCCAAACTTTTCTGTGGGTTCCCAGCTTTGAGAACCCCTGGTGATTCTGCTTTGGGACTGCTTTCTAGATGAACCAGAAATTGAACTTGTTCTGCTGTGAGATGAAAATTCTCTGCATCAACATGACCAATTTGAGTTAATTTACTCTCATCTTGGGCAGTTCCCTCTAACTTGATAATTTTTGGCTGATTGGGGTTTGGTTCTTCCACCATAGGGAATATTGCTGAGTGAAATGATGAATGAATCTCACGCAAAGGCGCAAAGGCGCAAAGTAAAGTAAAACTCTGCGTTACCCTCGCGCCCCTCTGCGTTTAAAAACTCACCTCATTAGCTTCAATCTTCCCTACTTGCTTGACGCTGCTGTTGTCGTAAGCATTAGCACTGATGGCAATATTATCACCAGGTTTGTCAGCCGATGCTTGCAAAATCTTGGCGATTTCCTCAGCCAGTGCTGTATCTGCATCCAAAATCTTCTTTAATTGCACCCGCAAGCTGGCTTGTAAATCTTCATCCTCTGGATTTTGCGCCACATCCGCCGCCGCTTCCTTTGCTGCTTCCTTCGCCTCTACCTTGCGATGTAACTGAGCCCAAATAGCCTTTGCTTTATTCCACCCATCCTCACCAACTTTCTGCGATGCGCCTTCTATGGCTTTATCCCTCTTTTATCACTACGGGGAGAGAATAATACTCTACCCAATCTGAACCTTAGACAAAATCATCAATTGAGCGATCGCATGATCATTTTCTCATTTAACTTAGCTTGTTGATAAATAACCCAATAATAAGACTTAGGGATTATTCTCTGCTGAAAGTAACAAAAGAGGGTTTATACCAATTCGCCAAAATAAGACAACACATGAGAAAATAATATAAATGCTCAT
>JAVRCV020000004.1:0-194388 GCA_034530615.2 Aulosira sp. ZfuVER01
CCAATGCCCAATGCCCAATGCCCAATGCCCAATGCCCAATGCCCAATGCCCAATGCCCAATGACAAATGACTACTAAAAAAGTGTTGATTATAGATGATGAAGACCGAATTCGCGAACTAGTACAGGTTTGTTTAGAAGACTTGGGCGGATGGGCTACGCTAACGGCGGCATCAGGGCAAGAAGGGATAAAAATCGCACAGACAGAATCCATTGATGCCATTTTGCTCGATGTATCTATGCCTGATATGGATGGCTTTGCAGTATACGAACAACTTCAGGCGAATGCAGTAACCCAATCAATACCAGTAATATTTCTCACAGCCAAAGTCCAAACAAGCGATCGCGCCCGCTTTGAGCAGATGAAAATTGCTGGAGTGATTACCAAACCCTTTGAACCTCTCACCATTTCGCGGAATGTTGCTGAGATTCTTGGCTGGAATGACTAATTTTTAAAGTTTGTAACGATATTTAGTTCTTTATTAGTTCTTTATTTTTGTCATATACCTTGCTTGGTTATAGATAACAATTTCTCACATCACAAGAAAGGTATATGAACACTTCTCAGATTGAACGGTCTGAAGAATTTACAAACGTTACTTTATTTCCATCTCAAAGTCCGGCAATCAATCAAATAAAAGAGAATTGGCTGGGCATTTCGGCTTTGCAAGCACAAACCGTGACGATTCGTGCTATCGCTCCCCAAAAGCAAAAGCAAATCTTAGACCATCCTTTGAGCGAGCGAGAACTTTGTGTTCTCAAAATGATTGTTGATGGCAATAGCAATCATAAAATTGCTCAAAAACTATTTATCACACTGGGAACAGTCAAGACGCACGTTCGGCATATTTTCTACAAGCTGAATGTGACAGATCGCACTCAAGCTACTGTATTGGCACTGCGTTCTGGCTTAGTGGATTAATGCTGCGCTTGGATATCAAAATTTGTAAATTTCGTGGAGCCTAATAAAATGAATATTTTGCCAGAAGTAACCATAACCACCAAAACTATATTGCTTGTCGATGATGAACTCAATGTGTCCGAAATTGTGGAACTGTGTCTCAAAGATTTAGGTGGTTGGAATGTAATAACCGCCGATTCTCCATTCACAGCATTACAAAGAGCAGAAATCGATCGTCCTGATGCGATTGTGTTGGATCTGTCAATACGCGGTAGTTTTATATTTTTGAAACAACTAAGAAATCATCTAGCAACTCAAGCAATCCCTGTTGTACTGCTGAGTGCTACGGCGCGGTGGTTAGATCCGGAATTTCTGCAAGAGTATCAAATTGCAGGTGTCATCCTCAAACCCTTCAATCCAATTACCTTCCCTGTTGAGATGGCTAATATCATCGGCTGGGATTATCTACCAGTTTCTCATTGTGGCGTTGCCCAAATGCAGGCTGAATTAATCTCAGTTTAAAAAATGATTGCGACAGATGGATCTGTAGGGATAGGTTTCCCCTCCCAGGTTTAGGTTTTTCATCAAAGGGTGAGTAATACCAATTCAAAATTCAAAATTCGTCTTGGAAAGTTTGCTCAACGGGGGGAACCCCCGCACGCAACTTTCCGCAAAATTCAAAATTAAGAAATTGAGACTCAGCAAAGGTTCCAGGGTTTGCGTCTGATCATATTTTTGGTGAAATGGTATCAGAACTTTCATTTGAACGCAGGAATCAGCTTTTTCTTCCTTGTCCTCCTTGTCCCCCTTGTCCCCCTTATCCCCCTTATCCCCCTTATCCCATTTCCCGCGTTGTTGTAAAAACCTACACTTGTCAGGTGGATTTTCCCCGCCCTTTGTCATTAAAAAGGATTGTAGATTAAAGAAAAATACAGCCCGTTTTCTTGCCAGGTGTTTTCTCTTGATTCCACAGAGACTAAAGGAATACCCCAATCAAGACGTGCAGTAAAGCGATCGCCTTGCGTCCAGCGCAGTCCTAAACCAACGGATGCTAAGGTGTTGGGGTCTGGGTTTTCTCTATTAGAACTATTCCAAGCTACACCAAAGTCAACAAATGGGATGACCTGTAAAATGCTATTTATTTGGGGTAAGCGCAAAATTGGTACTTGAACTTCTGCGGAAGCAAAAGCGCCATTATCGGTCAATAAGTAATCTTGTCTGTAGCCCCGAACGCTATCAATTCCACCTAAGCCTAACTGTTCTAAAGGTAACAGCGCTCTAGATGCTAGTTGAGTATTTGCCCGGATTAATAGCAAGGTTTCTGGAGCCAACAATCTTGCCCATTGTGCTTGACCTTGCCAAGCAAAAAACCGACTATCAGGAGCATCTTGATTAATAGTTGCATCTAATACATCTATGCCTAAATTAAATTGCGATCGCAAGGCAATAACTTCACGGCTATTACGGTTTGTCCATTCCTGAAAAAAGCGCAGTGCAGAAATGCGCGTGCGTCCTTGTTCGTCAGCGCCTAGTGAGGGAAATGGTATCCGCTCTCCTTCAATATAGCTGGCTTCGCTTTCCCGACGAGAAGCAGTCAAGCCCAAGGCAAATTCTTGGGTGGGAGTTTGAATGATTGGCTGACGGTATGTAATTTCGTAGTAACGGGAAGAAGATTCAATATCTAGGATATTAAAAGGTTCTTCAATCACATTGCTGGATGTAGTGCCAAAGTTAAAAGAAAGTGTGCCATTACGGGCATTAAGTGGCAATGTATAACCAACATCAAAGGCATTGCTGCCATCGGTATTAGTGTAAGCAAAATTAAAGCCATCTCCGAATCCCAGCAAGTTAGCTTGATTGATTTGCAATCGACGGCGGAAACTACCAACACTAGGCGATCGCCCATTATCCAGAGCGATTTGCGCGCTAAAGGTTTTTGCTTCCTTGACTTCAACTTGTAAGACGCTCACACCAGGACGAGAGCCGGCGGATAGTTCCGCAGACAAGTTTTTAATCAAAGGATTCAGTTGTAACAGTTGCAGTGCTTCTAGCAAACGCTCCCGATTGAGAGGTGCTTGGGTGGCGATCGCTAGACGACTACGCACATAATTAGGATTTAGTCGTTGAGTACCAGTTACCTGTATTTCTTCTAATTTGCCTTCAACAACCTGAATTTTAACTACGCCAGACTTGATAGTTTGTGGTGGAATATAAGCGCCAGAAGTAATATAACCTTTCTTGACATATAAATCGGTGATTTTAGAACGAGCTTGAAATATCTCAGCTAAAGATATCGGTCTTTTGGTAAATTCCGCAGTCGCTTTAGCTAACTCTTCCTGACTGAATACTGTGCTACCAATAACTTCAAACCTATCTACCACAATAGTTTCTGGCAGCTTTTCTGGGAGGGGCTGCTCAGGTGTAGTATTGGGGCTAGGCGACGGAAGTAACTGTTCTGGTGGGGGTAATGGCTGTGGCTGTATGGGCGAGGGAGATGGGGAAGGTACAGGTGGTTGCACATCTTGAGGCGGCGGCAGTTGTTGAGACGGTACCTGTACAGTATTAATAGTCTGGGCTTGCACTGCTCGAGAACTCATGCTGCCAAGCAACACCAACATACTCAGTTGTAACCACAATACTGCTTGCGTCTGAAGAGATTTATCGCTCATGCTCGTTTGTCACAATTTCAAGGGATATTAAAATTTAAGGGCTTGTTGCTAACATGGTAGGAGTGCAGTTTATGTAATCTTTGCTAGCGCTATTATCACCTAAATTTAAAACTTTACATAGAAGCTGATTTGATACTGGTAATTCCACCATTATCATGTATATTTGGCAATTCGCAAAGAATATCCGAGCTACTTTAATTTGGATATTATGTCAAAATTTCGCTAACTTAAATAAACCTTGTTTGTGTCTTGTTTGAGAAATAGTGAGATTTGTTATTTTCTCGATTGAGTTACTAGATTTAGATGCCAAAAATCTTTAATAATGAAGAGAGAATTCTGCTTAACTATATAGATTAAACTATTCAATAAAAGTGAATTTTATAGTATGAAAACCCGAACATACTAGCGCAACTATTAACTTCTTCATCTTCTTGTAGTTATGGCTATCGACACTCTCGCAGTATCATTAAGCAAGCGTGTGTGAGATGGCGACACTAACAAACTCTCAATACTCTGCATCATTTAGTTTGGTATCATCAAGCAAGCGTGTGTGAGATGGCAGCACTGATTTAATCAGATTCGAGAAATAATCCCAATTCACGAAAACCCTGATACAGATAGATTTTTTGTAAGGGTTTAGCATTGCTTAAACTCCTACCTAGGTGATTTGGATTGTTATTAAAGTGAAAGATATAAGGTATTGATTCAATTCTGGCTACGCGATCGCTCGCAAAAGTAGAGGCAGTTAATGCTACCCTAGAACTTGAGATAGCTCGAGTACTCTAATAATTTGTAGACAAAGACGGATCGCATCCTGAAGCGATCGCTCAAGAACAAAATTTATGGGGATTCCCTTCTAGCTTGAAAATAAGGCAGAGAGCAGGAAGCAGAAGGAAGGGCGATGAAATTTTTTCATTAAGACAGCCTTCTTAATGGGGGACTACGTGGAAACCATGACAAAAGTTAGGCAGAGCGATCGCCACCTTTGCGGTAGTATCAAATAAAAAAGATAGGATGCAGACTCACGTATAGCAGAATTTAGAAGTAAAAATACTTAGGCAATTTCTATAACCGAGCCAAAATCAACTACTCTAGGGCAGTATTTTGTAAAGAGTATTTCAGTATAATATTGTATTTAAAGTTTTATTTCGATAGATTGAAAAATCTATCATAATTTTGGCTGTTACTCAGTGTTAATTGCCAACTTAATTGTCAGTTTATAACCACCCATATAGGTGGGCTACTCCTTTTTATACTCCCATAACTAAATAAGATTTTCCACTAGTGAAGACTGTATCTCCCTCTGCTGAAGAACTACTACAACACTCGCCTCCTCTAGAACTCATCAAGCCCTTACCGACATCAGCACCCATACTCAAGACAGACTCGCCGCCAAAAATTTCTAAACAAGCTACTCGCACTAGCTTAAAGGCATCCACGATAGATGGAGTGTTTGCCACGATTTTTTCCAACATTACCGGCGGCGTCTTACTGGTTAACTTCTTACTTGAGTTAGGTGCTAGTCCAGTAGAAATCGGCTTGTTATCTTCAATTCCCTTGCTGGTGAATTTCTTACAACCATTAGGAGCCTATCTTGCAGATCGCACTTCCAGCCGTCATTGGTATACCCTGGCAATTTTTGGCCCTTCCAGACTGCTGTGGTTGATTTTAGTAGCGGGTATTGTTTGGTTCTCCAGTTATGGCACCAAATCTCATCAATTAGTAACTTGGACGCTAGCAATAATTCTGATTACCAATATCCTGGGAGCCTTGGGCGGTTGTGCTTGGTTTAGCTGGATGGCTGCTTTAGTGCCCCCTCCCTTACGCGGGCGTTATTTTGGCTTGCGCAATAGTGCTGCTAGCTTGGCTAATCTCTTGTCTGTACCAGTCTTGGGATATGCAATTTCAGCCTGGCCTGGTGGGGGAATTCAAGGTTACGGCGTACTGTTGTTTGTTGGCGTAATCATCGGCCTCATCAGTTTGGCTTGTCAGTTTTGGATGGTGGATGTAAATCCCCAAGTTTATCGCTCCGGTAAAGCTTCATCTCAACATCAGGAAAATCCCGACAGCCCCCAACCAAACACATTCAGCATCCTCAAAGATACCAACTTCTTGAAGTTTCTGCTCTATTTTGGCGTGTGGACATTCGCCATGAACCTCAGCGCCCCGTTTTTTAACCTTTATATGTTGAAAAACCTAGATTTAGACTTGACTACAGTCACAATTTACGCCAGCTTAATTGCCGGAGCAAACTTAGTTATGCTCGTACTCTGGGGTAAGTTGGCTGATAAGGTAGGAAATCGTCCACTGCTATTGTTAGTTGGCGTTTTAATTGCAGTCACACCATTATTTTGGCTGGGTGCTGGAAATGACTCACTTTCTGTGTGGATATGGCTACCTCTGATACACCTGGTGTCTGGTGGTTTTGGAGCAGCGATTGACTTGTGTAACAGTAATATTCAGATGGAAATGGCTCCTTTGGATCGGCCTTCTCAATATTTTGCGATCGCGGCAGCTGTTACTGGTGTTAGCGGTGGTTTAGGTTCAGCAACAGGTGGTTTTTTAGCCCAGCTAGATATTATCGGTGGCTTAAGCGGACTATTTGCTCTGTCTGCGGCTTTGCGATTAATTGCGCTTTTGCCCCTAATATTTGTGCGAGAACCCCGCAGCAAGTCTATTGCTGATGCGATCGAACAAATTCTCCCCTTTAAAGCAAAAGCAGAGTTAGTTTCAGCAGTTCAAGGTTCCGCGCCACCTCGACAACCAGAAACAATCATATTATGATCTCACCATCATGCTGGTAAATTTTTTTGGCATGGGAAAGCACGGGCGAAAACCCCCCACCTCCCGCCAAATCCTCAGAACCTTCACAATTCAATAGTTTCAGCATTTTGAGTGTTTCTTGTTTCGCCTAGAGCAATGGCTGAAATGGACTTTTAAAACAGTCCCGCCAAAATTGCCTCTAGAATTTGGTCTGTGACTAGGGTGTAGCTGGCGGTCTTTCAAATTAATGATTCCCGGCAACGGGATTGAAACCTTAAAAACAACATCAAAAAGAACTCCGTAAACATTTGCTTTCAAATTAATGATTCCCGGCAACGGGATTGAAACAAGGACTAAAACCTATAAACTTAGTAGACTTAACAGGAACTTTCAAATTAATGATTCCCGGCAACGGGATTGAAACTCTTTCTCAGGAAGGCTTTCCCAAGGTTGGTTACTGCTTTCAAATTAATGATTCCCGGCAACGGGATTGAAACAAGGATGGACTTACTTTGTGCTAAGTGACGATCATCTTTCAAATTAATGATTCCCGGCAACGGGATTGAAACGAATACTTAGCCGTTAAAACTTCATCGGCTGAAAACTTTCAAATTAATGATTCCCGGCAACGGGATTGAAACCGTAACCCTTTACGACCCGCAGAAACTCCATGAAGACTTTCAAATTAATGATTCCCGGCAACGGGATTGAAACTACAAGGTAGTCGCTAACTTCACCAAAGTTGAGACTTTCAAATTAATGATTCCCGGCAACGGGATTGAAACTGCAATGAAGTGGGCTGCTCTTGACTAGGGTGTTCGCTTTCAAATTAATGAAGCCCGTTCGCGGAATTGAAATAAGATTGCAATTAATGCCAAATATAGTCAGCTATCAGAGATATTCAAGCTCAAACTTATCACTTTACCAAAACAAGATTTAGATCCCCGACTTCTTAAAGAAGTCGGGGATCTGGGCAGCAATTTTTCCGTAGGGTGTGTTATGGCGTAGCCTAACGCACCATTTTAAAGTAATTACAAATTAGTAATTATTTAGTCAATTTAAGACTCTCAAATATTTGAGAATTTATTAATTATTCACTTTTATTACCAATGTAATAATTCTGCAATTGTTAGTCTTCATTCCATTCCTCATTAGTTAACAAATCAATGATTTTATCCCGTAATAAAAATTCATTTTCTTCTAATTCAAACTCCACACAAACCCAATCCCGTCCAGGAATGAATTTACATAATGTATAAATTGGATCGTTACGTTTAACTGCTCCTTTGTCCACAAGCTGACGGGCTTCTTCTTTAAGAACTTCCAGGTCATATCTAACACTAGTTTGCATATAATCACCCCACAATAATTATCATTTAGAAATTCGCCATGCCGTTTGCAAACCCATCTTTCCGGCTTTTGTAAAAATCCAACAACCGCGTTGAAATGAATCTTTACCAGCTTCACATTTAGGTTTTACTCCGATTAATTTTTCTATTTCTTCACTTGTCAGCAACCAATTAGAAGATTGGGCACGTTCTAATACATCCATGTACCACAATGGATTAGGCGTTTGTAAACGCGCATTTAATATCCTCTCCAACTTACTGAAAGATTGCGATATTTCCTCTAATATTTCATCAAGCCGCTTATTATCTGAACTATCAGAGGGAACTGTTGATGGAGTTTCTAATACCTGCTCATTCTTTAAATCACTTTGTGGCAAGTTTGCAGACGTTTGTAGAGACTCAGCAATTGTATTAGCTGCTTTTTCTACATCCTGATTAATTAAAGTATTGTATTCTGGTGGAGTTGCAACAGCCGTATTTGCTTTGGAATTGGCATAATTATAATTATTATTTAACCCAGATAATAATTCTTCCCGTTGCGAAGCTCCTTGAAGTTGTTCATTGTTTAGAGGATATTTAATTTTTGATTCTTGCTCAAACTTGGGTTTGAAAATATCTGCTTGTTGTGCCAATTGTCTGCTTATCTTCGTAGCCAAATTACTTAAGTAAATAGCAGAACTATTTGCACCGCGTGTCGCCATTTGCTTTGCAACTTGCCTTAAAAGGTGGACAAATCGCGAGTCAATTAAGTCTTGATGCGCTGCTAAGACTTCACCTTCTTTGCCATTGGGAGAGTCTAAGAGTGTGTAAATTAAGTTTAAATAAGGTTGGATTTTATCCTCACGATCTTGGGAATTACCAGCTTGCATCAAAACATGATTTAATTGCCCTACCCAATAGTACAAAAACTTTGCTACATCCAAATTTCCATCACTGGCTATTTGTTGAGCAACTTGTTCCATTACTTGTACAAATTCGGTATTTACAAGTTCTTCATGCTGGTGCAATAGGTTCCACTCCTCTCCCTCGGGACAGGAGAGAAGTGCTTGAATCAAATCGAGATAAGCAGAGAGGCGTTGTTCTTTCATCTTAGCGATGCCTCCAAATTTAGCAACTAGCATCCGGCTATACTTTAGAATTAGCAGGAAAATTTGAGGAACTTGTGAGCAATTCACACCGATTTCAATAGGTATTTGTGTAGCATTTCCGGTAAGAAAGAGCCGTGATTGTTCATTGGTAAGAGTTTCAATGTTGTTGACATTTCGTAACATTGAAATGTCACTGCTTTCCTTTTGGGGTAAAGCTGGAAAAGAAGTGACCAATACCTTATGTACTAAGTCCGCTGGCTTTAGGAATAGCCCAACGAGAGAACGGAGTTTCCCGCAGACTGTCATTAATAAGAGATGTTTTCCTCACAACTTTCTCATATTTTTTGTCTATAACAATAAATGAGTCCACCTCCCGTCTTGGCTTTTGCCGAGATGGGAGAGTGGCGAACCCGGAGGGTGTGGAATGGTGAGGATTGTTGATAAAAGTGCAGAATTACCAACTGTAAAACCAATAAGAACCAGAAGATTATATCAACGATGAATTTCCGCTGAAATTGCTTTATCTAGCTTTATAAGATTTGTCCATCGGAGGTATTACTCATGAGTACAGTCATTCAACCTCGTCGTGGATTAAATATTGCGCAAATATGGGATAGTTTTTGCCAATGGATAACTAGCACTGAAAATCGCTTGTATATTGGATGGTTTGGGGTGTTAATGATTCCGACGCTGTTAGCAGCTAGCATCTGTTTCGTTATCGCCTTTATTGCTGCACCAAGCGTAGATATGGATGGCATTAGAGAACCGATAATTGGTTCTATTATGGGTGGTAATAACATGATTACTGCTGCTGTAGTGCCAACTTCTGCGGCAATTGGGCTGCATTTCTACCCAATTTGGGAAGCCGCTTCTCTAGATGAATGGCTTTACAATGGTGGGCCCTATCAACTAATTGTGCTGCACTTTCTGATTGGAATTTGGTGCTATCTAGGTAGACTTTGGGAAATTAGCGTTAATTTAGGTCTACGTCCTTGGCTGGCTGTGGCGTTTAGCGCACCTGTAGCAGCAGCAACAGCTGTGTTGCTAGTTTATCCTATTGGTCAAGGTAGCTTTTCTGATGGATTACCGTTAGGAATAGCTGGTACGTTTCACTTTATGTTGGCATTCCAAGGGGATCACAACATACTGATGCATCCTTTCCACATGTTAGGAGTTGCTGGCATATTTGGTGGGGCGCTATTGAGTTCATTGCATGGTTCTTTGGTGGCATCAACTCTGATTAGGAAAACTCAGGAGAATGAAACACCAAGTGCAGGCTATCAATTTGGCCAATCTTATGTCACTTACCACTATCTAGCAGGGCATAGCGGTTTCTTGGGACGCTTGCTAATTCCTTGGTTTGCTAGTAGAAATCACCGCGCTTTTCACTTTTTGCTAGCAGCATTACCAACATTGGGTATTTGGTTTGCCGCTATAGGTGTGGGTACAATGGCCTTCAACTTGAATGGATTAAACTTCAATCACTCCATTTTAGATAGCAGAGGTGAAGTAGTAAGAACAGACGCCGATATAGTAAACCGGGCGAATTTGGGACTTCAGGTAATGCACGCACCTAATGTTCACCATTTTCCAATGGTTATATCTGCTGGTGAATCAATACCAGTAAGTTAATAAATAGTATTTTTTTTGATTGTGAGCTATTAAAAGAAATAGGGAGAATTATCGCTCCCTATTTCTTAGTATTAGAGATATAAATAGCAAGTTGCGATCGCAATATCAATACTTGCTAAGAAATGGCAGAACGTCGCCGCAGCACTTCTAGCAGTGTGAGAAAGGTTTGAGGAGGGGGTGCTGTGGCCTCAATGAGATTTCCGGATAGGGGATGCTGCAACTTAAGTCGCCAAGCGTGCAATGCTTGACCAGGCAAATTTACGCCAATAGAACGACCAGAACCATAAACTGGGTCGCCAACAATAGGATGACCAATTTTGGCGCTGTGGACGCGAATTTGATGGGTGCGTCCGGTTTCTAGTTGGAAGTGAATTAATGTGTAATTTCCTAAGCGTTCTCCTACTCGCCAATGAGTGACAGCAGCACGTCCGCCTTGTTCGATGGGAATAACTGCCATTTTTTTGCGGTCTTGGCGGTGGCGACCAATGGGTAAATCTATCACGCCACTTTCAGCTTTTGGCGCACCGTAAACTACACCTAAGTATTCTCGGCGCGCGGTTTTGGCTTGGAGTTGTGCTTGCAGGTGTTGATAGGCAATATCTGTTTTGGCAATAGCGATCGCTCCAGTCGTATCCTTATCTAATCGATGGACAATTCCCGGACGCTGCACTCCCCCAATTCCTGGGAGGTTGGGACAGTGTGCTAATAAGGCATTCACTAATGTACCATCGGGATGACCGGGTGCAGGATGGACAACTAAACCTGCGGGTTTATTAAGAATAAGTAGCTGATCATCTTCATAGAGGATATCTAAAGCAATATCTTCTGCTTGTATTTCTAGAGGTTGGGCTTCTGGTATTTCTAGAGTAATGCGATCGCCTGTTTTGACATTGATTTTTTTAGATGTGCAAATGCGATCGTTAAGTTGCACCTTTCCCTGTTCGATTAACTGTTGGATACGAGAACGGGATAAATCTGGTAATTCTTGAGAAAGGTAGCGATCGAGGCGTTCGCTATTTTCTTGGACTTGTAAATTAAATTCGGTCACAGTTGGTCTGGATTAATTCCCCTATCTCGAAGTGCTGCAAGTTGAATTGATGCTAGTTAATTTTAACGAACGAAAGCACCAAAAGAAGAATTGAGCAATAAAAGGAACCACAGATGAACACAGATAAATAATATCGGTGTTTATCTGTGTTCATCTGTGGTTAAATATCCACAACCATCTCAAAACCGCTTATCCAACAGTCTGAACTACCGCCTCCGCAAAGTTTTGACTACCTTGCATATACTCTTCCAAACTAAACGAATCTACTTGAATTGCATCATTACGGGCAAACTCCGCTTCACAGATAAGTTCAACATCTTTCTCGCTAATCACCCCAGTTTTCAAGGCTGCTGAAATTAACTCATCGGGTTTTAGCTGTGGTAGTTTCCCTGCATAGCTAGCGTTTTTAATGGTTTTAAATAGTGGTTCAGCTTGGGATAACAATGTGAAAGCTCGTTCTAAGCGTCCCAAGGCTTCATCACTGCTGCGAGGAATATGAATACCTGCGGTGATGCGATCGCGTATTTGTCCAGGAGTTTGTAATTTACGCGCAACTTCGCTACCGAGTTTGTCAGTAGGTAGAGAACCGATGGGATTAAGTCGCCACCACCAAGCAAATAAGTTACCTAAAACTGGCACAGGTGAGTTTTCGAGAATCCCCTCAAAACCTTCTTGCATCTGCGCAAAAGCATATTGCATCGCCCAGTGAACAAAAGGTAAGTCTTCTGTTTTTCGTCCTTCGGCTTCAAAGCGTCGGAGAGTTGCAGTTGCTAAATACATCCAAGTAAGAATATCCGCAAACCTTCCTGTTAATTTCTCCCGTCGCTTCAAAGTTCCACCAAACGAGAACATAGCAATATCAGTCAGTAAGGCAAAGCTAGCAGATGCCCAGTCTAATTTGCGGTAGTATTTGGCTGTCGCACCTGGAACTGGCGAAGGTGCCAAATTACCACGAGTAATATTGAGAATTAGAGATCGGAAAGTATTACGCACCGTCAACCCTAGATGATGCCAGAAAGCGCGATCGAAAGCCGGAACATCTGATTGATTTAGGGCTGTAATCTCCTGATAAACATAAGGATGACAGCGAATTGCCCCTTGTCCAAAAATCATCAAGGTGCGGGTGAGAATATTTGCGCCTTCAACGGTAATGGAAATCGGGGTTGCTGTATAAATATTTGCTAATAAATTTCTCGGGCCGCGACAAATTCCCGAACCGCCCATAATATCCATGCCGTCGTTAATTATTTTGCGGGAGATTTCGGTCAAACTGTATTTGGCGATCGCAGAAACTACCGCAGGTTGTTCTCCATTATCTACCGCACCGCAAGTATAAGTTCGCGCAGCCTCCATTAAGTAGGTAAGACCGCCAATTCTTGCCAAAGGTTCTTCTACACCTTCAAAACGACCAATCGACAAACCGAACTGCTGCCGCACCACAGCATGAGCGCTGGTAACTCTTGCTACTAACTTCGCTACGCCCGTACAGCTAGCCGGGAAGCTAATTCCCCTACCTGCTGCGAGGCTTTGCATGAGCATTTTCCAACCATTACCAGTTTGTTCCACACCGCCGATAATTTGGTCAACGGAAATAATGACGTTATGTCCTTCAGTAGGCGAATTGTAGAAAGGCACACCCATTGGATCGTGCCGTCTGCCCATGATTACGCCAGGTGTATTGGTAGGAATTAAAACGCAAGTAATGCCAACTTCTTTACCTTTACCTAAGTAATTTTCCGGGTCACGTAATTTGAAAGCTAATCCTAAAAGAGTTGCGATCGCAGCTAAGGTAATATATCGTTTCTTCCAATTCAACCGCAGATAAAGCTTGCCATCCTCACCTCTAAATACTGTTCCTTCAGATTTGATGCTGGCGGCATCTGACCCCGCAGTCGGTTCTGTGAGTGCAAAACAAGGAATTTCTTCACCTCGTGCGAGGCGCGGCAGGTAATAATTTTTCTGCTCCTGTGTTCCGTAGCGGAGTAATAATTTTGCCGGGCCAAGTGAGTTTGTTACCCCTACAGTAGCGATATGGGTAAAAGAACGTGATGCTAACTTTGTCATCACATTGCTATAGGCAAAGTTAGAAAATCCCAAACCGCCATACTCTTGAGGAATCATCATCCCCAAAAAGCGTTCTTGTTTGAGATAGTCCCAAACTTCCGGCGGTAAATCCTTGCGACGGTAAATTTCCCAATCACTCACCATCCGACAAACTTGTTCTACCGGGCCATCAAGAAACGCTTGCAGTTCGGGAGTGACTAGAGGATATGGTTCTTGATTAATTCTTTGAAAGTTTGGTCTACCAGAGAAGAATTCACCATCTACCCAAACATTACCAGCTTCAATGGCTGCGCGTTCAGTATCAGAGATTTTTGGTAATAAATTAAAGGCTTTGATGGCTTTAATTAAGGGTGATGTGAGAATTGTTTGCCGCAGAATTGGGATATTTAAAATGAGAGCGATCGCGCCAAAAATCACCCATGCCCAAATAGGGGCGTGGAGAGATATTAGTACTGTTGCAAAATAAAGCGACCAAACCCACAATGGAACGCCGATGTAACCAAGCAATAGTGATAGAAAAATTAGTGTTGAAACTATTATGGTTGGATGAATAAGGTTCATTATGTTTTCACCCATGTGAATAAAGGTCTTAAAATCTCACGCAGAGGAGGACACTTCCGTGGGCGGGTTTCCCGACTTGAGGAAAGTGTCCGTTGCGCAGAGGCGCAGAGAGTAAGAGCAAACTTTCCTTAAAAACACTCCGCGTAACTTTGCGCCAACCTCTGCGTCCCTCTGCGTTTCTAAATCATCAAATTCTCAAACACCGCCGCTGCACCCATTCCACCGCCTACACACATCGTCACCAAACCATAACGGACGCTACGTCGTTTCATTTCGTGGAAGAGGGTAGCTGTGAGTTTCGCACCAGTACAACCGAGAGGATGACCAAGAGCGATCGCACCACCGTTGACATTGACGATTTCTTCGTTGAGTCCGAGTTTGCGAATTACAGCCAAGCTTTGAGCAGCAAAAGCTTCGTTGAGTTCGATTAAGCCAATGTCGTTTAAGGTCAAACCGACTTGTTTTAGAACTTTTGGTACCGCTTCCACTGGGCCAATACCCATAACTTCCGGGGCGACACCAGCAACTGCAAAGCCTAACATCTTACCCATTGGACGGACATCAAGCATCTGCATCATGCGATCGCTCATCACTACTGTTGCAGCTGCACCATCTGACATTTGCGATGAGTTACCCGCAGTTACAGCACCACCCATCCGAAATACAGGTTGCAATTTCATCAAGGCTTCCATACTGGTATCAGCACGCGGGCCTTCATCCATCGTCAAGACTTTTTCTATCGGTCGCGGAGTGCCATCTACATAAAGTACGTCCCGCACTGTCAGTGGTACGATTTCCTCTACAAACCGACCTTGCCGAATAGCAGTTAAAGCTTTTTGATGGGAACGCAGCGCAAAAGCATCCTGTTCTTGGCGGGAGATTTCGTAATGCTGCATGACGTTTTCGGCTGTAATCCCCATCGTGCAGTAAACCTTGGGTAGATCCACCATCATGTCTGGATTGGGAGCCAAATAATGTCCGCCCATCGGAATCAAACTCATCGATTCCACACCACCCGCGACAATTACTTCCGCGTGTCCTGCCATAATTGCTTGGGATGCGATCGCAATACTTTGCAGCCCAGAAGCACAGAAGCGATTCACAGTCATACCTGCTACAGAATCAGGTAAACCTGCACGTTGGGCAATTAATCGCCCGATATTAAAACCTTGTTCTGCTTCTGGAAAAGCACAACCCATAATTACATCATCAATGTATACAGGTTCTAAATCTTTAACTTTCTCAATTGCTGCTTTAACTACAACTGCACCCATATCATCAGGACGCATATTATGTAGCGTACCTCGTGGCGCTTTGCCTACAGGTGTGCGCAGGCTACTAACTATATAGGCTTCTTTCATAGGTTTTCACCAAATTTTTAGATATTGAAGTTGAGAAAGACGCGGGGACTGAGGGACGTGGTGACGCGGTGATGTAACGAGAACAGAGAAGGGAATACTAGAAAAGTAGAGAATTACTGGAAAGTTTGGTCATGGGAAACATTCGTTCGTTTAAAGAATTAAGGGTTTGGCAAAATGCGATAGACATCACAATGACAATTTTTGAGTTAACCAAATCCTTTCCATTAGAAGAACGCTATTCCTTAACAGACCAAATACGTCGTTCTTCTCGTTCTGTTGCTGCTAATATTTCCGAGGCTTGGAGAAAAAGAAGATATCCAGCTGCATTTATCAGTAAACTAAATGATGCAGAAAGTGAAGCAGCCGAAACTCAAACTTGGATTGAAATTGCTTTGAGATGTGGTTATTGGGATAAAGATGTAGCCCTAAAATTAGATACCCGATGTGAAGAAGTACTTAGTCAATTAGTAGCTATGGCCTCACATCCCGAAAAATGGACTATCCACTCCAATTCATCTCCATCCCGCTCAACTCGTTCATAAATCTCCTATTCTCGTTATCTCATCTTATCTTTCTCCGCTGTCACCTCCCCGCGTCTCCAAGTCTCCGCGTCTCTTAATTCCTGAGAGGTTTTTTCGTCTTCAACGTATGAGCAAACCGTTCTAGCGTTTTCGGTTGCTGTAACAGTGGTAAAAAGGACTCTCTTTCCAATTTCGATAAATAGTCCTCATCAACCAACGCAGGCTTAGTCAGTTCCCCACCAGTCATTACATAGGCCAAGCGACTAGCTAAATAATGGTCATACTCAGAAATAAAACCTCCCTGCTGCATGACATACGCCGCGTGTTCTAACATCGCCCGCGCCGGACGACCTAGCACCATGATGGCGTTACGTTCTGGTGGGGGCATATAACCTATGTTGTCCAGACACAGCACTTCCTCTTTCGCTACAGACAAAATTCTGTCCGCATTCATCACAATCTTGGTTGTGGGTGAGAGGAAGCCTAATTCCTGTCCTTCATAAGCGCTGCTGGAAACCTTGGCCATGCCAATAGTTTCAAACACTTTCCGCAGGAAGGGTTGAATATCTTGTGGTGACTCGCTTGCGGCTTGATCGGCAGCCCAAGTGACCATCCGCATAATACCGCCAGCCCCAGGAATTAAACCAACGCTGAGTTCTACCAGTCCGATGTAAGTTTCTGCTGCTGCCACTACATGGGGACAACCTAAGACTAATTCACAACCTCCGCCTAAAACCCGTCCGACAATTGCGGCAACAATTGGTTTGGGGAAATATTTAAGGCGTTGCAGTAATGCTTGGAATTTGACGATTAAATCGGCAATACCTTTACCGTTATCTGTCTGGGCTAACATGGCCATTTCTGCCAAATTCGCGCCACCAGAGAAGTTGGCACTTTCGTTACCAATGACTAATCCCCGGTAATCGCTGTTCTCGATAATATCTAAGACCGCAGCTAAACCTTCTACGACTTTTAAAGTCAGGGTATGGCCTTTGGAATGGAATTCATACAAAACTACTCCATCGCCTATATCCAGCAAAGAAGCTTCTGAGTTTTGCCACAAGATATTTTTGGCATCAGCTTTGATAACTGGTATGAGAATTTCATCTGTTGGGGCTTTTGGTTGTTCGCTAATACAAACAGCACAAGCATCAACTACTTTGTGTTCAGCCCAAGATAGCCTGTCTTTTTGATAGAAACTCTGCACGCCATTATCGTGCATCTTTTCTACCCACTCAGGCACAGGGATACCAGCAGCCTTCATGTCTGCTAATACCGTCTCAAAGCCAAGCATATCCCAAATTTCAAAGGGGCCGAGTTCCCAGGCGAAACCCCAACGAATTGCCCGATCAATATCTGCGGGTTTGTCGGCAATTTCAGGGATGCGACGGGCGCTGTAACCTAAGATATCTAAGGTTGATTTGCGGAAAAAGGCTCCTGCTCGACCAAGATCGTGATAGAGTTTGCGCAGGCGATCGCCTAGATCGCTAATTTTCCCAATTGCCTCAATATCCCCCAAATCTATGGGTTTAGCAGGTTCATAAGCCAGTGTCGTGGGATTAATCGAGAGAATTTCTTTACCTTGTTTTTTATAAAATCCTTGACCTGTTTTTGACCCTAACGTCCCTGTTTCTACAAGTTTCTTCATTAAGGCTGGTACTCGCAACACTTCCCGGCTTTCATCGTGGGGAATGGCTGGGTAAAGGTTGTGCGCCACATACATCAATGTATCTAGCCCTACTACATCAGCAGTGCGGAATGTCGCTGATTTTGGTCGTCCGGCAATTACTCCTGTTAAGGTATCAATTTCTTCAATTGTGTAACCTTGTTCCGTCACACCCTTTATCCCCAGCATGGTTGCATACATACCGATGCGGTTGGCAATAAAGTTTGGTGTGTCTTTGGCTACTACTACGCCTTTACCGAGATGTATCCTGCCAAACCATTGCATTCTTTCAACGATTTGCTGGTCAGTATCCGGTGTCGGAATTAACTCTAATAATTTCAGGTAGCGTGGTGGGTTAAAAAAGTGAGTACCTAAAAACCTCTTCCGGAAAGATTCTGAACGCCCTTGAGCAATTTGATTGATGGGTAAGCCACTAGTATTACTAGATACTACCGTATCATCACGAATTGTACTTTCGATTCGCGCCATCAAATCTTGTTTAATAGCGAGATTTTCTACGACAACTTCGATTACCCAATCAACATTAGCAATGCGGTCAAAATGTTCATCAAAATTGCCCAAAATGATGCGACGGGCTGTTTTTTTTGTAAATAAAATTGGTGGAGATTGCTTCAGCGCTTTTTTAAATGCTGTTTCCACTACATCATTTTTATTGTCGCCTTTAGCCGCAATATCCAATAATTGAACTGTTAGTCCAGCATTAGCTAGGTGTGCGGCGATTTGAGTTCCCATCACCCCTGCACCTAATACTGCGGCTGTTCGGAACGGTTTAAACATACTTCACCCTTCCTTCTTCGATTTTGGATTTTGGATTAAATAATAGACTTCTTGTATATAGGGGTTCTGATAACGAACCACAGAGACGAGGCAGTGCGTTGGGCGGGCTTTGCCGACTTGTAGACGCCGGAGGCGGCTTCCCGCAGGGTAGCAACTGCCGTACTGAGAACACAGAGGAATGAGTTTTTGGAATACTGTTAGAAATGCAAAAAACAGAAGAATTTTACTCAAAATAAATATCTTCGTTCAAAAACGTTTTTCTTCTGCCTTCTGCCCTCTGCCCTCTGCCTCAACCTATTCATGAATTGAGAGACTGCGCAAATGCAGGACATGAAAATGTCGGACTAATAGGACATAAATTATCTATTTTTCCTATATTTACATCCCCATGTCTTTGCATCCTCTTTTCTTCATACATTGCATTAATTTCTTGAGCAAACACTTCCAGAATTTTTGCTCGATTTACCTGCTGATCTGGTGTAATCATGCCATTTTCTACAGTGAGTGTGGCATTAATTAGCTGGAATTTTTTTACATTTGACCAATGAGGTAAGTGACAATTTGCTTCATCAACTAATACTTGATATAAAGCGATAATACAAGGATGTTGCAGCAAATCTTCGGTAGGTAAATCTATGCCGATTGATAAAGCCTGCTGATGCAAGTTTTCTAAATCTGGAAAAATCAGCATAGCACAGAATTTACATTCTGAACCGACAGTAATGGCGTGTGCTACTAAAGGAGATTTGTTGAGCTTGCTTTCTATTGGTTGAGAGGTAACATACTTACCTGTGGAAAGTTTAAAGCGGCTTTTCTTTAAACCGATAATCTTGAGAAAGCCTTCAGATGTAAATTCTCCTAAGTCGCCTGTATGTAACCAACCTTGAGCATCAATTAGTTGCTGGGTTGCTTCGGGGTTTTTGTAATAGCCTTGAGTAATGTAAGGACTTCTTGTGAGAATTTCGCCATCTTCAGCGATCGCAACTTCTACACCAGCAATTGGTACGCCTACGGTTCCTGCACGGTTGAATTGACGGCGATTACAAGCTACTGCTGAACTGGTTTCAGTTAAACCGTAGCCTTGGAGAATTTTTATTCCCGCAGCCGCCAATAAATTTACAATTTCTGCTTTTAAACCTGCACCGCCGCTAAGTAGGTATTTGATATTACCGCCAAAAACAGCACGCCATTGCGAAAATACTAAACTATCTGCCACCTTCAACATCAAAGCATCTTGATGTTGCGGTTTTTTACCCAATTCATATTTTTGGGCTAATTTTACTGCCCAATTCATCATCGATTGGGATAGGGGGAGATAGAGTTGTCTCGCTGAGATAGCATTGCGCCGGGAAAGTAAATGTGTTTTCAGGGTTCTCCCTGTTGTGGACAACTGAAGGGTGGCTTCCCGCAGGGTAGCAAGTGCCGTTTTCCCTTCCCACGTGGTGGGAAACCTGAAGGGTAAAATGGTGACGCGCTGATGCGCTAAGTTTACCCGTTTCTCTGGTTCTTTTTTGCGCCGTGTCTGATTTTTCTCTCCTGTTTCTATAAGCTTGCTATAAACTTTTTCTAATAGCAAAGGAACTGTTGCAAATATTGTTGGTTTAACTTCTTTCAGGTGTTTTAATACCCGATTAGAATTACTGAAATAAATACTGTGACCATAGTTAATATGACCGTAGACAAAGACACGAGCCAAAACATGAGTTAATGGTAGAAATGAAAGAATTACCTCCTGTGAGCCGAATGCTAAATCAGGAATTCCGGTAAACATTGCTAGTGCATTCGCGGAGAGATTTTCATGGGTGAGCATTACCCCTTGAGGTTCTCCAGTAATGCCAGGAATATAAATAATAGTGGCAAGGTCATCAGCTATTATTTGGGAATTAAGTTCCTGTATACTAGCTTCGGAATTATTTATCCGTCCCTGAGAGCGAATTTCCTCCAAGGAAAAGACTTCAGGAAAAAGACGCGGTGACGAGAGGACGCGGTGACGCGGCGATGTTTCAGCAAGAGATTGCAGAGGATGCAGTGATGGGATGAGACAAGAAGAATTTTTTTCCCATGTCACCGCGTCTCTATGTCTCCCCATCTCCGTGTCATCTCGTTGATGCCATTTATTAGGAACATCAGCAACTATTACTGTCTTGAGATGAGTTGCATTTCCCAGGTAAGGAATAATTTGCGAAAGCAACTCTAGATCGGAAATAATCAACGTCTTTGCTTCTGTGTGCTGCAAGATGAAAATAATGTGTTCAATTGTTTGGGTTAAATCAATTGGCACATTTACCAAACCTGCGAGTAAGGAACCGATGTCAGCAATACAAAAGTTGACATCGCTGTGCATGAGTAAAGCGATTCTATCGCCTTTTTCTATTTGCAAACCCAGCAAACCCAACGCTAATTCTGCGGCAGCCGTGCGTAATTCGTGATTAGATAAAGGTTGCCAGCCTGTGTCTGTAAACTGGTTTAAGGCGTGGGGATTGGGAAAGCGATCGCACGCTTCATCTAATAAAGAAGGCAAAGTACGCCCTAAGATTACTTCTCCTGAGTTAGGAGGCGCTCTATAGGTCTGATCTGTAGATAACATTTTATCCCAGAAGAGTTTCTGACTCTTCCCCTCGTTATCAGTTATTAATCATCAGTTATCAGTGGTTCTTGTTTACTATTCACTGATAACTAATATGGGTATGAGGAAAATATTTTCCTCTTTCCCAATTTTTTTATGCTGAATAAAAATGCTCCAAGTCTCTGTTGAATAAATAATTATCTTCAGATACTTGAGCGCAGCCTAATGTCAGACTAGGTAATATTTAAGATGCCGACTTCTGCTACCTACATCCTGACAACTGCCAAATTTCTCCTTCCAATCTGGAATCTATTAAAGACAGAATTAGTGTTTCTTTAAGACTTAAAGCTATTTCTTAGCTAACGTCTTAAACCGAGCTTCTCTGTACTAATAATAATGTAGATCATGCTGGGGATCAACGACAAGGTTTGTATCTTTTTCGCAAAGAAAGCCTTTTAACGAGACAAAGTTTCGGTATGCAAAGTGGGTATTTTTATCAGACACTTTGATGCTTGGTTGTCTATGTCTCCGTCCAAGTGCTTTTCTAGCCAATTCTCTAAATCTACTAGTACTTTCTGGTAATTAATATCTAGGTGAAAGTCATGATAGTCTCCAGGATACTCATAGCTTTCTTTATCGGGGTAAGTTACCTTTTGGAAAAAAGCCACGCTACCTTCTGGTGGTGTGATTTTATCGCCACTGCTATACAAAATCAATAAAGGGACTTGTAATTCACAAGCATGAGTTGTTACCCATTTTTCAGTAGAGAAAAACTCCGCCGCCAGTCGCGCACTGCCATACTCGTGCCGTAATGGATCTTGGTTGACGATGAAATTCGGGCCGCGTAAATTGGTGCCCTTATCCAGACCGACTTTCAGGCTAAAGTTTGGCCAAACTTGTGAAAGCATTCGCCCTAAAGCAACTTTCAGCAGTGGTAGGTTAACTTTTCCTAAAGCGGGGGCTGAGAGAATTAGTCCTTGCAAGCTTTGGGGAAAGCGCAAGGCATAATCTACAGCAATTACTGCTCCTAAACTGTGACCCCATAAAAAATATGCACAGCCTGAACCTCGTTCTTGAATGCGTGACAAGAAGGTGTGCAAATCTTCTCGCAACTCTGCCCAAGAATTAATATGTCCCCGTTGTCCGGGCGATCGCCCATGTCCTCGCAGATCAAAAGCGTAGACAGCATAACCTAAAGGTAGTAAATGCTGTACGGCAACTTGGAATAATCCGCTATGCGCTCCGAACCCGTGTACCATCGCAATCACTGCCCGTAATTCCCCCTCTGGCTGCCAGCTTTGGTAATAAAGGTCTAGACCTCCTGCTCCTCTGAAGGTTCCTTCGATGTGTGTCATTGCTGTACCTACCAAATGCGTTTTTTTAGAATTTATGTCTCAAGACGCAATTGGAGATTGTTGTGTGTAGTTTATACGATTAGTAGCAGTAACTATAATAGTCAACGCTCAATTGCTGACTACAAAATTTGACAACTAATCGACTATTACCTAGTTAAAACTTGGCCTTAAGTAGATACAATTTTGCCCGATTGGTCGCTACTTTACGGCGTTTGCCGATATTATCAGGCTTTGATTTAACGTAAGTAAAAATGCTGGTATTAACAATCTACGTTTTGAGACCTTGATACAAATTGTTGAGAAATTTGTTCGGTCTCAAGATTTAGGTTTCAGAAGTCGTTGTGCATCTTTTTATATTGTATTAATTCTATTCAATTGAATTGAGAATCTCAACAATTATTAGCGCTCAATCTACCATAAGAAGGGTAATAACAAGTTTGTTAAGACAGGTAGAGGTATATATAAGGATGCATATACGCGAGGAAATAAATGGCGATCGCATTGCATCCTTTGTCAGCCATTCCAATTAAAACTTACCTTTTGCCCGGTCGCAGAGCGAAGTCGAGGTGCAGCCTTACTTCTACTTCCAAATTTTAGGAGCGATCGCCCGCAGCCATGAACAACAGAAAACTAATTTCTAGCACATAGCTAATAAAAACGGTGCTATTTAATAACCCATCCCAGAGATAGCCTTTACGTTTGGGTGTGACATTAAGCTTAAGAGCGCGAGTCCAGCCTATTATGTATTGCATCCAAACGAAAACCGCTATATTCGCTAGGGCTGCGCTAGTTAAACGTGATATCAAGTTTCTCGAAAAGATACGATAGATTTAAGATTAATTGCGCCTGAAGCTAATTCTCCCATAGCCAGCTTATGCAAATTACTCTCAATCTGGACGAATCTCTTCTCAACGAAGCCTTACAGATTACTAAAATTTCCAACCAAGAAGAACTAATTAGCCTAGCGCTGCAAGAATTTGTGCGATCGCGTCGCAAGAAAAATCTTCTCGACCTCGCTGGACAAATTGAGTTTGCTCCGGACTTCGACCATAAAGCCCTGCGCGAAACTCGCCATGCTGCTGATTGATACATCGGTTTGGGTCAGCGTGTTCCGCGATCGCAGCGGTCAAGTTCGTCAACAGCTTGAAACTCTGATTGCCGATCGTGAAGTGTTTCTCACCCGATTCACTCAGTTGGAATTGCTTCAAGGGAGTTTAAACGAGCAAGAGTGGACTCTCCTCTCCACTTACCTGGAAACACAAGATTACATTGAACCCACACCTCATTCCTGGCAGGCCGCTGCTCGCATTTACTATGAATTGCGCCGCCAAGGACTGACGGTTCGCAGCCCAATTGATTGCTGCATCGCTCAAGCTGCACTGGAAAATAATCTAATTTTGATTCACAACGATCGCGACTTTGAAACAATTGCCCAAGTGCGATCATTCCAACACCTTCGCTTTCAACCTTGAGCCTTAAGAGTCTCATTCACGGAGCAAAAAGCCTCATTCACGGAGTAAAAAGCCTCATTCACGGAGTAAAAAGCCTCATTCACGGAGTAAAAAGCCTCGCTCACGGAGCAGAAAGCCTCATTCACGGAGCAAAAAGCCTCGTTCACGCAGCTAAAAGCCTCATTCACGCAGCTAAAAGCCTCATTCACGCAGCTAAAAGCCTCATTCACGCAGCTAAAAGCCTCATTAGAGATATTCAATTACAAAAATACTGCAATTGTAGGGGCAAAGGTGCGATCGCACTTCTGCCTCACCGAAAATCTTTCTTCACCGTCTCCCCACTCAGGGAATATGGCGCTTCTCAGTTGGATGCAATCCAAAATTATATCGTTGCCTGTAGGGGCATCGGCACTGCCGTGCCCTTAAGAGTGTGTGGACTCAACCGATATCCGCTATAACTTGTATTTTATTATCCGCTTCACGCAATTTTACGCTACGTCCAGTAAAACGCCGTCACGCACCATCAACAACATAATTTGATACGTTAAACTTCTAATAAGCTGCGTTTTCCTCAGCACTTAGCGGTCACCACCGCTTACTCGCTACCCCAGCACCCCATTTTCTCAAGCCCTATGGTCAACTGGACTGGCTATTTAGAATCGCTCTGCAATGATGATAAATACATAAGATGGTGGAATGCTTACACGCTGACAGATGTAATTGGACACCAGCGAATTGAAAGAGAGCGATCGCCCTTTCTGCTAGATTTTATAGTGGAGACAGTCAAGCCAGCCAAGGGAGAACCCAACCAAGCACAGGAGAAAACCGAGCGATTAGATGTGCTGGAAGGGTTGCGGAAATATGCCAAAGAACACGTATTACTAGTAGGACAGCCAGGTTCCGGGAAATCCACAGTCTTAGCGCGGTTATTGCTGGAGGAGGCAGAGAAGGCGAGATCCCCCCTCAATCCCCCCTTTCTAAGGGGGGAAGTAAAATCTTCAGAACCCCCCTTAAAAAGGGGGGCTGGGGGGATCATCCCCGTGCTAGTAGAGTTGCGCTATTACCAAACTTCCGTACTGGATTTAATTCGTGACTTCTGCAAGCGCCATCGCTTACTGCTGGATACTGCAACCATAGAACAACTGCTATTTGCTGGCGACTTACTGCTATTAGTGGATGGGATCAACGAATTGCCCTCAGAAGCAGCGCGACAAGACTTGTATAAATTCCGGCAAGACTACCAAAAAACCACATTAATGATATTCACCACGCGGGATTTAGGCGTGGGGGGCGATTTAGGCATTACCAACAAGCTGGAAATGCAACCCCTGACAGCAGAACAGATGCAGCAGTTTGTCCGCGCCTATCTCCCTCAACAGGGAGCGCAGATGTTGCAGCATTTGGGTGACAGGTTGCGGGAGTTGAGGGAAACGCCACTGCTGCTGATGATGCTTTGTTCTTTATTTAAAGCCACAGGTGACATACCGCCGAACTTGGGTTTGGTGTTTCGCCAGTTTACCCAAAGCTATGAGCGTCAATTTCATCAAGATATCCCAGTTACAGATGAGTCTCGGCGGCGGTGGTTTCCCTTATTAAAACATCTAGCTTTCCACATGACCAAAGGAGATAAGCTAACAGACTTAAATGTTGCCATACTCAGGTCAGAAGTAGAGGAAATTTTAACTCAGTTTTTGCAAGCTGAGAAATTTGATCGACCCCGTGACCTAGCTCTAAAATGGCTGCATGATTTACTCAATCATCACTTAATTCAACTTGGAGCCAACGATCAAATTGAATTTCGCCACCAACTAATTCAGGAATATTACACCGCCGAATGCTTGCTCAAGCAGTTACCAAGCCTCAGTGATGACTGTCTCAAGGGAGAGTATTTGAATTATTTGAAATGGGCTGAATCCTTGAAATTGATGTTGGAATTGGTGGATGATGAGGCGCAGGCGCTGCGAGTGGTGAAGTTAGCCTTAGAGGTAGATCGGCAATTAGGGGCAAGGTTAGCAGGCGCGGTAAAGTCAGAATTGCAGCAACAGACAGTTAATTTAGTTGCTGGGTTAGAAATTCCTATGTTATTTAAAATCCAGCTTTTAGGTTTAACAACATCGGACAAAGCAATTCCTCATCTGAATCAATTCATAGAAGATAAAGACTACTTTGTGCGTGATAGTGCGGTATCAGCCCTGAGAAAAATCACATTAGAACAGGCGATTCCCGAATTAATTAAATTGCTCGAACATCAAAACTACAAAGTGCGTATAAGTGTGGCATCAACCCTGAGAAAAATCAAATCAGAACAGGCGATTCGCGGATTAATTAAATTGCTCGAAGATAAAGACTCCTCTGTGCGTGCAATTGCAGCATCAGCCCTGGGACAAATTAAATCAGAACAGGCAATTTCCGGATTAATTAAATTGCTCGAAGATAAAGACTACTTTGTGCGTGATACTGCGGCATCAGCTCTGGGAGAAATCAAATCAGAGCTGGCGATTCCTAGATTAATTAAATGGCTTGAAGATGAAGACTACTTTGTGCGTGATAGTGCGGTATCAGCCCTGGGAAAGATCAAATCAGAGCTGGCGATTCCCGAATTAATTAAATTGCTCGAACATCAAAACTCTAAAGTGCGTAGAAGTGTGGCATCTGCTCTGGGAGGCATCAAATCAGAGCTGGCGATTCCCGGATTAATTAAATTGCTCGAAGATAAAGACTCTAAAGTGCGTATAAGTGCGGCATCAGCCCTAGGAGAAATCCAATTAGAGCAGGCGATTGCTGGATTCATTAAATTGCTCGAAGATGAAGACTACGATGTGCGTGATAGTGCGGCATTCGCCCTCGGAGAAATCAAATCAGAGCTGGCGATTCCCGGATTAATTAAATTGCTCGAAGATCAAGACTGCGATGTGCGTATAAGTGCGGCATCAGCCCTGAGAAAAATCAACTTAGAGCAGGGGATTCTCGGACTAATTAAATTGCTCGAAGATGAAGAATCTTGGGTGCGTAGAAGTGCAGCATCATCTCTGGGAGAAATCAAATCAGAGGCGGCGATTCCCCCGCTGATGAATTTGCTAAACAATGAAAAATTTGTAGCAGCAAATAATGGAGATACATTGCGTTATGCTCTACAAGTAATTGAAGCGATTACAGGAAAACTGTAAATACTACAACTCTCTTACTCAACCAAGACCAAGGCTTTATGGAACAGTTAGGCGTGTCTGGGTTCCGCTTCTTTTCGGCGTTGCGATATCCCCGACTTCTTGAGGAAGTCGGGGATCTGACCACCATTAAGCACTCATGCTAGTGCAACTGATTGACAATGCCACTCGTATCAATAGCTAACTTTTGTCCTAGCTTGAGCAAGCGATCGCATTGATAACTTCCTCGCCCATTATTAATACTAGACATACACAGCGGTAATATTTGCGTGTGCAAGCAACTAAAGTACAGTTCTTGGGATCGATGCAGCGAAATACCAAAGTTTAGCTGATATCCGGCATCAATCAAACGTTCTAAGCATTGGATATCTGCATCTAAGCTGCTATTGGGATCGTGTAACAATTGCCAAAGCAATCGCGTAATCAACTGTTCCAATATCTGCTTCCCTTCGGGAACATCCAGCCGACAACGCATGTGTTTGGCTTCGTTGGCGATCGCTTCTAATTCTACGATGTAATTTAGAGTTAATTGCGGTTCAGCGATATCTTGCTCAAGCGATCGCAATGTCGTCAGACAGCGATATCCTAAGGCTATCTCGGCTGCTACTTGCAATTCTTGCGGTACAGCTAGTTCATCGCGGTGAAACGCGGCAATCACGCCGTAATTATCACGGTACGCCTGGGTATAAAGCTGGTCTAAACGTGTCAGTGTTTCTTGACTCAGCAGCCGCATAATCCGGTGGCGTTCTTCGGCAAACAGAGTTTGCAAGCTAAAGGTTTCTTCGCCAAATAGCTGAGTCATCATCAAGATGGTTTGCGCCGCACTAGCTTGTTGTAGTGAGGCAAACAGCTTTTCTTTGATTTGGCTGTAGTCGCGTCTTCCAGTAAATGGTTGAATGCAGCAGTGGAAATCCCAGCCGCCTAAATGCAGAACGGCAAAGACTAAATCTTCGCTTTCCCAAGTAATATCTGACACTAGCCGCAAATGTCCAACCGCCAAAGTCAGCGATCCCATGCGTTGCATTTGGTAATCTAACTCATTAGCGGTGTAGCAGTAAACTCGTTTTTGCGAAACATGGGGATGTTTGCCATTAGTATCTTTTCCAGATAAAGAATTACGGATCTCTGTCGGTTGATGGTTGGCAAACAGAGAAGTAATTGCATAGTGCGAGGCTACTTGTTGACAACTAATCTGGGCAGTCAACACTAGTTGGCGATAAACTTCCGAACCGTGTTTGAAATGATCGACATTACTGGGCGCTAAACCCAGGCGTTTGAGGAAGCCTTTTTCTAACTGTACACCCGCCACATCCCCGGCTAATTCTAAGGCACGGGCAGCATAACGGAGAATCTGCGTCCCTTCCGGGCGGGAAAGTTCTTCAAAAAACCAGCCACAACTGGTAAACATCAACAAAGCATGACGCTGCATTTCTAATAAACGCAAAGCATCTACTTGTTCGGCGGCGGTGAGTTTGTGGGTTTGATGGCGGGTGAGAAAACGACTAACATTAGCAGCAGAGCGATCGCGGACGACTTGAATATATTCATCTCGTGCTAACCAGGGATCGCGGAAAAGTTTCTTACCGTAGTCTTCATACACCTCAATTAACTGATCCCGCAGCCAATTTAAGGCATTCCGCAGCGGACGACGCCATTTTTGATGCCAAACCCCGCCTTCTCCACCGCAACCACAGTCATCTTGCCATCTATCGACACCGTGGGCGCAACTCCAAGCAGTGATCGGTTTCAATTCTACTTCCCAAGTGGGAGTGTTTAAACTCAGGTAATGTGCATAGTTGGTTACAGTCCAACCGTGGTTGGGAAACTCTCCAATAAAGGCGTAGGCCAGAGTTTTCTCGGTTCCTTTCTTGTGATGTCCAAAGGTTTCGCCATCGGTGGCTACAGAAATTAATTGCGCTGGACGGTGATCCCCGCGCACTGCTGAACCTATGCGTCCCGCAAAATGATTGGAACTATAGACAACATCACTAAAACCCATATCCCGTGATATCGGGCCATCGTAGAAGAAAATATCAATGTAGGGTAATCCTTCTACGGATTCTGCATCATCCAATGCACCTTTAGCATCGCTGTGGTGAATTGCATTCAAAGGTGAAGATGCAATGCTGAGTTCCGGCTTTAAATAACAACGATAAGGACGAGTGGGATCGATTTGACTTCCGCCAACTTCGTGCCATTCGGGGTGGGGATCGTCTTTTGTGGGGAGAAGACGACAACGCTGTGCTTGCGATGGTGCGAGGACAATAAAGCGAATTCCTTCAGATACCAAAGCTTGAAGAGTGGCATAGTCTACAGCGGTTTCCGCCAACCAGATACCTTCGGGATCGCGGCCAAAGCGGGAACGGAAGTCTTCTTTACCCCAACGAATTTGGGTATATTTGTCGCGGTCATTAGCCAGCGGCATGATGATGTGATTGTATACTTGCGCGATCGCATTGCCATGACCGTGCAAGCGTTGGGAACTTTTAACATCTGCCTCTAAAATTCGCTGATAAACTTCAACATCGTGGCGTTCTAGCCAAGACATCAGCGTCGGGCCGATATTAAAGCTCATATACTCGTAATTATTCACGATATCTATGACTTCGCCCCGATCGTTTAACACCCTGGCAAAGGCATTCGGACGATAGCATTCCCAGTGAATTCGCTCATTCCAATTATGGAAAGGTGCCGCACTCGGTTGGCGTTCAATCGCGTCCAGATATGGGTTTTCCCTTGGTGGCTGGTAAAAGTGACCATGCACAGTGACATATACACCCGTTGCTGTTCGCAGGGGATCGCTTTGGGAGGTGGGGCTATGTCTGGGATCGTATTGTGACGTGAATGTTGAGCCAGAACTAGCTGGCAGTTCAGCAGCAGAAGTCATGTATATTTATCCAAATCAAAAAACTTGCAGTTGTGCCAAAAGCGGGTATGTTAACCTTTCTTCAGGAGCTTGAACACAAAATCCGTACCGATAACAACTATGGTATACAGCCAAAGTTCTGAGAAAGCGGTCTTAGTATAGCGGGAAATCTGCGTTATCGCACAGAGCTTTCCCAAAAGCTATCAAAATTATTAGCCATCGAATAACTCCTGATTGGGGAGCCTGTGCTGTTAGTAGCGCCAATAAATTTAATTGTCTTTTAATATATTAAACCGTATTTCTACAGTAAAATATCGCTCCCAAGTCATAGTTTTACTACGAAACATTGCAAAACCTACATAAAGCGCAATATTACATTACATATCTCGCTAGAAAATGGGAACCGTAAAATTGCGTAACAACTCCCGCAGAATTTTTAAAGTCAGCTACAAGTTCGCTCCAGCAATAGTTTAGGGTATGTAGTGAGTGCTTTAGCAGTCTTTTCATTCTTAAAGATTTGACTAAGAATCATGACAAGTCTGGGCACAATAAAAAGGCTAACTTAGGTTCCTTTGTTAGCCTTTGAGCAAAAGGAAACAATTGTTTGATGTCGAACGCAATTTTATGTGCGATCGCAGCTACTACCAATCACTTGCTAAAACAAAAACTGCATCTTAGCATGATTGCCATCAACACAGCTTTTGCTAGCTACTAGTGATGAGTGCTACACAGATGCTAACCTTTTTGTTCAAAGTAGTTCTCCTACTAGGGAAAGAAATTCAGTCCTCAACCAGGGTTGCACAACTGAGGCTGATTTCTCTCCGCCTCATGATGTCACAGTCAATATTTACCGATGAGTATTGACTATACAGACATCTGTGACTAAATACCCTCAACTTAAAGTGACCAATGTCAGTCAAAAACATTATTTTTCTCGTTTTGTTACTTTTTATCCCGGTTTCCCTAGCAGCTCACTTTTTGGAGTGGGGAGAGTTGATAGTTTTCATCACGGCTGGATTAGCAATCCTCCCCTTAGCAGCTTGGATGGGTACAGCCACAGAAGAAATTGCTGTAGTAGTTGGCCCCTCATTAGGGGGGTTATTAAATGCCACTTTTGGTAATGCTACAGAACTAATTATTGCTCTAGTGGCGTTGAAAGCTGGACTAGTTAATGTAGTTAAAGCCAGTATCACAGGGTCGATTATTGGCAATCTACTACTAGTAATGGGTCTTTCTATGCTTTTAGGAGGATTGCGTTATAAAGAACAAACATTTCAGCCGATTGTAGCGCGGGTAAATGCTTCAGCTATGAATCTGGCGGTAATTGCGATTCTGCTACCCACAGCTATGGATATTACCTCCATAGGAATTAGCAAACACATCCTCCAAAATTTTTCTGTTGCAGTTGCCATAGTATTAATTTTGGTTTATGTCCTAACGCTACTATTTTCGATGAAAACCCACTCATATTTATATGAAGTGGGGATGGTAGAAGCAGAGATTGAAGAAATTAACCATAACAAGCCAAATCTTTGGTTGTGGAGTGGTGTACTGCTAGTATGTACGCTCTTAGTAGCCCTAGAGTCAGAAATGCTAGTTGATTCTTTGGAAGTAGCTACATCCCAGCTAGGTTTGACAGCATTATTTACTGGGGTAATCATTGTTCCAATTGTGGGTAACGCCGCGGAACACGCCACAGCAGTCACCGTAGCCATGAAAGATAAAATGGATCTTTCTCTTTCCGTAGCTGTGGGATCGAGTATGCAGATTGCGTTATTTGTCGCTCCCGTTTTAGTGATAGCAGGCTGGATATTCGGTCAACCGATGGATTTAAATTTTCAACCTTTTGAATTAGTAGCTGTTGTTGTAGCTGTGTTGATTGCCAACAGCATTAGTTCTGATGGTAAATCCAATTGGCTGGAAGGCACCTTACTATTAGCTGCTTATACAGTACTAGGGATAGCTTTCTACTTCCATCCAGTCATTGATGGCATTGGTTAGTTACCAGCAAACATCAACTCTATTAGCGATCGCTTACACTTTAATCGAGAGCGATCGCTTTTTGATCTACTCAAAATTACCTGAGAATTATGGAAATCACACCTACACCTCAAACACAATCTTTGAATACAAGTGCTAGCACTAACCTCAGCTTGCCAAATCTACGTTTTGGTGATTCCGGTGATGCTGTTAGAGTTTTGCAGCGGCTGTTATTAATTAATCGCTACTCTATTAAAGTTGATGGCGTTTTTGGTGCATTAACAGAGACAGCTGTCAAAGCTTTTCAAAACCAGAGAAATTTAAAGGCAGATGGAGTAGTCGGGACTCGAACTTGGCGAGAGTTAACATAAGTTACAATCGAGAATTACTTATTAGTAATCAATACTATTTGTTAGCTAATCTATGCTCCAGATTGCTACTCTACGGAAAGCGTTTAGAAAAACTGGGATGCATTCGTATCCAAAAGTTGAAATGCCAACAGTAACCCTCAAGTAGCTGTATGTTAATAATTATAAAATTTATAAAGTCTTCAGTCTAACGGCTAAGTTTTAAGTATTGTTTATCAAATAGTCAAACAATTTTAAATTTGAGATTGACAATCAAATCCATAAAAACTTTAGGGACATAATAATGTTGTGTCCTTAGCATATTTTGTATCTAAAAATAACAATTTTTTGCTAATAAATCATTACACAAATTTTTTATTTATTCCTATGCATTATTCCGGAATAATATCAATTCACGGTGTCAAAAGGAATAGCGGTGTTAGTACAAAGAACTATAAATGAGTGAAATTGGCCTGCTGATGACAGGCGTGTTAACAACAGGACAACCATCTTTACCCGATTTACCGGAGCAGCAACCGCTTTATCTAGAAAATAGCGAGCAAAATTTTATACAGGGTCAGTTATCTCATCTAGTTCCAACTGCTCAAATTACACCACCAGAATTTATGGAAACAGATGGAACTCCCCTGGCTAGCCCGTTATCTATTGATTCTAATCAAGAAAATCAAGAGCGATCGCCGCATTCTGGATCTCTCATAGCCAAAAACTTAATCGCCAAAGCCAGAGTCCAAAATGATAATAGCTCGACTTTGCCAACTATACGTTTTGGTAGCTCAGGCGTAATCGTCAGAGTCTTGCAAAGGCTGTTAGTTTCTCATGGCTATGGGATACGAATTGACGGAGCATTTGGCCCCTTAACAGAAGCGGCTGTCAAAGCATTTCAAAATCGGCATAATATAGCGGTAGATGGAATAGTTGGTCAAAGAACCTGGCGAGAGTTAACAATTTAATAGGAATCCGCTGTGTCTCTGTGATTAATTGAAGAAGGCAGAAGGCAGAGGGCAGAAGGTTTTGTACATTCGGGGATTCCAACCCCTCTTGAACAAGAGCCACCAAATTGAAAATTTGATAGGGGTCTTAAACCCTTACTCCCTTTTGTTGTAGCAGAGGGCAGGAATCAAAATTCCCTTTTGCCTCCTGCCCTCTGCCTTTCCCGATAAATAACCGATAAAGCACAGAGGCACAGAGGTCACAGAAAATATTTCAAAAATTAAATATAAATCCTATATTAGGATAATATATTTTCTAGTTTATCTAGATAACTAGCATTTTTAAATATATATGAAAAGATTGCTAATTACAGGAGCTAGTGGTTTCTTAGGATGGCATATTTGCCAGTTAGCAAAATTAGAATGGGAAGTTTATGGTACTTATTTTTCTCATTCTCTAGCAATACCTGGCGTTAAGATGGTGAAAGTTAATTTGACAGTTTATCAAGAATTAAAAGATATCTTTAATCAAATTAATCCCGCCGCAGTAATTCATACGGCTGCTCATTCTCAGCCTAACTTTTGTCAAACTCATCCCCAAGAATCATACACAATTAATGTCACATCATCCTGTAATATAGCCGGACTCTGTGCTGATGATGCAATTCCCTGTGCATTTACATCAACCGACTTAGTTTTTGATGGTTTAAATGCTCCCTATAAAGAAACAGATGCAGTGTGTCCTGTAAGTATTTATGGTGAGCAAAAAGTTAAAGCTGAAGTAGGTATGTTAGAAAGATATCCTAATACCGCAGTCTGTCGAATGCCATTGATGTTTGGTATGGCTACACCCAGTGCAAAAAGCTTTATTCAACCATTTATTGAAACCTTGCAAGCAGGTAAAGAACTAAATTTATTTATAGATGAATTCCGCACACCAGTAAGTGGAATAACTGCTGCTAAAGGACTATTACTAGCCTTAGAGAAAGTGCAAGGATTGATTCATCTAGGTGGGAAAGAAAGAATTTCTCGTTACGATTTTGGTAAGCTATTAGTAGAGATATTTCAAATTTCTGAAGCGAAACTTCAAGGTTGCCGACAACAAGATGTAAAAATGGCAGCGCCTAGACCAGCAGATGTATCTTTGGATAGTTCCAAAGCCTTTGCGTTAGGATATCAACCTTTATCTTTAAAAGAAGAATTGGCAGCATTAGTCAATAGTTAAAATCTTGATTGCAAAAATTGAACAAGGGAGCATCCCACTTTTTTGAGTGGTGCTAAAGTACTAATTGTCAAACCATCCATTCTGCGGAGATTAAGTTTTTATTCTCTAGCCGCAAAATAAAAACTGGGATGCACCCATTGAACAATAGCATTTTGAAACTGATCGTTTTTATTCTAGAAATGGGAAAGATATTAAGTAAGTTGTGATAGAAGATATATTTTACGGTCAATATGGTGTCTACCAATGTACTTGATCTCGCTAAACAAGGCAATGCCGATGCAATCGCAAGTCTCATTAACGATCAATTGCAATCTCAAGGCATAACTGCCAAAGTTACTTTACAAGATAATTGCATATATGTGCTGTTAGAATCAGCAACATTACCTCAGCAACAAACCCTAGCACCTTTTGTTTTCCAAAGAATAATTAAGCTAGCTATAGAAATAGCAGACTCACTTCAAATTTATGGGAGAAAAACGAGTGAAAAACGCCCTAGTTGGAGTCAAGTTTACTCATTAAGCGAAGCAAAACCTTATTTAGAAGATAGGTTGACAATTAATACTCAAGACATAACGACAGAAGTTACATCATCAACCCAAATCAACAATCTAGACCAAGTTTCTGTTTCTGGAAGTTTAGATACCATTGCGACTCATCTTAATCGCGTTCTGGTAGATGAAAAAGTGAACATAGAAATTATTCCAAAAGACAAACTGCTTAAGATTATTGCAGAAACCGATCGCGTTTTAGATGGATCTATTTTTGCAGAACGTATTTATCAAGAATTGAAAAATTTTAATCTCAGCGAGTTTGAAACTATGGAGATTTATAAAAAGAAACTTAAGAGTGGACAATGTTTTCGACTTAAAGCTTTTGTGCTGACTAGTTCAGAACAGGAAACTTCGGAACCAGAAAATCTAAAAGCACCAATAACTCACACACAAAGAGTCCCTACTACACCGCAGAAAACTAATCAACTTAAACCGCATTCTCAAAAAGGTAAGAAACCAAAATTTAGAGTTGGTCGTATTTTAGGTGTTGTAGGAATTGTGATAATTGCTGCATTTATAATTATCAAATTATTAAAACGAATAATTATACTTGTGCTTCTATCTCCTGCCTTAGGTAGCTTCAGTGTCATCTTTAGTATTTTCTTTTTATGGCGAAGTTACCCCTTTTTAATGCTTCTTTTTCAACAGTTACTCAATTTACTAGTAGAAGAATAAACTTCTTGCAAATACCTCGCAGTATAATAAATAAAATCACGCAAAGGCGCAAAGTCTTTGCGTGAAATTTAAAGAGATATTTTTTATTGCTACCTATTGCTGTGAATAAGCTTCGATTGGCAGACAAGAACAAACAAAATTCCTGTCGCCAAAAGCAGCATCAATTCTACCTACAGCAGGCCAGAATTTATGTTCGCGAGTCCAAGGTGCGGGGTAGGCAGCTTGTTCGCGAGAATAGGGATGAGTCCATTCACCAGTAATTAGGCTTTCGGCAGTATGGGGGGCATTTTTCAAGAGATTATCTTGAGCATCCACTTTGCCTAATTCAATTTCGGCAATTTCTTGGCGAATCGCAATCAAAGTGTCACAGAAACGATCTAATTCTTCTTTAGATTCGCTTTCTGTTGGTTCCACCATGATTGTACCTGCTACAGGCCAAGAGACTGTGGGCGCGTGGAAGCCGTAATCCATTAGCCGCTTGGCAACATCATCAATTTCGATACCCGCAGATTTTTTGAGCGATCGCAAATCTAAAATACATTCATGAGCAACTAGACCATTTTTGCCTTGATACAACACGGGATAATACTGCTCAAGTCGCTTGGCGATATAGTTGGCGTTGAGAATTGCTACTTTTGTTGCTTCCGTCAAACCAGCCGCACCCATCATGGCAATATACATCCAAGAAATTACCAGGATGCTAGCACTACCCCAAGGCGCAGCAGCTACCGCACCAATGTGGGAGTGCTGAGTACTGAGTTGTGAGTGCTGAGTAGATTTGTTGATAGAGACAACAGGGTGTCCAGGTAAAAATGGCACTAGATGGGAAGCCACGCCAATTGGCCCCATACCAGGGCCGCCGCCACCATGAGGAATACAGAAGGTTTTGTGTAGGTTTAGGTGACAGACATCCGCGCCAATATCTCCGGGACGACAAATTCCCACTTGAGCGTTCATATTCGCCCCATCCATGTAAACTTGTCCGCCGTGTTTATGAACTACAGCACAGATTTCTTGTATGGCTTCCTCGAAGACACCATGAGTTGAGGGATATGTCACCATCAAGGCGGCGAGTTCATGACTATGTTTTTCCGCTTTCGCCTTAAGATCGTCAAGGTCAACATTACCTTGTAAGTCACAAGCAACTGCGACAACTTTCATCCCACACATCACCGCACTAGCTGGGTTGGTTCCGTGTGCTGAGGTCGGAATCAAACAGACATTGCGGTGTGCTTCTCCACGGCTTTCGTGATACTGATGAATCACTAAAAGTCCGGCGTATTCGCCTTGAGAACCAGCATTTGGTTGTAGGGAAATGCCCGCAAACCCAGTAATTTCTGCTAACCACGCCTCAAGCTGCTGGAAGAGGATTTGATAACCCAGCGTTTGCGATGAAGGCGCAAATGGATGAATATTACCAAATTCTTCCCAGGTAACAGGTATCATCTCTGCTGTGGCGTTTAACTTCATCGTGCAAGAACCCAAAGGAATCATCGATGTAGTTAAAGACAAGTCCTTAGTTTCTAGCTTGTGTAGATAACGCAGTAACTCAGTTTCGGAGTGATAGCGGTTAAAAACGGGATGAGTGAGGTAACTGCTGGTACGAGCAAAAGTTGAGTTTTGTAATGGCGATCGCTGGTTCGAGGCGATCGCATCTGCAATTTCTTTAAAATCAAAATCAAGGCGATCCGAAAGAGCAAAAATCTGCCAAAGTTCTATTAAATCATCTACTGTAGTTGTCTCATCTAAGGAGATACCTACCGCAGTTTCATCAGAAATTCGTAAATTAATATTGCTTGCTTGGGAACCTGCAAGAATTTTTTCTAACTTACCTGTTCCCAACTCCACCCGCAACGTATCAAAGTAAGGTTCAGAACTGATGCTGTAACCCAGACGCTTTAATCCTGCTGCCAAGATTAAAGTTAGCTGATGGATATTCTCGGCAATATTCTTCAATCCAGCCGGGCCATGATAGACAGCGTACATACTGGCCATCACAGCCAATAGTACTTGTGCAGTGCAAATATTACTTGTGGCTTTTTCCCTACGGATGTGTTGTTCGCGAGTTTGTAAAGCTAGACGTAATGCTGGTTTACCCTGAGCATCTTTCGATACACCAACAATTCGCCCTGGAACTTGCCGCTTATACTCTTCCTTAGTAGCAAAGTATGCCGCATGAGGGCCACCAAATCCCAAGGGAATACCAAAGCGCTGAGTACTACCAATCGCAATATCAGCACCAAATTCACCAGGTGGTGTCAGTAAAGTTAAGCTTAAAGGATCTGCTGCTACCGTTACCAATGCACCCTCAGCATGGGCCTTTTCTATAAAAGCGCGGTAGTCGTAAATAGTGCCATCACTAGCAGGGTATTGCAGAATTGCTCCAAAAATCGGTTGAGCAAAATCAAAGGTTTGATGGTCAGCAATAATAATGCTTATCCCCAGAGGTTTAGCCCGTGTTTGCAACACATCAATGGTTTGGGGATGGCACTCACGAGAAACAAAATAGGCATTTGCTTTATTTTTGCAAACACCATAGCTTAAGCTCATGGCTTCTGCTGCGGCTGTGGCTTCATCAAGTAAGGAAGCATTGGCGATTTCCAAACCTGTCAAGTCAATAATTAGAGTCTGGAAATTTAGCAGCGCTTCCAAACGTCCTTGAGCAATTTCTGGCTGATAGGGGGTGTAAGCAGTATACCAACCGGGGTTTTCCAGGATATTACGCTGGATCACAGGTGGCGTGATGCAATCGTAATATCCCATCCCAATGAATGAACGGAATACCTGATTTTTCTCAGCAATTTTTTTTAATTGACCCAGTGCTGCGTACTCAGTTTGCGCCTCTGGTAATTTTAGTGCTTCTTTCAGCCGAATTCCTTGAGGCACTGTTTTGTCGATCAGCGCATCCAGGCTGGGAAGGCCTAAGACACCAAGCATTTGCTGAATGTCATCAGAGTTAGGCCCAATATGCCTTTGTATAAAATTATTTAAATTATGCTTCCTTTGGTCTAAGATTTGGCGATCGCTAGACTTGGGAATAGGGGCTTTTACCACAAATTGCTCTCCCGATGGAACTATTTAATATTTTGCAATAAATATAAGGTATTGGGCATGGGAAATGGGGCATCAGGCATTTGTCAAGAGTTTAGAGTCGAAAGCCAAGGGTCAAGGGTCATTAGTCATTGGTTCTTACTTATTTCCCCCTTGTCTCCCCACACTCCCCACACTCCCTCATTCCCCTGCTCCCTGCCCCCTGCCTCCTTACTACTCCCCTTCCACCTGGGCGCGATACTCGTCTGCACTTAAGGCATCATCGATTTCATCGGGGTCATTGACGCGAACTTTCAGGAACCACGCCTCGCCATAGGGGTCTTCTGCGACTTGTTCTGGAGACTCAATCAATTCATCATTGCGTTCGATAACTGTGCCAGTAACTGGCGAATTCAGGTCTTCGACAGCTTTGACTGATTCAATCGAGCCAAAGGTATCCCCCTTAGTAATTGCATCGCCAATTTCTGGCAATTCCAAGAAGACAACATCACCTAATTGATCTACGGCAAATTCGGTAATGCCAATGGTAGCAATTTCACCTTCTAACCGCACGTATTCATGAGTATCCAGGTATTTCAAATCCTGAGGATATTCAAAAGAAGACATATTCTTTCCCTCTCCACATCAAAAAATTGTTGCCTCAAGATTGATCCAAGGCATATCTGGTAATTAACAATATCATTCCGCAAAACCTTAGCAATTATTTAGGTTCTTTGTCCTTGGTCATTTGTCATTTGTGTTGATAAATGACCAATGACAAATGACGGATGACAGTCTTGACGATAAAAATGCAACATCTAGGTGCGTTCTTAGTTAGCGACTCGATTTTTTGACCGATAAAAAGGTCGTTTAACCACATTTGTTGGGTAAGCTTTACCGCGAATTTCCACTTCTAGTTGCTGACCTGTAGTGGCTAGCTGGGAAGGGACGTAAGCTAAGGCAATGGGATAACCGAGTGTAGGTGATAGTGTACCACTGGTAACTTCCCCTACTACTCTACCTGAAGATAATACTTGATACCCATGACGAGCAATATTCCTGCCTGGCATTTGCAAACCTACTAGCCGACGCTGCACACCCGCCGCTTTTTGCTGTTCTAAAACTGTACGACCAATAAAATCACCCTTGGTATCTAAGTGAACTAGCCATCCCAAACCAGCTTCTAAGGGGGTGGTGCTGTCATCGATATCTTGCCCGTAAAGCGCCATTGCTGCTTCTAATCTGAGGGTATCTCTAGCACCCAGTCCACAGGGAACCACACCAGCATCATAAAGACGTTGCCACAATTCTACGCCTACCTCTGGATCGACCATGACCTCAAATCCATCTTCGCCGGTATAACCTGTGCGAGCGAGGAAGCCTGTCTTTCCTAGTACTAGTGCTTGGAGGTGTCCAAAGGCTTTAATTGGGTTTAAATCTGCTTCCACAAACAGCTGGAGAGAATTAATGGCTTTTGGCCCTTGTACAGCAATTAAAACTTTGTCTTTTGACAAGTCTTGAAATTCAACTGCATTCAGGTCAAGGTGTTGCAATAACCAAGCTTTATCTTTACCTGTGGTTGCCGCATTGACAATAATCGCTGCCTTTTGTTTACCAGTGGTGTCTTCACCTTGGTAATAAACAATAATGTCGTCAATAATTCCACCCTGAGGATTTAACAATACTGTGTATTGCGCTTGACCAGGTTTTAAGCGGCTTAAATCTGAGGGTACTAAAACCTGAAGCTGAGAAAGTAGGTTTCCACCTTGGAGAGTAAATTTACCCATGTGGGAAATATCGAACATACCTGCTGTATTTCTTACAGCCTCGTGTTCCCGGCTAATGCCAGTAAACTGCACCGGCATTTCCCAACCACCAAAGCTGGTGAGGCGGGCCCTGAGTTCTATAGCTATTTGATATAAAGGAGTTCGGGCCAAAGATTGGGCGTTTTCTGATTCTTGATTAGCCACAGCTATTTTTGCTTTCGCGATCGCACTTCAACATCTATCCTACGAGATTAGGCAAGGCTGAAAATTTCATACCTCAACTTTCACACTTAATACTTCAGTACAGTGCGGTTTAATAGTTAAAGGTGTAAATGTTGAGATTTATTAAGCAAAAATTATGAAGTATGGACAACTACTAGCTAGCTTTGTCTTAGCTATGGTTCTTTTTTTGTTTCCCCTATCAGCGCAAGCTGCAAGTTCTTCCAGCATTACCCGTTCTGCTGGCGACGAACTCAAAGGTAAAGATTACTCTGGACAAAGTCTCATTGGCAGCGAATTTACCAATGTTAATTTAGACAACGCTAATTTTAGCAATGCTGACCTCCGTGGCGGCGTATTCAACGGTACGGTTTTACAAGGAGTCAATCTACATGGTGTCGATTTTAGTAATGGCATCGCCTATTTAGCAAAATTTAGAGGTGCTGATTTAAGCGATGCCGTCTTAACAGATGCCATGATGTTGCGTTCTACCTTCGATAATGTTGACATCACAGGCGCAGATTTTACCAATGCCGTCTTAGACGGGCCACAAGTTAAGAAACTTTGCGCTCAAGCCAGCGGCGTTAATCCTAAAACCGGCGTAGATACTCGCGAGTCTTTGGGTTGTAAGTAAATGGGCATGGGGCATTGGGCATTGGGCATGGGGCATGGGATATTGGTTATTTCTCCGCGTCTCCGCGTCCCCTTGTCCCCCTTGTCCCCCTCATCTCCCTCATCCTCCGACACAGGGGTTTTTACTAAGTATTTTTTCCTACAAATGGGGTGGTTTCGAGGGAAACAATCACCCCAAAAACACAAAAAATCCTGAAATCTATATAAATTAATGGTTTCATATATCCACATCAGGCTACTACGCCTTAGAATGATTCATTGAAAAGTCGAGCCGACGGGATTTGCAGCCATTTTAAGTAAAAATGCTCCCCAAGGATGACTTTTGTATTGCTGCAAACAGAGATTTCCGTAAGGAAACATCAAGTTGCATCTATGGTGAATCTGAAGTAAACCTTAAGGAGTTTGTCATGAACAAAGGCGAATTAGTTGATGCCGTAGCTGAAAAGGCTAGTGTGACCAAAAAGCAAGCAGATGCAGTTCTGACTGCGGCTTTGGAAACAATCATTGAAGCTGTTTCCTCTGGCGATAAGGTAACGCTGGTAGGATTTGGTTCGTTTGAATCACGGGAACGTAAAGCCCGTGAGGGTCGTAACCCCAAAACCAATGAAAAGATGGAAATTCCTGCTACCAAGGTTCCGGCTTTCTCTGCTGGGAAGTTGTTTAGGGAAAAGGTTGCACCCCCAAAATCGTAGGTTCTGTTTCTAAGAACCTTGATTTGATGCGGCAAAGAGCACACGGGGGCAATTTAGCTTGGGCAGCAGCACTGGCTGGCTGTCCCCCTGCTGCTATTCTGGATTTTTCTGCCAGTATTAGCCCTTTGGGGCCACCAAATAGCGCGATCGCGGCTATTCAATCCCAAATTGGTAATCTTAGGCACTATCCAGATCCTAATTACAGTGAACTGAGGCTCGCTCTCAGTCACTTCCATCAACTGCCTTATGAGTGGATTCTGCCGGGAAATGGTTCAGCAGAATTACTTACATTAGTTGGTCGAGAATTAGCACAATTAGCCGCAACAGTTATCATAACTCCAGCTTTTGGCGACTACTACCGAACTCTCACGGCGTATAACGCTCAATTACTGGAGTTTCCTGTTGATGTGGAATTGGGTGATTTGTCATCTTTCCTTGACAATGCACAAAATTTAAAGGATTTAGGACTACTCATAAACAACCCCCATAATCCAACAGGAAAGCTTTTTTTAAGGGAATCGATTCTCCCCTACCTGGATAAGTTTGCCTTGGTAGTGGTAGATGAAGCGTTTATGGACTTTTTGCTTCCTGATGAGGAACAAAGTCTGATTTCGCTGGTACAGGAATATGACAATTTAGTAGTGTTGCGATCGCTTACAAAATTTTACAGTCTGCCTGGGCTGAGACTGGGATATGCGATCGCTCATCCTGAGTGCCTATCTAAATGGCAGTTGTGGCGTGACCCCTGGCCTGTCAACACATTGGCGGCGGCTGCGGCGATTGCTGCACTCCAGGATAGGGAATTTCAAGAGCAAACCTGGTTATGGCTACCACCTGCAAGAACTCAACTCCTTCAGGGGTTGGCTGCAATTCCAGGATTAAAACCACAAAACAGTGCTGCTAACTTTTTACTTGTAGAGTCAAAACAGCCTATTTTGCAGTTGCAGCAGCAATTACTGACGCACCACAAGATTTTAATTCGCGATTGCCTGAGTTTTAAAGAACTAGGCGATCGCTTTTTCCGCGTTGCTGTACGTACTCAAGTTGATAACCAACGCTTACTCACCGCGTTACACTCAGTGATAAGTGCTGAGTGCTAAGTTTTGTGTCAGGTTGTTAGTGGCCAATTATTTCTAATTTTTAATTGGTCACTAACTAATAACCAAAGACAACCAGACAAGGGGGACAAGAAATTTTAGATTTTAGATTTTGCGGAAAGTTGAGCCAGTGCGTTGGGCGGGTTCCCAAGGCACTCCGTTGGGCGGTTTTGCCGACTTGAAGGAAGTGCCGCCGACTTGAAGCAACTGGCGTTGCCAGGAGGAGCCAGTGCGGTCTTGGGGAGCCAGTCCGTTGCGGGGGTTCCCCCCGTTGAAGGAACTGGCGTGGTCTCCCCCATGAGCATCTGGCGTTGGTTTCCCTCCGTAGCAAACTTTCCAAGACGGATTTTAGATTGAAATCTAATCCAAAATCGTAAATCCAAAATCTAAAATTGTTTCCAATGCCCAATGCCCAATGCCCAATGCCCTATGACAAATGACCATTGACTACGATGTTGTGATTATTGGTGGTAGTCTTGCTGGACGCTATGCTGCCCTGGCTGCTACCCAACTAAGAGCTAAAGTTGCCTTGGTGGAACCCAAAATCGACTATGGTTCTCTCTATCACCACGCTATTAGCGAAATCGGCAACCTAGCACAGCATCTACGTGATGCAGTGGGTCTGAGTATTCATCAATCACAGGTTGAAACTCCAGAAAAATCACCAATATCTGTAGTATTGCCAGAGGCGATGCTATATGCTCAAGGCGTTGTCTCCAATGTGGAAGCACAGCATTCTGCCGCTAACCTAGCCGCCCTAGGAGTGGATGTCATTTTTGACAGCGGTCAATTTCAATCTTCGCCCCATTTAGCATTTGCGGTTAGCAATCGCCTGCTACGAGGACGTACCTATTTACTAGCCAGTGGTTCACGTCCCGCCATTCCAGACATTGATGGATTGTCAACAACTGGCTACCTTACCCTATCGAACATTTGGCAATTTCTATATAAGGGAGATTCTCCCGGCTCAACACTACCTCAAAATTGGGTAATTCTTGGTGGTGTTCCCCAAAGCATCGAAGTAGCTCAAACCTTAGCGCGGTTGGGTTGCCGTGTCACACTCATCGTTAAGCGTCCCCAGATTTTACCTAATCTTGACCCAGAAATATCTCAGTTACTTCAGGCACAGTTAGAAGTTGATGGTGTGCGTGTTATCACCCAAACACCAGTCACTCAAGTCATGCTAATTGAAGATAAAAAGTGGATTCAAGCAGGAGATAAAGCAATTGAAACGGATGAAATTTTAGTAGCCACTGGACAGCAGCCTAACGTTGAATCCCTAAATTTAGCAGCAGTAGACGTGAAATGGTATCAGCGTCATCTAGTAGTGAATGAGAAATTACAAACCACTAATCCTCGCATTTATGCTTGTGGTGATGTGATTGGTGGCTATGACTTTGCTAATGTCGCTAATTATGAAGCAAGAATAGCGTTAAACAATGCACTCTTTTTTTCGAGGTCACGAGTTAATTATCGATGCATACCTTTAGCAATATTTTCTCAGCCGATGTTAGCGCAAGTAGGTCTTACAGAAAAAAAGGCAAAACGCCAATATAAACATCATGAAATTTTAGTTCTGCGACAGTATTTTAAAACAGTAGCAGCAGCCCAAATCCGTAGCGAAACTACAGGTATTTGTAAATTAATAGTGTTACGGAATGGGGAAATATTAGGAGCCGAGATATTTGGCGCAGCAGCAGGAGAGTTAATTAATTTAATTGCCTTAGCAATGTCCCAAAATCTTAAAATTCAGCAGCTAGAGAACTTATCACCTGTATATCCTAGTTTTTCAGAAATTGTAGAACAATGTGTAAGAGAGTGGCACAAGCAAAAGTTAAATAACAACATTGCTAGGCAAGACTTTCTAGAAAGTTTTTTCCAGTTCCGCCGCGATTGGAATATATAAATATCTAATTACGAATTATTAATTACAACCCATACTACTCCTGCTGTCACCAAGGGAACACTGAGGTTATCTGTACCATGAGGTGAAACTCCCTCAGCTAATGTAGCCAAAGCACCGCTAACAACCGCCGCCAACAAAGCCTTATTCACACCATAAGCTACTGCTAGGGGGCTGAGTGATGAACCTGGTAGTAACAGTAACACCAGAAAAACTGCTGTCGTACTCGCTAGCAACATTGCTACTGAACCCTCCCAAGAACGGACAGAACTTCCCACTTGGTATTTATGCTGACCGAAACGTCTGCCAATTAATGCCGCTAGTGCATCTCCCCAAGTCATCGCCATCACTCCAGCTACAGCAATAGGAACATTATCTACCGGGCCAGAAGGTCGCCATAACAGTCCAAACAGTAGTGTTACGGAAATCGCAAAATAGACCGTACCTGGGGAACTATCTTCAGTATCCATTGCACTGATAACTCGGTAACGATAAAGCAAATAGTTAACTGCAATAAAGCTAGCAAAGGGTACAATGCCAATTTCCCAGCGATTAAAAAGCAGGAGTACGCCAAATACCCACATTCCTGCACCAACATGGATCATTTTACGAGTCAGATTTGGCTGGATATGAAATACTCTACCCAATGCTTCACCAAATAGAAGTAGAGCGATCGCATAAGCATAGGATGCTGCTAATCCAATAAAATCGCTATAGCCGATCCAGTTATTATTCATTGCCTGATGCCTTGATTCTATTTTGATTCAGCCTGATTACTTTCTCAAAAAAACATATTACTTACTCAAAATACCTTATTACTTTTTCCAAACAACATATTACTTACTCAAAATGCCTTATTGCTTACTCGTTAAGGCATTTCGCTTACTCGTTTTGGTGTTTTCCGCAAGTAAAAAGCTATATTAGCTTATCAATATAATTGAATGCTTTCTCATTCCAGGAATTTACGCATTCATAATCGCATAATGATTTCAGGGTATAGAGTATAGGACTAAAACATAAAATTTATGGCTTTTGATAATGTTTGTAAAATATTAGCAGAAAAATATCCAGCGGAGTTTGCACGTTGGTTATTACCTAATGAACCACAAAAAACCGAAGTTTTAAAAACAGAATTAAGCATCGAACCAATTCGCGCCGACTCTGTAATATTTTTACAAACAGAGAATCGGATTTTACATCTCGAATTTCAAACAACAGAAAAATCCGAAACTCCCATTCCCTTGCGAATGTTGGATTATTTTGTCAGGCTAGTGCGAAAATATGATGTGCCAATCACGCAGATAATTATTTTCTTACAAGAGACAAGTAATGAAATCGCTTTTACCGAAGCATACGTCAATGAGATGACAAATCACAGTTATCGAGTTATACGAATGTGGGAACAAGATTCGGCATTATTTCTGGAGAATCCTGCATTATTACCGTTAGCACCATTAGCACAGACAGATTCACCGCAAACATTATTATCGCAGGTTGCCCAAAGTGTTGCTAGAATTTCAGATAGAGAGACGAGGCAGAATACTGCTGCCTATGCAGAGATTTTAGCAGGTTTGCGATTTAATAAAGATTTTATTCGTCAGTTATTAAGCGAGGATATTATGCAAGAATCAGTGATTTATCAGGATATTTTGCAGAAAGGAGAACAACAGGGAGAACAAAAAGAAGCGCTGAGATTTTGTATGTCTTTACTTAATGAACGCTTTGGTGAAATTGATTCGTCAATTATTGATAGAGTTCAAGTTTTAAATAAGGAAAAGCTAGAAGCTTTAGGAAGAGCGCTTTTAAAAATTTCATCAATAGCTGATTTATATACTTGGTTAGATCGGCAGGAAAGTAAGTAAAAATTATGAACATCTAGTTGTTGAGTTGTTACTTATCCTCTATCCCTTGTCCCTTGTCCCTTATCACTCTTACGTTTGAGGTTTTTTTCTGTTAACGAAACACTCCCAATCCCTTGGAGAATTCCGCGACCAATTAAACCCAGACCACGACCAATGACTTGGGTGAGAATGAAGACAATACCACTACCAAAAATACTTAATAGCGATTGTATCCGAGGTGCGATCGCATCCCGAAATTCTAAGACTAAAGTCACAACCAGCGGGATGTTCGATAGTTTTGCTAATTCCTGAGCGCGAGGAGCATAAATTGAAGTTTTAGCAATCCCACGTGGTGCTAAGACAAATAACTCATAGCGGCTTTCAAAAATTGCCTTTGGCTCATTTATATAATTATTTAACCGATATTTCCAAGATAAATTATTTCTAAACCGTTCAATTTCCCTAGTTGAAATTAATCTGCGATCGTAATAACTTTGCTTAATAGCTTCTAAATCTGCTAAGGAGTTGAGTAGCGGCTGTACTACTCCATTAGCGACTTGAATCAACAAATTCTCTAAAATTATTAATGCTTGTGATTGAGCTTCTGAGCTACCTGCTGGGTAAGAGGTATTATCAACTTGCAAATCTGTTTGAAATAATAGATGAGCAAATAACTCTATTGTTAAAGGAATTTTATTAAGGATTTCAATTTGGACTACTTGATAACTTTGCAGTAGTAATCTGACAATTTCTATCTGGCGATCGCCTACTTGCAAGCGTGAAAATTTACCAAAAAAATCTGTAGTTGTCACTTGCCACAAATCATATAATATTGTATTTTTTAAATCATCCAATTGATTAAGTGAAATTTTAGCCACCCTCAGTTCATCTAGTTGTTGAGCCAGTTTTTGCAGAATTAGGTAAAGCAATTCTCGCTTTTTATCTTCACACAAGATATCAATTTCTAAAGGGATATCTGTGACATTTTCCAGAGGCAATTGCAACTTACTAATACAAGCTGCAAATAAATTAGATTGCAATGCCCTTGGGCTAAGTAAAGGTGGTGAATTTTGTAGCTGTGGTGAGTCAAATCTAGCAATGGCAATACTTTGAGAAGGAATTGTTGGCGGTGGTAGCTGCACAGAAGATGACATAAATTGTTGCTGCTGTTCCTGTTGCCTTTCTTGTGGTAAAGCCAACATCCGATTCAGCAGCCAACGTGCTGCTAATAGTTCTCGTCGCCGTCCAGCGAGAATTGCTTTATCCATTATTGGTAGTCCAGGCACTTGCAATTGTGCTGTCACAGAGTTGAGGGTGGTTTCTATATAAGCAATTCCTGACAAACGCAAATTATTTCTGAGTCTGACGAAAGGGAGGGCTGTGTGCTGAGTTTTGAGTGCTGAGTTTTGAGTGCTGAGTTCTGAGTCTTGAGTTTCCTCCTCCCCAAACCAAACAGAACCACCTTGCACTACTTCTTGCATAGTCGCTACCAATTCCAAAACGGGAGTTCCTTTAGGACAGTAACCATCTACACCAGCCGCCTTTGCTGCTAAAAGTAGCCCTGGTTCTGTAACAGAACTGAGGAGTAGTAAGGGCAGATGAGGGTATAAAGCTTTAAGTTGTCCACACAGTTGTAATCCTTGCTGTTGCAGTTTGGGGGAACGATTATTGCCTAATTCCAAAACTACCAAATTTACTTGGTTAGGGTCTTGTTTAGCTAGTTCTGCTAAAACTTGTAAAGCAGCAGTATCTGTTTCTACTTCCCCGACTATCAGCAAATTAGGAATTTCTGCCAATGCTACCCGCAGTCCTAAGCGGAAGATCGGGTCTTGGTCAATTAACAATAATCTTAGAGGGCGATCGCTCATAATTTGCTCAAAAACAGAAACCCTGTTCTTCCCCAACTAAATAACAACTCTGATACTCCTGATTGTGACTTCTTTAGGCAACCTCCTGAAAAATGAAGCATAATTGCGATATGCAGCCATTAACCATGTAATTAAATGAACCTTCATATTCGGCAGTGGTTAGCGGAAAATAGTATCGAAATACACAGCCTTAATGAATTGTCAGTAGGGCAAATGGCAGGTGTTGCCTACCGTATTGTTCAGGACATGGAAGTTAAAAGCCTGATGCCATTTGATATTTGTACCCTAACAGAGGTACTAGAACTACCCCTAAAAGTTGTTAGAGAAGAAATTACCCTAATTGCTCATTTAACTGAAAATCTCTTGCGTAGTCTCAGCCAAAAAAAACCTTTAAAACGTAATGAAGGTACATGGCTGGCATTTCAAATTGCTTATCTTCATGGTTTGCAACAAGTTCTAGATCAGGAAGTCAGCTTGCAAAAACCTTGGTTAGATCGAGCAATAATTTGGAATCAGGGTTCAACAGAAAAACTAAAATCTCCGCTGCAAGACGCCCACCTGCATGAGTTGCTGAATACTCTCAACCCAGGAAAACTAACTGACACTCAAGCAGAACAAGCACTTTCTTTAGTAGCAAGTTCACTATTGGCACAACAAATCAACAGTGTGACTATAGCTTGGCTGGTTGCCAATGGTGCAGAAGAAGTTGAGGCGAAACTTATAACGCAGCGTTTGTCACATGCACTTCCTGGCTATTTACTGAAAGTCATTGCTGAAAATCCTGCACCTTTAGCCCAACTGCAAAAATTTGTCCGCTTGGGAAATTCTCTGCCAACTAATTCCGTCGTCCTAGAAACTGAACTAGTAGAAAGCTCTCCCAGCCCTACAGTAGATGACAAAATTGATGCTTGTAGAGAAAGTTATCGAGTTAGTTTACTTCAAAGCCTGAGTCAACCTTTCTTTATGGAATCCTTCGCGCTCAAGGATATCTATGTTCCCCTCAAAGGTTTGCCAATAGAGGAAGAAAGTAGTTTTGAGCAAGTTCAAAAAATTGGCTCTTTAATTGATTTACAAGTCTGGGCGCAACAACAGCTAGATGATTTAGAAACTATTGCTGTAATCGAATCGGAACCTGGTTATGGTAAAACTAGTTTCTACCAAATTTGGGCTGCAAAGGTAGCGTGGGAAATTTACCCTACTTGGATGCCGATAGTCATTCGGCTGCGAGATATAAAATATGGCCAAAGTTTAGTAGCAACTCTCAATTCAGTTTTTCCCCGAGATTTACAGCTAAATTTTGCTACCTGGGTGACGCAAGAGCGTTCTCGCTGTCTTTTATTGCTTGATGGTTTAGATGAACTACCACCAACTAAGCAAGGTAACAAGGCAAAAGAGCTTTTTATTCAAGAGTTACTAAACTTGCAGTTGCAAGGAAGACATAAGATTTTTTTGACAAGTCGGACAGGAACTTTACAGCAAATTGCCCCTGCATTACCGCAGGAATTTAAAAGAATTTCTATCCAGCCTTTGGATGTGGAAGATCTTAGATATTGGTTTCAGCAATGGACTATGGTGCAATCTTTGCCCGTAGCTCAAAACTATTTTACGTTCTTAAAACAGGCAGGATTATTTCTCAAAAAACCAAAGTTACCCCTACTCTCAGTTTTAGTCCGCCAACCTCTGATGCTGTATTTGTTGGGCGTGCTACATCGTGACGGAATGTTAGACGATGAAATATTACAATTAGCCACTAATAGCGCGCCCTTATTATGGGAAATTCACCATCGCCTTAGTCGATGGTTATTGGGCTATCCGCTAACAGGTGGTACAAAAACAATGCTCCGACGGTCGGGTTCGGCTCATATCCACCGTACACCAGAAGCGATCGCCAATTTACTCTCTCATCGCCATCCCCAAAATGTACTTGAGCAAATGCAGGCGATCGCTCTCCAAATTTTACATAGCGATCGCGCACAAATTAATTTATCAAGCAAGGCAAAAGGCAGAGGGCAGGAGGCAGAAGTGATACTGCCCTCTGCCTCCTGCCTCCTGCCTTCTTCAACTGACGAATTTCCTCTTCAAACCCTGCCAAGCTTTTATTTTAGAACTCAGCATTCACTCAGCATTGAATTCACTCACTCCAATTTAGGCGAATACCTCTGTGCTGAAGCTATTGTTACCCAACTGAAAATCCTCACGCAGCGTCAAGAACCAGTAGATATTAAATCTCCGTTTATCCTTGAGTCTCCCTCTGGTGTTGCGCAACACCTTTACAACTTGCTCGGTTACGGTATTCTCAGTGAGGAAATAGAAGCACTTGTCATCGAAGGATTGCGCTGTCAGCAAAAGTGGCAATTTTCCTTTGAAGTTTTGTTTCAACGTCTTGAGTCTTTCTGGCGTGACTACTGTCAAGGTCGTTGGTTAGATGAAGGCATAGTACACCAAGCCGTGACTAATTTTCATGCTCTGCAAAATCCCGTGAATATCGAGCAAGTAAATGCAGCAGTAGGACTCAATGTATTTCTATTACTTTGTAGTTGCGATCGCGTAGCCAAAGTCTCTTTTTTACCTTGTGGCCATCCTAAAAATTTAGCAGAATTCAATCCCCAAACCCTATTCGCGCTAATTTGTAGAACAGCAGTTTTATCAGCAAATACTTTTGCCAAGCGAGTCAGATCCCAATCTCTAGCTGGAATCAACTTATCGGGAGCATTTTTGTTACACGTGATTTTAGCTAGGGTAAATCTTAGACAAACTAATTTCTCAGAAGCAACATTGATGGGTGCGAACTTAGCCGGTGCAAACCTCACTGACGCAAATCTACTAGGCGCAAACCTTATAGGTGCAAATCTCACAGGTGCAAACCTTACAGGTGCAAATCTCACAAGTGCAAACCTTACAGGTGCAAATCTCACAGGCGCAAATTTCACAGGCGCAAATTTTACCTATACCTGCCTGTTTGATTCTCTGTTGTCGGAAGTACAGAAAGAAGTTGCAATGTTAAATGGTGCTATCTTCTCTTTAGAAGAGTTTCAACGCCTGAAACGATTTGTGTCAGAGAACTCTCCCGTAAGTAGTTTTAACACAGCAGATAACACAGATATTTACGGAGAAACTCTTCTTCATATAGGGTCGATTGAAAGCCAAGAAGATGAACCGACTGTCCCTGTAGATTTACCTTAATTATTTTTGGCAATCAGCTAGCTTGGGAGTTGCGATAACCATAAAAATTGATAGTGTAATCAGTAATTCGGATTCCTGTTTGCTGTTCAACTTGACGGATAACTTCTTCTGGTAGCTCTATATGAACGTCAAGAATTTGATTGGTATCAATACAGTTGACATGACTATGGGAATCACTGATGTTACCGTATAAACGCCCGTCGCAGCGTTCAATACACTCAATGATACCCTGACTGGATAAAGCTTCTAAATTTTGATAAACAGAAGTATGACCGATATCTTTACCTTGCTGATTCAAGCGATCGTAAATCTCTCTGGCAGAAAGATGTTCATTTGCTTGCCAAAGCAATTCTAGAATAAACCGCCGCTGACGACTGACGCGCATTCCTAACAGTTGACACTGCTCAAGAGCATCTTCTATAGAACGAATTGGTTTTGTAGTTATTGCTTGTTTTTGCATATTTTTAAGTTGGTTAATTGTTAGGGTAATTTTCCCAATTTTAGATTAATTGATTATTCTTACTTATATGTGATGATATTACTACTGTTTATCCTGACCTGTGTTACTACTTGCGATCGCTATTGAAATTACAGGACGGTAGATTTTTTTGCTCGTTGAGGTCGTTTTTTCACTTCCTAATCTAAAACAAACTCATTACAACTTTAGCTTAAATTAGTTGGTAATGTCCACCTAAAAGCAGGTGTGTTCCTTGTCCAAATGAATCAGCTAATATCCAGTTGCCTAAGTTGGGAAGCTTTTCTGCAGTCACTTCAAAGCGGAGAAAGTGTGCAACGTGCTAGCAATCCTCCCATATAGCCAACACAGTGGCACCTTCTAAGCATCATCAACTAACTGCCTACAGCAATTTTTTTTGTGTCTCTGTGTTTTTTACCACTAAGGCACAGAGACGAGGCCAGTTGAGTCGAGTGAGGGTTCTCTAGCTTGAAAGAGTGCTGAGTTAAGAGTAATTAATTATCCTTCTTGTCTCCCTTCCCTTGTCTTTTTTCATTCATTGCCCTCTTTTTCCTATCTTCTGCCCCATTTTCCATCTAGTTTAGTCGCTGAAAGAAAACAAGTTTTATGGTTGTAAAAATTACATTTAAAGTGATATAAATACGGTCAATGAAAGTAGTAATTGATTTACGGCTCTTACAAAATCAAAACCAATTAATTTATTAAGTAAATCTTAAGTAAAGAATTTAGCGATCGCTTGCCGATCGAAACTAACTTCAACTTTTTTTAATCTTTTGCTAAATCGGAAATTTGCGAAAAAAATCTGAGTGTCTCCTAAATTTTCTCCCACACTAGTTATTTGTAAATACCTATTAATCAGCTTGTATAATTCATTCTACGAACATAATTTAATTCGTCTGGAAAAAGAAAATAAGATTTTTTCAATAGCATCACCAAGAAAAAATCGGAATGTAATTAACACGGAAATCATTGCCAAAATCAGCGAAATTTCAGCATATTCACGTATTAACATAACGTCCGCAAATTTACATAATGTCTAACAGGTAAATACAGAAAGCTGAAAATTAAATTTTGATATTTATTAGAGCCAAATAAGATTTACTTCAGTGTCAGTATTTACTGTGTAATTTTTACGGAGTAAGTAACTAGAGCAAATAAAATTACAAAGGATAACTATATGCAAAGCACAGAGTTTGTACCTTCAGGTATAAACCATGAATGCATCAATGTTAATGGCATACGTTGTAGGGAAATACAAAGCGAAGATGGCAAGATGCCATTTTTAGCCGTAGACTACCTATCTTTTCCACAGGAGGCTAGTGTGAAATGAATGCCAGTAACTCTTAAGCTAATGAATTTCCTTTAAATTTCGGCAAATAGACAAAGACGTTTTAGGACGCGATTAATATCGCGTCTTTAATTTTGCTCATCAAAACAGGAGCAAATTCACAGCAAATGTAGCGTCGCTCCCTGAAAGCTGCTACTGTGAATTGTCGAGCCTACAGTTGAGCATAAAAAAGTGGCTGCTGAGTCAATGACAATCACAATCGCAATCAATACTGACGCCATTAACAATCTGGATGTGTCGCCCGCCTCAACAGTGATTGAGAAACTCTTCCAAGAGAAAGCGATCGCATCCCACGAACAGCAACTGCGCTTTGATATCAAATATGACCTAGAACCAGGAGATCCAAGGGAACTTTCAGAGGTTCCTGAGATACGGCTGTGGTTTGTCCGTCTAGATGCCAAATATCCCTGGCTACCATTTTTATTAGATTGGAAAGCTGGAGAATTTGCCCGTTATACTGCCATGCTTGTACCGCACCAGTTTAGTGCTAAAGAAGGCATTCAATTTAATCCTGAAGCCTTAGAGATATTTTTAATGCACAAAATCTTTATTTTAAGTGATTGGCTAAAACAGCAGAGCTTACCTACTCAATCACGACTAAAATCTCTGGCACAAATGCTAGGTTACGAATTAGATGACGCTTTCTTTGAAACTTTTTAAAATATGTCATGGGTAATGGAAGTCTGGAACTGGGTAATTTGAATTTCCATTACTCATGACCAACTTCATAAGTAAATTTGAGATTACTTCAGGCGGCATATAAAGCTTAATGCAGCATTAAAAGCAAATTCCACTGCTTTCGATTTGCTGGGTAAGGCAGCCTGCCATATACGATAATCGTTATATGCAATAATTAAGTTAGCTATATCATCAATTTGAACTTGATTTAGCACATCATATTGAGCAGATTCAAAATCTCTTAATGTACCATTTTTGATTATAGTATCTCTTGCTGCTTGAATGAATCCCTCTAAAGTGGCTTGCATATATTCTTTGCCGACATCTTCTGCAAACACAGATGAAGATTTGAACGCTTTTACTTCCTCAAGCAGTAGATGGGCAATTTCTCTGCCTACTTGATGATTCCAATCATCAGGCAGTTGAATATCTAAATATTCACATTCGTTATCTTTATATTTGAGATATTCATGAATATCTACAGCAACTTTAGGTAGTTGATAACCAGCCAATAGTTGTTGCAAAGGATAGGTATTTGTATTAATCAAAGAATCACGGCAGATTTTTTCATCGCCTTCTAGACATTCATATACAAGATACGTCCAAATACCTGGCTCACAAGTTTCGTCTTGTTTTGCCTGATAGAAAGTTATAGTCCCGTCTGCTTCAGACTCACAATAAGCATTATGAACATCGGCAAATTCACAGCGATGTAAGCACTGAAAGTTTAATATTCTTTTAAAAATTCCAGTTATATGATGAGGCTGGCTTTCAATTTGAATGTAACGCTTGGGACTACTAAGAAAGCCATGCAATCGAATCGCCATTTATTTTTCCTTTTGATAGAGCAACATCAGTCACGGTAAATGCACGCTGCTTAAACACAATAGGGTAACTAAGGAACACTAATTTGGGGCGTTTTATTCACTTATAGACTGAACAAATGCGGTAATTTTAATAACTTGCGATCGCACAAAAGCCGAGTCTCCTTAGTCATTAAGCCTGAGGTTGTTAGTTTTTGTTTTAACGTAAATCTTTACAACTCTAAAAATTTATTGTTTAAAGCAAAATCTGCCTCCAGGCTCAAAAGTTTGAGTAACATAACAAATTATTGGAGCAATCCAAGTTGTATTTTTCCCAAAAGTTTGGCGAAACTAACGATTTTCCCCAAAAGAAATCTACTTTTTCTAAAACCTTGTCCCATAAATAAACAGAAATCCGCTAGGTAGCGGATTTAATAGCATCAAGGCATGAGTTGTTTTGGTTGTAAGTTGCCTATATGTTGAGGACTTATGTAGCGATCTGAAAAATCAAGAGTATGGGGATAGAAAAGTGTAGATTATCAAAACTCTGACATCCTCACGCTCAATAAGGTTCAGATTGGCAGTTTCCATCTCCCGTATGGTTTTGGCAAAAGGTAAGGGGAAAAGGCTAAAGAGTGAATTCAAACCTTTCTCCTTTGCCTTTTAACCAAACCATATTGCCACTACGCTCATACACTGACAACCTGTTGTGTAACTGCTGGTTTAGCTACCCCAGATTTTATCTAAAACTACTTTGGGTGAAATATCTGCCAATTTGCCTGTGGGGGATTTTATCGCCAGGAATTTCTCGCTTGTGGGCAATAACTGCGCTGGATCTGTGGCTCCAAATAAGGCAATGGTATAAGTTTGAACTGCAACACTCAGTTGCAAGGCTACCCTGTCAGTAGTCAACATCAGACTTGCTCCGCCAACGATCGCAGCCAGCTTGCCGATATTATCTGGGGAAATCACCTTGAGATGATGACAGGTTTCCAAAAGCAATCGCACAATTTGTTCATCCTCAGGTTCTTTAACAATCACCACAGGCAAATCTGGCTGCTTGTGTTGAAAGTCTTGAATAATTTGCTGCCAATTCTTCGCAGCATAATTTTCGGATGATTGGCTAGAACTAGGATAAATCAATACATAACCTGTTTCATTGACTCCCAAGCGCTTTTGTTCCTTTTGTGCCCACTCAATATCTGGTTTTGGCACATTCACTGCTAATTCTGGGCAAGGGGACTGAATATCCAACAGCTGCAGCAACTCATGGTACAACTGTGGCAAATACTGGGAAGGTTTGAACGGTATAGTGTTGGTGAGAAAAACTGCTCCTTTACCTTGGTAGCCAATACGTGTGGGAATTCCAGTCAACCAGAGCAAAAGACCCACTAACCAGCTTTGCCCCAAAGCAATGGCGACATCGTACTCGCGATCGCGAATCGTGCCCACCAAATTACCCCAATCTGCCAAACTGTTACGGTCTTTGTAATCAAAGGTCAGTACCTCGTTAATTGACTTGCTGACCCGGTAGGCAGCCTTTGACCGGGGTTCCACCACGACATCGATCTGAGCATTGGGATAATAACGCTTCAGATCGTCTAGAGTCGGAAACAAAAGAATTTGGTCGCCAATTCCGCCAGGTACAAGGGCTACTACTCGCATAATATTTATTGACGCTTACTCGCTCCCTATTTTAGGGGAAAATATATAGCCAAAAGATTGAAGAATTCTGTGTATTTACTAATTCCAGCTGCGGGTATCGGACGAAGAATGGGGAGCGATCGCAATAAACTCCTACTAACAGTGCGATCGCAACCGATTATTACTTGGACTCTCAAAGCCGCAGAAGCGGCAAATAGCATTAGTTGGATTGGGATTATTTCCCAACCCACCGACTGGGAAGATTTAAGGGCAATTCTCGCTGATTTAAAGCTAACTAAACCAGTAGAACTAATTCCCGGTGGCTCCACCAGGCAAGAATCTGTTTACAATGGCTTGCAGGCGCTACCGACCGCCGCCGAGCAAGTTTTAATTCACGATGGAGCTAGATGCCTAGCCACGCCAGATTTACTCAATTCCTGCGCCCAAGCTATTCGCCACTGTCCTGGTTTGATTGCCGCCGTCCCTGTCAAAGACACGATCAAAGTCGTTGATGAACATGGCATAATCCAAAGTACGCCTGACCGACGCCAATTATGGGCAGCACAAACTCCGCAAGGATTTGATGTGAAATTATTAAAACAGTGTCATGCCGAAGGTGTGCGCCAAGGCTGGGAAGTAACTGACGATGCGGCTTTGTTTGAAAAGTGTGGTATCGAAGTCCGAATTGTCCAAGGTGAGGAGACAAATCTGAAAGTCACCACTCCCCAAGATTTGGCGATCGCAGAATTTATCCTCAAAAGTAGGGAAACGGGACTGGGAGGATAAGGGAGTGTGGGGAGTGTAGGAAGTGTGGGGGGACAAGGAGGAGATGAGAGGAAGAATAATAAATGACAAATGCCTTATGCCCTATATCCTTGACAAATTATGTTAAATATGATATTATCCCACACACTTAGAACTCGTCTGTCGTCACTTGTCAGTTGCTATTGACTCTTGACTATTGACTCTTGACTCTTGACTCATGAATACAGCCACAGCGACGAAGATAGAAGCAATTCTCTATTTAAAGGGTAAGCCCTTGTCGCTCGGTGAAATCGCCGAGTATGCCGCGTGCGATCGCGCTACGGTTGAGGAAGGCATCATTGAACTAATTGACGACTATGCCCGCCGAGAGAGCGCCCTAGAAGTCGTAGAGACACCAAATGGTTATAGTTTGCAACTGCGGTCTGATTTTCACGACTTAGTGCAAACATTAATCCCCGTAGAATTGGGTTTAGGTGCATTGCGAACTTTAGCAGCGATCGCCCTTAATAGCCCCATACTCCAAAGCGACTTGATTAACCTCCGGGGTTCGGGAGTCTATCAACACGTTCCCGAACTTGTGGAACTTGGTTTTGTTCGGAAACGTCGAGACAGCGACTCTCGCTCTTACTCCCTACAAGTAACACCGAAATTTCATCAGTATTTTCAAATCGAGCAACTCCCTCAGATATTAGCCACAAATCAAAAAGAACAACAATTAGAGCTAGATCTAGAAATAGAACTCAAAGAAGAAGTAGCAGCAGAATAAAATTCCTACCTATGAGTGGGTTGGGGTGACAGAGAAGACAGGGAGGAACCCCCGCAACGGAGTGGCTCCCCTTGACTCTTGACAAATTACGAATAACAACCTTCCCCAGGATAGAGTCAATTGCTTATACCAGTGGGGAATGCATTACCCTTGTACTATGGTTTAGAGTAGAATCAGCAACTAAGCTACAAAAAACTGCCAATGGAGTTTAACCCTGACTTTCTAAATGACAACTCTGAGGAACAAGCCAATCAGCTTCTAAACGACTACTTTGAGGACAACCCCAATCAGTTGCTGAAATATCTACAGCATCAGTCGCCTGAAGTTTTAGCCCGCGTTGCCCAGTCGGTTAGCCCCGAAATTAAGCAAATTATTTCGCAAAATGTTCAAGGGCTAGTGGGAATGCTGCCTCCAGAAAATTTCAACGTGCAAATCACAACGGATAGGGAAAATCTAGCGGGTCTTTTAGCATCAGCAATGATGACGGGCTATTTCCTACGCCAGATGGAACAGAGAATGCAGTTAGATCATTTGTCTGGTCAATAGGCAAGAGTAGAGAGCAAATAGACAATAGGCAAGAGTTATCAGTTATTTCTCCCTTGTCTCCCCTGTCCCCCTTGTCTCCCCTGCTCCTTGTCTCATCTTCTCCTAGCTACTTCTTCCGAGGATAAGCCCCTGATTGCACTTTGAAGATTTGGGTTTTACCGTTGCGGCTGACTTCCATTTCTAATATGTCTCCAACTGAACTGGACTCGACTAGCCTTTGCACTTGAGCTGAGGTTTTTACTGGCTTGCGGTTGATTTTTTGAATCACGTCTCCAGGAAGCAGTCCTGCCCTTTTTGCTGGGGAATCGTCCAGAGTACCCTTAATCACAACACCAGCATCCTGCTGGATATTAAGTTGATTTTCTTGATTAATCTGCTGCTTTTTAGCTGGAGTTAGGTCTGTCATTTCCACTCCCAAAAAAGGATGTTCTACACGCCCTTTGGTAAATAATTCATTCGCAATCCGAGCAGCAGTTTCAATCGGGATCGCAAAACCAAGACCTTGAGCATCAGCACGAATCGCAGTATTGACACCAATCACCTCGCCTTGGGCGTTTAACAAAGGTCCGCCAGAGTTGCCAGGGTTGATTGCGGCATCAGTTTGGATAAAGCTAACTCGCTTTTCTGGGACGCCAACTTGAGCGCTGGTGCGATCGGTAGCGCTAATGATACCAATTGTCACAGTATTGTCTAAACCCAAGGGATTACCAATAGCGATCGCCCACTGGCCTGGAATCAAGTTTTGTGAATTGCCTAGCTTGACAGTCGGTAATTTATTTGCGGGAATTTTAACTACTGCCACATCCGTGACAGCATCCACTCCCAAAACCTTACCCTCAAAAGTCCGACCATCCTTGAGGGTGACTTGTACGGTGTCTGTATCTGCAACCACATGAGCATTAGTTAGTAATTCTCCATTGGCGCTTAAGATAAATCCCGACCCTGTACCGCGTTCAATTCGTTCTTCCGGGATTGGTTGCTCATCTTCACCGAAGAATCGCCGCAGCAAGGGATTTTTTAAGGCATCAGAAATCGGATTTGCAACTTTACGAGTGGCATTAATTCGCACCACAGCTGGGCCGACTTTTTGCACCGCTGTGGCTATAAAATTTACATTGTCACCCCCAGTCGCCCCAATCGGCCCGCTTACAGGATTAGGAGCTACAGCTTCTGGAGGCAAAGCCACCGTAACATTTTTTAGTTCTTGAAAAGAGTAACGTTTTGGCAGGAGATAGCGACTACCTAACAAACCTGCACCGCCACCGATTATCAGTAAAGATATATAGACGGCCAGTTGCTTTAAAGATAACTTCATAATAATTCCGCTTTATTGACAGCAATGCAGTTGCTAATTTCTAAGTTTAGTCAAGCAAATAGCAAGTGGACAGATCAATTTGAAAGAACAGTGAAGAAAAAGTAAAAAGTCCTTAAATATACTTATAGGGAACTACTAGCCTCTCGTCCGCTTCTACTCTCCAAATACCCAATTTAAAATCTAAAATTAACGCTCTTTTTACTGGTACACATGACTCGTTCCTGCCGTCTAGTGTTTATCTGTGGTTTAGTCAGCGCTTTGGGGCTAGGATTCATACTCCCAGACTTACAAAGTGCCAATGCTGCTACTTGCCCAACGCCTCCTGCTCTATCTCGTTTCCAGCGTCATATAGTTGCTCGTGGCGAAACGCTAGAGAGCATAGCGAAACTCTATAATCTCAATCCTGCAACTATTATTAGCATGAATCCTGCTGTGAAAAACGGCACAGTGACTGTTGGCAGCGAACTTCAGATTCCTCCCTACAATGGAATTGTGGTAGAAGTCCCTCAAGGTCAAACCTGGCGGCAAGTAGCAACCAAGTATAAAGTTCGTGCTGATGCCATGTTTGAAATTAATGGTTGTCAACAAAACCCTAGAGTTGTGTTTGTGCCTGGGGTGAATGGCTTACCAAATCGTCCTGTAACAGCGCCTCCTACGTCGGCTAAACCTCCTAGTGAACTAAGTGGGTATCCTTTGCCAGAAATAACTACTGTGGCATTACCTTATGGCTGGCAAATTCATCCCACTACAGGAGAAGTATTCTTCCATAGTGGAGTAGATTTATTCGCAGCTTTAGGCACACCAGTACAGGCGATCGCACCTGGAACTGTAGCCTTTGCCAACGAACAAGGTAGTTACGGCAAATTGGTCATCATCAATCACGGTGGCGGACTCCAAAGCCGCTACGCCCATCTTGACAATATCAAGGTGAGTGTTGGTCAGCAAGTGAAAAAAGGAGACTTGCTCGGAACTGTCGGTACTACTGGACAACCTGCTGCCAAACAACCACATCTTCATTTTGAAGTGCGTTCTAGCTCATCTTTGGGTTGGGCTGCTCAAGATCCAAAGAGTTATCTCAAGAAATAAGGTTATTTTAAAACGCAAAGAAGCGCAGAGGTAAACGCATAGTTTTGCAGAGAATACCTCTGTGTTCCTCTGCGTTAAAAAAAGCATTCGATAACATCAGTTGATTTGACAATATTCATCCCTGCTGCTGCAAATCTGGTAAAGGCTGCATCAGCTTGTTCTGTGTAGTCAACAATGCCTGGAACAACAACAGGAGATGTACAATCTTCTAACAGATAAATTTTTTGGGTCAACTTTGCATCTACTTGTTTAATTTCTGTTAATAAATCGTCAATTGTCCAAGCGACACAATGACTTTTAGCTTGCCCACCAATAATTACGGCATCAAAATCTAAAAGCTGTTGAATTAACCGTGTGTTCTTTTGAGCCAAGGGATTTCTATCGAAACCTATTAATACCTCTGGGCGTAAAACAGAATAGTTTTCAGTTAAGGGATTATCACCTTTAACTTCAAATTGCGTTTGACTTTGACGCGCAATACAATGGAAAAATATTGCTTCTTCTACAGATGCAACTAAAGAATGACCGATACCTCCTAACATTGAATGGTAAGGCCAAACCGTGAGAGGATATTTACCATCTTGACTTAGCTGTTGAACGTAATGATAAGCGTGTTTTTCTAACAATTCATAATTGCTATTAGTGATACTGCTAGCAACGGCTGGATTAACTTTCCATTTACCTTGTTCTATATCTTTTGCTGTAATACTTGTAGCTGCTGGGATTGGATGCTCCCCAGCAGAATTTATCCAAAAAATAGGATGAAAAATTTGCATCGCTGTATGCGTATCCATCGTTGGTGCAATTGTTGTAATCACCCCTAGATTGCGATAAATAAATTCACACAAACGCTGATTATCCTCTACTGCACCTTTGCCAGATTTTCCACCTACAAATAATTCAAATCCAGGAATACAAAAAGTATTTTGGACATCAATTAAAAGTAGACAAATGCGGCGATTATCAACAGATGCTGGTTTGATGTTATTTTGCTTCGCCCATGCTTCAGCTTGCATTGCACGTTCTTGGTAAGGTACGCGCCAGACTTCACCTATTTTGTCGGGATTGAAATGTGGGGGAATTAGGAGTTGAGTTATTGATTGGGTGTTCATATAAAAATTAATATTTTTTAACTTTCATAATAATCTAAAGTTAATAATAATATTTCTTCTTCATCCAAGTCAGGATTTGCAACAAACTTAAATAAAATTCTAGTACTATAATTAATGGAACATGACCATTGTCCATAAAAATCATCTTTTAGCTGATGACTACCTAAAGTTGGTTGAAAGGGATCTTCAAGCATTTGTTGCAATACTTCCTCAACTTGAAAACGTAATTCAGGATTTTTCTTAACCAGTCGTTTAAAAGTGCGGATAAATGCTGAACTCCAAACCAAATTGTTCACTTGTCTAACTCCGCCATTAAATCTGCAACTAAACCACGCCGGACATTACCTTGAGCATAATCACTTTCTGCTTGGGCGACTTGTTTTAATAAATTATGTAGTCTTTGCTGTTTCAGACGCTGTTGAATAATATCCATCAGCATAACCTGAGCTTCTGGATCTAGTGCTTCTACCGCTTCCAAAGCTTTCTGGAACGTTGTTTTTTGTTCTAGCATCGGGATTAGAAAATTTGCTCACAAATATAATGTAGCTGCTTGTAGGGGCGATCGCTGCTCATTTCTTTTGCCCATGCATAGTTTTAGATAAAGAAAAAATAGTTGATTATATAAAAGAATATGATGAATAATAATTTGTTCATTTATTTCACCCCCAGCTAGGGAGTGAGTTAATTATATACTCCTCAAATACCGTGGTAATCAAAGCTGCGCCTTAATGCTTTTAATAGATAAAGACTATGAAAGCTGATTTGATAAAATAACTGGCATTAATGATATCATTTATAACTCAGTACTAGAGCGATCGCTACCCAGTCACAAAAGCCTGGAAAACGTCTATTTTTGGCTAAGAGAAAAACCAATCAATCTCCTTTATTTCGTCTTTTCTCTCAATTTCTTTTTTTTTACTACCTCATTGACTAAAATCGCCCCAGCTGTGGCAATCTGAGAAACAGAGATTTTGAAATTTGATATTTTCGCTACAGCAAATTTACCTAATGAGGTTATGCAAACTCTGCCCACAGTTACAACTGTAAACACCACATCTAGCGAACCCATCTTTGATACAACAATTAAGCGGCGTAAAACCCGTGCAGTAAAGGTGGGAGATGTCACAATTGGCGGTGGCTACCCTGTGGTAGTGCAGTCAATGATTAATGAAGACACACTAGATATCGATGGTTCTGTGGCAGCTATTCGTCGTCTGCACGAGATTGGCTGCGAAATTGTCCGCGTCACTGTGCCTAGTATGGCTCATGCCAAAGCTTTAGCGGAAATTAAACAAAAACTCATTCAAACCTACCGAGATGTGCCTATTGTTGCTGACGTGCATCACAACGGCCTGAAAATTGCTTTGGAAGTTGCCAAGCACATCGAGAAAGTACGGATTAACCCTGGTTTGTATGTGTTTGAAAAACCAAATACTCATAGGAGTGAATACACCAAAGCGGAATTTGATGAAATTGGCGAAAAAATCCGCGAGACTCTAGAACCTTTGGTCGTCTCTTTAAGAGATCAAGGTAAAGCTATGCGCATTGGGGTAAATCATGGTTCTCTCGCTGAGAGAATGCTATTTACCTACGGCGATACCCCTGAAGGAATGGTGGAATCTGCTTTAGAATTCATTCGTATTTGTGAATCCCTAAATTTCCACAATTTGGTAATTTCGATGAAGGCTTCGCGAGTACCAGTCATGGTAGCCGCTTATCGTCTAATTGCCAAACGTATGGATGAGTTGGGAATGGATTATCCCCTGCATTTGGGCGTTACTGAAGCCGGAGATGGGGAATACGGGCGGATTAAATCTACAGCTGGCATTGCCACATTGCTGGCTGATGGCATTGGCGATACAATTCGAGTCTCGCTTACAGAAGCACCAGAAAAAGAAATTCCCGTCTGCTACAGCATTCTGCAAGCTTTAGGATTGCGGAAAACTATGGTAGAGTATGTCGCTTGTCCCTCCTGCGGACGCACTTTGTTTAACTTAGAAGAAGTGCTGCATAAAGTCCGGGAAGCAACCAAACATTTAACAGGGCTAGACATAGCAGTGATGGGTTGTATTGTAAATGGCCCTGGTGAAATGGCAGATGCTGACTATGGCTATGTAGGCAAAACTCCTGGTTATATTTCTTTATATCGTGGCAGAGAAGAAATTAAAAAAGTCCCAGAAGATAAAGGCGTAGAGGAATTGATTAACCTCATTAAGTCAGATGGACGCTGGGTAGAACCTTAAAATTTTCGTAACGGCGACCATAACGGTCGCCGGATCGTCGAGTATTTTGCTGTAATAAGAATACATGCTCGTCTGTTACAGTGATACCCTGTGTTAGATTGAGCATACTGACTATACAAAATTTTTCCTCTGGCGCAGCTGTCATTATGGTGATTACAAAAAGTAAGCTGGTTTTGGGTGCTACGGCAGTGACGCTCTCAACTATTGCTATTACGAGCCTTGGCATTCATTCACGAGGTCAGGCTTTAAATAATAGTCCCAAGGAATTGATAGACGAAGTTTGGCAAGTTGTGCAGCGCCAATACGTAGACGGTACTTTTAATCAGGTAGATTGGCAGGCTGTACGGAAGGAGTATTTAAATAAGTCTTACAGTAATAAAGAGGAAGCCTATAAGTCCATCCGGGAAATGCTGAAAAAGCTGGATGACCCGTACACCCGGTTCATGAACCCAGAGGAATTTAAAAATATGCAAGTTGATACCTCTGGAGAGTTAACAGGCATTGGTATCACAATCAGTCAGGATGAAAAAACGAAGCAGCTAGTTGTAATTGCTCCCATTGAGGATACTCCAGCATTTAAGGCTGGAATTTTGGCTAAGGATGAAATTCTCAAAATCAACAGCAAAACTACTGAGGGAATGGATACTAACCAGGCAGTATCCCTAATTCGCGGTGAAGCTGGAACGAAGGTAAAACTAACTATTCGCCGTAGTGGTCAAATCAAAGATTTTGAAATTACACGGGCACGCATTGAAATCCATCCGGTGAAGTTCTCGCAAAAACAGACTCCTGCGGGGAATGTTGGTTACATTCGTCTGAACCAGTTCAGTGCTAATGCTGGCAAGGAAATGCAAAATGCCATCAAAAATTTAGAATCTAAACAAGTTGCTGGTTATGTTTTGGATTTGCGTGGCAATCCTGGTGGTTTACTGTTTTCAAGTGTGGAAATAGCTCGGATGTGGCTGAATAAAGGAACAATCGTATCTACTATTGACCGTCAAGGTGAGCAAGAGCGAGAAATAGCCAATGGACGTGCTTTGACTGATAAACCGTTGGTGGTTTTGGTTGATAAAGGTTCAGCCAGTGCCAGTGAAATCCTATCTGGAGCTTTGCAGGACAACAAACGTGCTACTTTGGTGGGAAGTCAAACATTTGGCAAAGGCTTGGTACAATCAGTGCGCCCTCTAGAAGATGGCTCAGGATTAGCAGTGACGATCGCTAAATACCATACTCCTAGTGGTAAAGATATTAATAAGCATGGGATTGACCCAGATGTGAAGGTGGATTTGACCGATGCTCAAAGGCAAGATTTATGGTTAAACGAGCGTGACAAACTTGCTACTCTCAAAGATCCGCAATTCGCTAAGGCAGTAGAAGTGCTAGGCAAGCAAATTACTGCTAGGGCCACTACAAGTGCTGAAAAAAATTAAAAATTGTAAATTTTATAATTTATTGGGGTTGGCATTTGCCAGCCCTAATTAATCCGACACGACGGGCGATCGCTTCTCCTTGAGAAGAAAATGGCCCCCAGTGTTCTATAATCTCTGGATTGTCTTCCCCAGCAATTAAGTTGCAGACTATTTCACAATAACCAGCAGGACGCTTCACAACATACCAGACTTCTGTTGACTCAGTCATGGAGATACAAAGTAAATTCAACTGTTAACTATACTTTTGCATATCAGCCATTATAGATTTAATAATCTCCTTAAAGTGCCGAATAGCCTATTTAGGGTTGGCATTATATCACAAAATCTCATTAAATAAAAAAATCAGGCTACCGCATCGGAATGCAAGCCTCACAAGCTAGAGTTTGTAGCCTGAACCATGTTGTAAAATAGACTATAGAAGGATTCGGGGGACCATTTTACTGGTCAGAAACGCCTATAGAGACTATCTACGGAAATCTCCAAGGTTTAAAATCTAGCCAGCTGAAGCAACTACAGCGGCTATATCACCAGCGCATACCGGGCGATAGCATAAGTACGTCCGAATTTTCCCAGCGTTTGGCAGCAATTAGTACAGAAATCAATCAGCCTGTGTGTGCCTACCTCAACCGTCGCGGACAAGTGATTCGTGTAGGGGTAGGCACACCGCGTCAAACGCAAATCCCACCGTTAGAATTGCCCCGTTATGGTGCAGAACGACTTAGTGGGATTCGTTGCATAGCCACTCATCTGAAGCCAGAACCGCCAAATGAAGCGGCATTGACGGCTATGGCCCTGCAACGGTTAGATGCTTTGGTGGTACTCAATATTACCGGAACAGGATTTACTCGCCGAGGAGGCGGCGCTACTGGGTACGTCAAAGAAGCTTATTTAGCTCATCTGACACCCCAAGAGTCTCAGACTATGCTAGCCAGTGCAGCTTTATCTAAAGTCGGGTCGAGTGCTGTCCAATCTCCCAGCTGGAGCGTATCACCGCCTCTGAGCTTGGATGAACTGACACAGCAAGATTTTATAGATTTAGTAGAAAATCTGGAAGCAGAATTTCAACGCGAATTTGTTGCCCAGCAAGTAGATATTGACCACGATCGCGTGCTAATTGTGGGAGTAATGACAGATGATCTGACTCCTCTAGCATTCCACGATACGTTAGCGGAATTGGCACGCTTGGTAGATACAGCTGGGGGCGATGTATTGCAAACAGTACAACAAAAGCGATCGCGTATTCATCCCCAAACAGTAGTCGGTGAAGGTAAAGTTCAAGAAGTCGCCCTGACTGCCCAAACTTTGGGGGCAAATCTTGTTGTATTCGACCGCGACCTTTCACCCGCCCAAGTCCGTAACTTAGAAGCACAGATTGGTGTGCGGGTAGTTGACCGTACCGAAGTAATTCTAGATATATTTGCTCAACGCGCTCAATCTCGTGCTGGTAAGTTACAAGTAGAATTGGCGCAGCTAGAATATATGCTGCCACGACTGACTGGTAGAGGGCAAGCGATGTCCCGCTTAGGTGGTGGTATAGGTACTCGGGGCCCTGGTGAAACCAAACTAGAAACTGAACGCCGTGCCATTCAGCGGCGCATTTCTCGATTGCAACAAGAAGTTAACCAGTTGCAAGCACATCGTTCTAGATTACGTCAGCGCCGACAGCACCGGGAAGTTCCCTCGGTGGCTTTGGTTGGTTATACAAACGCTGGCAAATCCACCTTGTTGAATGCCCTCACTAATGCTGAAGTTTACACAGCTGACCAGCTATTTGCGACTCTTGACCCCACCACGCGGCGCTTGGTGATTCCCCATGCCGAGACAGGTGAACCCCAAGAGATTCTACTGACAGATACAGTAGGGTTTATACACGAATTGCCTGCCTCATTAATGGATGCCTTCCGCGCTACCTTGGAAGAAGTCACAGAAGCCGATGCTTTACTACATTTGGTCGATTTATCTCATCCAGCTTGGTTGAGTCATATTCGCTCAGTTAGAGAAATCTTAGCTCAAATGCCAGTGACTCCAGGCCCTGCATTGGTTGCTTTTAACAAGATAGACCAGGTCAATAGCGAAACCTTAGCTTTAGCCAGGGAAGAGTTTCCTCTAGCAGTATTTATTTCGGCTAGCCAGCGCTTAGGATTAGAAACCCTACGCCATCGCTTAACCCAACTAATTCAATACGCTGTTGACTCTAGGTAACTACTAAAAAATAAACTTTTGTATTTTAGTTAAAATGCCGTAGTGAATATCACTACGGCATTTGCTATTAAAGATAAAGAATATTTCTACTTCAATAAGCTGAAGCTAACCCGTCCCAAATACTAGCTCCCATGACTACAGAACCCCAAATTTCGGTACAGCCCATAGAAACAGTTCAAATAGCAAATATTGATGTTCTGTCTTCTGACTATCTACAAATAGATAACTTTCTCACATTAGATGAACATCAGCAGCTACTCAACTATGTTCTTGAAAAAGAAGCAGATTTTGTTTCTACCAGTACTTCTACTAATGCGATGAATTATCGTCAATCATTGGTACTCTACTCATTTCCTAATTTTTCCGAACTCATCTTAAAGCGAATAGAAGCAATTGTACCTGATGTAATTACTAAATTAGGGCTACTATCATTTCCCCTAACTTATATTGAAAGCCAACTGACTGCACATAATGATGGCAATTATTACAAAATCCATAATGATAACGGTAGTCCAGAAACTGTTCTCCGAGAACTCACTTACGTTTATTACTTTTATCGAGAACCTAAGCATTTTTTTGGCGGTGAATTGCTGATTTACAATAGTAAAATCTCCCATAATTTTTATGTAAATGCCGATTCGTTCAAAACAGTTGAGCCTCGCAATAACAGTATTGTCTTCTTCCTCAGCCGTTATATGCACGAAGTACTTCCTGTTATTTGCCCCTCTAAAGCTTTTGCAGATAGTCGCTTTACTCTTAACGGCTGGATTAATCGAGCAGCAAATTCAAAGGAAATAGCATAGATGAGTATTTGAGTATTGAACTAGTAAATACTTAACTCTCTTCTGATAAGAAATATATTTGTAAATAAATTTATGTACCAAAAAACAACCCGATCGAGAACAATAGGGAATTTTACGGATATTTACATATTTGTTGTCACCGTGAAAATACTAAAGTCGTGTCAATAGACAATAAAAAAATTATATTTAGTGTTTAATTAAATTTTAAATAAAGTTCTGCAATAACCGTAGACTGACTGCATTTTTTGTGCCAATTTATATTGATAATTACTTAATGCATCACGCTTAGTTTGAAATAGTTTACTAGCCCTAGATTAAAACAGAGGGATTTAATCCGCATGTCTCATGCATATTCCAAGCAATTATTAGGTTATCTCACCTACTTTGTATCAGCATTAGCTGTAGTTACTGCTGTGCAAATACCAAAAGCAAATGCTGCTACTATGACTTTTTCTGCGACAGGAACTAACTCAGCATCAGGTGGTGCTACTAATGCTCTGGGCGCATCAGTTGTCTTTGATGACTCACTTATCAGCCAAGGTAAATTGCAAGTCACCTTAACTAATACAGGGCCAGGCGCTACAGTACCTTCCGATATTCTGACAGCTCTTTTCTGGGACATTACAGGAAATCCCACAGGTTTATCCTTGTCATCAGCCATAGCTCCAAAAGTAGTTGCCAACAATAGCGCTAGCACTACAAATAATGTCGATCTTAAGGCTATAGATGAATGGAAATTGCCAAACACAGGCAATGGCTCAAAAGATCTCCCTGGGATAACCCAAAATTACGGTATAGGTACTGCCGGCTTAGGTATTTTCCAAGGAGGAGGAGGACAGCAATTCAATTACGGTATCATCAGCGGTTACGATAGTCCAAATCCAGCCGTGAAGGGAGGTACGTTCGTTAAAAACTCTGCCTCATTTGTTTTATCAGGTCTGTCTACTAGCTTTAATATCCAAAACATTAACAACGTTCGTTTCCAGTACGGTACAAGCTTAAGTGAACCTAGTCTTACAAAAAACCAAGGAACTTATTATACTCCACCACCACCACCACCTAAACAAGTACCTGAACCAAGTACAACGGCTGCGCTTGGGTTATTGGCAGTGAGTACGCTGAAAGTGTTGAAAAAAAAGCCTCTCTTACAAGTTTAAATTCTACGCTTTGAGAGTCTGATACGGTGAAGCACCGGATACACAGTATTAGTTAACATACATCAAGATTAAAACCAGAACACATTGTCGCACCGTATCCGGTGCATCTTCACTAAGTACCCGGAAAAATGACCAATTAGGTTGATAAAACTAATTTTTAAAGCACTAGTAATTTGGAATTTCTGCTGATCTTAGATAAGTTAGAAATGACTTGAGGCATAAGTTTGACGGATAATAAAATAAAGACTGAGTAGCGGTTAATACTTAAAATGAAATCGATGCACAAAAATAAACACCGTATAGTTGCTGAGGTTACTAGTATTTGAACTGGAATACTATTCAGTTAATTAACAAACCTGGTGCAAAAATAACATTAGTCAACAGTCTGTAGCTAATAGTCTATCGACTATTGACTAACCTTTATTTGTGCAGATTTATTGGGCAAGTTTTGAAATTTAACCCAAAATTGAATAAAGCAGCTACAGCTAGTGCCAACGTTTTAAAATTAAGAATATTAAATCAAGTTGAGGAAGTTATGGCTTCTAAGGTAGAAATTTATACCTGGAGAACTTGCCCATTTTGCATCCGGGCGAAAAATTTGCTGAATAAAAAGGGAGTGGAATTTATCGAATACAGCATTGATGGAGACGAGACAGCAAGGGCGAAAATGGCTCAAAGAGCAAATGGAAGACGCTCTTTACCACAAATTTTCATCAATGACAATCATGTTGGTGGTTGTGATGATATTCATGCTTTAGAAAGTCAAGGCAAGCTAGATGAGCTACTAACTTCTAGTAGTAGCTTATAGAAGGATAAATTATTAGAATTACTCTTTCTGGCAACAAAAGTGAGTGTAAATCAGCTTAAACATCAGGGGATAATCTAAATTGAATAATGTTAAATTTCCTGGTGATTGAGGCAAAAAGCGTGAAACTGGCTTTTATCATTGATCCCATCCATCTGCTTGACCCATGTCATGATACTAGTGTTGCTCTGATGGAAGCAGCGCAAATCCTAGGACACGAAGTTTGGGTAACGCAAGCTAATCTTTTGAGTTTAGTAGAAGGTAAAGCCTGGGCTATCTTACAGCGTGTAGAACTAATACCAGTGCAGTTGGTGGAAGGACGCTATTTTGCAGTCAATCCTTGGTACAAGTTGAGCGAAGCCCAACCTTCTTTAACTTGTCTAGAAACAATGGATGCTGTATTTATGCGAACAGATCCACCAGTCAACGATTCCTACCTCTATGCAACCTACATTCTGGATTACATTGACCAAAACAAAACCTTAGTAATTAACAGTCCCAAGGGTATCCGAGGCGCAAACGAAAAAATGTATGCCCTCCAGTTTATCAATGTAATTCCAGAAACCATAGTTAGTGCTGATAAGCAGGTTATCCGAAAATTTGTGGAAGCAAAAGGATCAACTGTACTCAAACCATTAGGCAACAAAGCTGGGGAAGGGATTTTATTTTTACAATCAAGCGATCGCAATTTCAACTCAATTGTTGAACTTAGTACTTTTCAAGGTCGAGTACCAGTTATGGTACAGACCTACTTACCACAGGCCAAAGACGGAGATAAAAGAATTATCCTACTTAATGGCGAACCAATTGGTGCCCTTAATCGCCTATCTAGTAGCAGTGACTTTCGCAACAATATGGCAACTGGTGGTACAGTCGCTCAAACTGAAATTACTTCAAGAGAGCATGAAATTTGTGCCCAAATAGCCGAAAAATTGCGCCAAGACGGTTTAATTTTTGTAGGTATTGACGTTATCGGCGGTTATCTTACTGAAGTCAACGTCACCAGTCCAACTGGAGTTCGCGAGATTGACAGATTCAATGATACTAGCCTTGGTCGTCGTGTCATTCTCTGGGTTGAGCAGACTCTACAAAGTAAAAAATAGAAATTATTTACCTTTTATAGTTTCTTCACATTCTACTTTCAGGGAAGCCTACACCTATGTAATATGCCCAACACCTAAGCAAACCTACACAAGCGAGTGTAGCCTTAGCTAGGTTAGTCTTCCCACTTTTTAGAAATATGGCGATGGGAGCAAAGAAAGTAATAATTTTTTTCCAAACTCTCCATCCTTACAGTTTTATTCCAAACGTACTCTAGGACATCTGAGTTCAAACGACCCATGCCCAAGTTCATTAGGTTTTGTGGTTAGCGTTGAAGAGTTTCGTCAGCAATTGGCTAGATCAGGGATGGATACGGAATTGCTGAACCCTGCCCTGAAGAAACTCAATACTTAGCAGTTTATATACAGCGCTCAACCCGACTTGAAAATTCCAATTTCATCTCCAATCCAAAATCCCAGTACCACTTAATTCTTGGGTGGGTTACGTCGTCGCTGTAGAAAATCAGGAATATCTAATACAGGTTTTTCTTTTGGCTCTGCAATTGGTGTTGGGGGGCTAGCAGCAGGTGGCTGTGACATAGGACGCTTCGGGGGCTGTGCTGCAACCCTTGTGTTCGATACAGTTTGTTGTGGTGCTGCTTGTAGTTCGCCAGTAAACCCTGTTGCAATTACAGTAATACGGACTTCACCTTGGAGCCTGTCATCAATCACCGCGCCAAAAATAATATTGGCGTTGGGATCAACCACTTCATAGATTGTTTCTGCGGCAGCATTCACTTCATGCAAGGTGAGGTCACTACCACCAGTAATGTTAAAAACAACTCCTCTGGCTCCTTCTATAGAACATTCTAGTAAAGGTGAAGAAATAGCAGCGATCGCTGCTTCTCTAGCTCTTGATTTCCCTGAGCTAACTCCTATGCCCATCAATGCCGATCCTGCATCGGCCATCACAGCTCGGACATCGGCAAAGTCAACGTTTACTAAACCAGGGATCGTGATGATGTCAGAAATTCCTTGCACCCCTTGACGTAGCACATCATCTGCATACCGAAAGGCTTCTTGCACAGGCGTTTGCTCAGGTATCACTTCCAACAGCTTATTGTTAGGGATAATAATAAGCGTATCTACCCTACTTTTTAGCCCTTCAATGCCTTGCTCTGCTTGACTAGTACGGCGGCGTCCCTCAAAAACAAATGGACGTGTGACAACGCCTACAGTGAGAGCGCCCATTTCTTTTGCTACTTCTGCAACAATTGGGGCTGCACCAGTTCCTGTGCCACCTCCCATGCCAGCCGTGATAAATACTAGGTCAGCACCTTCCAAAGCTGTAGCGATTTCGTCCCTTGATTCCTCGGCTGCCTTTTGACCAATAGCCGGATTACCACCTGCGCCTAAACCGCGTGTCAGTTTCTGTCCTATTTGTAACCGACTAGGAGCACCTGCCAGAGTCAAAGCTTGAGCATCAGTATTAATTGACCAAAACTCCACTCCACTGACATCAGATTCAATCATCCGGTTAACGGCATTACCACCACCGCCACCCACACCGATCACTTTAATGTTGGCAACCCGGCCCGGAACAATCTCGCCAATTCTGTTAATTTCAGTAGTAATCTTCTTACTGTCATGATTTTGCCCAAAGTTAAGCCCCGAGTGATTAAAGGGATTAGTGGAGTTAACAGCCAGTGAGAATCCTGACTGTCCCACAGATTGGGAGTTTTTATAGGTAAGCCCTTGGTTATTATCAAGTGTCATTGGATTTGTGAAAGGTAGATAAACGACTTTTTTAGGTGTTATTCACCTAAGAGTCAACTATAGTGTGGCACTGCCATAGATAATGACAGTGTTCTTTATTGTTCTCACTACTTCCAACCCTAACAGGATTGTCAGTGCGAAATTTCGCTACGGCATTAGCCAAGAACGCAGCCGTTCGCACAACCAGTTCTAAAGAAGTATACCTATATTTACTTAAAAATGATCTGTATAACTTCAACCAAAGATTAATATCTTCACTATTAGGTTGCCGATTGAGCTTGGTTTTTATTTGGCATTTCCAATGTTCTTCCTCTTTTATTACTAATGATTTAGATTGGTCACTAATTTTACAACTAACAGTATTGATTTTTTTTGCTTTTCTCGCCACTTTTGGAATGTTAATTTTGTATATTTTATAATCTCCTTCCAAATAAAAATATCGGGAATAGAAATTATTGCTAATGTTAAACTTGGCTTCATCATCAAGACTTTGGTGCTTAAATATACATTTGAACACAGTATAAGTAACTCTACACCCAAAATTACACTCAGATAGCACAACTTGTAAAGACTTCTGACAACAAGTCTTGTTTGCTTTCAGAATATGGTTAACAAGTTTCACTATTGAGTCTGATTGCACCTTATTACACAAAATTTACCCTCTAGTTATCTGTCTGTGGGTTTGGCTTCAGGAAGATTTTGCTTGTCAATTTTATAGAAAAACCCTAATTGATTAGCTGTTTGGTGTACCTTAACGCACATTGGTTGGACAAATATTCTACCCTATAGAAATCGTTACTGGTATCGTTGCAAAACACAGAGAAGTTCATAGCCAGGAGAGAATTTGTGCCGACTTTCCAAAAGCGAAGCTTACAGAACATAGGGCGAAGTTTCTCATTGCACCAAGGAACTTTAGCAATCCATCTTTGGTAATGATCTTTCTCACATAATTAATGACAGTACCTACTGTTGATCGTGCCGTAAGCTGAAATTGGAGTGTCTACACTAGTATCCTTGTTTTATAAATTTAGATATTTTAGTGACAAACTCATGATTTTTTTCTTTTACGATCTGGGTTATTTTGAAAAACGCCTAGGCAAACAGTGCTTCTACACCATAAGCCATCATTAATTTTTCAAAAATCTTGCACCCTCTCACTAAATGTTATGGTAAAAGCTGGGTTTGTTCTACTCCAAAAAGGAAGTTTTGTAAACAACCCACTGATTTAGAGACAAGTTAATGCTGATTTTAGTGTTGGGTACTGAAAATCTAAAAAAATAATAAATATATTTACCAGCTTAAACTTCTTAATTTACTCAGATCCTTATACACATTAACCATGTTAGATATTTCTAGGGTGTTCGGAAATTAACTTTTAATTTTTTTTGATTCAATTGTACTAATGGATTGTCCGGGTTTTGAAGATCAATGTATTCTATTTGACTAGAATTCAACTTGCCAGGTAAATGGTGTAGTTGAGTCAGTATCTTAATTTGTTCAGATAATTGAGAACTTGGTGGACCGAGATGTACATTACCTAGTTCAGTTTTCAAAATTAAATTTGTTGGATCTTGGCAATCAATTTCCATGACTTTTACAGAACTTTGGCTCACTGATAGATAAAGTTGAGTCCAATAAGGAAGGTATTTTTCTGGCGCTCCAATTACTTTGAGACTGGGCAATTTCCCTGTAGGATTCAATGATGTGTATTTTTCTAGAGGCATCCAAACTCCACTTGCATCTATTAAGCCCAGAGATCCTTGTTTATTACTACTGTCAGTATTTTCCCCTTGAGGAGTTTGAACCATTGCTACAGGTACTCGTTCTGTGATTTCAATAATTAATCCAGGAGGAAATAGACGACGACTAACGCTAGCTTGGGCAATAGTTGGTTGTCGCTTTAAAGAGTCAGCGATAACCGATGGCTGAATTCGCCATAAAGACTGGGGATAAGATAGCACCAACAGTGACTGAATCGTCTGATCTGACAGTAATTGATTACCTGATTTCATGACAATTTGTTTGGGAGCATTTAGCATCCACATGGGTTGGATTGCTATCCACAGCAAACATCCGGCCAAACCACTAATAGCAAAGGTGCGCCAAAGAGCTTGAATAATTTTCATCTGCTGCTGTCTCCGTAGTTTTTTACGGCGTTGGGCTAAATCCGTACGCGAAACTGATACTAGTCCAGCCATTTAAACCTCTTTTTGGTTTCAGTCCGTGTTTTTGCAACCCTGGGAGCGTCAATTAATTTTAATAAACTCTGCCAACATCTTTTAGCTGATATTCTCAATACTTTTTTCACTTTTTAGTAATAATTTACAGCAACTACACCAGGATAGTTGTGTAAGGAACTTTCAATAGCAAAGTTAGCGGTGTCTATTTTAGACCCTATGTCACCTTTTTTCTGTGGGGTAATAGCCATTATCCGCGAAAAAATCTGACAGCAAAAGGCTTACAGCATTTTGCTATGTGCGTATATCAATTTTAAATATGTCACAATGCTGATACGGTTAAATCTTTGGAGCAACAATAGCAGTTTTTTGAGATCTGAATCATAGCAAAACTGCCTATTTTTTCAAGGATTAAACCTGAGTAACCCTAATATAAAGCAATAACGGGTACTCTTCGAGAACCGCTACCCTACTCTGCGAAAACTTTCTTCTCCTGCGGAGACGCTAACGCGAACGAGGGAACAGGAACGACTTCTCTTTTGGAGTACAAGTGGGGGAACTTGACACCACTTGCTACCCTGCGGGTTCGCTGAAAGCGTCCTCGAAGAGTAGCCACCCTTCAGGCGTCTACAAGCCAGGACCCTTCCAACGCAGTGGCTCCCCAACGCACTGTCGACGTTTGGACTTCAATACCGCTACGCTAACATCGCACTGCCTCACTATTATTCTTGAAAGTACCATTTAGAACATTTAGAACATATAGACATCTAGGTTTTTTTTACAGATAATTGCGAAATATTAATTTAAATATAAACATTCTTTTTTATTTATTGACAAAAATACATATAATTGATATGCATAGCATCTATGACTAAATCCTAAATCCAAACCACAGAGTAACTTTTTTTACAAAATAAACTCAGTCTAAGGGTTTTTGCTACATCAAGTAAAGGCTATAGATTGTCAAAAGCTTAACAGCAGCTGTAAAAAGGACAGATACACTTAATGTATAAGGAAAAACTAACTCTCTAGCGTACTAGTGACAGTTGTTAGCACCAACAGTGCTTCTAGGACTCTGCATAAGCCAAAATTGTAAATGAGTCAATTGTGCAGATCTCTATATTAAATAGAGCGTTTTGCATAGCAAAAGATACAAATTAAACCGCATCTAAATCTACATCTGCATCTACATGAGAACGACACTAAATTTGTCACGTTTTTATAAAGCATGTAACCCTAGCTACACATTAAATATGGGTGAGGTACTGGATAAGCAGTACTATATAGATTTCTCTGATGTACGTGGTTGCAAGATTGTTGAAGAATTACAACGTACTATCAGTCGTATTTCTCCAGATGAGCCGACTTGTCAGTTATTTACGGGTCACATTGGTTGTGGTAAATCCACAGAATTACAACGTCTCAAAGCAGAGCTGGAAGTAGCAGGATTTCATGTAGTTTATTTTGAATCCAGCCAAGATCTAGATATGGCGGATATTGATGTCAGTGATATTTTGCTGAGTGTAGCTCGTCAAGTCAGTGTCAGTTTAGAAGGGATTGGTATTAAACTCAAACCGGGTTACTTTAATAATTTATTCAAAGAAATAGGGGATTTTTTGCAGAGTCCCATAGAGTTATCAGGACAAGCGGAATTATCCTTAGGTATTGCTAAAATTACCGCCAAAACTAAAGATAGTGCGCAGATGCGCAATCAATTAAGACAATATCTCGAGCCACGTACGAACAGCATTTTGCAAGCAATTAATGAGGAGATATTAGAAAAAGCTGTTGAACAGCTCAAACAACGTGGTCAAAAAGGATTGGTAGTAATTGTAGATAACTTAGATAGGGTTGATATGCGACCCGTAGCATCTGGGCGCACGCAACCAGAATATCTTTTTATCGACCGAGGTGAGCAGTTACGTCGGCTCAAATGCCACTTAGTATACACCATACCTTTAGCCTTAATTTTTTCCAATGAGTATGAGACTTTGAAAAATCGCTTAGGAGGAGGAATTGCGCCCAAAGTATTACCGATGGTATTGGTGCGGCAAAGAGATGGTCATGACTACGAACCAGGGATGTCACTATTGCGCCAGCTAGTCTTAGCAAGAGCTTTTCCGGAAATTCCCTGGAATGAGAGACCATCATTAATTACAGATTTATTTGACCACCCTGAAACCTTAGGTCGTATATGCCGTGTCAGTGGCGGTCACATTCGTAATTTATTGGGTCTGCTTTATAGTTGCTTGCAACGCCAAGATCCTCCTTTTTCTAGAGAATGTTTAGAAGCTGTAATTAAGGACTACAGGGATGATCTGCTATTAGCTATTGATGAGTACCAATGGAAATTACTGTTTGAAGTAGTGCAGCAGCAAAGTGTTAAAGGCGAATCTGACTACCAGAGCTTACTGCGAAGTATGTATCTGTTTGAATATCGCGATCCTCAAGGGCGATGGTTTGGCATTAGTCCAGCATTAGCAGAAACAGAAAAAGTTATGACTTGGCAGCAAAATAAATAAGCGATTCAAAATTGTTTTTGAATCGCTTTCTAGGGCAGGAAAATTTAGCCACTTGTTATCCTTTGTATTCTCTCAAGAATTACAAGTCAGCAAATCTCTCCTCGCCCACAGCTTAGGGGTAAAGCCCATACCTCGTTAAGGCTAAAACCAGTCACTAACGCAATGGCTTTTCTGAGAAACTTTTTGCAAAATGCAAAACTCTGTATCAGCAAGTATTCTGGTTGCTACTTGATCTGTAATTTTTATTCTTCCTTTCTAGCCCGGTTTTTATTTATGACAAAGTGGCAATTTACAGCAGCTATCGTCAATGACAATCAGCATGCTCTGCAAAGGATGATTCGGGCAATCAAGCTTTCCAAAGGACAATTTGCCCTGATTTTAGTTCGGTGCAACTATGGACAATTACGTGAGCAAATGTTGGCTAATCTTCGTTTGCTCACCAAAGACATAAATATCCGAGAGATAATTCTCCAGCCATCAACTAATGCTTTACACACTCAAGTAATCACAGAACTATTTTTAGATCACCCTGTGGTTGTTAAAGACACTTTGCCATCAGCTGTGATGGTTTTTGGACTAGAGTCAATTATCGCTCTCGATAATTTTTTGGCTGGTGTGAACCAAGCAAGAGATATCTATGCGGCTACTTTTCCTTTCCCCCTGATATTTTGGCTACAAGATGATGTGGCATCAATGCTGTCTAGGTTAGCACCTGATTTTAAAAGTTGGGCTGCAACTACAATTAAATTTGAATTAGCAAAAGAATATCTAATTGCTTTGATCAGGCAAGAAACAGAATCCTTATTTGCTAAGGTGTTAGAGACAGGTGCTGATAGATTTTTATCTAATGATACTCTTGATTTAGCCCCTAAATCACAAAATCGCCGTGAAATTGAGTCAGCTAGGAGTGATTTACTGCGTCTATATGGTGTCAAATTAGATCCAGAATTAGAAGCAAGTTTAGAATTTGTATTAGGGCGTGATGAGTATGCCAACGATCAAATTAATGATGCTTTAGTTCATTATCAAAGAAGCCTAGAACTTTGGCAAAAGGTGGGTTCAGATGAAAGTGGATTTAGGGGTTTAGAGGAGAATTTAGAAGTATATTCTCCCCATCCGCCGATGTTGCCATCTCCACCACTTTTGAGGCAGGCAGTAGTAATATTCCATCTGGGACTGTGTTATCGCCGCAAGGGGGACTTATACCAAGGTGCTGATAGCAAGTACTGGCAAGATGCTCTTTTTTGGTTTAGGAAATGCTTGGAGATTTTAGAGGAGGCACAAAGACAAGACTTAGTTGCTAAATTTATATTACCTGCTTGTGAAATGCTGCAACGCTTACAAGATTGGGAAGAATTAGAAGAATTAGCCCAAAAGTCTTTGAAGTTGCATGAAACTTATGGTAAACCTGTGCAAGTTGCCCAAGATTATGGATTTCTTGCAGATGCGGCGGCTTCTGAGTCAAATTGGTTACTAGCGCATGAATTAGCGAATACAGCACTTTCTATTGCAGAAATGGCTACAGAAGTTTCACGTCGGCAGGAAAGTTGGTATCTTTTATTACTGGCAAGGACACAACGGCATCTGGGCGAGTGGGAAGAAGCCATCAATAATTTGGAATGGGCAAAAGTAGTTTGTGAGCTACAGTATGAACCATCACTTTATTTGGAAATTTTAGAAGAGTTGCGATCGCTCTATTTTGTTGAGCGTCATAACTATACAGAAGCCTTTAGCCTGAAGCAAGAAAAAATTCAAATAGAACATCAGTATGGCTTTCGCGCCTTCATTGGCCCAAGTCAATTGCAGCCCCAACGCTACAGAATTAACCCAGTACTAGAGCCGCAAAAAATACCCTTCATTCCTGAGGAAGTGGCTCAGGAAATAGCAGCTTCTGGACGCCAACAAGATGTCAAACGTTTGATTGAACGTATTACTCGTGCTGACTACAAACTTACAGTAATTCATGGTCCATCAGGTGTAGGTAAAAGTTCAATTCTCAAAGCTGGTTTAGTACCAGCTTTGAAAGGAAAAGTCATAGGTGAACGCATTCCTCTACCTATTGTTTTATCTGTATACACAGATTGGGTTACAGCATTGGGGCGCAATGTTAATCAAGTATGGCAAGAAACAGAAATATCCGCTGCTGTAGAAATTACACCAAATATACTAATTGAAAAACTCCGTCTAGCATCGGAACGAAATCATACAATAATTATTATTTTTGACCAGTTTGAAGAATTTTTCTTTGTTAGCACATCTCCAGAAAAAAAGAGTCAATTTTATAAATTTTTTAGTCAGTGTTTAAATATTCCCTATGTAAAAATAATTTTAGCAATTCGGGAAGATTATTTACATTACTTATTAGAATTTGAGCGATTGAGTAAAGAGACTAGTGATGGTTTATATGATTTAGGTGTAATTAATAAAAACATCTTAGATAAAGATATTCGCTACTATTTGGGTAATTTTGACAGTGCTGATGCCATAAATATCATCAAAAGTCTAACTCAACGTTCACATTATGAAATAACTAATGAGTTAATTAACCAATTAGTGAATGATTTAGCAGGAGAACTAAATGAAGTACATCCAATTGAGCTACAGATAGTCGGTGCGCAGCTGCAAGCAGAAAACATTACTACGCTCGAACAATACAAACTATGCGGTGGCTCGACAAAACTAGTAGAACGCTGGCTAGAGGGAGTTATCAAAGATTGTGGACAGGAAAACGAAGAGCGTAGTTGGAAATTATTGTTTGAATTAATTGATGAAAAAGGCACAAGGCCACTCAAAACAAAAGCTGATTTGGCAGTTGCTCTAGGGAATAATTTTACTGCAATATCTGATTTTGAATCGTCTTGGGAATTTATTTTAGAAATTTTGGTGGGATCGGGGTTAGTGTTGCGAGAGCCAGAAGAGTTAGGCGATCGCTATCAGCTGGTTCACGATTACTTAGTTGAACCGATTCGCCAAAAAAACAGCTATGGCATGGTTGCTGAACTAGAAAAAGTCAGATTTGAAAAAGATAGAGCTGAAGTAGCTCAAAAGCTATCTCAAGAGCAACTGAATTTAGTTTTGCAACGGCGACTGCGAGAAGCACGCATAGCAGGCGGATCTTTGGCAATCATGGCCGGGGCAATAGCAGTATTATGGTGGCAAGCTGACTTACAAAGAAGAGCTGCAATTCTCCAGACTCGTAGAGCAGAACGTAGCGAAACTAACTTTAAAATCAGTGCTATTACTGCCTCTAGCGAAGCTCTGTTTGCCTCTAATAAAGAGTTTGATGCCTTATTGGAAAGTTTACGAGCTTGGAAAAGACTCAAGCAGGCAGATGGAGTGCAAGCAGAAACCAAAATGCGGGTAGTCACAGCCCTCCAACAAGCTGTTTATGGAGTCAAAGAGCAAAATCGCTTGGAGGGGCATAGAGATATTGTCTGGAGTGTGACTTTCAGCCCTGATGGTCAGTTGTTGGCTTCAGGTAGTACGGATAGGACGATAAAACTGTGGCGTCCTGACGGGACTTTGCTACAAACTCTTAAAGGTCATAGCGATGCTGTCACCAGCGTGAGTTTTAGTCCAGATGGCCAAACCTTAGCTTCTGCCAGCCTAGACAAAAGTGTGCAAATATGGCGGAGAAATGCAATTACAGGTGAATTTGACTCACAGCCATACAAAACCCTCGAAGGGCATGGAGATTGGGTTTATAGCGTGAGTTTTAGCCCAGATGGCGAGTTGTTGGCTACCGGCAGTAAGGATGCGACTGTTAAACTCTGGCGTAAGGACGGTAGTTTAGTCAAAGTCCTCAGGGGACATCAAGGATGGGTTAACTGGGTCACATTCAGCCCTGATGGACAATTTATTGCCTCAGCGGGTGAAGATAAAACAGTGAAAATCTGGCGACGAGATGGCAGATTAGTGACTACCTTGCAGGGACATCGGCAAGGTGTAACTGCTGTAGCTTTTAGCCCAAATGGTCAAATTATCGCATCTGGGGGTAGAGATAAAACAATCAAACTTTGGCGCAGAGAGCGCAATCTTAGTAAAGACAGCTTTGATTTTCGTCCCAGCAAAACCTTAGAGCAACATAGTGGTAATATTTGGAGCCTGAACTTCAGTTCTGATAGTCAAAAGTTAGCTTCCGGCAGCGATGATAACACCATTAATCTCTGGAGTGTCACCGGCACTTTACTGAACACTTTTAAAGGACACAGCGATGCTGTTTCCAGTGTAGCTTTCAGCCCAGATAACAGACTCTTGGCTTCAGCAAGTTATGACAAAAGCGTGAAATTGTGGCGTTTAGATGCCCCGAGACTACCCATCCTCAAAGGGCATAAGAGTCGAGTTTTGAGCGTGGCTTGGAGTCCTGATGGTCAGATGTTGGCTTCAGCCAGTAAAGATAAAACAGTCAAACTCTGGAAGCGAGATACCAGAAGCGGTGATATGGAAACCCAGATCTACAAAACTCTGCTGGGGCATCTAGATAAAGTCCCGAGTGTGAGTTTTGATCCCCAAGGGGAAATGCTGGCCTCAGCCAGTTATGACAAAACTGTGAAACTGTGGCGGCGCGATGGCACTTTAATAAAAACACTCCAAGGGCATAGTGATAATGTCATGAGCGTGACTTTCAGCCCTGATGGTCAATTTATTGCCTCAGCCAGTAAAGATAAAACAGTCAAACTTTGGCACCGTGATGGTCGCTTGCTGACAACATTGGTGGGTCATAATGGTTGGGTCAATAGCGTGAATTTCAGTCCCGATGCTCAAATTTTAGCTTCTGCGAGTGACGATCAAACTATAAAACTGTGGCGACGGGATGGTACCTTACTAAAAACTTTCTCACCTCAAGATGGTTGGGTATTAGGTGTGAGTTTTAGCCCCACTGACCAGTTGTTGGCTTCTGCTAGTTGGGATAATACAGTGAAGTTATGGCGACGGGACGGTACGTTGTTAAAAACCTTGTTAAAAGGCTATAGCGATAGCGTTAACGCTGTTACCTTTAGTCCTAATGGTGAATTGCTGGCTGCTGCTAGTTGGGACCGTACAGTCAAACTTTGGAGCCGTGAGGGCAAACTGATTAAAACCCTCACTGGGCATCAGGGAGCAGTATTAAGTGTCAGTTTTAGTCCTGATGGTCAAACACTAGCTTCGGCGGGTGATGACAACACGATTATTCTTTGGAACTTGGATATTGACGATCTACTGCAACGTGGTTGCAACTGGGTAAATGATTACCTCAAAAACAACCGTAATGTTGAACAGCGCGATCGCCTTCTTTGCGAGACTATCCCCCACAGGCCCTAGTACAGCCGCAAAGAATTCCAAATTCGGCAATCATTGAGTTATGAGTGTGAGGCGTAAAAAGTGATTGATTTCCAACTCAAAACTCAAAACTTATGACTAACTCACCAGCTACAAGAGCGATCGCTGTTCACTACATCTTCACTATCATCCCTACTGTCCTTAGTCGCATCTTGTAGCAATTGTGCTAAAAAGGCTTGTAACTTCATGCGCTCAATATAAGGCCAGCCACCCTCAGACTCAATATCTTTCAGTAATGAGTAAAGTTGCTGACGATTATCAGGTAAAGTTTCTTGAAAATATCCATCACGAATATCTCGATGTAACTGCTCCAACTTCCTTAGTAGAGCCAAAAGAGCTATCGAATCTCCTTGAAAACTCTGCGCTACATCATTTACCGTAGTTGCGATCGTTTCTAATTTAGAAGCCAACTTCTCAGATTCCAAGCTTCTATCGTTGTTCATGCCAGCTTTTCCGTAATAAAGTAAGTTCTACTCAAATTTACCCAAGATTTTGGGCTTTGCTGTCTTCTGACTAGCTTCTGTGCCCTTCTTTGGCAAGAATATAGCCTAATTTGCATCTTGGTCAAAAACAATTGCGATCGCTTTTAAAACACAGCAGTGACGTTTAGTACAGCCTAGACCCGAGCTAAATGAAATCAAGGTATTCTTGCTTAAGACTAGAGTGCTTTGATTTTGAGTTTCAAAAAATCGTATGATCTGGCTGATTTCCTTTTTAAAACAAAGGGCTGTATGTAGTGGGGACACATACATAATACAGAATGTCTTAGGCGATGCCACTTTTGCCATACGCTAGAGGAAAGTACGAAGGCAATTTCGCTCTTCGTGTCCTTAAAGGTAAGGGCTAATGCGGCTCTATGTCAGGGCAAACTCATCTATGTGTCTAGGCTCTACCAAATGCTGACAATAGTAAAACTGCTGGTTTTTGCCCTTCTTGGGACAAACATCCAAAGCAGATGCAGTGTACTGGCTAGCCTGGGGTTTCAATCCCAGACTTAAACAGAGCGACACGTTTAAATACGTTTAGCAAAGATCAGTTTGAGCAGTAGCGACCCTAGCCTAACCTAGCCTGCGGCAACGCCAAAGGCTAAAGGCAACCCTTTGGGGAACACTTAAAGGCGAACTGCCTTAAATGCCCTAAAACTAGGGCTGCTTCTCATCAGAGATCAAAACTTTGGTGCAGTTTTACAACGTTAGATATTAATTTTTGAAATTGAGGTTGACCATGAGGTATCGCGCTTTAATTGTTGCATTTTTGGCTTTGTGCTTGGGGCTGATAACTGCTTGTAGTGACGGTTCATCTTCTAGCAGTAGAGATATACTCACATATGAACAAATTCGCGGCACTGGCTTGGCTAACAAATGCCCTCAACTGGCAGAAACAAGCCGAGGTTCGATTCCCTTAAATTCTAGCCAGTCCTACGCCATTAAAGAACTTTGCTTGGAACCAACTAATTTCTTCGTCAAAGAAGAACCCGCTAATAAACGCCAAGAAGCAGAATTTGTTGCTGGCAAGCTGTTAACCAGGTATACCTCCACCATTGACCAAGTGCAAGGCGATCTGAAAATTAATACAGATAATAGCTTGACATTTGTGGAAAAAGATGGTCTTGACTTCCAAGCCATCACTGTGCAACTTCCTGGTGGTGAGCGAGTACCTTTCCTCTTCACCATCAAAAACTTAGTTGCTCAAACACAGCCTGGTTTGAACAGTGTTAATACTTCCACAGATTTTGAAGGCACGTTTAAAGTACCTTCATATCGTGGTGCTGCCTTCTTAGATCCCAAAGGTCGCGGTGTGGTTACTGGCTATGATAATGCTGTGGCTCTCCCTGCCCAAGCGGATGATGAAGAACTTACCCGCACTAACGTTAAGCGTGCTGAAATTCTGAGCGGTAAAATTTCCCTACAAGTAGCAAAAGTAGATAGTGCTAGTGGTGAAATTGCAGGAACTTTCGAGAGCGAACAGCCATCTGATACTGATTTAGGTGCTGGCGAACCTAAAGAAGTCAAGATTCGTGGTCTGTTCTACGCTCGGGTTGAACCAACTCGGGGCTAATTTCTCTTGAGTACCGCAACTTACGGACACTCATATCGACACAAAAATACTGTATGTATTAGGCTTGAATGCAAAATTTAACTCACATACACCTTTAAATAAACGGTGTATGTGTTTTTTTATCCTTAGAACAAAAGAGGTTTGATCTTTGGCATGAGCTTGCTTGTGTCTTGTGTAGCTGCGATTAAGGCAATAGGTATTAATCATTTAATTTGGATAGAGACAGCCATTCATGCTAGGTTTTGCAGTAATCAAGCATAAAAATTAATCATATCCGATGTCCTATTTTTAAGTTATTTACTGTCATCAGTATCAATATAAAATTGGCTATTTTGAAGTTTAAATTTTGAGTAGTTGAACGCAAGTTATAAAACAATAAAATCATCTCCAGTGTCAAAGTTCAGTTTAAATTTGTATTTACTATAAATCACTGAATAATAGTATTTTGTTCCGTATATTTAAGGCAACATGTTTATTAATTTTAAAATTTCCATAAACTACTAGTAACTAATGCCGTATTTTTACTGATTACAAAAACTTTTTACTGTTTAGCATTGTTTTTAAAATTGCAGCTTTTTATTCGTGAGTTTCACTCCTAATTAATAAGACAAGTTAGGTACAATCTCGGTTTCAAATTCAGTAATAAATTTTATATTTTGGCTCTATAGAGTTTTTTGGCTCCAGGTAATACCAAAGCTAAATAACAAACAAAATACTAGTTTCGCTTGTTTAAACTCGGTTCGATTACCAAGCTACTATGGTTGTTTTAACAAATGATTAGTTATATCCATAGGTTTTATTGGGTAATGTAGTCGCACCGTAGTTTACAAACGATTACTCAATGCTTTATTTGCTCTGCTTAATAAACGCGGTGCTATGCCTACCACAGTCACCAACGAACTGAAGCATGAAACTTGGCAGTTATTGCGAGAATACCAGCAATCCCGCTCGGAAACCGTTCGCAATCAACTGGTTAAACTCAATTTTGGACTGGTGAGAAGAGAAGCTCACTACTGGATGAATCAATGCCATGAAAACTACGAAGACTTACTCCAAGTTGGCTGTTTAGGTCTAATTAGGGCTATCGAAAAATTTGAAATTTCTAAAGGCTACGCCTTTAGTTCTTTTACTATTCCCTACATTCGTGGTGAAATTCAGCACTACTTGCGAGATAAAGGTGTGACTGTACGCATTCCCCGTCGCTACTTAGCACTGCAACAGCAAGCAATTGGAGTTTCGCGTTCTTTGCGCGCGCAATATAACCGTCAACCTACGGACTCTGAAGTAGCAGCAGCACTGGAAATTTCTCCTGATGAATGGCAAGAAATTAAATTAGCTTGGATTAATCGTGCGCCTTTGAGTCTGGATGTACCAATACAAGACGGAGAAGAAGGTGCTACAAGTCTAGGAGAATTAGTTCCCGATCCTCACTACCGCAGTTTTCAATTAGCGCAAGAAGATCAAATTCGCTTACAACAAGCATTGGTACAGTTAGAACAGCGTACCCGTGAAGTTTTGGAATGCGTATTTTTACATGATTTGACACAAAAACAAGTAGCTGAACATTTAGGAATTAGTGTAGTTACGGTTTCTCGTCGAGTCAAGAAAGGGTTAGATTTGTTGAAAAATCTTATGGGAGTAGTTGAAGATTAACCTTAACTACTCCACTCCGCAGTTATGCTGGATTTGCAGTGTTAAAAATAACCATTGCAATACCAAAAATTAGGTTATAAAGGAACAGACTTAGCCTTAAATCCAAATTTTAGGCGTGTTAATTTCCCAAACAAATTTTCCTATGGCTTTTGAGAACGGCTAATGGGTAGAAGAAATTCAAAAATTTTAGGTGCAGCCATTTTAATTTTGGCGATCGCTGGATGTAGCTCAGAAGAAACACCGCAAGCTAGTACTCCTAGTCCGACTGCGGCTAATCTTCCCCCAACCGCAACCCCAGCAAAGTCACCACCAGTAAATCAATCTTTTAAGAATCCAGTAGTTCCTGGTAAACAAGTATCACAAGTTGCCGCCGCAACTTACAGTCCGTCGTCTAATTTGATTCAACCAACCAATACTACAGAACGGTTAGTTTTGGTATCAAAGGGGCGGAATGATCCGTTTGCCCAAATTATAGGACAGACGATTACCGGAGTTCCTAGCACTACTGCAAAACCTGTTCCTCTGTTACCTTCCTTACCGATTGCTAAACCCGCAACAGTACCAGCAGTAGTCAAAGTACCTGTGCGGAGTGCGGTAAAAGCAGCTAATTTAATTCCCCAAAAACCAAGCATCAACAAAGTTGCTACTGCTCCTCCTAAGTTGACTCCTGTTTTGCCTAAAGTTTTGCCTCCAGTAGTTCCTAGCCCCAATCTAGTATCTGTATTACCACAACCACCACAACCTGAGTTAGCAAGGTCAGTTCTTGTGACTGGCGTAGTTTTAATTGGTAAACAACTCCAAGCGATTATCAAAGTACCGAATGAGCCGACGAGTCGCTATGTGCAAGCGGGACAGAGGCTAGCAAACGGTCTTTTGATTAAACGTATAGAAATGAATGAAGGCTCCAATCCTATTGTTATTGTGGAACAATATGGTATTGAAGTTGCCAGAATGGTAGGAGATAATGCTACCAACTCAGCAACACCAAATCCCAATCCTGGCGGAAATCCTGTTTCTTGGACAACCCCATCTCAAAATATTGTTGCTGTCAGAGCTTTATAAAAGATGGAGATTAAGGAGAAAATTGAATTTGCTGGTTTGCCTTTAGCCGTCTATCGAGAGATAGCAGCCCATTTACGTCAAGTAGAAGGGTTAGAGGTGAGTTTGATCCCCCAGTCATCCCAACAGTTTGATTACCATCAAAGTCAAATTGAAGGCTTGTGGATTAGCTGGGTATCGAAACCTACATCAGCAGTTCGGCAACGTGTTCAGCAAATTTTGGCTTATTACCAAAATCGCTATGGTATCTGACGCTTGAGTTCATCTCAAGTACCATGACTATACCTCAAGGTGAGATATTACGTATTTATGCTGTATATCGCACTGAGGTCTAGTTGAATTTACAAACCTTTGATACCTTTTGTCGAGATGTTTGGCACAGATAATTCCTCCAACAGCCCCAATTAACACGGGCAGTTGGGGGTATTTTAATAAGCTATTACGCAAGCAGAGTTGATACGGTACTCGCTAAAATCTGTTTGACGTGCAGGGATAGCGTCAGCTAAGATTTCAATCTAATTTTGCTAATTTTAAAATTAAATCATTGTCTAAAATTATGCAATTGTAAATTGCTGAGGTAAACTTGCAAGCAAGTAATGCAAAATATTACTCAGCTGGTCTTCGGTCTGGGCATCACTCACAATGGAACATTGGCAATTTCTGATACAAAGACAGGGCGATCGCGCTTGGCATACCCTGGAATCGCCAAAGGTAGAAATTTTGGAAGGTCGGTATAGAGTTTTAGCTCGTTCTAACCGTCCTAATATAGATGTGGAAGTACGGGTAACTCATTCCTCTACCCAAGAGGTACCACCAAAGCGGCGGGTTCAGAAGCGATCGCGTCGCACTAATTCCGAAGGCTTAATGGCGGTAATTCCCTATACTTACTTCAAGCCAGGAATTTGGGAGTTGCAATGCTCTGGTGACTTGATGTCAGATATTCTCGGTAAATCTTGGCAGCACAATGTCTATCTACGAGTTTTATCTCAGTATGCAGAGGGAGAGGTAAATACCTCGGGAGATGGGGACAATATAGAATCAGATTCACTAGATGATACAGAGACTATTTCTGATAGCGGTTTGGTAACTTCCACAGTAGAAATAACACCTGCTTTGGAAATAAATATTACCGATGATTCAGAACTAGCAATTGTGACTCACAGTAACTCTACTAGCACCAAAACGCTAGTTGATGCTCTGGAAGAAGAAATTATCGATCAGCCTGTCAGCCCAGTATGGGTTAAAGGTGAGACGGCAGAACAGATTTTACAAAACTTAATAGATTTAGCTTTACCTACTTCTGAACCTCTGCTAGATGATGAAATGCTGGAAGCTCCTCCGCTCACTCCAGCATTACCACCGTTATCGCTCAACCTAGAGAGGACAGCATATTTTGCGCAATGGGGGCAAACGCTGGTTATTAATGGGCGAGTGGAACTACAACCAAAAGCGGATCTAGAAGTTGAGATACCTTACTTAGAAAGCCTTTATTCTCTAGAATTAAGAATTGATTTGCGCTCACCTCTAAAATCAGAAATCTTGAACCAGGTAAGGCAACCTTTACCTAATGAGGTGCTTCCTTTTACTATTAACTCCACAATTGATATTCCTGCTGATTGTGAATCTAAGTTAATTTTGGCAGAGATTAGTTTGTATGGGGCACTTACTGACGTTGGGGAAGTAATACCATTAGCTAGCAATTCTTTCACAATTACAGCAGATGTCAGCGAATTACTGGCAATCAGAGCCGCAGTAATAGCTAGTACAAAAGAACTGGCAGAAAATCAGAATACAACCATGACTTCAGATGCGCCTCAAGCACCTGAGTCATCGGGTAGCCTTGATTTATCACTTTTGAATTTAGTCAAAGTCGTTCAACCAGACCAGTCTCTGCTTTTGAGTCCATCGGCAAATAAATTCTTGCCGCCAGAAATTAAACCGCGATCGCGCAAGAAATCATTAGAGAGCCATCGGGCGCTGGACTTGCCAAATATGCCGCCTCTCCCACCAGTGAAGACGACTGCTACTGCTCTTTTAGCAGAATCTTCCACATTGGAGCCTACTACAGCAGAACTGGCTACACAGGAAGAGAGTGTAGAGAAGGTTGAAACTTTAGCCGCCATCGACATGAATCAACTTGTCATTAAACATCGGCGAGTACCGTTGATTAGTAGCACATTTCCATACTTAAAACCGTTAACGGACTTGTCAAGCGATGGCGAAGCAGTAAACAGCGATGTTGGAGATGCATCTGACTTTCATCCTCCAGAAAACTCAAAGGCGCTGGATATCACTTTAGATGGGTTTGATAATACAACTGAATTATTGCTTGGCAATCAACAATACCAGGATGAGTCTGTTACAGAAGGAGCTGTACCTCGGCGTTCAAAATTAATAGATGCCTATGTTGCAGAAGTAGCTACCCCGCCTCGACCGGAATTAATAGATGAGTTTGCTACACCAACAGCTACCCCGCCTCGACCGGAATTAATGGATGAGCCTGTTGCATCAAAAGCTACTCCGCCTAGCCCGGAATTAATGGATGAGCCTGTTGCATCAAAAGCTACTCTGCCTAGTCCAGAATTAATGGATGAGCCTGTTGCACCAACAACTCCCCCACCTCCTCCAAAATTAGTAGTGGAAGGAAATCCATACTCATCGCCGCTGATTACAAAATGGTTGCAGAATCAAGGATTCTCTATACCTGAACCCATTCATTTACAAGACCAAGACTACGATAATGATGTTGTAGAACCGCAAACAATTCCCCATCAGCCGCAGCCTGTTTCTCTTAATCCTGAAACTCCTAATGTTGAGTTTGACATGGAGATACCAACAGATTGGTTGGCGATCGCCCAACAGGAGTTAGACACAGCAGAGAATCTATCCAAAGAATATTCCACTCCATCACTTCCAGAACCACCACCTCCGCCTCCTCGTTATCCTAAGATACCGCTACGCAGGTTGACAGAAGAGATTGTTGTCGATGATGTGTATATTGAACCTGTGGTAGAAGTACCTGAAACCATTACTGTAGAAGAGGAAGTGCCAGAAGTGCCAATGGTTCCAGAACCATCCCCTTTACAGAGGATGAGTGCGGCAATTGTTGAGCCTTTGCCAACACCGCAACTTTTTGTACCCGAAGGCGAACTAATTGCAGGTACATCTGTTAGAGTGCGTGTGGAACTACCTAAGGTATCCTCAGAAGTTGTTATCAAGCTATGGATTGAGGATTGTCAAACGCGCTGGTTGATGGATGGCCCCCATTTGCTAAAAGATTTGCGGTCTAATTCATCAGGAACCTTAGAAGTGACGACTCAATTACATGTTCCTTTTGGCTGCTTAGAAATGCGAGTTGAGGCGATCGCTCTCGATCCGCAAACCCAACAGGAAAGTCACAAAGTCACCGTTACGCGCACCATAGTTCCACCAGATTTGCCAACTTTGCAGCTAGATGAACTATTAGGTATTTAAACATCCCTAGAAACTGCTGCTGTGTTAAAAATCTTTAGAATTTCAAAAATGAGGCAGAATTTGCAGTAAGCTCATCTTGAATTGTAGTGTGATTTAACAGGAATATTTTCTATGGCAACTGAATTATTTCCTTCAATCTTGGCTAGTACTGCCTACTTGCCTGCTCTCTTCGTTCCCATCATTGGTTGGGGTGTACCAATCGCAGTATTTGCGTTTTTGTTTGTATACATTGAACGCGAAGATATTGCCTAATTTGGTAATTAGTCATTTAACTAACAACTAATGACTAATTCATAATTAATACCGCCTATCTCAGTGAGACAGGCGGTTTTTTAATAATGTTGATTTCTAAACAATTGCTAGATAATCTACACTACTTATGCTATTCGGCTCTAGCTATGATTAAATTGAAGAACCGATTCCGGCATAGGCTCCGTAAAAGAAAATGCCTAAAACAGTAATTACGCCTAATCCTGCGATCGTAGCGACGACCCACAGGGGAATTCTCCCACTTCCAGACACAGTTTTCTCCTCCCTTAACAACAAATCAACACAGGTTCAATAAACAAATGATTAACAAAAGTTGTTCCAGTTAGTTAAAGAAGTAACTGGAAAACAGGATACCCAGAACAAAAATCAGTAGTAGTCCCAGGTACAGCGAAGTCCGGTTTAGTTCAACGGGCTGATTATTGGGATTGGGCGTTCTTTCCATGAGTTGCTCCTAGCGTTGAATAAACTGCATTGCGGCGATCGCGCCCAAGAAGAAGACGGTTGGCACACCTAAAGTGTGAACTGCCAGCCATCTAACTGTAAAAATTGGATAGGTAACTGGTTGATTGATGTTGTTGCCGCTAGTCATAATTTCAAACTACTTTTGGATAAAATTTTCAACTTGCTTTTTAGCTTCAAAGCGGTTGTTCACAATGGGCACTTCCTGCCGTACTTCTGTGAAATACTCGTTGGGGCGGGGTGTGCCAAAAACATCATAAGCCAGTCCGGTGCTGACGAATAACCAACCAGCAATAAATAATGCTGGGATGGTGATGCTGTGGATTACCCAGTAACGAACGCTGGTAATAATGTCCGAAAACGGACGTTCTCCAGTGGTACCTGACATTTAACTTCCTACCTTCACAAAGACTGTTATTGAGTTTATTATCCTACAAAGTTTAGAAAGAGTTACAACTTGCAACGTCGTTCTCAGAAATCTGGAGAAATACATACAGCAATGTTGTCCTAAGCTGCTTCTGCTGGGGAAGCTGTGGCAGCTTTGGGGCTATATTTCAGCAATATGCCGCGATCGCCAATGATAAATCCTTTTTCTGGCTCAAAAAACACAATTTTGTAAAAGTTAGCTGCAACTGTTTCGACATCACGGTCTTTTTCCCAAGTTTGGCCGCCATCCGCACTGTGCAGCAAATTACCGCTGCCACCACCTACCCAAATATCATCGGGTGTGCGGTAGGCTAAATCCAGTAAACCCCAACTAGTAGATAATTCTGGATTTTGTGCTTCTTGCCACTCTTCTGGTTTCGTGGGGTCACTAAATTGCACCTGACCTCCCCGTGCGAGCATCCACATTTGCCCATTGTTAGCAAAGCCCATGTTCTCTACCCGGCGAGAACTATTGCGATTATGGGGAACCCAAGCGTTTTGTCCTGGTTCCCAAGTAGAGTAGAAGCTACCTTTAGCGGACACAGCAACATATTTACCATCAGTAGAGCGTTCTAGGTTACGCACCACACCAACTGCTGCTTCTACCTGGGCTTTCCAGTTTTTACCGCCGTCTTTGGTTTGATATATCGCTCCCACATCAGTAGCCATCTCAGCTGTGTCTGGTCCCAAAGCACTAATACTAATAGGACTACCAGGTAGTTTTTCACTTAGGGGAATACGTGACCAAGAACGACCTTCATCAGTGGTGTGTAGCAGTAAAGCAGGTTCTCCGACAATCCACCCTTCTTTACCAGCAAAACTAATAGCATCAAAACGATACCTTGAATCATCCAGCGCTAGGCTTAAGGGTTTCCAAGTATCACCACCATCATTGGTTTCCAAAATGGTAGCGTTGCTACCTACTAAGTAGCCATGCTGAGAATTATCAGTAAAAGCAATATCTAACAGCTTCGCTTCTGTTGGGACAGAAATTATTGCCCAAGGGTTATAGCTGGTAGAGGGGACTTTGCTACAACCTATACACATCAGGACAACTATCAACAAGGCAAATATTCGTTGCCAACTTTTCAAAATTGCGTGCATCAGTATTTCTTAATTTCTTAGTTGTTTCTAAATTTGTCAGTTGTCATTTGTCCTTTGTCTCCCACCCTAAGGGTTCGCCGTTAGGCGTCTACATCCCCTTTTTCCTTGTGGGTGGAGATTTCTAACTCAAGGCAGTGGATAGTCTACAGACTGAGCAACAAAGATATATAGTATCTATTGTAACCCGTAGAGACTGAGAAAAAATAAGAAAGCAAGTGCCAAAGCGCCGAAAATCAAGAGGTTTTTTTGGGTTGGGGTCAAGGTGTTGACACCTAAACCGTAACCAAGATTTTCTCGAAAGCCAGATGCTTGTCCTGCTGGACCGATGTTAACGAAAGCTTGCTTCTTAGCACTACACACCGGACAACGCCAGATTAGGGGCAATTCTGCGAAGGGTCTTCCAGGGGGAATATCATACTTGTCATCTCCCTTCTCAGGTTCATAAACGTAACCGCAGGAGCGACACTCGTAGCGGTCTAACACTTGAGTCTCAACAGCTGGTTCGCTTTGTTCGCTCATGGCTTAGGCCTCGCAGAGGGGCAAATATTAAATATACGTTAAAAATTATGACATAACTGTTAGACTTTTCTATCACAACCAAAAACGAATCAAATACCCTCAGCGCGTTTGTTTCCCAGATTTCAGAAAAGCCTAAAAGATATAATGTAAAAGAAAGTTACGGCGTTATTTACACCATAAGCGGTAGATATCCATTGTGTTTGTTCTCAGCGGTTACGAGTACCTTCTAGGCTTTTTCATTATCTGTAGCCTAGTGCCTGCCCTGGCGCTCTCAGCGTCCAAGCTCCTACGACCCAGCGGCAAAAGTGCGGAACGGCGCACAACATACGAATCAGGCATGGAACCCATTGGCGGAGCCTGGATTCAGTTCAACATCCGCTACTATATGTTTGCGCTGGTCTTTGTCGTCTTTGATGTGGAGACTGTATTCTTGTATCCTTGGGCGGTGGCTTTCCACCGTCTAGGGCTATTGGCATTCATTGAAGCGCTAATTTTTATTGCAATTCTTGTAATCGCCTTAGTTTACGCATGGCGTAAAGGAGCTTTGGAATGGTCTTGAATTCTAATTTAACCACCCAGGACAAAGAGCGAATCATCAACCCGATTGAGCGTCCCTCAGTCACTCAAGACCTTTCAGAAAACGTAATTCTGACCACGGTTGATGACCTTTACAACTGGGCGCGGCTTTCTAGTTTGTGGCCGTTGCTATTTGGTACGGCTTGCTGCTTTATTGAATTTGCAGCTTTAATTGGCTCTCGGTTTGACTTTGACCGCTTTGGGCTAATTCCCCGTTCCAGCCCCCGCCAAGCTGATTTAATTATTACAGCTGGGACAATCACCATGAAGATGGCACCTCAACTTGTGCGTCTTTATGAACAAATGCCTGAGCCAAAGTATGTAATTGCGATGGGTGCTTGTACAATTACAGGCGGGATGTTTAGCGTTGATTCCCCCACGGCTGTGCGTGGAGTTGATAAACTCATTCCTGTAGATGTGTACTTACCTGGTTGTCCGCCGCGTCCAGAAGCGATTATTGACGCAATCATTAAGTTGCGGAAGAAGATAGCCAACGATTCTATCCAAGAACGGGATCAAGTCAAGCAAATTCACCGTTACTACAGCACGACTCATAACCTCAAGCCAGTAGAGCAAATTTTAACTGGTAAGTATATGCAGTCAGATACTCGCTTTACACCACCTAAGGAATTGGCGGAAGCGATTGGTTTGCCAGTTCCACCTGCTTTACTGACATCCCAGAAACAAAAGGAGGAAATAAACCGTGGCTGATGAAGAATCTAAGCCAGTACCAGCAGCCGAAGAGTCACTGGTAAAAGCCGGGAAAGTTTCCCAATGGTTGACTGAAAATGGCTTTGACCATGAGGTTTTGGCACCTGATGTCAACGCTGTTGAGATAATTAAGGTGGAGCCAGATTTCTTGCTCCCGATCGCTACAGCTCTATATGCTTACGGGTTTAATTATCTCCAGTTTCAAGGTGGCGTTGACTTGGGGCCGGGAGAAGACTTGGTGAGTGTTTATCACTTAATTAAAGTAGGTGATAATAGCGATCGCCCTGAAGAAATCCGATTAAAAGTGTTCTTACCACGGGAAAATCCCAGAGTACCTTCAGTCTACTGGATTTGGAAAACCGCAGACTGGCAAGAGCGCGAGTCTTACGATATGTTCGGCATTGTCTATGAAGGACACCCCAACTTGAAGCGAATTTTGATGCCTGAAGATTGGGTAGGTTGGCCTTTGCGGAAGGATTACATCTCGCCTGATTTCTACGAGTTGCAAGACGCTTATTAGACAGTGCTGAGTGCTGAGTGTCAGCAGTGAGAATTGTGATATCTCATCCCTAACCCTTCTCCGGCGGCGGAGGAGGGTATTGTTTTTTGGGGTTAGGATGGAAGAAGATGAGATTTTCTGTTTACGCAGAAATGTATAGAGATGGTAAACAGATTTTTGAGTTAGGGCTAGGTAGGCATTAATATAAATAGGCAGTAAAAATATTATTTTGTAAAAGCCAATGTCTAGCGAATTACAAGAATCTTTTAAGCAAGCATATAATAATCTCGAATTGTTTCCACTCCTGGAAAAGAAGGAAACAGATAATTTTAGAGTTGATTATGGTGATGATTCTATAGAAAAGTTAATTCAATTCATTGAATTCAGTCCTAACGGTGACGCGAAGATTGTATTTACTGGACATCGGGGATGCGGTAAATCGTCTTTATTAGCTGAGTTAGGTAGGCAAATTCAAGATCATTATTTTGTAGTTTTATTTTCTATTGCTGAAAGTATTGAAATGTCGGCTGTTAATCATATTAATATTTTGTTTGCGATCGCTCTTAATTTAATGTCTGAGGCGGAAGCACGTAAAGTACAAATTCCTAAAACTACCAAAGATAAACTCTATGGATGGTTTACAACTCGCACTCGAACTACAGAGGTAGAGTTAGGAGGTGGGATTGAAGTCGGTTTTGATTTGCTCAAATTTCTGAAAACTCAATTAAAAGCTGATGCGAAAGTTAGAGAGGAAATTAAACAGGAATTTGAACGGAAAATATCGGAGTTAGTTGCACGCATTAATGAAATTGCGGCGTTGATTCAAGTAGCCATTAAAAAAGAAACTATAGTCATCATTGATGATTTAGATAAACTAGACTTGGCAACAGTTCAGGAAATTTATAAAAATAACATTAAATCTCTATTTCAACCTAATATTCGGATTATTTATACTGTCCCTATTGCAGTAATGTGTGACATTTATATTTGGGATCTGATTAAGGCAGAAAGCAAAAACCTAATTGAAGTAATGCCTGTTATCAAAATTTTTAATAAAGGTGATAATCGCTTACCTGATGCCAAGCCTCGGAGTGAAGCAACAAATATTTTATGTGAAATATTAGAAAAACGAATTTCTAGTGAATTAATAGACAAGTCAGCCGTAGAGAAGATTGTTATTTATAGTGGTGGAGTGCTGCGGGAGTTGATTCGTTTAGCTAATGTATGCTGTCTTATCTGTTTGCGGCTTATTAAACAGAAACCTGGAGAAAGAATAGCGATTAATGACCAAGTTATAGAACAAGCAATTAAGGAAATTCGTAATGAACTTTCTCTGCGTTTAGGAAAAGAAGAGTTTAAAATTTTGAAAACTACTTATGAGAATTTTGAGCCTGATGACGTAAAGCAGCAAGAGTTTTTAGAATTACTGCATGGATTGTATATCTTAGAATATCGTGATGATTACACTTGGTATGATGTTCACCCCATTCTTGTAGAAACTTTGCAACGTAGGGGGTTGATTAATTAATGACGAATGAAGATTTACTGACAGATGATGACAACAGAGATGCTTATGATTACTTAACTATTTCTATTGAAGCTAAAGCAAATCGGTTAAATTTGCTCATTGCTGTTTGTGATGATGCTATTTTTCGGGATGAAATTATTGCTGAGTATGAAGCAGAATTACAGATGCAAATCCGTTGTTATCGAGTGACATTGGCAAGGGATGAGCCGAGTTTAACAGCTGCTATTTCTCAATTGGTCAGAAGTGAAGAGTATTTGCAGAAAAATAACCCAGCAGTAATTACGGTGACTGGTGCAGAACAGCTTCATTTTCTGAAACTGGGAAAAGAACGTTCGGAACAAGAGGTTTTTTTCGGTTATTTACAGTGGACTAGGGAAGCTTTGAGGGCATTTCCTTTTGCCATTGTTTTGTGGGTGACTAATCAAATATTAGTTGAGTTAATTAAAAAAGCGCCTGATTTTTGGAGTTGGCGCAATGGTGTTTTTCGGTTTGTGTCTAGAAAGAAAAATACGGTTCCTGGTAGAGAATTAGAAGCGCTTCGTTTTGCTTTCAGGGATCATGAAATTTCCGGTTTTGATGATGAGAATGATTATTTGTTACCCATAGAAGATTTGCAAGGATTTATTGAAGATTTAGAACAGCGCGGTGTTAAAGATGCAACTTTAGCGACTTTATACTTTAGCTTAGGAGATATTTATAGAAAAAGACTCAACCAGGGCGAGTTTCAAGATTATAAACAAGAGCAAGAATTAGCCATTGAGTATTTAAGCAAAGCTGTAGAATTGCAAAAAGAATTAGGTTTAGACAAAGACTTAGCCACTAGCCTCAACAACCTAGCTGAACTCTACGAATCCCAAGGAAAATACAGCCAAGCGGAACCTTTGTATATCCAAGCTTTGGATTTAAGGCGACGCTTGCTCGGTGAGGAACATCCAGATGTTGCATCTAGCCTCAACAACCTAGCGGGACTCTACCGTTCCCAAGGAAAATACAGCCAAGCGGAACCTTTGTATATCCAAGCTTTGGATTTAAGGCGACGCTTGCTCGGTGAGGAACATCCAGATGTTGCATCTAGCCTCAACAACCTAGCGGGACTCTACCGTTCCCAAGGAAAATACAGCCAAGCGGAACCTTTGTATATCCAAGCTTTGGATTTAAGGCGACGCTTGCTCGGTGAGGAACATCCAGATGTTGCATCTAGCCTCAACAACCTAGCTACACTCTACGAATCCCAAGAAAAATACAGCCAAGCGGAACCTTTGTATATCCAAGCTTTGGATTTAAGGCGACGCTTGCTCGGTGATGAACATCCCAATGTTGCAACTAGCCTCAACAACCTAGCAGCACTCTACCGTTCCCAAGGAAAATACAGCCAAGCGGAACCTTTGTACATCCAAGCTTTGGATTTAAGGCGACGCTTGCTCGGTGATGAACATCCAGATGTTGCATCTAGCCTCAACAACCTAGCTACACTCTACGAATCCCAAAGAAAATACAGTCAAGCCGAACCTTTGTTTATCCAAGCTTTAGATATTTGTGAGCGACAATTAGGGGTAAATCATCCCAATACTATTATTGTGCGTAAAAATTTAGCATATATTCGCGATCGCCTCTCCTCAGACAAGTAACATTGATGAGCAAATTCTCAAGCGCGATCGCCTAAACTCAATATTCCAAGTTCTAAACTCGACGTTTCCGGTTTCAAACGAAAATGTTTCTGTTCCCAGCAAGAACGTTTCGGTTTCAAACGAGAATGTTCTTGTTTTCAGTAAGAAGATTCTTGTTTCCAGTGACAGTGTTTCAGTTTCAAGCTAGAAATTTTGTGTTCTGAGGTGGAATGATGCGATTGTGAAGGCGATCACTTGACTTCACAACCTCAAAGCTGGGGTTTGGAACTGGAAGTTTCGTGTTTTGAGGTTGAAACATGGGGTAATGAATGCGATCGCAGATGATGCTACTAAAAAAGCCTACCACTGAATCGCGTAGATACAGTGAAAGTTGGACACGGAAACATTAGCTTTTCTGTCTAGATTGACAAAAACATACTCTTGAGAAGGTAGGAAAGCTGTGGAGCGGTAAAGTATGTTGGAAATTTGATTTTTTCGCTAAAAAATTTATTTTATTTATTTGTTAAGTAGCTTTCACGATTGCAAATGTATAATCTAGCATTTATTCCTATTTGTTAAATGTATAATTCCTGATTCATTTTTATCTAGTTTTTATATATACTCCTGATTTTTTTTGTTCCGATTCTGTATGTTTACGCATTATTTTAATAATGTAATATAGTTGTCACTTAGTAACCATTAATTGACATTACCTCCAAGGTAAAATCGCCAGAAATTTTACCGTTAAAAAAATAAGCCATTATATGAATAGTTGGCACTTTTACGGCAATAGCGAATGTCTAAAGAATTATTAAACTCGTTTCAAGAAGCATATAGCAATCTCGAACTGTTTCCATTGATGGAAAAGAACGAAATGGAAAAGTTTAGAGTTGAATATGGTGATGATTTGATTGCAGATCTTAACCAATTGGTTGAAGATAGCCCCAATGGTGATAGTAAGATTATCTTTACTGGGCATCGAGGATGTGGTAAGTCAACTTTGTTAGCTGAGTTTAGCAGACAAATTCAAAAGAAGTATTTTGTTGTGTTGTTCTCGATCGCTGACAAAATTGAAATGTCAGCCGTTAATCATATTAATATCCTGTTTGCTATTGCAGTGAATTTAATGTCTGAGGCTGAAGCACGTCAGGTTGAAATCCCTAAATCGACAAAAGAGGCTCTTTATAAATGGTTTGCTACCCGGACTCGTACTGAAGAATTAAATTTACACGCTGAAGCTGAAATAGGTTTCGACTTGCTTAAGTTGATTAGCTCTAAATTAAAAGCTGATGCGACTGTACGAGATGAAATTAAACAAGAATTTGAGCGCAAAATATCAGACTTAGTTGCGAGAATTAACGAAATTGCTGCTCTCATTCAAGCTACTACTAAACAAGATGTTTTAGTGATTATTGATGATTTAGATAAACTCGACTTGGGTAGAGTTAACGAAATTTATAAGGATAATATTAAAGCCCTTTGCCAACCTAATTTTCGGATAATCTATACTATCCCAATTGCTGTGCTACGCGAAACATTTATTAGTACCATAATTGCTACAGAAACTAACGACCAAATTGTGGTCATGCCTGTGTTGAAAATTTTTGAAAAGGGTAAAAATCGGCTGCCTAATGCCGAACCTCGTCCTGAAGCAATCAAAATTCTCGGTGAGGTTTTACAAAAGCGGATTTCTAGTGACTTAATAGCGGATAAAACTGCTGAAAAAATTGTGATTTACAGTGGCGGAGTTTTACGAGAGTTAATTCGGATTGCGAAGGAGTGCTGTCGCATTTGCTTGCGAGTTATTCGCAGAAATCCAACAGAAGAAATTTTTATTGATGACAAGATTTTAGCCCAAGCAATTAATAAAATTCGCAATGACTTTTCTATACGTTTAGGAAAAATAGATATAGATATTTTACAAAGTGTTTATGAGCAATTTATGCCCAATGACCCTAAACAAGCTGAGTTTTTAGATTTGCTACATGGGCTATATGTTTTGGAATATCGCACTGATGAAACTTGGTACGATGTTCATCCAATCCTGATAGAAAGCCTGAAAAGACACGGAGTTATCCATGTTGAGTGAAGAATTTGGAGATGATGGAGATTTGTTAGAGCCTGATAGGGAAAATCAAGATGCCTATGATGATTTGATTGTTTCTATTGAAGCTCAAACGCGAGGATTAAATTTACTAATTGCTGTTTGTGATGATGGAAATTTTCGGGATGAGATTATTTCTAAATACGAAGCTGAACTACAACCGAATTTCCGTTCGTATCGGGTTACTTTAGCACGACAGGAACCAAGTTTGAAAGCGGCTCTCAACCAATTAGTGCAACAAGAAGAATATCTTCGTCAACGTAATCTAGCAGTCATAACTATAACGGGTGCTGAACAACTTTATTTTCTCAAATTAGGGGAAGAGCAATCAGAACAGGAAAAGTTTTTTGGTTACTTACAGTGGACAAGGGAAGGATTGCGCGAATTTCCTTTTGCGATTGTACTTTGGTTGACTAACCAAATTTTAGTCAATTTGATTAAAAAAGCTCCTGATTTTTGGAGTTGGCGCAATGGTGTTTTTAGGTTTGTATCTAAAAAAACAAATGCGATCGCTGGTAAAGAACTAGAACCTATCCGCTTTGTTTTTAGAGATACGGAATTAGCCAGCACTGATACTAATGAAAATAACTCGTTTTTTTTACCTATCCAAGATTTACAAAGATTAATCGAGAAAATTGAACAGGAAAAGGGAACCAAAGATCCTAGCTTGGCTACTTTATATTCAAGTTTGGGTGATATTTATCGTAGTAGGTTAGATCGGGGTGAGTCTCAGAATTATCAAAAAGAACAAGAATTGGCAATTAAGTATTGGCGCAAGGCGATCGCTCTGTATAGTGAATTAGGTTTGCAGATAGATTTAGCTGCTAGTCTCAATAATTTAGCAGGACTTTACCGTGCAACAGGACGTTACAGCGAAGCGGAACCCTTATATAAACAAGCTTTAGAACTGAGCAAAAGTCTTTTAGGAGATAATCATCCCTCTTTTGCTAATAGCCTGAATAATCTTGCCGGTCTTTATAAATCTACTGGACATTACAGCAAAGCAGAAGTTCTATATCAACAAGCTTTGGAATTAAGACAAAGCTTACTAGGAGAAAACCATCCCGATGTCGCTGCTAGTTTGAATAACCTAGCGCTACTATACAATCAACAAGAACGTTATAACGAAGCAGAACCCCTTTATCTACAGTCATTAGAAATTAGAAAATATCTGCTTGGCGAAAATCATCCTTCTATTGCCATTATTTTGAATAATTTAGCACTACTTTATTATCATCAAGAACGCTACGGGGAAGCTGAACCATTATCGCTCCAAGCAATAGAATTAGATAAGCGATTTTTAGGAGAAGAAAATCCCGAAGTTGCGACAGATCTTCACAATTTGGCATTGATATACCGCGCTCAAGGACGTTATGACGAAGCCGAAACTTTGTTTTTACAATCTTTGGAAATCAAGCAGCGTCTACTGCAAAAGGCACATCCGCTTTTGGCAGATACTATTTACGCTTTGGGCTATATGTACAGAGAACAGGGGCGTTTTAATGAGGCGGAATCTTTGTGTGTAAAAGCGCTGGAACTGGATAAACAATTGTTAGGAGATAATCATCCTAATGTTGCTGAAAGTCTGAATAATTTAGCAGAAATTTATCGTTTAACAGGGCGTTATTCTGAAGCTGAACCCCTTTATCAGCAAGCTTTAGATATTTGTCAGCAAATCTGGGGGGTAAATCATCCCCGTACTGTTACTGCTCGTGAGAATTTAGCATATATTCGCGATCGCTTAATCTGTTAACTTAAAATTCAATATCAATTATGCGTCGGTGCGTTGCGCTGCGCGACAACACACCCTACATTTAAATTTATTAACATAGCGTGAAATATTGGCACTGAGTTACTTAAAGGCGAGCGATCGCTTAACCTGTTAACTTAAAATTCAACATCTAAAATCTTGCTCATCTTGGCTCACTTGCTTCTTCGCAACAGCAACCTGCAACCCCATCTGTTGGAAGAATCTCAGGGATAGTAGCTAAAGACGGTTTGGCAAACAAGGGACATGAAGGTAATTGCCATTGCACGGTTGAAACATTCAAGTCTTTGATTAAACCAATTTTGATGTCTAGCACCCAACCATGAATTTTCGGGGCGTTTTGCTCATGGAGTGCTTTGCGGATGATAGAAGTTTGGTAGAGATTCTTAACCTGTGCCAAAACGTTGATTTCTGCTAATCGATTTAGGCGTGCTTCTCTGTTTGCTAAAGCATTAATCTCTTGTTGGTTGTGTAAATAAAGTTCCCGAATGGGATTTACCCAATTATCAATGATTCCGGTGGTGCTTCCTTCTAGGGCTGCTTTAATTCCACCACAACCGTAGTGTCCACAAACAATGATATGTTTAACGTGAAGATGGGAAACTGCGTAATCTAAAACCGCTAAGAAGTTCATATCTGTTAGCGACACTTGATTAGCAATATTGCGATGTACAAATAACTCTCCGGGTTCTGTGCGGGTAAAGCTATTCAGAGGTAAACGACTGTCAGAACAACCTATGTAAAGAAAAGGTGGTTTTTGTCCCTCGGCTAATCTGTCAAAATAATTCGTGTCTAGGGCTAGTTTTTCTGCAACCCAAGATTGATTATTGGTGAGGAGTTCATCAATGGTGTGATATTTCATCAATCATTAGATATCTCTATGATAACTATTGTATTTTATCTATATATAACTGTATGCTCTCCATGCATCAAGCTATAGCGCTTTTCGTTTGCATGGAATACAGGCTTTGAAGACTAAATTATTCTTAGGGCACAAACATCTAGCAGCTTGATAGTGGTTTATTCAACTGCAAATTGCTGTTAGTGCGTTAGTTTTCTCATGCTGAAGGATATTCGTGAGACACAAAGGGAACTGCTACTATTTCACCCTCAGTTTCTCCTACTTGCACTTTTAAGCCAACACCGCCTGCTTTGGTGCGAATGTAACCTAGTCCAAAGTAGCCCTCAGGTGTTTCGGTGTAACTTGTGAGTTTGCCGACTTTTTCATCTCCTACTGCAATTGTGGCACTAACTTCCGCAGGACTACTAAGACGAATTCCCCAGAGGTGTTGCTTTACACCTTTATATGTATTTAATCGGGCAATAGTTTCTTGTCCAATATAGCAACCTTTATTAAAGGAAATTGTTTGCCATAAACCGACTTCTAGAGGATTATAATCATCTGTCAGTTCTGCATCTGGGGTAGGTCTTCCTTGTAATATTCGCAACACATTCCAGCCGCGATCGCTCAATTCTACTGTCCCTAATTCTAAAATTTGGCTCCACACTTTCTCTTTTTCTGAGGCGGGCAAAATTAAGGTATATCCAGGGGAAGCCAAACCGCTACCAACCGCCACAATTACGCTATCGTTGACTAAAATATGATTGCCATAGGGTTGCCCAATAATTGCACCCGCACCCAACTTTTCAACGATGGCATCACTTCCCGAACCGATGAGACTAAAGGCTGCTGTTTCATCAGTTACATCGGTTAATTGCACTTTATCAGCAAAGAATATGTAGCGATCTAACCACTGCATCATCAATTCGCGGCGGTTAGGCGAAACCAATAATAAAACTGCATCCTCTAAAACGTAGGCAGTCACCAAGTCTATCGTGCGGGCGGTGGATGTCACCATCACAGTATCGCACCCTTGCCCAGGTTTGAGACTTTGGAAGTCATTTGTACTTTGGTTGTGTAAAAACCGGAGGCGTTCTTCATCAGAAACACGGATGCGTCCCCAAAAAGAGCGATCGCATACAGCAACTCCTTCTGTTACAGCTTGGATAGCTGCTGCGTCTTTAGCGTCAATTGCAGAGGTTGGCATAGTAATGAAGAGTTGCTTTGTTTCAATGTTTTCGCATTGGAAATCTTAGCAAATTATGTTTTACTGGTTCAAGTTTTATTGGGAATAGGGCATGGGGCATGGGGCATAGGGCATGGGTTATGACTTATTTCTCTCTTGTCTTCCTTGTGCCTCATTTATGGTTTGATTTGAAAGATATCGCCGTTTCCTAATATATCTATATAAAGTTCTAGAAGTTTTATGATGTCGAAGGTTGCACCTGCTGTTGTGGTACTTGGTCAAAATAGTGTGGCTGTAGCGCGCAAAATTATTAGCGTTCTACCAGGGGCGACATTATATGGTTTGGCGGGGCGCACTTCTGACGTAGATGTCAGCTTTAGTAATTTTGGTGAAACACTGCGGGAATTGTTCGCGGAGGGAAGGCCGCTGATTGGTATTTGTGCGGCAGGTATTTTAATTAGAACTCTAGCGCCTTTGATTTCGGATAAACGCCAAGAACCGCCAGTACTAGCTGTAGCTGAGGATGGTAGTGCGGTTGTGCCGCTTTTAGGTGGACTGAGTGGGGTGAATGATTTGGCACGCCGCATTGCTGAGGTATTTGATGTGAAAGCAGCAATTACAACTACTGGCGACATCCGTTTTCGGACTGCGCTGTTGTCTCCTCCGGCTGGATATCATTTGGCTAACCCAGATGATGCCAAAACATTTATTTCGGATTTGCTAGCTGGGGCGCAGGTGAAGTTGGAGGGAACAGCACCTTGGTTGAGTAATAGTCAATTGCCGATAGATTCTAATGGAAATTTGACGATTAAAATTAGCGATCGCTTGTCACATTCTACAGCCAATTGTCTTGTCTACCACCCAGCTACAATTGTGATCGCTATCAGTAACGCTTCTGGAACTAATGATGAAGTAGTAGCTTCAGTGCAGCAACTATTAGCAGCTGCGGAACTTGCGCCTGCATCGGTAGCAGGAGTATTTGCACCTATAACCATCGCTGCAAATCCGGCAATACACGCGGTTGCTAGCGCTTTAGGAGTGCCTGCACGCTTTTTTACCTCAAATCAATTAGAAAATTTGCAATCTCAAGGTTATAGCCCCGCCCAAGCTGTAGCGATTGCGGCTACAGGTACATCTGGAGAGCTAATTTCGACAGCAGCAACAGAAATTGCGATCGCAATTGCCCCGGAACCCATCGACGCCAGTACCATCGGTCAGCCACGGGGGCGATTAGCAGTAATTGGCACAGGGCCGGGTAGTCGAGAGTGGATGTCTCCGGAAGTCAAAGAAATTCTCAAGTCGGCTACTGATTTGGTAGGGTATACAACTTACTTAAATTTAGTTGGTTCTTTGGCTGAAGGTAAGCAACGCCATGATTCCGACAACCGCGAAGAAATAGCACGGGCGGAAATGGCGCTGGATTTGGCAGCCCAAGGGCGATATGTAGCTGTGGTATCCTCTGGCGATCCTGGTATTTACGCGATGGCGACAGCAATTTTTGAAGTACTCGATTACCATGCCAAACCAGAATGGGATAGCGTTGAAATTCATGTAGCACCTGGTATTTCCGCGATGCAAGCCGCCGCCGCTGCTATTGGCGCACCTTTGGGACATGACTTCTGTGCGATTTCTCTATCGGATATTTTGAAACCTTGGTCAATTATTGAACAACGAATTGCTGCGGCTGCGGAAGCTGATTTTGCGATCGCTTTCTACAATCCTGTGTCTAAAGAGCGGACTTGGCAACTCACAGAAGCGAGAAATATTTTGCTGCGCTATAGAAAACCTGATACTCCAGTAGTCTTAGGACGAAATCTTGGCAGGGCTGGACAGGCTGTTAAAGTAATTACCCTGGAGGAGTTAGCGCCAGCAGTAGCAGATATGCGAACAATTATTCTGGTTGGTTCCAGCAAGACGCGGACGATTCAGCGCAGTGATGGCAGTATCTCCGTTTACACTCCACGTCGATACGGTTAAAATCGCATTCATCGAAACTTCTTGTTCACCCTCCATAGCAATCCTAAATTATTCGTGAAACAATCTATTGCCTCTAAGCCTAATTTCACAACTCAAATCGGATTGCTCCATGCCTGACGATATTACGATGTGCCCCGGACAAAATTGTCCGATCAAACAAGATTGCTACCGTTTTACCGCTGAAATTTTAGGGCGTCAGGATTTTTTTGGAACAGATCCCTATAGCTTTACGACTAATTCCTGTGAGTATTTTATTAGTAACCGCCCAGATGAAGATTCAATCCGTTTGAAAGCTTATGAAATCTGGCAACAAACTGGCTATCTGGATGGTAAGTCTGTAGAACATTGGCTTCAGGCTGAAACAGAGTTGATAGCGTTAAAGAAATTACATTCCTGATGGATATTAGTTTGTACTGTAAGATGAAATCGGCTCATTTGAGCAGTAGAAATTCTTCACCTGGAAACCTTATGAACAAATTCATCCTTCACTTACTTTCAACTCCTGTAGTTATTAGCTCTATTTTGTCTACAGGAATCGTCATTAATCAAGCCCAAGCTATAGAAGCCCAACCTACAAATACAGATCGTCTATCCTGTATCCGGAATAAACATAAAGTTGGTTTAGTATGTGCTAGAGCTTCTGTTTTGGCTCAAATTCCTCAATATCAACCAGAAGCTGAACCATCTGCGGATGGTGTGCCGATGCTAGAGTTTACTGTCGAAGAAAGCGATATGGCAGCCACTTTATTTGGCTGTGATTGTCCTGCTTGCATAAATTCTTTAAGGAAGATGCAAGGCGCAAAACTATTAGTTTATTAACAATTTAAAGAGTTTGTTTCTGCTTCGCAATAAAAAACTTCCAAGTGTTATTCTTGGAAGTTTTTCTGCGATCGGGATAGTTTTATACCAATTTGAAAAAACAATACGAAAGATATGCCCTTGAATTGGTATTACGTAAAATCGTAGCGTTTTAAACAAGCTAAAACTATAACAGTTTTGTGCCTCTAGAAATGCTTAGTTTTACGCAATTGAAAACTGTTGTTAAGTTCTGAGGGGTATTTCAGAGCCAGGACTTTAGTCCTAGATTTTAAGCAATCACGTGCTACCTAGAAAATAGTTAATTTTTAATCATTGTGCAACTACTACCCCAAGTCACCCACCTATGGGATATGCCTACATTTACAATGCTTTCGCCTATCTCTTGTTCAGTGATGCTTGCTCCAGTGAAATCTGCATCACTAATTTCTGCTTCATCAAGATTGCAACTAATTAAATTCGTTTCTCTCAGATTAGCACCTCTTAAATCGGCTCCACTCAGTTCTGCCTCACTGAGGTTTGCTGCAAATAGGTTTGCCATTGTTAAATTTGCACCCCGTAAATCAGCGCGGCTGAGGTTGGTTCTCTCCAAATTAGCTTCGCTCATTTCTGCGCCAATCAAGTTGACCTCACTCAGGTTAGCACTGTTGAGATTAGTAGTAGTTAAATCTGCATCAGTTAGGTTTGCTCTAGTTAAGTTACATTCACTTAAGTTTGCTCCACTTAAGTCAGCGCCACTCAAGTCAGCATCCGCGAAATTTATCCCATTCAAATCAAGATTAGAAAGGTTAGCCTGATGCAGATTGGCTCCATTAAAATTCTTTTCCCCTGCTGCATATCGACTCAGGAGCTTATTCTTGTCCATATTGTCACCTCGCAATGTTTACAGGTAAGTCAAGTCTAGTTATGAGTTAGCCACTACCCCACCACACTAAATTCTATTGGTTGAGTTACCAACAACCAAAATATTAGTTAGGAAAAACTTGTAGTTTTATTTTGCTATAGTTTATCGAATTCTGATTAGTTACTTAATCTAAATATAAGAATTATGATTAATTCTGGTCAACTTGTTAGTAACTGACTATCATTTGACTAAGCAATTATCTTTTCTAATATTTTCAAATATCCAAGAATTGAGGCAAATGGGCCAGTATGGGATGGAGTTATTTGACTGAAAAACTTCATAACTGGCTTAAAGTAATGTAAAGCATTGTCATTTAATAGTTGATTATTGATAATGCGATCGCACTTGATAACGTAAAACAGAAATACAGGTAATGAAAGCTTGGTGAAAAGGTAATTAGGAATTAGGAATTAGGAATTTCTCCCCAAGCGATCGCTCTATAAGTTGGCTGACTAACCGATTACCTTGTAAGTTAAGGTGAATATGGTCTTGGTACAAGGCTTTAACGTTTGGGGTTGAGTTGAATATTGGCAATACATCTATATAAGTAATCTGCTGTGCTTTCGCAAAGTCGCTCAAACGTTGACGTGCTTTAATTTCATAATCGCGGGGGCCGGGTTCACCGATTTCTCGCAATAAGGGAGTCATCACTAGCAGAAATTGGCTGTTGCTTTCACGAGTTAGCGCCTGGATTTTACCAATCGCCTCTAGATTAATCCCAACGCGATCGCCTGGTTCATTGTGTAAGGCTTGAAGTTCGGGAATTGGCTTTTGCTTAGTCAGATAACGTTGCCAAACTTCTACTAAGGCTAGAGGCGGTTGACGATCTGGATAGTTGCGATCGCGTCCCACTGGTAAGGATGTAGGAGCCGTAGCAAACAAATCATCAGTATTAATTAGTAACACTACTGTCTGGGCTTGAAAATTCCCAAATCTTTGGAGATAGGCTAATTCATTTCTCGGCCCCCAAGAGTTGGCTGACGCATTTAATACTTCAAATTCTTGATATTTACCCTTATTACTGGAAGCTAAAGAGTGCATTATCAGGTAGGCAATTGTATTATCCTGATCTGTCCACCAGCCACCATTAGCGATCGAGTCTCCCAGAATTAACACCCGCTGTGTGGAAGGTGCAGGTATCTGCTGAATCGGCCTGTTACGCATGGAATACTCATTAATCTCAATGCGATTCCCAAAGCGACGGGTGCGTTGGTTAGGCGCTAACAAATAGCCTATTTGCTCATCACCAACGTAAATTAGGGGATTGCCAAAGCCAAAGAGCGATCGCAGTCCTATCTCAATCGCTACTAATAATCCAATAACTACTGCCACAATTACAATCGCTGTTAATTTCACCTGCAACTACTCTCCAATTAATTTAAGAAAATTAATCTCTAAAAGATAAAGTATTAAATTATACAATATTATTTTCAGCCCTGAGACAGATTTCTCATAATCTGCCGTCTGTATCGTTGAAATACATTTATGTAATAAAAATCAGAATTTAGTATTTTAAATCACTTTTATTAGCAAAAAATTTAGAGATACTTATGCCCAACATCTCACTATGCAACTTTGATGAGCAAATTAATTCTATTTTTTTAGGTATAAACTACTACGGTTAACCGAAAAAAATGTAGATAGATTTGTTGCGCTCATTGTTGCAAAGCTTAAACAAAATAATAATGACGATTTAATACGATCTTTAATCAGAAGGACTACAATCAAAACGGACAAATTAGCACTGTAACAAAGGAGGTTTACAAAGCTATGTCCGATTTAAATCGCGGAATCATGAAATTCGAGGGAGCAGATTCTCCAAAAGTGGTCACTATCTCTACCGTGCTGCTGTTGGGGTCTATTGCTGGACTAATTATTTGGGCACTACAAGCTGCCTATGCGCTAAACTAACAATTAGCTGCTTAGTATTTGGTAGGTTGGCAGGACACTTGCTCAAAGGGCTTCTGCCTTAGCTAAGTGTCTTTTGCCCAACTCTTAAAAGCGCCCTTGAAAGCATCAATAGAATTTCCGAAAGATTTTAGATTTGAGATTTGAGATGCAAGATGCAAAGTGCAAGATAAATCTAAAATCCAGAATCCAAGATGTTTGAACTTTGGGGTGCCTTAACTATTTTAATTGTCTGCCCCCTACTGGGTGCGTTACCGCTGATTGCCTGGATTACCTACGCCCTGACAGGGAGGCAATTGGCGAAACTTGGTACGGGAAATATCAGTGTGTCAGCCGCTTTTTACCACGGTGGCAAACTGGTAGGTATTCTCGCGGTATTATCAGAAGCTTTTAAAGGCATTACAGCAGTTTTCATTGCCCGTGCTTTCTTTAGGGAAGGGTCAACTTGGGAACTGATTGCCCTAATTGCCTTGGTAGTAGGTAGATACTCAATTGGCAGGGGAGCGGGTACAACAAACGTCGTCTGGGGATTTCTGGTACACGATCCACTTGTTGCAGGTTTTACAACTTTTTTAGCAGCCATCAGCTTTACAGTTCTGCAATCTAAAAAGTTAGTAAAGTTTGGCGTTTTGCTGTTATTTCCTCTGTTTGTAGCAGTGTTACACGTGGACGATTTCCCGAGAATTCTGGCGGCGGTTAGTCTGGCGGGCTTATTAGGTTGGATTTATACAAAAATCCCCGATGACCTTAACCTCCCAGCCGAAGGAGCAAAAGGGGAATCGAAAGCCATGCTGGAATTTTTGGGTGGCGAAGCAAACCCTGTCCCTTTGGGTGGAGACTTAGATGAGGCGAAAGTCGGGCACAAAGCGTCTGCACTATCTCAACTCAAGCGATGGGGATACCCAGTGCCTAAAGGTTGGGTACTTAGCCCAAATGACGAGCCGGATGCAGTCATCGACTTTTTTCAGCCTTCAGAATTATCACCTTTAGTGGTGCGTTCTTCGGCAATTGGCGAAGACTCAGAACAAGCTTCTGCTGCTGGACAGTACGAAACGGTGTTGAACGTTACCAGCGAACAGAAGCTAAAAGAAGCGATCGCTCAAGTTAGAGCTTCTTACGATCGAGAAGCGGCGGTACAATATCGACGCGATCGCGGTTTACCAGACCAATCAATGGCAGTGCTGATTCAACAGCAAGTTCAGAGTGTATATTCGGGCGTGGCTTTCAGTCGCGATCCGATTACTCAGCAAGGCGATGCCATTGTAATTGAAGCTTTACCAGGCAGCGCCAGTCAAGTTGTTTCTGGCAGAGTTACCCCAGAACAATATCGGGCTTTTGTTGTTGAGACAGAAAATTTCTCATCTGTGCAATTAGAAGGTACGGGAAGAGTACCTCAAGCATTAATCAAACAGGTAGCATTATTAACCCGCCGTCTCGAAAAACGTTACCACGGCATTCCCCAAGATATCGAGTGGAGTTACGACGGTCAAACGCTTTGGGTATTACAAGCCAGACCCATCACTACTTTATTACCTATATGGACACGTAAAATCGCCGCCGAAGTCATCCCGGGAGTCATTCACCCCTTAACTTGGTCGGTGAATCGTCCGTTAACTTGTGGCGTTTGGGGAGAAATTTTTACTATCGGTTTAGGCGATCGCGTTTTGGGGTTAGATTTTGCCGAAACTGCCACATTGCATTATTCAAGGGCATATTTCAACGCCTCCCTCCTCGGACAGATTTTCCTGAGGATGGGTTTACCGCCAGAAAGCCTAGAGTTTTTAACTAGAGGCGACAGCTTAACTAAGCCACCCTTACTTTCCACCTTGCGGAGTGTACCCGGATTGCTGCGGTTGGTGCGCCGGGAAATGGATTTAGAAGCAGACTTTAAGCGAGATTACCGCGAGAAGTTTATTCCCGTATTGTCGCAATTGGCTCACGAATCGATCGATAATTTAGAACCGTCTCAGTTATTAGCGAGAATTGACCTAATTTTAGATGTATTGCGCCTGGGGACTTACTACAGTATTTTCGCTCCCCTGAGTGCTGCCATCAGACAGGGAATTTTTCGGGTGAAGGATGGGCAAATTGATAACAGCGTTGCACCAGAGGTAGCAGTGTTGCGATCGCTAAGTGCTTTAGCGCAAAATGCCAAGCAGGTATTACCCGAATTTGAGCCAGAGAAAGTGTTTGAGCAGTTGGAGGAAACTCCCGAAGGGCAAAATATTATATATGATTTTAACGAACTGCTTCAGGATTACGGCTATTTAAGTGAAGTGGGGACTGATATCGCCGTTCCCACTTGGAAGGAAGACCCTGAGTATGTCAAACAGTTATTTGTACAGTTAATGCAGGGAAATGAACCGCCAAAAGGTGGTGTAGACCCGATAAATGAGGTTTTTTCTGGGAAACGAAAACGCGGTAATGTCCAACGACGTGTAGATCTCAAAGGTCGAGTTACCGAGGTTTACTCTCGACTGCTAGCTGAATTACGTTGGAGTTTTGTCGCTTTAGAAAAGATTTGGTTAAAGTCCGGCTTGTTGAAAGAAGCAGGGGATATCTTTTTTCTAGAGTTGGATGAAATTGGCAGCTTAGTAGCGGCGGATGATGCCGAATTTAGCAGTCAGGTACAGAAATTGGTGGAAAATAGGCGATCGCAATTTGCCCAAGATAGTGAAATCAATCAAGTTCCCCTTCTAGTTTACGGTCATACACCACCTCATCCCCTCGCCCCCTCTTCCCTCTACTCCGACCAATTTTTACAAGGTATTGCCGCTAGTCATGGACAGGCTGAAGGACGAGTAAAGGTGTTGCGAAATTTACAAAATATACCAGAGATTGATAAAGAGACAATTCTGGTAGTACCTTACACAGATTCCGCCTGGGCACCATTATTAGTAAGAGCTGGCGGATTAATTGCCGAGGCAGGAGGCAGACTTTCGCACGGTGCGATCGTCGCTCGTGAATACGGTATTCCCGCAGTCATGGATGTGCATGGTGCTACCTGGCTAATGCAAGATGGGCAGCGAGTACGGATAGATGGCTCTAGGGGTATTGTGGAATTATCCAATGATTTAAGACCAGATTGACACTCCCCTGCTTGAAGGCGAGGAGATTCTTAAGAACCTCCATCCTAATGGATCGGTAAAATCCTGTTGCTTACTTTTTCGAGCAATATTCACAACCCCATTGCCATCAGCGTTAATTTAGTTGTCTTTCTCTACTTCGGTACAAACCACGCATGATTACCACCTCTCTAAATGACTTGCCAGAAGAATCTGTTTCTCACAACCCCGAAATCAAGAAAAAAGTCATGCTGCGATTTGGGGATTTACCCCACCTGACAAACTTTTCGCAAGCACGTTTTGCTCCCGGACAAAGTGCCCCAGCACACGCCCACCAGGATATGTCAGAAGTGTTTTTTGTAGAAGCAGGTTCGGGGGTAATTCATATTGATGGTACAGAATACGCTCTACTTCCAGGTAACTGCGTTGCAGTAGAACCAGGGGAAGTCCACGAAGTTGTGAATAGTGGTACAACTGAGCTTGTGCTGACCTACTTTGGTTTGCGAGTCGCAAAACAAGCCTGATGTGGGGTTCTGATATCATATCCGCCAAATTACTTACGATATGTCATTGCGTTGGCGGAACGCCTTCCCGCAGGGTACGCAACGAAGAGGAGCATTCGCCGAAGGCGTTCTCGTTCGACGAAGTCGTTCCCCAAGGGTAGAGTAGCAATCACGAGGACTCTGCAATTGCTTACTTCGTAGCCTTTGGAAAGGCTTCGCTTACGCAATGACAAGTGTTTAACCGGACATGATATGAAGTAGCGTTTGAGGTACGAAACTCAAAACCTCAAAATCTTAATATATGTTGGGTTTCGCTCCGTTCAAACGCCACTTTGCTCAAGTCGAGCCAGCCGCTTGCGGGGGTTCCCCCCGTTGTGCGGACTGGCGTGGGAAACCCGCCCATGCAAGTGCAGTGGTGTCAACTTAACGTGAAACCCGCTCTTGTGCAAGGTTTCGCCCTCTCCCCCAGCCCCTCTCCCACAGGGAGAAGGGAGCAAGAGATTTAGTTCTCCTTCTCCAGGGGGAGAAGGGGTTAGGGGATGAGGGCGCGAGGTATTTGTACAACGCCCGCTCTATATCGCTTTTAGCTTAAGTTGACACCACTGATGCAAGTGGCTCCCCAACCTACGCATCTCCGCATCTGTCACATTCTTGTTTCAAACTGGGATTAATTATAGATTTAAAGAATGATGACTATAAATAATTAGCGAAAGTTAGTTATTTAAATTAAATGCAATCAGCCTAAAAATATGCATTTATAGTATTCATCTAATACAACGCATAAATTTAAATTTATATATTAGAAATATTTAGCAGACTTAGTTCCCATCGATAAAATTTTACTTATATAACCAATCTAATATTTATTTAATATTTAGTTTCTCGAGTTAACTATTTTCACCTTAAAGCCTGTAAACTAATTTCAACAAGTTAAGTGATGCTTCCCCAGTTGCCCAGATTCTAATCTATCAATTCCCCAAGTTTTTCTTATAAACCCAGCAATCGCTTCGCCATTTCTTTTAGAAATGACGAAAATCCGTATACCTAAAATAGGTGATTTAGAAGAAATCGTGCAAGGAATATATGCTTTCTCTTGCTTGAATTTGCTGTAGATATAAAACCTGATTTTTTCATTTTAAGGAGACATAATGACAGGGCTTTTTAATCAATTTTCTCGCCGTAAATTTATCTTAACAGCTGGAGCTTCTGCGGGTGCTGTATTGCTGAAAGGCTGTTTGGGCAATCCTCCTGAGAATCTTAGCAGTGGTGGTAGCACAGCACAACCAACAGCGCAGCAAGTAGCTAATATTAGTCCTGAACAAAAGCCAGAAACTACTACAGTCAAGCTGGGATATATTCCCATTGTGGAAGCAGCACCGCTAATTATTGCTAAAGAGAAAGGCTTTTTTGCCAAGTATGGTATGAGCAATGTTGACCTTTCTAAGCAAGCTTCTTGGGGTTCAGCCAGAGACAATGTAGAAATTGGCTCGGTTGGTGGTGGGATTGATGGTGGTCAATGGCAAATGCCAATGCCTCATTTAATTACAGAAGGTTTAATTACCAAGGGTAATCAAAAAATTCCCATGTATGTATTGTGCCAATTAATTACACATGGGAATGGAATTGCGATCGCCAACAAGCACCTAGGCAAAGGTGTAAGTTTACAATTGGCTAGCGCTAAGTCTTTATTTAAAGAACTCAAATCTTCCACACCCTTCACCGCTGCTTTCACCTTCCCCCACGTCAACCAAGATTTCTGGATTCGCTACTGGTTAGCAGCAAGTGGTATAGACCCCGATGCAGACGTGAAGTTGCTCACCGTACCTTCGGCGCAAACTGTTGCGAACATGAAGACCGGAACAATGGATGCATTTAGTACTGGCGACCCCTGGCCTTATCGCCTTGTCAACGACAAAATTGGCTATGTGGCAGCATTAACCGCAGAGATTTGGAAGAATCATCCAGAAGAATACTTGGCAATGCGGGCTGATTGGGTAGACAAAAATCCCAAAGCCACCAAAGCACTACTTAAAGGCATTATGGAAGCGCAGCAGTGGTTAGATAATTTTGATAACCGCAAAGAAGCTGCTCAAATTCTCGCTGGTCGCAATTATTTTAATCTGCCCTCACCGGAAATTCTGGCAGCTCCATATCAAGGTAAATATGATATGGGTGATGGCCGCAAAATTGATGATAAATCAATGGCGGCTTACTACTGGAAAGATGAAAAAGGTAACGTTTCTTATCCCTACAAGAGCCACGATTTATGGTTTATCACAGAAAGCGTTCGCTGGGGATTTTTACCTAAAGATTACATCACCAATAATGCTGCAAAAGCGAAAGAACTAATTAATAAAGTCAACCGCGAAGATATTTGGAAAGAAGCTGCGAAAGAAGCAGGAATTGCGGCCGCTGATATTCCCACAAATACATCTCGTGGTGTGGAAGAGTTTTTTGATGGCGTCAAATTTGACCCTGAAAAACCAGAAGAGTATCTGAAGAGTCTCAAGATTAAGAAGGTGAGTGTTTAGTCAAAAGTCAAGGGTCATTTGCTGATTCTATTTATTCCTAGCACAAATGACAAATACCAAATACCAATTTCAAGGAGATAACAGTTTATGACAATTGCTCAAAAACGCCCTGCAAGCCCTCGGTTCGATAACAGCTTTATATCCCGTTTACAAAAACAATTTCCCAATGTTGTACCGCCAGCGATCGCAATTTTAATATTTTTAGTTGTGTGGCAACTGTTTGCTTTGACTCCTGGCGCAACATTACCAGGGCCAGTTCAAGTAATCACAGACACTTGGATATTAATTTTGTACCCCTTCTATGACAAAGGTGGCACTGATAAGGGTCTTTTTTGGCAGATTTGGGCAAGTCTACAACGGGTTGCAATTAGTTACACACTAGCGGCAATTGTTGGTATTGGCTTGGGTATTTTGATTGGGGTGAATAAAACCATGTCTAAAGCTTTAGACCCCATCTTCCAATTATTACGGACTGTACCACCTCTAGCTTGGGTGCCAATTTCCTTGGCAGCGTTACGGCAAAACGAACCAGCAGCTTTATTCGTTATCTTCATCACCGCAATTTGGCCGATCTTAATTAATACGGCTGTGGGTGTAACTCAAATTCCCCAAGATTACAATAACGTTGCCAAAGTTCTGCAACTGAGCCGCAAAGACTACTTCATCAATATCTTAATCCCGGCTGCTTTACCATACATTTTCACAGGTTTAAGAATTGCAATTGGTTTGGCTTGGTTAGCGATTATCGCCGCAGAAATTGTCATGTCCGGTATTGTCGGTATTGGCTTCTTTATCTGGGATGCTTATCAAAATAACAACGTTAGTGAAGTTATTTTGGCTCTAGTTTATATCGGCGTTGTCGGTTTGCTCCTCGATAAATTAATGGCTTGGATTCAAAATCTGATTTTACCGACAGAACAAAAGTAATTCAAATTGAAGATTTAACCTCCTTTGGGGGCTTCAAAATTCCAGCAATACCCACCTAGCCCTACCAAGGTGACTCGTAAAATCTATTTTTTCTCTGCGATCTTTGTGTTCTCTGCGGTTTAAAAGTAGTTTATTTAATCACAGATGCACAGCGGATGATACTTGCGTGCGCGGGTAGTCCGTAGCACAGAGATAAGAGAATAAAAAGGGAGTTTTTATCCACCTTGAAAGGGCTAGCAATCCTCAACCTACTTAATATTTCAAACATCAATAATCCTTTAATTCTAGAACGAATAAAAATTTCTAATTGATAGCTTTAGAAATCGGCATTTTACTAATTTCAATTTTTCAGTAAACATAAGAAATAAGCACACTTGCTCAACATAATAAATTTTTGGAAAAAATTTATGGTCGCACTCACACAGTCTAATCAAGTTCTACCAAAACCAGGGCGTTTGACAGTTGAAACTGTAGAAATTGCTCCGCAAACTACTGCTATTCGTTGTCTCGATTGGGATAGAGAGCGTTTTGATATTGAGTTTGGTTTACGGAATGGAACGACTTATAATTCTTTCTTGATTCAGGGTGAAAAAGTTGCTTTAGTTGATACTTCTCACCGCAAGTTTGAGCAGTTATATCTGGAAATACTTGCTGGCATAATTGACCCGAATCAGATAGACTATTTGATTATTAGCCACACTGAACCAGACCATAGTGGCTTAGTTAAAGATATTTTGCAATTAGCTCCTGCCATTACCGTAGTTGGCGCTAAGGTAGCTATTCAATTTTTAGAAAATATGGTTCACCAGCCTTTTAAATCAATGCTGGTAAAAAGTGGAGAACGCCTCGATTTAGGTAATGGACACGAATTAGAATTTGTTTCTGCACCTAACTTACATTGGCCGGATACAATATTCACTTACGACCATAAAACTAACATTCTTTACACCTGTGATGTGTTGGGAATGCATTACTGTGACGATCATACTTACGATGAGAATTTCACAGCAATAGAGGAAGATTTTGCATATTATTATGATTGTCTGATGGGTCCGAATGCGCGGTCTGTGTTGGCAGCTTTAAAGCGGATTGAAAAATTAGAAATAAAAACAGTTGCCACAGGACATGGGCCTTTATTACAGCACTATATTCCCGAATGGATTGGGCGTTATCAAAATTGGAGTTTAGAGCAAGCCAAAACAGAGACATTAGTGGCTTTATTTTATGTAGAAGATTACGGTTATAGTGAAACTTTAGTCAGAGCGATCGCCTACGGTATTAGCAAAACAGGTGTGGCGGTAGAATTAGTAGCTCTGAATAATACTGAACCTCAAGAAATCAGAGAATTAGTTTCCCAAGCTGCTGGTTTAGTGATCGGAATGCCTCCCCAATCTTCGGTTACAGATCAAGCCGCTTTAAATACTATTTTGGCTGCGGCTCATCATAAGCAAGCAATTGGTTTATTAGAGTCGGGAGGAGGAGATGATGAACCCGTTTACCCCTTACGTAATAAGTTTCAAGAACTAGGATTAACTGAAGCCTTTCCTCCTATTTTAGTTAAAGAAACTCCCTCTAAAGTCACAGAACAACTTTGTGATGAAGCGGGAACAGATATGGGGCAATGGTTAAACCGCGATCGCACAATTAAACAAATCAAATCTCTCAACAACGAATTAGAAAAATCCTTAGGGCGGATTAGTACAGGACTATATATTATCACCGCCAAAAAAGGAGAAGTTCAAAGTGCAATGCTAGCTTCTTGGGTGACACAAGCGAGTCTTAACCCCTTGGGAGTAGCGATCGCAGTCGCCAAAGATAGAGCTATAGAATCATTAATGCACGTAGGCGATCGCTTTGTTTTAAATGTCTTAGAAGAAGGCAGATATCAAGGATTAATGAAACATTTCCTCAAGCGTTTTCCTCCTGGTGCAGATCGCTTTGCTGGAGTCAAAACATATCCTGCTGCTACCAATGAATCTCCTATCTTAGCTGAAGCTCTAGCTTATATGGAATGTGAAATTACTAGCCGCATGGATTGTGGAGATCATTGGGTAATTTATAGCACAGTTCAAACTGGACGAGTTGCTCAAGTAAATGCACTCACCGCCGTCCATCACCGCAAAATTGGCAATCATTACTAAATTGGGCATGGGGCATAGGTTATTCCCCTTGTCTCCTCCTCTCCTGATCTCCCCTGCTTCCTAATCCCTCACACCAAACCCCTAATTCCTAATGCATAATCCTGCTGAAAGTACTCCAATTACTATGTACGAAATCAACCGGGGGCGCGTCGTGCGAAGCTTGGAATTTATCCAAGACGTGATTGTCATTTGTTTGTGCATCGGTTTATTTAGCTTCATGGTGCTTCAGGTGAGAGATATGTTTCTCTCTTTACTTCCGCCTCTAGACTTTAATGCTGTTACCGCCGATATTCTCTTTTTACTTATCTTAGTTGAGTTATTTCGACTACTGATTATTTACCTCCAGGAACATCGAGTATCTATTGGGGTAGCTGTGGAAGTTTCCATTGTTTCCGCATTGCGAGAAGTCATTGTTAAAGGTGTTCTGGAAACAACTTGGAGTCAAGTTTTAGCAACTTGTGCCTTCTTATTAGTTCTGGGAGTTTTACTCATTCTACGAGTCTGGCTACCTCCTACCTTTGATGGTATCGATCCAGAACAAGCAATATCTAAACGCTACAAAAATCGAGTTAAATCCGAATTAATCCAAACCAACAGTCATTAATTAACGGCTGGGGCTAGGGAGCAGAGAAAAATACAATGCCCAATGCCTAATGCCCAATGCCCCATGCCCACACCCACAGAGGTTACTATGTCTGCTAATACTGTAACTACCAATCGTCAAAGAGATGTACAGGTTGCTGAAATTGGAAAAGATACACTAATTCTGCGATCGCGGACTTGGGAGCGATTAAAGTTTGAGGTGGAGTATTCCCGCCAAAAAGGAACTACAGCAAATTCTTATCTCATTCAAGCTGATAAAAAAGCTTTAATCGATCCTCCCGGTGAATCTTTTACCGAAATTTATCTTCAGGAACTAGGGCAACATCTAGATTTATCTACTTTAGATTACATTGTTCTCGGTCATGTCAACCCTAACCGCAGAGCTACTTTGCAAGTATTGCTCTCTCGAGTTCCTCAAGTTACTTTAATTTGTTCTCGTCCTGCGGCTAATGCGCTAAAAACCGCTTTTCCTGAATGGGAGTCACGCATTCAAGCTGTGCGCTCAGAAGATACTTTAGATTTAGGACAGGGACATCATCTGACATTTGTGAGTGTACCAACTCCCCGGTGGGCAGATGGACTTTGTACTTATGATTCTGCTACCAAGATTCTCTACACAGATAAATTCTTTGGTGCACATATTTGCGAAGATACTCTATTTGATGAAGACTGGAAAAGATTAGACGCAGAACGTCATTACTATTTTGACTGTCTGCACGCGCCCCAAGCCAAACAAGTTGAAGTTGCTCTAGAAAAATTTTCGGTTTTCCCAGCTAAATCTTACGCTCCTGCGCATGGCCCAGTTGTGCGTTATAGCCTGAGCCGATTTACTTATGATTACCGTCAATGGTGCCAAGGGCAAAAATCTCAAGAGTTAACTGTTGCTTTGCTTTATGCTTCTGCTTATGGAAATACAGCAGTTTTGGCAAATGCGATCGCTCAAGGTTTAATTGAAAATCAAGTCAATGTCGAATCCATTAACTGTGAACTAGCAGATACCGCCGAGATTATCCGCATTATCGAAGCTTGTGATGGATTTATTATTGGCTCACCCACCTTAGGCGGCCATGCACCTACTCAAATTCAAACGGCTTTAGGAATAATTCTCGCAACAGCCGCTAAAACCAAATTAGCAGGAGTATTTGGCTCCTATGGCTGGAGTGGAGAAGCCATCGATTTACTAGAAAGCAAACTCAAAGATGCCAACTATAGTTTAGGATTTGAATCAATTCGAGTCCGCTTCACTCCTACATCAGAAATTCTCCAACAATGTCAACAAGCAGGTGCAGCCTTTGCCCAAAACTTGAAGAAAACTAAGAAACTGCGGACTCCTCGCCAAGTTGTCACAGAAACCCATGTAGATCGTACCGAACAAGCAGTGGGGCGGATCATTGGTTCTTTGTGTGTCGTGACAACTTGTGATGAAGGCACCCATAAAGGTGTTTTAACATCTTGGGTATCGCAAGCAACCTTTAACCCTCCAGGAATCATGATTGCCATTGCTGATGAACAGAATGCAGATTTAATGTGTCATCAAGGTGATAAATTTGTGCTGAATATCCTCAAAGAAGGTAGAAATGTCCGCCGCTATTTTTCTCGTCAAAGCGCTTTAGGAGACAATCCGTTTATTAATCTGTCTACCAAAACCGCTATTAATGGTTGTCTCATTCTTACCGAAGCATTGTCCTATTTAGAATGCACAGTTCAAAATCAAATTAAATGCGGTGACAGATGGTTAATTTATGCTGTAGTAGATAACGGTGAAGTCCTAGAAAACGAAGGCTTAACCGCCCTCGAATACCGTAAATCCGGCAGCTATTATTAATTCGTTATTGGGCAATTACCCATCTCTTCATCTCCTTTACTTCCTCCTCGTCTTTTCCAACTTTCTAACCAAATATCAATACCAAGTTATCATGTCTACATTTGTTGCTGTCGATCAAATTGACAAAGTTTTTGAATTAACAGGTGGCGGTCAATATATCGCCCTCAAAGGAATAGATTTACAAATTAAAAAAGGCGAATTTGTTTCTTTAATTGGGCACTCTGGTTGTGGTAAATCCACGCTATTAAATATGATTGCTGGCTTAGATTTACCATCTGAAGGTGTAGTTACTTTAGAAGGACAAAGAATCGCCAAGCCAGGCCCAGATAGGATGGTAGTATTCCAAAATTATTCCTTACTACCTTGGCGGACAGTTAGAGAAAATATTGCCTTAGCGGTGGACTCGGTGATGAAGGGTATGCCTGCCGATGAACGCCGATCTATTGTAGAAAAACATATAGATATGGTAGGTTTGCGTCCCCATGCTGATAAACAGCCGGGAATGTTATCTGGGGGACAAAAACAACGAGTTGCGATCGCCCGCGCTTTAGCAATTCGTCCCAAGTTATTATTACTAGATGAACCCTTTGGTGCATTGGATGCACTCACCAGAGGGAATTTGCAAGAACAACTCATGCAAATCTGCGAAGAAAATGAAGTCACTGCGGTAATGGTGACACATGACGTAGATGAAGCCGTGTTGTTATCTGACAGAATTGTCATGCTGACCAATGGCCCCGAATCGAAAATTGGGGACATCTTAGAAGTAGATATCCCCAGACCCCGCAAACGCATGGAAGTAGTAGAACATCCCAGCTACTACAGTCTGCGGAGTGAGATGATTTACTTCCTCAACCAGCAAAAACGCATTAAGAAAATTCGGGCGCGGAAAACTGCGAATATTTCCCGTCATGGCTTAGAAAAAGTCAACTTAGAAATTGGCTTTTTACCACTCAGCGCCTGCGCCCCCTTGGCCATTGCGAAAGAAAAAGGCTTTTTTGCCAAGCATGGTTTAGATGAAGTCAACTTAGTGCGGGAAACCAGCTGGCGCGGTATTGAAGATGGTATCGCTGGCGGTTATTTAGATGCTGCTCAAATGCCTTCGGGTATGCCAATGTGGTTAACATTGGGCGGACATAAAAACCAACCGCTACCCGTTGTCAGTTCCCTCACCATGACTCGTAACGGTAACGCCATTACCTTGGCAAAACGCTTTTACGACCAAGGCGTGCAAAGCTTATCAGACTTTAAAAAATATCTCCAACGTACCCGCGAACAAAGGCACACAATGGGGGTAGTCCACCCCGCATCCATGCACAATTTACTGCTGCGTTACTGGCTAGCGGCTGGGGGAATTGACCCCGATAGCGATGTGGACATGAAGACCATTCCCCCAGCGCAGATGGTAGCAGACTTACAAAATGGCAGTATTGACGGTTACTGTGTGGGCGAACCTTGGAACTACCGCGCCGCCATTGAAGGTGTTGGCTTTACCGTTGCTACTGACTTAGAAGTATGGCTAGGACACCCCGGTAAAGTACTTGGCGTGCGGGAAGATTGGGCAGAAGCTTACCCCAATACCCACATTGCATTAACTAAAGCCTTACTAGAAGCTTGCGTTTACTGTGCAGATCCCAAAAATGCCGAGGAAATTAGAAGGATTACAGCCGGGCGAGATTATGTCAGTACAGATATAGAGTATATTCAACTCGAAGACCCCGAAGGCTTGACTTGTGACTTAGACCATCCACTACGGGATTACGCCCATCACCAATTTTATTCAGAGTCGGCAATCAACCGCCCCAGCCGTACCGAACAAATTTGGATTATGAGTCAACTAGCGCGGTGGGGTGATACTCCCTTCCCCAGAAATTGGGTAGAAGTTGTAGAAAGAGTTTGTCGAGTCCGCGTCTTCAGCACCGCAGCCAGAGAATTAGGCTTAGATATTAGCTACACTCGCCAACCCATTCAGCTATTCGATGGTACACCGTTTAATGCTGACGATCCGATCGCCTATCTCAACAGTTTAGATATTAAGCGCGACTTCTCCGTTGCTGAAGTTATCCTCGATGCACCCAGAAGAACAGCAGCGTAGGGAGAATTCAAAATTATTTTCCCAGTGTTCCAAGCTTGAGGGCATCCTCAGCCCTCATTTTTCCAGACTTGAGAGTCTTTGAACTTCACGAATGAGGCTCGGAAGTTCATTAATGAGGCTCAGAAGTTCATTAATGAGGCTCAGAAGTTCGTTAATGAGGCTCGGAAGCTCGTTAATGAGGCTCGGAAGCTCGTTAATGAGGCTCAGAAGCTCGTTAATGAGGCTCAGAAGCTCGTTAATGAGGCTTAGAAGCTCGTTAATGAGGCTTAGAAGCTCATTAATGAGGCTCAGAAGTTCGTTAATGAGGCTTTTATCTCCGTTAACGAGGCTCAGAACCTCATTAGAAAATCCCAAAAAACAATCACCCTTCTTTTTCTTTAAACCTTTGCGCCTCTGCGCCTACCCTGCGGGAACGGCTCCGCCGAATGGGTGAGACAGATTCATCTCTCCACCCAGCAAAACCTTAATTTCACACCCTTTATCCTTTTTATCTACCTATGCAAAACCGCAATTTAAGATTAGCTGAAAGAACACCATTAGCAACTGGAATCAGCAACCCTCAACCTTTCTTAGAAATTAGAGACGTTTCCAAAGTTTACCCCACAAAAAAAGGCCCCTTCACCGTACTAGACGGCGTTAACCTCAACGTAGAACAAGGCGAATTTATTTGTGTAATAGGTCACTCTGGCTGTGGCAAATCAACCCTGCTAAATATGGTATCGGGTTTTAACTTTCCCACCTCAGGACAAGTACTGCTAGAAGGACAACCCATCACCAAACCAGGCCCAGACAGGATGGTTGTCTTCCAAAACTATGCTCTACTCCCCTGGCGAACTGCTTTTGAAAATATTTATCTAGCTGTTAACGCAGTGTACCCCGAAAAGCCAGAAGCCCAAAAAAGAGCGATCGTCCGCGAACATTTGGCAATGGTGGGACTCGCTGATGCAATGGAAAAGAAACCAATGCAAATGTCTGGGGGTATGAGACAGCGAGTTTCCATCGCCCGTGCTTTAGCTATTCGTCCCAAAGTTCTGATTTTAGACGAACCTTTTGGGGCATTAGATGCGATTACCAAAGAAGAATTACAAGAGGAATTGCTGAAAATTTGGGGTGATAATCGCTGCACAGTGCTAATGATTACCCATGACATTGATGAAGCACTGTTTTTAGCAGACAAATTGGTAATGATGACCAATGGCCCTCACGCCAAAATTGGCGAAGTCTTGGAAATACCCTTTTCTCGTCCACGCGATCGCGCCCGCATCATGGAAGATCCTCAATATTACAAGCTGCGCAACTATGCCCTAGACTTCCTCTTTAACAGATTTGCCCACGACGATGTAGGCTAAAACGTTCCCTAGCACAACAAAGGTTAGTACTAAGTCAAAAGTAAAAGGTAAAATCAACAACCAGCCTTTTATTTTTGACTTTTTCTTTTTGTGTCTTTGTAGTTCCCTATTTTTTGCACACAAAGCCACAAAGTAATTAAAATACAAGGTCGAGTTTGCTTCCTCTACTCAATCTAAGATTAATCACAATCACTTCTTAAATGCAACATAACAGCAGAAGAGAGTCCATCCCAAAGCGGAGTGTTTACATCAGCTTGTCTCAATGCTTCTGCTGTCCAAGTATTACAATTTCTCAAAATTGAATAACTGCCCACTGCGTCATAAAAGCCAGCATTAGCAGTATGACCATTACCAATACGGATGACTTTGCCTTGATTGTCAATCTTAAACGTAGCTTGAATAAATTTTGTTAAGTCTAAATAATTATTTTTATTAACTTTAATACATTTAACTTCTAGATAATCTGGTATTAATTGATAACCTTGAACATATATTACAGAAGGAGTTGGTAGAAATAACGCTCTCAAAGTCGTAGACAATCGTAAATCTGCCACAGAAGGCGTTGACATATAAAAATCGCGCTCGCCCCAACCAAAACTCAAATAATTATAATTCTCTAAATTATCTATGCCAATTCTCTCTATAGAGATATACTTATGCCAATCAAAAACAGAATTTTTGGTTGGTACAATAATATTAGAATGAATACCAGTATTAGCAATACAAATACTCAAATTACAATTATCTTTTGGCTGATAACTCCATTTCCTAGGGATGAATACACCAATAGCTAATAAGGCTAGACTAGATAAACCCAATCTAAAAAAATAACGCCGACATAAACAACAGCGAGCAAGTAAATTATTAGTAAATTTCATCACCATAAGGAGATAAGGGGACAAAGTGAGACAGCGCTGCGGGAGGTTTAGCCCAACCCAGGCGACTGCGTTCACCGAAGGGAAAACAAATGACTATTGCCTATTGCCTTCTTGACAAATGACAAATGACAAATGACGAACCGCACTAGTTAACTTTATTTGCGCCGACCTACTTAAAAATATAAAAGGTAATACCCATGAGTCCCCGCGCACTGCTGTTAATAAATCGTCATGCTCGCCAAGGGCAAAAGAGCCTCACAGAAGCGATTGAATGCCTAAAAACATCAGGCTTTGATTTAATTGAGGAATCTACAGAACATCCTGACCGTCTGAGTGAAACTATTCTTCGCTACCGAGATCGAGTTGACTTAGTGATTGTTGGCGGTGGTGACGGAACACTCAATGCTGCGGTAGATGCTTTAGTTGATACGCAATTACCTTTAGGTATCTTACCGTTAGGAACTGCTAACGATTTAGCCCGGACTTTAGGAATCCCCAATTCCTTAACCGAAGCGTGCAACATTATTGCCACTGGAGAACAGCGCCGCATTGATTTAGGTTGGGTAAATGGCAAGCATTTTTTCAATGTCGCTAGTATGGGACTGAGTGTAAAAATTACTGAGCGACTAACCAAAGAAGTGAAGCGCCGTTGGGGAGTATTCGCTTACCTGGCCACAGCATTGCAAGTAGCCTGGGAATCGCGACCATTTAGCGCCGAAATTCGCGTTAACGGTGAAGTGATTCGCGTGCGAACGGTACAGATTGCTATAGGCAATGGTCGGTATTATGGTGGTGGTATGGCAGTAGCTCACGATGCCACAATCGACGATCAAAGACTCGATCTCTACAGCTTAGAAATTAACCATTGGTGGCAAATCATACCCTTACTTCCAGCCATGCGACAAGGACGACATATAAAATGGCGAGAAGTCCGGGCCCTTCAAGGTCAAGAAATGGAAATCCATACCCGGAAACCGCGTCCAATCAATACTGACGGGGAGATAACCACCTATACCCCTGCACATTTTTTCGTTATCCCTAAAGCGGTAGCTGTGTTTGTCCCATCAGAAGGAGCTAAGTTTTAACCTTTGCGTGTTAGGTTGGCAACACATAACACATTAACGCTCAATAAAAATTTGATTTTTTACGGAATTATTTGTAGAACAAATGTATACCTTAATAAAACGATTTACTTAACTAAAGCTGGGTATTGTGGAAACTCGCCAAGACTCAAGCCAAATGCATCTCAGATTCTCTCAAGAAATTAAGTCATTGTTGCAACACTTAGCTGAACACCCACTAACTTTAGGAGAGATTTTAGCAAAAACTGCCGAACGGGGTTTTAGTTTAGCGATCGCATTGTTAGTTTTGCCCTTTTTGTTTCCGATGCCACCCGGATTAACCGGGCCATTTGGCACTGCTTGCTTGATATTATCATTGCAGATGGTTTTAGGAAGGCGATCGCCTTGGCTACCCAAAAAAATTGCCAATTACAAATTTCCTCGGCGTTTTGCCCACGTATTGTTACATAACCTGCGACAAGTCACTAGGATTGTAGAAAAAATTGCCCGTCCCCGGTTAGGAAAAATAGCAAATAGTCATTGGGCTTGGCGATTCAATGGTTTTTGTATCTCGTGGTTAACCGTATTACTAATTTCGCCAATTCCCTTCACAAATCCTATCCCTACTATTGGTATTTTACTACTAGCCATTGCTACCGTCGAATCTGATGGTTTATTGATGTGTATTAGCTATATAGTTACTGTTTTAATTACAGGATTATTTGGATTTATCGGTTATGCACTGTGGTTAGCGCCGAGTTTGTTACCATCTATTTTGAGATAAATTTAGATAATAAAAGTCCCCAACTGAAAGCTGAGGACTGTACTTAAAATTAAGGTGCATCTACCATCTCTATATCCGTCATTATTTTGTGCGATCGGGAAGAATTTAGATTAATTACACAAAGTTGATAAAAATAAATTCTTATACCAATTCACGAAAATTCTGATACAGATAAAACCCTCTACCGCGTATTTGTATCATTCTGAAAGTGAAATGGTATAACTACCACCCTATCAAAATTTTTGCGATCAACCACTAGTGGTCTGTCCCATTAATTCTGATGGGTTTGAGGAACGAACCGCAAAGTACGCGAAGTACACGAAGGAAGAGGAAAAAGAAGAGAAATTGAAAAGTGGCTTTACCCAGCAAAACTAATGCGATAGACCACTAGTTCTCCATTGCTTGAAGAACTTTGAGATATAAATTTTCTACTCTCTTAGTTTGGAGTTCACCAAACGAGGCATAGTTGAGTAAACCAGGAGAGCCATTAACCTCGATGAGAGTATAGTCTCCCATTGGCTGAGTGATATCACTAGTAATAATATCTACACCTGCTAATCTTAGCCCCATATCTTTTGTAATATTAATTGCCAACTTTTGAAAATCTGGATGGATAGTTTCAGTTAAATCAACTGCTTCGCCCCCACTTGATAAATTTGCATTGTCCAAAAGATAAACAATATTGTCTTTTGGTATCACACTATCGAAAGTTAGTTTTTGTCGCTGCAACTTTCTTTTGATTCTAAAATCCTCAAAATCGATAATTCTTCTACCAGTTTTATTTAGAATTACCTGTTTTTTTTGCAAAAGTTCCCAAACACTAGATTTAGCATCTCCCACCACAAATAAGGGAATTCTTTGATAAGTAATAATTACTTCTTCATCTAGTACTACAATTCTGTAATCATTACCAAGATGAAATCGCTCAACTATAAACCCTGAAGTTATTTGTAAGATTTTTTTAGCTACTTGATAGTATTCTCGTTTATTATGAACCTTCGTAACTAATATACCTTGGCTAAGATTAAGTGGCTTGACAATTACAGGAAATCCTAAATCTTTAGCATAATTAAAACCATCATCTATATTTCTTAATGTGCCTATTTTTTTACATAAGTACTCATTAAAAAATGTTTTGCCTTCAGGAACGCTATATCCAAAATGCCTCAGCAAAAAACTAGAGCAACCTTTATCTTTGGCAATTTCTGCCGCACCGAAACCATTAATATTGAATTGAGTAGAGCGAAAAACTGTTTTTTTACCGTTTTTGAAAGTAATGTGTCCGACAAATTTACATTCAGGATCTACTAACAGTACTGCTCCTATTTGCTCAACCAATTTTTGCAGTATTGATACTATAAATGGTGTCTTCATTTTTATAAAGTCTAGTTTTAAACTTAAAATAATCTACACCTTTGTGCAATTTTTTATCATTAAGAAAAATCCCATAGACATAATTATGGCGATATTTCCTCTCCTACTTTGATATTAATCTGTGATTTTCTTAATTACGAATGAAAAAATGGACACAATATATATTCAAGTGCTATGTGCTAGATTGTCAATCCGGCAAAGCTGTTCAGTAAGTGATTAAACATAGCAATTTAGTCCTTTCCAAAGAACTAGCAAGGATATCTTTGGCTAATAGGGGGTCAGACCCAGTTTATTAGTTATGTAACGAAAATTATCAGTAACCTTGTAGATACTTGTGCCCCTTCAACTATACCAAAGACAATTTTTTTACCTTGGGATGAGGGGTATTACCCTCGATTTGCTATCAAAATCATCATCAAATACTAGGAGTTAAATATTGCTTTTAACTAAACATTTAACACTAAGTGTTGACAAGCTAAAAATAATGTATTACTAAGGGTGCATCAAGGTTTAAGAGGCGTTACTACATCCCCGCCAAGAGACTTACTAACGCCCTTGACTTAATTCCTATGGATATCTAGATCATGCCACAAAATACCGATTACGAAGCCTCTACAACAGAAAATCAAGCCAAAGCTTACAGAAAACGCCTTAATGCTTGGGCAATCACTCGTATCGTTCCCAATATGGACCCGGTGATTGTAGCTCGGTTCCGCAGTCGTTCGGATGCAGACGGATATTTGCGACACTTACGCCAGGTGATACCTAACACTAGCTTCGAGATTATTGTTGATTATCCACGCGATGAAGCTGTAATTTGAAGTTTTCAAACGTCTATGTCCTAGACGATTTGCTAGACTGTGGCTTCATAAAAAAGGCGAACACAAAGTTCGCCTCTACTGAATATGGTGTTATGGTGTTACTTGATTAAACCCAAATTCTAAATTTTTGCTTCTTCTTTGACCAACTTATCCCAACCCAAATCTTTTAAGCTGTTATTCCGACGTAGCGGACGAGTTACCAATTCCAAGATGTCACGGGCGTTGCCAAAACCGTGAATTTGCGCAAAGGTGAACTCCACAGACCACTTGGTGTTAATACCCCTAGCTTCGAGTGGGTTAGCATGAGCCATGCCAGTAATTACTAAGTCTGGCTTTAGCTCATAAATACGCTGAACTTGGTTGTAATTATCTGGCTTCTCAACAATTTTCGGCAGGGGTACACCCATTTCTTTACAGGTTTGCTCTAGTAGCGCTAACTCAGCGGCTTGATAGCGCTTATCCATGTAAGGAATCCCAATCTCAGAAACTGACATCCCACAGCGAACCAAAAAGCGTGCTAAGGAGACTTCCAATAAGTTATCACCCATGAAGAATACTGATTTGCCGCGAATTAGTTTGACGTATTCTTCTAAACCTGCCCAGATTTGTGCTTCTCGTTCATCTAAACCTTTGGGTGTAATGCCAAACACTGAGCAAATTTTCTCAATCCAAGCACGAGTACCATCAGGGCCGATGGGGAAGGGTGCGCCGATGAGTTTGCATTTACGGCGACGCATTAAAGTAGTAGCAGTCCGACTCAGGAAGGGGTTGACACCAGCAACGTAATAACCTTCTTCCAGCACTGGCAGTTCAGTGAAGCGCTTTGCAGGTAGCCAGCCGGAAACTTTGATGCCTTGCTTCTTAAGTTCTAAAGTTAACTGAGTGACAACGGGGTCAGGAAGGGAGCCGAAGAGAACTAAAGGTGGGTGGTCTACATATTCTGATTCTTCTTGGACTACTTCTTCTTTCTTCTTACCGAAGTTGAGTAGTTTGGAAATAGCGTTGCGTTCGTTTTTCTCTGTTTCCGCCACAGGAGCTTTATCAGGACAACGGTTAGCCATAGCAGCTAATACGGTGTCTTCTCCTTGGGTAAAGGCGTAATCTAGACCATTAGCACGAGCAACGACAATGGGAATACCAAGTTCACCTTCCAGCTTAGGAGCCAAGCCTTCCAAGTCCATTTTAATAATTTCAGTAGTGCAAGTGCCAATCCAGACAATTACACTAGGGTTGCGATCGCGTTTTATTTGCAAGCACAATCGCTTTAATTCTTCATAATCATTCAGCTGTGCTGAAATATCTCCCTCTTCCAACTCTGCCATTGCATAACGGGGTTCAGCAAAAATCATCACCCCCATCGCGTTTTGCAGGAAGTACCCACAAGTCTTGGTTCCAATCACCAAAAAGAAACTATCTTCAATTTTTTGGTATAACCACGCCACGCAGCTAATTGGGCAAAAGGTATGGTAATTCCCAGTTTCGCATTCAAAGTTTAAAGCTTCTGGTTGTTGAGCGACAGTCATTTTGGTTGTTTCTCCCCTTGATTTTTAAAGCGAACAAGGCAGGTGAATATAGGGTAGGTTATATGGGGAAAGAATTATTCTCTCCCCATATTTCTGTGATGTGGCACATAGCACCAGCCAGCAATCCCTAAATCCAACAGGAACGCTAATAATTTAAGCGTTGGGGAAGAGACGGGCAATTTCGGATTCATCAAAAACGCCAGCTGGCAGTTCTTCCCCTAAAAATTCATTGTTGCCATCACCTTTTTGCAGTGCTGTTTCGTCACCCCAGACATCTGATAACACATCGCTAAAAGCGTTCTCGTCTGTTGAGTTCAAATCCTCAAGTACCTGGTCGTCCAGCTTGATTTCTGATGTAGTGGTCGTATCGAAGGAGATTTCACCAAACTCATCTAAATCTGCACTGGCTGTATTTTGGGACTCATTGTTGGAATTATGTCCGTTCAGTCCATTTGAGGTTTGATGACCAGAATCTACAATGGTAAATTCTTGCGCAACCGCCGCATCCGCAAAGCTGTTGAGATGAGAATTCCTGGCTGTCTCATCTTGGAGGTTTTCATTAATAATGGTTACGGCATCATTGTGGTAATCCTCTGAATCTACTTTGTGAATATAGCGATTACCAAGAGCAATGTCTGGGTCGAAATGCAAATCCAATACTTCAATTAAGGTATCGGCGTCAGGATTCAGTCTGGAAAAGGGTAGCATTAACTGCGCTAATTTTGGCTCTAACGCATTGACAACTCCCAGGATGAGGTAAGAAGGTGGTCGCTTCCCGCCATCAGGGGTATACACTGATTCCACCTCCATGTGGAGAGTAATCCAGTCACGATTCGTCTGGAAGAACATTAACCACTTTTGCTTTATTGAATCTGTAAAGCTATGAAAGAAAGCCATATTATTTCCCCATCCTGAGAATTTAGATGATTTATACAATCATCAAGTCTAATTCCTCTTCCGGATTCCGTACCTGGGGTTTACTCGGATTTAAATAAAAATCGGATAACAAAGAGAACAATTCTCTGTCTTGGGCGTCGTTCGGAACCACGCCTTCTGGACGTGCCAGAATTTGGTCAGCAATGTTGAGATAGTAATCGCAAACGTAGTTCAAAGATGGGTCAGATTCTGCCATTTCAAACAAAGTCTTACCCTTAACACGAGAAACGCGGATATCTTCAATTAATGGCAGAACTTCCAAAACTGGCATTGGTACTGCTTCTATGTATTTCTCGATCAAATCGCGTTTGGAGGTGCGATTACCAATTAAACCTGCTAGGCGCAGTGGGTGAGTCCGTGCTTTTTCCCGAACTGAAGCCGCAATGCGATTGGCAGCAAATAAAGCATCAAAGCCGTTGTCAGTAACAATCATGCAGTAATCTGCATAGTTGAGTGGCGCTGCAAAACCACCGCAAACAACGTCGCCTAGTACGTCAAACAAAATTACGTCGTAAACATCAAAGGCGTTGAGTTCTTTCAGTAATTTTACGGTTTCACCAACAACGTAACCACCACATCCAGCACCAGCTGGCGGGCCACCTGCCTCAACGCAATCGACACCACCGTAGCCTTTGTAAATTACATCTTCTGGCCAAACGTCTTCGTAGTGGTAGTCCTTTTCTTGCAGGGTATCAATAATTGTGGGAATTAAAAATCCTGTGAGGGTGAAGGTACTGTCATGCTTGGGGTCGCAGCCAATTTGCAGCACTTTCTTGCCGCGTTTTGCTAGGGCGACTGAGATGTTACAGCTAGTTGTGGATTTGCCGATTCCACCTTTTCCATACACTGCTAGTTTCACTGTTGTTTGCCTCTTATAGTTTCTTATCAAACTTTTGGCTGAAACATTTGCCTTCACCTAGCCTGATATGGCGATGCGTGAGGTCTTGTGGTGTCATTATTGTCCAAATCACCAGGAAAATAAAGGGGGCTGGAATATGAAAAAAGACGATATATGATGCATTTGAATATATAAATATATTTATATATTAAAAATCACTTTAAAAACCTTAATAACTAATTAAATATATTTAAAATATAATTTTTAATTTATTTAAATAAAAATAGTTACAAAAGACAAAAAGTCTTGAGTCCAGTTTTTTCAAGACTTTTGATTGAATTAGATGATGCTCATTACGGTATATGAGAGTCTACGTCAGAGGTGAATATAGAGATTCCCAAGCCTAAGGTATAAATACCAAAAAAATGATCGACAGCAGTTAAAATGGCAGTTTTTCGTCAATTGTCAAGAATATCTAATTCCTGTTTTTCAGCAATTGCTTTTTATATGCAACAAATTATTAAATTTTCAAATATACATTTAGACACAAGCGATAGTGCGATCGCCAATCAGATTTGATATTTACGCGATTTGATTGGAATAGCATTTATCTGCTAATGGAAACCAAATCTGAGTTAGCCGTGACAGCCAGGATACCTAGTGAGATACTCAGATAATTCAGCTTTACTAGTTCTGACCAACTCATAATTTGAGTAAATTTATGTAAAGAAATTTCCAAAATTTTGATTATTTTTTGTAGCTCGAAACTATCAACCATCAATCAAATGGTAGGAGTCAAGAGTATGAAAAAAGAGCTTAATAGTACTGAGATTTCTAATTTACCTCCAGTAGAGGAACTTTCTGATGAAGCTCTCTCTACTATCTCTGGCGGTCGCTATAAAAAACCCTTGAGTCAAACTAGCACCGTGGGTTTATCGACACCAGACGGCGACCCCGTTGACGTTTATGTTGACGGAGTTCGCGTCAATTCGGTCGAAACTGGATACTATCCTAGGTAGAGTATCTCACTCGGTAAATCAGGAAACTTCGTCTTCGAGTTGTGCTATTTCCTTCAATGGTTGCCAGCCGGCTTGCCACTGAGAGCTATCTTGTAATAATTTGGCATTGAGCCAGAAACGAACTTTTGGATCGCAAGCCGCAACCATTTCAGCGTAAACCCAATTACCTTGATTTTTCCGGTTGACGACTTGGAAATGCCGCCAACCATCTATCTTTTGCTGCGCTGTCCATTTAGAACCTAGAAGATAAGGAAATTTTTGTTTTTTTGGCATTTGTCATTGGGCATTGGGTATTGGGGAGCCAGTCGCGTGGGCGGCTTTGCCAACTTGAGCGAACTGGCGTCATTGGGCATTGGGCAAGACTTATTTTTTATTTTTCCCTTCCCTTGTCTCTCTCATCTCCCCCATTCCCAGTTCCTAAAAGACTGCTGTCTGGGGTGTTCAGGGGCAATGGCATAAAGAATGTTGTAGAGACGCGAAAGTTCGCGTCTCTGTAAAGCTAGGCGATCGCGGCCACTTTATCCAATAATCCTTGAAACAACCTCAAACCATCATTACCGCCTAAAATTGGGTCAGAGGCTCTTTCAGGGTGGGGCATCATGCCTAAAACATTGCCCTGTCGATTACAAATCCCGGCAATGTTGTTCAATGAACCGTTGGGGTTCTCGCCTACATAACGGAACACAACTTGCCCGTTATCTTCCAGTTCTGCAAGAGTGGCTTGATCGGCATAGAATCGACCTTCCCCGTGGGCAACGGGTACAGTGATAATTTCACCAGGTACGTAAGCTTGCGTCCAAAGAAGATTTGTCCGCTCGACTTTAAGAGGAAGGCGATCGCATATAAAATGCAAATCCTGATTTCTAGTCAGAATCCCTGGTAATAAACCAGCTTCCGTTAAAACTTGAAAGCCATTGCAAATACCTAAGACAAACTTACCTTTTTGGGCGTGTTCGACAACCTGCTGCATTACTGGCGAAAATCGTGCGATCGCACCGCAACGTAAATAATCCCCGTAACTAAAGCCACCAGGTATGACAATCACATCCAAATCAGCAATATCAGTCTCTTGATGCCAAACCATGCGAGTCGGTTGCTCAAGCAAGTCTCTAGTGACATAAGCAACATCGCGATCGCAATTAGAACCCGGAAAAACTACAACGCCGAATTTTGTCATTTGTCATTTGTTATTAGTCATTTGTGATTGGGGAATTGGGGAATTGGGTATTGGGAATTGGGCATTGGGCAGGAAGGCGAGAGTCATTTGTCATTTCTCCTCCCTGTCCTCCCTGTCCTCCTTGTCCCCCTCATCCCTAGCCTCTAAAACACTCCTGTCTGTGTTTCGACTTCTATTAATTCAAAGCGATAATTTTCAATTACCGGATTTGAGAGCATTTGGTCACAGATTTGCTCAAGGTCTTGACGTGCTTTAGCCTCTTGCGTTGAGGTAATAGTCAATTCAATGTACTTACCAATCCGCACATTTTCAACGTTGTCGTATCCCATTTGCTTGAGGCCAGATTGTACAGCCACGCCAGCAGGGTCTAAAACAGAAGGACGAAGTGTCACAAAAATTTTGGCTAGATACTTCCTTTGCACGAGTTTTCGCTGAATGCTGCGATCGCTATACTATAACTTTCTGTTCCAACTGAGTAAAAATAAGATTATGAAGCGATTATAGTTAATTTATTTAGTTAGCCAGTATGAGAGCTTCAACCACAGCGGCAAATTTAAACAATTGTCTATGAGAGCCATACGCACCCGCAGTCAGGAGAGGATCTTAAACCTGTTGAAAACCGTCAAACAAGGAATTTCCGCACAGGATATATACATAGAATTACGTAATCGGAATCAAAGTATGGGGTTAGCAACAGTTTACCGATCCTTGGAAGCCTTAAAGCTGGAAGGAATGGTACAAATACGGACTCTAGCAAATGGCGAAGCTCTCTATAGCCTAGCGCAGCAAGACAAGCACCACCTCACTTGCTTGCAATGCGGTATTTCAATTCCGATTAATCAATGCCCAGTACATAACCTGGAAGAGCAGTTAGAAGCCAACCACAAGTTTAAAATTTTTTACCACACTCTAGAGTTTTTTGGTTTGTGCAACCAATGTCAGAATGAACAAGCAGCTGAAATTAGTCAATAGTCAAGGGTCAAGGGTCAAAAGGCAATAGGCAATAGGCAATAGACAAAATATATTAATTAATCTCCCTTGTCCCCCTTGTCCCCCTTGTCCCCCTTGTCCCCTCATCCCCCTCATCCCCCTCATCCCCCTCATCTCAACTAGACGTGCTTATTATTGAAGTCAGGAATTTCCTGACCATCCGAGACAATGGAACGAATGCCCTCTAAAGTTGCAGGAATAGTACGGGGGTCAATAAACATGACCTTGCTGCTGTCGCTTTTACCAATTGTCGATCCCATATCCAGATAACCTAAAGCCAAGAGAACTTCCAACGCTGAACGCGCATCGGGGTTATTTTTAATTTTTTGAGCAATAATCTCTGCCGATTCAGCAACAGCTTGTGCTTTGAGAACTTGTTGTTGACGTTCAGCTTGTGCTTTGAGAACAATCGCTTTTTGTTCAGCTTCAGCTTGTAAAATTACAGCTTTTTGGCGGGCTTCTGCATCCAGAATTTGGGCATCGGCTTTACCTCTAGCGCTATTAACAGCAGATTCGCGATCGCCTTCCGATGTTAAAATTGATGCCCGTTTGCGCCGTTCTGCCGACATCTGTAATTCCATCGATTCCTGCACCGCCTTAGAGGGGATAATATCTCGCAGTTCTACCCGCGTTACTTTCACACCCCAAGGGTCAGTAGCAATGTCCAAATCCCGCAATAGAAGTTCATTAATTTGAGAACGGGCGGTAAAGGTTTCATCTAACTCCAGTTGTCCCATTTCCGAACGAATTTGAGTTAATACCAAATTCACCATTGCCGACTGGAGATTTTCTACTTTGTAATAAGCTCTTTCCATATCCATGATGCGCCAGTAAACCACTGCATCAACTGTGATCGAAACGTTGTCACGGGTAATGCACTGTTGTGGCGGAATATCTAAGACTTTTTCTCGGATAGTTTGTTTGTAAACAATCTTATCGAGGAAAGGCGTAACGAAGTTTAGCCCTGGCCCTAATTTTTTGTTGTAGCTACCCAATTTTTCAACCAAGGCCTCATCGCCCTGATTAATAACTTTAACTGAACCTGCTAATGCAGAACCTCCAAGTGCCAAAACTATTAGCAACAAGAACTGTTCCATTGTGATTCTCCTAAATTATTGGATATTTAAGTTTCAACAGTGAAAGTTGAGTGAAAGAATAATCATTAACTTTGAACTAGTACCTAAGAATGCAAGAGATTTTCAGGCATCACAATCAAGGTGGTGCCTTCTCTACGCACGATATAAACTCTTTGATGAGGTGCGACGCTGAGTTTTTCATCGTCGCATCTTGCTTGCCAAGAATTTCCTTCGTATAGCACCCGCCCTGTTTTTCCTGCGGGAATTTCAGTTAAAGTTTCACCTGTAATTGCATTTTGGATTTTCGAGTTGCGTCTTCGTGGTTGTAAAAACCTGCGGGAACCCACAATCAGTAATGTGGAAAGCAACAGCCAAACTACAACTTGTAGCCATAAACTTCCCAGAAAAAATTGAGACATTATTGCTACGGCAATAGCGCTAATTCCCATCATGAAAGCCACAAAAGCAGATGGTAAGAACAGTTCCATTAAACACAGAACCGATCCTGCCAAAAGCCAGATTAGGGTATAACTTGGCATAGCGCCATCCTGACACTACATTTATGTCAATGTATTTCTCTTGCTACATATACCTAAAGGCTGACTGCTTACGGAAAGCAAAATATGGTACTTTAACCATCAATTTTGATTAAATTCAGTAACAAGTTGTAGCCAGAGGTACACGAATCCAGTCTATTCTAGCCTTCAAGTATTTGACAGCTATATTTAATTGAAATTCATGAGTTGATTTGTTTCCTAAATTTATACAATGTATGATTTCTACTCAACAGATAATTTATTGCATCAATCCAGACTGTACTAACCCCATTAATCCTTTGGGGAGCCGTGTTTGTGCTAATTGTCAAACTTCCTTAGTACATCGCTATCTTTGGGCAACTGGTTCTCAAGCAGCGAAAATTCCACCAGGAACAACGGTGGCAAATAGGTATGAGGTAATTACGCATCAAATTTGGTTGGACACTCAACCTGGATTACTCCCCGACATACCCGCAGAATTGCCAAAGGAAGTGATTCCTTACCTACGGTTATATTATGAGCGATTGCACCTGCCCCAAGCTTATGGTTATGTTCCCGCCTTTGAGGAAGATGGGGATGATATTTTGTTGCTGGAAAACGTGCCGATCGCAGAAACTGGAAATATCTATCCTGCGATCGCTAATGCATGGGAACAAGCAACGGCGGTAAGACAGGTTTACTGGCTATGGCAAATTCTCCAACTTTGGCAACCTTTATCAGAACAGGGAGTTGCTAGCAGTTTACTCATGTTGAACAACCTGCGGGTGCAAGGTTGGTGTGTGCGGCTGTTGGAACTTCACCAGACAACAGAAAGCTTACCCAGTTTGCCAGATTTGGGAGAATCTTGGCAGCCTTTGGTAGCATCTGCCAAAGCATCAATAGCTCAAAGTTTACAGAATATAGTCAAGCAGATGTGTACCACTGAAGTTGAGTTCGAGGCAATTTGCACTCAACTCAATGCTTTGTTACTCTCATCTGCGGCAGAATTGCCATTAAATCTAGAAGTAGCAGGCGCAACCGATACTGGGATAGTAATGACGCGCAATGAAGATACTTGCTTCCCTGCTAACTCTCATGACCTCAAAGACTCACTCATCCCACACTTATCGATTGTTTGCGATGGTATTGGCGGACATCAAGGCGGTGAAGTCGCTAGCCAATTAGCAGTACAGTCAGTAAAATTGCAGATCCGGGCATTATTTGCAGAGTTAGCGGCAGAAACCGAACTAATAACCCCAGATTTGTGGGAAGAACAACTAGAAACCAGCCTGCGGGTAGTAAATAACGTGATTTGTGCCAGTAATGACGCCCAAAATCGCCAAGGTAGAGAACGTATGGCTACAACTCTGGTAATGGCATTACAAGTGCCGCAACGAGTGCCGGCAAACTCTGCTAAGGGTTCAGCAACTACCCATGAACTTTACCTGGCTAGTGTTGGTGATAGCCGTGCTTATTGGATTACTCGAAATTATTGTCAGCTACTCACAGTAGATGATGATGTAGCAGCGCGAGAAGTCCGCTATGCGCGGAATTTATATCGTCAAGCGCTGATGCGGCCAGATGCAACTGCATTAACTCAAGCCTTGGGAACCAGAGATGCCGAATCCTTAAGGGTTGAAATCAGGCGGTTCATTTTGGAAGAAGATGGCATATTGTTGCTGTGTTCTGATGGGTTAAGTGACAATAATTGGGTAGAAGAATCATGGCAGAATTACGCACTTGCCGTGTTAAATAGGCAAGTGGATATAGAAGATGGTGTAAATCGTTGGATTAAATTTGCCAATCAAAAAAATGGTCATGATAATACATCGTTGGTTATGACCCTTTGCAACGTTTCGCGAGAATACTTCGTCTCCTTAACTTATGCACAACCGCAAGCAGAAGTCATAGAAGCAGAAAAAACAGAGGACTTCTCTTTGCCGGAAAGTTCACCAGTAATCCTAGATGTGGACATTGTAGAGGAAGTTATCCCAACCGATGTCAAACAACCAAGCCGAGGTAAAGCTTTAGTGCTGCTTGGAGGATTATTATTACTTTTGGGTGGTACAACTTTGGGATTATTAGTTTGGTGGCAACTTCAGCCGCAAACATTCCAGCAAATATGTCGCCAACTGCCCCCAGGATTGCAACAGCTATGTTCCCAGAATAGAGAGTAGGGATGAGGGAGATGAGGGGGAAAAAGCAGGGAAGCAGGGAGCAAGGGGACAAGGGAGACAAGGAGGACAGGGAGGAGAAATGACTATTGCCCAATACCCAATGACCATTGGCAATAGAATATCTATCTTGTTGTAAAATTGGACTTGGCGTTAAAGAGCCCCGTAAGAGCTAAAGCGGGTTTTCCTAGCCCGTGAGGCCGCTCATCCTCAAAAAAAGCGCCTCTGAGACACCCATAGGAGTGGACAAGTGCACTGAGGAGTCCATGATGGTGTGGATTTTCCTAACCATCAGATAGCCGTCTCGTTAACTCCTGTGTTTGGCAAACTTATTGTGAGAGTTTGTTGAACTGTGGGAGGATAAAAAGTTAATTGAAAATTAAAGGATTAGACCTCTTGCTAAAGCACTAGGCGAATTTGATGTTGTTAATCTATCAGCTACAAAGCCTGCATGGGCAGGCTTTGTTCGTATAACAGTTACGGATGCATTCAACAGCCAGTCTGTAAATATGAGATGCGAAGCGTGATTGTTGCAAGCAGTCTATTTTTTCAAAAAAAGCAAGTTCAGCGAGGGATGGCTGTGGAGATAGTTGTGGAAAAGGAAAAGCTAGGTGTAAATGTTGTTATGAAAGTTGGCGATCGCGTTCGTGTTAAAGATTCGGTAGTAGTTTACCATCATCCTGAACATCGCGGTCAGGCTTTTGACCTCAAAGGCTCAGAAGGCGAAGTCGTGGCTATTGTCACTCAATGGGAGGGTAGACCTGTAAGTGCTAATTTGCCATTCTTAGTCCAGTTTAGTAAAAAATTTAAAGCCCATCTCCGTGACAATGAGTTAGAAATTATCTAAATCTTTCAAAAGCGGCGAAACCAGCGAAAAATATTCAGTTCGCCGCGCATTTTTTCTAGCTCTTGACGGTGGCTGATTGCGGTTTTGTAATACCATTCACAATGCTGCTGAAATTCTGAGCGCTCCCTAACTTCATGATAGAACTGGTGGGTTGTTTGATAAGAGGCAAAGGTTTCTTCAACTTCGCTGGGAGTTGCCAGGATAATATAAGGTAAATTTTTAGACATAATTTCAGGGAGTGCTGATTCCTGAGAAATTTAATAAGAGACAATAGGCAACAGGCAAGAAGAAAAATTGGATGAGGTAAAAATTCCCATCTCAAAGTTTTGGACTTGTTACTTTTTTGACCTTTGACTTTTATTGAGAAATCAAAGCTTTATAACTATTGAAATTATAGCGATTGCAATTAAACTTCTAAAACTCACAGTACTGCTTACTACTCAGGACTCAGCACTTTTTTAGAGCCAACCGCGCAAGCTATAGATAAAAAGACCAATATACTCTTTTAAAGCCTTAGTAAATTTGTCTAAATTGTCGCTATCAGGTAACAAATTCAATATAGCGGCTTTCGGACTGCTGCCAATTTCTTGAATTTCGCCTTGACTGACCAGAAAATCAGTAGGAGCCGGAATCGCCTCAATTCCTTGACGCTGAAAAATTTTCAGTGATCGCGGCATATGCATTGCCGAAGTCACCAACAATACGCGGCGAATGTTGCGAGACTGTAAAATCTTCTTGACATTTACAGCATTTTGATAAGTATTAAGCGAATCAGGTTCTTGGACAATTGCCTCAGCTGGTATACCAAGAGATGCGAGAATGTTTGCCATATCTGCCGACTCTGGGGTACCACCACCACGCCAATCGACCCGACCACCACTGAGGATTAGTAGAGGCGCTTTTTGCTGACGATAAAGTTGAGCGCCGTAAATGACGCGATCGCCCTGTTCGCTTAAATCAGGGCCAGGTCGAGGCCAAAAAGCTGATTTAGTAGCACCACCTAAAACCACAATGGCTTCTGCATTAGGTACTTGGCTAGTTGCAGTATTTTGCCATTCTAGCGATCGCACCAGCCAGTAAGAAACCCAAGCATTACTGCAAAATAACAATAAAATTAGCGCTATAGCTATTGCCACTGCTGCCATGCGCGGTCGTTTCCATAACACGAGCAACGCCACTACCAAACAGATAGAAGCTAATCCCAACGGATAAAAAAACAGCGGTAATAGCTTAGAAAGATATAAAAACATACTGGGGTCTAGGAACTGCAAGGCGACACTTAACCCTTGACCAATTGCCTAATTTCACCGTTCCCAAAACCTAAAATTGATACCTCCAGATGTACGACGGAAACGCCGAGTAGTTTTTCTTCTGCGCTTGACATTGCTTCTACCACTAGATTCTTCTTGTTCAGCCTCTTCTGTGGGTTCAAGCGGTAGCTGAGTTCTGGTTTCTTCCTTACTTCCCCACCAAGCGATCATCCAGCCTGCACCTAAAGCACCTAGTGCCCCCAATAAAATACTCATGGGTGCTGGATACCCTAACCAACTAAAGCCGATCAAGAACAATAACCAATATTTTAAGGCTGCATCAATGCCATCAGAGGAAGCTACAGACTGGGGCTGGGCACTACTCTTGCTGGCTGCGGTAATCCAGCCTAAGGTGAAACCACCCATGATGCCGAGAAAGATGCTCAGTGCTAGTGAGGAGCCTGTCATCGACAATACAAGGGTTAAAATTAAGCCAAATATCAGTTGTGATAGGAAGTTTGGCGAAAAATTCAAAAAGTCTTTTTTCTGTGCCATGAGATAAACCAGGCTATTAGGAAATTATTGCTTTTAATTGTGCCTGTTGTGGCTGAGTTGTATCACAAATCTTAACGTAGGGTTTTTCAGTATCGGTGAATTGTTCAAATTGTTTAAGTTGGGATGCCAATAAATCGGCGGTAGCATCAGCGATGTCCCCAGTACGTTTATGAAGACGCTCTTGCACAACTTCTAGGGGTGCTGTGCATTGAACAATCTGGAGAGGTATTTGGTGCTTTTCAGCTTGGATAATTGCCTCTTGGCGTAAATGTTGTCGGTCATACTTAGCATCTAAAATTACGAAAAAACCTTGATTAGCCAGTATAATTCCTAATTCCAGCAATCGTGCATAAGTTTTTTGAGTCATTTCTGGTGTATATACTTCATCACCACCTCGCTCTAACAAAGGAATTCCCGCCAAATGTTTTCGCACTGCATCTGAGCGAACGTGAATTGCTCCTAATTGACGGGCTAAATATCGCGCTGTAGTACTTTTGCCAGAGCCAGATAAACCCGACATTAAAATTAGTTGCCCTTGTTTGGGTTTAGTGTACTCCCAAGCTAGCGTGTAATACTTTGCTGCCGTTTTTGCTGCTTCTTCCTTTACCGCTACTGGCACACCAGGATCGTCTAGCAAAAATGAAGTCACTTTTGCTCTTACATAAGACTGACGGATTAAATATATGGGTAAAATCTGTAACCCTTCCCAATCGCCAGTTTGTTCTACATAAGTATTCAAATAAGCATTACTGAGGTCTTTTCGCTGCTGTGCTTCTAAATCCATTACCGCATAAGCGATATCGAACATGACATCAACAAAACGAAACGGCTCATTAAATTCAATGCAATCGAACAGCATGATTTTGTCTTGCCATAGAGCGATATTTCTTAGGTGTAAATCTCCATGACATTCACGAATGTAGTTATTTTGAATTCTGCTGGCAAATAATTCTGGGCGTTCCGCAAAAAAACGCTCAGTATATGCTTTAGTTTCGTCAAACTGTAATTGAGTCTGAGGGCCACCAATATATTTCTCGGTTTGCTCGTAATTCTCGTCAAAAGCAGCCCGCACTTGCGGTACTTCACCAAAACTCCGAATATAATCATTTGTCTCAGTTTTGGCATGATATTGAGCTACGACTCTTCCCAATTCCTCTAGATGTGTCTCATTTAACTTACCCTGTTCAAACAGAGTGCTCAACAAAGCTTCTTGGGGAAACTGGCGCATCTTCAGCACATATTCTACAGCTTCATCGCTTCCCCCTAGATGGTATTCCTCTCCAGCTAGAGTTATGGGCAACACTTCCAAATAAAGTTCCCCAGCACCTCGCTGATTCAACCGTAATTCTTCGTGACAAAAATACCGCCGCTTCTCTAAGGTTGAGTAGTCTAAAAAGCCAAAATTTACAGGTTTTTTCACTTTATAGACATAATCGCCAGTTAGCAGTACATAAGAAACGTGAGTTTGAATCAGTTGAATGGGTTCGAGGACAGCATGGGGATAAAATCCAGGCTGTAACATTTGCTGAATTAACGCTGGAATAGTCGCTTCTGTCATATTTCTAATTGATAATTAACCGCCGATGAACGCAGATAAACGCAGATAATTATTTCAAATCATCGGCGTGTATTAGTGTTTGTAATTTTGGCTCTCGATATTTACGCTGTTAGCTTAACAAAAAACCAGGGTTTTACCCCTGGCATTATCAGTAATTATGACAAAATTTAAGTAGCAAGAAAGATTCAATATCTTCCGCAATTAGCTTTTGGCAGCAAAAAAGCTGACGTGGTAGGTTGTACCTTTTGCTGGATGGGATTGAACTTCTCGGACTACGGTTTTACCACTCCACTCGATCTCAGGAATGTTAAGTTCAACTTCTGTTTTGTTAACAACAGCGTGTTTGAGCAGGCGCTCAACTGTTTTAGCATCAACTACGAGAGAAATTGATTCGGCACCTTTGTGCCCGTATAAATTGGCAGGGATTAATCCAGAACGGCGCAAAGCATTTGCCTTGCTACCTTCTGGTCGCTTTTTAGATTCGACTGTCAGAGCCATACAAGTTGTTAGAGGTAAATTGTCAAGGGTCAAGGGTCAAGGGTCAAGGGTCAAAACAACTCTGGACTTTTGACTTTTAATTCAAAGTTATGCACTAAGTAAGGAGACGGGAGTGCCGTCAGCTTGTAACAAAGCACGTTTAGGCCCATGAATTGGGTCTTCTACAATTATGGTTTGATCGCGGCTAGCTCCTAAGGAGACGATCGCAATCGGGACTTCCATCAATTCTGCTAAGAATTTTAGATAGTCTAGGGCTTGCTGTGGCAAGTCTTCCAAGGTGCGGCAATCACTTGTGGATACTTGCCAGCCTGGTAAGGTTTTGTAGATGGGACGACACCGGGCAAATTGACGCGCACTGGTGGGGAAGTGTTCGCAACGTTCGCCATCTATTTCATAGGCGATACAAACGTTGATTTCCTCAAGTTCATCGAGGACATCTAGTTTGGTGATTGCTATACAGTCCATACCGTTAATCCGGACAGCATAGCGACCGATCACAGCATCAAACCAGCCGCAGCGACGCTTCCTACCAGTAGTTGTACCAAATTCCGCACCGCGATCGCACAACAATTCCCCCAATTCACCTTGTAGTTCGGTTGGAAAAGGCCCTTCACCAACTCGCGTTGTGTAAGCTTTCGACACCCCAATTACCCGGTCAATCATTGTCGGTCCTAATCCCGTGCCAACGCAAGCCCCCCCTGCTACTGGATTTGAGGAGGTAACGTAGGGATAAGTGCCATGATCTAGGTCGAGGAGTGTCCCTTGTGCGCCTTCAAACAAAATATTTCGCCGTCGTAAAATCGCATCGTAGATTTTTAGCGAACTATCGACAACGTAAGGTTTTAAGCGTTCTGCATACCCCAGATATTCTTCAATTACCTCTTCTGGGTTGAGAGGTGGCAAGTTGTAAAGCTTTTCTAAAATTGCGTTTTTATAATTAATCGTCCACTCTAACTGGTCACGTAAACCCTGAGGGTCCATCAAGTCTAAAACTCTGATGCCTGTACGCTCTGATTTATCAGCATAGGTTGGACCTATACCTCGGCCAGTAGTACCAATTTTGTGATTTCCCCGTCGCTCTTCCGATGCCCGATCGATCAATCGATGGTAAGGCATGGTGACGTGGGCTGTCTCAGAAATTAGCAGGTTTTTAGTGGAAATATTTAGTTTTTCTAGTTGATCGAGTTCTGCTATCAAAACTTTCGGATCGATAACCGTACCACAGCCGATAATGCATTCGGTATCTGGATACAAAATACCAGAGGGAATCAAATGTAGCTTAAAGGTCTGACCTTTAACTACAATTGTGTGTCCAGCGTTGACACCCCCTTGGTAACGTACAACAACATCTGCGGAGCGGCTGAGTAAGTCAGTTATTTTACCTTTTCCTTCATCGCCCCACTGGGCACCTATGACAATGACGTTAGCCAAGCTTTTATTCTATAGGTAAAGTTTCCACAAACAATAATTATCAACATATTCTGTTACCTATGTCAAGCACATTACAGAATATTTATTGAAACAAATTTATCAGCAAGCTAAGAGCAACTAAAGTCAAGTGCTAGGGATGAAGATTACATACTTACGCACGAGGTTAGTCAAAAGTCAAGAGCAAAAATTCAAGAATCATTCTGGACTTATGAGTATTGTTTGCCTTAAAAAAAATTGCAATACTTAGGCACATTTGCTTGTGAGATTTTAGTCATGAATTTACTCAGCAAAATATATGATTTAGCTGTCAGTACTGATGTACTGCAAAACAAGTGGTTTATTGGAGAGCAAATAATATTAAATACTGTCCATTTTGAAACCTGGATCTTTTCGGGAGAAGATATTATCCTGTCGTAGCTTGAGTTCTGAACTTTACCTTCATTACAAAAAACTGCGGTTTTCAAGGTAGATGCAGTTTAAATTGCATATTGCTTTATTACATAACTTCTATAAAGTTTTATCTCTAGTATAAATAGATTCTTAGCTTATTGATGATTCTGACAGTTCAATCACCCTTAATTTATAGTATTATCTCAAATTTTTGATAGAACATCTTCACTGATGCGTATTCACCTCCTAATGCTTCTGTCATCACTTCATAATTGGCGAAGATATTGGCAATGAAAGGAACTTTTTAAGCAGCTTCTGTGTCTCAAGACTACCCTATAATTGTCTATGTTAGTGGATTGCAGAATGCATACCACAGATTTTGTCGTGTTACTAGTGCCGTACAAATTCTTGACTTTTATGAGGCATTTGATTTTTAATCTTTAATTTTAACGCATAGGAGACATCTGCACCGTAAAGGGCGATCGCATGATGAAATGGTCTGTCATCCAAAAGCTGAGAGTCGTATTTATTCTAGTCTTGGCAGTTTTATTCACTAATGCTGTAGTGTCCTATAGCATCACTATGAAGCTGATCCACAATCAGCAATGGGTGACACAGTCCCAGGAAGTTATTACTCAACTAGAAACTCTACATTCAAAACTTCAAAATGCGGAAATTGCACAACGTAGCTATCTACTAACTGCAAATACAGATGACTTAGCAGCCTATCTGCAAGCGCGACAACAGACTGACAATAATATCCAAATTCTAAAAAAGTTAACTCAGGCTTCTCAAAATCAGCAGTTAATTTCTATACTTGAGGAAAAAATTACCAACAAACTCAACATTCTGCAATCAGAAATTTCTGTTTATCAGAACCAAGGATTGGATGCTGTTCGGAAGTTAGTTTTGTCCGATAAAAAGCGGAATCTAAAAAATGATATTCAACAGTTAATTTACGACAAACTAGAGGCAGAACAAAAAATCCTACAACGGCAGAGTCAGCAGTCGCAAGCAACCGCTTACAAGTCGATTACCACATTTTTATTAGCCGCTTTCATAGATTTATTATTAGTCGCATTGTTATATGATTTGTTGTGGCGTTATGTCAACCGACTTCAGCAGACAGAACTGGATTTACGCCAAAGTGAGAATCGTCTGCGAGCAATTATAGATGCAGAACCAGAATGTATTAAGTTAATTGCAAGGGATGGTACTTTATTAGAAATTAATGCTTCTGGACTGGCGATGATAGAGATAGAAAGTGCGGAAAGAGTGATTGGTAAGCCAATTGGCACTGCGATCGCACCAGAATATAGAGAAGCTTTTTTGGCTTTGCATGAACGTGTTTGTCAAGGTGAAAAGGGTAATTTAGAGTTTGAAATCGTCGGATTTAAAGGTACTCGCCGTTGGATGGAAACTTATGCTGTACCACTGTGTAACGAATCGGATGGCACATTTATGCATTTGGCTGTGACGCGAGATATTACTAAGCGCCAACAAGCAGAACAGAAAATCCGCGAACAAGCAGCACTTTTAGATGTCGCAACTGATGCGATTTTAGTCAGAAATATTCACAACCAAATATTATTTTGGAATAAAGGTGCTGAACGTATCTACGGCTGGAAGCTTGAGGAAGCTATAGGTAAAAATGTTGTAGAGCTTTTGTACAAAGATACTTCACCCCAGCTACAAGATGCATTTTTTCAAGTCGTCCACAGAGGTGAATGGCGAGGTGAGTTGCAGCACTTAACAAAAGATGGTAAAGAAATTATCGTTGAAAGCCGCTGGACACTGATGCGGGATGAAAAAAATCAACCAAAATCAATTCTTAGTGTCAGTACAGAAATCACCGATAAAAAACAACTAGAAGCGCAACTTTTGCGATCGCAACGCTTAGAGAGTCTGGGAACTCTTGCGGGAGGGATTGCCCACGACCTTAACAATGTACTAGCTCCAGTGTTAATGTCAGTTGAGTTGTTGCAAATGAAATTGCACGACCAACAGAGTCAACATGTACTCCAAACCCTAGAAAATAATGTCAAACGGGGGGCTAGTTTACTCAAGCAAGTTTTGTCTTTTGCACGGGGTATGGAAGGCAAACACACAATTGTGCAAATTAGGCAATTAATACAAGAGATTGAGCAGATTGTTAATCAAACATTTCCCAAATCCATTACCTGTCATGTAGATTTATCCGAAAATCTCTGGTACGTGTTTGGAAACACCACTCAACTGCATCAGGTACTGATGAACTTGGTAGTTAATGCTCGTGATGCCATGCCAGAGGGCGGCATCATAAAAATTGTAGTGGAGAATGTGGTTATTGATGAAAACTATGCAAAGTTGCATATTAATGCTCAAGCAGGTTCCTATGTTGCTATTTCTGCGATCGATACAGGTATAGGTATATCGCCTGAAATACAAGAACGGATTTTTGAGCCATTTTTTACTACCAAAGATGTGGGAAAAGGTACAGGCTTGGGACTATCTACAGCGTTAGGTATTATTAAAAACCATGATGGTTTTGTGAATGTGAATAGTGAAATTGGTAAAGGCACTCAATTTAAAGTGTACTTACCCGCCGTAGGCGATCGCACTCAACCAGTCAATTTCCCTGAACTAGAAGCTGCCAGAGGAAATGGCGAATTGATTTTGGTAGTGGATGATGAAGCAGGAATTCGGGAAATTACCAAATCATCTTTGGAAACATATAATTATCGGGTTTTAACTGCTAGTAATGGTGTAGAGGCAGTTGCATTATATACAAAATATCGGCAGCAAATTACTGTGGTATTGCTGGATATGATGATGCCAGAGATGGATGGTGCGATCGCCATTCGCCAGCTTAAAAAAATTAATCCCTATGTCAAAATTATTGTCATTAGCGGACTGTTATCAAATCAAAATAAAAGAGAAGCCGCTAACATGGGTGTAAGAGCATTTTTATCCAAACCCTGCACTGCCAAAGAGTTATTGCAAACAATTAGTGCAATCAAAGTGCTAAGTAGCGAGTTGTGAATGCTGAGTTGGAAATCATGCAGTCCCACTGAAAATTCACCGTGCGTCAACCACAGATGAGGGGGATGAGGGAGAAATGAGCAATGACTCAGTGCTGAAATTGGTCAAAGTTATAAATTAACAATAGCTTTACGAATATTCCTTGAGATAGAGATTTTTTTTCGCTATCTTATTGTTAAGATTATTAAAATTTTTCCCGAAAAAACCACTATGGCTTTATACGCTGAATTGCATCGGCATCTGGGCGGTTCGGTTGTACCTCGTGTGTTATGGCGTTATTTCGAGAGACATGCATCAGAGTTGATTTCCCGATTCGCGAACTATCCAGAATTTGAAGACTTTTATACAAGACCGCGCAACACCCTAGATGAATATCTAGAATTGCATACTCTAGTAGAAAGTGTGCAGACTGTAGAGACTTTGCCTTACTTTATCTATCGCTTGCTACGGGGTGCTTACATATTTGAGAATTTAGCTTATTTGGAACTGCGCTACACCCCTTATTTACGAACACCCGAACATCTGAGTCAATCCGAAAGAATTGACAAGATGGCAGAAATTGTAGAAGTTGTAGGAAAAGCTAGTCAGTTGGAAGAATATCCAATTGTGACTAGCCAAATTCTCTGTATGCACTCGCGTTTACCTTATGAGGTGAATAAGGCAATTGTTGATTTAGCAGTGCACAACAAACAGTATGTCTGTGCAGTAGACATCGCTGGGGGTGATAGCTACTATGCTGAACGTATGGAGGAATGGATTAACCTGTATGATTATGCCTGCTCCCTAAATATTAAAACTACAGGACATCTTTACGAAACTACAGCCGGTTGTTACACCCAACTTTTACCTTATCTGAAGCGGATTGGTCACGGAATTCAAATTCCACTGTTGTATCCTGAATTACTTTCAGATATAGCTAAAAGAGGGCAATGTTTAGAGGTTTGCCCCACAACTTATCTAAAAACAGGTACTTTGCAAGATATACGTCAACTCAAATTAGTTTTTGACCGCTGTTTTGAAGCTGGGGTAGACATTGCTATTTGTACTGATAATGCTGGTTTACACAATGTGCGTCTGCCATTTGAGTATGAAAATCTTTTGACATACGACATTATTAACTTTAAACAGTTGCAAGCTTGTCAGGATGCAGCTTTCCGTCATGCTTTTGCTTGGCCTTACGGCGAACGCCCTGCATCTCTGTTGAGTGGATTGTTGAAACCTGAACCCGCGAAAGTTTTGGCAATGCAAGATTAATAAATTACTCGTAGGAAACTTGCTGAGTTAAGAGTCACACCCTTACGCAAAATTCACAATTATCAAGCCTCCTAGATTTATCCTGGGGGCTTGAATAATGCTCTTATTTGAGACATTCAATACCAACTATGGGCATACAATCAAGGAAATCCTGCCAATATTCTTGACCAAATTCTTCCACTCCTTGAGGAGAAATTATTGGTTTTTGCCAGCGAACTGCTTTGAAACCGACACTCTGAAATGCCCACTCATAAGTAGCTGCGCCAAGGTAATAGTTATCGAAGCTAAATTGCTGCTTGCTATGAGAAATTGTGAATGTGTATTTTATCGGCGTGCCTTCTATTAATGGTGAGGCTATGCTTTTAATAAATCCATACTTTTCAGTTGCAAGATAAGAACTGGGGGGTTGGGAGTCATTATTATTGATGGTGACGAAACGACCGCCTGGTTTTAGGTTAGCAAATATACTTTGACACATTTTCAATAGTTGGTCTCTGGTTTGGGCGTAATTGAGTAGATAGGAAGCCACCACCAGATCAAAGCTACCAATTTTATCAAGTTCAAATACATCACCAAGAATGTATTCAATATTTTGGGGTTCTCTGGCTTCTTCTTGTCTCGCCAGTTCAATCATGTTTTCGGAAATTTCCACCCCTATCACGCGCGCTGCACCTTGGAGTTTGAATTGTCTGGTATAAAATCCTTCTCCGCAGGCCAAATCTAGGAGTGATTTTCCCAAGAGATCGCCAAGCAGATGAAAGTATGTATATGCTTCAATATGCAGACGAAACGGCAATTGTTTGGATTTTTTATACTCCTGGGCTATAGAGTCATAATAAGTTGCCATTTTTTTACTCCACTAATTAATAGGGGTGATGTTAAAGAGTGAGTGTCTATGACTAACTCAACATCTATAGCAGTGCTATTAATCCTCAATACCGTGCTTAGTATTGCCTGATTGAATTGCCAGAATAACAATTGTCAGAAGTAAAAAATGAAAATCTTGAGAACCGTAAACCTAAATTTCTATTTTTAGAAAATCATAGAAAAACTGTACTGCACATTGTGCAGTACACAGAAACCAAACAATATTAACAAACAAAAATTAAGCTCCAAGACCTTCTGTAGCACCACCGGCGGCTTTCCAACCAGCAAGACCACCTTGGATTGAAGAAACTTCAGCAAACCCAGCAGCCTTTAATGTTTGGGCAGCATTAGTTGATTGTTCATCATTTGTGCCATAAACATAGATATGGCGTTCTGCGTGCAAAGAAGATTTAGCCCTTTTCGTTAGTTCATCTAAGGGGATGGGAATTGCTCCACTGATATGACCTTGATTATAGGTATGGCGATCGCGCACGTCAATAATTGTAAAAGCTGGGTGTCCCCATTCCAAACGCAGCTTTAAATCGTGCGCATCAGTTAATAAATTGGTACTCATCGGCATTTTCCGCTTATAACCTTAAAAGCAATCTATCAAAGATCTAATTTCAATCGATATTTCTTTACAATTAATAAAAATTTTTTTTGAACGGTAAACAAAATTGCTTATTCTATTCAGTGGTTGGCAGTTCGCCTACACTGTAATATATGACATCTACTATTCACGCTTTACCAACAGAAGTCGTATATCTAATTACAGCTGGAGAGGTCATCGACTCTTTAGCTTCTGTCGTGCGTGAATTGGCAGAAAATTCCCTTGATGCAGGCGCAACGAGAATTGTAGTTTCACTCTGGCCGGAGCAGTGGCGTGTTTGCGTAGCAGACAACGGTTGCGGAATGAACCTTGATGACTTGCAAAAAGCCGCAGCAACTCACAGCACCAGTAAGATTTATAGTTGTGCAGATTTATGGAAAATTAGCAGTTTAGGATTTCGTGGAGAAGCACTGCATAGTTTGACGAATTTGGCAAATTTAGAAATTTTGAGTCGTCCGGCAAATGAGAATTTTGGATGGCGGGTGACTTATGGTGATGGTGGGAAAGTTGATCGGGTAGAAATAGCTGCGATCGCTCCTGGTACAGTGGTCACAGTCTCTAATTTATTTGCCAATTGTGCAGCACGTCGTCAGGGTTTACCCCCTGTAGCACAGCAAATGAAAGCCGTGCAAGCCACAATTCAACAAATTGCCCTTTGTCACCCCCATGTTACTTGGCAAGTTCGGCAAAATGACCGGGAATGGTTCACCATTTATCCAGCTGCATCGATTAAACAATTACTACCGCAATTTCTACCTCAAGTTAAAGAAGCTGACTTACAGCAAATTCAACTAAAATTACCCAATCCTCCCAACTCAGAACTGACTACTCACGACTCAGCACTGACTTTGGTGGTAGGATTACCCGATCGCTGTCATCGTCATCGTCCAGATTGGGTACGTGTAGCAATCAACGGTCGGATGGTTAAAACACCAGAACTTGAGCAAACAATTCTGGCAGCATTTCATCGGACATTACCACGCGATCGCTATCCAGTTTGTTTATTACATCTTGTGATTTCTCCCGATCAAATTAACTGGAATCGCAACCCCGCAAAAACAGAAATTTACCTCAACGAAGTCAGTTATTGGCAAGAACAAGTTACCCAAGGAATTGAGCAAGCACTCCGTATTAGTTCAGCCAATATTAAAGAAGCCGTTCATATCACACGTGTAAGTAAATTACTCAAAGCAGCAGAAGCCAAAGGCGGCTACAATTTCAATCCTAAAAATTCCAACGAAGGCGATAACAATCAGCCTTCAGGACTCAACAATCCTTACTCTTTAAAAGCGGTTGCTCAAGTTAGCAATACTTATATTGTGGTGGAACATCCTGAGGGAATGTGGCTAGTAGAACAGCATATCGCCCATGAGCGAGTTTTGTACGAGCAAATATGCGATAACTGGCAACTTATCCCCGTCGAACCTGCAATTATTCTCTATCAATTATCCCCAAAACAAGTAGCACAATTACAACGCATCGGTTTAGATATAGAAACCTTTGGTGAACAACTTTGGGCAGTCCGGAATATACCTGCAATGTTGCAGCAAAGAGAAGACTGTGCTGATGCAATTTTAGAACTCAGTTTAGGTGGCGATTTACAAGCAGCGCAAGTAGCAGTTGCTTGTCGCAGTGCCATTCGTAATGGTACACCGATGAGTTTGCCAGAAATGCAAACACTACTAGATCAATGGCAACGCACTCGTAACCCCCGCACCTGTCCCCACGGAAGACCAATTTATTTATCATTAGAAGAGTCTGCTTTGGCGCGGTTTTTCCGGCGTAATTGGGTGATTGGCAAGAGTCACGGAATTTGATTTTTAGTCAAGCTTCTTTGCACTTTTTATAGTTATAGATTGGCGATCGCAAGGCAAAAATAATTAATAGAAATCAGGGTATAAAAATTACTATTAATGGGCTTATATAGATTGTTTATATAAGCTCAAGTATTGTTAGTGAATGAGTTTAACTATGTAAAGTGCTTGAGCTACTTACGTAGATACGTGTGTAAACATAGTTGTAATTATTGGATCGCCACAAAGAAAATTAGTTAAGTTAGTGCGATATTCGGTCTATAAGCGAGAGTTATGAGGAGAATCAATGAATAGTGAAAAAACGCAAAGTTGAAGTACATTTTTTACCAGCCGATTGATAACAGCGTAGCTTAACAATCCTTTGTGACAGATTGCTGAAACCACCAGTGAAGTTGTAAAGCGGACAAAACTGTGGCACAAAAAGTTGCTACTGCGATCGCATCCCAAAACTATGAGGCAGGTGATTTCAGCATGAGAATTTTCTGAAACCACCTGTTATTGATTTAAAATCCTACTTCTTGGAAAGAACAAGCGATCGCTAATTCAGCGTGTTCTTTGAGCGTATCTCGATCGAGAGTATGAACGAGATACTGGGGAGTAACAGCCAGTAGTTTATCGATTCTGTTCCTAGCTGCTGCTACTACTGATTCATCAAGACTACCGTTACTCAGAGAATCCGCAAAATCTTTGGCAATGTGATAGGTACGTTCCAGAGATGATGAATTAATGTTACGCGAGACAATAAATAAATCGCAGCCAGCATGAATTGCCCGCGCCACAGTCCCTTTTTGAGTAAACATGTCTGAGACTGCTTTCATATCTAAGTCATCAGATACAACTATGCCCTGAAAACCCAATTCTTCCCGTAATATACCGTTGAGAATGCCTTGAGAAAGCGTTGCTGGCACATCGGGGTCTATTTTGGGAAACAGGATATGGGCTGTCATAATCAAAGGCACCTGTTCCTCAATTAAAGCTTTGAAGGGTATAAGTTCTCGATTTCGCAGGTCTTCTTTAGTCAGATGCAGTACTGGTAATTCTAGATGAGAGTCCTGGCTAGTATCACCATGACCAGGGAAGTGCTTGGCACAACCGAGAATTCCTGATTCCTGAAGTCCCAGGTAGTATTCCCGCACTACTTTAGCTGCCGTTTCGGGAGTCGTACCAAAGGCGCGAGGGCCAATTACCGGATTGTGAGGATTGGAATAAATATCTGCTACAGGTGCCCAGGATATATTAATGCCCAGAGATTTGAGTTCTACGGCTGTGGCTTTTGCTACCTGACGCGATCGCGATTGCAACAGCAAGGCATAAGGAAAACGGGTAATTGGCACAGGTGTACGCACCACCCGACCGCCTTCATGGTCTAGGGTAAAAAACATGGAATCGCGTTCGGCGTATTGTCGTACCTGATCGATCAACTCCCTATAAGTTTGCAACCAAATTTCATAGGCAGCGCCATCTAGAAAGTTTTTAGCAAAAAATATTACCCCAACCGGTTGCAATTCACTCAGCGCGCGTTTATCGTCATCACTTAATGTCGTTCCGGAGACACCGAGAATTAAATGATGCCCAAAGCCCTGAAGATTCTGCGTTACTGACATAACGTTTTACCTGTGGCTATTTATTTAATAGCATTTCATTTCTGATAACAGAGGTATGGTAATTGCTAGTAGCTATTTATGCAATCAGCTATTAGCAATCAGCCATAAGTAATTAGCAATAACCAAAACTCGATCAAAAGTCAGATACTAATGCAAGTTGCCTGACAGGCTTGGATTTTCTGGTTTTGAGGTTAGAAGCTTTTAAGGTCATTTTGGGTTGATTACTTTGCAAAATTACTGCTTCATAGGGCACTACTCCAGCAATTTCGCTGTTGAGACAACGTGCTGCTGCCACTGATAGATCTAAGCTGCGGGGTTGAATATAAGGGCCGCGATCGTTGACTCGCACAATTACAGCTTTTTTTGTTTTTAAATTTGTCACCTGCAAATATGTATTAAAGGGCAGGGACTTATGGGCTACAGTCAATTCATTTTGGTTGTATATCTCGCCGTTTGCTGTTAAACGACCATGAAAATAGCCTCCATACCAAGAAGCTAACCCAGATATTTTTTTCGCAGAAGGGGTGACACCATACATTTCCCTCTGTCCTTCCACTAGTGTCAGCTTTGGTGCTTTGAAAGCGGAACGCAGATTATTAATCCACTCAATTGCTAACAGGTCGCCACTGCGATGGAACCTTCGAGAAATTTGTTTTTCAATCCCCCATAAAAAGCGATTACCTGCCATTAATGCAGGTATACCATCCACTAAAGCAGGCCGTAATTGATGAGCATCTAAGTTAGGTGACTTAACTAGAGGCATTAAGCGTTGTTGCATTGACTTTGCAGCAGTTTCTGTGGGCAAAGTTGCAACTATACGGTTATTGACCCAGACTTCATACTTCTGTTTGTCTCGATGAACTACCAATACTGGTAAGGAAGCAGACATAAAATTCTGCTCAACAGGATTAGCAAAGCTGAAGAAATCTTGCAGCGATCGCAGGATTTTATTCTGTAAAAAATCTTGGGTTAAAGAACCAGAGTTAATTATTGTTCCAGAAGACAAACTGCTAGATGCTTGGAAAATAGCCTGTTTTGATGCTATCTCTTGCCCAGAACTACAAAGCTGTTTTTGGCTATTTTTAGCTGCTGTTTTCTTAGCTGTCAGCGGTTGCTCGAAATTTGCTTTGGTTTCACGATTGCCCCAATCTATTCTTAAAAATCTTGTAGGTAGCAACGTCGTGCTCCAAACATTTATCGGCTGCTTCGGTCGCACAAACAATGGGCGATGCTTACTTACAAATTTTCCAAAATTGGCTGAAACTTTTGTTGGTAATACATTTGGTGTATAACTTGGCGGTAGGTTTTTGCTAAATGACAAACAAGAACCAATCCAAGATGTCATCCAAAGGAATTCAATCAATATCATGTCGATTTAATGTCCAAGTAACTGCACAATTCAACAGTGCAACCCTGGTTTTGCTAAACAACATTTTTTGGCTACGAAATTAAAATTTTATTCTTTGAAACAGAAAAAAAACCTCATAATTTGTTGCAAAATACTGAGCGATCCCCAGCAGGGATCATCATATCTTGTTGTCTGCAAATAAACAAATAAAACTTTTAGATATTGTTTTGAATTATTAGTCTGTTTTAAATTTAAATTTTTTATATTTCACTTTTATGCCACATAAAAAACTGCACAATCATTTATTTAACAACGATAAATATACTTAAATTTATGCAAGTAAAGTAATAATTTTAACAATTAATATTTATTTGTCAAAATAAAATATACCTATTTTTAAGTGGCTAGCAATCTTCACTAATTGCGAAATCTGGCGTGAAAACTAATTCAGGTAGATTGGTAAAAAATCAACTATCAGCGACGATCAAATCGCTAAAGTCTGGTTGCAGAAAATCAATTAGCTCAAACTAAACACGAGTTAAGCAACTGGCACACATAATCTTTGGTGATGAAGGTCAAGAGGAGCCAGTGCATTGAGAGGGTTCCTTTTGACTCTGGATAACTTCTGCGAAAAAATCAGGCACTGGTTTAAGTCCTAAATAAAACTTTTTTGGGAAGCGATCGCACAAAAACTGCTAAATGTAACAGATTGCAACGTATAATGAGAACGGCAAAACGATTAAGAAATATTGAAAAGCAGTAGGGTTAAATGCGAGTAGCGATCGCGGGAGCGGGTCTAGCAGGACTTTCCTGCGCAAAATATCTCACAGACGCGGGTCACACTCCCATCGTCTTGGAACGCCGAGACGTACTGGGCGGTAAAGTGGCAGCGTGGCAAGACGCTGACGGAGACTGGTACGAAACAGGTCTGCACATATTTTTTGGGGCATACCCCAATATTTTGCAGCTATTCAAAGAACTGGGGATTGAAGATCGTTTGCAGTGGAAAGAACACACCATGATCTTCAACCAGCCCGAAGCCCCAGGCACATACAGCCGTTTTGATTTTCCAGATTTGCCAGCGCCCTTAAATGGGATAGTGGCAATCCTGAGAAACAACGATATGCTCACCTGGCCAGAAAAAATTCGTTTTGGCATTGGTTTATTACCAGCAATGGTGCAAGGGCAAAAGTACGTAGAGGAGATGGATCAATACTCTTGGACGGAATGGCTGCAAAAGCAAAACATTCCTCTACGAGTAGAAAAAGAAGTTTTTATTGCCATGTCTAAGGCATTGAACTTCATTGGCCCAGAAGAAATTTCCGCTACTATCCTCCTAACAGCCCTCAATCGCTTCCTCCAAGAAAAGAAAGGCTCAACAATGGCTTTTCTCGATGGTTCACCAACAGAGCGATTGTGTCAGCCGATAGTAGACTACATCACCGAACGTGGTGGAGAAGTCAGATTAAATGCTCCCCTAAAAGAAATTTTGCTCAACGAAGATGGTACGGTCAGGGGATTCTTGATGCGGGGCTTGAATGGGGCAGAAGATGAAGTTTTAACGGCGGATTTGTATGTATCTGCCATGCCCGTTGACCCTTTAAAAGTAATGCTGCCAGCACCGTGGAAGCAAATGGAGTTTTTCGGGCAGCTAGATGGGCTAGAAGGAGTGCCAGTAATTAACCTCCATCTATGGTTCGATCGCAAACTTACAGAAATTGACCACTTACTATTCTCGCGATCGCCCCTCCTCAGCGTTTATGCTGATATGAGCAATACCTGCCGTGGATATGCTAACCCCGATCGCTCAATGCTGGAATTAGTTCTAGCACCGGCAAAAGATTGGATCGCCAAGTCCGATGAGGAAATTGTCGATGCAACCCTTGCTGAACTAGAAAAACTCTTCCCCGACCATTTTGGTGGAGAAAATCCAGCAAAGTTGCTGAAATATCATGTGGTGAAAACGCCGCGTTCAGTTTACAAAGCAACTCCTGGTCGTCAACAACACCGTCCTTCGCAGAAAACCCCCATCGCCAACTTCTATCTCACAGGGGATTACACCATGCAACGCTATTTAGCCAGTATGGAAGGGGCCGTACTTTCTGGTAAGCTGACAGCGCAGGCGATCTCTGAAGCACTCCCGGTGGCAAATGCCTCAAACCTGCAAACGCTAACAAGATCGCCCGCAACGAATGCTGCAACTGCCTGATTCACCCCCGCGCATGAAAACGCTGGTCTCTGTAGACGATTCCTACAAACTTTGTCGGCAACTTATAGCCAAGTATTCCGCGACTTTTTACCTCAGCACTTTGCTCCTGAGCAAAGAAAAGCGTCCCGCTGTTTGGGCAATTTATGCTTGGTGTCGCCGTACAGATGAACTGGTAGATGGTCCTGGATCTGCCATGACCACGCCAGAAACCCTAGACCTATGGGAGCAGCAGCTAGAATCAATTTTTGCTGGACACCCAGTAGAAAATTTTGATGTAGCTTTAGCGGATACTGTCCAGCGCTTTCCAATAGACATACAGCCTTTTCGGGATATGATTGCTGGTCAGCGAATGGATTTATACCGCAGTCGCTATGAAACGTTTGAGGAATTATACCTCTACTGTTACCGCGTCGCTGGCACTGTCGGTTTAATGTCAACAGCAGTCATGGGGTTGGAAAATACCAGAAATACAGCCCCGTGGAACCGCGAACAACAACCGTATGTTCCCATCAAAGAAGAAATTGCTTTGGGAATTGCCAAGCAACTCACCAATATCTTGAGAGATGTTGGTGAAGATGCGCGACGAGGGCGAATTTATATTCCTTTAGAAGATTTGGCAAGGTTTAATTACACCGAGGAAGACTTATTCAAGGGTGTGGTAGACGATCGCTGGCGTTCCTTAATGAACTTTCAAATTACACGGGCCAGAGACTTTTACCGCAAGGCAGAAAAAGGAATTTCTTACCTATCTGCTGATGCCCGTTGGCCTGTGTGGGCAGCCTTGATGCATTACAGCCAAATTTTAAACGTCATTGAACGCAACGATTACAATGTGTTCACCCAACGCGCCTACGTCCCCCAGTGGAAAAAATTGCGTACTTTACCACTGGCTTGGATGCGATCGCAAGTGTTATGAGTCAAGGGTCAAGAGTCAAAAGTTAATAGGCATAGGCAATAGTCTTAGAACTTTTGCCCAATGCCCAATGCCCAATAAAATGTTTGACTTCTCTGAATCTATCTGCTACAATCAATATTCGTGACCGAGGAGAGGTGGCTGAGTGGTCGAAAGCGGCAGATTGCTAATCTGTTGTACGGCAGGCAACTCCGTACCGAGGGTTCGAATCCCTCCCTCTCCGTTTTCAAAGCTTTAAATTATTAAAGAATATTACATTTTTAGGTTTGAGTATTTACCGCTAAATAAATACTTCTATATCTTCAGGAGGATGATATTATTTATCCTTTGGAGTCTGTTAAGATCGGCCTAACCTGAAAATATAGTTAGAATCCTACTTTCAGGCTCCTAAAGACTAGAGGAGTGAAAGTAATTTATGCACAGAATTAGTACAGCCTTAGCCCTGAGTGTCGCTACCTTAGCAACAGGGTTTTTTTTAGGGGCTTGTAATGATACCGCCACTAACCCAAATAACACAGGTAACGCTCAAAGTTCTGCCACACCAGCAGCCAACTCAACTACTACAACTAGCACTAAAGGGTTGAAAATTGGCTCCTTGCTACCAACAACTGGGGACTTGGCATCTATCGGGCAACAGATGGTGGGTTCAGTACCCTTACTCGTTGAGACAGTTAATGCTTGCGGTGGCGTTAACGGTGAACCTGTTACCTTAGTACCAGTAGACGACCAAACAGATCCCAAAGCAGGTGCAGCTGGTATAACCAAACTAGCAACCTTAGATAAGGTTGCTGGTGTAGTGGGTTCCTTTGCCAGTAGCGTTTCCACTGCGGCTATCTCAGTTGCGACACCGAATAAAGTGATGCTCGTTTCCCCCGGTAGCACGAGTCCTGTATTTACTGAAAAGGCTCAAAAAGGTGACTATAAAGGTTTTTGGGCGCGTACTGCTCCCCCAGATACTTACCAAGCACTAGCTTTAGCCCAACTGGCAAAGAAAAAAGGATTTAAGCGAGTTTCTACAGTTGTTATTAATAACGACTACGGCGTTGGTTTTGAAAAAGCATTTGTACAAACTTTTGAAAAGTTAGGTGGAACTGTAGTTAATAAAGAAAAACCTGTGCGCTACGACCCCAAAGCTCAAACATTTGACACCGAAGCGGCGGCGGCTTTTGCTGGTAAACCAGATGCAGTGTTGGCGGTACTTTATGCCGAGACAGGTAGTTTGTTTCTCAAAGCTGCTTACCAACAAGGCTTGACTAATGGAGTGCAAATTCTGCTGACCGATGGCGTGAAAGCGCCTACTTTCCCAGAACAAGTCGGCAAAGGTAGTGACGGTAAATATATTTTAACTGGCGCGATCGGTACAGTACCCGGTTCTGATGGAAAAGCATTAGAAGCTTTCAACAAACTCTGGAAAGAGAAAAAAGGTGGTTCCCCAGGAGAATATGCTCCTCAAGCTTGGGATGCGGCCGCATTGTTGGTATTAGCTGCACAAGCTGCTAAAGAAAACACAGGCGTTGGCATCGCTAGTAAAATTCGAGAAGTGTCTGCTGGGCCAGGTACAGAAGTTACCGATGTTTGCGAGGGGCTGAAACTACTGAAAGAAGGTAAAAAAATCAACTACCAAGGAGCCAGTGGTAACGTAGATGTAGACGCTAATGGCGATGTTGTTGGTGTCTACGATGTTTGGACTGTTGGCGATGATGGCAAAATCAAGGTGATTGACAAAGTTAGTCCTAAATAGAGGTAAGGAAAACCTTTTAGCAAAATAAAACCACAGATGAACACAGATTTCATGGGTGTTTATCTGTGGTTGAAAATCACAAACCAGAATTTGTACAAAATGTCGGATAAGTGCTGAGAGAAAAATACTTACTATTCAGCACCTATTCCTATGCTTTTAGAAACCCATGAAGTTATAACCAACTCCGATCAACAAACCTATATCGGTATTGTTAAAGAAGCCAGCATTGACGGCAGCTGTGGCTGTAAATTGAGAAGTCAGTGGGAAATCAACACCAGCAGTTGCTAAAAAGGCAGCTTCAGAATTATCGCCAGTTTTAAAAGCTGCACCTGCGCCAATGTAGGGTGCAATTGGTAACGGTTCGCTAAATGGGTCAGCTACCTGTTGGAAGTTAAAGTCATAGGTGAGGGGCACTAAAATCGTGGTATTGTCACCTAATATTACTGATGGTCGCACTGAGAAAGTATTTGTCAGCCCTACTTTACTAATGACTGTAAAGTTACCATCACCCAAGGCTGAGTCATTACCACTCAAACCAATGTTGCCAGCAACACCAATATAGCTTCTGCCACCACGGGTAGGTCTACCTGGATCGATATCCGCTTGCGCCACTGTGGTAGCAGATGGTTGTGAAGTAGATTCTGGGTTTTGAGTTACAAACCCAACAGCTGAGGTAACTGCTGTACCGGGAACAGGTGTAACTATACGAGTAGCGGTAGCAGCGTTAGGGAACTGCTGCTTCAGTGCCAAATTCTCAGTTTCACTAGGGAGTTTTTGGCTTGTTGCCTCGACTTCAGTAGCTAATTGCTGGGGAGACTCTACAGTTGCGCTAGACTCGCTTAACTGCTGACTGCTTGAGGTATCTACTGTTTGGGCTAAGGTAGGCAAGCTACTACCTAAAATTGCTAGAGTTGCTAAACTGGGCAGCCAAAAAACAGTTTTACGAAGAAAAATAGTATTCACATTCACTCCTGACAGAATATTGCCACACATAAATAAAGGTTTTTTGTGTTGACTCAAGAAACCTTAGCAATATTCAACCATTTAACACGAAAAAATTGATTCTTACATCCTGTATTTGACGGAATTAGTTAGGATGTGAGCCTCAAGAGTAGTGCAAAAATCAACTTCTGAATGCAACTCAATAAACGCTGGTTATAAATGCTTATAGTTTTGAAATTAGCTGCAATTAAAAACTCACTGCGCTGCGTAGAATTTCGCGCAGCGCAATGAGAGTCACTATTGCCAACTGCTGACGGCTTCGGTAATTAGCTTGGAGATAAAAGGTAAAATAGCTCGGTTTTTAGCGTTGGCTTTGCCTTCAGTAAATACTACTAACAGGTAAGGATGGCGATCGCGGATTTCAATGTATGCTGCATCATGGCGTACTTGACTTGTCCAACCAGCTTTTGACCAAAGTTGGGCATCTTGGGGAAGTCCACCACCCAGAAAACCTGTTACTTGGTCTTCTTCAACATCGGTAGGTAAATCATCTGGCTTGAGACTACGTTTGAGCAAAGCCATCATCTGTTGCGATCGCGCACTGGAAACTGCCACTCCCCCGACAATACTATGTAGCAATCGGGCGATCGCATTTGTTGCCAGCATATTGCGATTTTCTAGCATTTCCCCGTAAAATGCTCTCTCCCTGCCGTAGGGACCATCTCCCCACGTTTTTTGGCAGACGTTAATCGTCTCCATTTCTTCCCAACCTAAAGACTGAAAATAGCGGTTGACAAAATTACGCTGGGATTTCCAAGTTTCAAAGGGGCCAGGGGGTAATTCTGGGCCGGAAGTTGTGCCAGTCAGCACATCAACAACCAAGCTGGTAGCATCGTTGCTAGAGTCCACAATCATATCGCGGATGGCTCTTTCCAAATCTTTGGAAGTTTGTACCATTCCTTTCTCTAGCCATTCGTGGATTGCTACCAGGTAAAATAACTTCACGACACTCGCTGGGTAAATCCTCTCCACACCGCGATAAGTAAAACCACGTACTGAATGGTTCCAAAAGGCATCTGGAGTTAATGCTCCACCAGTATTTACTAGTACAGGTGGATCGTAGACAATCCAAGTCAGAGCAATTTGGTTCCGCGCTAACGTCGGAAATGCTGCCCAAGTTGCTTCTAAAATGCTTAACCCTAAATTGTCGAGTTGTTCGTCTTTTCGGAAGAAAATCATATTTAGTTATTAACCTTGCAGAATGCTCTCTAATCCAAAATCCATCATCCAAAATCTCTCAGCGGCTGAGTACAATTGTCTCGCTGACCTAAACTTATATGATTCTCCTGAATGTACGCGCCTAGCAACTCAAGCCGCTTCTGGGCGACATCTGCGGGTAACATCAAATCATCAGGATGCAGCTGTTGAGGTGTATTTGTGTGAAGATGACTATCCCGGGTGGGTGTCTCTTGCTGATGTGGGTTTATTACAAAGAGCTACTTTACCCTATCGGGCGACAATATTTTCTGAATCTGAGATTAAAAAACTGCTACCAGAGGCGATCGCTTTTACTCACCAAGCAATGCAACAATCAAATTATTACCTTTGGGGTGGTACAGTGGGCCCAAATTACGATTGTTCGGGGTTAATGCAAGCGGCTTTTGTTTCAGTAGGTATTTGGTTGCCAAGAGATGCCTATCAACAAGAAGCTTTTACCCAACCAATTACTATTGCAGAATTAGAGCCAGGAGATTTGATATTTTTTGGCACTCCCCAAAAAGCAACTCATGTCGGACTCTATTTGGGAGATGGTTGCTATATCCATAGTTCGGGGAAAGACAAGGGACGAAATGGAATTGGGATTGACAGGCTATCGGAACAGGGAGATGAGGTTAGTCGGTCATATTATCAGCAGCTGCGCGGTGCTGGCAGAGTTATCAAGAGTTACGAAACACAGAGAGAAGTCTGAGCGGCGGAAGCCGCCGCTCAGAACTTCGGTAAAACGCTGAGGACGCAAAGGAATATGAGGAGTGGGTTAGTTTCTGCAAGGACAAGTGATGAGGAGGGGGCAATTTTGGCAATTGTTCCCGATATTTCGGTGGTGGTGCCTGTGCGTGATGAAGTGGAAAGTTTGCCGTTATTATTAGAGGCGATCGCTTCTTGTTTGAGTGCCCATCAGTTAACCTATGAAATCATCTGTGTAGATGATGGTTCAACCGATGGTTCTGCGGATTTTCTCAAGCAAGAAGCACAAATCCGTAATGATTTAAAAGCGATAATTCTGCGGCGTAACTATGGTCAAACTGCGGCAATGGCTGCGGGTTTTAACTATGCTTTAGGTAAGGTCATTGTCACCTTAGATGCGGATTTGCAAAATGACCCTGCTGATATCCCAATACTGTTAACCAAGTTGGAGGAAGGCTACGATTTGGTGAGTGGTTGGCGACACAAACGCCAAGATGCAGCTTTGTCGCGGTTACTTCCCTCGAAAATTGCCAACTGGTTAATTGGTAGCATCACAGGTGTGAAGTTACATGATTATGGCTGTTCTCTCAAAGCTTATCGTGCAGAAGTTTTGGCAGATATGAATCTTTACGGGGAACTGCATCGTTTTTTACCAGCCCTAGCTTATATTGAAGGCGCGAGAATTACAGAAATCCCTGTGCGTCACCATCCCCGGCGTTTTGGTCGCAGTAAGTACGGGTTATCGCGGACTTTACGGGTAATGATGGATTTGTTGACGATTTCTTTTATGAAGAAATTCCTCACACGCCCGATGCACGTTTTTGGGCTGTTGGGCTTATTCTCAATGGTTATAGGGGCAATTATTGGAATTTACTTGACTTTTATCAAGTTGGCTTGGGGTGAAATGATTGGCAATCGCCCATTGCTGATTTTAGCGGTTCTCCTATTGGTCACAGGGGTACAGTTGTTTTGCTTTGGTCTTTTGGCAGAGTTGTTGATGCGCACATACCATGAATCCCAAGGTAGACCGATATATCGGGTGCGGGAAGTGGTAGCAAAAAATGTTAACTAACGTAACAATAAGAGAAAAACACGTTTAGTATTCAACTGCATCTGCCTTGAAAGTCTTTGATAACCTTGAATTCCAAATAAGACGCAACCTGCTGGCTTTATTTACAGCAGGTTTATTATTCTGGTCTGGTTTGGCTGCTTTATTACCAACGCTACCACTCTACATGGAGGATTTAGGCGCAACCAAGCAACAAATTGGCATTGTGCTGGGTAGTTTTGCGATTGGGATGTTGCTATTTCGCTCTCTATTTGGCAAGTTAGCAGATCGACGGGGACGGAAAATAGTCTTACTAATTGGGATGCTAGTCAATGCGATCGCACCGCTTGGTTACATAGTAGTGCAATCAATCCCTGGTTTAATGGCGCTGCGTGCTTTTCATGGCATCAGTATCGCGGCTTTTACTACAGGTTACTTAGCATTGGTAGCAGATTTAGCACCAGAAAAAAATCGCGGTGAAATCATGGGTTACATGAGTTTGGTAACTCCGATTGGTGCAGCTATTGGCCCAGCTTTAGGCGGATATTTACAAGCGGCGAGTGGTTACACGCTGTTATTTTTGTTATCTGCGGGATTGGCTGGGATTGGTTTATTATGTCTTGTACCTATCGTTAATCCGCCAATCCACAAACAGCAACAGGTTGACAGTAATGATAGTAGGTTTTGGCAATTGTTATTTAGTCCGAGAGTGAGAGTCCTTGCAAGCATCATGCTGATGATTGGCTTGGCTTTTGGGGCTTTGCACACTTTTGTACCTTTATTTATCAAAGCTGCGCAGGTAAATTTAAACCCAGGCTTGTTTTATACAGTTGGCGCACTTGCGAGTTTTAGCGTCCGGTTTTTTACTGGCAAAGCTAGCGATCGCTATGGTAGAGGTTTATTTATTACTCTGAGCTTGGTTATTTATGCTGTTTCCATGATTTTGCTATGGAAAGCTAGCAGCGCGGATATATTCTTAATAGCCGGAGTTTTAGAGGGCGCTGGTTCTGGTATCCTCATGCCGATGATTTCCACTGTCGTTGCCGATCGGGCACTGCCACAAGAAAGGGGAAGGGTATTTTCTCTTTGTATTATGGGTTTAGATGTGGGAATTGCGATTGCTGGTCCAGTTTTCGGTTCTGTTGCAGAACAAGTTGGCTACCGTAATATGTTTGGTTTTTGCGCTGGTTTAACTGTGATGGCATTGCTAATTTTCCTTACCAAGTCCAACAAAAACCTCTCAGGTTCCCTGCGCTTTGCTTTGGGTCGTGGAAAAGATGCTTATTCCCTCAATCAATCTTAATAAATAAAAAAGAGACGCAATATTAGTTGCGTCTCTTTTATCTAACGGGCGAGGAGGGATTCGAACCCCCGACACCGTGGTCCGTAGCCACGTGCTCTAGTCCACTGAGCTACACGCCCTTGACCGAAAATCATATTAACACGTTCTTTCAAAATCATGCAAGACAATTTTTCGTCTAATTCTGCCAACTTAACTCATCTCGATCGCCAAGGACAGGCACAGATGGTAGATGTGTCGGACAAAGCGCCCACTGTTCGCCAAGCTGTAGCCGCTGCTCAGGTGCGAATGTTGCCAGAAACTTTTGCTGCTATCCAAGCCGGGAATGCTCCCAAAGGGGATGTGTTAGGAACCGCCAGAATAGCTGGAATTATGGCAGCTAAACAGACAGCTAATTTAATTCCTTTGTGTCATCCCTTGCCTTTGCAGAAAGTCGAAGTCGAAGCGATCGCCGATGCAGAACTTCCAGGTTATAAAATTTATGCCACTGTTAAAACTAAAGCTGAAACCGGGGTAGAAATGGAAGCTTTAACTGCTGTTTCTGTTGCGGCTTTAACTTTATACGATATGGCAAAAGCTTTAGAGAAATCAATTCAAATAGAATCTATTCGGTTAATTAGCAAAACTGGCGGAAAATCAGGAGATTATTCTCCGCCAGCAGCATAAGTAAATTTGCCCTATTGTCTGGGTCTAATAGCAGCTGCGCCCCCAAGACCCTTAGAATAATTAGGGTGTGTTGAAATATGTAACAAATATTTATGCCTCCTCGTTGGCCTACCAAACCCGATCGCCAAGACCCAGCCTACCGCAAGATAGATGACAGGATGAATTTTGCTGTACACGTAGCGATCGCAGCTACGATTAATTCTGGGCTGTGGTTTTTCCACAATCTCAAAGCAACTACCTGGGAATGGCTGCCTTGGGTAACGGTAAGTTGGATTGTTGTATTGTTGGTGCATTTTATATATATCAGTGCGATCGCCAATTACTCCGATACACCACCAAAATCTACCTAAAGATAGACTACGGATGCTAGGGCGATGTAACCTGTGACTGTAGAGTTAGCCTAGCTAATTGAGCGATAATATTAAATAGCCTGAGAGTTAGCGCTCTTTTGTTGATATAGGGTAATTTTTATGGCTAAGACTAACACCACAGAAGTGCTAGAAGCCCTAGCAGCCGAAATTGGGGAAAACGTCTACATAGACATTGCTAAGTGGCATCTCTATTTATCTAATGCCAAACTGCATACTCTTGTTGCAGAACAGCTCTATCCCTTAATTACTTCTAATACTGTTAATGAAGATAGAGTTATAGCAGTATTAGAATCCATACCTGTTAAAATTGGTGGTGGGAGGAAAGAAATTCCCTTGATCGATTTACTACCCCTGCAATGCCAGGTAAATTTAGTAGATATTTTAGAAAAATTCCAACGCGAGTTTTAACTTCTCTACTTTAAGTGTCCATACTGGCTCTTGCAGCATCCTCTTTGAGGAGTTATAAGGACATGACTACATATCAGTTCCACGATAAATATACTTTAGCCGAAACAGCAGAGAAACTCGGTAAAAGAGCTTTGGAGTTGGGTTTGATACCTAGTTTTGTAGTACGTTATTTTCCTGATAGCAGACAATATTACATTCCTAACGAAAAAGATTCTGAGCCTTTAACACCAGAACAAGCATATATGCGGTTGAAAAAACTAGTTGAACAATCTGCTAAGGCTTAACCTAGCAATTCCTTTGTTCAATAGAGAATGGGCTAGGGTTGATCGTTAAATAGAAAAATTCAGTACTTACCAAAAGTAATACACTTCAACCATCAACATCAGTTATGGTTAAATTTCAGGCAAATTTAGTGAGGTGAATTATATGTTTTTACAAATCAAAGATAGCAATGATTTAATCAAAATAGTTGATTTTGAGGAATTGATTGATCCCAATACTGATATTGTTCACGGACAAGATCAAGAAGGTCAAGAAGAACAAGAAACAGATCTCTTTAAAAAAGACGAGTTAGTTTTTCCTTCTGGCGAAAGTCTACCACGCTGTTGGATAGATGCTAACTATAGAAAAGTTAGCTACAGAAAAGCTAGCTAAAGCTGGATGGGTAATAGGGTGTTTGTTAGTACCTATTACCCAAAAATTAACTATTACTGGATGAGATAGCTTTGTCTGTTACTGCTTCCTTTTCAGTAGCGGAAAATAAGGTTTTAGTCATCCAGTATGTCAAAATGTGAGATAAAACACCCAACGGCCCTGCAAATAAACACAGGGCTAGAGAGTGAATTGTCCAAATACCTGTGGTTTGTCCTTGCCAATAAATCCAGCGCCCGACAAATAAATCCATAACTAGAAAATGAATCCACCCAGTTGCAGCGGCTTTTTCATCGGCAAAAAATCGTGCAATATCAGCTAACTGAGGATTAGATAAAGCTTGGGCATTTTCTGGCGTAATGCTGGTGATAAACAAATACAAGTATGCCCCAGCTAAAGGTACAAATGGTATATATGATTCCATTATCCGCCGGGTGAATTTCCAATTGGGTAGGAGAATCATCAATGCCCAAAAAGGTAAAACAAAAAGATTGGCAAGGTTAAATAATTGCGTGGTGTTCATAGATTTTATTGCTTGTCTTTGGTGGCTAACTCTGCCACAAATTATCCTACTCCTAAAATGGTTTCATGGAGAAGTAAAAAAGACAGTAATCACTCTTTTGTTACTTTGGGAATAGAAAAATATTATTTTTAGCCGGAACAATTGAATAGTTTTCGACGCATGAAAGATTGTGCTTAATTTATTTCTGAAAACTGCCATACGCCATACATTTAATTATCTAACTGCCTACAATGATAAACTTTGTAATCATAGCCGTTTACTGCTGCTAATGATTTGGTTTCAGGCAGACATTTTTTCACTTCTTCTGCTATTGGTGCATGAAAATTAACTAGCCACAAATCAAAAGGTCGTGGTAGCTGTTTTAATGTATTTTCTAGAACAACAGTAGATGTGTTGGGGTCTGTTTCTTGATGGGCTAATAAAAACTGGGTAGGAGTTTGTGAACCAGAAACTTTTAATTCCCTAGCTATCCCCATCATTTCGCCAGTTTGGACTAAGGTTTTGTGAGTTGTGGCTATTAGAACCGGAACCTGAGAATTTTGTTGAATTATTGGCAGTAACAAATCAGGGCGGTAATATTTTTGATAACCCAGATTACAAATAACTGTGATGGCGCTAACTAATCCCATCAGCCAAATCAACATTACAGCTTTTTTGCTAGTTCTTTGCCAACAAACAGCCAAGCTTGCGCCTACTAAGATCGTTACAGCCGGAAAATAAACAAAGTTGTAGCGTGCGCCTCGTGTTAGATCGATACCTAAAACATAAGTAAATATAAAGAATAAAGCGATCGCTCCTAAAACCACCCCACCCAATACTTGAGTCACCAAACTCGTTTGAGGTTGTTGTAGTTGCACTTTAATACCACGCACTAAAATCGGTATTGCCCAAATAAAGAAAATCAACATTGCCAACCCCGAAAGAATCACAACTACTAGCTGTGGTGATTCCACTGGGAGCAAACAAATCATTGTAATCCATGCTGCTAAAACCTGAAAAATTGGGCTTATCCATTCTAGTCCAACGCGCTCACCGTCTTGAATCCAGGCTGTTAAACCACTGCGATACCGATTTTCTAAAAAGCTAGGTAGCCAGACTAAACATGAGACAAAAGTGCCAGTGGCAACAGCATAAATGCGCCACCAAAGAGGGAAGAAAAATACTAAAGTTTTTGCTTGTATGGATTGTTGCCAAGCTAAAAACATTAAAACTAAAGTTTCCGCACAGAGAGTTAGAGTGAAGAAGTAATGAGTAGCAATCCCTAAAGCATTAATTCCCACCCAAGAGATGATTAACCACAGCGGTAATAGTGTGCGGTTTTGAACATGACATGTAGCAATGACCAAGCACAACAGGGATGCAATTACCCAGATCGTGGCTAATGTGTAATGACGGGCTTCTTGTGCTAGGAAAATCCCGTAGGGTGAAACTGCCATCATTGCAGCAGCTAGTTGTCCTACCAATCGGGAACGAAACGCTAACCTACCCAATGTATAAGTCAGAGGAATTGAGATTGCACCTAATAAAGCGGGAAATGAACGTGCAGCAAACAGCGATACTAACTCGCCTTGATTAGGAAACAGTTTCATCCACAGATGCACCAGCACAAAATACAGTGGTGGATGAGTGTCTTCTGTGATTATTTGATGAATTACATCCCCTATACCCAAGGCTGGGTTTGGTTGTAGGGGTTGCAATAGAATATCAGGTGCGATCGCCCGATCTAAGGGTACTGATAAAAAACTATTCCCCAAGCTAAACACCAAGGTAGCAAACTCATCAACCCAAGGAGGCTTGGCGGTTAAGTTGGTAAAACGCAAGCCAAGACCGATGATGAACCAGATCAGTAATAGTAAAGGATGAAACCAGCGAGCAGAAATTATAGAGTTCCAATTATACAAACGCATCTATATCCTTACCAGAAGCCAAGTGCCAGAATAACTTAGTTTGTATATATTAGACTTCACCTTAGCAATTTAAGTTCAATCGCGATCGCTGTTTCAAATCATACTCAAGGTAGATGCATTCATGGATTTCTCCTCTCGTGGCAAAAATCCATGAATGCATCCGATAACTTACAAAGTTACAAGTTGTGATTCTATCTCCGCAGATTTCAGATCGCGACCAATGAAAACTAAGCGGGTTTGCTTTGCTTCTTCTGGTTGCCAGGGGCGATCGTAAAATTTATCAAATCTGGTGCCTACACCTTGCATGACTAAACGCATGGGTTTATTGGGTACGACTACAAAACCTTTGATTCGATAAATCTCTTGTTGGTGTGCTATTTTTTGCAACTGTTGTTGCAGTTTTTCTGGGTCAAAGGCACGGTCTAAAATCAGGTGAGTTGAGGTAATTTCATCGTCGTGGTCGTGATCTTCTTCGGTGTCGTGATGACTGGGACGGCTATCTAAGTTATCTTCCACAGCAGCTTGGAAACCTAGTAATATAGATGGATCGAGTTGACCGCGATCGCTCTCAACAATCTTCACCACCCTCGGCAATTCTTGTTTAACTAACTCCTCAACTTGGGCTTTGGCATCAACATCGACCAAGTCAGTTTTATTCAACACTACCAAGTCTGCACAAGCAAGTTGGTCTTCAAACAGTTCTTGCAATGGCGTTTCGTGTTCTAGACTATCATCTGCTTGCCGTTGGTCTGCCACTGCCTCTGGATTGCTGGCAAATGTCCCCGCCGCTACCGCCGCACAATCTACGACGGTAATCACCGCATCCACCGTTGCGCCAGTACGAATTTCTTGCCAGCGAAAAGCCTTGATTAGAGGTTTTGGTAAAGCTAAACCAGAGGTTTCAATGACAATGCAGTCAATGCGATCGCGCCGCTTCAGTAGTTTTTGCATTGTAGGGTAAAACTCTTCTTGTACGGTGCAGCACAAGCAGCCGTTAGTTAATTCAAAGATATTATCCCCATCATCACTATCTTCGGGACAAATTTGACAGGATTTCAATAATTCGCCATCAATACCGAGTTCCCCAAATTCGTTGACTAAAACCGCAATCCGGCGTCCTTGGTTGTTTTGTAGCAGGTGGCGAATTAGGCTGGTTTTACCACTACCTAAGAAGCCTGTGATGACTGTGACAGGAATTTTTGTAGCCATTGTTTAATTAGTATTTTGCCCAGAAGCCATGATTTGCCTCTGTTTGCATTTTCCCCGATCGCCGCGCCTATTGGAAATCAGGATTCCAATTACCAATGACTAAATAGCAGTAGGGGCAACTTCCATGCGATCGCCTAATTTTACTCAGGAGACCCCAGGGAAATTGCCCCTAGAATTGACAAAAATTGATTTACAAAGATTTACTCAGCTGTAGCGAGTTCGGTGCTACCACGTGTACGCCGACGTGTGAGGGTGTTGTACAGCATTACACCAATTGCTTTGATCAAATTGCCTTCCAATTCTTGGAACATCTTCATGTTCATACCAAAAGCAGCGTTAGCTTCATCAACGATGCGATCGGCTGTCGCTTCATCAATAGGTAATTCATCCAAGGTTTGACGATATTTGGCTTTAAATTCCTTTTCGTCAGTAATCTCTGCAAATTCATAAAAGGCAGTACCATTGCTATCAGAAAGGTTCATGGCTGTGACAGCAATGTTTTTGAGAATTTGCCCACCAGATAAATCACCGAGGTAACGGGTGTAAGAATGTGCGATTAAAAGTTCTGGTTCTGTTGCGGATATTTCGCGGATGCGCTGCACATAAGCTTCTCCGGCTGGCGATAGCTGGACTTGTTCCCGCCAGTTGAAGCCATAGTAATAACTCAGGTCTTCCTCTAAGGTCTGTTTGCGGTTGAGTTGGGGAAAATTAATTTTGCTAACAATTGGATGGTTCTGGTGCTTTTCCATTTCCTCTTCCATAGCTGAGTAGATGAAATAGAAGTTACCAACTAGCTTGCGGTATGAGCTTTTCTCCACCACCCCTTTTAAAAAGCACTTGACAAAACCGACGTTTTCCGCCATCGTATGGGCTTTCTTAGTGCCTACACGCAATTTGCTTGCTAAATTGCTACTCATGCTAAATTTCTCAACTTTAAAAGGTCAACTACAGGAGTGTCGATTTACTAACGGCTAAAAAAGGCCATTAAAACGTTACATTAGAACTATTTGATGAGAATTTATATTAAAAATTTTTAAGCTCCTAGATTTGGGACTTTAGTTTTACACAGCAAAACGCCTCATCAGGTGATAATCTCTAGTTCCAGAATTTGATTGAGAGTTGTAATGAGCTAATTTTGGATATTTGCCAAAATAACTGCTGATTTTGCTCAAAATCTGAGAAAGTAATGCTTTTTACAGTTTATTAGTCTGTTGTCACTTTGTAAAGTGATATTAATTACCGGATAACCCGAAACAGTACAGTCGGGATGACCGTCAGCATATAGTTATGTTTGCAGAAATTATTTATCAATTGTAGGGATGTTTGGGGACAAGTATCTTGAATAATCTTTACAATTATTTAGAAATATTTATAAGTATTTTTACTGAATAACAGTATTCTTAGATTTATAGATATTCCGTCAAAAGACCAAATATATAGTAAGTTGGTAGGCATCAATCAACTGTAAGTTCAACAGCAAAGAGTGGATGTGTCTACGGGCAACTTTGATGCTGATATTGAATATTGATCTACATCTAGATACTTAACCAATCAAACGGTAATAAGTCAGAATTGTTGAACAAAGTGTAAAGTGCTATTGTCCAGTGTGACTGTGCGGAGTGTTTAAACATATGGTTTCATCAATAACTCGGACTCAAGGCGGCCTTAATGAAGGTTCTGCTGCGGGAGCCAATATAGAAAGCAATTTTGCGCTGAATTTAATTGCACTACCAAAAAATCCTTTATTTGGTACAGATGGGATTCGCGGACGAGTAGGAGAATTGCTGAGTGCGCCTTTAGCATTGCAAATAGGTTTCTGGGCGGGTATTGTTTTGCGTACTCATGCTGTTAATTCGGGGCCAGTGATTCTCGGACAGGACTCCAGAAACTCCAGCGATATGCTGGCAATGGCGTTAAGTGCTGGGTTAACAGCGGCGGGAATTGAGGTTTGGTATTTGGGATTATGTCCTACTCCCTGCGTTGCTTATCTTACCAGTGACAGTGATGCCATAGGCGGGGTGATGATTTCTGCCAGTCATAATCCCCCAGAGGACAACGGCATTAAAATTTTCGGTACGGATGGTGCGAAGTTACCACTAGTATTGCAAGCAGAAATTGAAGCAGGATTGCGTGGTAATAAGTCAGCCGTTGCTAATGTAAATAATTGCGGGCGGCATTATTTACGCAAAGAGTTAGTGGGGCATTATAGCGATGCGTTAAAACAACCCTTGCACCGTACAGTAAATCTTCAGGGGATGAAGATTGTTTTGGACTTGGCTTGGGGCGCAGCAGTTGGGTTAGCCCCGGCGGTATTTCAAGAAATGGGTGCAGAGGTCATTTGCTTGCATAACGAAGCAGATGGCGATCGCATCAATGTTAATTGTGGTTCTACTCACCTAGATATTCTGCAAGCTGCTGTTAAGGCAAACAACGCCGATGTTGGCTTTGCCTTTGATGGTGATGCCGATCGCGTTTTAGCTGTAGACAGTAAAGGTAGGCAAGTTAACGGCGATTATATTCTCTACCTTTGGGGACGCCACCTCAAGCAAAAGCAACAACTACCAGATGATTTGATAGTTTCTACTGTCATGGCTAATTTAGGCTTTGAAAAGGCTTGGCAACAATTAGGTGGTAAATTGATTCGCACAGCAGTAGGCGACCAATATGTGCAAGCTGAAATGCTGCGACATGGGGGAATGCTAGGAGGCGAACAATCGGGTCATATCCTCTGCCGTCACTATGGTATTACTGGAGATGGTTTGTTAACAGCCTTACATATCGCAGCTTTGATTAAAGAAGCTGGTGTTGCTCTCCACGACATGGTAGACCAAAGCTTTCAGACTTATCCCCAACTATTAAAGAATATACGAGTACTAGATCGCGATCGCCGGATGGCCTGGAAAGATTGCGAACCACTACAAAAAGCGATCGCCCTTGCAGAAACAGCAATGGGTGATTCTGGTAGAATCTTGGTGCGTGTTTCTGGCACAGAACCAGTAATCAGGGTTATGGTGGAAGCGGCAAATGCTGACCTTGCTCACCATTGGACAAATGAATTGGTTTCACAAGTTCAGCTACACCTAGGATAACCAGTGCTGACGTGCTGAGTTAAACGGACTTAGGACTCAGCACGCAGAACTGAAACTCATGGCCAAACCCAAGAAAAAATCTCAAAAATCAAAAAAGCGATCGCAATCCGAAACACCTACCCTTACCCTAAAAGAACGGTTAGCCCAAAAACGCAAAGCCACCCTAGCACGCAAAGAATTCACAAGTTTATTTACCGCCGCCACCTTTGGTGGTGTCTTCTTAGGCATCATATTGTTTTTTGTAGCTGGAATTAAACTAGCAGTTCCAGCTGCTTTAGCAATTCCCATCTTTTCTCTATCTTCCAAATACCCCCGCCAAGCCCTATTTGCCTTTCTAATTTACGTCCCCTTGGGGGGTACTATCACTTACTACCTCGGTAATAGTCCCATACTGCAATTAGCTAAGGACGCTTTTTACATTCCAGCCCTAATTGGACTTTGGCAAAATTGTCGTAAGCAGGGATTACCTTTCATTCTTCCTCAAGCAATTAAAACCCCACTCTTGATTTTATTAGCATCGTGCTTACTAACACTGGTGTTTATCAATGGCGGGCAGCAGTTAAACCCACCTAAAGTAGGATTGCTAGAACAAGCACCAAATGAATTTCCTATAGGTTTGGGCATTCTAGGATTAAAAGTATTTTTAGGTTATTTACCTCTAATTACCTGTGCTTATTATTTAATTCGCAATCAAAAAGATTTTCTATTTTTATCGCGCTTACAAGTTGTCCTAACTCTTATTTGTTGTGTCCTAGGATTTATTCAATACTTCTTATTACTAACTGGTGTCTGCCAAGGTACTAGAGGTCTGGAAGGAGATGCCTTATTTAGAGCAACATTAGAGGCACGGTGTTATTTCGGTGGTTCCCTATTATATAGTCCAGAAGAAGGAGTAATTCGCCTACCAGGAACCTTTGTAGCCCCTTGGCAATGGGCATGGTTTTTAATTGCTAGTACCTTTTTTACTTTTGCTACTGGCTTCAGCGATCCTTCTATTATTTGGCGGTTTATTAGTTTAGGTTCGTTAGCATCAGTTTTTATTAATGCTGTAATTTCTGGGCAAAGAATTGCCCTAGCTTTAGTACCAGTCTGCTTCGTAATTTTGTTATTTCTCACAGGTCAAATTGCCAACCTTAAACGTTTTATTCCGATTGGTGTAGGACTGGCTGTGATTCTAGGAATTGCCATGATTACCAATCCTACTGTAGTGCAAGAAAGAACGGAGAGTTTTACTGGTCGCTGGGAAGCTTCACCACCCCAAGATTTTATCGTTCAGCAATTTGAAGAAAACTGGAAAAATGTTGATGGGCCTTTAGGAAGTGGTTTAGGAAGAGCTACTAATTCTGCTCGTTCGATGGGTTCAACCAAACTGGTGGAAACATACTACCCTAAAGTACTGTTTGAAGTAGGAATTTGTGGATTAATCGGTTTCTTAGTTTTAGTCACCACCCTCACAAAAACTGGTTTTAAGACTTATCGCTCCTTAAAAAACCGTAATTTCCGAATCTATGGAGCTTCTTTGTGGGTTTTTATCTTGTTTATTAGCTATAACACCTACTATTACCCTCTCGATGTCGATCCTGTGGCTGTTTATTACTGGTTTTTTGCAGGCGTTCTGTTTAAATTACCAGTACTAGAACAACAAGAAAAGGACAATATGAAAGTGGAGCAGGAAGTAAATAAAAAGCGTACTCTGAGATGAAGAATTAACTGAATATCAGATACAAATAGAAGACTCCCGTAAACTCTCGGAGGGCAAATCCTGAATTTTAGACTAGGCTATATTCAGTGTCGAAATTATATCTTTAGCTTAATAAAGTGTGCTTTTGGCTATTATAAAAATTCGCCAGTTAGGGACACATATTTTTGTACCCTTACAACTAAAATAACTATTATATATGATTCAAAATCAACCTCTAGAATATCAGAGGAGATTCAATTGGATTGACCAGACAAAAGGTTTAGCAATCTTCGCAATTCTGGTATTTCATTTTTTTCAAAATTATCCAGAACGCATACAATTGATTTCCATCTTAGACCGAAATCTGGCCAAGCTGGGATATGCGGCTGTAGATATATTTTTTGTTATGGCTGGTTTTAATACAAGTTACAGCCTATTTTCTAAACTAATTAAATCCAAATCAAATGATTTTAAAATAAATTGGCGATCGTGGCTTACCAAAAGATTGCTAAGAATCTACCCAGCATATATATTAGCTGTTATATTAAGTTGTTTACTTTATTATTTATTCTCTACTTTTAAGATTAAATCTTCTACTAATTTTATTTTAACGTGTTTAGGTATAGCAGGAATTAAGTTCCAAGCTATCAATCCAGGATTTTGGTTTTTCACTGTTATCTTAGAAGCTTATATATTTACTCCTTTAATATTTTATATTTGTCGTAATCGACCAAAAAAAATACTTTGGCTAGGCTTGATATTTGCCATTTTAACAAAGTTTATATCTATATACTTTTTGCAAAAAAATAATATTCCTAATTACTTGTTCTTTTTACAAAACAATTTTTTAGGTAGCTATATATTTCAGTTCTGTCTGGGAATTTATTGGGGATATATTTATGCAGAAAAACAAGCTTTTAGAAAAATAGATTTTATCATATCGACTATTGTATTTAGTCTGGGGCTGGCTTTTTACCTTGTTTTGGGTATTACAAAAATAAATATTATCTATATGCTAGGCTTTGATATCTTATTTACTCCCTTCTTTTTTTGGGGTATCCAAGCATTATTATCTCGTTTAGATAAAATAGCTAAACTAGAATGGATTTTAAGTTTTACTTCAATGCTAGGAATTTATTCCTACCAAATTTATTTAATTCATCAACCTTTGTATTTTGTATTTTTGCCAAAATTCAATAATAGTTTACAAGCTAATGTTTATTTAAAAATCATGCTGTCGTTAGTATTGCTAACTATTTTATTGGCAATTTATACATTTTTATTCACTAAATTAGAAAAACTAGTTACAAGCAAACTCCTAACTGTCATAAGTAAATCAAAATAAGCTGCCATCAAACTATATTTAATAAAGCTAAGAGAGATAAAAATGGTCAAGGTAATTGTAGCAGGAGAGAAACATCTTAGTATACCTAATTTACCTCGTAATTCTAGGCATACATTAATCCGTCCTAAACCATTTCCTACAGGAAGGTATCCATTAGAAAGACTTTGGTATCCCTTCAGCAGCTTTAATTCTTGGCAACCTTTTTGGAAAGCGTCTCACGTTCTTCATGCCTTTAATAATATTCAGTATACAAATAAACCTTGGTTTGTAACTTTTGAAGATCATAGATTTTTATATAGAAATCCTAAAAATAACATTGAAGAAATAACATATAAAATATTGAATGGGCGTTTGGCATTAGATAATTGCCAGAAACTAATAGCTATATCAGATTATGCCAAGCTGAGATTGATCAAGCGAATAGAAGATTGGACTATTCTAGATAAAGTAAAAGATAAGTTAGTGGTTATTAATCCAAACTTTGCTGTCAGAGCTACTCAACCCAAAACATATACAGAAAGTGAACCTATTCAGTTGGTATTTGTAGGTAATCATTTAGCCAGAAAAGGAGGAATTGTTGCTTTAAGACTGGCGAAAAAAGCAGAAAAGTTGGGCTTACCTATTAATATAAATATAATTTCTGGACTAAAACATGGTCCAGGAGTACCTACTGATTTTCCCGATCGGTCTAAATATGCAGAAGATTTAAAATTACTAGATTTAAAGAATGTGACATTATATCAACATCTGCCTAACGAACAAGTTTTACAGTTGTTAGCGCAAAGTCATTTTCAAATCTTGGCTACATTACATGATACCTATGGCTATAGTGTCATCGAAAGTTTTTCAGTGGCTACTCCTGTGATTACTACTAATATCTGTGCCCTACCAGAATTTGTTCATCATGGAGAAAATGGATATCACTTAGAATTACCACTAAATGAATTACGTCATTGGAGTAATTGGATGCATGGAGAAAAGACTAAAACTGATGAATATTGGGATATTGTTAATAGCACCTATGATTATCTAGCAGAGGAATCACTACAAAAAATCTTACAATTTCTTGATAGAGCCGATAAACAAGAACACTATGAATACTTAAGTGCAGGTGCTTTAACTCAAATGAAAAACTTTCATGATTCAGAAAAACACAATGAGTACTTTGACAATCTTTATGCAGAAGCAGCAAAGTTAAACTGAATTTTCTGATTTATCAAGTAGACAAATATTTTTATATAGAAAACTATGAATAATTCACCTTTAATTTCTGTAGTTATCCCTACCTATTATCGGGAAGAAGCCCTACGAGATAGTCTGGTAGATGTTTTGAAACAGGATTATCCGAATTTTGAAGTGATAGTGGTTGACCAAACCCCAAAACATCAACCAGAAATTCAAGCCTATCTGGAAGAACAGGCAACAGCAGGTAAGATTAAATGGTTTCGCTTAGACTGGGCGAGTTTACCAGGCGCACGTAATTATGGGGTGCGACGGTCAGAGGGTGAAATAATTTTATTTATTGATGATGATGTTCAATTAACACCTGGTTTTTTATCAGCCCATGCGAAAAACTATTTGCACAATCCAGAAGTGGGGGCTGTTGCTGGACGAGTATTTGACAGAATGAAATTAGGGGATTCTGGGGGAGAGTTGGAAATTGAATATCTTCCTCCGCAAGCGATGGACCCAGGAATTGCTTGGTATCACATAGATTTAGTTCATACTATCAAACCCCAGCAAGTGCTAACAGCTAGGGGTTGTAATATGTCCTTTCGCAGCGAAATTTTTACCAAGCATGGACTGAAATTTGATGAACGTTTTCGCGGTAGTGCGGTACGCGAAGAATCAGACTTTTGTTTGCGGTTGCGACAGACGGGATATAAGATTTGGTACGACCCAGAGGCTGATTTAGTGCATTTAGGTGAAGAAACAGGCGGTTGTCATGATGTGAGTATGCGATCGCTCAAATATCAACTCACTTTTTACCACAACCATTTCTTACTAGGGCTGAAAAACCTCACTGTTACCCAAGCTTTACGCCTCTACGCCCGTTTATTCGATTGTCACGTCCTGGGAAGACCTCCTTGCCATAAAAGCGGTTCTCCGATCAAAATCGTGACTCGCGGCTTTTTCTATATTTTGGGTTTTCTCAAAGCTTTAGGTACTGTCATTCAATCAATATGGAATGATGGACAAATTTATAGTCGTCTCGATCGAGAATTTTAGTAATTTCTTAGGTTTGATTCTCTGTATCTTAGTGTCTCTGTGTTTCAAAATTAATTTTTCCCCACAAAGGCACAAAGAAACTCTTTTTCTGAACTTATTAAATATTTAAAATTAATTAGATTAGCTATGAGAATTTTAGTTGCTAGCCACACCTATATTGTAGATTTAAACTGTGAGAAATTACGCGCTTTATCTCAACTAGAACCAGGAATTGAGGTGACGATTGTTGTCCCCAAACGCTGGCAACCTGGTGGTGTGCAAAACAAAATTATTGAAACTGCATACTGTGATGAAGGTTCATTTAAAATAATCCCTATTTCTAACTTCAGTCAAAACCATCAAGGACTGCTAACATTTGGTGCTGATTTAATATCTTTGTTAAAGCAGTTTCGTCCCCAAATTATTCAGGTGGAACAAGGTTCTAGGGGACTAGCGTATACCCAAATGATTGCTTTAAATCAACTCTTGGGTTTGAAGGCTAAAAATGTATTTTTTACATGGTGGAACTTGCCATACGAACTTAAATTACCAGTTGCTTTATTAGAAAAATATAACCTTAGCCATAGCCACGGAATTATTTGTGGTAATCAGGATGGCGCCGAAATTTTACAACAGAAAGGATATAAAGGTTCAATTAAAGTAATGCCGCAGTTGGGTGTAGATGAGAGATTATTTACTCCCCAATCACAACCAGAATTAGCTAATAAGTTAGGAATTTTACCAACTGATTTTGTAGTCGGTTTTGTTGGCAGATTTGTTCAAGAGAAAGGTTTGCTAACACTTTTGCAAGCATTAATAAGCATAAAAGATAAACCTTGGAAGTTACTGCTGCTTGGGCGAGGAGAGTTATATACAGAATTACTTAAAATATCAGCAGAAAATGGTATTCAAGAACGAGTGATTGTCATTGAAAGTGTCCCACATAATGTAGTACCTCAGTACATCAATTTAATGCATACTTTAGTACTGCCATCAGAAACCACTTATAAATTTAAAACTTTAACTGCTATTGGCTGGAAAGAACAATTTGGCCATGTCCTCATTGAAGCGATGGCTTGTAAAGTGCCTGTGATTGGTTCTAATTCTGGTGAAATTCCCCACGTAATTGGTGATGCTGGTTTAGTCTTTCCTGAAGGAGATAGCCAAGCTTTAGCTAATTGCTTAACTCAATTAATCGATAACCCAGAATTTGCTCAAAATATAGGTGCAATGGGTTATCAAAAAGCAATGTCTAAATATACAAATAAAGCTTTAGCACAGCAACAATTAGATTTTTACAAAGAGCTTGTTAATAATCATTAGTCAATGGTCATTGGTTATCGGAAAAATAATAAAGGACAAAGGACAAATGACAAATGGCAAATGACAAAAATCTGCGAATTCTCCATGTTGTACCCTCAATTTCTTTAATTTATGGTGGTCCCAGCCAAATGGTTTTAGGACTGGCTCCCGCCTTAGCAAAAGAGGGAGTAGAAGTTACAGTACTTACAACTGATAGTAATGGCGATACTGGACAAACACCACTGGATGTTCCCTTAAATTCTCCAGTCAAACAAGATGGTTATGAAATAATTTATTTCCGTTGTGCCCCATTTCGTCGCTATAAGTTTTCGCTAGATTTACTTAAGTGGCTAAAACGTCACGCCTGCGAATTTGATATTGCACATATTCATGCTTTATTTTCTCCTGTTAGTAGTGCGGCGGCAACTATCTGTCGGCAACAAAAATTACCTTATATTTTGCGTCCTTTGGGAACTCTTGACCCGGCTGATTTATGCAAGAAAAAGCTATTAAAAAAGCTTTATGTGGCAATTATTGAACGTCAAAATATAGCTGGTGCGTCTGCAATTCATTTTACTAGCGATCGAGAAGCAAAAATATCAGCAAGATTTGGGGTATTTACGCAAGATTTAGTGCTTCCCTTGGGTGTAGTTCCTCCTCGTTTACCTATACAAAAACAAGAGAGTTCGGTACGCAATCAGTTGGGGATACCAAATGATATACCTGTGATATTATTCATGTCGCGGATTGACCCGAAAAAAGGGTTGAATTTGTTGATTCCAGCATTAGAAAAACTTTTAGTATCTGGCTGTAATTTTCACTTTGTCTTAGCTGGGACAAATCCCCAAGATCCAGATTATGAACAAAACATCATCTCTCAAATTCAAAATTCTCCACTGCGATCGCACACTACAATTACAGGCTTTGTCACAGGTGAGCTAAAAGCTAGTTTACTGCAAGCTGCTGATTTGTTTGTTTTGCCTTCGTATTACGAAAATTTTGGGATTGCTGTCGCTGAGGCGATGGTAGCCGGAATACCTGTGGTAATTTCCGACCAAGTGCATATTTGTCACCAGATACGTGAAAGTCAGTCGGGATGGGTAGGTGGATTAGATGTACAAGTACTGGTAAATTTATTGCAAGAAGCGTTACAAAACCCCGAAGAGCGTCAAAGTCGGGGACTGAATGCCCAACAATATGCACTACAACATTACAGTTGGGATGCGATCGCTCGTCAAACTATCCTGGCATACAAACAAATCTTGCGATCGTCATCATGTATTTAACTTCTTTAAGGGAAATTACGTAACATAAAATTTTTTTGCAAATCTCTTAAACCGATGGGAAAACCGGGTTTTTAAATGGCGATCGCATAGTAGAATACTTAATGCCTTCTAACTACAGGGAAGCTCTCATGACTCTCCGTCTCGGTGATACAGTACCCAACTTTACGCAAGCCTCTACACATGGCGACATAAATTTTTACGAATGGGCAGGTGACAGCTGGGTAGTGCTGTTTTCTCACCCTGCTGACTTTACACCTGTTTGCACGACTGAATTAGGCACAGTTGCCAAGCTGAAACCAGAATTTGACAAGCGCAATGTTAAAGCGATCGCCCTCAGCGTCGATGATGTAGAATCCCATAATGGATGGGTAGGCGATATCGAAGAAACCCAAAGCACAACTCTCAACTACCCAATTTTGGCAGATGCAGATCGTAAAGTTTCTGACCTTTACGATATGATCCACCCTAATGCCAACGCAGCTGTGACAGTGCGATCGGTTTTCGTTATTGACCCCAATAAAAAGCTACGTCTTAGCTTCACATACCCTCCCAGCACTGGACGCAACTTTGATGAACTGTTGCGAGTAATTGATTCTCTGCAACTGACTGATAATTACAGCGTGGCTACACCAGCTGACTGGAAAGATGGAGATGATGTGGTAATTGTCCCATCATTGAAAGATCCAGAAGTGCTGAAGCAGAAATTCCCCAAAGGCTACCAAGAAGTCAAACCCTACTTGCGGATGACTCCTCAGCCTAACAAGTAAGTCTGAAGAATTTCATCTAACTGTCTAGTGTAAAGGCGCGAAGATTAAACTTTGCGCCTTTATGTTTTTGCGTGAGAATAAAGATAAAAGTTAGTCTGGTAAGCATTATGCTTTCATCCCCCTTGGTGTTGCAAATTCCACCATCAATGCAAATGACAGACGAACAATTCTTTGAATTCTGTCAGGTTAATCGCGATTTACGTATTGAGCGTAATAAATTAGGAGAAATCTCAATCATGTCACCGACTGGTGGAACAACAGGGAACCTTGGAGGTAATATATTTGGGCAGTTATGGGTATGGTCAGAACAGGATGGTACTGGTATAACTTTTGATTCTAGTACTGGATTTAACCTATCAACTGGTGCAGAGCGATCGCCCGATGCATCTTGGATTAAATTAGAACGCTGGAATACTCTTTCAAGTGAAGAACAAGAAAGATTTGCTCCTATTTGTCCAGATTTTATAGTTGAACTGAGATCCCCTAGTGATAACCTCCAACCTCTGAAAGAAAAAATGGAGGAATATATGAGAGAACCAGGGGTACAGTTAGGCTGGTTAATCGATCGCAAACACCGTAAAGTTTATATTTATCGTCCTGGTTTACCAGAGGAATGTTTAGATAATCCTAATACTATAAGTGGCGATCCGGTGTTATCTGGATTTGTCTTGAATATGAGTAAAGTGTGGTGATTTATTGAAATTTATCTGACAAAATTGTATAAGCTTCGTTAACTAGCCGCATTTTTTCTTGCGCTTGTTGTTGCAATTGTGGTTTAGCTACAAATAAATCTGGATGCCATTTTTTTACTAAAGTTTTGTAAGCCTGTTTGACTTCACTAAATGACACACCTGGTTGCAGCCCTAAAATGCTATAGGCGCGAGTAATTTTGTCTTTTTCTGCTTGGGTTTTAGGTTGCTGAGGTGCTTTGTTATTTTGGGTGGTATTTTGCTGTTTGCTAGCTTGAGAACCAGGAGAACGCATTTCTGCTTTCATTCGCGCTATTTCTTGATCTATTTCCCAATTGCGAAATTTTGCTTCTACTTCTGCTGGATTTGGAGAGGGTGAAGCCTTTGGAGGTGGTGGAGGCGGAGGTGTGCTAACGCGGTGATTAGAGGATGTTTGAGAAGTAGTAGAAGTCCGATATGTGGAAGATGCAGAAACATTCACTTTCTCTTCTACTTTTGCGTAACTTCTTTGCTCCTTTTCTACTGGTGGGGAATATACTGTATATTTTGGTGTTTCTCGATAAGGTTGATAAGTGGTAGAAATCTTGGCTTTTGTTAACTCTTGCAGTAATTTATTAAAAGTATTTTGTAACTGTTGCAAATTTTGACGTTTATTAGCAATATCTAGTGGCTCTTGACTACCTGTAAAACAAGTTACTTTTTTTGCTTTTTGCTCATATTCAGCTAATATTGATAATCCTTGACTGCTCAAGCGAGAAAAATAATCTTCAGTTGTGGCTATGCAAATTTTAGCAACCTGCTGATGATAAGATTCTTTAGCTGATTTTTGGTCGGAATCTTGAATATTTTTGTTTAATAAATAGGAAATACTACCAACTACAGCCGCACCTACAGGGCCACCTAATAACCAACCTATACCACCACCAACTGCGATTGCACCAGGTTCACTTAAATCATTGCTGTTGCTTGGCTTAGGGGGTAATGTAATTTGTGGTTCGCTAGGTAAGGGAATTAATAAATCTTCCGGTCTTTCTTCTCGAAAAAATTCATAAGCTTGGTAAAGCCATTTCATCACAGAGCGTTGTAACTCGGTGAGGTCTTTTTTTAATGTATTGATTTGCCAAGTTTTAAAGTTATTCTCTGCGAGTGCGACTGTTGAATCAGTTTGATATTTTTGGAGCAGATTGGATAATTTCAACCAATTGCGTAGCTCAGTAATACTAGTCTTTAAACCTTGTTGAATTAGATTAGCAGCTTTTTGTTTGACTTCAATTTTAGCTTTTTCTTTTTCATCAAATGAGTTAACTTCGCTTAAGATCGGGTCAATTTTAGCTCTTAAATTTAATTGGATTTGAGAAGCGATCGCCAGCACTCTCGGCAACCGCACATCCCCACGATTTTGTTGTAAAATACCTACAATATTTTGCAAAGCTGCTTCAAATGCTGCCAACCCGCTACTAGTAGCCGCAGCCGCATCACCTTTTAATCTGGCTCTCAAAGCTGGTAAAGCATCAACGCGATATAAATTACTAAACCCCGCAGGTAATTCGGCGCGAAAACTTTCCGCAACAAACAGCAGACGATTTTGTACTTGCTGTTGTTCTTCGGGTTCAAGTAAGTTAATAAAATTAGCAACAAAAATAACTGTTTTAATACCCCGATCTAATAGCCAATCACGCAAGGTTTCACGCTCGCCTAAAGTCATTAGCTTGCGGGCATCGAGTAATTGTACTACTAAATCTGTAGATAACAGGCGATCGCGTACTAAACTATCTTGTGCTTCGCGATCGTTTGTACCTGGTAAATCTAGTAATTCTATACCTCTTTCTAAAAAAGGATGGGGACAAAAAACTTCTACAGAAGTGACATCTTGACGCATCTGTCTGTTACCATCCAGAATTGCATACTGCTGCAAAATCTCCGTTCCACTGCGATAAATTTCTGTACCATCCCTCAACATGATGCGAGTTCGCAAATCAGTACCATACTTGACAGTAATCGCCGCGCCTGTCGTGGGAATCAAATCAATGGGTAAAGTGCGATTTCCTAATATGGCATTAAGTAGGGTAGATTTGCCATGATTAAAAGGGCCAAATACCGCAATTTGAAAGTTAGGATTAGTCAGATAATTAGAGATAGCATTTATATCTTGAGATAGTTGCGATTTACGCTCTAAATCTAGTAAAGCAGATGCAGATTTGAGTGCATTTACTAAATCCTGATAACTTTCAGATTGTTTTTGCATAGTTTCCTTGTTTTATGCTGCGTATGCAAATAAGTTTTATATTTAGAACTACAGATAAACACAGATGGACACCGATAAAATATCTGTGTTCATCTGTGTTTATTTCTTCATTTCCTAGTATCACATGAGAAGATAAATGAACTTTCAACTATAGTAAGCTAATAAATTACTATAGGCAGCTTCAATCTTTTTTAATTGTTCTATTACATCCTGCTGTAAATTTTTAAGGCGCTTTAACTCACTTTCCCTATTAATCTCCCGTGTAGCTTTTTGCTTCAGTAAATTATCTAATTCTGATTTGCGAGATGTAATATCGTCGTTAATCCGCTTACTCACTTCTCTTTCATAAGAGTCAAAACACTCTTTCACTGCATCATATACAGTTTGCGATTGTTCATGAGCTAGTTGTGGCAAGTATTTTACTAACTCTTTCTTCGCTGTTTTGACTAACTCTTTACGTGCTTGATCTGCTTGGAGAAAACCTACTCCTAAACCTAGCAATGCAAACCCAATCGGCCCAAGAAAAATACCAGTTACAGCCGTAATTATGCCGCCAATGCCAATTACAGTGAAGTAGTTTAACAAAATATTTTTCCAATCAAATCCTGCACCAGCTAATGCAACACCAGCTAGGTTTCCCCGCGATAAAGATAACAATCCCATTGCCCATTTTGCCCATCCGGGAGAGTTATCATCTTCAGAAGTAGCAGCAGGATTTACTCTTACTGATTGTCCTGTTAATTTTTCGGTAATTTGGTCTGTAACTTGATTATAAGATGCGCCATACTGTGCCGCACTCAGAGAAAGTTCTCTAAAAGCCGTATTAATATCTTTTTCAGCAGTTATAGTCCAAGCCGAAAATTTATCAGTAATATATTGCTCAAATGCTTTTTGTAGTGCCGCATTAAATGCATCTCTTTTCCCATTACTGAGGAAATCAAACAAATTTAACTCTGGCTGATAGCGTAAGAAATCTGTTTCAAAGGTATCCCCTAAGTTTAAAACGTAGCTGCGAAATGATTCAGAAATCTTTCTTGCTTGGCTATCTCTGGTGTTGATAATTTCTTTTTGGAATTGATCGCGGATATTTGTAAGTTTATTAAACTCTGGTTCTACAGAATCAATTCTTTGTTTTAATTCATTAACATCTTTGTCAAGTAATGGTAAGCGTCTTTCTATAGCTTCACGAGTATGATTGCACGCTTGTCTAGCTAAGGTTCTGACTTGACGCAGTTCTGCGATCGCACGTTCTCTAGTAAGAAAAGTATTGAGCGATCCCATAAATTCTGGAAAGCCAGTCCCCGCTAAATCAGCTTGGGGATTTTTTAACCTTTTTCTGAGTGCTTGAATTGATGAAAGCTCAAATACGCGCTCATTATAAATATCCCGTCCATCTACATGACAATATTCTGCTAAATTCGCTTTGAATACTTGCCGTAATCTGTTTTCGGCTGCATTTAACTCTTCGACATCATCAGGATCGATCAATGATTCTTTTACCTGATCCCAAGCATTGATTAAGAAGAAAACTGTTAATCCTCGACCTTTAATGTAATTTTCGAGATAGCGACGTTCACCCAAAGTACAAGGTTGTGATGCTCTCATCACAAACAAAATTGCATGGCAATTATTTACATAACCTAAAGATAATTCGTTACGCGCTTCTGTATCATTCAATCCTGGACTATCGACAATCTCAATTCCCTTTTCTAATAATGTTAGGGGATACTCAACCACGGCATAATCGACATCAGGAAAAGCTTGTTTTTTTTCTTGTTCTAATTTTTTCGCTTCAGCTGGGTCAATAGTATACTTATATTTAAAGCTTTGAAAATCTAGCTGTTGTGGATTTTTACCATCATTAAAATGAATTGTGACTTTTTTCTCTGGGCCGTAGCGTAAAACTGTTAATACTGCGGTACAAGGATTTACATCACTTGGTAGCAAATTTTCTCCAATTAATGCATTGAGAAACGTACTTTTACCACGCTTCATATCGCCTAAAACTAACAGGCGAAATACACCTTGCCTAAGATTTTTGCTAGCTACTGTAATATCTTCAATATCTCGTTCTAAACTCAGTTTTCCTGATGAAGATTCTCCTGCTAATTCTGCTTGATTAATTGTGTCAGCAAGTCTGCTCAAACATACTGACATCTCCGATCGCACTTGCGCCACACGTTCTAAATCGTTGATAAATCTGTCAGCCGCAACTTGATTAGTCATATTGACACCCTAAATTAAGGTTTGTTTTTAGGAGATTCCAGAAAAAGTTTGTAAGCCATCCAAGCCAGTGCTGCAAACATTACAATTCCCGCTAAAGCTGCGGCTATTCTGACAGCAACCAGCACCGCCACACCAATCCCGAAAAGCTGCAAACCGAGAATCGCTTTTTTCATCCACGGTTGAGAGAACTTTTCTGGCTCATGCTTGACAGTTTGATGCAAAGGCGGATTGGGACGATTGATGTCACCTTCCATTTCCCGGAGTCGTAATTCTACTTCTCGTTCTCTGAGTTTACGTTCGCGCTGTTCTAAGTCTTGATTGCGATCGCCTTCCATTTGTGTCCACCCTGTCTAGGGCTATGAAATATTTTCAGTACTCATAGTTCATATTTATGTATTTTATTTTACTAACTAATGATTTTCCTCAGTATAATTGCTACTTTAAGGTGAGCAAAATTCGTCACTTATTTTAGATTCCACCAGTTGAGCTTGTTTTTTCGGAATTCTGAGAGAATACCAGAAGATTTTTTTCACGCAGAGGCGCAGAGATAATGAGGGTTTTAAGAGTTGTAGCAACGCTGAATCATCGGTGCTTATCTGTGGTTTGATATCATCTCAATTTCCCTCAATGTTAGGGAAGATTTTTGCACAGTCCCCAATACCTACTCTGATATGTAAAATGGTCAGCGTATCTCGCTCAATGCAGGCGATCGCTCATGGCCATGACAAAACGGCAAATGCCGTCATTCTTACGCTTTCCCAAAAATCCGAGTCTTTCTCAACGACTAATGTTGATTGGGATAGTCATTACCCTGTTTTTTTTATTCCTCGCGTTCTTCGCACCCGTATTTCAAGCTTGGGGATGGCTACAAAATCCTAAAGATTTGTTAAGTAACCCAATTCACGAGCCACCTTCAGGCAAATATTGGTTTGGCACTAGTCGCTTAGGCCATGATGTCTTCTCCCGCACAATTTTTGGCGCTCAAGCTGCTTTGCAAGTTGTGATATTAGCAACAGCACTGAGTATGGTCATTGGTGTGCCTTTAGGTATGGTCAGCGGCTATCTTGGCGGTAAATTAGATAAGATATTGCTATTTCTCATGGATAGCATTTATACCCTACCTGGGCTACTGCTATCAGTGACGCTGGCATTTGTGGTAGGGCGAGGGATATTAAATGCTGCGATCGCTATTAGTATTGCCTACATTCCTCAATATTACCGAGTTGTGCGCAACCACACTGTCAGCGTAAAAACTGAGGTGTTCATTGAAGCTGCTCAAGCAATGGGCGCTTCTACTTGGGTTGTGCTATCTCGATATCTATTTTTCAACGTTATTCAAAGCGTACCTGTATTATTTACCCTCAACGCCGCCGATGCGATTTTAGTCTTAGGCGGTTTGGGATTTTTGGGTTTAGGATTGCCAGAAGAAGTTCCAGAATGGGGACATGATTTAAAACAAGCACTAGAAGCACTACCTACTGGCATTTGGTGGACTACACTTTTCCCCGGTTTAGCGATGACATTGATGGTGGTAGGGTTATCACTACTTGGTGAAGGTTTAAATGAATTTGTCAATCCTCGTTTGCGGCGACAGAATAGTATTCGGAAATAATTCAGTCAATAGTGAACATTAATTAGTACACAGACCGATCGTTGATTTGGAGATTCAGGTGAAAGACAATTTAACTTTAATTGCCGCCGCTACTGGCGGGTTTATGCTTTCTGTTGCTTTATCTGGCATTTTGCGGGGAACACCAGTCACAGCTTGGCAAGGTGAATCGGGTGTGCGGCAAGCGAATGTCACCAATTTACAATTTGCAGCCAAGAAAACTGATAACTCAGAATTTTTTAGCAACAAGACGCAAAAAAGCTAATATGCTTTTTAAAAGTAAATGGGGCATGGGGCATTGGGCATTTGTCCTCCTTGTCCCCCTTCCCTCATACCTAGCCCCTAGTCTCTAAAAATTGGTGGTGAATTCTCAAGTAATTGGTATTGATTTGGGGGGAACAGCGATTAAGCTGGGGCGATTTGATCGAGATGGCAATTGCCTGCAATCTCTAACAGTAGCAACTCCCCAACCATCCACACCAGAGGCAGTGCTGGCTGTTATTGTGGATGCGATCGCTCAAGTTGATCTAGATAATGAAACTGTGGCGATTGGTGTCGGCACTCCTGGCCCTGCTGATGCCAAGGGACGGATTGCCAAAATCGCCATCAACCTGGCAGGATGGCGTAATATTCCTGTAGCAGATTGGTTAGAAGCAAAAACTGGTAAACCAACAATTGTTGGGAATGATGCTAACTGTGCAGGATTGGGCGAATCTTGGTTAGGAGCCGGCCGCTGCTTTCAAAATTTTATTATGCTAACTTTGGGCACTGGTGTCGGTGGTGCAATTTTTTTAAATGGCAAATTGTTCATCGGACATCAAGGTGCTGCGGGAGAATTAGGTTTAATCAGCTTCAATCCGGAAGGGCCAAAGTGTAATAGTGGTAATCGTGGCTCTTTGGAACAATACACCTCAATCACAGCAATTCGTCGGCGTACTGGCAAGGAAGCCTGTGAATTAGGTGCTTTAGCCGCAGCAGGTGATATCGAAGCCTTGAATTTTTGGCAGCAATACGGTAGAGACTTGGGTATTGGCTTAACAAGTTTAATTTATGTATTAACCCCAGAAGCGATCGTCATTGGTGGCGGTGCTAGTGCCAGCTTTGAGTTTTTCTTACCAACCATGCAAGTAGAAATTGAGCAGCGCGTTACGCCTGAATCCCGTCTGGGTTTACAAATTTTAAAGGCAGAACTAGGTAACGCAGCGGGGATGGTAGGTGCAGCAAAATTGGCATGGCAAAAACTTTTGATTTTATAATCATCAAATTTCCGCAATATATGAAAACAACAAAAGTATCCATGAGGGACAAGTAATTATTCCTGAAGAATTGCTAAAAGCTTCAGGCTGGGAAATCGGACAGGAATTAATAGCAATTAATATGGGTGATGGTATTCTTCTCAAACCCAAGAAACCTTTTGCAGAAAAGACCTTAAATGATGTTGCAGGCTGCTTAAAATATCAAGGCTCACCAAAATCTTTAGAATATATGAATGATGCCATCTGTCAAGGATTCACCAAAAAAGCTAGCCTTCAAGTATGTGGTTATCCCTCTTTTGTTACTTCAGGGAAAGAAAAATAGTCAGAAATTCAACTGGCG
>JAVRCV020000005.1:0-84255 GCA_034530615.2 Aulosira sp. ZfuVER01
TTAAATAGACTTTCTCTATATCTGTGGCTTTTTCACTAAGTAGCTTACCAATAATAACTGGCTTAACTCGCTGTTGATAAATTGTGATGTTATCTACTAAATATTTAGTTAAATCGCGATAACTGATATTATGTAGCCTATGGTCAGAAATTACCTCTGCTTGTTCGCCAATGATCTCTCCATTCTGCATTCGATCATCGCCAATGTTATACCAAGTACCAGAGGAAATTTGGAACATTAAATCTCTAGTACCAATTGTTGCAATTAGAACGGCTTTCATAGAGATATTAAGTTAAAGGATAAATTTGAAAGTAGCTTTGGCGAGAAGTGCGATCGCGTAATTCAGTTAAATACTTTTTGCGTGGGTCGCTACTAGCGCCAAAAATCGTCACTAATTGGTATTCGCCTAGATCGGCAATCCATACTGGTGAAGGTTTAACTGGGGGTCTGCCGACCTTGCCACAAAGATTGGGATTATAGTTATCGCGACCTTCTCTGTCCTTAACTTTTAAATCCGAGCTATGTAACACTCCTAGTGCATACGGCTTGCCAAAGTCTTCTTTGCCAGCACATACGACTATGCGACAATTAGCATCAACAGCTTCAGACCAGAGGTCATCGCTTACTGAACCGACAGCTTTGGGTGAGCGATAGTTAAAAGAAGCTCCTAATGCAGTCAATGCTGCATAAAAGTCTTGTAAACGTTGCTGAAATTTCTTCTGAAATTCTTGAGGGCTATCTGGTAAATTCCAAAATGAGTCATCGCTGTCAGCTATAAGTGTTGAACCGCGCCACCAGGGAGCCGCTTGTCGATTTTGGCGAGAATAGCAAGGTCTCCTTGCTCCCTGACCAATGCCTCCCAAATGAAACATCAGCCAAGTGAGATTTTGGCATAGTTTTTTAATAGCATCTTGCTTATCTTGGGGTGCTTCAGGTGAGTAATGTAGCGTTAAAATTCCCTCCTGTACTCCACACGGATCTTTTTGACCATCACGATTTGATCGCGGTTCTTTTTGTGTAACTTTGCCCTCTAATATTCTCACCATTAACCAACCGCGTTCTTTGGGATTAATTGCACCAAATACTTTGGCTTCCCAAGATTTTGCTACTTCAGGTTCTAATACTCCTAATGCAAAAGTGCGGAACCAATAGCGTAACATCGATTTAAAGGCAACAGGACGTACTTCGGCCTCTGGTAATGTATCTGGCTTTAACCTACCTTGTCTGTCAGGTCTTAAGTTACCTTGAGAATCTTTTTGGTAAGGTTGGGAGGAATTTTTATATTTTTGTTTCCCATGAATTAGCTGCCCTTCTAGAGTAAAGTTTATGCGGAAGAACTCGCTTTTATGAGTAACTTTACCTGCTCTTATTAATTCTCCATAGCCCGTGTTAATTTGAGAACCAACACCAGATTGTAAGCCTGTAGTTAACCATTGTTTTACCTGATTTAATAATTGCCTATCATTACAGCCACTAGCAAGGCGTATGCCAATCAAAAATGTAGCTTCATGAAGGCAGAAAAAAGGATTAGGATTTGGCTCATATTTCATTGAGTTACCATCCCACTTCCAAATATTATTTGCCATATCCATCGCTAGCCCCCCAGAAGGTTGATTTGGTAATGGATAAGCATCGAAGAAGATAACTTTTCCTGCCTGATGAGCGGGATTTTTCGCCTCTAACGAACCAAAATAAGGTGCAACTTCCTTTTCTGCTGCTTCCCACTTCAGGCGTTTTTGCACCATGATTTCTCTAATTGCCTGAGTTCTAGCAACACCTCGTAATGTACTAGAAGGGATATAAGGCATACCCAAAGCATCAAAGGCTGGTAGGAGAATACTTTCTGGCCCTCGATGCCCACCTACCCGCATCCGCCAAGGGCACTTGACTTGAAATGTATCACTGGCAATTAGTTGAGTGCGTTTGGTTAGCTGAGTGAGGCGATCGCGGTAATTTGCTCCTTCCTCAGCCATCTGGAGTAACTGCACTTTCGTAGCATCTTTGTACTCGCTATCAAGCGATCGCATCCAGCGGAGATACTCGACAAAGCTAGCTGTAGGATCTGGGGTTGGTTCATTTGCTGGATCGAGCCAAGGAGAAGGTATGCCTGGATTCCCGCCTCTGTCACCTGTGCCGCGATCGCCACCAGATCCGCCATTACCTTTTTCCGTCTTTGGGTTAACTCCACCTGTTCTTTTGGTAGCAGGATTGGGTCTTTGAATGGCTGATGGTGGCTGTTGGGGTTGCCCTTGTCTTTTGGGTCTTTCAAATACCATTAGCTTATTCTCCTTTAATATCCCAATAAACAGCAGCCGCCCAAAAGCTAAATTCCTGTGCCAATGCCAGACCTAATCCTGTTAAACCCAGATATTCTTCTGTATCTAGCTTTTTTAGTACTACCAGCCCGTTATCACCTACTAAATTCTGTATTCCTGATAAGCTTTCTAAGCACTCAAAATATTTTTTAACTACTTGTTTTTTGCCTTCTTGATTCAAAGCTTTTTCCTCTGCTTTGAGGCGCATCATCCCCCAAGTAGATAAATAAGTATAGAGTTCAACAGCTTGGTTTTTCTGCTCTTTGAGGCGAGTTTCATCCTGATTTGGCCCCTTTCGCAACCCATCTAAAGCATCATATACGGGTGTGGCAATTGTTCGTGGATCAAATGTCATTACTTCTTCCCTCTATTAACTTGCCTTTTTAATATTTATTAGTTACTCCGCTGCCAACCACTGCTGAACGAATCCTCGACCTAAACTTTCTTGCCCTCCAATTTGGAGAATTTGATTCCCAGCTAATAATGCTTTAAAATCAGTGCTAGATTTTTGGGCGGAGCCATTTGCTTGCGATGTTGTCCCCCATGAAAAATACATGAGAGTGTCGGGGGGAATCGCTTCTTCATAACGAAACCCACCTTCTACAGATTTATGCTCATCTAATTTGATTTTTACCTGTCGCCACAGACTCATTTGAATTAAGGTGGCACAATGTTGATCTGGAAGAATCAGCACCCGATTAATGGCGCTAGATTCTGGTGTTTGCGGCACAAATTTTTGCCAATATTGCCAAGGCTTTAATTGTTCAGCTTTGAGAATGGCATCTTTCAAGTAAATATTAGATTTGCCTTTGATGAAATTGCAGCTATATTCATCTGGCAGATCAGAAATATTGCCATTCAACTTTAGCCATCGGCGCAGCAACATGGGGCAACTAATCCAGATGACGCTATGGCTCAAAGAAGGCACAGGTAGCCAGAGAATTGAAGCATCACCAATCCAAATATCACCTTGCTCTAGTTGTTGTGATTCTTTTAAATCTGTACCAAATAGCTTAAATCGCGTATCTTGCTCGGCAACAGATGCTCTGAGCCTACCGCGAATAGTACTTGAAGGTATGTAAGGTAAATTAGTATGAGATTCACGAGCAATTCCTAATAAATTACCTTCTTGGATTGCACCGCCTGTATGTAATGGAGAAAGTAAATAGAGGTAAATAGAATTAATCATATTTAATTGCCTTATTGCTCTTGGTAATTAATCCACAGTAATTCGGAATAGCCGAGTTTCCGCCAGGTATGCACTTTAGTTTGTTCGTTATCTTGTAACAGCGATCGCGGCTGGTTCAAGTAATACAAACTCCCAGGAGGCGCGGCAAAAACTTGAGGTGCAGGAATGCTTTTATTAATTTCATCTTTGTCACGAAAGCGGCAGCTTATCGGTACTGCTTTATCAGTAGCGACACTAACTAAATCTCCTGCTGTTTGATTTTTATTGACGGTATGAGCTAATTTCCACTCCCAAGGAAAGGCTCGACACAAAGACTTTTCTGTATCTTTATCCTTGCGCTCAAATACGCCAGGAGTCACCAAATAAGCTATCGACTTGCCTCCACTCGTAAAATTCTTTTGAGACTGCTGTTGCAGGCTTGCCCACTGCTTATCCAATTCATGGCAACGCTGTAAAATTGTGCGATGCCCTTCTCCTCCTAAGCGCAGAGTCGTAGGGGTATCGATTTCTTGATCGATGGCGATCGCCAAACTCCATCCAGCATAGAGACGAATTCCATTCTCTACAAAATAACCATCGGCAGCTTTAACTTGCCTTGTCCCTTCCTCAAGAGAATTATGCGATCGCGTTTCTACTGTCCAAGGTTGGTCTTCATGGCTCCCAAATTCAACAATCCAGTCTTCTTTATCTATCTGCCCAGTTTCTAGGTACTTCTGAACAACTTCATAGGGCAAATACTGCCGAAACTTTTTCTCACTATTACTAGCACTAGAATCATCTTCCTCATCTGCCAATAGCCCTGGCGGTTTAACCAAGGGAGAAGGTTCAGTTTTATCCCATAAAGCTGCTTGTAAATAAGAATCAGAGTTCCATTCCAAGGGCACTAGATGTGTTGACTTATAAAATCCCAGAGGGCGTGGTAAATAAAGCTTATTACCGGATTCAGTTTGGCGGCACAGAAATGGACCAATGAGGCGGAAGTCTTTCTTTTGTGAAAATAAACCTCGCAATGCGCCAGCGATCGCATGACCATTGGGTGGAAATACACTTCCAGCCCACGCCCTTTCTCCTGGGGTAAAGGGTTTGGCATCTCGTAATAGCAGCAAATCCAGCGGAGTTAAGGTATACCAGAACATCAAACACCACCTCCTAATTTGATGTCACGATTGCGAAGAGTAAAAGCGGTAAGCTTGAGCCAGTTTTGGACTTCTGAATCCCTATCGGTCTCAGAAGTGCTTTCCCATAAAGCCCCAAGAAACTCAGCTAAATACTGCTGAAATTGGTTTTTGGCAACTTCATCTCCTTGAAATTGATCGCGGCGATCGCAAAATGCTTTCGTCCAAGGTGCGATCGCTTCTTTTATCGGTGCAGGATGCTGACTCCAAAGGCTAGCGGCTTGTTCAAAAATGGCAGCATCTAGTCCCTTATCTATTGTCGAAGTAGGTTTGAGGGTAAGTTTCTGCCACTGATGGAATACTTGAAACTTCGTTGTTGCCTTTAAGATATTGCCATTGCCATACAGCACCCGGACTTGCACTGCGTCTTTGTGCTTATTTTCAGGAGATTTGTGTTCCTTTGCCTTTTTCTCTGCTTCCCAAAGATTTTCAAGGGCAATCGCCAATGGTACAGAATGATGGGCAATTACAATACCAAAGCTAATTGTGGCTACTCTACCCATCGTAAATAGAGGGCGTTTGGCTATGCCTGTTTCTGCTGGGAAAGAAGATTTAGCTGGGGAATTATACTGCCAGTAATCACCTTCATTATTAAACTCACCTCTTGGATCTCGATCGCCTCGGAAGCATTGGCGAATATCCCATAACCAGTTATCCCATTCCCAAAGATTGGTATATGCTAAAACGTCATCACCACCGCCGTAAATTAAGCGCCCTGCGTAGCGTTGTTCGGTCAGATAGGGAACTAATTGATTAGAAAAGTCTAATAAGGCACGGCTGAGGGCATTATGGGTAGATGGCCCCATGCGTTTTTTGACTTCCAAAAAGCTCTTGAAGCTGTTGAGAGATACTGATAATCCTGAGGGAATATAATCTCCATAATTTTTAAGATGCTTCCCTTTTAGCCATTCACTCATTCCATCGCCGTCACCTGCGGCTAACACATACCAATCAGCAGGATTGTTATTGGGATAGTACTGAGTGATGGTTTTTTCAATAACATTACGATAGTTGTTTCTTTGGTCTTCAGGAACATCTAAATCATCAATCAGCCAGCCTGAATTTAATAATCGAGGATGGAACTGCGTTAATTCTGCATCTGAATTTTCGTCAATCCAGGGAATACCCCATTTTTCTGTGATGACATCTGGAATAGTATTTTTCTCTTTAATTAATAGATTTTTTACAGCCCTACAGGCTTGATTAAATTTTTCTAATTGCTGGTGATCGCTATTTTTTAAATATCCTGCTACGCCTGAAGTTAAATCAGGGTATGAAGCGGCAATTTGCTCCTCAGATAATTTTAATAAATCGGGTAAAATTTTATGTAATCCTCTCTTGACAGTCTCCGTTGCATTTAGCTGTTCTCGACCGTCAAATAATCCCGCGTGCTTTTCCCAGAGTCTTTTAGTTTCGCCTTCAGTTATCCAATCCTGACCGGGATGCACTACTGGCCCAATACCAGAGACAGTAGAACGCGGGCCAAATGCTGTAGGAATTTGCCAATTCCGAGCATTTTTAACTGCTGCTAATCCATATCGATTGGCATCAAAAATATGCGCCCACCAAGAACCAACATTGACACTAAATTTTCTACCTTGCTTTTCCCAACGTTGCTGATAAGCATCTCTAAGAAAGTCTATTTCTTTATCTAAAAATAGTTGTTGAGGATGATTATTTAATAAGTTATATGCTTGATTTTGGGCATTTAGCCAAGGTGTAAATTCTGCTTTTCTGTCTAGAGGAATTGCTGCATTTTTTAGTGGTTCTTCTTCCTTACCGATGGGTAAAGCCGTCCAATAAAACTGCCATTGGGATTGTAACCAATCCTTCCAGGTACGACTATCAGCTTGTAAATCTGGCATCCAGTCGCGATTATTTCTTAACTCCGTGAGAACTAAATGGCTGATTTGTCGCCATTCTTTTAAAAGAGTCTGCTTGGCGGTCTGCATCGCTGCTTGGACTTTATCTTTCGGCAGAACTAACACCAAAACATTAGGAAATCCTGCTGTGAGGAGTGAATCTGCTTTGGGTTTATCTATCCATTGAGCAAATTCTGGGGCTTTTTCTAATAGCCAGCGATCGATTAAAGGCTGTTGGTAAAGGCTGGGGTAAAGTAAGCTATCAGGCCCATATTGTAATGCTAGTTGCCAGCAGACTTTAGCTGAGAGATAGTGCAAAAGCCAAGAACCCGCCCAAAAATCCCGCATTTTGCGACTGGCTTTAATTAGTTCTTGAACTGGGCTAAAAGTGAAGCTAGCTAAATAAGGATGTGGTAAGGCTTTATTTGCTGGCCAACGTTCAATTTCTGCTTCTGTTAAGTCATATCCTGCTAATGCACCAGCAAGGGCAGCAGTTATACTGGCGTGACTCCAAATCGAACTATCTGGTAGCCGAGTTTCGGCTGGCATCAGCATCAAGGATTCATCATCTAATTCCTGGCAAGCTGCTTCTGGCAGACAACGCCATAACCACCAAAACAATAGTTTGGGATCTTTTTTGATAGCTGACGGTATCGCTTCTAGTAGCTTTTGCTCTTTATCCTCTAAGTATTCTTTTCTACTTGCTAGCAGTTGTGAATGTTGCTGAATTTTAAAGTCGCGTTTCGCCCCAGAGAGCAAATGAAATATTTCTAAGCCTTTTTCTCGGTCAGTACCAGGGGCATAATTAATACTTTGGGTGACGCTACCTATGGCACCGCGATCGCTTGCTGAAGAGATATAATCTGCCAGCTTGATATGTTCCAAGATTTTACGGTGAGACTCTTCTGGGTTCCAGCCATTAGTTGCCCAGGTCTGCATCACTTCTAGTTCTTGCCAGAAACTATTGCTACCGCGCCCAGTATTATTATGTAAAGCTTTCAGTACAGGATCGTGGAGTAATCCCCAGATTTTAGCTTGCCAGTATGCTTCCGACACAGGTGAAGTTCCTTGTAGTGCATCCAAAGGCTATTGTATAAATTGATATTCTATTTTGTCTAATAACAGTAGATATTCTTAAATGGTTACTAAGATTGATTCAGATTCCTTCGTGGTAAGCCTTTGAGCGAAGTAGATCAAGTTTGGATAAATATTTTATTATTAATTGACATTTTTGATTAATTATGTAGCTTAAGCAAAAGCCCTCACAAGAGGGCTACTGTAACACAGCAATCAATTAATTTCCGCAGCGAGTGCGAAGGGGCGATCGCCAGGGATGAGAAGATCAGCGATCGGGATTTTAATTTTATAGACGAGTTACTACCAGAAGGAGAAGCGATCGCCAGGGATGAGAAGATCAGCGATCGGGATTGGTTTCCAACCGATTAATTTCTCTAGCGAGTAGAGACTTGCTTAGGACACAAAATCCTAAGAGAGATAATACTAAGGAGTTTCCATTCAATTTATTTCTCTAGCAAGTAGAGACACTGTTGAACTCTTACCCATTGCCCACAACTTCCACGTTTCCATTCAATGCATTTCTCTAGCGAGTAGAGACATCTCTGGGAAAGCATCTTAATACAGCTTTACACTAATACGTTTCCATTCAATGCATTTCTCTAGCGAGTAGAGACGCTGTTGCGATTGCCGTGTTGCGCTATATAAATTCGTTTCCATTCAATGCATTTCTCTAGCGAGTAGAGACCCACCGTCGTGGGCAGCTTCAGGGACTCGTCGAGTTTCCATTCAATGCATTTCTCTAGCGAGTAGAGACATATTGGCTATATGGACTTTGACCAAGCGTTTGATATTATCGTTTCCATTCAATGCATTTCTCTAGCGAGTAGAGACAGTACAATAATAGGTCTACTCAAGGTAGACATACTATTGTTTCCATTCAATGCATTTCTCTAGCGAGTAGAGACCTTTATCAGCTGCAAGTGGTGAAATCAACGCTTACCTTGTTTCCATTCAATGCATTTCTCTAGCGAGTAGAGACCATCTTCATAACTTAGTTATATTTCAAGGAGAGTTGGAGCTAAAGTTTCCATTCAATGCATTTCTCTAGCGAGTAGAGACTCTTGTATTTCATAGCTACCACTTACTGTGGGAGTATGTAGGTTTCCATTCAATGCATTTCTCTAGCGAGTAGAGACTTTGGTTAGCTGATGTGGCAGCAGTTTCTAGAGCTTCGTTTGTTTCCATTCAATGCATTTCTCTAGCGAGTAGAGACTCCCATGACAGTGGGCTGATTATCTAGATAGTTAACAAGTTTCCATTCAATGCATTTCTCTAGCGAGTAGAGACTGGCAGTCCCCTTTCAATCGTGCTTCGCAAGTACATCACTGAGGTTTCCATTCAATGCATTTCTCTAGCGAGTAGAGACAATGTCAATAATAAGTGTTATGTCCACCGCTCTGGGTAGTTTCCATTCAATGCATTTCTCTAGCGAGTAGAGACTAACCAAAGGCAGCAAGCCCTTCAAATAGCTGATAGGTGTTTCCATTCAATGCATTTCTCTAGCGAGTAGAGACTAAATGATGAGTCTACGCAAAATTAAAAACGCCACTAAAGTTTCCATTCAATGCATTTCTCTAGCGAGTAGAGACTAGCTACGCCATCGGCGTTCTCGGCTACACTTCTAGCGTTTCCATTCAATGCATTTCTCTAGCGAGTAGAGACTCCAACTCTAGAAGATCATATGTGCAATGGAGAGTGGAAGGAGTTTCCATTCAATGCATTTCTCTAGCGAGTAGAGACCTAGAACAACTCTAATAGAGTAGATGCTGGTTCAATTCCAGTCTAAGTTTCCATTCAATGCATTTCTCTAGCGAGTAGAGACCCCTCCATCCTAAACCCCTACCCAGAAAGAAGTCCACAGGCACTTTGCGACCGATCCGATTTTTCTACCCATAAATGCCAGCAAATCAGAACAAAAAACGCTTGAAACTCCTACATATCAAGGCAACGGCCGATTCTACGAATTTGCGTTATTTCAGCCATTTTGGCGATCGGCCGCAGCAACAGCTAAATAATAGTTGAACCAGGTATTTCTGTGACTGGAAGCCCACCCCAAACTTGAATTTGATTTAAAGTGTGACCCGACAAAGGATAAAAACGTATTTTATCCTCCGATAACTTTACTTTCTTCCGCAATCGCTGATGCAACTCATTATATTGTGAAGTGGTTAACACACATTCAAAGACACTGTACTGTACGCGAATTCCATAGCCTTCCAATAAATCTGAGACTTTTTTACGCCGCTTATCGCAAGGAATATCATAAGCAACCACATACAAAAGCATAAAAATTAGCGAATCAGGTAAGGCTGATAAATCTGTGCTGGATTGTAGACGAACTGCTTATAAGCCTTCACCTGAGTCGTAAGCAAATGCCATCGCGGTTGCTTGTCTCCATCATCTATTTGCACTTCCTCCTCCATGCGCTGTAAAAAAGCTTTTAAATATTTTTTTCTTCCCAAATCATTGAGATAACAGCCTCCATCCCGGTATTCAAAATCATTCTGAGCATCCATGACATTTTTATTCACCAGCCATAGCACTAGAGAATCGACAATTGGCGCACGAAACTCCTCAATTAAATCAGAAGCAAGAGCAGCGTGACGTTCTGAACCTTCGTGTAAACAGGCGTAATAAGGATCGAGTCCCTGGAGTTCAATTAATGCCAGCAAATGATTCCAAAGTACCTGATAGCCAAAACTTAATATGGCATTGACAGGGTTTCCGGGAGGGCGACGGCTACGTCCCATAAACACAAATTCAGGATTTGTCAAGCATTCGCCAAATACATTGAAATACTGTGCTGCACCTGCGCCTTCAAAACCCATGAGCCGATCCCAACTATCAGCAGTCGCCGCTTGCGAAACTAGATGATCTAGACCTTGTAACACTTTTTCCAGCAACTCAGACTCTTGCCGCCGTCGCTGCCGCCGCAACAGAACTCGACTATTTTTTAACTTCGCCTGTACGATCGCTCTGGCAGTAATCAGCCTTTCTACTTGTGTCAGTTGTTGCTGATAACGGCATAATTGCCTATACCCCCGCCCAATGGGTAGAATCCGCCCGTAACAGTATCCCATGCGCGAAAGGTAGACAATAGGAATCTCTCTCCATAAGCAAGCCCGAATCGCTTGCGTGCTGACTTGTGACTTGCCAAAAATCAAAATCTGTTCCAATAGCGGCAGCTGCACCTGACCCTGAACTATCTCACCCTGCTTGACAATTAATGTTTCTTTTTGGAGCGAAACATAACAATTTTGCTGAGAGACATAGAGAGTTCTCATTATCCCTACCTCCACCGCTGGAAAGTAGATTGCCGCTGCTGACGAGCGAGATTCTGCTTTTGGGAGCTAGAATCGGAGATTAAATCCGCATCCGCTGCTGGTTCTAACCAAGCAATTACTCGATCTGCCACATTGGAGACAATATAAGTAGCAAAAGTTACTAATAATGTATTGACGATCACGGCTGCTAATCCCAGAGGAGCAATTAGCAAAATAACAAAGGTAATGCTGCCAGTAGATACAGATACTAAAATGTTGCGTACTCTAGAAGCACGAGGCGAAATATACATATTGATAAATTGTTAATTTATACAAACTTACAATTACCAAGTTATTGAATTAGCAAAAATAAAGCTTCTAAAAGCCAATAATTGTATTTTTGGCTCAAAATTGCGTAAAAGCTGTTCTAGAGGCTGTTAGATTGATACAGAAATTGAAAAGATAATATTTTTTTCTTTTGGACACCAAAGTTCTAGATCTTGTAAACTGGAAAAGCATCGCATCTACCTATGCCGAAAACACCTACTTCCCATCCCTACGGTGATGTCAAAGCCTTTGAACGGTTGATGCTGCTAATTGCGACTTTACTAAAGCATCCAGGTGTAGGTAGTCCAGAATTTATCCAGTCAAGCGATCGCCAACAGCACAATTCTCTTCAGCAAGTTCAACTGTGCCTCCAAAATCTCTCAGCCTCCTACGGAATAGAATTACCTCAAGGTTATCCTTCAATTCCCACACTGCGAAAAGACTTAGCAACTTTGCGCCGCTACGGGATTCTCGAAGACCGGATGTATCGCTGGGGATACTATTTAGGTACTGGTGCCATGTCCCAAGAAGAATTGAGAGTAGCTTTCAATGCTTTGGCATCTCAAGCAAAATACCAAGGTGATGGGCTTTTGCGGCGTATTTACCAAACTCTCAGCAAAAGATTGCGGGGATTGGATTTAGAACTCAAAGGAGAATTCTTCTATCCAGTCAGACAGCATCTCAATCGCGCCATAGTCTACACAGATCCAGAAGAAATGGCAGCCTTAGGGCAAAATCGAGATACTTTATTTCATCAGTTGGCAGTTTTAGAAAAAGCCATTTGTCAGGGACAGACAATTGAAATTTCTCGCGGTAGTGATCTCTACGGTAATAGCCGCATTGGGCCTGAACGAATAATACCACTACAGTTAATTTATCAAGATATCGCCTGGTATTTGCTCTATGAAAACTATGAAAATGGGCATTTAGTAATTGGGCGTTTGAACCGCTTTAAAAATTACTGCCAGATATTGAATGAATCAGGTCGAGGTCTAGAAGCGCAAAGAAATAGTCTTGCTAAGGCTTACCAACTACTAGAAAATGGCTGGGGCTTGTGTTTAGGTGAACCAACACAGCAACAACTCGAACTTCAAGGAAAGTTAGATTTAGTGACAGCAAAAGTGCGTTTCTTTCCTCCCATAGCAGCTTTTATTCAAGAAGGGGAACTGCGCCATCTCAAGCAAAAAATCGTCTTAGGCCCCAAAAATGTCGCAACTGGTAAGCCTAGCTACGTAGATTATATAGTACCATTGCCTCCTCGCTCATTAGATGAGTTTAGTATTTGGGTATATCGCTACATGGATAAAGCACGAATTATTTCCCCTTCCCAACTCGTAGAAAAGCACCATCAAGCGGCTAAGGCTTTACTCTCTCAATACAATTCCATAGAAATAGAATAGCTGGAGAGCGCACATCAGTTTCTCTTCCAGCTAGCAGTGGTCAATTTGAAAGACTAAAAATCGGCATGATAATTATTGGCGATCGCCACGCTCGATCAGATGAGAGCCTGAATCAACCCCCCTTTACACTACTGGTAAAGTTGTTGCTATCTCACAATTGCGAAACGAACCCATAGAATTGGCTTGCTGCCGTTGTTGGCGAATATATTGCAAACGATCTAACGCCTCATTCATGATTTTGACTATATGACGCTCATAACGACTGAGTAATTCGATTTGTGGTGGGATGACTTGCGATCGCCTAGTTAAGTCCTGATAATCCGCGATCGCATTTTGGTGTTCTTTCTCCACCTGAGTTATCTCTTTTTCAATGTTCTCAAGCTCGTTGAGCCTTTCTCTACATTTCTCCTCAACCTTATCAATACGAAACTTCACTATAGAGCAATGTAACTGCTTTTTAGTTTTAGGGTATTGATCGTCAGCTAGGTCTTGTTGCGCTATTTTTATTGAGACTTGAAGCTGACTGACCTCACCATAAAGGGTTTGCTTTTCCTTCTGCTGTCTGGCAAATTCTTGGCAAGCATTAGCATATTCCACCGCACTTGAATAACACAGAGGATTAATAGTAATGCTCTTGGATGGATGCTGATATAAAAACTTTGTGATGACCTTCTCTGCGTCACCTAGCCACTCTGACCAGATTGAATTGAAATATTTCTTCCTGACATCTTTATCTAGGTCGCGATAGATTTTTAATGTATCTAGCATTCCTAGGCTCAATTCTCGCTCAAGCGCTCTATTATCTGGGTGAAACAGTGTTTTATTTTTTAGTTCATAGTCATCTTTTTCGTAGTAAGGGTATTTAGCTACAGTTGGCGGTTCTAGGCGAGGAGCAGGCGTTAAAGCATGAGATGCCAACGCTGATTCCGCCATCCACAAGCGATAAAGACGAATCTTTGCCATTGCTACTTGTTCTAGTAGCGTAATTTCGCTAGGCGACTCCGGTTGAAACTCGCCGATTAACTCCTCCATAAATTGCTGAAACTTCAAGGCATCTTCACCGATAACAGGGGCTTTAGTTGCCAACAATCCGTGACGAGTCGCATTCATTCTGGCAATCTTCCTTCCTTGCTCTGTCGTCGCTCCACGGCTTTTTTTTCCGTTGTTTCTGCTAACTTCTGCGGGGCAAACCATAATACCGAGTGATGAAATTTTTTAAAATTTGATAGCGAGCCTTCATAAAAGATAGAAGTGCCATTCAGTCTAAGGTTAGCGCTCAATAACTTCAATTACTAGCTAGCAGGGTAGTAATTTTTGTTGATAAGTTTGATAATGCCACCCTCAACTAAAGTCTGGCAGTCTTTGCGTAATTTATCACTGGGAATTTTCCTGAACGCAGAAATTCCACTCTTAATTTCTCGAATTTGCGAACCTGGCTTACGCTCCACAAATTCTTTGATCTTAAGCAAATTGCCAGCTAATTCTAGTTGTGGAGAATTATAGGTATAAATCAGTTTGAGTTGAGCAATGTAGAAGTCAACGATCGCACAGGCGATCTCCATAGTTTCGCCTTCTATAAATGCACTCGGAGTAATTTCACCTGCTAGCACAGAATTAATTAAGTGCAACCAAAGCGCAAATCTAGCTAGATACGTTTCAAACTTGGGATATGCAGTCTGTAAGCCTGGATGTGTTTCTTGTTTCGTCCAATCAACTAATTGGTGCTGATATGCTTGAAAAACTGCTTTTGCACCTATAGTTAATAAATAATCTCTATCTGGTAGATTCCCTAAAATTTTGTAGATTTTTGTTAGGTACTCTGCTAACTTAGCGCCTGAATTATCCTCATCTGCAAATAAGTTAATATAAGCTGGAGGGCAAGAGACTATGATAAAAAGCCATCGAGCAAACTCACCAGTGTGGTCTTCATGGTTTGCCATGAGTTTTTGAAGGGTTAACGGCTGAGTAGAGCCTGTGCGAGAAATAGCAGATTTAGGAAGATAAACAGCACCTTCTTCTTTTACTGTATCTTTAGACAGGGATTTACCATTAAATTCAGATAAGTCAAGCTCTGCATCATCACCCTTCCCGCCACGATACTTATTTCGTCCATTGAAAAATCCTGACCACTCATCACGGTAGTAAAGCAAGCCTCGAGGATTTTCACTGTGGATTCTCATTCTTGCTTCAGTAGTAGAGTTTTGCACTAGATAACGACCGCGTGGCGCTGGAGGTTCGGGTAAATCAACGCTATCTCCTTTTTTGCTCTTGTGTTGGCGAAGAGCATATTGGTAATTGTCACTTTCTTGCTTAAACTTGCGGAATTCTTCGGCTTCTAGCTCCTCAAGCGGATCTATGACAATTCGTTGTGATGGAGTTTTTTTACTACCACTAGGTGCAATATTGCAACTCCAAAATATACAAGTCTGAGTGTATCCAGATTTCGGATCAATAATGATTCGAGATGATGTTCCAATTCTAGAAGCGGTGACCGCAATCAAAGTATTGATCACAGCCTCTGTAGATGTGGGCATTGCTTTTGCCACTGTTGTCAACGATTCTGCTAAATTGCCGTTATCTCCGCGGAATAAGTCATAAGGGTTAAGACGTGCTTTTTGGCAATCAAGTAGGCTTGGTAGAGCTTTTTTTACATCGCTGCGTTCTTCATTCTCCTCTAGTTCTTTGATTCGGGCATGGTATAGTGCCCATAGTTTATGTGTTTGTCTGCCGGATTTAATTGCTAAATTCTCAATTGCATCTGTAAGTTCTGATTGCGGCAAGTCCTCTTGAATTAACTTCTCCAATTCTGCTTCAAGCAGAGTTGTGCTTAGAGTATGTCTAGCATTCTCAGTCTCGGCAACTACTTGCTTAGGTAATTGTGGAATATTGAGCGATGCTTTGAGATTATTCTCAATCTCTAACTTAATAGCAGCAGGACATTTAGCATCAAATGTTCCTTTGTCCAATCTCCGAATTTTCTGCCAGCAGCTTTCCTCGCCGCCTAGGTACTGTGCAGATGGTTGGCAAGATGATGAATCTATAGTTTTGAGAATGCGTTGTATGCGATCGCTATCAATCCCTAACTTTTTACCCGCTAACTCAACAAGATTTTCAGCATCGCCACTAATTGATATCCCATTCTCAAAGCACCAATTCTGCCAACCAAAGGCTTCCTTAGCTAGTGTAGTTAGTGCCTCACTGCGATCGCCAGTGGGATTACCACCATTTAAAATCTCTCTTACTTTTTCCGAGAGCAATTCTTCTAGAGGTATTGCATGAGGAGCTAAGTCTAATTGAGTTAATGATGATGGGAGGTTTGTGCTGGCTTGTTTTTTGGTCGAATAAAGACCGATTGATTCTAAATCTTCCACCTCTACTAATTCACCTCTATTTATTGACTTGTATGCATTTCCAGATGGGCCAATCGTCGGACTCAGAACCGTAAACCGACCACTACCTAAGCATTCCCCCAGATGCTTACCTCCTGGGGATAATGCAAAGTTGGTAAACTTAGGCTTCTTTCTCACTTGAGTACCAATTCGCCAGCCTCCTGAGTGAGTACGTTCGATAAATGTCCCCTTTAAAGCTGGGTAACGCTCTAGCCACTCTAAGACTGTGCGATCGCATTCTTCCGGTGAATCGAAATTTTTGACATCAAAATCAATCCAAATAGTCTCATTCCAACCGCCGAGAGTCCCTACTCCATTAAGAGGATTTGCAAACCATCTATCAAGCTCATTCTGCGTAGGTAATATATTTTGATACTTAGAGTGAAACACTAGATGAGGTTCATTATTTTCATCTAAGTAACTAGGATTTTTGCCCGTAAACTTAGGTTTAGGAGTCTTTCCATCCTCCTCATACTCAATATTTCCGTTTTTATCCCTCTTGGGATATTTAAATGAGTCTTGTTTCGGCGCGACGGGTAGTGCTGGATATCCGTTTTGGGTAAGCCACTTAATAGTCATGTTGCGTAAATATAGAGCCTGATTTTCACCAATGGCATTAGCAATCATTGCTTACCCCCTTGGTAGCAATATCCGATACAATTTTCTTTTGATCTGAATTGCCTCTAACAAATCTTTTCTGATTAGAAGGTAGCGATCGCAAGTAATTTTCTATTGCTTTTTGGTGTACTGCTGGAGCCTTATGATTAGCTACCCAGTCCAGTATCAACGGCAAATTATAGAGAACAGAGCGAGAATTTAACCTTTGCCAATGAATTCCCTCGAGCCAAACGCCGGATAGCCGATATTTCTTAAAGGTGGAGTTAGAAAGCCCTGTGGTTTGGCTCAGAATTCTTTTTGAGCAGAATTGTATTTCCATAAGTATTTTTCAACTCTTATGGACACTATTGTTTGACAGCAACCGCTTCAACGTAAAGGATGTGAAAACTGTTAAGTTTTCGTAACATAAGCTCGGGATAAGGAATGGAACAAGTAGTAAGCTGAAAATAACGTCAAATACAGCACCTATCCTATTGCTATCAATGGAAGAAACCCAGCCTTCAGATAAAGCGGCTTTTATCCCCATCTGCTTAACCCGAACTCAGGTTTTATAAACTGTTAAGCTTTACGATCCTTCCATTTCTGCCGGAGAGTACCCTCAGTAATTACGCCCTCAACACAATAGTGAGATTTTCGCCTATGACTCTTGAGTGCTGGATCGCGAGAACTTTTAATTCTTAAGCGAGCCATAGCATCAATATTATTTGAATTAATATCTAAGTATGTTTTGATTTTATCTACTCCACGATCTGCAAGTTCATAAGCTATGGCGATCACGCGGTCATACCAAATAGCCTTTGCTGAATTTTTGTCAATTAATGCCCAAAACTTCTTTTCTTCCTCTATCTCTTTCTCTCCTTCAGGAAACTTATCTTTGTGCATTTTTCGTTTGAGCTTATCAATTTGATCAATTTCCCAGCCCTTATATTCATAAGAACTCAACAGATAACGGCTAAACTCTCCTTCTATGTCTCCTCTCACAATTTCGCACAGCAAATCTGCAATGGATGTAAAAGGATAACCCCAATTTTTATCTAAATTTAGTGTGATTAATCGGCTGTTATCGCAGATTAAATGCCAAAGATTTTTGTATAAGTAAGCTTCTAGCCACTTATATTCGTATGCCCACTTATCAATTTCACCTTTCCCAAGTAATGGTAAAAGAGGATCATCAACCTCACCTTTAGTTGACAAAAAGCATTTAGCAATGTTGACACACGCATCCTTGTATCCCACCCAAGCTTGTAGAACTCCGCAACCAAAGTTCTTTCCTCCATCTAGCAATTTTGCATCTGGTAATGCAGATATAAAGAATGCTATTTTCTCCTCTTCAGTTCCATGAGGTAATCCAACCGATTGATAGCCATATTCTGCATCCGAAAGTAGGTAATTTCCTCTTCTTCTCGTAGATAAGTACTTTATATAACAATGTCTTCCGTTAATCTGATGTTGTTCTTGTTCGCTGAATTCCTCTATCACTATTTAACTCCTCCATCAAGAAAGCTCAGGTGGTCTAAGGTTCGTAAAGTTAGTAGCGCCATAGTGGTTGTCAATCATTTTGGCTGATGTCCCAGTCCATCTACCGATCGCGGTGCTGTTAATATGTGCTTCCACACATAAGCTGATAAAGGTATGCCGTGTCTGGTAGCTCTTACGATAAGGGACATTACACTTAGCTAAGATTGACTTCCATGCACGGTTACCGAAGTTGTGATGGTCGATAAATTTTCCTTTTGGACTTTTAAACACTAGAGATTCAGGATTAACTTCCTCAGGTCTAATCTCATCCAAAATTGCCTGCACTTCTGAATTAATCGGAAAATCTCGTTTTCTTTGAGTTTTTAGCCCATCTTTGAGGACTAAGCCATCTTCGGAGACGACTACAGATTCCCGAAACTGAATCACACTATTGGTAATATGCTTCCATTTCAAGGCAACTGCTTCTGATGGCCTGCACCCAGTAAAGAACAGGAAGCGCACATAGTGGGTGTAATGACTATAGTGGCGATCGCTAGCGAAAGTACGAATAATTAAATCTCTTTCTTCTTTACTAAATGGATGAATATCCTGCTCCTCAATAGCGCCCTTGGGTACTTTAATTTTCATGGCAGCAAAAGGGTTAGTGTCGATTAATCCCTCTTCCATTGCCCAATTACAGCAAGCTTTGAGTTGGGTTAAGCAGCGCTTTGCAGCGTCTGGAGTTAGATTCGATAACAGATGATCTCGAATAGCAGATGCCTCGTCTAGCAATCGTGTTGGTAACTTAGCAATATGATTTCGATGCTTAGTAAAGTCTTTAACGAAAGTACTAGGGCTAACTTGAGGCTTTTTGAACTCGCTATATTTGTCCCACAACTCATCCAACTGTGGTTTAGGTTTCTGAATTGGTGTAACTGTTGTAACTGGTGTAACTGTACTTAGAGATGATGCAGGTTTGTACTTCACCAAAGTCTCGTCCAACCGCTCATATAAGATATCTTTCTCAATCTCCGCTGCTTTTAGTTCTGCCAGTTTCCGACTAACAGGAGTATCTAGCCACCCTGTGGATAAGTAATGGCGCTTACCAGCATAGTGAAATCTCAACTGTAACCGACCATTAGAGCTAATGATTGATACAGATCCTTTATATCCTCGTTCCCTAGAAGTATTATGATACATATGTATTAATGGTGTAATTATCCTCTACTCTACACCATTTACACCATTTACACCATTTTTTACACCACTTTGCTATCTAAAGGTATCCAAAACGTTCAAATCGGTACATATGTATTAATGGTGTAATTATCCTCTGCTCTACACCTTTACACCACTTTTACACCACTTTTTGGTCTAAAGGTGTCCAAAAATGTCCAATGTTCACTCAAAAATAGAACATTTGTTCTTAGTCAGCCAGTAGTTAGCAACTAGAAACCCCTTGAAATCTAACGATTTCAAGGGGTTATGTGAAGTGCCAGGAACCAGACTTGAACTGGTGACACGAGGATTTTCAGTCCTCTGCTCTACCGACTGAGCTATCCCGGCGGGGACTTGTTTGTGCCACGATTAATTAATGTAGCAAACATAAACTGATTATGCAAGTACATGAGCAAAAAAAATTTTTAGGCTACTTTCACCGTCAATTTGCTCCAGATGAATACAGCCACGAACACGAGAAACTGAACTAGAACGATACTAGGGCCAGAGGCTAAGTTAAAAATACCCGAAACTATGATGCCTACAAAACTGCTGCTAGAACCGATAATCACTGATAAGGCTAGGAAACGGATAAAATGGTGACTCATTAATTTGGCAGTAGAAGCAGGAATCACCAAAAAAGCGTTTACCAGTAAAATACCCACAGCTTTAATGGCCACAGCCACAGCTAGTGACAGTAAGACCACAAAGCCATAGCGATACAATTGGACTGGAATACCTTGGACTTGAGCTACATCTGCGTTGAGAGTCAATAGAATTTGCTGTCTTAGGGTTGATAACAAGAAGATACTACTGCCTATCAAAATCAGCAGCGTCAATATTAAATCTGTGTCATCAATCGCGAGAATATCCCCAAACAGCACTCCCATCAAGTTGCCACGATATCCTTTGATCGAGCTAGTGAGAATTACACCGATCGCCAATGCTCCTGAAAGAACTATACTAAGTACGCTATCGCTAGCTAAATCGGTTTTGTCAATCAAGTAGAGGACAACCACACCAAAAACTAAGGTAAATGGCAGCAGCATCCCCGTAGGATTTAACTGTAGTAAGACACCTAGCGCCACACCTACTAATGCTGCATGACCAACAGCATGGCTAAAAAAGGATAACTGGCGTAAAGTGACAAAACTACCTAACAAACCACCAAGTATTCCCATTAAAATAGCACCCGCGATCGCACGCTGCATAAAAGGCAATTCTAACAAGCTCACCCAGTCTTGAGTATTGCTAACAGCTAGCCAAGTTATCTGATAATCAGTGAATAAATTCATTTGTAAGCTTTTTAACTTATTAGCCTTTTATTTATCACAGATTGATCGGTAATTTTTTTCTAATTAATTAAGTCTGTTTTATGTAATGACAAATGACAACTCTTACCAGTTATATTTAATTACTCCGACCTAGTTAGTTAATGATGATGCTGGTAGCGACTAAAGCCAGGGCCATAGGTGGCTAATAGGTTTTGTGGTGAAAGGGCGATTTCTGGTTTACCAGTACAAACAACGGTTTGGTTAAGGCAAAGGACGCGATCGCAATGGCGGTTAACCATATCAATATCATGGGAAACTTGTAATATTGTCCAACCTTCCTCACGCTTTAACTCGTTGAGCAAGATATAAAAATCTGCTGCACCTTGTACATCTACTCCCGCAAATGCTTCATCTAGTACCAAAAGTTTCCGAGGCGTCACTAAACAGTAAGCCAATAATACCCGTTTGAGTTGACCGCCGCTGAGAGTACCAATAGCTTGATGTCGCAAATGGTAAGCATCAGTTCGCTGTAAAGCTTGCACTACTGCTGCTGATTTTTCCCTGTCTTGTCTCCACAAGTTTTTCCAGAATGAACTTCTATGCTGGGTTTGTTTGGAAATTTCCACCCATCCCAGTCCGACTAACTCACTGACAGAAATGGGAAAGCTGCGATCAAAAATAAAATTTTGTGGCATATAGCCTAATAAATGGCGTAAAAGCCCTAAATTTTTCATTGGGCGGCCAAACATTTCAATCTTTCCGGCATTATGCGGAATTAATTCTAAAATTGCTTTTACTAAAGTACTTTTACCTGCACCATTAGGCCCAACTATGGCTGTATCTGTCCCTGGCAATAATTCAAAAGAAACATCCCGTACTGCTAGGTAACTGCCTTGATATACAGTTAATCCTTCTATTTTCAAAATAGGCGATGCCATTTCTTGCTGATCAACGATCATGAGTAATTAATAATGAGTAATTAAAAAAATAAAAAATGCATTATTGCTTGTAACACTAAATTTACCTACTTGCAAGCTGTTTCCAAAGTTTGTAAATTAGCTTTCATTGCCTGGAAATAATACTGGGGATCTGTCTTGCCATTTTCTAAAGAATCTAGTGTTTGCAAATTTAACTTTAAGTCTTGAGAGAGATTTTTTAGTAATTTGTTGTCTATTCCAGGTTCACTCAATAAGGCTTTAACCTTAAACTTCTTGACGGCATTAGTTACATTCTTTATATCTGCGGGAGAGAGTTGATCTTCGGGAATTTCTACTACTGCAATTTGCTTGAGGTTATAACGTTGGGCTAAGTATGGATAAGCATCATGAAAAGTAACAAAGGTGCAATTAGAATTTTTCTGCAAAGTCTGCTGAAATTTGCTATTTAAGGTTTCTAATTCTTGAATATACGCTGCGGCATTAGCTTCATAAATAGCTTTATTGCGAGGATCGGCTGCAATCAGCCCATCGCGAATATTTATTACCTGTTGTTTTGCTAAAACAGGATCTAGCCAAATGTGAGGATTAACCTCAGTGTGTTCGTGGCCTTTCTCCTCTTTGGCAGTGTTGATAATGGGTGAAATCGCACCTATAGATTTAATACTTTTACTGCTGTCGATTTCAGCTAATTTGGGATTTTGGGCATTTTTGACAGTTTGTTCGAGAAATTTCTCAAAACCCAAACCATTTTTAACCAATACATTAGCAGTAGCGATCGCTCTCACATTTTCGGGTTTTGCTTGATACTCATGTACCTCCGTACCTGGTGGCACTAAAATTTCTACCTCTGCGGCATTCCCAGCTACCGCTTTAGTAAACCAATATATAGGTAGAAATGTCGCCACTATTTTGGTTTTTTCCGCAGGAGGTAACTCTTGGGAAGCTGCTGTCCGATCTGTGGGCGATTGGTTGCAGCTAGTAATTGATAATATCAGTAGAGCAATTAGAGGCAGAATATCACTTCTGGTTCTGCCTATTTTAGGTTCTATCCGAGTGCGAACCACTATTTTTCTCCTCCGAAAACTAGCTAGCGCTGTCTTCGTCAAAATGCTTATTGACAATGAGATTGATTCTAAATCTCATTTTATAATAATTCTCATTCTCATGCAATTGGGGTGTAAGCCATCACATCAAAATTTTTTGTCATTTGATTGATGATGATTTCCTGACTGAATCTTTTTTTAAAAAATCTTAGCTCCTGATAATATATTGAGAATAGTTATTAATAAACCCGAATTCAAAGCAGGGTAGTGTAGCCATTTACTTTCAATAGGTGTGAGGAAAAAAATGCGGAAAGTATGGAAGTCTCTGCTGACTAGTTCAGCAGTAGGCGGCGCAATGCTGTTTTTCAGTGCAGCAGCAGTTGCCGGGGAAATTAGTGAGTCACTTGTTGCAGCTGATTTAGAACAAGAGACTGAGAATTTACCTCAACAACAGGTAATGTCTCAAGTAACCTCAGTATCTCAACTGTCAGATGTGCAGCCTACAGATTGGGCCTTTCAGGCATTGCAATCGTTAGTAGAACGTTACGGCTGTATTGCAGGTTATCCCAATGGTACATTTCGGGGTAATCGAGCCATGACAAGATATGAGTTTGCTGCTGGTTTAAATGCTTGTCTTAATCGTGTCAACGAACTGATTGCCACAGGTACAGCTGATTTAGTTACAAAAGAAGACTTAGCCAAGCTGCAAACACTGCAAGAAAATTTTGCCGCAGAACTGGCGACACTACGTGGTCGTGTGGATGCGTTGGAAGCTAGAACTGCAGAGTTAGAAGTGAATCAATTTTCTACTACTTCTAAACTGCAAGGAGAAGTTGTTGCCGTAGTCAGCGACTTGTTATCGGGTAATCAAGTTAACGGCGGAGAAATTACAGATAAGAATACAACTCTTGGGGCACGGGCACGAGTTGAATTAGTCACTAGCTTCACGGGTAAAGATACACTTTTTACTAGAATTCAAACAAATAATCTTCTCAGCCCTAACATTGGGACACCAGAGGGTAACTTGTTCTTTGCTGGGGAAGATGGCACAAATGACGCTTTTATCGATGCACTATATTACCAATTTCCGATTGGTGAAAAACTCCAAGTAATCGCCCTGGCCAATGCTGGTGCAGCAGATGACATTACTGATACCATAAATCTCTTTGATGGGGATGGTGGAGCTGGTGCTTTATCTACCTTTGGAACACGCAACCCTATTTATTATCAGATGGATGGAGCTGGGTTAGGAGTCAACTATGATTTTAGCGAGCAATTGGCACTGAGTTTAGGCTATTTGGCTAATTCAGCCAATACTCCTAATGCGGGACAAGGTTTATTTAATGGTGGATATGGTGCGTTGGCACAGCTAACCTTTAAACCAAGCGATCGCCTAAAAGTTGCCTTCACCTACATTAATGCCTACAATCAGGAATTGGCGACTGGTAGCAATCGGGCAAACGTCGGCTCGTTTCTCGGTGGAGTAGTTCAAAATTTAACAGGAAGTGAAGAAGCTTTTTCCGTACCTACTTCTAGTAATTCCTACGGTATAGAAGCATCCTTCGCCATTAGTGAAAAATTTGTGCTAGGTGGTTGGGTAGGATATACCAATACTCGTAACTTATCCACAGCCGGAGATACAATTAACCGAGGCAGTGTTGATATCTGGAACTGGGCTGTGACTTTAGGATTACCCGATCTTGGCAAAAAAGGTAACTTAGCTGGTTTTATCTTCGGTATGGAACCGAAAGTTACAAGTTCCAGCATTACTGGGCTAGAAAGAGACCAAGATACTTCTTATCACATTGAAGCTTTCTACCAGTATCATGTGAGCGACAATATCAGTATTACTCCAGGAATAATTTGGCTGACAGCACCAGATCATAATGAGCAAAATGATAATGTTGTGATTGGTGCGTTAAGAACTACATTCAGTTTCTAGCTTTACTTGTTGTCAAAAACTAGCATAAAACAACAGATTTATAGCTTTTTGCCTTCAATTAAAGTGAAAACCCAGCATTTCTGCTGGGTTGAATCTTTTACACCAAATAACCGTTGTTTCTCTTTGGATCTCAGGCAATTATTTTACCTAATGCTTTCACTTTGCTGCACTTAAAGAGTGTAGACCTAATTTGGATTGATTTCGCATTTCGCGTATCCATACCGTGGCATATAAAAGATCTAATTGTATAGAGTAAAGCAACTTTTTTTACCAAAAAAAGATTTTTCTCGATTAACTCTAAAGATACAATCAAGTATCTATCTATAGAGAGATATAAAACTAGTTTTTGGGAAGATTTTTAAGTATTTATATGCAAATAAAGTAATTGATTTGTATGAGAAATCGAGAGCTATGGCTGGTATTTAAGTACAATCTACTATTACAAGAATCCGTTAGCAGAATAAGGAATAAAATACACTATGGATTTTACTTAAATACAAGAGAAAATATGTGGAAATTACTGATATTTTGACTTTGATTAGTATTCCTATACAAGGGCGGAACGATTTGGTAGTTAGGACTCTAGTCCTGGATTGTGAAGCACTGCAAGTATCGAGTCAATTAGTATAAATCTCAAAAAAAATGACCAGCCTCCCACAGCTGGTCTGAAAAATATTTTTCCGCGTTGTCTTCTCAATAGAGTAAAAACCGAGTTGCGCGTTCCCAAAATGCAACGGGCAACTTTTCTTAACAATATTGTAGCAGTCAACACAGTTTTTTAGTAAAAATTTACGAAAAAAAGATAGGGTAACAAGTTAATAACCTCTATCTTGGAGAATAATTCAAAAACTTTCTCTGGCGATAAGGGGTCAATTGACCAACTCGACGCGGAGACGGTGAGAAAGGGAGACGCGGAGAGCATTAGTGTTAACTTAAGCTAGAAATAGCTTACATTTTCACTTCGTCACCCAGTCCCCGCGTCACCGCGTCCTTTTGTCCCCGTGTCCTCTTCAATCCCGACTCTTGATTGTGGCTTTCCCCAAAGGATACGCTCTTGCTTGTAGATAGCAATTCCTGGTTTGGCTCCCTTGGGTTTATAGACGTGTTTTGGCTGAGTATACACTACGGGCACTTGGTCACTTTGGCGAGCGCGGCTATAGTAAGAAGCCAGGTTAGCAACAAATTGTAAATCAATTTCTTCAGGGACAGAGCCTGGTTCTAAGCGGAGTAATACATGGCTACCAGGAATTTCTTGCGCATGGAACCACAAGTCATAATCTCCAGCGACTCGAAAGGTTAATTGATCGTTCTGGCGATTATTGCGACCGATTAAGACTTCAAAACCACTAGGAGTGCGGTAACGATGAAAGTTGCTAGTAGCTTCATTATTATTGCGGTTGCGGTATTCCGGATCTTCTAAATACTCTTGTCCAATTAGCTCATCGCGGATTTCTTCAAGAGCTTGCAAATCCTCAGATGTTTGGTATTTTTCTATTTGAGCGATCGCAGCTTCTACTTGCTCTAGATATTCAATTTCTGCCTTCACTTCTGCCAGTAACGGTTCTACCGCCGCACGCGCACGTTTGAGTTTTTGGTGCTGTTTATAAAGGCTTTGGGCGTTTTGCACAGCATTTTTATCTGGCTGAAGCGCGATCGCAATTGGTAAGCCAGTCTCAAAATCCAGGAGGGTAATTTCTTTCATTCCCGCTTCCCAGTTTTGCAGGTGAGCCATCAACAAATCTGCTTTTTGGCGATATTCATCAGCGCGATCTGATTGCTGCAAGCGTTCAGAAAAGGTGTTAGCCTTCAGCCGTAATTTTGCCAAAATGCTATTCAGTTTTTGACTTAGCTGATGGCGCAGTTGAGAAAATAATTGTTCGTTTAGCCGATCGGTGTAGTAGCGGTTGAGTAACTCTTGAATGTCTTTTGCTGGTGTAATTCCACCCCAACCCATGACGGTATAGCCTTCATCTGTCAAAGCTGGGTGAAACTTTTCATCTTTTAACGCTTGTAACCATGCTTGCCATTCCTCAAATAATGTTTGCCAATTCTCAGGGGTGAGACTATCGGTAGTTTTGTCTGGTGCTATGTTTGTCGATCGCACCATTGATTCTACTAATGCAGCACTCAAGCCGCTATAACTTTTGAGCAGCTGACGCTTAATGCCTCCCGGTACTAAACTAACTCGTTCTTGCCAACGTTCTTTTGATTCGTTCAAACTAGGAACTGGGCCAGTAAGTTTCGGTGGTGTTTCATAGGGTTGTCCGGTTTGGATAGGACGAACGCTAGATTGTTGCTGGCTGACTTGATGGGCAGCAGTGATAATTAAATTGCTGGCATCGGTGAGAATGACATTGCTGTATTTGCCCATAATTTCCACATAAACGTGGTAAAGCGGACTTTCTCCAGGACGACGAGCAAATTGTAAATCAACAACACGCTCCCAAGGAGCGATCGCATCAATCGCTATCAGTGCCAAACCACCCAACTGATGTATAAGTTGTTGGCTAAAAGTAAAAGTATCTGGTGTTCGCGGTGGCGGATCGCCAATGCAAATGCGTGCAGCTTGGGGATGCCAGGAAATCTCTAGCCAACCCCGCTGTTTTAAGGTACGTAATGCTACAGAAATAGTATAGCGATCGCGCTGGATAACCTGTTCTATCCTGGATGGTAGCCAGTGAGCGCGTAGTTCGCTACAAGCAGCTGTAAGGGTGGTAAAGTCAACTGGTTGCACAACAATTAGCCATTGGCATCAAACGTCGATGCTAAGTATAGAGCCAAAATGCATAGACAACTATCTCATGCTCTGCGTTTGCCAAGGATGAAAAATTAAAAGGAAAAGGTAATCTGACAGATTTCTGCTAAATACCTTTCCCTTTTTGATTTTAACGATTACTTACACTCAAAAATCGTTCTAGCTCAATTAGCTGAGTAAAGCTGGTTGTTTGGTAGGTTCCACTGTAGGTTTGACAGCAGATTGCTCCAATGTTTGGTTCAATGTTTGCACTACAGATGGTGCTATAGGCTGTTCTAATAGTTGGGTATAAAGTTCACTAAGCTGAGATGCCACACCATCCCAACTAAACTTAGTAACAACACGTTCTCTGGCAGCTTTACCTAATTCATCCCGCCATTCTGGATTCATGAGAATTCGGTCAATGGCTTCTGTAAAAGCGGGTACATCTTGTGGTGGTGCTAATAAACCAGTTTCTTCAGGAACTACAGTAAATTGAAGTCCACCCACATCACTCGCTACCACTGGCGTACCGCTAGCCATTGCTTCAATAGCTACGAGTCCAAAGGGTTCGTAGTGACTGGGAACAACGCATACATCAGCTGCTGCATAGTAAGTAGGCAGAATTTTCTGGCAGAGACGACCGGGTAGGTTGGTAATGTCGTTCATGCCCAATTCATTAATAATGCCTTCAATGCGATCGCGCTCGATACCATCACTATTACCTGGAGTGCTACCACCACCAATAATTAACTGGAGTTTTTGCGACTCACGCAACTTTGATGCTCCGACGGCACGTACTATGGTTTCTATACCTTTGCGTGGATCAAAACGTCCTACGTACAATACAACTTTAGCTTCCGGATCGATACCCAACTTAGCCCTTGCTGCTTGACGATCGATAGAGCCAAATTGCTGAATATCAGTACCGCAGGGAATAATATCAATATTACCTTTAGTAGAAACGAGCGATCGCATGTGTTGCTTTTCTTGCGGACTCGTTGCCACAATTCTTTCTGCGGTTTCCAACACTTCTTTTTCTACTGCTAATCGCTTAGTAGCAATTGCAGGAATTTTATCTATCGTGTTGTACTTGACTGCTCCTAAAGAGTGATATGTATGAACCTGTTTACTTCCTTGGATCTTCTTCAATTGCATCCCTACCCAGCTTGAGAGCCAGTAGTTAGTGTGAACCAACTCATAGCTGATGCCATTTTCTCTTTGAAATTCCAAAAACTTATCTATAAATTCTGGTAAATACCCAAAAAGATTATCTCGCGGTACAAACTCCAAGGAACCTGCTTGGAGACGGATGGTTCGACAATTCTCACTATGCTGAACAATCGTTTCTTGTTCCGCACTCACTTTGCGGGTAAACATATCAACTTGCCATCCCAACCGCGCTAGTGCTTCACCCACTTGTCGGACGTAAACATTTTGTCCTCCGGCTTCTTCTTTACCAATTTCAATCGCCGGGTCCCCGTGAACTGAAATCAAAGCGATGCGTTTTTCAGTGGTAGCGTTCATAGTTTGTTGTTGCTGATTGTAAAAAAAATCGCAGGCACAGGCAGTTCCAAATTTGCGCCTAGCACTTTTACAGGAAAGATTTAAGAACTTTAATTAAACTTTATCTTAGTCTAAGTGGTCAAATATTTTTATGTATCTACTAAGGGGAATAAATCTTTTGACTCCGTATTTATATTTAATTTCTTTATATATATGCTGCTATATTTATATCTAATACTTTTGATAGAGAAACTTCGGTTACATCTAGTCTTTGAGAATATGCAGTCTGATAGACATATGTATTCAGAAATATTCACCTACTTTACTTAAATATTTTTACCGAATTATAAGTAATTTATAATACTTTTTTATAGGGTATATGAGCGGTAAGCATTTAAAAAACTGTTTATTTAATGAATAAAGAGTTAAATTTATTACAAAAAATATTTTATATATTGTAGTTACTTATACTTAAAATCAAAGATTATTTTTTTGTTACATAAGATACAGAATTTAGAAAAAGCTATATTTAGCCACTTAGGTAACATAGTTTACTTTGCTAATTGTTAAGTCAATACAAAAGTCTAATGTAATACATAAAATTTGCTAATGAATTAAATACTAATACTGCTACACGGTATTCAAAAAGCAAAAAACTGATGACGTAAACTTTTTATGGATTTTGAATAATCCCTTGATTTTTGCCTTACTGTACTAGCTACCAGAACTATATAGAACAGGCTGAGAACGATTAACTACCTTGAGGTCTAGTTATTCTCTACTTGAGTTACTCTGTAATTTTCTCAATGTCGAGCTGAGATTAAATAGCCTCGTCCTGTTTTGCACAGACACTTCAAAATATCTCAAGTATTATGCTGCCATTCTCCCAAACTCAATTTATGCAGAAGTGTGCGACAACACTATCGCCAGAGATATCAGTTGAGTTTGCAGTTCAAGTAATGAGCCAGCTAGGAACAGGCTATATCTTAATCTTAGAACAAGACAAGTTAGTGGGAATTTTTACTGAAAGGGATTTGGTAAAGGCGATCGCATCAGGCAACAACTTGAGCCTGACTACCCTATCAGATGTAATGACACATAATGTCATTACTATTAAAGAATCAGAGTTAGGGGATTTATTTAGTATTATTCGCCTGCTACACCAGCGTCAAATTTCCTATCTGCCAGTTTTGGATGATCATGGACAAATATTAGGTGTAATTACACTGCAAAGCATTCAGCAAGCATTGCCACAGGAAATCGATCGTTACGAACAGCTTGCACAAACACAACAGAAGTCTCAGGCTCAGATTGATAAAATTCTGAGCAATACCAGCACGATTGTTAGCAAAATTAGACTGCGATCGCCTCAACAATTCGAGTCTGAATATATTTCTCCCAGTTGTCAGAATATTTTAGGCTATTCCCCAAATGAATTTTTAGCAGATCCAACCTTTTGGAGTTCTCGGCTTTTACCAGAAGACAGGACTTTGTACTTTCAATATCTTCAAGATGCTGTCGAGCAAACACTTACTGTTGAGTATCGCTGTCACCACAAAGATGGGTTAATATGCTGGATTTCCGATACCTTCAGCGCAGAGTGGGAGGAAACGACCCAATCCTGGCTGGTAATGAGTGTGAAAACCGACATTACAAAGCGTAAGTATACAGAAGAAGCCTGGCGCGAAAGTGAAGAACGATTGCAACTAGCGTTAGAAGCATCTGGAGATGGACTGTGGGATTGGAAAATCCCTAAAGGAGAAGTTTATCTTAGCCCTCGCTGGTATGAAATGCTAGGCTATGCTGTTGGCGAGCTGACAAGTGAGTTGAGTACTTGGCAGAAATTGATTCATCCCGAAGATGAACCTTGGGTAATGGATGTTTTGCAGTCTCACCTCAAGGATAGTTCTGTTCCCTACACTTTTGAATACCGAATGCAAACCAAATCCGGTGATTGGAAATGGATTGCTAACCACGGCAAAGTTGTAGCTAGGGATACAAATGGTCAACCATTACGTATGATTGGTATCCACCGAGATATTAATGACCACAAACTAGCAGAACAAGCTTTACGAGAGCGAAAAGCTTTTCTGCGGACAATAGGAGATCGCATTCCTAATGGTTACATCTACCAGATGATTCGGGAACTAGATGGTAGCAATCGCTTTTACTATATCAGTGCTGGCGTTGAACGCACGAATGGAGTGAAAGCCGAGGCAATCTTGGCTGATTCAAGTCTGCTGTTTAACAACGTTGTACCAGAAGATATACCTTACATCCTCCAAAAACAGGAGGAGTCTGTAAAAACAATGTCAGTATTTGATATTCAGCTACGGGAGTATTCTCCAGAGGGAGATATCCGTTGGGTGCGCCTCTGCTCAACTCCTCGCCGCCTGGATGATGGACGGATGTGTTGGGAAGGTATCCGACTTGACATTACTGATATCAAATATACTGAAGAAACTCTACGTAAAAGCCAAGCTCTACTTACAGAAGCCCAGCACATTGCCAAGATTGGTAACTGGGAGTTTGATATAGCTACGCAAAACATCACTTGGACGGAAGAGCTTTTCCACATATCGCATCGAGATCCAGCACTACGGGAGCCTAGTTATGAAGAGAACCTGCAACTGTATCACCCAGAAGATGCGGAAAAATTACACAAAGCAGTTGAGCGTGCAATTACTACGGGTGAATCCTACAAGCTGATACTGCGACTTAATACTCAACCAGAAGGTTCTATTCGCTACATTGAGGGCATTGGACATACACAATTCAATACAGATGGACAGGTGATTCGTCTTTATGGAACTGCTCAGGATATTACAGAACGCTTCCTAGCTGAAAAAGCTTTGCAAGAGAAAGAAAAGTTTTTACGCAGTATTTATAACGGTGTTGAACAATGCATTTTTGTGATAGATATTCTCGAAGATGATGACTTTCGCTTTGTGGGGTTAAATCCTATGGCTGAACGCTTCTCGGGTATGCGTTCTGTGGATACCCAAGGCAAAACTCTAGAAGAGCTGTTTCCGCCAGAAATGGCATCATCAGTACGACAGCATTATCAAGCCTGTGTAACTGCAAGAGAAACTATTACCTATGAAGAATGTTTGCCATTTAAAGGTCAAGATACCTGGTGGATCACTAGCTTGAATCCTTTGTTTGATGAACATTCGCGTGTTTATCGCCTTGTTGGTAGCAGCATAGAGATTAGCGATCGCAAACGAGCAGAAGAAAAGCTCAGACAAGCGGAATTGCGATATAGAACATTGGTTGAACAAATCCCCGGAATTTTCTATACTGCACCCATTACTGCTACTACTGAATTCGCTTACATTAGTCCCCAAATTTACCAGTTTCTCAACATTCCTGCCCAAGAATGGACTGCTGGTCACTTAAATACTTGGGCTAAATATGTACATCCTGACGATCGCGATCGCATCACTGAAAGTGTTCAAAATGCTATTCAGGCTGGAGAATCTTTAATTACGGAATATCGCATGTTCACTGGTGACGGTAGAATCATTTGGGTTCGCGATCAATCCAGCCTTGTACTAGCGCCAGATGGGAAAACTCAGATTCTTCAAGGACTAGCTTTTGATATTAGCGATCGCAAACGTCTCGAACTGGCCTTACAAGCTTCCGAAAAACGATTACAGAATATTCTTTCTACAGCCAGTGCTTCAATTTTTAGTTTTCGTGTCTCTGCCAATCAAGAATGGGAATATGAGTATCAGTCTACTGCTAGTGAAGTAATTTTCGGTTATTCTCCTGAGGAGATCCTCGCTGACAAAATGCTTTGGCTCTCCAGAGTATTTCTTGAAGACCGAGACAAAGTAATTAATTCCCGTTTTCAGCGGAGTATCACTGAAGGTACTAGCTCTGTTCAATATCGATTTCGTCATAAAGATGGTTCTCTCCGCTGGATTTCGACCACTTATTCTTCCCATCACCAAGAAGAAACCAATAGTTGGATAGTTATTGGTGTGAGCATTGATATTAGCGATCGCAAACAGATGGAAGATGCGTTACGCCTTAGCGAACAAAACTTGCGTGAGGCTCAACGAGTTGCTCATATTGGTAGTTGGGAATGGGACTTTACCACCAATACACGTACTTGGAGCGAAGAACTATTCCGGATTCAAGGTATTGATCCTAGCCAACCTGTACCAGAAACAGACACTATTGCTCAACGAATTCATCCCGATGATTGGGAACTGTATCAACAGAGAATTAATGAGCCAGCACAAGCAGGCTTACCATTTGAAGCCGATCTGCGGATGGTACGCCCTAATGGAGAAGTCCGCTATGTGGAAATTCGCGGGGAGCCGATTTTCAACAACCAAGGAGAATTGATTCGGATTGTGGGTACGACTTTGGATATAAGCGATCGCAAACGAGTTGAAGAAGCTCTGCGGGAAAGCGAAACTTTATTTCGGACTCTCAGCGAATCTGCGCCCATTGGTATTTTTAGAAGCGATATCCACGGAATAAATATTTATACAAATCCCCGTTTTCAAGGTATTTGTGGCTTGAGTATTGAAGAGTCCTTCGGCGATCGCTGGATGCAATTTATTCACCCAGATGATTTGGCAATATTTTTGCCACAATGGCGATTATTAGCAGCAAACAACCAAGAATTCTGCACTGAAGTACGTTACATTCTTCCTGATTCAACCTTGCATTTTTGTCGCATCAAGATCGTTCCTATTCTTGCTGGACAAAATGAGTTAATGGGCTATGTGGGTACAATCGAAGATATTACTGAAAGCCGGATAATTGAGAAAATGAAAAATGAATTTATCTCAATTGTCAGCCATGAATTACGAACACCCTTAGCTTCTATTCGTGGTGCTTTAGGATTGCTAGCCGCTGGAGTTCTAAAAGCACAACCAGAAACAGCCCAACAAATGTTAGAGATTGCTTACAACGATACGGAACGTTTAGTACGCTTGGTCAATGACATTTTAGACTTAGAACATTTAGAATCAAACAAATTCAATTTAGTTAAGCAGTGGTGTGATGCTGCAACGCTTATACGTCGCTCTGTAGAAGCAGTAAATGCTCTAGCAAATGAAAATAATATTTCTTTAGTTATGTTGCTCAGTTCTGTGCAGATATGGGTAGACCCCGATCGCATTATCCAAACCCTAGTCAACTTAATCGGTAATGCCATCAAATTTTCGCCAACAAATAGTACAGTGGCGGTGAGTGTGGAAGATGGAAGCGATCGCGTTTTATTTAAAGTGCAAGACCAAGGGAGAGGGATACCTGATAATAAGTTAGAAAGTATTTTTGGACGGTTTCACCAGGTTGATGCTAGCGATTCACGACAAAAAGGAGGAACAGGTTTAGGGCTAGCTATTTGTCGTGGTATCATTCAACAGCATGGCGGTACAATTTGGGCCAAAAGTGTTTTAGGAGAAGGTAGTATTTTTTATTTTACAATTCCTAAAATATTAGAAAGCTGATGCAAAATTTATTTACCAATTCCTATAAAAACTACGCCTAATTCCATAGACCCAATTCATTTTCCGATTCTAAGCAAAAATTGCTTGCTTTAACTAAATAAAATTGAGTGTTTGCATCATAATTATGATAATTGACTGGGTATTCTAGACGTTTTTTTATTAGTTTTAACTTCTCCCAAGCCATACTAATTCTTTCAGTTGCCTGGAATTTGCCTATCTTGCCAGTTTTGTATAATTTACAAATGTAAGACTTGTGGCGAAAAAAAGCAGATAGATAAGCTTGAAAAATCACATTTTCTGCTTTGATATCATTATATTCATAGCTGTAATCATCAATAATATTTTCTTGATTCATAATTATTTTCTACTCAAAATACTTTATTAAACCCTTAAGATTATTTTTAATTAAGCCTGAATCATCATATATGAAATATAGGATTTATCTTTAATTTTTGTAAAAATGTCCTAAATATTTACCTCGCTACTTTTCTTATTGCCTATTGCCTGCCTCTACGACTCAGTTCACAAATCAAAGAAGATAGGTATATGATTACTTCCAACCCATCATACCTGCTACCTCTTCCGCCAGCTTCAAGGGGTCAAAAGGTTTTTTAATCACACCGACAATTCCTAAATCATTATATTGTTGATGCTTAGTCGGTTCAACTTTGGCAGTGATTAACATTACCGGTATACTTTGAGTTACAGGATTCTTTTTTAACTCTTTTAACACCGTAAATCCATCTATATCTGGCATCATCACATCAAGCAAAATAGCATTAAGATTTTCAGTTTGAGCTTTGAGTAAGCCCTCTTTGCCGGATTCAGCTTTTAGCACTGTCCAATCAGCTAAGTTTTCCAAACAGGCCTGAATCACTGTAGCTAAAGATTTTTCGTCATCAATCAAGAGAATACGCTTTGTGGACATATAAAAATGTCAATTTAAATCTCGAAATAGTAAAGAGATAACGGTTCTTAATTGAGTACAAAACACTTTTTTCTGCTGAGATAAGCTTTTTGCCTTCCTAAGCCAGGCAAGATACATATCCCTCAAAATATATGCTGTATTTAATGCAACTGAGAACCGCTATATTAGTTTTTGCCAAGAAAAGAGGTCAAATTGTCAGCCAAACTATTTCCTGATGTCCTATTGATGAACGTGTTCCAACTAACTATTTTTAAAGTTAAAGGATAATTATGAGGAAATTCTGAGTATTTATGGCTAAGGCTGCAAAATTCATATTTGACGCAATGCCCTACCCCATGCCCTTGCGGGTGGGCTTTTTATTTGGAAGTCCCTTAAAACTGCCATCCCAGAGTGCTTGCAACTAGTTCCGAGAGACGCAACGGATCAAATGGTTTGGGAATTACTCCTGCGACTCCCAACTGAGAAAATTCATTTAAGTCTACTGTCTGTACTTTAGCCGTTAGTAAAATAACTGGAATTTCGCGGGTAGTTGAATTGTCTTGCAATTTCTGAAAAAGTGCCATTCCGTCTATATCTGGCATCATTACATCTAAGAGAATTGCATCCGGATGTTCAGTTGTGGCTAAAGCTAAACCTTCACTACCAGACTGTGCTACAAGTACTTGCCAATTCCCGATATATTCTAAACAGGCTTGAATTACAGTACACAGATTTTTTTCATCATCAATTACTAAGATACGTTTTGCGAGCATGGTATCAAACTGGCTGTTGATAATATTTATGTAATAATTTCTTTCTTAGATCTGTCCGTTCTAACCTGTTTAAAATCCGGGCAACTAATTCTGGTTCGACAATTGGTTTTCTAACATAGTCGTCAGCTCCAACAGCATAAACTTTATATAGTATTTCTGGTTCAAAGTGAGCAGAAAGAAATAGTACAGGTAAGCGGTTCCAAGAGCGATCGCTGCGTATTGCTTGGCATAAATCTATACCATTAAAACATGGCATCTCAACATCTAAAATCAGCAGATCGGGTTTAGTAGATTCCAATACTTCCCACAATTTTTGAGACTCTTGTAATGGTATAACTTGCAATCCCCAAGGCGATAGCAAACTGCTAACCTGATGTAGCACTAAAGGATCGTCATCCACTACTAGAACTTTGGCTTCGGTGGTAACTTGTTGGTTGAGTGCTATATTGACTGCGGTCAGCACTTCAACAACAGACATGGGTTTGTTTAAAAAGCTATATACCCCTAAACGTGCAGCTTCTACTCTGTGCTGCAGTTGATTGCTATTAGTAAATACTAAGACAGGAATCTCCGGATGATTTTGTGTTAGTTCTGTCAGTAGCGTGAAACCATTTTCTTCTTGGTCAGGAAATGATAGCTCGAGTAAGATGACTTCGGGGGGATTTAGGGCTAGTATAGTTCTCGCTGTTTTTGGATTTGCTGCTACCTCTACATGAAAACCCCAAGATACTGCTTCTAATTTAATACGTTCGGTCAGTGTGGTATCGCCATCAACAATTAGCAGTTGTACCGATTTAATTTGCGAGATGCTAGGGTTAGCAGTTGCAGATGGCTGTTGCTGAAATGTTTGTTTCAGTAATTTGACTAACTCTGTCAACTGCAAAGCTACACTCTGGTAGGGGCTGGTATGCTTGTCTAGCAACTGTTCTATTTCCCGTGCTATCTTGGAACCTTCCAACAATCCATAACACCCGGAAGAACCAGCTAGGCGGTGGGCTTCGGCTTGTGCTTGTTTTAGTATATTTTTATCTGGATTGACAGTTGATAATTGAGCGATCGCTTGTTGTAATATTTCAAACTTTTCTGGAAAACTCTTCTCAAACTCTTCCCGCATCTTTGCCACTACAGCCATAATCTTGGCTTCGGCTTGGCCTATATCTGAGAGTTCGCAACTATAAACTGTTTTGCCGGTAGACTTTTTGGGTTCCTCTTTCAGGCGATAACCCAACCCATAGACGGTTTCGATCAAATCTGCGGTCATTCCTACAGCTTTTAGCTTCTGTCGCAAACCCTTAATGTGGGTGGTTACAGCTTCTTCTCCAGGAAACTCATCAGCAGTCCAAATTCTATCTAGTAGGACACTTCTACTAAATATTCTGCGGGGATTTTCCAGAAACAGTTCTAATAAACCATACTCTTTAGGCGTCAAGTGCAGGCGCTTCCCTGCATACATGACTTCTTTGATATTAGTATCAAGTTCTAAATTCTCCCAAACTAGCAATTTCCCTAAAATTGCCTTTCCCCGCCGCATTAATGCCCGAATTCTTGCTATTAGCTCAGACAACTCAAAAGGTTTGACAATATAATCATCCGCACCCGCTTCTAATCCAATGACTCGCACGCTAGTGTCTTCCTTCGCAGTCAGCATCAGAATGGGCATTTGATATCCTTCTAAGCGGATTTGCCGACAAAGGCTAATTCCATCTAGTTTTGGCAGTATTACATCTAATATCAGTAAGTCATAATCAAATGCTTTGACCAACTCTAGACCTTTTTGTCCATCACTAGTAGTCTCAATTTGATAATTAAGTGTTGAAAGTGCTTCTACAAGCACTGAAGTTATTTGTTTATCATCTTCTATTAAGAGAATTTTCACAGAATTTTTCCGGAAGCAGGTATTAATTTTTACAAAAATTAACTTTAAATATTAAAAATATTACGTAAATTTAGGCAAGTTTAACTCATCCGCTAGGAATATTAATTCCTTCACTACAAAACTTTGAATGATTATCTATAACAATATAACTTTGTTATCTATCAAGCGTGTCTATTCACAATCGATTCAGTCACTCACTGATAAAAAATTTCACAACTCAGCATGAAATATCTAGCTTAGTGTAGAGCTACCAATGACCAACCTACACGTATATCAAAATATCAAATAGTAAAAATCTTGTAGAAAGCACAATTTTCAAATTGGCCACTCCCAAAAACCCAGATCTATCTTGGTATGGTTGGGTATTTGCTCTGCGTTGACAAAGGGAAACACTTATCTATATTGAAACCCAAAACCGGAATCTGTACGGCAGAGTACCTTCCTACCACAAAGACCTTATGAGAAAATCTTCTCTATGCTTATATCCAAAGGCGGCTCACTCTCTAGCCTTTTAAATCCCGCACTTTGATATTGTGGCACAATAGGGAATTAAAAATTAAAAATCAAAAAAAGTTCTGATTTTTAATTTTTAATTACACTCCTTGCGGAGATTAATTTGTAGTTTGTGCGGCTAGCATCTGCTTCAGCTTTTCTAATTCCGAAGCCCAACGGGGATCTGGACGAATAGCATCTGAGTCAGATGTTGTGGTGGTATTTTCGCGTCCACCACCACTGCTACCACCACGGCGAGGCTTCTTAGAACTTTTCTCGCGACGGTTGCTTTCTTTATGTGTAACAGGAGCCGCAGTAGCGCTACCAGAACTTTGGGCTGCTTTGGGCGCTTGCTCCTCACCCTCTTCTCCCTTATTGCGAGGTAATGCCTTTTCTAGCTTGATCGCAGTGTCTTTGAACATCTGACCATTATATTTTTCAATAATTTGATCGGCTTGTTCATCATTATTGACCGTAAGAAAACCGAAGCCACGGCATTTCCCTGTTTTTCGGTCTTTAATTAGTTTTGTGGTGACAGCATCACCTTCAGCAGCAAACACTGCTTGCAGTTCTTGACGATCTATTTCTTCTTTTGGCAAATTACCTATATATAGGCGAACAGACATGAACTATACCTCCAGAGTTGAATAAAAATGGCAAAGTGAGAAAACTATCGCTTGGCTTTGGCTATTACATAGATGCTATTGACCAAGATTGCCATAAACCAATTTTTTGACTCAAAACTGTCAACCTATACAATACAATTTTTCGTCGGGATCAAGCTTGTTTAATACAAAAGCGTACACGACGCTCAATTACATACCACCTTAATTCTAAGAATTGTAAATTATTAGTTTACTACCTGTTAAAGTAAACTTTTATTTTATGCCCTTGTTCGCAGAATAAAACACCATTCCTTACATTATCACGGTATTTTCTACGTAGCTAGTTCAGCGCATACATTTCTGGCATATACTTCAACCGAATTGTAACATAAAATACATTTTTTTCTCAACAGGGGATATTTGGAAACAAAAACCAGCCAATGGCTGGTTGATTTACTGCTGTGTTGGGAGAATAACAAAGATAGATTGGCGTAAGCTTTGGCGATTCATAACTGAGCTAGCGTGCTGAGTTATGTTGATTAGCAAAGATTGTGTAAACAAATGTAACACTTGCCAAAATAAACTGCAATGTTTCTTTACGTTTTTTGGGAATTGGGCATTGGGCAAACAACGAGTGTGGGAGGTGTGGGAAGATGGGGAAGAACTAAGTATGGTTGCTTTCTCCCCGTACTGCCCACACTCCCCTCTCTCCCCACACTCCCTTGTCCCCCTTGTCTTCTTCATCTCCCTCATCCCCTCTAACCTCTCAAGAAAATGAAAGCTCCCCAGGCCTGAGCTGCAACTGCTAAGACAGTAGACCACATAGGATGAGCGCTGTTAATGGTTTTACCATTTTGAGTTTGTAGGGATTGGATATCAATCCAGGGGGTTGCGCCTCGCCGGAACCAGCCGACAACAGTAATCTGCCGACCAATCCAGTCTTGAGGATTGATTGATTGCCCCAGCCAAGGAATGTGATGTAATTTCACTAAGCCGATGTTAGATTGCAGAATTAAGTCTTGTGCTAGGCAGTTGCCAACGCCTTGACGACCTAATAGCTTACCGGCAAGGCAGACGTTAATGCTGTCGATGGGCATAGCAGATGGATTAGCTAACAGGTTTGGCAGGCGATCGTCAGTTTGCACATTAGCTGGTTGGATATCGGGAAAGAAAGCATTCATCCGAATTACCATACCGATACTAAAGCCAATCAATAAGCAACCTGTAACGAATGACCAATCCTCATATATCCATTTGAGGTTCAAAATCTTCATTGCAAATGCTATTTGCCACAGCAGCCAGATCAGACCGGCAAACAATAATCCTAGAGGAATTCCCAACCAAGGTGCTATTTGTAAGAGGAAGGGCTGAGGCTTACCTCGTAAAGCTTGTTCGCTGGTAAGATGTAGTTCTGGTTCTAAATGCCAGTGACGAGCGATTTTGCAGAGGCGTTGGATGCGATCGCCAATCAAAGGATGACTGTTGTTGAGTGTAAACCAACGGCGATAGGGATTGAAATTTTCCCACATCAATAAAGATGTAAAGGGAATATGACCCGCCACACTACCCAAAGATATACTTTGTTGATAGCTAACTGGTGCCAGGATATTCAAACTTTCTAACTGCCAACTGGTTTGTTCTTGTTTGGCAATATCAGCAGCAACACCAATAGTAATTTTTAGTAAGGCGCGAATTAGGGCATTAGGATTCCCAGTAATTTCTGAGCCTGAGCGATCGCTATAATAAAGCCGCAACTTAGACAACCACAAAGCCGTACCCGTCAGCAAACACCAAATGCCATAAGCGAGACTAGCTAAAATTGTGGCTGGCCAACGCCAAACTCCTTGATATTTACTTCCCCACTCTGATATGTACTGATACAGCCTGTAAACAGTCATTGTCACCAGCATTACCAGAGACATCACGACAAAATCTCTATGCACAATCTGCCCGAACTGTGCGGCGTAGATGACGGCAATTTCATCATCTGCTAGTTGTTCTAATAGTCCTTGACTGACTACAATCCGGGCATTACGGGCGAGATTACCGTATGTTAGCGCCATTGGGGCAGCAATTGGCAAAATCCGCAGTTTAGGAAACTGCCAACCTCGCTGTTGGCAAGAACGCTGTAGTACCCGAATCGCTTCCCGACTGTAGCCATTTAAAATATCTTTGGACAACTCTTGCTGCCCATAAAATTTTTTCAATAGCCAATCTAGTAACCAAGGCGACAATACCATTGCGATCGCCAATACCACGAACACAACCACGGTTGGATCGCGATATAAAAATTGCAATGGCTTGACGTAAGGTAGCTTGACTAAAATCTGATTGGTTAAACCCATTGCTAGCCGGAGCATTTCTCGCATCACCCAAAACAGAGCGATAAATGTTCCTGCTGCCAGTAATTTTAAAGGTATTAAATTCAGCTTATGCAGGGGTTGCCAAACTTTAGCTCGTCCTGCATGACGCCAATAAATGTTGAATGATTTAGCTTGTGGACGGTTGACACCGATGAAGCTACTGGGGCCAATAGGAGTTTCTACATTGGGATTTTTAAAGCCACCAGCTGGTATGGTGGTTGAAGTATTAGTGGCTTTTACCACTGTTGGTTTTGCCTGCTGTGGCGATTTAGCAGCATCCTGATTGGAATTATCAAAAGCGACAAATCCAGTTGCAGAATTTTTTGATGATGTATTTTGACGTTTTTGGCGTTTTTGCAAATGTTCAAGAGCGCGTTCTGCCCACTCTTGAACTTGGGGATTAGGACTCTCAAGCAGATTTTGACAAAGGGCGATCGCTTTGGAGACTTGGCCGCTGCGTGCATAAGCCATCACTAAGCCCACCTTGGCTTGCAAACCAGCATTCCCTGTCTTCTGAGTGCTAGCCACAGGCTCTAACTGAGCGATCGCACTTTGATAATTTCCCTGCTTGAGAGCAACTAAACCAGCCTCCAAAGACAATTCGGCATGTGAAGGCATAGAAATTTTGGCACTCCCATCTCTTCTAATTAATCCAAGTTTGCGCCTAAGCGCATGAATTTAGATACCCCAGCCAAGCAATCGCGTCCGGAATTATCCCTCCACTGGTTGTTGACCGGAATATACTGGAGCGATCGCGCTTAATTTCAACTCTGGATGATCTCCCTGTAACTGTTGACAGTTCCATTCGTTGCGGAATAGCAATACTGGGCGTCCCATGCTGTCTTTAACTGTGGTGGTGTTAAATACACGTCCCACCTGATTCAAAGCTTCCCAACCGCCATCTACCCAACGGGCGACGCTATAGGGCAGCAAGTCTAAGATGGTTTCTACACCATACTCATTTTGTAAGCGAAACTGCACTACCTCAAATTGCAACTGACCCACCGCCGCTAAAATTGGATCGCGTTTGGCTTCATCAATTGAGTACATAATTTGTACTGCACCTTCTTCGCGCAATTCCGAGATGCCTTTTTGAAATTGCTTAAATTTTGAAGGGTTGGGGTTTCTCAGAGTCGCAAACAATTCTGGTGAGAAATAAGGAATTCCCTCATATTCCAGCTTTTGCCCAGTGTAAATCGTATCGCCAATAGCAAAAACACCAGGATTGTTTAAACCAATCACATCGCCAGGATAAGCTTCATCAATTGATTCTCGCTCTTGAGCAAAGAGTTTTTGCGGGCGAGACAGACGTACGACTTTCCCTGTGCGGGCGTGAGTCACCGTCATATCTTTTTCAAACTTACCTGTGCAGACGCGGATAAACGCCACGCGATCGCGGTGCTTCGGGTCCATGTTAGCCTGGAGTTTGAAGACAAAGCCAGAAAACTCCGGGTAGGTAGGAGGAACTTCACCCACACTGCTATTGTGATTGCCTGGTTTCAAGGCATAGTCCAAGAAGGAATTCAAGAATAGCTCTACCCCAAAGTTGGTCATGGCACTACCAAAGAACACTGGCGTCATTTTTCCTTGATGTACCAAATCTAAATTCAGTTCCGGCCCTACACCTTCTAATAGTTCTAAATCGTTTTTGAGTTGGTAGTAGAGATCTTGTTCTAGCAGTTCCTCAATTCTGGCATCACCCAAATCGACTATGGTATCTCTAGCTTCTTTGCTACCGTGGGCACTACGTTCAAAAAGGTGAATTTGTTGTTGATCGCGGTCAAACACACCTTTAAAGCGATCGCCCATGCCAATTGGCCAGTTAACTGCATAGGTCTGCAATCCTAATTCTTGCTCAATCTCGTCCAACAATTCCAGAGGCTCTCTCCCCGGACGGTCGAGTTTATTAACAAACGTAAAAATTGGGATACCGCGTAACTTACAAACTTCAAATAATTTGCGAGTTTGCGGTTCTAAACCTTTTGCCGCATCAATCAGCATCACCGCGTTATCTGCGGCGGCGAGAGTGCGATAAGTATCTTCACTGAAATCTTGGTGTCCTGGAGTATCTAACAAATTTACCTGACAACCTTGGTAGGCAAATTGTAATACTGTAGATGTAATAGAAATACCCCGTTGTTGTTCCATTGCCATCCAGTCAGAGGTAGCCTTACGCTGTGCCCGTCGTGCCTTGACTGCACCAGCTTCGTGAATTGCGCCTCCGTATAACAGAAGTTTTTCTGTAAGTGTCGTTTTCCCCGCGTCTGGGTGAGAAATAATCGCAAAGTTGCGGCGAAGTTCAACTGCTTTTTGCAGATCTGACTCAAGTTCAGTTGACATAAGTGTATTTGTTTGCTTGCTATTAACTTAGCTTAATTTTTTTTGAGTTTGGTGAGTCTTTTCATCTTAAAACAAGGACGCACGCGATCGGGTCGTAATATCACTCAGGTAAGAGGGAACAGTGAACAGGGAACAGGAAAAGAAGAAATAACTACTGACCAATGACAAATGACCCTTGACTCCTACATAAGAAAATGCCAAAGAATCTATTAATTTACATTTAAATGTATGGCTTTATGGAAAAATAGATTGCAGCAGTACTTTGACTCACTTTAGGATTTTCTATTCCCTTAAGAGTTATTGGGTATCTACTACACCAAGGACTAAATATTTAGTTCATTGTCATTAGTCATTGGTCATTGGTATTAACAAAGAAAAACGGACAAATGATGAATGACAAATGAGTATCTAATTTAGATGCGCATTAGATTACGCATTACCGAATTTCTTTAATTAATTTCAGGGAATTTTTAATCTTGTTTTTTTTAGCAGTGCGTCGAAGAGATGTCTGCCACGCTGTACAATACGAAATTGCCCCACAGCTTCATCAACAGTAGGGCAAAGGACAGTTAAGCACTGCTCGTAGTCTGTCCTAACTGAGTAAGGTTTTTCCTTGCTTTTGTGACGCTTTATGTTGTGTCCATTTGCTTTGTAATTCTTCATAAAACTTTATGTTTCCAACTCACCGCCCCCGCCGTCTGCGTACCCATCCCCAACTGCGCCGGATGGTACGTGAAACTCTTTTATCCACTAGTGATTTAATTTACCCATTGTTTGCAGTACCAGGCGAGGGAATTGCTAATGAAGTGAAATCCATGCCTGGTGTTTATCAACTATCGGTAGACAAAATTGTTGAAGAGGCAAAGGAAGTTTATGACCTAGGAATTCCCGCGATCATTCTGTTTGGAATTCCCGCAGATAAAGATGTCGATGCTACTGGTGCTTGGCATGATTGTGGGATTGTACAAAAAGCAGCTACTGCGGTGAAGGAAGCTGTACCAGATTTGATTGTTGTAGCTGATACTTGTCTATGTGAATATACAAGTCATGGTCACTGCGGTTACTTACAAGTCGGTGATTTAACGGGAAGGGTATTAAATGACCCCACCCTAGAATTACTCAAAAAAACAGCAGTTTCCCAAGCCAAAGCTGGTGCTGATATTATTGCGCCTTCCGGGATGATGGATGGCTTTGTGCAGGCAATTCGTGCGGGTTTGGATGAAGCAGGATTCCAGGATACGCCGATTATGTCCTATGCGGCTAAGTATGCTTCAGCTTACTACGGGCCATTCCGGGATGCTGCAGACTCCACTCCACAATTTGGTGACAGAAGAACTTACCAAATGGATCCAGGTAACGCTCGCGAAGCAATTAAAGAAATTGAACTTGATGTCGCTGAAGGCGCTGATATGCTGATGGTGAAGCCAGCATTGGCATACATGGACATCATTTGGCGCGTTAAGGAAGCCAGCAACCTCCCCGTTGCAGCCTATAACGTTTCGGGTGAGTATTCCATGATTAAAGCTGCGGCCCTCAATGGTTGGATTGATGAACAGCGTGTAGTAATGGAAACTTTAACTGGATTTAAACGCGCTGGTGCAGACTTGATTTTGACCTACCATGCCAAAGATGCTGCACGCTGGTTACGGTAAGCTACACAACTAATCTAACGAACGAGCAATCGTTATCAGAAATCTCACGCATAGGTATAAAGGCGCAAGCTGGATTGAGTGTCTTAGTATCTGGGCGTGAGATTCTTGTTGGAATAAATTATAGTTTTGTGCATATGCTCAACAAAACTAGAGTATTTACAGAGATTGGCAACACTGAGCATTACTATTAGGCACGAGTAAGTGCGGAGTTTTGTCTTTTTAAAAGTAGGTTTTGTACGAGATAGTACACAAATAAAAAGTTATTTCGTTTGCAAGAGAGAAGGCGATCGCTTATAAATGAATATAGTTAATAAAATTTCCGTAACTGACATTTACTGTCAATCGATTTAATAAATACAATCTAAGTTTTTTCAAGGGAGCATGAAATATGGATATGCAAGTCCTGAGAGAACGTGCTGGGCTTAGCCGTGCAGAGGTTGCCTTCAGGCTTGCAATCAGTGAAACCAGTGTACGCAACTGGGAAGCTGGGCGTACTGAACCCACAATGACACCAAAAAAATATTTAGACGCATTGCGTCTATTTAAATGCACACCTGAAGAATTGGCCGCAGCTAGCGAAAAGTCAATTAATCAGCGGCATAAACGCAAACCAGGAAGACCTAAACGCTTTCCAGATAGTCCCGTAGTAACTCAAGTAACTGATTCGCCAGTTTGTAGCTAATTAGATTTGAGGTAAAGGTTCAGGCTGATGGCTGTGGTTTACTATAGTGATGGCAGTTCCTGCGTTACTATTGCTTGACGTGCAGTGATGTTAATTTCATGGCTTTTGAAACTGGGGGAGTAAGGATTCCGATTGTTGTCTTTGCTCTCACTCATTGGATAATTTAATTTCTGAAGTCCCTAATACCGCTGCGCGAAAGTCAAAAATCAAAAGAATTGTATTTCGGACTTTTGCGCCAATTTAAATGGTTTGTTTATCTTATACCAATTCCCGAAAAAAAATGAAACAGATGAGTAGGTTGGGGAGCGACTTACGTGGGCGGGTTTCCCGTGAGTGAAGTGGCGTTTGAACTGAGTGAAACCCAACCTACTGGCTGAAGGTTATTTTAATTGAAGAGCGATCGCGTTGCGGCAAAATCTCAGGTGCGATCGCCTTCCTGCATCTGTGATTTCTTTACACGCTCAAAGGTGCAGTTTATTTAAGTATATTTATTGAATAAATATTAGATTTTACTGTAAACCATACTTTAGTTTTTGTGGTTTTTGCTCAGGGCAATGGGGCAGATTGAATTACTAGAGCAAGATTTAATATAAGCCTCTATTCGGAAAATATGTTGATGAGTGTGAGGACGCACTATGGCAAGAACAGTTTGCAGTATATGCAGGCGGGAGGAAAGCCACGCCAGAGTAATAAGCGATCTGCAAAGAATACTGCATCAAAGACAACGGCAATCGCACCAAATGTAGAGCAAGCGACGACGAATGGCAAAAGTCCGAAGACAGAAGTGAATTAGGTAAGTAGACTGATAGGTGCGTAGGCGTAGCCTGTCAGTCTAAACCTTAACTTAGCGTAGAAATTTGTCAACTTCGAGATAGATATCGGGAAATGCTAAAGATGCGATCAAACCCGATTGCAATTGCCATACAGACTGATACTCACCTTGAACAGGTTGACGATGAACCCATAACAGAGAATTAGGAATATCTATCACCCAATATTCTTTTATGCCATTGCGAGCATATAGAGATACTTTTTCTTCTAAATCGTAGCTAAGAGTTGAATTAGACACCTCAATTAGCCAGTAAATATCCGCAGGTTCCGGATGGCGTTCGTCATAACTAGACTCAGGAGGGACAGCAATACAAATATCTGGTTGTGGTTCGCTGTTACTGGCTAAAAGGATTGGGGCTGAGGAAAATATGACCCCTCGATCGCACAGCATTGATTCTAAATACTTAACTCCCCGCCGATAAGTTCACGATGAATCGGCAATTCTGGAGCCATATCAATAATATTGCCATCTATAAGTTCTACCTGTCGTCCTGCCAATAGCCCAGTCTCGATCATGCGGTGGTATTCCTCAACCGTCCACTTTGTTGATGTTCTGACCATTGGTTTCCTAGGGCAATACCGGACTTTTTTAATTATAAAGTTTAATTATAAAGCGCTAATTCTGTATTAGATCTAATATTGAAATGGAGAACTGACAAGGAAAAGGCAGAATATTTTTACCTTTTACCCTTTCGGAAACTTCACCTCAAGTAGCAGCTTGTGAAAAAACCAATTTCTAACTAGTGCGATCGCTCACGGTATTTGCCACGGCGGCGCGATAAGATTCTAAAACAACAGTCGTACTATAAGGTTTAAATGGCAGAAACTCTTTTCTTTAACGCCCTCCGTGAAGCCATTGATGAAGAAATGGCACGTGATTCCAGTGTATTTGTTCTCGGGGAAGACGTAGGACACTACGGCGGTTCCTACAAAGTTACCAGAGACCTTTACAAAAAGTATGGTGACTTGAGAGTTCTTGACACCCCCATTGCCGAAAATAGCTTTACAGGGATGGCAGTAGGAGCAGCGATGACTGGGTTAAGACCCATCATCGAGGGTATGAACATGGGTTTTTTGCTACTTGCCTTTAACCAAATCTCTAATAACGCTGGGATGCTGCGCTATACTTCCGGCGGTAATTTTAAAATTCCAATGGTAATTCGCGGACCTGGTGGTGTTGGTAGACAACTAGGTGCAGAACATTCCCAAAGATTAGAAACTTACTTCCAAGCCGTTCCTGGGTTAAAAATCGTTGCCTGTTCTACACCTTACAACGCCAAAGGACTTCTAAAATCGGCAATTCGTGATGATAACCCCGTGCTGTTCTTTGAACACGTTCTGCTTTACAACTTAAAAGAAGATCTGCCAGAAGAAGAATACTTACTACCTTTAGACAAAGCAGAAGTTGTGCGTCGTGGTAAAGATGTCACAATTCTTACTTACTCACGGATGCGCCATCATGTGCTGCAAGCCGTGAAAACTTTAGAAAAACAAGGTTACGACCCAGAAGTCATTGATTTAATATCACTGAAGCCATTAGATTTTGATACCATCGGTGCCTCTATCCGCAAAACCCATCGCGTAATTGTGGTGGAAGAGGCTATGCGCACAGCAGGTATTGGTGCAGAAGTCATCGCTTCCATTAATGACCGCTTGTTTGATGAATTGGATGCGCCTGTACTCAGGCTTTCATCCCAAGATATTCCCACACCTTACAACGGTAATCTGGAGCGGCTGACAATTGTTCAACCAGAACAAATAGTAGAAGCCGTGGAAAAAATGGTGGCGATGCGAGTCTAGAACTAGAAGGGAAGGGGGATGAGGAGGATAAGGGAGATAAGGGAAACAAGGAGAACGCAGCAGTAGGAGCAACCCTTGTGGTTGCCCGCCCCATGACCAATACTTCGGCTTCGCTCAGTACAAGTGCCCAATGCCCAGTGCCCAATGCCCCATCCCCGATTTCTAGTAACAATTCTTACTGATAACTAATAACTCATAACGATTTAAAAGAGCGCTATTATAGCCTTTGTCAGTTGCGAGTGATGGTTATGGTATGCAAAGACAGCGATCGCTATTAGCTTTAATTGTAGTGTTGGTTATCGCCGCTATTGCGGTGATGCTGACAATTCCCATACCTTTGGGACTAGATTTGCGGGGAGGCTCACAGCTCACAATTCAGGTGAAACCCACAGCAGAAATTAAGCAAATCACCGAAAAAGAATTGGAAGGCGTGAAGAAAGTAGTTGAGGGACGGATTAACGGTCTTGGCGTTTCCGAACCAGTGATTCAAACTGTGGGTGCAGACAAAATTTTAGTGCAACTTCCCGGAGTTAACGATCCAGAACAAGCAGAACGGGTATTAGGAGGTACAGCACAGTTAGAATTTCGCGAACAAAAACCCGGTACGGAAACTCAACTGTTTGCTTTTCAAGCATCTCGCGCCGAACTAAAAGCCAAGCAACAGGAATTGAGAACTAGTAATGACAGTGCTGCAATCGCCAAAAATCAAGAAGAGTTGCAGAAAAATAATCAAGCGATCGCCGAATTGTTTGAAAGTACCAATCCACCCCTAATCGGTAAATATCTCCAGAATGCCTATGGCGAACCAACCCAAGGTAATAACTGGAATGTTGCTATTCGCTTCAATCAACAGGGTGGTCAACTGTTTGCTGAATTGACCAAAAGCCTTGCAGGTACTGGGCGTGGCATTGGAATTTTTCTAGATAATGAACTGATCAGTTCTCCTAGTGTCGGGCCAGAATTTGCCGCCGCAGGTATTACTGGTGGTGCGGCGGTGATTACAGGTAGGTTTACCGCCCAACAAGCTAATGACTTAGGTGTGCAGCTACGTGGTGGCGCATTACCCGTACCAGTAGAAATTGCGGAAAGACGGACAGTAGGCGCAACCTTAGGTAAAGACAGCATTCAAAGCAGTATCTACGCTGGCATTGGTGGTTTGGCTCTAGTATTAATATTTATGGTGGTGTACTATCGACTACCAGGGCTGATTGCGGATTTGTCATTAATAATTTACTCTTTGTTGACTTGGGCTTGCTTTGCTTTATTGGGTGTAACTTTGACTTTGCCAGGAATTGCTGGTTTTATTCTCAGTATCGGTATGGCAGTTGATGCCAACGTGTTAATTTTTGAGCGCACGCGGGAAGAATTAAAAGCGGGTAAATCCCTATATCGTTCTGTAGAATCTGGTTTTTACCGCGCATTTTCTAGTATTTTAGACAGCAATGTCACCACATGGATTGCTTGTGCTGCCCTGTTTTGGTTAGGTTCTGGCTTAGTAAAAGGCTTTGCCTTGACTCTAGCTTTAGGGGTAGCAGTAAGTATGTTTACGGCAATTACCTGTAGTCGTACATTGCTGTTTGTGGCAATTTCTATTTCCTCCTTGCGGAAGACAGAACTTTACTGTCCTAACGTACCAGTTGCGAATAAGGCAGAGGTCGCACAATGAAACTGAGTATTAACAAATCGCGATCGCTATGGTGGACTATTTCCTCCGCCATCATTCTCAGCGGTATCATCTCAATGGTGATTTCTTGGCAAAACCCAAATATCAGAGCACCCCTACGCCCTAGTTTGGATTTCGTCGGTGGTACGAGGTTACAGTTTGAACGCGACTGTACCAAACCAGGTAACTGCGACAAACCAATAGATATCGGTGTTGCACGGGATGTAGCTAAAGAACAAGGGCTAGGTGATAGCAGTATCCAAGTTGTTGGTGACAATGGGATTTTGATTCGCACGAAAAACCTTGATGCCGATCAGCGCACCAAGTTACGCAATACCTTAAGCGAAAAAATCGGTGAGTTCGATCCGCAAAAAAACCAAATTGACTCCGTTGGCCCCACTTTGGGACAAGAGTTATTTCGGTCTGGGGTTCTCGCTTTGATTGTTTCCTTCTTAGGAATTACAGTTTATATGGCGTTCCGCTTTCAGTGGGACTATGCCATTTTTGCGATCGTTGCCCTATTCCACGATATCTTAATCACCGTAGGGTCTTTCTCGATTTTGGGTTTGGTACTGGGTATTGAAGCAGATAGTTTGTTCATCGTCGCTTTACTGACGATTACAGGTTTTTCAGTGAATGATACAGTCGTCATTTACGATCGCATTCGTGAAACTCTCAAAACTCATCCCGACAGGCCAATTGCTGAAATTGTTGATGATGCAGTTAACCAAACTTTAACTCGGTCAATCAACACGACCTTAACTGTATTGCTGACATTATTTGCGATCTTTCTGTTTGGCGGAGAAACGCTGAGAAATTTTGCCCTAGCTTTGATTATTGGTTTCACAATGGGGGCTTATTCTAGTATTTTCATTGCCAGTACCCTTCTAGCTTGGTGGCGAGAGCGTACAGGTCAATCTCCATCTGTAGCAACTGACCAAACAACTGATACCTCTGCCAGTTCCCAAGAAAGTTAAGCTGCTGTATATTTCCTAACTGGGTGAAAGCATTTTGTATTGCTCATACCAAATTGCAATAGATTCAATGATTCTAAATTGGTGAAACATCCTAAAACATAAATATTCCCAATCAAAAATCTTAAATCCTCAATTCCAAATTGGTATCACCCATATCTTGCCGTTTTACGTCCTATGGATCAATCGGAACAACCATCACTTAATGGCGATCGCATTCACAACTCTGACCCAGCTTTTGCTCAACAGGTGCAAAGGTTACATCAACTGACAGTCTACGGTCGGTGGTTATTTGTTGGCTGTTTGTGGCTTACAATTGCCCCTGTTTGCTTGTGGAACTTACAAGCAGAAATTGCTCTGTGGCAACAATACTTTACCTGGGTAGCGGTGCGATACGGACTTTTATCCCATCCACTGTCTACCTTTGGTTTAGCTTTTTGTATTGGGATGACAACTTCTGTTTTAATTTGGCAAAGTCGCAATATCCTCCTAGGCCTACCACAGCAGGAAAAACAACGCTTAGAAAAGCAAGTTTGTCGGATACGCCAGCAAGGCCCCACTCATCCTTTGTGGAAGTGGGTTTGTCAACCTCTGCGGCAAATTAAAAATTAAAAAATACGTTATATGAACAAATATTAATCAGACCAGAAATAGCGATCGCTACAGATGATGACGCGAAAATTTAGAGATTCATGTGTAGCAAAATTTGTCAGAATAGGGATTAAATGTGGTAAAAATACTGCTAAATTCGGGTGTTGTAAATGAACTATTCTCAAATTCAATTTAGCGATCACAAGTCTGAAATTGATCTCGATCAACTGCAACAGCTGTTTAATCTTTCTGCTTTTTGGGCACAAGGACGTAGTATCGAGGATTTGAGTATAGCTATTACCAACAGCGATCCGGTAATTTCTTTATGGGATGGAGAGCAACTCGTTGGCTTTGCTAGAGCAACTTCCGATGGTATATATCGCGCCACAATTTGGGATGTTGTCATTCATCCAGAGTATCGTGGGAGAGGATTAGGAAGCAAATTAGTTGAAACAGTATTGAGTCATCCTCGCATGAGGTGGGTTGAGCGTGTTTATCTCATGACCACTCACCAGCAGGAGTTCTATGAAAAAATTGGTTTTCAGTCTAATACAAGTACTACTATGGTGCTATACAACCAACCTAACCTGGATTCGCTGCCATCTGGAGAAATTCAGCTTCAGGAATCATTAGGGGGATAGACACTTGCAGTCTGGTAAATTGTTCATTTCCTTCCTCAGTAGTGGAAGGTACAATTTCCAGCGTTCCTCCCATCACTTCCAATAAAGTTTGACTAAGTAAGAGCTTCATTCCTGGTGAAAGATGAGAATTCTGTTTCTCAGCGACAACAGGTTTATCTTCCACCTGTGTAAAATCTATGGATTTAATAAAATCAATAGACTCACTCCAAGGTAGAGCATCAACTGGTACATCCAGCCAAATGTATGCAGAATTTTTTATAGGCGAAGCGTTTGTATAAATAGAAATTGTCCCTTCTTCCATCTGAACAATTGCAGTGTCTACTAAATTTAGCAATACTTGACGTAGCCAACGAGGATCTGCCAAAACGTAAATTTCTGACTCTGGAAGCGACATTTGTAGAGAAAAGTTGCGATTTGCCGCCAGCAGATAAGTTAACTTATAAACTTCCTGCAAAACTTCAGTTAGGGATAGGGGTTGAATATCTAACTTATTGGTGCCATGCTCTACTCTGGCAACATTGAGAATTTCATCAATTAATTTCAGCAGCTTTAAGGCTCTTTCGTGCGCTTGGGCAACAAATTCTCGCTCTTCCTCGGGATTTTCACACAAATCCGACAAAATTAATTGATGTAAACCAATTAAACCATTGAGGGGCGATCGCAATTCATGAGTAGTTCGTGCCAAAAAACCCGCTTTAAACTGGCTCATTTCCCTAGCCATTTGGTAGGCTAGTTGATTTTCCTGCAACCGTTGCAGCGATTGTGGTGAAGGTTTTGGCTCTGTTGTTTCTACTAGAGATGAACTAGGTATAGCGTTGTTAGAACGTGTAAATAACCAACGGAAACTCATCCCCAGTAAAAGTCCTATTCCTAAATACACCCAATTATTCCAATTCATAATATTTTGCAATTATTCAGCTTTATTCTTTGACCACAAAGATTCAAAATTAAGTTCCTGATTTGAAAATTACCTATCAATCTCTAGTTTCTAGGTGCAATAGCAGATTGTTCTGTATTTATATTGAGGAACCTAGCGTAATTAAAAATACTATACATTGTGTCAGCAGTTTCCTATCTAAATAGAAATAGCCTTAACTCTAATTGAGTTAAGGCTATTTTTCCACAAATTGTATTTTTATGAATACTTATGAATTTCTGGCTAAAAATTTAACTTAATAGCACCTTGTCGCAAAATTTGCCAATTCATTCCCGTCCATTTAGCCACCGTAGAAGGTACACCTCCTGTAGATACTTCTTGCTGATATTCTGTTGTGCTCAAATTCAAAACATCAGGGAACTGGTTCTCAATTTCTGCCATTGTTTGCAAGGCTGGTTGACCAGAAACATTGGCGCTAGTTGTTGCCAAAGGGCCTGTTCGGGACAAAATATTTTGGGCGATCGCACTTGCAGGAACTCTGATACCAATTGTGGTTGGGTCAGTAGGATTCATCTGTTTTGGAACTAAGACTGATGCTGGCAAAACCAACGTCAGCCCTCCAGGCCAGTATTTATCTGTAATTTCCTGCCAAATTTTGTACTCGCGATCGCTACCTTGGACATAAGGCCACAAATCCGATCCGCTAGCCCCCATCAAAATCAAAGGTTTATCTTGACTGCGTTGTTTAGCTGCAAATATTAAATCTGCTTTTTCTGGTAAAGCTGCAAGTGCGGGAACTGTATCTGTAGGAAAGCTTACTAATTTCCCAGCACGTGCGCCAGCTACTAAAGCATCCAAGGAAACTTTTGTCATGTTTAACGAGTGAAGAGTTAACAATTAATACATATAGCGGTTTGCAGCACACTCAATAAAAACTGCGATCGCTCAACACTCAGCATTCACATAAGCTAGGGCAAAGCGTTCAATCCCAGCTAAATCGGAGTGAATTTCGATATTACTATAGCTACCATGATTTTGTAGAATTTCTTTAACTCTATCTGCCTGCCCTGCCATCATCTCAATCAACCATACACCACCAGGTTGCAAATAACTGGGGGAAATTTCAATCAAATGACGGATGCAATCCAAACCATCAGCACCACCATCTAAAGCTAAATGTGGTTCGTGGAGAATTACTTCTGGTTGTAATGTCGGTAAGGTGCTGGTGGGAATATAAGGCGGATTGGAAACCATCCCACTTAACTGACCTTTGAGGAACGAGAGTGGTTCCCACCAGGAACCTTGATAAAATCGAATCCGGTCAGCAAAGCCCAAATTTTGGGCATTTGCCGCTGCGATCGCCAAAGCTTCTGAACTGTAATCGACGGCGTGAATGGTGGACTCTGGAAAGACATTTGCTAGTCCCAGAGCGATCGCACCACTACCAGTACCTAAGTCCACCCAGTGTCCTTGCTGTAAAGGTGGGATGGCTTCACTACTATTGGCGGCAGTTACAGCTAAATCAATCAAGCATTCTGTTTCAGGTCTAGGAATCAAAACTGCGCTCGAAACGGCGATTTTAAACTGTCGCCAAGGTGAAACTCCCGCAATGTACTGCACTGGCAAGCGATCGTGTAACCGCCTTTGCCACAACTGCTCTAAATCTTCTAAAGGCAACTTCAGTTGAATTTGCGGCCAGTTTTTGTAAGATTCTAAACGCAGTGCCAAGCGATCTAAACCTGCTACCTCTTGTAGCAGCCAATCAACTTCCGCTACTGGAACATCTGTGGCGATCGCAGCTTGAATTGCCTGATGACGCCACTGCCAAAGTTGTAAACCAGAGACTACTTTTGGCTGTGTATTCGTCATACCTCAACATTACCTAGGCTTTTTGGGTTGTGAATTGTTCCGATTGGGAGCCGCAGGAGCCTTAGATGCATTATTATCCCTAGGCAGTGTCTTAATATATTCTCTAGATTCTGGCGATGGCACTAAGACGACTTGATTCAGCCATGTATCATTTTTATCCTGCAAGGTTTTAATCACACCATCTACATCTATTACCTGAATATCAGCCTTGGGATATTTAGGCTTCACTTGGTTTAACAAACCCTGTGCGTCTTGCTTACTTAAAAACAAAGGAATTAGCTGCTGATTGTCAGCAGTCAGTTTAATTGGTACATATCCTTGATCTGGCGCAAACCTGACCGCAAACACAGGTACACTCTTAAACTGATCTACCTTTTGACCAGTTTGGCGTAGTATATCCATTGCCCCTTGGATTTCTTGGTCTACAGGTTTAAAAGCAAATAAAAGACGGTTGGGCTGATTTTTACTTTGTTGCAATTGTTGATAAATGACTCCCAGAGGTACTGCTGTTACCTGAAGACTTTTGACAATTTCTTGTATTTTCGGGTCTTTTCCTTGTGTACTCCGCAGGTCGTTAATAAATTTTTGGGCTTCTTGGCGACTCAGATAAACTCCTGTCACGGAGCCACCAGCTTTTTGGCCGTTTTGATTTTGGGGCAGGGGACGACTCAGCGGTAGTCCCTTTTCGTTAGTTACTAAATATACAGGTACTGAGTCTAATTTCTCTTTTATTTGCTGTTCTGACAATGCCAGCACAGAAAGATTTCCAGCAAAGACAGTTCCTAGCAATGTACTGCCAACTAAACCCAATGTTGCGCCCCAGCGAACCAATGATTTCATGACTACTCCTCGTGTCAACAATTCTTTTAACTCAGACACATAGTTGGTTTTGCACAGCACCAACTTGTTTTAGTTATATAGCAATCCATTAGAAATGGGAAAAATTCGTACTGCCTATTGAAAGTTAATAGACAGCCTCAAGAAGTGTTATTTCCTGCCAATTTAGGATTGCAATATATTGCCCTCAAGCATTGAAAGTGCTTAAATGGTCTTTTTCTCAATGTTTATCTAGCTATTTTTGCTCTGCACTGCAAAATGCCGTAGATGCTTGTTATATGGCGCTATCTGGTAGCGACAAATTGCTCAAATTATTTCAGCACTAAATGTCATTTGATTGTCTTTACCTAACTATAAATGACGCCATTATATAGTGAATCGTTCCAGTTGCCTTTAATTTAGAATCTGTTCAAATTTAGGTAAATGTATATAAAATTCAATTTGTAAATTATTCTTTGCTAGGGAACAAATTTGTCTATGATAGCTTGCACAATAGCTTAAGACCAAAATAGCCAAATTAGATTACTTAGATTACTCCGAAAAAATATCTAATTTAGAAGCACAGTATTTACCAAAGAAAAACTCTCATCAATTATTGATTTTTCTTATTAAATATTTAAAAAACCGTAGATCTATTGATAGATTTACGGTTTTACTTTGAAATTTTAAATCGGGATGACAGGATTTGAACCTGCGGCATCCTGCTCCCAAAGCAGGCGCGCTACCAAGCTGCGCTACATCCCGGTTAATTTATCTACTGCCACTAGTAGGATTTGACTCTTACAACAAGGCTTTCGACTTTATCAGTCTCACAAGAATTAGTGGTACTTTGGTTAGCTTAACAAAGCGCTCTATCGATTATATCAGATTCAGCAGATATTTACTCATTTTTTATCTGCTAACACAAGAATAATCGAGTTGTGTCTTTTATCAAGTTCTCGAGAGCCAACATAGCTTAATAATCAAGCTACTTGCTAGCATCTCAGTTCAACCTCTGAAACTAATCTTGAGTAGACTTTCGCTATTATAACTAAATTTTGGGTAGCAATGTATTTTATTTGTATAGAGAATTTAGTGAGGATACCAAAACATACCTTTTATACCCTCTGGATCGGCCATAAAACCCATAGTCCGGTAGAAATCAACAACGTGGGGGTCAGCGAAGAGAGTGACATTACTAATCTCTTCACTTCTGAGTTTTTTCAGCACGTATTTCATCAGTGCTTTACCCAGACCCTTACCTTGAAAGTCAGGGTGAACGACTACATCCCAGATAGTGGCATTAAAGGCGTGATCTGAAGTAGCACGGGCAAAACCAATAAGCCGCCTTTGGTTTCCTCGGACTTGCCACATTGAGGCAACGAGAAAACTATGCTCAATAGCTTTTTTTACTTTTCTTAGAGGGCGACGTGACCAACCAACAGCATCACAGAGTTCTTCGAGTTCATACAAGTCTATATCTCGCTCTGTGCTGAAGACAATGCGATCGCTATTAGGGCTATTGCCCATAAATTCTGCGCTCATCTCTTCTAAGGGAGCTGTTCTGGTTGTCGCTGTAGATTCAGAAGTACTAAACCAAGTTTTCCAAAAACCCATGCCGACGTGGTTCGGGTAGTATAACTGAATTGGCTTCCACTATTAAAAGCGGTGATTCACTTCTAACAACGCTAGTTCCATCTACTACCCCTCACACTCAAGATATTTTTGGTGTTTTTAGGGTTTTCAATGGTGACAGGCTGCTAAGGCGTGTTTTCCACCAATCATTTTCAACTTTAGCATTTTGTTGTAAAGCTAGGAGAAATTCGCCAAAAGGGAAAAATAAGAGAGTGAATTTTATATAAAGACAAGAATCGGGGATGAGCAATTAGAGGATTTTTTGGCAAATTAATCTAGAATGGACTCTCCGATAAGGTACATCAGCAAAAAGTCAAGCATTTGCGCAGTTAAAAGCCGAGGCATCTTAAAAGTGCTGGCTATAAATATTGAGAGGGGTAATACCCTTTGTTAATTGACCAACAGTATGCTGGAGATTGGGAAATAATTTGTCGCCAGCCTCTATCTTTAGATATGAAAAATCAAAAATTGTGTGGAAAAATTTAGTGTGACACACAAGGACTGATGCTTCCCAGTAAGCAAATTTCTTTGTAGAGTTTCCCAATCCCCTTTCCAGTCCCTAGTCCCCAGTCCCCTGGTGACAAATCTCGCGAGTCCTACCCCCAAAGATGGCTTCTGGTTTAAAATCTTCGACTCTGGAACTCCTAAAACGCTTTAACCGAGCGTTCCCCCAGTTTTATGAACAGTTTGTTAGCAGTGAAATTCAACTGCAAAATTTACGACTAGCCTACCGTCTCTATAAAACTAGACGCGCTGTCATCGAGCTGAAACCGGAAGGTAGCAAAAGCGCTCTGCATTTTGCTTACCGTAACCAGTCTTTTCTCCTCAGCGATATTTTTGGTGTGCTGGCTGCTTACGGGCTGACTATTCACGGTTTAAGTCTATACGGTCAAATCCGACCACCGATGTTAGTGTTTATTAAACTGCTGGTATCTCGTGGTAGTAAAGCCTTGACCGATAAAACCGCAGATAATGTCTGTAGAGCAATTCGTGAGGCTCTAGGAGGGCGATTTGAGGTAGAAGAAATGCTGGCTGTAGAATTCAACCTCGATACTGGCTTAGAGCAAGTACAGACAGAGTTTTATGTCGATCCAGTCTTTCATCTTCCGGCTTTAGTTATTGAAGCTGATAATCAACCGGGATTATTCTACAAAGTGATGTACGCTATCTGGCAGGAAGACTTGCTGGTAGTCAATGCCAACTTGCTAGTTTGGCGGGGACGTACACGGCTAATTCTCTATTTATTGGGGCCGAATGAAAGTCTCATTCCTGAATATTTGGGTCACAAAATTGCTGAAGGTGTGCGACAGAGATTACTAGGTAAATGACGTGAACTATTAATTACAAATTATGAAGGAGAAAATTTTTCCACCTTTAGCCTTCATCCTTTTGCATTCCATATTTAGTCGCACCCGCCCTTAAAGGTACGATATTAAGTATGGCAACAATCGAAATCTTGGGCGTTCCACACGCATACGAGCTAACTGCTCCCACATCTTGCCCCCATACTTTAGTTTTTATTCACGGTTGGCTAAATAGCCGTGGGTACTGGCAGCCTGTAATTTCTCGTCTGTCAGAAGATTTACAATGCCTTTGTTACGATTTACGGGGTTTTGGTGAGTCCCAATCCCAGCCAGATACCGAGTTGAGTCAGGCAGAAGTTTCTGTCAGTCTGGCTCGCAATTTCAAGAGTGGAGTTAACTCACCGTTCGATTCTATGTATACCCCATCTGCCTATGCCCAGGATTTAGCGGTCCTTTTGGAACAGCTACATATTACCAGTGCTTGGCTGATTGGTCACTCTTTAGGTGGCACGATCGCTCTTTGGGCAGCAGATCTGATGCCCGATCGCGTTAAAGGAGTTATTTGTATTAATGCAGGTGGTGGCATTTATCTCAAAGAAGCCTTTGAGCAGTTCCGTTTGGCTGGTCAGCGATTTTTACAAGTCCGCCCTCGCTGGTTATCTCAAATACCTTTAATTGATTTACTATTTACCAGAACTAGTGTGGCGCGTCCCTTGGAACGTTATTGGGCGCGTCAGCGAGTAATTGATTTTGTCGTAGCCGATCCAGAAGCAGCGTTGGGAACACTCTTAGACTCTACAACTGAAGAGGAAATCAACCGCTTACCTCAACTAGTGGCTCAACTGAAACAGCCAGTTTATTTTTTGACAGGTAGCCACGATAAGGTCATGGAACCTAAGTATGTGCGTCACTTAGCCAGCTTTCACCGACTGTTTCAATACTGTGGCGACAATGTAATTGAAATTCCTGATTGTGGACACTTAGCAATGTTAGAGCAGCCGGATGCAGTTGCTACTCATATCCGCTCAATTTTAAATCTTCAAGAAGAGTCAATAGTCAATAGTCAAGGGTCAAATAGGCAATAGAGAAATACCCAATGACACCACTTGCTACCCTGCAGGAACGCTTTTAGCGAACAAGCCGAGGCCAGTTGCTACAACGGAGGGAACCTCCGCAACGCACTGGCTCTCTAACGCAGTGGCTCCCCAATGCCCTACTAACCAATTTGATACAACTTCATAACCTGAGCAAGCGATAACCTAGATTCGACGCCTAGGGTTAAAGGAGATGTATGCCCTCGCGAAAGATGATCGGCAGCGGCACAGGCAATCATGGCGGCATTATCGGTGCAAAATTTTAAGGGCGGGAAAAGGACACGTAAGTTATTTTCAGTTGCTGCTGCTTGTAAGTGTTTTCTAAGCCCACTGTTAGCTGCAACACCGCCACCAACAGCAATTGTATTTAGACCGTAATCAAGGGCACAGGCGATCGCCCTTTTTGTGAGCGATCGCGCTACTGTTTGTTGAAAGCTGGCTGCTACATCTGCTATGGGAATTTCAGTTTGATTTTTCTCTAGCTGTTGAACTAAACGCAGTACCGCTGTCTTTAACCCGCTAAAACTCCCGTCATAGCGATGATATCCTCCACTAGGGAGTGAGACTTTTCCTTCTGGCAAAGCAAAGGCTTGGGGATCGCCTGTTTGTGCCAAGCGATCGATTACTGGTCCACCGGGATAACCCAACTTTAACAGTCGCGCTATTTTATCAAAAGCTTCTCCTGCCGCATCATCACGGGTTTCTCCTAGAGTTTCGTATATACCACAATCCTTAACGTAAATCAAGCTTGTATGTCCGCCCGAAACTAGTAAGCTAAGAAAAGGGGGATCTAAACTTGGCTCGCTCAAGTAAGTTGCATAAATGTGACCTTCAAGATGATGCACTCCCAAAAATGGCTTTCTTTGAATCATTGCTAAAGTTTTGGCAGCAGTTAAGCCTACCAACAGCGCTCCTACAAGTCCAGGGGCACAGGTTGCTGCAATACCGTCAATTTGCTCCCAATTGATCTGGCTCTGCTCGAAAGCTTGAGCGATCGCCCAGTTGATTGTTTCTAAGTGCTGACGGGACGCTACCTCTGGTACTACCCCCCCATACTGCTGATGGATAGGGATTTGCGAAGCTATGATACTGCTGCAAACTTGACGATTGTTAACAATTGCTACAGCAGTTTCATCACAGCTAGTTTCGATCGCTAAAACGGTTGCCATTGCTACAGGAGAGTAATGAGTAATCGATCTTGAGTTCTGAGCCTAGGTCTTGACACTAAGCTCTAAGCTATGAATGTTCTCAAATATTACGAAATTTTGTTCAATGCTAGGTACTCAGAACTCAAAACTCGATAGGAACTTGGTTGAGAAGCTTTAACTTTTATTTACTTAAACTTTACTCGGTTCCCAGGCAAGAGTATGATGACTTGCTAGTTATGTAAATAAAGACTGTACAAGCCGCTTCGTTTTGTACAAAAAACTTTTTGTTTTGTAATAAAAGGAAACAACTCCATGCGACGATTGTTTGCTTTGATTTTAGCGATTTGTCTTTGGTTCAATTTTGCCCCGCCCGCAAAAGCGCTGGGGGCTAATCTTGCACCATGCGCAGACACTCCCGCTTTTCAAGAGCTAGCAAAAAATGCCCGTAATACTACCGCTGACCCACAATCAGGGAAAAAGCGGTTTGAGCGTTATTCTCAAGCGCTTTGCGGCCCTGAGGGCTATCCTCATTTGATTGTTGATGGTCGCCTGGATCGTGCAGGTGACTTCTTAATTCCCAGCATTCTTTTCCTTTACATTACTGGTTGGATTGGTTGGGTAGGTCGTGCTTATCTGATAGCAATCAAAAAAGGATCTGATGCTGAACAAAAAGAAATCCAAATCGATCTCGGTTTGGCACTACCAATCATGGCAACAGGCTTTGCTTGGCCTGCGGCTGCTATCCAAGAATTACTTTCAGGTCAATTAACAGCTAAGGATACAGAAATACCCGTTTCCCCACGCTAATCATCTGAACTCGTTCACTTGTTTTGGAGGCTAAATTCATGGCAGATAAAGGCGACTCATCATCGTATTTGATTAAGTTTATTTCCACCGCACCTGTAGCAGCAACCCTATGGTTGACAATTACAGCAGGGATTTTGATTGAATTTAACCGCTTTTTCCCTGACCTACTTTTCCACCCAATGCCGTAAGTAGAATACGGTATTCTCACCAGCTGAATTTTTGTCTTCTGTCTAATTTTATGTAGTTATATTTTTCAACCTAACTAGGTGAAAATATAGCTCAGATAGGCAGTACAAATAATTATTAGAAACTCGTATTCTCTTTACAGAGTACGAGTTTCATTTTTTTAATTAGCTAAATTAATTTTTCTAAACTTCACTGACAAAAAGCACCTTTAGCTACAATTATTATTAATAGAAAATGCCACAATTCTAATTTAGAGGCGAACATAAAATATGGCGCAAGCAGTAGATGCATCCAAAAATCTTCCCAGCGATCCTAGAAATCGTGAGGTTGTTTTTCCCGCAGGGCGCGATCCTCAAAGAGGCAACCTAGAAACGCCAATTAATTCTTCTCCCTTGGTGAAGTGGTTCATTAATAATTTGCCCGCATATCGCCCTGGTCTAACTCCTTTTAGACGTGGGCTAGAAGTTGGTATGGCTCATGGTTACTGGATCTTTGGACCCTTTGCCAAATTAGGTCCTCTGCGCAATGCACCTAGTGCTAACTTGGCTGGGTTACTAGGAGCTATCGGCTTGGTTGTACTTCTTACCGCCGCCCTATCTCTGTATGCTCACAGCAATCCTCCCAAAGCACTTGGTAGCGTGACTGCAAATCCTCCAGATGCTTTTACTACCAATGAAGGCTGGAATAACTTTTCTAGTGCTTTCTTAATTGGTGGTATTGGTGGCGCAGTAGTTGCTTACTTTTTGACTATCAATCTCGCACTAATTCAAGGTTTAGTGGGTTAAATAGATTTTCAACTGCCATTAATCTCTATGTTCTACAAAACTTCCCTTAGTGATTAATGGCGAGTAAAAACGAACTGTTCCTTGACCAAAATTAAGCGTAGAAGTACTTAATTTGTGAACAGTAGCCAAGCTGCTCACTGTTTCTCTGGTATTGCCCAATACTGATTTATTGCTCGTTAAGCAAAAAAATGGACACATAATAAAGCTTAGGTCTTTATATGTGTCCTTATTTGCTATGTCTTAAAAAAATTAAGCTTGCGACAACAGGCTGCAAATCACCCAAACAAATCTGCTTCTAGGGATTTCAAAGCAGTTTCAAAATCGTCATTAACGATTTGAACATCAAATTCCGTTGCTGCTTTTACCTCTTCTTGGGCGCGGCGCAGACGACGGGCGATCGCTTCTTCAGCATCCTGTGCGCGACCACGGATGCGCTTTTCCAATTCATCAAAGGAAGGTGGCAAGATAAAAATGCTATGGGCACTAGGGAAAGAAGTGCGAATTTGTCTTGCCCCTTCCAGCTCAATTTCTAGTACAACCAATTTTCCAGACCCAACTTGGTTAAGCACAGCTTCACGGGGTGTACCGTAATAATTACCAGCAAATTCTGCCCACTCTAAAAATTCGCCTTGAGCAACCAATTGTTCAAACTTGCTACGGCTTACAAAGTAGTAATTTTTGCCGTTAATTTCTCCTGGGCGAGGAGAACGTGTCGTCATGGACACAGAGTAATACAGTTCCGGATGACGTTGCAACAATGCACGCAGTAAAGTGCCTTTGCCAACCCCACTGGGACCCGTTAAAACAATTAGCCGGCCGGAAGGCGGGCATTCTTTAGTAGTAGCACCACTCTGGATGGGTAGAACTTGCATCATCCGCTAAACCTGTGAATTAATCGATAGACATAAGATTCATTAGTCTATTATTTGTTAGCTGTGTAACTCTTGACTAAGGAATTTGCCACACGGGTGACATAATAGTTGTCTAATTCACATGTTACTGCTGATAAGGTGCAAATAGGGTAGGGTTATTAGCCCATCCCTACTTAATTATCTACAACTTGATGCTCGCGAGAAATTACGAAACGATTTGCTACAGTTTCTGGCTGAATCGCTGACAGAATTACGTGGCTAGAATCGGTGATAATCACAGCTCTAGTACGACGACCGTAAGTTGCGTCAATCAGTTGGCCTCTGTCCCGCGCATCGGTAATGATCCGCTTAATGGGTGCAGATTCTGGACTGACAATAGCAACTACTCGGTTGGCAGATACGATGTTGCCAAAACCTATATTGATTAACTGAATTTCCATAAAAAAACTGATGCCAAGGGTGGTATGAGTAGTCAGTACATAATTATTTCCATGTTATCCCTAAAAAATGGGAGTTACAACGCTTAAATGAACGCCAGCTTTAGTGTTTAAACAATAATTGCTTTTTTTAGCGATTCCTTAACGAATTTTACTGAAAATATTCCTTAAGGAATAATCCAATTTATCTAATACAAAATATACGTAGACAGTATTTATAATACATAAACTTGAGATTTTGGATAAAAAATCGCCTTCTGCGTCGGGTTTTCGTGAATCCATTTGTCGCAATCATTTTTTAAATTGGGGTATGTAAAACAGTAAAAATAAAAAAAGTGTAAGAGATACATTCCAATTCCCTTACACATCAAGTCTTTTAAATAGCCAGAAAGCTGATTAATTAAGCGTTTTCAATTTACGGCAATTCTAATTGCAGGTTTCCTCCCATCAGAACCTTCCAAGACGAAATTTGAAATTTGAATTTTGCGCCGCGGTGGTCATTTTCAAATCTTGCCATCTTTGTCGTAGTCGCTGCAAGTTAGGAGTGTGTCTTCCATAACGCCAGTCTACATAGGCTTGACAAATTTCATCTATTACCTCAGCATTTGCCGGGGAATAGTGCTGGTATGCAACTCTGGCATACTCTAGAGGTGTTTGTGCTGGATGTTTGCCTAACCCTTTTTGGGCTGTCCATTGCAGCATTTGTTGATAAAGGCTTTCCATTGGTGATAATTTTTTCAACCACCTACGGTTCAGCCACTCGCACCATTGCTCCCAGCCTAACCAACAGAAGAAAGCTGTTGTAGTTGTCAAGATTAAGCCAGTTAATATACCTAACCACCCTTGTGAGAATAACGCCAAAAACCAAGCGATCGCTCTGGTAATCCCGCTAAATATTGTGCTAAACGCATAATCGAGCCAACCCCGGATTGGAGAAGGTATCCATCCCGCTATCCATTGCCAAAACTGGCGCAGAACACTAAAAGTCTGAACATCTTCTATAGAAGGGGGTATCAGGGGATGATTGGGAATCGGGTCAAAGGCAAACCACCCATATTTAGGAAAGTAAACTTCTGTCATGGCGTAGGCGTCAGTGTTACGCACAACATACATACCTGTGAAAGGATTAAACTCTCCGGGACTGAATCCTGCTACTAACCGCGCTGGGATACCGATGGAACGCAGCATCACTGTCAGTACTGTAGAGAAATGATCTGGATAGCCTCCTTTATATTTGAATAAAAAAGCTTCTACCAGGTCTTCTTTATCTCCTAAATAAGGCAGTTCTAAGGGATTCTCAGGAATCGAGTAGTTTTGCTTCAAATATTGGGCTAGGTACAGAGCTTTTTCGTATGGTGAATCTAGAGTTTTAGATGACTTTCCTACCCGTTCTCGATTGTAGTTAGCGAGAATTTCTTCGGTGCGTTGCCTAACCTTTTCCTCAATCTCTGGCGAAATTTGCAAATAATTTTTCTGAATCTGCTTTGGATATTTAGTAAAAGCTTGTCCTAATGCCGTGCGATCGCGGTATGGTACTTCAGAAATGACTGTGTAGGTGAGACCTTCTGATAATTCCACAGGCGATCGCAAACCATTTTCCCGATCGACAGCGATCACTGGTGTAGGGAAGTAAATTTCCTTGGGATAAGCCAGCGCTGGAATCAGGTTTGGCAAATCGGCTACTACTGTGTAAGTTTGTACTACCTGCTGGGTTTTGCCACTAATCGCAGGTGGGGCGAGAAAAATTTGGTATGACCAAGGCGATCGCTTTAAAGTCATCACATCGTCATTGCGCGAGACTTCCCATCCCTTACCTGTATAGCGATCGAATGCTAGTACTCGCCAAAAACCTTCTGACTGCGATCGCACTCGCATCACTACCTTGGGTTTCATTGCTCCCCGCAGGTTTTGGTTAATTTGGCTATTAAAACCGTAATAAAAATTATTATCTATCTTTCCTGGTTTGCCATCTTTAGATTGTCCATCGCCATTGTTACCACTACCTTGGTTTTTGTTATTACCTTGGCGGACATAACCAGGATTAATAATGCTACGCCCCGTAAAATTATTTTTGACTGCAATGTTAGAGCTGACAGGAAAGGTACGTAATTGATAACCAGGAAACCTTGGCAAAACAGCAAAAATCCCCAGTCCCAGTCCGAGAACTAATGTGAACAGTAAAAAATAAAAAGGTAAAAGAGAAGACCATTTTTTCTCTTTTACCTTTTGCTTTTTCAAGTTTAACTTCTCTAAGCCGAGTCTTGAGCGATAATCTAGGACTAAAGTTGGCAAAGCGATCGCTAAAAATAACAGCAGCACAGGCGCAAATGCTAAAGTTTGACTCAGCGTTGCCGCCACACCTAGTAAAATTAACCCAATGACAATTGAATAGCCCAAGTCCTTACGGCGGGGCGTATCAAAGCTGTGAAGTACCTGAAGTTGAATTAATAACTCTGCCAAACCCAGTCGGGTATCATTTAATTCCCCTAACAACCGCCCAAAGAAAGCACCCAGTGCTACTAACATTCCTATGGCGATGCAAAACTTGACTGTAATATTGGTATTGCGGCGACTGCGGTTACTCCACATTGCACCCATAATACTTGCCGGAATAGCCCAAAGACTAAATTTAGTCTCAGCAGCAATATCGGTCGCCACAATTCCGGTTATTACCAATGCTAGCACTAGCACCCGTAAGGAAATTGAATCTTCCACTTCCATTAAAGGCGACCCCTGCTTGTTTTGCCGCCAGTAGTAATGTCCTACAGGTAGACGCCAAAACTGATTAATCCTGGATAAGTTAAACATTTAAAGTACGAGCAAAGCGATGATGTAGACGCTAAGGACACAATACTGGGGATGGCAATCCAACTACCCAGCCTTCAGCTGCTACCCTACCCTACTCTATGGAAACGCCTTTAGCGAAGGGGAATTCCCTAAGTAACGTAGTAACAAACTGAAAATGCGTCTACGGGAATCTACTTGTCTTGTGCTAGGTTCTACCAATCAATAATATGTTTGTGTAGCTTCCCTCAATACCGCTTGTTGAAAAAAAGGATAAGTTTCAAAACCAGGAAATCATTAATTATGTATTGGCATTTATCAAATTAGGGTGCTAGGAGTGCAATTTTGCCTATGTTGTGGGATTAATGATAAACAACAGCGGCTCTTGGTCTATTTCTGGAAAATCAACTTCTAAGGTATAAGTCTGGTTGAGTTGCTGACACTGTAATTCTACACTTAAGCTTCCCGAACTCGCAGACCGCCCTACAGCCTGGGTATCCTTTCCTTTAAGAGTGAAAACTCCTTGGGTAGGTAACTTACCTTCGACACGTAACTTTCCTATCTGGCCCTGAGACTGGTATTCTAATTTCAGGCTCAAAACACCTGCACTAGTTAACCATTCTCTTTCTACCACGGGATTCGTTACTGAAAGTGGTAGAGTCAGGTTATCTAATAGTTGTTTAACGGCTAGCAGCGATAACGCTATTTGTTGGCGTTGTTCTAAATCGGAATAATCCTTCTCAATATCGGGCATGGTCTCTAATGCATCTACAGACCGATAAGTACTTCTAAGTACTAATCCCGCTATGTCATTTAGGGATTGACTATCGTTAGGAAACAACTCCTCCACTGCCTGAACTAATTTTGCCCCTAAAGGTAGGGAAGATGTCAGCAACACTTGACACTTGTGTAGTAATTGGCGGAAAATGCTTTCCGGCAGATTGACAGGCAAATTCAGCTTTGACTGTTGTGCCACCCATCCCCAGGCTGGAACTAATCCTATAGATGGTTCGTCCGCATAATCGGGATAGTCTATTAATTGAGTTTCCCAAGGGAATAAAGGCGGGTGGTTTTGAATTTGGATTTGTAACCGGCGTTTAATGACGGCTTGAAAACGTTCTTGCACAGTAGGAATTTCTCCCAGTTGAAAGGTTTGGGGCGTCCCTCCCGACTCTGGCTCACCACTTGTTGATGTGGTGGGTTGCTTGAGAGGGTTCTCCACCCCGTCAATTTCCTCACCATCTACCGAAGACGACTTAGAGGTGATGACATCGTCTGCCAACACCCAACTAAGTAACTGGTGATGTAAGGATTCTGAGTCACTATTCATGAGTAGATGCACCTGATCCGGACACTAAAGAGTTACGAATTTCCCAAGCTTGTTCAAGAATCTTAAACCACCGTTTTTGCAATTGGGCCATAGACAAACCTAAAGTTTTGGCGATTGTTTCGTCAGGTTGTCCTTGTTGTTTCATATTTAGTAGAGACCGCTGTTTATCGTCTAACTCCGCTGTGTATGCTTGCCACTGTTGGGGAGTCAAACCTAAATTCGTGGGTAAGGAAGCTTCTAACCATTCGTGAACCAATTCCCAACGATGCAACAAGGCAAACCGAATTAAATGATATTTAAAACGCTGCTGTAAGTAATCTCTCTGGCGAGGGGTTAGACCTAAAATTGACTCTATTTCCTGTGCTGAAAGATCTTGGAGGCGGAGACTAAAGTAATCGGCACAGTCATTTTGCTGTCGTTGTTCTAAATAATCTAATAATTCTGTAATTACGACAGAGCGCAACGTATCTTCTTCTGGTTCTGGTTCTGCTTGCGTTGCCATTGCCGAACGCAATTGTTGTACTGCTGGCTCTTCCCAAGAACCATCGGCTTCGTTGGCACTACCTTCTGCCGCTTGTTCAATGTCTACGCTGGTTTCTGGAGGTTGCTGTTGAGAAAAGGTTTGCGCTCGAAGAATTATTAGTTGTTGCTGACGCCCAGGTAAGGGTATACGCCGCTTACCATAACGTTCGGTAAATGCCATATACTCTGCCAATTCCAGAAGCGTCTGGGGGCGATAGGCACTACCCATTTGGTTTTCCCGGCGGAAAGCGTTCAATGCCTCCAGATAAAAGCTCTGGAGGAAATCTTCAATGATAGTCAGCCGCCCTTGATAACTCAATTGCTTCTGAGGAGGATTAATGTAACGGTAGATAATTGCACTCAAAGTGCTGTGTAATTCTACCCTGCCCCGATTTGAACCTAACTGATAGTACCGAAGGCACTGTTGCAGCCGATGGCGGGCTAAGGTTATTGCTGAGTTTTCTACAGCACCGGAAGCTTGGATACGTTTACTCTCGTTGCAAATCCGGTAGACTTCGGAGGCGATTCGTGTTGCCACATCATGGCAATTCTGTTCCGAAGCTTTGGTTGATTGCTGAAGCTCCTTAAATAGGAGTTGAAATATCACCTCCACGCCGATAGAATTCTCTCCCTGAATAGTTGCGGTTGCGGCTGAATTCATAGTCTCTGTTTTTGAAAGACCCTAACATACTTAAACACAACCTGTACGACCGTGGGTGTTGGCTTGATGATTTTGCTTATAAGCTAAACAAAAGACCAATCCTGTGTTGAGGATTTGGCTGAATTTATTATTCCCAACTTGAGTGGGATTATTTACACTTGGCTTTGATGTTATGGCCATTACCCAGGAGCCGTTGACAAGTCATTATGGATTTAGAAGCACAAATTCAATTGTTGATTGATGATGCACCCCACGATGGTGTAACACCACAACTTGTTGCAGCAATTGCCCCTGCGCTCAAGGCGATCGCTTATGAGTTACGTTACCCTCAGTATTATATTCTCCAAAGTTTGGATTCAGAGTGGGTTTTAACTACATTAAGCAACAGGGCAAACCCAAAATTAGAAAAGCGCGTGGTTTACGCCTTTCCTACTTTAAAGGATGCCTCACTTACCTTATCTACTGGACTGGATTCTCAAGTAATAGCTACAGGCATTCCTGTGACTCACATTTTGTTCCAACTGCTGGCATTAGAATCCGTAGATAGTATAGTATTTTTTGAGACTCCTGGTACGGCTAATAATACTGTTGAGGTGCGGCGAACCGACCTACAAAACCAGATTCGACAAAAATTACAACCAAGTAATACTCCAAAACAAGTACCACCTAATATTGCGTAAAACAATTTTAGATTTTGGATTTTGTTGGATTAAATCCAAAATCTAAAATTGTTTAATACAGCCGACTCAATACATAGTCAGCCATATTAATTAAAGCTTGACGAGATTCTGATGGTGGCAGAACTGCAACATGCTCGGTTGCTACCTTAGCATGGTAAGCGGCTAATTCCCGAGCCTTTTGTATTCCTTGACTTTCTTGAATCAACCCTAGCGCTTGTTCTAAATCTCCTGCTTGAGCAAACTCTCGCTCAATCAGTACCTCTAGATATGGTTTTTCCTTTAAAGCAAATAAAACTGGTGCTGTCAGATTGCCACTTTTGAGATCTGACCCAGCTGGTTTACCTAATGTATCTGTTGAACTGGTGAAATCTAAAATATCATCCACAATCTGGAATGCTAGACCTAGATGGCGTCCATAGTTATACAAATGATCGGCATTTTCTGGGGATACTTCGCTGAGTAACCCCGCAGCTTTAGAACTATTGGCAATTAATGAAGCAGTTTTGTAATAGCTCTTGTTTAGGTAAGTCTCTATCGAGGTGTTAGTATCAAAGCGATTTAGTCCCTGCTGGATTTCTCCTGCTGCCAAATCCATAATCACTTCTGAGAGCAGTTTCACCACTTCCAAATTGTCTAAATTTGCCAAATACCAGGAAGATTGCGCGAAAAGAAAATCTCCTGCTAAAACGGCAATTCGGTTTCCAAATAAACTATGAACAGTAGGAACACCGCGCCGCATCTGGGATTCGTCCACCACATCGTCATGCACCAAGCTAGCTGTGTGGATCATTTCTGCGATCTCCGCTAAACGTCGGTGACGAGATGTAATGTCTTGATGTAGCATTGTTGCTCGGGCGATCAGCAGAACGATAGCTGGTCTAATACGCTTTCCCCCAGCTCCAAATAGATGTTCGGCTGCTGCATAAAGTATGGGGTGGCGATTTCCAACTAGCTGTTTGAGATTATCTGCTAGTATTCGCAGGTCTGCTTCCACAGGGGTAAACAGGGAGGTGGCTGGGGTCATGGATGGGCGGACTCTGGCTTAGGTTACGAAAGTTTACATATCCTATACTCATTTTAAGATAACGCAGGGCCTGCGCAAAGTTTTGATCAGGGAATCCCTCAATTTCCAAAGGCTGTACCTTCTTCATAATTAAAAAACCTGCTTTTTTAGGCTTTGTAAGGTATTTTTGCGTAAAACTCTCTTTCTTTGTGTCATACTAAAATATCCTGATTAATCGAGAAACTGTATTGTAAGCTACTGAAAAAGTCATAAGTCTATGAAAATTGGATTGCAAAGCATAATTGCCAATCCATTAGCTCTCTAAACTTATGGCATCTGTTATCTATGTTTTTTCCAACGACTTCCAAGCAATTACTTAAGTAGTTCAACCTAAAATGATATTATTGTTATAATTTATACCAATAAATTAACGTCTTGTTTAGTTATACAGATGTCATTTTTATCAGAAATTTATTATTTTAATAAAGTTAAGATAGTCAATTTTGTTACAATACATAGTAAATAAATCTCAACGCTCAATATAAAACAATCAGCACTAAGTACTTTCCCTACTAGATCAGTTTTTCTAGCTTGGCGGACTTAGTTTAGAAAATTTCAAATTTAGCTAAGAAGTAGGCTTAAAAGTCAGGAACGTTGTGTTACGCTAAGATCTAGGGATTTTAAATTTTTCAGATATTTACTCCCCAAAGTAAATTGCCTGTAGGTAATTTTACTTTTAAGGAGTTGTGAGTCAATAATTTGTCGCAGTTATGTCAAGGGAGTAATCCCTGATTTTATGGCTGTGGCCTGCGAACCTATCAGCTTGGGGTTAGACGCTGCCCTTAAGGGAAAACGCTCGTTTTTGTCTTACATTGAGCGTAGGTGTTACTCCAATAAAGTGGTGTGCGCAGCAATAACGCGGACTAGGTAGACTGCTGAGGAGCGCAGTTAAAAATTGCTGTTTAGCAATTTAGCTGCTCTGCAATGTATAGCCTGCGAAAAATTAACTTAAATGATAAATCCATTGACCGTAGAGCATTGTATCTCTACGGCGTAGTTTAGCATAGCAAACTACAGCCATCAAGAATTAACTTGTTCGGTTGAGGTTTTGCTTAGGTTATGAAATTGCATATTCGTTAGATAAAGGTGCTGGTAGAACAATGATTTACGAAAATATGCCTATGATGATTTTTATTTTAGCTGCTGGATATTTGTTCACAGTCTACCTACTCTTGGCCTTAGCAAAGCGAACCGGAAAAAACACTGATACTATAAATATTCCTTTGGCAGCTAAGGGAAAACACAAACAAGAGTTATCCGTAGCACCGAGTGTGACTGAGGTAGTTAATAGTCAGTAGTCATTTGTCAAGAATCCATTGTCAAGAGTCCATTAACCCTTGACAATGGATTCTTGACTCCATAACTAATTAACCAACAAAGTCTTGTTGGAGGCGAGATGCGGACGCATCAGTAAAGCAAACTTCCTCAACCAGTGGAGTATAGCCTAACCATTGCAATCCCGATTGGGCAAATTGTTGCGCACAGCCGCTAACTGCAAAGCGAGTAGGTAGTGGGGGATGTGTATTCCTTAAACCTAGTAAGTCTAAATCTTGGGTACAAGCTGCTACAACATTCACTGCTGGATCAACTAGCTTTACATGAGAGGGAAGGAGCGATCGCAGTACAGGTGCAAGATGGGGATAATGAGTACAGCCGTAAACTAACGTGTCAATTTCCTGCTTGATTAACGGCTCTAAATAAGAACGTGCTACTTCAGTAGTGTAGGGGTCGTGTATGCGATTTTGCTCAATGAGCGGCACAAACTCCGGGCAACCGACTTGCCAGACTTGAACATTAGAATCGATTTCTAGTATGGCTTGCTTATAAGCATTACTTTTAGCTGTGGCTGGGGTAGCAATCACACCAATCCGTTTGCCTTGCTGGACTGCGGCCCTAGCTCCTGGGAGGATAACACCGAGAATAGGTAGGTTAAATTCCTCCCGTACTATTTCTAGGGCTAAAGCAGAACTTGTATTGCAAGCCATAATTACCATTTTTACCTGCTGCTGTTGCATCCAGGTGAGAATTTCGCGCACAAACTGTAAAATTTCTGCTTGCGAACGAATGCCATAAGGCAATCGGGCTGTATCACCAAAATAAATAACTGATTCGTTAGGAAGTTGCCGATAAACTTGTCGCAGTACTGTTAAACCACCGACGCCACTATCAAAGATGCCGATGGGCGCACGTTGAGGTTCTTGAGCGGAAAAATTATAAAGATTGCCTTCAAAGATGGAAGATGAATACACGGGCTGATATTGGTTGAGGTTTTTTGAATTAAGATACAGGATTTAGTAGCTAACTTGCTAAGACTTATAAATCCTGTATGTAAAAGAAGTCTAAATATCACCTCTTTAACTAGTAATGTTTACTACATTTTTACCTTCTTTGTAAGTACTTGAGAATTCCATTAGCGATCGCTTCTGCCATCCGATTCTGGTATTCTCGGCTTGCCAACCTGGGATTGTCTTCCCGACCAGTCATATAGCCTGTTTCCACCAAAATAGAAGGCATGGAACTTTTCCTGAGGACGTAAAATCGGGCTTTACGTGTTCCTCGGTCTTTGATGGTATTGATATTCTGGAGAATAGTAGTGCGAACCGTTTCAGCAAGGCCGTAACCGCTGTCGTAATAATATACTTCTAAACCATTTACATCAGAGCGTTTATCAATCGAATTAGCGTGAACGCTGACAAACAAAGTCGCATTAACTCGCTCTGATATATCTACCCGTCCCTGAAGTTCTACGAAAAAGTCAGCATCCCTTGTTAGTACTGCTTGTACACCATTTTTCTCTAAGATCCGGGCGATTTGAATACCAATAGGCAAAACCACATCCTTTTCAAGCAGTCCACCTAAACCTGGTGCGCCAGAGTCCTTACCACCATGTCCTGGATCAATCACTACAAGTAATTTTCCTCTGGGAACTGTGGGACGCGGTCCTGGCTGCGGTATAGTTCTAGGATTATCCGTGGGATCTGGCAATTGTCCTTGGGTTGGTGGCAGCGGCGGTAAAGCTACAGGTGGAATTCTTGGAGATGTGACTGAACGAGAGCGTTGTAATTGTAGAGCTATCAGCTGACTGCCGACTTGGTTAAGTTCGCCAATTTGTACTCCTGCGGCTGGTTGAACAAAGACAACCACAGAATTCGGTGCTTGCGGCTGCAGCCGTACCCGCAGAATGGGGCTAGTCGCATCTAAAGCAGGTCCTGTAACTCTAGGTGCTAACTTTGCATTCGGAATCGTAATGCGGAACAGACCAGTCGATCGATCCCAACCACTGGTAGCAGATAAAGCTTGGTCAGCGCGAATCAACAATTGGGTGCCATTGCCAGCGAGTTCGACAGCTTGAATTGTCGCTGGGGAGTCACTCACGGATGTTCTGGGCAACTGACTACTATTTCCAGGTAATCGCACCACTCCACTATTGGGCAGAACCACAAATCCACCCACACTGCTGGTGCTGGCTCGCCAGTCTGGACTGTTGTTATCTACCTTCAGGGTCATCCGCACCACTGGTGGTTGTGTTTGGACTTGACTAAATAGGATGCGATTAACACCATAGCGATTAATCAATACATCCCGTTGCTCTAATTTTGGTGATAAAGATGCACCAGTAATGTCAATATTAACGGTTCTTTTGTCCTCAGTTCGATTGACCTGGATCTTCGGATTACTACCACTGGTACGGACAAAAAACCCATCTCCGGTGACTCGTAAGTTCTCAATTTGAGTTGCCCCGTCTGTAGTGTTGACCGCAGTTCTATTATCCGTGGGAGTAACAGGGTCAGTTTTCACTACGTTATAAACACTTCTTGGGGGAAATAGTGTTGGAGATGTTGTAGAAGGAATTACTGTCTTTGGCATTTCTGTTTGTGGTCTATTAGCATCAGCTAATGTGGCGACCTCATCAACTTTTGGATTAGGTAATTTTACTGTCCAACGACTGGCAGTGATGCCTGTAAATTTTACCTGTTGCGGGTCTAGGGTATAACCAGGAGTAAGCTCGACTACTAAGCGGGTTGTTTCTTTATCAAATTGCCCAACCCGAATCGAACGAATTGCTCCACCTACTGGTTGAGTTACCTGGGGACGCCCAAATACGGTTTGTGGCAAATCAATTACCAATCGGGTGGGGTTAAAGATAAGCTGTGCCTTTGGTTGTACAGCACCCGCAGTGTTGATTTCTAGCTGGTTTTGATTGGGATCAAAACGCCAAGATTCTAGTCTCGCTGCCAAAGCTGGCGACGACAGTATGAAGATAGTTCCAAAAGTACCGGGTAGTAACCAGTGTAATTTCACAATCCATTCTCCTGATTTGCATTCATGGGAGCTGTTAAGCTTTCAAAATATTGGTAAATCCTCACACCGTCACCGCCCAAACTTTAGCTTTAATGCAGCAAAAGCATTTCGCGCTTCGATAACGACACAGCTAATGGCGTAAAATTTTAGCATGTACCTGCAATTTTGCCATGCTGTTAGCGCTACGAATTTTAACCTGCAAAGCATCAGGGTACACCAAAAAAAGATAACTAGAATTAAACTGACTCAATCAATCTTAATTAATGAAATTGCAATCAACCAAAACTTGATGTTAATCTGTTTGACTGCTAGTAATTAATGCACCAAGTGTAAAAATCCAACTACTTTAAACTGGTGTACTCAGGCTAGTGACAGCTACTCTTTAATATTTAGAAAAATATTTATAGATGGGTGTGTCGAGCAGTACAGATGAGATTAATTGCCTGTAAAAGCGAATCGACATTTATAGATTTCTCAGCATAAATAACTTAAAAATGGGGTATTGAGGCTTGAGAATTGGGTAGCCAGTCGCGTGGTGTTAGGGTAGTAACACAGGAGCATCGGTAGTCCGGTATTGAGCGCTTCCACGCCGCTTGCGTCATGGTTGTGCCAAACCTGGCGTGAAGGACTAGCGTGAAAATAGGAAACATGTAACAGAGAAAGAAATATTTTCATCAATTTTTTATGTGTGCAGCATATAGAGGTTCCGTCTGAAAAAAAAGTAAAAGGAAAGAGAATATTTTTGCCAAATCTTGGTATGAGAGTTAATGACTAATCAGTTGTATAACAATTGGTGTCATGAAGTCTAATTACTCAAATTTCCTACTTGTTTTCTTATCTTTGTCTGAGGTACTGGAGGATACCGCGAGCGATCGCTTCCGCCATTTGATTTTGATAACCTGAAGTTTGTAACTTAGCAATATCCTCCCTACCAGTCAAATAGCCTGTTTCTACAAGAATCGAAGGCATGGAACTTTTTCTGAGGACGTAAAACCTGGCTCGCCTTACCCCTCTGTCTCGGACATTCAAGCTTTGCAGAATGCTGTTATGAATAGTGCGAGCTAGACCTAGACCACTGTCGTAATAATACGTTTCTAAACCACTAACATCAGGACGGCCTGCACCTGCTGAATTAGCATGAATGCTAACAAATACATCAGCCCTAGCTCTTGCTGCCATATTTACTCGTCCTTCCAAGCTGACAAAGTAGTCAGAATTTCGAGTCAAAATCACCTGCACGCCGTTTTGCTGCAAAATCTCTGCCACTCTTCTGCCAATGGGTAGGATAATATCCTTCTCACGTACTCCACCAATTCCAATAGCTCCAGGGTCTTTGCCACCATGTCCAGGGTCAATGATAACTACCATTCGCCCATGAGGAATTGAAATTTAATCCACTAGAAACACTGCTAATAGTATTTGTTAACAACTTATCAACATCTGGCTTAGATAATTTTACAATCCAGCGTCTGTCAGTGATGCTGGTAAATTTTACCTGTTGCGGATCTAGGGTATAACCAGAAGTGATTTCGATAACTATGCGGGTTGTCTCTTTGTCAAACTGCCCAACACGAATCGAGCGAATTGCCCCACCTACTGGTTGCGTCACTTGCGGACGACCAAATACGGTTTGTGGCAAATCAATGACTAAACGGGTGGGGTTGAATATCAGTTGTGCCTTTGGTTGTACAGCACCCGTAGTGTTGATTTCTAGCTGGTTTTGATTGGTATCAAAACGCCAAGATTCCAGCCTTGCTGCTAAGGTTGGTGATGCTAGCAATAAGATAGTTCCAAAAGTACCAGGTAGTAACCAGTGTAGTTTCACAGTTTGTGCTCTTGATTCGCATTCATGAAAGTAGTCAATATCTCAAAATATTGGCAAATTGGCACACTTTTACCACCTCAAGTTAGCTTTAATGTCTACTTGACCTTTAGCACTATTATCAAGACATACAGAATAAGGTAAATTTTATACATTTATCTCATTTGCTATGCTGTTAGCGCTGAGAACTCCAATCTAAAAAGCATTAGGTGAAGACTGCAAAGGATAAGCAGAATTAACTTTAACTAGTAAATCTCAGTCATTAAAACTGGATTTAGTCAGGAATTGAATTGCAGGTGTGCGATCGCTACCCCAAGTCTCAACTGATGTCGTTAGGCTTGTGAGTGCTAATTCCTAATTGCTGGAACAATGACTAAACATAGGATGAGAAAACAGGGAAAACCTGGAAACAGATCGCATTCCGAATGCTGATTTGAATAATCAAAAATTAAAATTGACAATCTTAGGGGACGGAGATTCGGCACGAGAAGTTTCCTATGAGCATAGAAAAATCCCCAACATACTCGGAGAATACTGACACAGAATGCTATGCAGCCCACACCTATAGCTATATCTGAGGAAAAGTCACTACGTGTCTACGCAACTAGTGACTGAGTTCTGAATAATTCCCATTCAGAACTCAGTCTTAATCTAACTCAAGAGGCAATGAACAGGGTGTTTTTACCTAAAGATATCTATTCAACCTTCCTGAGAATCAGGAGATGATTCCAAAATACTAGAATCGTTTGACTTTGAGACCAACAACTGAGGTTTTTCTATGGTCAAGGATGGAGCCGAAGCACCATCTAAAATCAGTTGCTCTGAGTCTGTGCCTACAGTATCTGTTTCTGGGAAGACAAACCTTAACAAGGGAGGAGCTAAAAAGGTTGTCAATATCACCATCATGATAATTGCTGCACCCAGTGGTTTGGAGAGCGCCCCACTAGCAGCACCAACCCCAGCAAATACCAATCCGACTTCACCTCTGGGAATCATCCCCACACCAATTGCTAAACGGTTGATTTGTGGTTGACCAAACACAGTTAAGCCTGTGATGACTTTACCAATTATGGCTACTACGATCAGGAAGGATGCCATAACTAGACCTTCCCGATTGCTAGGAATGGCTGGGTTTAATACCCCTAAATCAGTTTTTGCACCAACAGCTACAAAGAAAATCGGCACTAACATATCGGCAATGGGAATAACTTGCTTTTGCAATTCTTTGCGCTTATCTGTCTCTTCCAATACTAAACCAGCAGCAAAAGCTCCTAGAATTGCTTCTAATTGAATAACCGCAGCCAGATATGCCATGACAAAGGCAAAGATGAATGCTGGTATTACCAACTCACCTCGTGTTTTCAGGCGATCGACGATCGCGACAAATGTCTTATTGAAAACATTACCAAGTAGGATAGCACCCAGTAGGAAAGCAGTGGCACTGATAATTAAATAAATGACTTTTGTGACATCTACCTCACCATCTTTAGCCAGGCTAGCAACCACTGCCAAGACAATAATTCCCAGTACATCATCAATTACCGCAGCACCGAGAATAATCTGTCCTTCTTTAGAATTGAGTCGCCCTAGTTCGGAAAGCACTTTAGAAGTGATACCAATACTAGTAGCAGTCAAAGCCGCCCCAGCAAAAATTGCAGGTACAGCACCAACACCAAACAAAGTCATCAACCCAACAGTACCCGCAGCAAAAGGTGCTACTACTCCTACTACTGCCACGATAGTAGCTTGGATGCCGACTGCCATTAAGTCTTTTAAGTTCGACTCCAAACCAATTTCAAATAGCAGGATGATCACACCCAATTCTGACAAAACAGAAATGACCTCTGACTGTGCTGTAAATACGCCATCAGCGGCTTGTGGACTTAACCCGGCAGTGCTTCGCAGAAAGGAAATAATCAAGGAACTGGAACTATCTGTACCAACTTCTGGAAACACCACAAGGTGCAAAACAGATATGCCGACAATTACACCACCTACGAGTTCGCCTAAAACAGGCGGTAAACCGACTCGATTTGATAACTCCCCGCCCAGTTTGCTAGCGAGGTAGATTACCACTAAGCTTAGTAGCACTGCTGCTACTACCATTGAGCTATCTGCTGTTTCTGTTGTGCTTGCCAACAGAGGAAAAGACAAGTTCATTGCATCTAAAAACTGCATTGGTTCTGCGAAAATCCTTCTCTTTATTTTTACTCTTTTATCGAAAGCAGCTTTTTGGAGATTTTCGGTAAATTAATTCCGTTGGTATTAGCAAGGGCTGAAGCCCTTACTACAAAAGACTAATTTCTCGTTCTTCGTCCTGGTAGGAATAATTGTTGGGTTTGGTTTTCAGCAGCCGATATGCCATCAAAAAAATCTCCATAGATTTTGGTGTGCTGTTTTAAGTTTCAAAAAATGTAACCATTCCAGCTTTTACCCATTGCAATGTCACAGTAGAAATACACAAATCGTATCTACTCAATTCATGAGAATTGTGCAAATCTCTTTGTGGCGGTTAACGGTTAACAGTTGACCGTTAAATGTGGATTGTTAGATATGCTTTATGACAAATATGCCTAGATAATTTTCCGAGGAGTGCAAATCTTATGTATGGAGCCGCTTTATCCGGTTCTCAGTTTCGTCTTGGCAAATTTTGGAAAACTTTGCCTTTAGCCTTGCTGGTATGTATGACTTTTGCTCAACCTAGCTTGGCGCAAGAGAAAGAGAAATTGTGGCGCACACTTACCGTCAGTGGTCGAGGTATGGAAACAATTCCTACCACTCTGTCTCTAGTTAGTTTAGGTGTGGAAATTCAGAGTAAAACAGCAGAGGAGGTACAGCAAGAAGCAGCTCGCAGGTCATCAGCTGTGGTTGCGTTACTTAAGAGCCGTAATGTGGAGAAGTTACAAACTACAGGTATCCGTCTCAACCCAGTTTATAGCTATACCAATAATGTGCAGCGAATTACTGGGTATGCTGCTAGTAACACTGTGAGTTTTCGGATTGCAACAGAGAAAGCTGGTACATTGTTGGATGACGCTGTGAAAGCCGGTGCAACACAAATTAACGGTATTAGTTTTGTTGCAACTGATGAGGCGATCGCTTCTGCTCAAAAACAAGCGCTGAGAGAAGCTACCCAAGACGCTCAAGCCCAAGCAGAAGCTGTTTTTGGTGCTTTGGGTTTGAAGTCTAAAGAAGTGGTGAATATACAAGTCAACAATGCTAGTACTCCGCCACCACATCCTCTGTTAATGCGTGCTGAAGCTATGAAGGTGAGCAATGCGGATGTGTCTACCCCTGTCGTTGGTGGTGAACAGCAGGTCGAAGCATCGGTGACTTTGCAAATTAGTTATTAGTCCAGAGTCAAGAGTCCAGAGTCAAATACTATGGACTCTTGACTTTTGACCAAACCTTTAGAAATTTTCTGGCGAAAAATCTCCACCTCCGCCCTCACTATCACGCTTAGAACCCAACAACTCTAGTTGGTCTACTCTAATAATGGGTGTAGATCGGCTGGCTCCTGTTTGGCGATCGCTCCATGTGTCAAACTTTAAAGAGCCTTTGATGCCAATTAAGCTGCCTTTACGCACATAATTGCCTGCAACCTCCGCCGTTTTATCCCATAATTCTAATGTGAACCAATCTGGTTCATCTCTGTTTCGCGATCGCCTATTAACTGCTAGTGTCAATCTGCACTTAACACTGCCTGACTCAAAATATTTAATATCTGGGTCGCTGCCTACACGACCAACAAGGGTGACAACATTGATGCTCATGTGCGTTACCTTTCAGTACATACGTACTTATTTATCCCGATTTCCATCATAGCGAATTGTGAAACTATTGAAAATATGTTAAAGATTTAGCAATATAGCTGTGTCTAAAAATGATACAAAATACTTGGGACAAAGTAGAAAACTATACGGATATACTGACTTAGTTAGAGAAGATTAGAAATTAGAAGACTGAGATGCAGTAAAGATTCTCAAAAGTTATCTAAAAAAATAGCCTGCTTTACTGGACTCAGGATCAAAAAAGTAATAGAATCCAGCACGATTAACTCTTACCGTCGTAGTCATTAAGTATCGCAAATAGGGGGCGTAGGACGCGTGGGTCTTTTTAGGAACTTTCGCTCATCGTGGGATATGGGTATCGACCTCGGTACTGCTAATACCCTCGTTTATGTATCAGGTAAAGGTATTGTACTCCAAGAACCTTCGGTTGTTGCCATCGATCAAAACGAAAAGATCGCACTGGCAGTAGGAGAAGATGCCAAAAAAATGCTCGGTCGCACACCAGGGAATGTGATTGCTCTCCGCCCTTTGCGTGATGGTGTAATCGCTGACTTTGACACAGCCGAGCTGATGTTAAAAAGCTTTATTCAACGTGTAAATGAGGGTAGATCCCTGATTTTACCCCGAATTGTCATTGGTATTCCTAGCGGAGTTACAGGGGTAGAAAGACGGGCAGTAATGGATGCAGCTACCCAAGCTGGCGCTAGAGAGGTTTATTTAATTGATGAACCAGTAGCTGCGGCTATTGGTGCAGGGCTACCAGTTGCTGAACCAACTGGCAACATGATCATTGATATTGGTGGGGGTACAACAGAAGTTGCAGTACTCAGTCTTCAAGGTACGGTAATCAGCGAGTCAGTACGCATTGCTGGTGATGAACTTACCGAAGCAATCCTGCAATATATGAAGAAAGTTCATAACTTAGTCATTGGGGAACGTACTGCTGAGGATATTAAGATTCGGATTGGCTCTGCCTATCCCACCAATGATGATAATGATGCAATGATGGAAGTCCGGGGCTTACATTTGCTTTCTGGTCTGCCACGTACTGTGACTATTAAAGGCCCAGAAATTCGTGAAAGTATGTTGGAACCGCTATCGGTAATTATCGAAGCGGTGAAGCGGACATTAGAACGTACACCTCCTGAACTAGCAGCAGACATCATTGATAGGGGAATTATGCTCGCTGGTGGTGGTGCTTTGCTTAAAGGATTAGATACTCTCATTAGCCATGAAACAGGAATCGTCACACACATTGCTGCCGATCCTTTATGTTGTGTGGTGCTGGGAACAGGTCGTGTATTGGAGAACTTTAAACAACTGGAAAGGGTATTTAGCGGTCGATCCCGTAATATGTAACAAAAATATCAGATATTGGATTCCAAATACGTAGAATTCACTATCTGATATTGGGTTTTATATAAATAGAACCCCAAATTTCACAAACTTTTAAAGATATAAAAATTAAGGTATGGGTAGATGGTTTTATCACGTCGTTGGTGGGATCGGAAGAGCCTACAAATTGGATTAATAGCACTGGTGTTAGGTAGTGCTTGGGTACTGCGGCAAACCCAAGGTACATTTCTGCTGGAAATGTACCAAGGAATTACTCGTCCATTGCAAATCTTGCAAGCAGGGCCAACCCCTGAAGAACGACTCATGGATGCTCGGGCATTAGAGTTGCAAGCGCGCATCGCAGATCTTGAAAGTCAAAATCAACAGTTACAACATTTAGTAGGCTATGTAGAAAAAGAGCCAATCGCATCGCGCCCAATTCCCTCACGGGTAGTAGGACGCAGCGCTGACCACTGGTGGCAACAAATTACCTTAGATCGCGGAGCCAATTCAGGAATTCAAGAAGGCTTTATAGTCAAGGCAGAAGGTGGGTTAGTAGGTTTAGTAGAGAGTGTCACCCCTAATACTAGCCGTGTGTTACTCATCAGTGACCTCAAAAGCCAAGTAGGTGTAACAGTCAGTCGGACATCAGCCAAAGGCGTTTTGCGGGGAGATGCTTCGGCTGAAGCTGTATTGGAATTTTATGAAAAAGTTCCCAATGTGAAAGTTGGTGATTTTGTCTCCACATCAACTTATAGCCAGAGATTTCCTTCAGGTTTAGCCATAGGAAGAATTAAGTCTCTGGATTTAAAGAAGCTTCCAGCTTCAGTTGCCAAAGTCGAACTTTTTCCACCGATTCGGTCATTGGATTGGGTGGCTGTCTATCCAAAACCAGCAAACCCAAACCCAGAGTTAGACAAACCTCAACAGACAAACCCACAACCGCAAAAGTCTAATTAAATTCCCCATAAGTTTTGCAACACCATGAAGATCCCTGCATTTGCTGGTCGCCGTCAAAAAAAGTCAAAATCGCCAGCACGGAAATCCAGAATCAAAATCCCGCCGATCGCGCGTTGGAATCCACGTACACGGCAGTTTGTCGATTGGACAGTCACAGTTGGGTCTGTGTTGTTATGTCTAATGATGTTACCATCCCGCTTACCAGGGATGGAATTAATGGGCATTGGGCCTAATTGGTTGTTGATTTGGGTGGTGGCTTGGAGTGTTAAACGCACAGTTTGGTCTGGGGCATTTGCAGGTATAGTTTTGGGGTTACTTCAAGATGGGATGACATCACCTAATCCTACTCATGCCGTATCGCTGGGGATAGTGGGAATGTTGACTGGTTTGCTTCAGAAGCAGCGTTTTATCGAGGAAGACTTTATTTCCATTGCCTTAATTGTCTTTGTAATGGCGTTTGTCGCAGAGTCTATTTTTGGATTGGAATTGAGCTTGATGGGCGATCGCAAAACTGAATACATCTGGACATATTATCAGCGCGTTGCTCTAGCTTCTGCTATTCTCAGCAGTCTTTGGGCACCAGTAGTTTACTATCCCCTTAATCGTTGGTGGCAAGAAATGAAATTGTTCGAGCAATCTTAAAATTGCTTCGCCAATTAGTTTTCAGGTGTAAGCGGGATTAGGGAAAACACCATTTTGCAATTAAATACACCAAGGTAGGGGCACAACAATGTTCATTGGTGTCAACTTAAGCTGGAAGGAAGCATAAGATGTAATCTAAGAACA
>JAVRCV020000006.1:0-187124 GCA_034530615.2 Aulosira sp. ZfuVER01
AAGATTTGGATCATGCGTAACGTCAAACAGGCAGATTAACTCTTGTGGGGATTCTATTAAAGTATAGAAAAGTCCACCGGCAGCAGCAGGCGATCGCTTTTATGCTTCAAGAAGCTTTACCAACTGATGTCGTTCCTGTCCCAGACATTAGCCAGCTAGTACTCGAACAATCCAAAATTTTTGGGTAAAGGTAAGCTTGGGAGGTTGGAGAAGCTGAGGAGGCTGGGGAAAAGATCGCCATTTTTCCATAATTGTTGGACTGTAGCTCTAGCCTCAGACAAGAAAAATCAAATATTAATTTAATACAACAGAATTGTTTTTCTCAGTAAAACTGCTGTTACCCTCTAAAACAGTGGCTTTTAAAAGCTGCTGCAAAATATCCGCTCAAAATCCGAAAATAACTCGTGAAACAGGAGAAGAGCATGAAATTTCATATCTGCAACTCCAAATGTTTTTGCTGCTTTGTTCCTCCCTTTGTTACCGAAAACTTAGCAAAAGCAGGAGTTGAATCAGCACGAGAGAGTCTTTTACAAAGCAGGGAGCTACGTCAAAAAAGAACTGCTACAACTGAGAAAAAGCGTAAAAAAGCTCAACCTACTGGCACATCTGCTCGTGAAGTATACGATTCTGAAAATCAGGAAGAGCAACGGATTAAATTAGTGCGTAATGAGGGTGCGCCTGTTACTGTTGATGAAGATGTGACCCTAGCTTACGACTACTCCGGTTTAGTTCGTGAATACTTCAAAAATCTGCTAGGGAGAAACTCCATTGATAACCTCGGAATGGATTTAATTCTCAATGTTCATTTTGGAAAACTTTACATGAACGCCTTCTGGGATGGCGATGAAATGACGTTTGGGGATGGCGATGGTCAAATATTTACGAGTTTTGCCAAATCACTAGATGTGGTTGCTCACGAGCTAGCTCATGGTGTTACTCAGTTTACAGCTAGTCTAGAATACTACAGTCAGTCTGGAGCGTTAAACGAACATTTCTCTGATGTGTTTGGTACTGCAATCACTCAGTTTGCCCTCAAACAGACTGCTGATGATGCAGACTGGCTAATTGGTGATGAAATTATGGGGCCAGAATTGTACGGTGAAGCCCTGCGTTCAATGAAAGAACCTGGAACAGCTTATGATAATTCCCTGTTAGGTAAAGACCCTCAGCCTGGTCACATGAAAGATTACTTTCAGGGAGAAGATGATAATCAGGGAGTACATATTAATAGTGGTATTCCCAATAAAGCATTCTACCTAACGGCAATGGAGATTGGCACAGATAAAGCAACGTTAATTTGGTACACTGCTTTGCAGAAACTCTGGGCAACTGCTAATTTCAACGATGCTGTTACTGTGATTGTGGACTCTACTCGCTTGTTGATCAAGAGTGGACAAGTACCAGTTGGTTCAACTCAAATAGTACGGTCAGCTTTTAAAGCAGTAGGGCTTCCATCCTAACTGTTATTATCTGGCTTGTAGAAATTAACGTTAGTTAGTTCTGTAAAAAGGGTGCGTTAGGCTTGTCTTAACGCATCCGATATTAGTGGAATTTGCGGGGTAATACTCAATTTACAAAAGTTTTTACTGTAGTCTTAGAGGATGCTAATCAAATAGCACGCATTGAAATCCAGTTTGCTGCTTTATTACTTGTTTATAGCCTTCAAATGTAGTATTCAACCGTGCGAAATCAGATTCCTTAATGCCTTTGACATATATACAAGATTTGTCTGCCCAAAGTTCATAACCAGCATCACTGCGACCATGAAAGGTTCTTTGTTCGGTAGTGGTAGCCTTAGCTACTAATGGTGTAGGATGTCTGTAGAAAATGTCGCTCATAGCAATTACTCCGCCAATCAAACCCAGTAAAACTGCACTCACGGCTTGTACAAGATGTGTATTATCTACATACTTGTCAGAGTGAAGGGCAAAATATCTGTTCCAATTTTTTCCAGATATATGTATTGATTTAATTTTTGGCTGAATTGCTTCTAGCACTTTAATAATTCGGATGCAAATCTTTGAGTCAGTTGATTTTATTTTCAAAAATAAAGTCACCCGATATTTAATTTGGGGTTCCACTTTTATGAAAATTGCTTGTTCTATTAAAGAAGCGATCGCGTGGATGTCTCCATTGCGGGCAGATTCAAATATATTATCTTGCATAAAAGAATAAAAGTGCGTAATACAGTTTTTTAGTGGCAGCTTGTAATTGACGTGGTAGGTTCACCAAAAGTTGTTTTGTCGCTCTACAAAAAAATCTTCTCAGCTTCTTATTGCCTGTTCATCAGGAATCTATACTAGAGCAATTGCATCAAGCATTGTTAAGCGAAGTTAATGATTAGCTTTAATCTCTTTAGCTAGAGATTGCCGTTTCTACTTATTCCCAAGTCGGATAATGATGTTGGATAATTCTAGTTGACAAACAGGTTGATCGTCTAGGCGATCGCTAAAAAAATTCTCTCAAACTATTTTTGTAATACAATAAATATTACAAAAAAATCTCAGGATATTTTTGCTATTTATGGACACAGTAGATAGCAACGTCACAGACTGGACGTACCTCAGCTATGAAAAAATTCCAGAAAATTCCAATAAATGGGGTTTGACAGAATCCGATTATCGCCTTTTTAATAAAACAGAGTGGATGGTAACGGAAAAAATACATGGTGCTAATTTTGGTATAACTACCGACGGTTCCGAGGTACGCTTTGCCAAAAGGAAGGAGTTTTTACAGCCAGAAGATGATTTTTTTGGTTATCAATCTTTAAAAGATAAATTAGCGCATCAGGTAAAAGAGATTTTCCGAATCTTGCAGTTGGATACTCCTTGGCAGAAAATATATGTTTATGGTGAATTGTTTGGTGGAGATTATCCCCATCCGGATATACCTGCTGTTAATTATGTCCAGGCTGTGCAGACTGGTGTTTATTATTCGCCAAAAATAGAATATTGTGCTTTTGATATTGTTGGGTTGAAGAGTGAAAACACAGCAGTAAGATATTATCTCGATTATGAAATAGCGCTCAAACTATTTCAGCAAGTAGAAATGATGGCAGCAGCGCCATTATTCATTGGTAAATATAATGATGCTTTGGCATATAACATTGAGTTTGAGTCTACAATTCCAGCAATTTTAGGTTTGCCTAAATTGCCCTGTGTAAATAAGGCTGAAGGAGTTATAATCAAACCACTTCATTCTATTTATATAGATACAGGTAAAGAGAAAATCCGTCCCATTATTAAAAGGAAAATCCCAGAATTTGCAGAAGACAGCCGATTTCATCAGGCAAAAAAATGGACTGTGCAACAACAGCCAATAATTACTCAACAATTGAGTCTTGAAGAAGAGTTAAGCCAAGAAATGTTAGCATTAGTCACACTCAACAGGTTGAACAATGTTATTTCCAAAGTTGGGAGAGTTGCTGCAAATAATATAAAACAGCGGCAAAAATTGGTGAAATTGTTAGTTAATGACGTATTAGAAAGCTTTCAAGAAGAGTATGAAAGTATTTTTAATGCGTTAGAAGATACCGAGCGGCAAAGTATGATTGAGGAGTTAAATCAAGCATCACAACAGTTAGTTGATGATTACTGCCAATAAATTTAGATGCCCTAGTTTTTGAAAAAGTCGGGCATCTTGCAAATCTGTAAAATTAAGCTGGTTTCCATGTACCGTGAAAACTTGGAGGAATAACACTAGGTAAACCTAGTTTGCAAACGGGTGTTTCATCCAGGCGATCGCTATCGAATACCCAAACTTCGCTACTATCAGAATTACCATCATAGACAACTGTTAGCAGCCAACTTTGCTCTTGATTTTGCGCATCTTGAACGTGAATAGGTTCTGAACAATAGTGGTTTGCGCCTAAATCTGTTTCGGTAAAGGTTTCAGTTTGGCAATCGAAACGGGCGATCGTGTTTAATATCTCTTGACTAATATCTGATTCTTGGCGGAATGAAGACATATATGTATACCGCGAAGCTTGCCCAACATTTTGCTGAGGTACGCTAGGAAATTCACAATGTCTGTCTATTAGTTCTTGAATTGCTGTAACTTTACCTGTGTCGGGATGTAAATGAACTCGCGTTAGGGTACTCTTAGCCGGGGTGTGAGTCTCACCTGTGGCTACTTCTTTGAGATACTGGTTTGTCTGAAAATCGTTATAGCGGGCGATATCAACAATTACTGCACCACTAACATCGACATAACCGTTAGCAAAATGCCATTGAAACCAAGGTTCAGTTTGTCCCCGACTTACCAAAGATAAGTTTTCACGGTCAATTACCAAAATCTGAGTACCTACTTCGGGGTGCCATTGAAGTGAATCGCTATATGTACTAGTTCCAAAGAGAATAGGCCAAATATTCAGCCGTACCGCTGGTGCAAAAAATACAAGATACTGTCCCGCCAGCACAAAATCATGAATTAGGGGTATGCCTTCTAATTTAAACTGGGCTTTTTGGACTATTTTGCCTGTAAAGTCGCTTTTATAAACATTGAGTGTGGCATTTGCTGCCGGGCTTACACCAAAGTTAAAAATCTCTCTAGTTTGGTAATCAACTTTAGGATGAGCAGAATAGGCTAATCCCTTATCCAAACCATCTAAATTATCTAAACCTCTAGTTTCTAGGCTTTGAAGGTCAAGGGCATAAGGGTTATCGCCTTCCCAAAGTGCTAAAAGTTTATCAGGTAATGCCAACACTGAGGTATTAGCTGAGTTCTTGACTGGTCTGCGCCATTGATTCCAAATTGGCCCTGGTGCTTTCATGCCATAGTTACCGTAAAGCAGTTTACCTGCGGCTACGTCTTTTTGATAACCAGATGTTTGCACGTAGCGATAAACTCCAGTGGCTCCGGAGTCAGTAAAATTCACGGACAGAATTGCCCCATCTCCATCAAACCAGTGACCTACATGGATGCCACCACGTTCTAGGCGTGCGGGGCCATTGCGGTAAAGTGTGCCGCGTAAGCCTTCTGGGATGTTACCAGCAAGAATCGGTAATTCAGTGCGGGGAAACTCGGTCGCAGGTTGGGCGATCGCATTTGCCCAGTCTCTTTTTGTTGACTTTTCGTTGAGTGTGTGCATATAAATTTTTCATTTAGGCTTGGCGATTGAGTCAATTAAGTTTAGTAAAATTGAGCGAAATAATAATCACTCCTAATGTGGTGAAAGAGGAGAAAATTTTTATCTTTTTTTCTAAAACCTATTGAAGCCCTCAAGTTGTCATGCTCAAATAAAAACTCAAGGTGCTAAAAATAGATTTTGAGTATAAACTGAAACCAACTTTCGAGAATTGGTAACTAGGTGCAATAATGTCTACTGCTACGGTTAAGGCCTGTAGTTTGGGGCGAAAAATTTATCTTAACGCCCACAGCTTTGGCAGAGCGATCGCTTTATTGATGATGCTGTGGGGGTGTACAACACCTGGTTTTAACGCCTCTAATGTAACTTGGAAGACTTATACAAATAACCGTTACGGTTTTGAGTTTCCTTATCCTAGTAACTGGGATGCCTTACCACCACCAGACAATGACGATGGAATTGCCTTTGTCTCCCCCGAAAAAAATACAGTAGAAATTCGCTCTTGGGCAGGTAATCGGCTACCAGAATCATTTAATCGAGATGCTAAAGTTACTGTCAATCCCAATTTTAAGACTGCTCAAGGAATACCTGGAGTAATGGTTGTCGAAGTCGGTCAACAAGTAAGTTCCATGACTCTCACAATCACTCAAGGTCAAGTTAAATACTACTGGCAAGGGCGCAGCCAAAGCAAAGATTTTACTGATTACTACCGTTTCTTTTACTACATTGCCCAACAATACAAAGTACCTAAGTGATTTTTGTCATTTGTCAATAGTCCAGAGTCAAGGGTCAAGTATCAAAAGGCAATAGTTATTCGTCATTTGTCATTTGTTCTTGTCTCCCTCATCCCCCCACACTTCCCACACTCCCCACACCCTCACCTCCCATACATAGCAATGAAAATTTTCTCCCTGCGACTGGCTTGAAAACCTTTTCCCAGCTATGGCGAACCGCACTTTGAAAAAAACATCTGTTGAGTACTTTCTCCCTTAGGATGGTTGAGAGGGGACACAAACCTGGTAGATTTAGCTTACAGCGAGTGAAAACAGGTAAAAATGAAAGTCCTGGTTATTGGTGGCGATGGTTATTGCGGTTGGGCGACTGCTCTTTACCTCTCAAATCAAGGTTATGAGGTCGGGATTTTAGATAGTTTAGTGCGGCGGCACTGGGATAACGAATTAGGTGTCGAAACTCTCACTCCGATCGCGCCAATTCAGCAACGTCTCCAGCGCTGGTACGATTTAACTGGTAAATCCATAGACTTGTTCGTTGGCGACATTAATAATTACGAGTTCCTCAAGAAAGCACTGCACAAATTCCAACCCAGTGCGATAGTGCATTTTGGGGAACAGCGTTCGGCTCCATTTTCCATGATTGACCGCGAACACGCAGTTCTGACTCAGGTGAATAATGTAGTCGGTACTTTGAATTTGCTGTATGCGATGCGAGAAGATTTCCCCGACTGTCATCTGGTGAAGTTGGGAACAATGGGTGAATATGGTACACCCAATATCGACATCGAAGAAGGCTACATCACTATTGAACACAATGGGCGTAAGGATACATTGCCTTATCCCAAACAACCAGGTTCAATGTACCACCTCAGCAAAGTTCATGACAGCCATAATATCCACTTTGCTTGTCGGATTTGGGGATTGCGGGCTACAGACTTAAATCAGGGTATAGTTTATGGCGTCTTAACCGAAGAAACGGGAATGGACGAATTGTTAATCAACCGCCTTGATTACGATGGAGTGTTTGGTACAGCGCTTAACCGCTTCTGTATTCAAGCCGCCATTGGTCATCCCCTCACCGTCTATGGTAAAGGCGGACAAACCCGCGGATTTTTAGATATTCGGGATACAGTGCGGTGTGTAGAACTAGCGATCGCAAATCCGGCTCAACCTGGTGAATTCCGCGTCTTTAACCAATTTACCGAACTATTTAGCGTTGGTGACTTGGCAGTGATGGTGAAAAAAGCTGGGAACGCAATGGGATTAAATGTGGAAATCAATAACATAGATAATCCCAGAGTTGAAAAAGAAGAACATTACTTCAACGCTAAAAACACCAAACTCCTCGATTTAGGTTTACAACCGCACTATCTCTCGGATTCTCTACTTGATTCTCTGTTAAACTTTGCTGTCAAGTATCAGACACGAGTTGATAATCAGCAAATTCTGCCTAAAGTCTCTTGGCATAGAAAATAAAGTCAATTCTGTGTGCGGCTAATAACAGAACCTTATTTCAGTCAAGTAAGTCGCTGGCCTAAAACTGGTCGTCATATCCTAGCGCAATATGATGACCAGTCAATTGTTGTTTATCAGGCGTATCGTCCAGCTATTGGTAACTTCGCTGCCGTCAATGGTTATTTTGGTGGCGATTTTAGTCTTGACCGCATGAGTTGGATCAAGCCTAACTTCTTGTGGATGATGTACCGTTCCGGCTGGGGTACCAAAGCTGGACAAGAGGTAGTTTTGGCTATCTGGATTAAACGTTCGGCTTTTGATGAAATTTTGGACTTGGCTGTTCATTCCAGCTATGTCCCAGAACTTTATCCAAATAAAAGTACATGGCAAACAGCCTTAAAACAGTCACAGGTACGCCTGCAATGGGACCCAGACCATCACCCATTTGGGGACAAGTTAGAACGACGCGCCATTCAGTTAGGGTTACGCGGTCAAGTATTAGCTGCTTACGCCCAAGATTGGATTTTGAAGATTGAGGACATCTCCGATTTTGTCCAACAACAGCGACAAAACATTAATTCTGACTGTGCAGAATTGATTACGCCACGGGAGACAGTTTACCCTGTGATTGAGAAAGAAACTCAAAAGAAGCTGGAATTATCTGCTGGGATTGAATAGTTTTGCATGAAAATAGCCCTGTTCACTGAAACTTTTTTACCCAAGGTTGATGGCATTGTAACGCGCCTGCGTCATACCGTTGACCATCTACAGCGTCATGGAAATCAAGTCTTAGTGATTGCCCCAGAAGGCGGAATCACTGAGCACAAAGGAGCCAAAGTTTACGGCGTAAGTGGCTTTCCCTTGCCATTATATCCAGAGTTAAAAATGGCTTTACCTCGACCAGCCATCGGTTACGCCTTAGAAGAGTTTCAACCAGATATTATTCATGTCGTTAATCCAGCGGTTTTGGGTTTAGCTGGGATATTTTATAGCAAAGTCCTCAAAATTCCTTTAGTAGCGTCTTACCATACCCATTTACCCCAATATCTTCAACATTACGGCTTGGGGATGCTAGAAGGGTTGCTTTGGGAACTACTCAAAGGTGGCCACAATCAAGCCGAGTTAAATCTGTGTACTTCCACGGCGATGAAGGAAGAATTAACAGCACATGGTATTGAAAGAGTAGATGTGTGGCAAAGAGGGGTAGATACAGAATTATTTCATCCTGACTTAGCTAGTATTGAGATGCGATCGCGTTTATCGCAAAATCACCCAGAAAGCCCTCTATTACTCTACGTTGGTCGGCTTTCGGCTGAGAAAGAAATCGAGCGCATCAAACCAATTTTAGAGGCAATTCCCGAAGCGCGGTTGGCATTGGTAGGAGATGGCCCCCACCGCCAAGCACTAGAAAAACACTTTGCTGGCACGAACACTAACTTTGTTGGCTACCTCATGGGTAGGGAGTTAGGTTCTGCTTTTGCCAGTGCTGATGCTTTTATCTTTCCTTCCCGTACAGAAACACTAGGATTAGTCCTACTAGAAGCAATGGCGGCTGGTTGTCCTGTAGTCGCAGCTCGTTCGGGCGGAATTCCTGATATTGTTACAGACGGGGTTAATGGCTATCTTTTTGAGCCAACAGCAGATATTCAAGGTGCAATTACCGCTACTATTCGCCTTTTACAGGAGAAACAAGAATGTGACCTGATCCGTCAAAATGCCCGTAAAGAAGCCGAAAGGTGGGGATGGGCAAACGCCACACGCCAACTACAAGATTATTATCAAAAGGTGCTTTTTTCGCAAAAGTTGACTAGAGCTATCTAGCTGGGTGTTGGAAAACAAATGGCACTAAGTGCAGCTTTGTGTAAAATCGTAGTGTTTTTAAATGCAGAGTTTTGCGCATGAGAATTCACTACGAATTCAGAAAATGCTGTACTGAATTAACGGATAAAGCGATCGCTCACCAGCAAGATGCGGGGACGTAAATATTTTGAGAGCATTATACTCGCGTCCCCACGTCAATAATTCGTGTCCTGTGGTAATTCTCAGTTAATGTGGTATAGCGAGTATAAATTTAAAATCTGTCTTGAAAAGTTGAGCCAGTGCGTTGGACGGGTTTCCCGGCTTAAAGCAACTGGCGTTGCTCAACGGGGGGAACCCCCGCACGCAACTTTTCGCAAATCTAAAATCCAAAATCCAAAATTCCATGACACTCCCTAATCCTGGTAGCGTCTTGGCTACGCTAACTGAACTTACTCAGGTTAATCGTACTCACGCCTTACTGCGTCGTGTTAAAGATCTTTCTGTTAATGAATTTGTCTGTTTACTAGATTTTATTACGGCTGAGTTTCAGCAATTTCTCAGAGCAATTGAGTTGATCAATAATGAAGCTCTAGAAACTATGCTGGAGAAAGTGCTAGAAGCAATCACATTAAAAATTGGTCAAATTCTCCAAGCAGAACACACGGCAATTTTTTTAGTAGATTATGACAAAGGCCAGTTGTGGTCAAAAGTTCCTCAAGATAATAGTCAAAAATTCTTAGAAATTCGGACTCCAATTACAGTTGGCATTCCCGGTCATGTTGCTACTACTGGTCAATATTTAAATATATCTGAAACTGCTACTCATCCTTTATTTAGCCCAGAACTAGAAAAACAAATGGGCTATAAAATTCGTAATCTTTTATGTATGCCAGTTGTTAGTAGTAAAAACCAGACTGTAGCAGTGGTACAACTGGCTAATAAAGCGGGGGATATTCCCTTTAATTATGATGATGAGGAAAGATTTCGAGATTTTGCCGCATCAATTGGCATTATCTTAGAAAGTTGCCAAACTTTCTATGTAGCAGCTCGCAATCAACGGGGAGCTACAGCGCTTTTACGGGCAACTCAAACTCTAGGGCAAAGTTTAGATTTAGAAGCAACTTTGCAAATAGTAATGGAGCAAGCCCGGATTTTAATGCAAGCAGACCGCAGCACCTTATTTCTACACCGTAAAGAAATGGGCGAACTCTGGACAAAGGTAGCAGCGGCGGCAGATGGCACAAAATCTATTGAAATCCGGATGCCATCTAATCGCGGAATCGTTGGTTATGTGGCTTCCACTGGTCAAGCTGTGAATATCCCTGATGCTTATCGAGATCCCAGATTTGACCCATCTACAGATAGAAAAACTGGATATGTAACTCGCAATATTTTATGTTTGCCAGTATTTAATTCTGCTAATGAATTAATTGGTGTAACTCAATTAATTAATAAGCAACAGGGTAGTTTTACTGCCTCTGATGAAGAATTTATGCGAGCTTTTAATATCCAAGCTGGAATTGCTTTAGAAAATGCTCGCCTGTTTGAAAATGTGCTGTTAGAAAAACAGTATCAAAAAGACATTTTGCAAAGTTTATCTGATGCTGTAATTTCTACAGATATGGCAGGTCGGATTGTCACCATTAATGATGCAGCGTTGGAATTACTTGGTTGTCCGATAGGAGATACTCATCACAAAAATAATAAGCATTTGTGGGAACAAAATTTGCTTGGGCGCTTGGTTTGGGAAGTTGTGCCCATTGAAAATTTGCAAATGCGACTGGAAGATAGTTTAAAAACAGGGGCAAAACATTACGTTCCCGAGCAAAGTTTGACTGTGGGATTGTACCAAGTCCAAAGTTCTGAGTGTCGATTACACAGTGAAATCGATGCGGGACGAAACGGGAGTCACTCACCTGCACCTGGGGAACTGTTTTACACCCCTGGTTCCTTAATTTTGGCAGTGTGCGATCGCCAAAATCCAGATGTTTTTATTCCCTGGAATTTACCCCTAACTCCCCAATCTAAGTTTTTGAGTGCAAGTGAGGTGCAAAAAGTCGAACGCAGCACCAATCTCACTGTCAATCCTTTAACTAACCCCGAAGGTGGTGTCAGGGGTGGTTTGGTGGTGTTGGAAGACATCAGCCAGGAAAAACGCCTGAAAACTACTATGTACCGCTACCTCACACCCCATGTTGCCGAGCAAGTGATGGCTTTGGGGGAAGATGCTTTAATGGTGGGAGAACGTAAGGATGTAACTATTTTATTTTCTGATATCCGTGGATATACTACCCTGACAGAAAATCTTGGTGCGGCTGAGGTGGTATCGTTACTCAACCAATATTTTGAAACAATGGTAGAGGCAGTTTTTAACCATGAAGGCACACTAGATAAGTTTATTGGCGATGCTTTAATGGCGGTGTTTGGTGCGCCTTTACCCCTCACAGAAAATCATGCTTGGAGAGCCGTACAATCAGCATTAGATATGCGTCAACGATTGGCAGAGTTTAATCAGCGACGGATTATTCAAGCACAGCCACAAATCCACATTGGCATTGGGATTAGTTCGGGAGAAGTGGTGTCTGGTAACATCGGTTCCCACAAACGCATGGATTACACCGTCATTGGCGATGGTGTGAACTTAAGTTCCCGCTTGGAAGGAGTGACCAAAGAATATGGTTGTGACATTGTTTTAAGTGAATTTACATATCAACTCTGTAGCGATCGCATTTGGACACGGCAGTTAGATAAAATTCGCGTTAAGGGTAAGTATCAAGCGGTAAATATCTACGAGTTAATTAGCGATCGCAATACTCCTCTAGATGATGCCACCCAAGAATTTTTGTTCTATTATCAATCTGGAAGGATGGCTTATTTAGCAGGTAACTTCCAACGTGCGATCGCTTGCTTTGAATCTGCTAAACATATTCGTCCTCAAGACCAAGCTGTTAATATCCACTTAGAACGCGCTCATAATTACCAAAAAACACCACCCCCTGATTCTTGGGATGGTGTGTGGACAATGACCGCTAAGTAACAGAATTTCAAATAATATTGCTGCCCAACAGGCAAATTGATATCCTAATTTTTACTGACAGCTGACACAAGTCTAAACCAGTAGGTTTGCTTATGCCTCAGATTCAACACATGGTTTTGTTTAAATTTAAACCTGAAGTTCCTGCAGAAAAGATTACAGGCTTTTTAAAACAGTTGCAGGAAATTTCTAAAACGCTTCCTGGTATTACCTACTTTGCAGGCGGCCCATACTCCAGTAGCGAAGGATTGAATCAGGGTTATACACATGGGTTCTTAATGACTTTCGAGAGTGCTGCTGCTCGCGATGCCTATTTACCCCATCCTCTTCATGAAGAAATCAAAGCCGAAATCTTACCATGCATCGATGGCTTAATAGCATTTGATATTGAAGCATAAGCAATCATCATTCCCGACATACACCAGGACTGAAAATTTTTGGTCAAGAGTCAAGAGCCATTTAGTTATTTCTCCCTTGTCCTCCTTGTCCCCCTTGTCCCCGCTACTCCCTGCTCCCTTAGCCTTCCGGTTGCTCCTCATTACCCTGGTCATCCTGAAACGGGTTTTCGCCAATTTTTAGTTGTTTTTTTGTGCGTTTTAAATTTTTCCACAGCTCTTTGATTTGTTCGTAAGCTTCTTCTGGCGGTAATTTACCTCCAGTTTCTAAGTTACATATATAACTTACTCTCTGGGCAAATTCCTGTAGATTCGCATTGAAAACTAAGTTTTCTGGCTTCACATGACCATAGTAGCGGCCACGAGGATAGAGAAAATCATCTTTAGTCACTGTTTTTTCTCCATTTATTCAACTCCCCCCCTGTATTTATATCTGAAGCTGAATTACTAGCCGCTCTACATCTCTGTTTTGTCCAGTTGGGAGTAATTGCAAAATTAAACCCTTTTTGCTTAAAGCTTTGGGGCGAATTTGTCAATTTTAATTTTGGGCAGAGATTATCAAAGCTAAAAATCATTAAATAGGAGGATTTACAAAGAAGGTTTTTAATTGACGTGGCAAAAGTAGGTTTTTATCTCCCATAGTTGCCAATTCATTACATCTTAGTGCATGATTGCACGAAATAACGAATACCCTGCACTACGCTAAAAGCCTTATTATCTAGGTATTAATATATACTATATTGGCAAATCTCAATATTTTTATTTGCATAGATAAAATTAATTACATTGTCTAAAAATACACCTCAACTAAAAATTTAGTCGCTATGGGAATCTGGTTTGATTTCTGAAAAAATCACCTGCGCCGCTATCTCCCTCCTTTTCTATTGTCTATCTCTACAGAGTCAACTCACAAATCAAATAAGAGTGTTATCTGCCTGTTGTGATTGACGGTGCTAATTTTAGATTTTTTGGTTTACGCCTCAACGCCACTCGTGGGTGACACAAATCCAAAATCCTTTCATCCTTGAACAGCTAACCCTAGTGGTGAGGATTAATCCAAAATCCAAAATCGATTGACTGTTGATTCATCAGCAATGGCTAATTACTAATAACTAAAGATAAAATGGTTTAGCTTCAAGCGCCAAAATCTGCTTATCACCTGTAAATTTACTGCTTACCATGTCTGTTTATTCCAAGTTATACGAAGGCAAAGCAAAAATCCTCTACACGACGGACGATCCTGAAGTCTTGTTGGCTGATTTTAAAGACGATGCCACTGCCTTTAATGCCCAAAAACGTGGCAGTATCATCGGTAAGGGAAACATTAACTGTAGTATATCTAGTAAACTATTTCAGCAGTTAGAAGCACAAGGTATAAAAACTCATTTTATTGACAGCCCTGCCCCGCATCAAATGCGGGTGAAGGCAGTGAAGATTTTACCCTTAGAAGTCGTTGTGCGAAATATTGCAGCTGGTAGTCTGTGTGCGCAAACAGGGCTTTCATTGGGCACAATACTAAAACAGCCTTTGGTAGAGTTTTATTACAAAAACGATCCATTAGGCGATCCGTTATTAACACGCGATCGCCTCTACTTGCTGGAACTAGCTACTCCGGAACAAGTTGAGACAATTACCCATCTAGCATTGCAAATCAATGAGTTTCTGCGCAGCTTTTGGCTGCGTTGCGGTATTACCCTAGTAGACTTCAAACTAGAGTTTGGCTTGGACTCAACAGGGCAAGTGCTGCTAGCAGACGAAATTAGCCCTGACACCTGCCGTTTGTGGGACACAGCAGAAGAAGACGCTAACCGTCGAGTAATGGACAAAGACCGCTTTCGCAAAGACTTAGGAAATATAGAAAATGCCTACCAGGAGGTTTTACAAAGAGTTTTACAAGTAGTAGACAGCCCAAATTAAATCAAAACGGTAAAAATATCATTTTTGATTTTTACCTTTTACATGAGAGCATGATTGCCTTGTGATGGTGTGTGGACGAGAAGAGGAAGTGAAATAAAATGCGTTTATCTCCCCTATTAGTGGCAGCGGTAGCAATTGCAGCGCCTTTAAGTACTCCGCTAAGTACAAAGGCGCAAACCACTGACAATTTCCAAAAGACAGCGGAAGTGTTTCCACCGACGACAGATCGGCAAGCGGAAAACGATCTCGGTCAAGAACACTCTAGTGAGAAACAGGAATCTTCCACCCAGTCCCCAGAGGCGGTACTGGAAGGTGTCCATTCTCCTACTGTGGTTGCAGCATTCCCAAATCCCTCAGTCGGGACTGCGACACCAGTAGTAATAGTGCCAACCACAACAACCCCAACGCCCCCTAGCCCTGGGGTGAGGGCACTCAAAGGTCTCCAGCCTCGTACTTTTGTTGCAGCATTCCCCAATCGCGCATCTGGCACTGTAAAGCCAACAACTATACAAGTAGAAAAACCCCCAAGTGCTGGTGTAAAGGCACTAGAAGGTCTCCAGCCACGGACAATCGCCGCACTACCAAATCAATCAGCAGAGACTGGAACACCAGAGACAACAGCAAAAACTGCCCAAGTTCCCCAAGAAACGCCACAGCCTACTCTCCAACCAACCCCGCAACAAAGAACTCCACAACCTGCGCCTCAACAATTACCATTTCCCAACAATCCGGCACCTGCTCCTGGTAATACTCCAGCCCCAGATAATACCAACCCACCTGTAGGAACCCCTGTATTTCCTGGCAATCAAGAAACCACTCCAGAATCGAATGAAGCCCGTGTATTGGTATCGGAAGTATCAGTGCGATCGCAATCTGGGCAACTAGCACCAGAACTGGAAAATCAAGTTTACTCAGCAATTCGTACCCAACCGGGAAGGACAACCACTCGTTCCCAACTCCAAGAAGATATTAACGCCATCTTTGGTACAGGTTTCTTCACGAATGTCCAGGCAGTACCAGAAGATACGCCTTTAGGCGTCAGGGTGAGCTTTATTGTCCAGCCAAACCCAGTCCTCACCAAGGTACAAATCCAAGCAAATCCTGGTACAAATGTTACCTCCGTACTCCCGCAAAACACTGCCGATGAAGTTTTTCGCGATCAATATGGCAAGATCCTCAACTTGCGTGACTTACAAGAAGGTATCAAGCAGTTAACCAAGCGGTATCAAGACAAAGGTTACGTATTAGCAAATGTCATTGGAGCGCCCCAAGTTTCAGAAAATGGAATTGTTACCTTACAGGTAGCAGAAGGGGTAGTAGAGAATGTTAGAGTCCGGTTCCGCAATAAAGAAGGCCAGGATACAGACGAGAAGGGACAACCAATCCGGGGACGGACACAGCCATATATCGTCACGCGAGAATTGGAGTTGAAGCCAGGACAGGTATTCAACCGCAACACCGTGCAAAAAGACCTACAAAGGGTTTATGGGCTGGGAATCTTTGAAGATGTGAACGTCTCCCTTGACCCTGGTAGTGACCCCAGTAAAGTAGATGTAGTGGTGAATGTGGCTGAACGCAATAGCGGTTCGATCGCTGCTGGTGCAGGGATTAGTTCTGCCAGCGGACTATTTGGCACTATCAGTTATCAGCAGCAAAACCTCAATGGTAGAAACCAACGCCTGGGAGCAGAATTACAGGTAGGTCAAAGGGAACTGCTGTTTGACCTGCGCTTTACAGATCCTTGGATTGACGGCGATCCATACCGCACTTCCTACACAACTAATATTTTCCGTCGCCGTTCAATTTCGTTGATTTTTGATGGCAAAGATGAAAATATTGAGACCTTTGCACCTGGTGATACCGAAGGCGATCGCCCCCGTGTTGTCCGTTTAGGTGGTGGTGTCACTTTTACCCGTCCACTTTCGGCTAATCCCTACGCAATTTCCGAATGGACTGCTTCAGCAGGTTTCCAATACCAACGAGTTTCCACCAAAGATGGTGATGGCAATAGCAGAACCCAAGGCACAATCTATAAGGATGGACAGCCAACAGAACTAATTCCCCTGACTCAATCTGGGACAGGTGACGATGACTTGCTACTATTCCAACTAGGAGCGCAACGCGATCGCCGTAATAACCCCTTGCAACCCACCAGTGGTTCTTATCTACGTTTCGGGGTCGATCAGTCAGTTCCCATAGGACAAGGTAATATTTTCCTCACTCGGTTACGGGGTAGTTACAGCCAATATGTCCCCATCAGCTTAATTAGCCTCAGCAAAGGCCCGCAAACTCTGGCTTTTAACTTGCAAGGCGGCACAGTTTTAGGTGACTTGCCCCCTTATGAAGCCTTTACCCTAGGTGGTAGCAACTCCGTGCGGGGTTATGAAGAAGGTACATTAACCAGTTCCCGCAGTTACGTACAGGCTTCAGTTGAGTATCGGTTCCCCGTATTTTCCGTAGTGAGCGGGGCATTATTTTTTGATTTTGGTACTGATTTGGGAACCAGTACCAGAGCCGCAGAAATACTGAACAAAAATGGTACTGGCTATGGCTATGGTCTGGGTGTACGTGTGCAATCACCATTGGGGCCAATTCGCATTGACTACGGTCTCAACGATGATGGTGATAGCCGAATCAATTTTGGGATTGGGGAAAGGTTTTAAGTGGGGCATTGAGCATTGGGCATTGGGCATTGATAATTTCCTCCTTGTCCCCCCTGTCCTCCTTGTCCTTTTTATCCCCCTGCACCCTGCCCCCCTGCCCTTCTCGACCCTTGACTCTTGACCCCTGACCAGGAATCATTAATATTTTCAGGTGCAGTTCGCAGGTTTTACTAAATCTGAATATGAACAATACCAACCGCAAACAACACACACTAGCTGCATCGATCGCTCAAACTGGAGTGGGGCTGCATAGCGGTGTGAGTACCCAGGTTCGGATATTACCAGCAGAGATGGGTAGCGGGCGCTACTTTGTGCGAGTAGATTTACCAAATTCGCCAATTATTCCCGCGCAAGTTGCAGCAGTTAGTCAAACTCTGCTGTCAACCCAATTGGGTAAAGGTGAGGCGAGTATGCGTACCGTAGAGCATTTATTGGCAGCTCTTACGGGTATGGGTGTGGATAACGCCCGAATTGAAATTGATGGGCCAGAAGTACCACTACTAGATGGTTCGGCGCGGATATGGGCAGAAAGCATCACTCAAGTCGGGTTGCGATCGCAACCCGTAACTGACGGTGAAGTAACCCTGGCGATTAAAGAGCCAATTTGGATTTATGAGGGCGATGCTTTTGTTGCTGCTATTCCAGCACCAGAAACCCGTTTTAGCTACGGTATTGACTTCGATCTGCCTGCTATTGGTAATCAATGGCACAGTTGGTCACTAACTGCCGATAACGGAAATGCCTCTGCTAGCTTTGCTACAGAGATTGCTCCCGCCCGTACCTTTGGTTTGCTGCATCAAATCGAACATTTGCAGCAATCTGGCTTAATTAAGGGTGGTAGCTTGGAAAATGCTCTCGTCTGCGGCCCTGATGGTTGGTTAAATCCACCATTAAGATTTGCAAATGAGCCAGTACGTCATAAAATCTTGGATTTAGTAGGAGATTTGAGTTTACTAGGAAATCTTCCTCGTGCTCACTTCTTAGCGTACAAGGCCAGCCACAATTTACATATTCAACTGGCACAAAGGATTTTAGATTTGAGAGCCACTGCGTTGTAGCAAGTGGCGTGGCTTTAGATTTGTGAATCAATCCAAAATCTAAAATCTAGAATCTAAAATTCTTTCGCTGACTTGATTCCAGATTCAAAAACAAGCGCACAGCCAATGACAACCCTTACCGAAGCCAATACCATTGAAGCTCAAAACACACCGGAACCTAAAAAAACCTTAACCTCGGAAGAAATTCAAAATCTCTTGCCCCACCGCTACCCGTTTCTACTGGTAGACAAAATTATTGACTATGTTCCAGGGAAACTGGCGGTTGGCGTTAAAAATGTCACCATCAACGAACCCCAATTTCAAGGTCATTTCCCAGGAAGGCCACTGATGCCAGGAGTACTAATTGTTGAAGCAATGGCACAAGTCGGCGGCATAGTCCTGACGCAACTACCAGATTATGAAGCAGGTGGACTATTTGTGTTTGCTGGTATCGATAAAGTCCGCTTTCGTCGGCAAGTTGTTCCAGGAGATCAGCTGATCATGACGGTGGAACTGTTGTGGGTCAAACAACGTCGTTTCGGTAAAATGCAAGGTCGTGCTGAAGTTGACGGTCAGATAGCTGCTGAAGGCGAATTAATGTTTTCTTTAGTAAACTAAAAACCACCTCTTGTTGTTAGGGCACAGCCGTGAAGTGCCTTTACTGAAACCTGAAAAAGGATAACAGTAAAACTAACTAGCCACAAGAGTAATTTATAATTTCTTAATTTCGTCGCCCTCACACTTAACTTGCTTTGCCCGACACTTCGGTGACTGAATATTTATACTTCAGTAACCGAATATTTCAACGTTCCGCAACGCCAGTCGCCTTAACGGGGACAACCCCGCACGGCGCAGGCTAGTTAAGACAGTTCTGGAGATTCACCCTTGAAGACGCTTATTCACCCAACTGCTGTAATTCATCCTAAATCGGAACTCCACCCATCAGTGCAAGTCGGTGCCTATGCTGTGATTGGAGCGAATGTTAAAGTCGGTCCTGAAACTATCATTGGCTCTCATGTAGTGCTAGAAGGACCTTGTGAAATTGGGGCGCGAAATCAAATTTTCCCTGGTGCAACTATTGGCATGGAACCCCAGGATCTCAAATATGTGGGAGAACCTACCTGGGTCAAAATTGGTGACAATAATCAAATTCGCGAATATGTCACCATCAACCGCGCTACTGGTGCAGGGGAAGCCACGGTCATTGGCAACGGTAATCTACTCATGGCTTATGTCCATGTAGCTCATAACTGCGTGATTGAAGACCATGTAATTATCCCCAACTCCGTAGCCCTAGCAGGTCATGTCCACATAGAATCACGAGCTAGACTAGGCGGGGTTTTGGGAGTTCATCAATTTGTGCATATTGGCCAGCACTCAATGGTAGGCGGTATGGCACGTATTGACCGGGATGTGCCGCCATATATGCTTGTGGAGGGCAATCCGGCGCGGGTGCGTACCCTCAACTTGGTAGGGCTAAAACGCTCTGGTATGGACGCCAATGAGTTACAACTACTCAAAAAAGCTTTTCGTATTCTCTATCGCTCTAACTTAACTTTTAAAGAGGCTTTGGAACAGCTAGAACTACTAGGTGATACCGAACAGCTACAACACCTGCGACGCTTCCTGTTACTTTCTAAGATGCCAGGAAGACGTGGTTTAATTCCTGGCAAGGGTAAACCAAGCAGCAGTGATGAGTCGTAAGTTAGTTAGTGAGTTTGAGTTGAGGCCTAAATCCCCAACTCAAACAGCAAAAAACACAAAATTACATAATTTCACAAGTTGGTAACGCATTAAATTTAAAAAACCTCTGCGTACCTCTGCGCTAACGCTGCGTCCCTTTGCGTTTAAAAACTGTCCTTTATTTCCCCTCAATTACCAAATGCGGATATTTATCAGCACTGGCGAAGTATCTGGCGATTTGCAAGGTTCTCTACTAATTACAGCGCTGAAGCGTCAAGCTGTGGCTGCTGGCGTGGAGTTAGAGATTGTAGCGCTGGGTGGCGAAAAAATGGCAGAGGCAGGGGCGACTATACTGGGCGATACTAGTCGTATTGGTTCGGTGGGTCTTCTAGAATCCCTGCGTTATGTTGTACCAACTCTCCTAGTGCAACGAAAAGCGATCGCCTATTTGAAACAAAATCCCCCTGACTTGGTGCTGCTAATTGACTATATGGGGCCAAATTTGGGTGTTGGCACGTATATGCAACAGAATTTACCAAACGTGCCAGTAGTCTATTACATCGCTCCTCAAGAGTGGGTATGGTCTGTGAGTTTGCGTAACACCAACCGCATTGTCGGGTTTACAAAGAAGCTTTTAGCCATCTTCCCCGAAGAAGCCCGTTATTTTCGCTCCTCAGGTGCCGATGTGACTTGGGTGGGGCATCCCCTAGTCGATCGGATGCAAACCGCCCCCAGTCGCCAGGAAGCCCGTGCTAAATTGGGAATTGACCCAGAGGCGATCGCAATTACTCTTTTACCTGCTTCTCGTCGTCAAGAATTAAAATACCTTTTACCGATAATTTTTCAAGCTGCCCAAACTATTCAAGCTAAATTGCCAGAGGTGCAGTTCTGGATTCCTCTCTCTTTAGAAGATTTCAGAGAACCAATCGCCGCAGGGATTCAGCGTTACGGTTTGCGAGCGACAATTGTATCCAGTCAACAAAAAGAAGTGTTTGCGGCGGCTGATTTTGCGATTACCAAATCGGGCACTGTCAACTTGGAACTTGCTTTGTTAAATGTACCGCAAGTGGTTGTCTATCGCCTGAATCCCATTACAGCCTGGATTGCCCGTAAAATTTTGAAAGGTTCTATACCTTTTGCATCGCCAGTAAATTTGGTAGTGATGCGAGAAATTGTGCCAGAGTTTTTACAAGAGCAGGCTACAGCAGAGAATATTACTCAAGCCGCAATGGAATTACTGCTCAATAGCGATAAAAGACAGCAGACTCTAGCAGATTATCAAGAAATGCGGCAGAGTTTGGGAGAATTAGGAGTATGCGATCGCGCTGCTCAAGAAATTTTGCAAATGCTAGATCAAGGATGAAGGATAAAGTATCAAGGATGTAGGGCTTCGCCCTTCCCGAAGGGTAATATAAAATACATCTTTCAGCCTTATTCTTTAACCTTTAAACTTTTTGGGTCATGGCTCATGAGTTGAGAACACAACGACCAATCGCAGTTGACTTATTTGCGGGTGCAGGCGGGATGACCTTTGGCTTTGAACAAGCTGGGTTTGATGTCCTCGCTTCTGTAGAAATTGACCCGATTCATTGTGCAATTCACGAATTTAACTTTCCCTTTTGGACGGTTTTATGCCAAAGCGTTGTGGATACAACCGGGGAAGAGATTAGAAAGCGATCGCAAATTGGTGATCGAGAAATTGATGTAGTAATTTCTGGGTCTCCTTGCCAAGGTTTCTCTATTATTGGAAAACGAGATTTTGATGACCCACGCAACTCTCTAGTATTTCACTTTCATCGTCTAGTTTTAGAGTTGCAACCAAAATTTTTTGTGATGGAAAATGTTCGAGGTATCACAATAGGCGAACATAAACAAATCCTCAAAACTTTGATTAGCGAGTTTCAACTTAAAGGTTATCAAGTAGAAGAAAATTATCAAATTCTCAACGCTGCTCATTACGGAGTTCCCCAAGCGAGGGAAAGATTATTTCTTCTAGGAGCAAGGGAAGATGTAGCTTTACCAAAATATCCCCAACGTATAACCCAAATAGCAAAGCCGCATAAATCCCCAAAGAAAAATTCATCTTTACTACCAACCAGTCCTACAGTCTGGGATGCAATTGGAGATATACCAGAAGTAGAACAATATTCAGAGTTACTATTAAGAGATTGGGTTGTTGCAGAGTATGGTAAGCCTAGTAATTACGCTCTGGCACTGCGAGGTATCAAAACTTTAGAAAATGATTATTCATACACGCGCAAATTTGATTTCCAAATTCTCTCTTCCAGTTTCCGTACCAAACATTCAAGTGCAACAATTGAACGCTTTGCTGCTACATTTCAAGGAGAAAGAGAACCAATAAGTCGTTTTCATAAACTGCATCCAGCTGGTGTTTGTAACACCTTAAGAGCAGGTACAGATATGTATCGAGGTTCTTTCACATCTCCTAGACCAATACATCCTTTTACGCCTAGATGTATCACAGTTAGAGAAGCAGCGAGGTTGCATTCCTATCCTGATTGGTTTAGATTTCATGTCACTAAATGGCACGGCTTCCGCCAAGTTGGTAACTCTGTACCTCCTTTATTAGCTAAATCAATAGCATTAGAAATTATGAATGTGCTGGAAATACTTCCATTTAAACCTGAGGTAATTCAAGAACTTGGTGATGAAAGTTTATTGCATTTAAAGATGTTGGAAGCTGCTAAATATTATGGAGTTAATCCAAAAATAATGGAAATAAGCAATGATACATCCGAGCAAAGCTAAATTATTTTTGATTTAAAAAAAGTGGCGATCGCCCGCCGAAATGAATCCTTAGATTACTGTTGATTAAACATTGAAAAAATCTCACATTACTACCTTGCTAAGGTTTCAATAAAAACATTCGTCAGTCTTATAGAATTTAGAGCAAGATTTGCAAAGACTAAAGGCGATCGGGAATGACTGAGTATAAATAATTATGAAGCGATCGCGGCATAACAGTTCATGAAATCGAACAAAACAGAGATAATTTGCAGTTAATGGGTGCTAAACATATCTACTGCCATTCAATTCAACCGTTAACGTCACAATATGGGAGTTTGTATGCGAGTAAAGGTTATGGCACTAACTCTGTCGATCTCAATGGCTGCGGCACAAAGTGCTTATGCACAAGACACTGACATTACGAGTGAGCCATTCATGAAGGCGGCGCTGACTGTAATGGCATTCGATTACTTCGCCGCGAAATGCAAGCAGGGTGGAGGCTTTGCCGCTAGCGATGTGGGTAAAGTTGAAGCTTGGGAAACTACCAACGGTGTCGCCCAAATCCGCGCCCGCTTGCCTGAATTCGATCGCTACCCCACCCAAAAACAGCAACTCGAACTGGCTCTGTCTACCATCACCCAACAAATTACCAATCAATATACCAATCTCAATCCTTGCTCTGTGGCGCTTTCTGTGTCTCGGATGCCGGATGCTCAGTTCGCAAAGGTATCGCCCCAACTTCTCTCATCGGTGAGTAAACCGCCCAAAACACCCAAAAAAGCCCAACAACCACCAGCCAGCAAGCCTGGGACTGTTACTTCCTCCTCGGACAGCGAGATTATCAAGCAGATCGATAGTTTTGGTTTCAATTCGCGTACAGCGATGGGCATCGGTGGCTTCTTGACACTCAAGATCTATCCGATTGTACTGTTTCGCAACGGTGATGCCCTCACCAATGTTGAAGGGCTTTCGTTTAACGGCGGTATCGCAGCTCACAAACGAGCCAAACCAGATGAATGGACACGTTGGCGTCGTCAGGGTGGCAAACTAGAACTGGCAAGCAAAGACGGTTGGGAGGCGTTACCTTTCTCAAAGACATATCCGAAATTGCCAGAAAACTTCAGGCTTAACGGGTTATTTCGCTCGCTCTCTGGCACGGGGAACGTTGCGGTTGGCGGTAGCCAGTCAATCGCAGCTTGGGAGCAATATCGCTTTTCGTCTGATGGCCGAGTTATACGCGGTAATGGTGCTGGGGGAAATGCAGAGTCTGGCGACGTATCTGTTGCTGCTAGCAACGTAGCGCCAAATCAGCGCGGTCGCTATCGCATTCAAGGGATGATGCTGTATATCAATTACGACGATGGCTCAAGCGAGCGTCGCATCTTGATTGCCGATCCGAAAGATCCTGAGACTGCCATTTGGCTGGATGGGGTTAGCTATGTACGCCGCAAGCAGTGAATCAATTTCAGACTGCATAAACTTATGCTCTCAAACCTATTGATGGAGTGAAGGAGTTGAAACCTTGCAAAAACCACTCACATCAAAAGGAAAACAGTCATGAAATCACAAATTTTGTTAAGCCTTGCTTGTTCTATGTCTTTATTAGGTGCTGTCACAGTACCAGCTAGCGCTCAACCAGTTCCTAGCGTATCACCTCAACCTACTGTGCAGCCCCAACCCCAAGCAGTTAGTCAAGATTTGACTATTCCTCAAGATACGGCAATTATTGTCTCCTTTCCCGCACCCGTCACTGTAGATGTGGGGCAAAAGAAAGATTATCCTTTAACGCTGCCTTTAGCTAGTGCAATTAAAGATGCTCAAGGTAATGTTGTAGCACCGGAAAATACTCCCGTCACCATAGTCCTTAAACCCACTGATGGGGGCGCTAAAATTGTCGCACAATCCCTAGTAATTAATGGTCGAATTGTCTCAATTAAAGCATCGAGTCAGATGATTCCTGGCACGACTATTACCCATAAGCGAGCTAATGACAAAGCTGTAGAAAATGGTTCTGTTTGGGGTAGACTTACTGGCAGTACTTTGGGCTTTTTGAGCAATGGAGATCCCGAACAGTTTGACAGAGGCGCAATGCTGGGAAGCGCTATTGGATTAGTCTCAGGTTTGCGTTCCGCAGAAAATACTCGTATTGTGCAGATTCCTCAAAGCAGTGTTTATGTTTTGTCTTTGGAGGCTCCTATCCAATTGTCTGCTCGCTAGGCTGATCTTCATTAAAAAAAGCAGATTCCTTGGGATGTAGTATTGTTAAATGAAAGCCATGTCGAGTTTCAGTTTTCAGATAGCGCTCTTGTAATGGTTGCCACTGCTGCCACAATTGATAACGATTTTCTGCTAATGATTTAGTTAGCCCATGCAGATGACTATGCATATCTGATTTAAACACATCCTCAAGCCACTCAGTTAAAACTACGCTATCTTGCATTGCACCCAAAATGTCTTGGATACTTTTCACATCTGCAATATAAGCTGCATAAGACTCGCTGTATAGGTCAGAAAATAACTCCATTTGATAGCGTACACGTTTAGCTTGTTTGCGTAAACTATGAAGTATTTCACCTTGATTTGTTAGCTGCTGTTCTACTTTTTCTGCTTCCCAGTCTTTACGGATTTTCAACTCAGATTCTCCGACTTCGGTTCCCACTAGCCAACCGGGATGCAACAAGAATTGACTCACTTCTGGTAACAGTAAATCTGGGAGAACTTGCTGAATGGTAATAGATGCTAAATCTTTATAGCTTGGTTTTTCTAACCATGCTTCCAATTCTTGTTTTAGGGACTTGTAAGATTCATCTTTTAATGTTGTTTCTACTGTTACTAGTGCGTGTTCCCTTTGTTTTGTTATAGCATCAAAAGCTGTGTGCAAATATTTCTGCTCTTTTTTAGATAAACGTGGTTTGTAATCTTTTTCCAGGGTTTCTTTGAGTACATCTAAATCTCGCAGATTACCAAGACGGCGGGCAATTTTACCGATATTTTTATCACTAATTGGCTTCGATAAATCTAAGGCTATTGCAAATCTACTGACAGAAGTACGTAAGCGACGCATCCCTACTCGCATTTGATGTAATGCTTCTGGATCTTCATCTTTCTTAACTGATTTTTCCCACTTCAAGGTTTTCTTATAATGTTTTTGAATCGCCTGGTAAGCGTAGTCTCCAAGAGTTTGTATCGTTGTATTTGTATCCAATTTCATAATTTACACCAATTGCATACTGAATCAGGTTATTGCATGATAACATTACTCAAAAACTTGCATATATAACTTTTGATATTTTTTAAACTCAAATCTTGATACGAAAATTAGTAGGGCACTGAATTAAGTTGTTAGCTGGAAGTCGGCTGGAAATTGAACATCTGTTTTCATGGCGATCGCTAATTTTAGCCTAACTATTAAGATGTGCAAAATTTGTGCAAAAACTTAAAAGAATTGTATTTATCTATAAAAACTTAATTATTAAGTAAAACACCAAAAATTTAATATTTCGTCTTAAATACTTAAGAGAATTGTAAAATGTATAACTGTCATTTAATATCTCAAGTATTGCTAACATTTGTAGCAAGTTTCCAAAAACACATCACAGAAATTTCAGCATTAATGCTAACCCCAGATAAACATATTTAGCTGGGATCGGATGAAACCTCAACTATTGAAAGTCTCTCTTTAACTGATACTAACAATTTTGCAGCCCACCAACACTTTCGTTTGGCAGAATTTATGGATTTACCTGCACCAGAAAGCGAGGAAATAGTCAGGGGATGAGGGGGAAATAAGTAATTTCCTTAACTATTGCCTATTGACAATGACAAATCACTCCCCGTACTGGGGCTTCATAGATTGGTGGAGATTGCCTGCACGGGACACGTGGGGATACACTGTTCACAGACAATGCAGCGCGATCGCGTGAATGTTAGCTTGTATGTCTCTGGGTTGAGGGTAAGGGCTTCAGTGGGACAAACCCCAGTACACAAGCCACAGTGGACGCAAGCCTCTTCATCAATGATAATTTCGCCCAATGTATGAGAAACATTGATATTTTGCGATCGCATCCAATCAATCGCCGCATCTAACTGATCGATATCTCCCGATAGTTCTACTACCAGCTTGCCAATTTGATTAGGGGCAACTTGGGCGCGGATAATATTAGCAGCAACATTGAACTCTTTTGCCAATCGGTAAGTAACTGGCATTTGTACAGCGCGTTTAGGAAAGGTGAGAGTAACTCGTTTTTTCACGGATTTTGCAGAGATTGGTCATTAGCCAATAGTCATAATCATCTTTTATTATTCTCTCTCATCTCCCTTATTCCCCTCATCTTCCCCATCCTCACATCCCCAATCCTCGTTAAACTGAAGATAATACTGCTTAATAAGTTTTAATAATTCTGTTATGACTCCGGATTCACCTGTTAATTCTCCAGTAAAGCCTGAACCCACAGTAGGGGCACGTGTGAGAAATTTCTTAATTGCAATAGTAGCGATCGCCCTCAGCGTCGCTCTAGTTTTAGGACTGCGAACTGAGACAACTTCCGCTTCCCTGACAAAACTAGATGAGGCTTCAATCCCCCTAGAAGTCGCTATGAGCAACGGTAAGCCTTCACTGGTGGAGTTTTACGCTGATTGGTGTACTGTTTGCCAAAAAATGGCACCAGATATGGCTGAGTTAGAACAGCAATATGCTGACAAGCTAAATTTTGTCATGCTGAATGTCGATAATACCAAATGGTTGCCAGAAATGTTGAAATATCGGGTAGATGGAATTCCCCATTTTGTATTTTTGGGTAAGAATGGCGAAACCGTAGCACAGGCGATCGGCGATCAACCACGCACCGTTATGGCTAGCAACTTAGAAGCTTTAGTAACTGATTCCTCTCTACCTTATGCCCAAGCTAGCGGACAGGTTTCTAAATTCTCAGCACCAGTCGCACCAACAGCTAGTCAAGATGACCCCCGTAGTCACGGTAGCCAGGTGGTCAATTAGCAATGTAATTATAGAATTTTTCACAATATTTATCCCCTCTTAGGCAAGCAATAAATTTGAAAAAATTGCCATTTGTTTGAGAGGGTTTTTATTGTCTTTTTAATTACTCATTTACTTTTATACTACATAAGTATGTGTATATAAACGTGTTAATCATAAAACTTTATTTTGCATGAAGCTTTTTAAATATATGTAACTCAAATAACTCGAAGTAAAAACACTAATCTCTAAATTATGAGATATTTTAGTGCATTTTATTTGCGATAAAATCTAGGATGCAAAAAATCATCCTACGGATTTTAAGAATACTACTTTGGTATTAGATAAAATTTTTGTTGGCAAGCCATAACTTTCTAAAATTTCCAGTTTGTTCTCATAAATACAACAGTTTTATATTCAGCAAAGTATATTCAAAATAGACTGGCTTAATTACTAGCCTTTCTAGCTAAAAAGCTAAAGATTTAACTGAAAGCTAAGAATTTAATTAATTTTTTAGCAATTCAGTAGAGCCTTATATCTACAAGGTATAAGTTTGATCAAAGTGTCAAAAAAGTATTTAAAAGAGTAACGACCGAAAACATTTATCGTTTGTTCCGAGATTAAATCACTAAAAATGTACAAACGCTCTATCCACTAAAACTCACATATTTTCTAATATGAACACAACACACGAACCTATACGTAAAAAAACTGCTCTTATTACTGGAGCAGCTAATGGAATTGGCTACGAATTAGCATATATTTTTGCCTTGAATGGCTACAATCTGGTATTGGTAGACAGAATGGCGCACAAATTAGCTGAAGTTGCTGAGAAATTCCGAAAACAGTTTGGTATTTTGGTTAAATCTATTGTCAAAGATTTATCAATACAAACATCACCAGAAGAAATTTTTGCTGAGTTACAACAAGAATTTATTAAGGTTGATGTGTTAGTAAATAATGCTGGGTTTGGTATTCATGGATTATTTAATGAAACCAACTTGAATACTGAGCTAGAAATGCTACAGGTAAATTTAGTATGTCTCACTCATTTAACTAAGTTATTTCTGAAAGATATGGTCAAGCAAGGCGAAGGAAAAGTATTAAATCTTTCCTCTGCTGCTGCTTTTCAACCAGGCCCTCTAATGGCAGTTTATTTTGCAACTAAAGCCTATATCTTATCATTTTCACAAGCACTAGCGAGTGAATTAGAAGGTACAGGTGTGACTGTAACAGCTCTTTGTCCAGGGCCTACAGAATCAGCTTTTCATGAAAGAACTGGGATTGCAGGTGCTAAACAGGCAGAGAGTAATAATATGATGGATGCGAAAACAGTAGCCAAAATCGGCTATCGCGCTTTAATGGAAGGTAAAACTGTTGCTATTCCTGGGTTGAAAAATAAATTACTTGCTGAAATCGTCAGATTTACACCGAGAAAACTAGTCACAAAAATTGTGAAAAATATGCAAGAAATTAAATAGTAGGAATTAAATGCTAGCGTTCTGATTAAATCCCCGACTTATTGCAGAAGTCGGGGATTTAAATCTACCTTGTTTCAGTGAAATTCCACCCTACAGAATTATTCATTTATCACTAATGTTTGAGGATTTTTATAAATTTAAGCTCAATGGCAAAAGTATTAGTTATCTAAATTCTGAGGTGGATACGAATCTAAAATACCACTACGAATAATTAGTTGCGGCCAGATTAATAAAAAAAATCCCATCCATATCAAGATAGGTACAGATATCAGAACTGTTAGCCAGATAATTTTAAATAGTAACCAACTACCACTAATTATGGTTACACCTGTAAGCAGTATAGACCAGGGCTGACACCACCAGGGTTTATAATTCCAAGGACTTACGGGATTTTTTTCAGACATGGTTTTTATTGAGCCGATACGCTGAGAATTATCTTTTAACATAACAGATACTTGTCCGATTTCTCTCAACTGTTTATTAAAACCCAATAATTACCAAATTCCCGATTTCTCGTAGAAGTCGGGAATCTTATAACCTTCAAAAGTCGATATTTATCTGTTGGAATTTGCGACTAAAAGAGCGATCGCTCTTTTAAAATCAGTTAGGTTTCCATTCTTGTAATGCTATATATTCATCTTTGAGAATATCGTATACTTGGATAACACCGCTAGGATTCAAGACCCGAAATAAGTAAATTGTGTCAATGTGGTCTACATGATTTTCCACTACTCGAATTGTGTAGTAAGGTGTCTCTGGAGTTGGTGAACTATCGACCATCGCCGCAACACGGATAGTTCCCCGAGAAAGGCGTTCAATTTCCTTTGCTTTACGTTTTACTTGAGGTAGTTTCCAAACTAAGTTAAAAGCTGCTTTTTCGTCAATTCCATTAGGAGTTGGAGAAACTTTTAGATCAGCGTTATTATCTGGTTCAGCAGATAGCTGTGAATACTTGATCCCCATCTGAGCATGATTTGTAAGACTTTGCGCCATAGCTGACTGTCCTGCTATTGCTAAGAGAAATGTAATAATTAAAGAACTACAGGTCAATCCTTGCATGATGGCACTTCTAAGCATTCTGGTTCACTCTAAATGAGAATTATTTATAAATTAAGCATATCGATAGATGAATCAAAATGTCATCTGCATTTGGAATAATGTTGGCGATCCAGATAAAGATGAGATAAAGACAAATAAGAAAGCCCTGGGAGTGGGTGAAAGGAAATATGCTACAGCTGACAATTTTAGTGTTTGTTGTGATTTTAGGTTCAGCAATTTGCTCTAGTGTAGAAACTGCGCTGTTCTCTGTGTCTACTTTGAGAGTAAGACAATTAGCACAATCAAATAATCCTGCATCTGTTGCACTTTTGGCGATCCGTGAAAATATGAATCGACCAATTGCAACTATTGTTATTCTTAACAATACTTTCAATATTATCGGCAGTATTCTCACAGCTAATATTGCTAGCCAAATACTAGGAAATAAGTGGCTTGGTGTATTTTCAGGAGTATTAACTTTTTTGATTATTATCTTTGGTGAAATAGTTCCAAAGACAATAGGAGAGCGTTATGCTGAACAAATTGCCATATTTGCAGCGCTACCGATGACAGCACTTTCTATTGTCTTTACACCTTTAGTGTGGATTTTAGAAAATGTGACGGCATCCTTCTCTAAAGGTCAAAAAAGACCAACAACAAATGAAGCTGAAATCAAACTGCTGGCGAGAATTGGTCAACAGGAGGGGATTATCCAGAGTAATGAAGCAGAAATGATTCAGCGGGTTTTTAGATTAAATGATGTCACAGCCTCTGATTTGATGACACCCCGGATTATGCTGACATATATACGCGGTCATCTCACGCTTGCTGAGGCTAAAACAGACATTATTGCTTCTCAACATACCCGGATTATTGTAGTTGATGAATCTATCGATCAAGTCATAGGATTTGCCTTAAAACAGAACTTACTCACAGCAATGGTTGAGGGTAAAAACGATCGAGAAATTTCTACCCTAACTCGAAAAGTTAATTTTGTGCCGGAAACCATTCGAGCCGATAAACTACTAAAAAACTTTATAGAAGCCCGCGAACATCTTGCCGTAGTGGTGGATGAATATGGAAACATCGCTGGTGTCATCACTTTGGAAGATGTATTAGAGGTGATAACTGGTGAAATTGTAGATGAGACTGATAGAACCGTTGATCTGCAAGAGATTGCACGTAAGAAGCGAGAAAAAATGTTGCAGTCTTTTGAGAGAATCACAAACTATGCAGACTCCTAGAACACCAGGGTATCAACCTCTTTTTATCTCTCTACTACTTCCCGCAGTAATTGCGCCAGCTTATCAGCACTATCGGGAATGGCGATCGCTTTTGCTTTCTCTCCCATCTTGGCTAATTCTGTTGGTGAGTGCAACAAGTTCAAAACCTGATTTTGCAAAACCTCCGCCGTCAACTCTGATTGTTGAAAGGCTAATGCTGCGCCTGCTGTTGTCAAAACCTTGGCATTGTAAGTTTGATGGTCTTCCGCTGCAAAGGGGTAAGGAATCAAAATCGCTGGTGTGCCACACACCGCCAATTCTGTTAAGCTACCTGCACCAGAACGACTAATTGCTAAATTTGCCCGTCGCAACAATGCCGCCATATTGTCATAAAACGGTAAAGCTATATACTGCGGGTGTTTGAGACTATCTGCTTCTGGATCTTGATCTCCAGTTAAATGTACTATGTATGCTCCAGCATCAAACCAAGCGGGAGCAGATTGGCGGACTAATTTATTAATCCCAACTGCGCCTTGGCTACCACCAAAGACAATAATTAAGGGAACTCCATTAGGAATGGGTAAATCCAGCGATGCATTTATACCTTCATCTAAAAATTGCGATCGCACAGGAGTACCCACGTAGACATTTTTAGCACGAGGCAAATACTGGGCAGTAACTTCAAATCCCACTGCTACAGCCTGACACCAAGGGCCAAAAAAGCGTGTGACTTTACCGGGTAAAGCATTAGATTCGTGAAATACCACAGGTATTCCTAAAGAACGCGCCGCAATTACCGCCGGGCCAGCAATATAACCACCTGTGGTAAATACGCCTTGAAATTTTCCCTGCTTGAGAATTCGTCTGACTTGCAAAATTGAAGTAAGCAGCTTACCCAAGATGCGGAGGGACGAAATACCAAAACCTTGCTGAAACCCCTCAACTGCAATAGTATGCAATGGATATTGTTTGGGAACAAGTTGAGTTTCTAAGCGGTTGGGAACACCCAACCATTCAATTTCATATTCTGGAAGTTTTTGTGCCAGTGCGATCGCTGGAAACAAGTGTCCACCCGTTCCACTAGCTGCTATTAATAACCTAGTTGGTGCTTCTTCTACCATTAAACCCCTACCGTTTAGCGCTTAAGCTTAACTAAGATAAAACAATTTCCCACCTTCTCTAGTAAAATCAGTAAACTCTTGCCAATGACTAACATTATTACTTTATTACTGAGACGCCACCGCAAATTTCCCACCAGCATCTGGCTAATTTTATCTATACTGACATTTGGTATAGGAAGTACTTGGCAATGCACTCAAGCAAGTACACCACGCCACTCACTACACACCGTTAAACCTCCCTCTGAGCGTTTAGCAGCTGGGAAAATCGCTCAAAACGCACCTCCCACATTGACAAATTTGTTGACACAAATTGATACAGCTGCTAACCAAGGTGATGTAAAAAAGGTAATCGAATTCTACAGCCCTAATTTTGTTCATGGCGATGGATTAAACCGCCAAACTCTAGAAAAAGCCTTAATTGACCTTTGGAAGCGTTATCCCAAATTAAGATACTCCACTCAGTTGCAATCTTGGCAATCTGAAGGTAACACCATTGTCGCTGAAACAGTAACTAATATAACTGGCTTACCTTCTGCTAACAGTAATAATTTAGCTCTCAATGCCACAATTAAGTCACGTCAACGCATTTCAGGTGCAAAAATCGTCCGTCAAGATATTTTGTCGGAACGTACCTTACTAACTTCAGGTAGCAAACCACCTCAAGTTGATGTTAAATTACCACAACAAGTGAAAGTTGGACAGCAATATAATTTTGATGCGATCGTCAACGAGCCATTAGGCGACGACTTTCTTTTAGGAACAGCCATAGAAGAACCTATTCAAGCCAACAAATATCTCAACCCCACACCTGTGGATTTAGAATTACTAACCTCTGGCGGGATTTTTAAAGTCGGACGCGCACCATCTACCCCCGGTAATCAATGGATTTCTGCGGTAATCCTGCGCGGAAATGGGATGACGATGGTCACACAGCGTCTACAAGTAGTGAAAAAGTAGTTTGGACATGGGGCATTGGGCATTGGGCAACAATAATTTCTGAATTTTGAATTTTGAATTGTTGGTCTCCCTTCCCCAGTCTCTAGCTTCAAATCTTGGTCATTAGTTCCGAATTATTGGACAATTGACACTAGACTCTTGACTCTTGGCTAACAATGATTTCCCTGGAAAATCAAATCATTCTGATCACTGGTGCAAGTAGTGGTATTGGTACTGCTTGTGCCAGAGTTTTTGCTGGTGTGGGTGCGAAACTAATTTTAGCGGCACGACGACTGGAACGTTTACAGCACCTAGCAGATACACTCAATAAAGATTTTAATACTGAAATTCATTTGTTACAGCTAGATGTGCGCGATCGCGCTGCGGTAGAATCTGCTATTTCTAGCCTACCTCTCGCTTGGTCTGAGATTGATATTCTCATCAACAATGCTGGTCTGAGTCGCGGTTTAGACAAGTTGCACGAAGGCAGCTTTGAGGATTGGGAAGAAATGATTGATACCAATATTAAGGGCTTGCTTTACCTTACCCGCTATGTTGTGCCAGGGATGGTAAAACGCGATCGCGGTCATGTGGTAAATATTGGTTCGATCGCTGGGCATCAAACTTACCCTAATGGCAATGTCTATTGTGGTACAAAAGCCGCTGTTAGAGCAATTTCGGAAGGTTTAAAACAAGATTTGTTAGGCACGCCGATCAGAGTAACTTCTGTCGATCCGGGGATGGTAGAAACAGAATTTAGTGAAGTCCGCTTTCATGGCGATAACGAACGCGCCAAAAAAGTTTACCAGGGGGTTACTCCTCTAACTCCAGACGATGTGGCTGATGTAGTATTTTTCTGCGTCACGCGATCGCCCCATGTCAATATTAATGAAGTAGTACTTATGCCCGTCGATCAAGCTAGTGCTACACTCGTTAACCGACGAACATAAGTCTTGTTACCTGTTTGGGTTGATGGTCTGCCTGGTTGGCAGACCTGATAATGGGGCTGTCTAAGATTAAAAGATATATGTTGGGCAGGCGATTTGATCGCTCAGTCACTTAAAAAATGTTGGTAATGACCAGCCCTTCTAGGGTAAGGACTATCTCATTAACTTTGCGTTACAACATCCTTATCTTTCGCCAAGAACTTCTCTAGTTCCGTCAGTGCATCAGCATCAACCTTAGTTTGCATCGGGCAGAACTTAGGCCCACACATCGAACAAAACTCAGCAGTTTTGTAAATATCTGCTGGTAAAGTTTCATCGTGGTATTCTTTAGCTCTTTCTGGGTCGAGTGATAATTCAAACTGACGATTCCAATCAAAGTTATAACGGGCTTTGGAGAGTTCATCATCTCTATCCCTTGCACCTTGGCGATGTCTAGCGATATCTGCTGCGTGCGCTGCTATTTTATAAGCTATCAACCCATTGCGGACATCTTCGGCATTGGGCAATCCTAAGTGTTCTTTAGGTGTGACATAGCACAGCATTGCCGTACCGTACCAACCAGCCATTGCTGCCCCAATAGCTGAGGTAATGTGGTCATAACCAGGAGCAATATCTGTCACCAATGGCCCCAGCACATAGAAAGGCGCTTCGGAACACTCTTCCATTTGCTTGCGGACGTTAAACTCAATTTGATCCATTGGCACGTGTCCCGGGCCTTCTACCATCACCTGTACATTATCTTCCCAGGCTCTGCGGGTTAGCTGTCCGAGGGTTTTCAATTCCGCTAATTGTGCAGCATCTGAGGCATCATGAGTGCAGCCAGGACGCAGGGAATCTCCCAAACTGAAGGAGACATCATACTTCTTGAAAATTTCAATGATGTCCCGGAAGTGGGTGTAGAGAGGATTCTGTTTGTGATGATGCAACATCCACCTTGCCAAAATCCCGCCACCACGAGAGACAATTCCAGTGATGCGGCTTCTCACCAAGGGCAAATGCTCCAGCAAAATTCCTGCGTGGATAGTTTGGTAGTCTACCCCTTGCTGGGCATGTTTTTCGATGACATGAAGAAAGTCATCAGGGGTAAGTTTTTCAATCGTGCCGTGGACACTTTCTAAAGCCTGGTAAACTGGTACTGTCCCAATTGGAACAGGTGAAGCGTTGATGATAGCGGTACGAATTTCATCTAAATTACCGCCACCTGTGGACAAATCCATGACAGTATCAGCACCATACTTCACCGCTAGTTTTAGCTTATCCACTTCCTCTTGAAGATTGGAAGAGTTTGGTGAAGCACCAATATTGGCATTTACCTTACATTTAGAAGCAATGCCAATACACATTGGCTCTAAGTTCGTGTGGTTAATGTTAGCAGGGATAATCATCCTTCCCCGTGCGACTTCCTCACGAATGAGATCTGCGGGAAGATTTTCCCGTTGAGCAACGTAGTGCATTTCTTCAGTGATGACACCCTGACGTGCGTAGTGCATTTGAGTTACATTGCTCTGCCCACGCCGCTTGGCAACCCATTCTGTCCGCATATTGAATTCCTCGATAAACAGCTTCCCTCCGCTGGTATTACCCAGACTCAGGTGTTAAGGGTGTGATCTCAGCCTCGTTATTCAGGCACCCCTAGCATGGATGTAGATTGTACCATTTTGCTTATGGATAGGAGCAAGGAGGTTAACAAATCCTGAGGTGAGCGGGTCGCCTGTCTCTTCTACTTTTAAAATGAGTAAGCGTCCATCGGCAAACAGATACTGCTTGAACCTCACATTTTCTTTACATTTATTTGTTAAAAGAATAGTGTCTAAAAATAAGACGGAATTAGAAAACTACCCCGATTGCCCGATCGGGGTTTTTATTTTGTCTAAATATCTGAGCGATCGCCAATCCTCAGATTTTCTTCATTTTTAGTTGATAAAAAGAATACAGGTATACATTGAACCTACACGATATTCCCCGACTCTTGGGTCGGGGTTTTTTCTCTTGTCAGAAGGTTTGGTAACAGTTAGAGAACTTTGGCGCTTAGCTGAAGACTCATTTGCCTCTATTTTAACTGCTAGTTATCGTCGGGCGATCGCCTTTTTGAAATCTGACCCATGCTTGTTGTAAAGTTGTTGGCGCAGGGTTTTTGGCATCATAGACAACAATTACATTCGTCAATGGCCGTCCGGCAGGGACTAAAATTTTACTATTAGCAGCTAAAGCTTTCGATGCACCGCCATCTAAATTCATTGCTTCATAACAGCCAATGGCTTTCATCGCTTGCGCTTCTTGCTGCAAATTTAAAGCAATATCAAAATTCACCAAAAACAGCTTTTTGCCGTCCGCGGGAAACCCAATTGCTGTCCGCGCACCTGTGCCTAAAACCGCAGGATCTTTAAAGCCTTCAATATGTGGTTGAAGCCAAATCTCTCCTTTGCGTAAAAGTCTAGGGCCACAGGTAATCGAAAACCAATGTTGATGCCATTGAGGTTTACCATCAATCCTTGCTGTCACCATTTCTGGTTGATTCCCGACTCCCAACCCTAAGGTTGTACCAAAGTTTTCCCACTGGCTATATTTCAGAAATCTACCTTCTGCCACCATATTACCCATGACTGTTTTTTGGGCATTTTTGGCAAAAAAAGTACCATTAGCAACGACAGCAGCACGATGACGCCCTACTAGTCGGTTAAATTCTTCATCACCACTCGTTTTCTGAATAGTGTTAGCAAAAGTTGCATTATTTGCTAAACCAATAGTAATGAAAGTTCTGGGGTCGGTGAGATCAATAATTGTTTGATAAAAAGAGATACCGTTAACCTTACCCTTCTTGACTTGTACAGGTTGAGCCATAGCGGGTAGTGCTAGTGTTAATCCTTGTGCCAAAGCAGCACCTCCCATAAACAAGAAAGACCGCCGAAATATTTTGGAACTTGGCATAATTCACCCTGGACTATATTCTTTTTCTTAGAATGCCCAAACTCTTGCTTAATTCCGTTAAGTCAGCGTGGGGTGTGGGGAATAGGGGGATGAGCGAGATGAGGAGAATGAGGGAGTAGGGGAAGAAATCACAAAATGACCATTGACTATTGACTCTGGACTCTTGACAAATGACCAATGCGCCATGCCCTATGCCCAAATATAGATATATTATTTTTCACAAACCTTATGGCGTTCTTAGCCAATTTACGCAGGAAACTCCCAAACACTGCACCTTGAAAGACTATATTCCGGTTCCTGATGTTTATCCTGTAGGGCGTTTAGATTGGGATAGTGAAGGGTTACTACTGCTGACGAACAATGGTCAATTGCAACATCGTCTTGCCAATCCTCGATTTGGGCATGAACGTACTTATTGGGCGCAGGTAGAACGAATTCCGGATGTAGATGCTATAAATAAGTTGCAAACAGGTGTAAGCATTCAAGATTACCGCACCCGACCAGCAAAAGTCCGCTTATTATCAGAAGAACCAGCAGTAGGCGATCGCAATCCACCAATTAGATTTCGGAAAAATGTACCTACAGCTTGGCTAGAAATGACTTTAACTGAAGGAAAAAATCGTCAGGTGCGACGAATGACTGCGGCTGTGGGGTTTCCGACTTTGCGATTGATCAGGGTAAGTATCGCTCACTTACAATTACATAATCTACAACCAGGCCAGTGGCGTGACCTCACCTGTTCTGAACTAGAAATGTTTCTCGGTTGAACAACTAAAACTTATTCATGAGTGCTGAGTGCAATTAATTTTCATTTTTACTCAGCAATCAGCACTGCTTCGGTGAATTGATTAAATATTTACCCGAGCAAATACTTATTTAATAAGTACTATTACTTATTCTCTTTTCAAGAGATTACTAAGCAAGAGTATGCTGATTTAATTTACTTTCATACAGCAGATAACAGATTAATTGTGATTTTTAAAATAAAAACCAAAATAATGTATTTTACTAAACATATTGATCCGCTATTTTTAACTAAAAATTACAAATAACAAAATAGCGATTATATTTGTTACATAAGTTTTTATTTGCCCTTTGACAAAAATCAATTTAGAAGCAGTATAATAATCTTTTTTTATTCCTGCCCTTGTCTGTATCAGCCTTTGGGTGCAAGTTATTAAGTCTTATGAGCCGCAATCAGCAATCGATATGGCATGACACTCACCAACAACAAGATATCTTGTCTGCAACGCCTGCACGCTTGGAACTTGTACCTGAACGAGTCTGTGATTTAGAACTTTCCACAGCAGAAACTCTGCATCGTAACCAAGAGGAACTTAAGTTCTATCGTAGACTTTATGAAAATATTCCTTCTGTATATTTCAGTTTAGATACAACCGGAATAATTTTATCTGTCAATCAGTTTGGTGCCAGATGTCTTGGATACACGGTAGAAGAATTAGTTGACAAGTCTGTTTTTAACTTATTTGAACAGTCAGACAAACAAAGATTATTTAATGCATTTGGCGAGCTATTCCAGAATTCATCTAATAGCGAAGATGCCAATTGGGAATTTCGGTTAGATTGTCCTGGTAGTAAGATTTTATGGGTAAAAGTTGTAGCGCGCTTCTTACCTGATGAGGATGAAAATTATCTGATAGATGCTGACCCTATTGATAAATGTCCGCAAAACAATCCCCATATTCTCATGGTTTTAGAAGACATTACTGTTCACAAACAGGCGGAAGATGCTTTACGAGAAAGCGAACAACGCTTTCACACTATGGCTAATACCGCACCAGTAATGTTATGGATGGCAGGATGTGATGGACTGTTTACCTTTTTTAATCAATCTTGGTTAAAATTTACTGGACGTAGTATGGAGCAACAGCAAGGTTTAGGCTGGCTCCAAGGAGTACATCCACAAGACCAAGAATTGTGCCAAGAAATATACTATTCTGCCTTTCATGCTAGAGGCAAATTTGAGATGGAATACCGACTCAAACGTCATGATGGCGAATATCGTTGGATTTTAGATAGTGGTGTTCCTCGATTTACGCCCAATGGCAAATTTGTTGGTTACATTGGATGCTGCATAGATATTACAGAGCGTAAGTTAGCAGAAGTTGCGTTAAAAGACAGCCAAGAAGCTGTACAGGCCCAATTAGAGGAAATGGAAAGCCTCAATCGCCTCAAAGATGAATTTCTGAGTACAGTTTCTCATGAACTACGCACGCCACTAACTAATATGAAAATGGCGATTCAAATGCTAGGAATCGCACTAAATCAAGAGCAAAACTTTTTGTCAGAAATGGCAAAGCCACCAGCAGAACGCTCAAAAGCATCTCGCTATTATCAAATTTTAGATAATGAGTGCGATCGCGAAATTAATCTCATTAGTAACTTCTTAGATTTGCAACGGTTAGATACAGGTGCCAAGCCTTTAGTACTAGAAACTATTCAAGTACAGCAATGGCTGTGGCGAGTGGTAGAAGTCTTTAAAGCACGCAACCGCAACTCCTGTGAGCAAAAATTGCGCCTTAGTGTAGCAGCTAATCTTCCTTTACTAGCCTGCGATCCATTCAGCCTAGAACGCATTTTAATAGAACTGCTGACCAATGCCTGTAAATTCAGCCCTCCAGATGCAGAAATCACTATTTCCGCGCAATTAAAATCTCATAATATCCAATTTCAAGTAATCAATTCCGGTGTAGAAATTCCTAGCTCTGAACTACCGCGAATTTTCGATAAATTTTACCGCATTCCCAGTAACGATCCTTGGAAGCAGGGTGGCACTGGATTAGGTTTAGCATTAGTACAGAAACTAACCAAACACTTAGGAGGAACAATCGAGGTTGAAAGTGGGTCAAACCTTACCTGCTTTGCTATCCAACTACCGCTGAGTACTGAGGTGTGAAACAAGAGAGTTCAAAGTCAATGGTCAATAGTCATCATTAATTATTCATTATTCCTTGTCCCCCTGCTCCTCCCTTTTAAAGAAATTAGCTTGCCGATATCTAAAATATTTAGCTAATATGCGTCACAATTAATACTGCCACCAAAATTCACCAGTGAAACCACAATTTTTTATTAGGTCTACTGTAGGCAGGGGTAGCAAGTTGTGGCACTTTGGATCTTGAGTGGCTAGAAGCACCTTGGAACGGGAATGAGGAACTTCCACTATGCTGATTTGCCCTCAGTGTAAATTTGAAAACTCCAATACCAATAAATTCTGCCAAAACTGTGGTGCATCCCTGACCCAGATTGTCTGTCATGAATGCAGTACTTCCGTACCTGTAAACGCACAAAGTTGTCCTAACTGTGGCACAGACTGCGGAACAGTTTGGTTGGCAATTATTGGCAAACAAGCCACTGGTAGCGAGGAACTAGGAACTGGGGGCGATGGGGAAAATGAGGAAACAAAGAAAGATGAGGACGCAATATCTTCTCCATCTCCTACGCCTATTAGCTCCCCGCTCGTAGTAGGCTCTTATTTAGATCTAGAGCAACGTTATCAATTATTAGAGCCGCTACCAAGCGTAGAAGAACTTGCAGCTAATACTGAAGTTTGTATTCAAGTCTTAGACTGCCAACCATATCAAATCTCACCTCTTTTGGCGATGTTAGAAAATCGCCAAAAGGGGCTAGTAACACCATCAGTAGAAGCAAGTGGAATTCCCCAACTTGCTAAACCTTATATAGCCTTACAACCACAGGGACATCCAGGAATCCCGCCAATTCATGATGCATGGCAAAAAGATGATATACAGGTCGTACTCATCCAAGACCGCTCGAATTGGCCGCGTTTACTTGACCAGTGGCAAGAAAACACCACAAGTTCATTGCAAATTTTACACTGGTGCTATCAGATGACCCAATTGTGGGCAGTCTTAGAACCAGTGAATTGTTGTCCAAGTCTTTTGGATTTATCGAATTTGCTATTGGATGAAGACCAAACACTGACGCTAGGGCGCTTATATTCGGAACAATTTAATGATGTGCTAGCAAATTTAGCAGAGCAAACATCTGTTGAACAAGAGCAGTCTTTAACAATCAAAGCTTTGGGACGAGTTTGGCAGTCCCTCTTTAGACAGTCTCAACGCACTCAATTTGGCTCCATAGTCCAGATGTTAGGGGATTTGGAACTAGGTAAGATTGAAACGATCGCTCAATTGCGATCGCGTTTAGAAGAAATGTCTAGCGAAATCGTAGCACCGACAATTGAAACTTTACCCCCAACAGAGGAACAGTACACCACTGCACCAACAATTCTGCAATTTGATGAGCTAGACGATTTCAACGCCAAAAACGACGATATGCCCACAGTTGTCCTCCCCATGCAGTTAAGCAGCTTGCAAGATACAGGACAAACTGATGTGGGTCGTCAACGTCATCACAATGAAGACTACTTTGGCATTGAAACCAACATTAACAAACTAGAGTTACCTCGAACTAGAGTTCTGCAAGCCCGTGGTTTATATATTCTCTGCGACGGTATGGGGGGACACGCTGGCGGCGAGGTAGCTAGTGAGTTAGCAGTCAATACCCTGCGCCAATATTTTCAAGAACATTGGATTGCCAATCAACTGCCCACAGAAGACGATATCCGTGAAGCAGTATATCTAGCAAATCAGGCAATTTACGATCTTAATCAAAAAGACGCCCGTTCTGGAGTTGGGCGCATGGGTACTACCCTAGTTATGCTCTTAATTCAGGACAGCCACGCCGCAGTTGCTCATGTAGGAGATAGCCGCCTTTATTGCGTAACTCATAAACGGGGATTGGAACAAATTACAGTCGATCACGAAGTCGGTCAACGAGAAATTACTAGAGGAGTAGAAGCCAGCATTGCTTATGCGCGTCCCGATGCTTACCAACTTACCCAAGCCCTAGGGCCGCGTGACGAACACTCGATTAATCCTGATGTAGAGTTTTTCGAGATTAATGAAGATACTCTCTTCATACTGGCCTCGGATGGTTTATCGGATAATGATTTACTAGAAAGCCATTGGCAAACACATTTACTTCCTTTGCTTGGCTCTGGTACTAATTTAGAAGCCGGTGTCACAGACTTAATTGATTTGGCAAACCAATACAATGGTCATGACAATATTACCGCTATCCTGATCCGAGCAAAAGTGCGTCCAAATTTGGACAGTTCAAGATAAATGTAGCTAGGGAGAAAAAGCAGGGGAGCAGGGAGCAGGGGGAGAGAAGGAGACAAAGGGGACAAGGAGGACAAGGGGGACAAGAAATTTTAGATTTTAGATTTTGGATTAGATTTCAATCTAAAATCCAAAATCGTAAATCCGAAATCCAAAATTGTTTCCAATACCCAATGCCCAATGCCCAATGCCCAATGCCCAATGCCCAATGCCCAACGCTCTAATCCTTTTACCTTATGAGTTTGTATTGTGGTTACTCTGACTCTGCTTGAACCGCAACAAAAAACGCCACTCAAGCAATGGTATTTTGAGAACTCCTCCGCGATTAAAATTGGACGCGCGGCGGATAATCATGTTGTATTAAATGATAGTTTGGTTTCCCGCTATCATTTAGAACTTAAACCAGTCAATTCTGCCAAAAATGGCAGTTCATGGCAGGTAATTAGTCATGGTACGAATGGCACTTTCCTCAACGGTGTCCTTGTAACTCAGAGCCAACTACCAGATAATTCCCTGCTGCAACTAGCACAGGGAGGCCCAATAATAAAATTTCAACTTCAGGAGGTAACAACACCAGAATCTTTGCTGAGGCAAAAAGAAATTCCCGGCTCAACGGAAAAAACCTTTGCGCCTTCATCTTCTACCTGTACTCATGAAGGGAACTCCCCCAAAAATCTCTTTTGCATCCATTGCGGTCAACCTTTATCAGTGCAAAAGACGATTCGCCAGTATCAGGTATTACGGACTTTGGGACAAGGAGGCATGGGTACTACGTATCTTGCTTGGGATGCAGCAGGTGCGATCGCCGGACACCCACAACTGTTAGTGTTAAAACAGATGAATGCCGATATGGTGAAAATTGCCAAGGCCCAAGAGTTATTTGAACGAGAGGCTTACACTCTCAAATCTCTTAACCATCTTGGAATTCCCAAATATTATGACTTTTTTGTTGAAGGCGGCAAAAAATATTTGGCAATGGAATTAGTCCACGGACAAGATTTAGAAAAACGGATTTATACCACAGGGCCAGTTATCCCAAGTCAAGCGATCGCCTGGATGATCCAAACCTGCGATATTTTAGATTATCTCCATAGCCAGCAACCACCACTGATTCACCGGGATATTAAACCCGCTAACCTGATGGTGCGAAATTCTAACAATCGAATAGTAGTACTAGATTTTGGTGCAGTTAAGGAAATTGGTACAGCACCGGGTACTAGGATTGGCGCTGAGGGTTACTGCGCTCCCGAACAAGAACGAGGACAACCCCTCACCCAATCGGATTTATATGCCATTGGCCCCACTTTAATTTTTTTACTGACAGGTGAAAACCCTTTCAAGTTTTACCACCAGCGAGGGCGACATTTTCGCTTTGATGTAGCTAGCGTTCCAACAATTACTCCCCAATTAAGAGCGATTATCGATCGCGTTACAGAGCCATTGCCACGCGATCGCTATCAGACTGCTCAAGAACTAGCTACGGCATTAGCTACTTGCCAATGAAGTATAGAAGCAAGTGCAAGTATGAAGGCTGAAAAATTTCATCCCTCATACTTCACATCTTATTCTTCGTCCCAAGCTTCCACTGCTAACAATTCACTGATTGGATCTTGCATACTAAAGCCAAAATCCAACAGTTCTTGTTTCCAGTGCTGCCAATCATTGCCATAGAGCAAAGCGATTTTCCAAATGCTATCACTTGGCTTGATAATATTCGATTCTACGAGTGATTGCACGTTGAGCTGCAATTTCACCATTGGGTGAATTACTTGCTGAGTCATAACCTCGATTCAATTCAGATTTTGTTTAGTAAATGCTTAATCAAAACTGCTTTCCGTTTTGCAAATGTTACCGATGCGTAGAGCGTTGTACTTTTGGCAAAGCTAGTCTTAACTTTTTAACTATACCATAACTAACTCTACTAAGTTTCTGAGTAATTCGGTTTTGTACGGTAATTACCACCACAAAACACTAATTACATCGAACACTCATCATAGACACCAAAAGTAAAAATTAGCCGTCTCTATAGATGCATCAACAGCAAGGGCAAATACGACTAGTAAAACTGTATTTGTTTTCGTCAACGGAATATGTGCAGATTGCGAAAACCCATATAATTAGGGCTGTTGGGAAGTTTGGTGAGTTAACGGTTCAATTATTTACCGTATTTGAATCTTATATAGAATATCGCAAACATCTGAAACTAAACAATCTTCTTGCAAATCTTTATATAAATTTTATATTGGCATGAACGAGGTATCATTTATGGCATTTAATTTATGTCTTAATCAGAGACAAAATATAGTGCTGTAGGTAGATGAAGATACAGAAAATATAACCTTATTACTTATCTAAAAATTACTTTATTCGTAAATTAATTTTCTTTAGGGTTTTTGATGCGATCGGGTAAGGTCATAACGGATACAAACTACTAAAGTAGCTTGGTCAGCTTGGCAAGGCACCGCCTTTATGCTTGCCCCTATGTATCAAAACCGATATTACCGCAGGCGATCGCCGCTGAAAATTGTGGGTGTTGTACTTGCATCCCATAACATCTCATCTAGCCTTCAGATTCAGCTTTTGAATTTTGTGTAAAATATTTCTCCAGAAGATGATAGTTTCTGTGAAGTAGTGGGTATCCTCATAACGGGAGGATAGCTATTAGCTAAGTATTTACCACAGCATCTACATAAAGTATGGGTTCAAGTGAAGAATATTTCATTGTCCGCCGCAAGCAGATTGCGCGGCGACAAAAGATTTTAACAATAGTGTCAATCGTATCATTTTTAGGTTCCATCGCCTTTTCAGCGATTCCGGCGATACAACAGGCTATTAATGCACCTAAGGCAGTAGTTGCATCTCCAGAGAATTCATTAGAAAAACAGGCAAAAGGTTTTGAAACTGTTTTAGAACGCGAACCAAATAATTTGGTGGCGTTGGAAGGGTTGGTAAATGTGCGACTAAATTTGAAAGATATTCAGGGTGCAATTCAACCTTTAGAAAAGTTAGTGAAGTTACGCCCTGAACGAAAAGAGTACAAAGTTCTTTTAGAGAGTTTGAAAAAAGAACAAGGTAAGAGCGATTCCCCGACAAATAACTAGCCCAAGTCTAATTAATACTCTTTGGCAAAAATTTAATTCTGAGATTACTTAGTAATACACAATGTTTAACAGTAAAACTATTTTAATCACTGGCGGTACAGGCTCCTTCGGCAAGCAATTTGTAAAAACGATTCTCAGCCGATATCAGCCTCAGAAAGTCATAGTTTATTCCCGGGATGAACTCAAGCAGTATGAAATGGTGCAAGAGTTTAATGCACCAGTGATGCGCTATTTCATTGGAGATGTGCGCGATCGCGATCGCTTGAGTATGGCTATGCGAGGCGTGGATTATGTAGTTCATGCTGCTGCACTCAAGCATATTCCTGCGGCTGAGTATAACCCGATGGAATGTATTAAAACCAATATTCATGGTGCGAATAATGTCATTGATGTTGCTATTGAGCAACAAGTGGAAAAAGTAATTGCGCTTTCAACAGATAAAGCAGTCAATCCAATTAATCTCTATGGTGCAATCAAGCTAGCTGCTGATAAACTCTTTGTTGCAGCTAACAATATTGTTGGCACAATGAAAACTCGATTTGCTGTGGTTCGCTACGGTAATGTTGTCGGTTCAAGAGGCTCAGTTGTACCTTTTTTTCAAAAGCTAATTGCTGAAAAATCTCCAGAAATTCCAATTACTGACCCACGGATGACTCGCTTTTGGATTACTCTCCAACAGTGCGTTGATTTAGTTTTTAATAGTTTTGAACGGATGCAAGGCGGAGAAATATTTGTCCCTAAAATTCCTTCAATGAAAATTACTGATTTAGCCGAAACACTTGCACCAGGAGTTCCAACTAAAATTGTTGGCATTAGACCAGGAGAAAAACTCCATGAAGCCATGTTTTCTGCTGAATCTTCACATTTAGCCTTGGAATTTGCTGATCATTATGTAATTAAACCGACTATTGAATATAGTAATGCTGTTGATTATACCTGTAACACCCTTGGTGAAAAAGGAGCCTCTGTTCCCGAAGGGTTTGAGTATAGCTCTGAGATCAATACAGAATGGTTAAAAGGATTTCAACTACTGGATATGCTAAAGCAATGAGTGACTATATTCCCTATGGGCGGCAAGATATTAATCAAGAGGATATTGATGCCGTAATTGCCGTTTTACAATCCGATTGGATTACTCAAGGCCCAGCGATAGAAAGGTTTGAGCAAGCTGTTGCTAATTACTGTGGATCTAAATATGCTGTAGCAGTTTCCAGTGCAACAGCTGCTTTACATATTTCTTGTCTTGCAGCTGGTTTGGGGCACAATGACATTCTTTGGACATCACCAAATACCTTTGTTGCTTCAGCTAATTGTGGGCTTTACTGTGGGGCAAAGGTTGATTTTGTTGATATTGACGCCAACACCTACAATCTCAACGTAGATGAATTAGAACGTAAGTTAGCTAAGGCAGCAAAGCAAGGTTATTTACCTAAAGTTTTAGTACCTGTACATTTTGCCGGGCAATCCTGTGAAATGAATCAAATTGCTGCTTTGTCCCAGCAATATGGTTTCAAAATTATTGAAGATGCTTCTCACGCAATTGGAGGAAAGTATCAGGGTAAACCAGTTGGTTCCTGTCTATTGTCTGAGATGACAGTTTTTAGCTTTCATCCAGTCAAGATTATTACAACTGGCGAAGGCGGTATAGTCCTAACAAATCAAGAGGATTTATATCAAAAATTGATGAGATTAAGAAGTCATGGCATAACTCGCAACCTTAATTTAATGCAAGGAGAATCACAAGGTCTTTGGTATTATCAGCAATTGGAATTAGGCTTCAATTATCGACTGACAGATATCCAAGCGGCATTGGGTACTAGTCAGATGCAACGGTTGGATGAGTTTGTAGAACGTCGCTGGTTTTTAGCCAACCGCTATAATCAACTACTGCAAGATTTACCATTAATACTGCCGTGGCAACATCCAGATTCCGAGTCTAGCTGGCATCTTTATGTAATTAGACTCAAGCTAGATAAAATTAATAAAACTCATCGGCAGGTATTTGAAGAACTTAGTCAAGAAAAGATCGGGGTAAATTTACACTACATTCCAGTTCATACCCAACCTTATTATCAGAAATTAGGCTTTAGCTGGGGCGACTTTCCCCAAGTTGAGAAGTATTACCAGGAAGCAATTTCTCTTCCTTTGTACTACAGCTTGACCCAAGAAGACCAAGACAGGGTAGTAACGACACTGCAAAGGATTTTGTTATGAAAACTGTTGCAATTATTCAAGCTCGTATGGGGTCTACCCGTCTACCTGGAAAAGTGATGAAAGAGCTTTGTGGCAAAACTGTTTTGGCACATGTAATATTTCGGGTTCAAGCTTGTTTGTTAATTGATGAAGTGGTTGTGGCAACAACTACATCAAAAACAGATGATGTGATTGTTGTAGAAGCAGAAAAATGTAGAGTAAAGTGGTTTCGAGGAAGTGAAGAAGATGTTTTAGAGCGTTACTATTTCGCTGCTAAAAAATATAATGCTGATGTAGTGGTCAGAGTAACTTCTGACTGTCCGCTGTTTGACTCTGAAGTACTTTCACAAATGTTGGTATACTTCAAACATCAAACATTTGAAGGCTTACAAATAGACTACCTCAGTAATTGCTTGCATCGCAGTTATCCCCGTGGTTTAGATGCAGAGGTTTTTACCTTTAATGTTTTAGAGAAAGCATTTAAAGAAGCACACAATCCATATGAAAGAGAACATGTTACACCTTATATCTACGAGCATCCCGAAATATTTGCTTTACATAACCATAGAAACGATGAAGATCTAACTAATTATCGGTGGACTTTGGATACCGAAGACGATTGGAAATTAATAGAAGCAATCTATACAGATATATATCAGAATGAAGAAATTTTTACAACTGATGAAGTAATAGCTCTTTTAAGAGCAAAACCAGAATTGGTTAAACTCAATATTCATGTGAAGCAGAAACAACTTGGTTTTTGCTAGAAAAAATTACTTAACACTTTATGCCTTAAGGAGAATTTACTATGACTAAATACATTCAGTACTGCACTCATTGTGTTATGCCGGAAACTAAACCGGATTTATATATTGACGAGCAAGGAGTTTGTAGCGCCTGTCGCAATCTTGAAAAGCGGCAAGAAGTTAACTGGCCAGCACGGAAAAAGGAATTGCTTGACATCTTAAAGCGTTACCGATCTAAGAACGGCAGTAATTATGACTGTATTATTCCTGTTAGTGGTGGTAAAGATAGCCACTTTCAAGTACTCAAAATCTTGGAAATGGGGATGAATCCTTTATGCGTTACAGCTACAACCGATAAACTGTCTGATATTGGAAGACGTAATATTGAAAATCTCAAAAACCTTGGTTTAGACTACATAGAAGTGACCACCAATCCCTTAGTGCGCAGCAAGATCAATCGTCTAGCGCTAACTGAAATTGGGGATATTTCTTGGCCAGAGCATGTAACTATATTTACTATACCTGTTAGATTAGCCGTACAACTCAACATACCATTAATTATTTGGGGAGAAAACCCACAGAATGAGTATGGTGGTCCTGCTGCTGCTGGAAACAACAATTCCTTGACCCGACGGTGGTTAGAAGAGTTTGGCGGACTGTTAGGACTGAGAGTTAGTGATTTAATAGGACAACAAGGGATTGAACCGCAACATCTAATTCAATATACCTATCCCTCTGACGAAGATTTACAAAGGGTTGGGGTAACAGGACTTTTCTTGGGTTACTATCTGCCTTGGGATGGTTATCAAAACGCCCTTTATGCGCAAGCTCACGGCTTTGAAACTTACCATAAGAGTATTGAAGGTTCCTTAGTGAACTACGAAAACTTAGACAACTATCAGACGGGAATACACGACTACTTTAAGTTCCTCAAGTATGCTTTTGGGCGAGCTACAGACCTTGCTTGTTTGCACATCCGGCGTGGACGATTGGGAAGAGAAGAAGCTATCAAACTAGTGAAGATGCACGATGGCAAATTTCCTTGGGTTTATTTAGGTTACCCTTTAGAAGAGATTCTTAAAGAGATTGACATGACCGTGGAAGAGTTTATTCAGGTCTGCGATCGCTTCACCAACAAAAAGCTATTTCTCTGTGATAACAGAGGCAACTTGGTAAAAGACAAACAGGGAAATCTTAGCAAAATTAACTACGACAATATCCTTCCTACTCAGGAATTAGACTGGCAGCTAACTGTAAATCACACCACAATCTCATAGGATACGAATGAAGAAAGTCGCGATTGTTGACTATGGTATGGGAAATGTGGATTCTGTCGCGCGTGCAGTTCAGCACTGCGGTGGTGAACCAATTATTACTTCCAAAACTGCTGATTTTGAAGTCGCAAATTACATCATTCTACCTGGAGTGGGCGCTTTTCAAACTGGTATGGAAAATATCTGTAGTCAGGGTTTAGAGGTAGTGTTACGAGAACAAGTCTTGGAACAAGGTGTTCCTTTTTTAGGGATTTGTTTGGGTATGCAACTGCTAGCTACTAAAGGTTGGGAAGGAGGAGAAACAGAAGGGCTGGGTTGGATTGAAGGAGAAATAAAGCGACTTTTACCTGATAGCTCTGATATCCGTATTCCGCATGTGGGGTGGAATGAGGTTATCTTCAATCAACCTTCATCTGTATTTCAAAACATTCCCTCTGGCAAAGATTTCTACTTTGTTCACAGTTATCACTTCTCATGCCATCATCCTCAAGACGAAATTGCTCATACACCCTATTGTGGGGGCTTCGTCTCCGTAGTTGGTAGAAATAACATTTTGGGTGTCCAGTTTCATCCAGAAAAAAGCCAACGGCTGGGATTACAAGTTATGAAAAATTTTCTCTCTCTTTAGTAGGCGCTATGTTGAAAGTCCGTGTCATGCCAACTTTGTTATTTAAAAACTTCGGCTTAGTTAAAGGTGTCCAATTTAACAGTTGGCGGCGGGTTGGTAGCGCCATGCAAGCCGTTAAAGTCTACAATATGCGCGAAGTCGATGAGTTAATTTTCTTGGATATTAGTGCTAGTAGTGAGGGGCGTTCCCCTGACTTTGAAACCGTCGATGAGCTTGCAGATGAGTGCTATATGCCTTTAACTGTAGGCGGCGGCGTACAAACAGTTGCAGATGTAAAGCGATTGTTGCAGGTTGGTGCTGATAAAGTAGCTATCAACACTGCTGCTGTATTTACACCAGAACTAGTTAAATCAGCAGCCCAGCTATTTGGCTCTCAATGTATAGTGGTTTCAATTGATACCAAAAAGCTCCACAGTGGAAACTATGAAGTATTTACTCATAGTGGAACGCAGCCTACGGGGAAAGACCCTGTAACATTTGCTCAGGAAGTTGAGCAATTAGGTGCAGGTGAAATATTACTAACATCTATTGACGCTGATGGCACAATGACAGGTTACGATATCGAACTCATCAGAAGAGTCAGCCTAAAGGTTTCGATTCCTGTAATTGCATCTGGGGGGGCTGGAAATTACGAACATATGGCTTCGGCATTAATTGAAGGAGGAGCATCTGCGATCGCAGCAGCTAGTATATTTCACTTTACTGAGCAAACTCCTTTGCAGGCCAAGCGTTTTCTCAAAGAACGCGGTATAAATGTACGGCAATAACTCAGAAGTGACTTATTAATTTCAAAATTTAATTTCTAGCTTGATTTCGAGTAGTCAAGGAATTTCAGTTACTGAGACCGACTCTAAAAGAGGAGAGGATAAATCACTCCAGTGAAAGTAATCATTCGTACAGATGCTTCTAGTGAAATTGGGACAGGTCACTTAATGCGCTGTCTTGCTTTGGCTCATGTATGGCAAGGAATAGTAGGAGAAGCTATTTTTGTTATGGCTACTGACGCTGCGACTTTAGAGGCACGGTTAAAATCAGAAAATCTGAAAATATTTCATCTACCAATGTATTTGCATAGCTCTGAGGATGCAAGAGAAACCGCTCGTCTTGCACAGCAGCTTGATGCTATGTGGGTTGTAGTTGATAGCTACTACTTTGGCTCTGAATACCAACAAATAATTAAAAATTCTGGGCTAAATCTTTTATTTATTGATGATTATGGACACGCAGATCGCTACTATGCAGATCTAGTTTTGAATCAGAACATCTCTGCCAATAAAAAATTGTACTCAAAACGCGAGCTTTACACTCAGATATTACTCGGAACTGATTATGTATTGTTGCGACGGGAGTTTTTGCAATGGCAAGGATGGCAACGCTCTCACCCACATGTAGCCAGCAAATTACTGATCACAATGGGAGGTGCCGATCCTGATAATGTCACCCTGAAGATTATTAAAGCCTTAAATATGCTGGAGAGCGATGGAATGGAAGCAGTAGTTATAGTAGGAGGAAGTAATCCTCACTATGAACAATTGCTATTAGCATCAAAGAATTCGCTATTTCCTATTCGTCTAGAAAAGAATGTGACAAATATGCCTGAGTTGATGGCTTGGGCTGATGTGGCAATAACAGCAGGTGGTAGTACCTGTTGGGAACTAGCTTTTATGGGCTTGCCTAGCCTAATAGTGACTCTGGCTGAAAATCAAAGAGCGATCGCACAAAAATTAGATGAGATGGGGATATCTATCTATCTAGGTTGGCATGATGATGTTTCTCCTGCTGAAATAGGGTCGGCAGTTACTGATTTACTAATAGCTAAACATACACAAGTCGAAATGACTAAACGCGGACAAAAGTTAATAGATGGCGAAGGAAGTAAGCGGGTATTGAGTTATCTAGAAGCGAAGTTATTAAAATTACGCTGTGCTTGCCAAGAAGATGGTCGGTTGTTGTGGGAATGGGCAAATGACCCAGACGTAAGGGCTGTTTCCTTTTCTATAGAACCTATACCTTGGGAAGAGCATTTTCAATGGTTCCAATCACGACTGCACTCTCCGAATTGTATTTTCTACATTGGTGTTAATAGAAATAATATACCTATTGGTCAAATTCGCTATGACATAGAAGGATATGAAGCCATTATTTCTATAAGTATCGATAGAAAGTTTCGTTATCAAGGTTATGGCTGTAACCTGATTAATTTAGGATGCAAAAAAATATTTTCTGATTCTAACGTTAATATAATTCATGCCTATATAAAATCTCATAATCAAGTATCAATTAAAACTTTTTACAAAGCAGGTTTTAAAAATATGGGAAAAACTAAATTAGGAAAACATGAGGCAGTTCATTTAGTCAGAAACAAATAAAACCCCTGTGAAAAAATTAAATGATAGAAATTAAGATTGCAGGTAAAAAAATAGGTGCTAACCATCTACCGTTTGTGGTTGCTGAAATGTCTGGCAATCACAACCAATCATTAGAAGTAGCTCTAGAAATAGTTGATGCAGTAGCCAAGGCTGGGGCACACGCTCTCAAACTCCAGACCTATACAGCAGATACTATGACCTTGGATATCCATGAGGGTGATTTTTATATTGATACGCCCAATAGTCTTTGGCATGGTAAATCGTTGTATCAGCTTTACCAACAGGCTTATACTCCTTGGGAATGGCATAAACCGATTTTTGACCGTTGCAAGGAACGAGGAATCATCTGCTTTAGTACTCCTTTTGATGCTACGGCTGTAGATTTTCTGGAATCCTTAGAGGTACCTTGCTATAAAATTGCCTCTTTTGAAAATACTGATTTACCTCTAATCCGTAAAATTGCTAGCACTGGTAAACCGATGATTATCTCTACTGGTATGGCGACAGTTTCGGAGTTAGACGAAACAGTGCAGACAGCGCGCGAATCGGGTTGCCAGGATTTGATACTACTCAAATGCACAAGTACTTATCCAGCGACGCCAAAGGATAGCAACTTGTTGACTATTCCTCATCTGCGTAATTTGTTCAATGTACAGGTAGGGTTATCAGATCACTCAATGGGGATTGGTGTTGCTGTTGCGAGTGTTGCTTTAGGGGCGACATTTATTGAGAAACACTTTACTCTCCGTCGGGCTGATGGTGGTGTTGATTCCACTTTTTCAATGGAACCAGAAGAAATGCAGCAACTGGTTCTGGAAACTGAAAGAGCTTGGCAAGCACTGGGTAATATAAATTACGGCACGACAGAAGCGGAGAAAGCATCATTAAACTTTCGGCGATCGCTCTATATTTCACAAGATATAAAAGCCGGGGATGTTTTGACACCGGAAAATTTGAGAGCGATACGTCCAGGATTTGGCTTACCACCTAAATATTATCAAATTTTATTAGGCAAAAAGGTTACCAAAAACTTGAAAAGAGGCACTCCTTTAGACTGGAAACTTCTCCTAGAGTAATTGAGTAAAGATTACTTTTAGTTTTATTTAAAAAATATACGTAAATTATAGAGGTGACATTATGGCAATATGCAATTGAAAGTTTTCCTTACACATACCAGAGATTTTTACTGTCTCAGTAAATCAGACCCAGAACTTAACACAAGGAATAAGCTATTTACTAAATAGAATTCCTTTACTTAGCTAGCTAATAGAGCCAATATTTATTGTCCGTTATTGAAAATTGTAAACAAAGGATTAGAGCAATGACTGAACTTAAAAAAATCATGTTTTTCGCGCCATATGCATGGTGGTCAGTTCACAGTCAAGTCGATGCAGTGGTTGCTTCAGCATTAAGGTTGCGGAATTGTGAGATTTTTGTAGTTGGTTGTGATGGAGTATATAAAAATTGCAATGTTGCACATTTCGCAACTCAGGTTGGTTACGAATATGCTGATGCTTGTCAAGCTTGTTCACAAACTAGTAAACAGCTTTTGGCCTCATCTTTTAATTTACCTTATCTACAGTTGCGTGATTGGATTAGTGACAAGGACTACAACATTGCTAATCAATGGGTAGAAAATCTTGTTCTCCAAGATTATAAAAATGCTGTCTATTTTGACTTACCGATTGGTAAATGGGTGACCTCATCTATTTGTACATATTTTAGAATATCTTCTGATATAGAACTATCTAGACCAGAGGTTAGAAAAGTTCATAAACAATATTTAATTGATGGTTTAATAACTTATAAGGCAATTTCCAGATTAATAGATACTTATAATCCTACCAATCTATTTTTATTCAATGCTCGCTTTGCACCTTACAGTGTAGCATTTGAGGTGGCAAAGCAGCATCAAATTGATGTGATCGCTCACGAAAGAGGATTTATTGCTGATAGTTTTGGTTTCTTTGATAATTCTAATTGTTTAAGCCCTAAGACCCCACTTGATTGTGTGAAAAGTTGGAAAGATATTCCTCTAAATAAGCAAGAAATTTCCCAAGTAAAAAAATATTTTATTGGGCGAGAAAATGGTCAGAATCTTAGTTGGCCTTCTTTTTATGATTTCCATTCAAATCATACGAATGTTCGGCACCAATTGAGAATTCCAGTAGACGCAAAAGTAGTTACTGTTTTCACATCAAGCGAAGATGAACATGCAATGTCTGAAGATTATAAAGTTATGACAAAGCAACTAGATATAATTGAAAGCTTGATGGAAATATTTAGGGATAGAGATGAATATTTAGTAATTCGCCATCATCCCTTTATCACAGGTGCAGGGAGTAAGACATTCCTACAAGCTATAGCATATGATTTTTTGTCAAAAGCTTATCAGCAAGTACTTTCTGCTCCTAAAAATGTGCGGATTATTATGCCCTCTGAGCAGTTAACTTCATATGCTCTTTTATGGCATTCTGATGCAGCGATCGCTTTTTTCAGCACTGTAGCACTTGAAGCAGCAGCTAGAGGTGTACCAACAGCAACATTTGAACAATCTCCATATCGGGAAGCAGTAAAACATACTTTTCAACAAATCAGTCAAGAATCTTTGGGAGAATTAGTCGAGAGACTACTTTCTGCATCTTGTCAAGCAACTGTCGAGGACTTGATCAAGTTGTATCGCTTCACTGATGCTTATTTCTTTAAATTTTCTACTAAGTTTCGCTCAATTGGTATTAAAGACTATCATCTTCCAGATTTCAAGATTAAATCTTTAGATGATTTGAAGCCTGGTATTGATCCAGCTTTAGATAGAATTTGCAACAGAATTATACATAACACTTCTATCTACGATATCCCAACCGATGAGCGTAAAAATAACCCAAATTTTGAGGAGTTGAATTTCTTTAACAACGAGTTGCAGGAGATAGAAGAATATCGTCAAAAAATTAAGTCTCAAGCTTTAGAGAGTAACTATCTCTCTGCCAAACCTTCAGTAGCTATCATTAGTCTAAATTATATAAACGTTCCACAGACTGACAAGCAGCTTTTACCTGCATGGAAAAATCAATCTCGGCATCAAAATCTGATTGTTTATGATTGCCATAATTTAGATTGGTATGACTACCAAGGCATTATAGACTCAATTATTAATTGTATTTCCCTGATTGAAGAAGAATATATTCTGATTACGAATGATTATATTCAGTATGACGAATCTTTCATCTCATCGGCTTTAGATATTCTTTTGGCAGCAGATCACAAAGAAACTGCCGGAGTTATATTTGGAGCTTGGATTGCATCTTCTAGTAGAATTAATCAAGAAATTTTTACAGAACGTGTACCTGCAAAAAGCTATCTAGAGGCTATAGAAGTTTTACCCTTACTCCAATTTCCTCAAAATCTGCTTTCTTTTGGACTAATACATAAAGATTTCTTGTTAAGGTTATTAACATCTGTTAAGTCAGCATCTAGTCACAATCCAGCTGGTGTAACGATCTTTAATGGTCTCCAACAGCCAGAGATACAAAGAGTAGAGTTACCAATGTTAATTATTGAGGAATTAAATACTCATTTACATCAAGATAGGTTGCTAGAAGCAAATCAAATTCCTCAATTAAATACTTTGGCATCAGCACAATCAGATACTTATCCTTCAAAGAATCTCAATCAACATATCCTACTATACACAGACGATTTTAGTATTTATGGCGTTGGTCAATACAACCACTCTATTATTTGTGAATTAGCAAAATTAGGTTATCAAGTAACTTGTGTACAAACCCACACATCTAATCATCTCATTCAAGAACAACAAAAGTTAGGTATTCAGCATTTATGGCTAAATTATAATAGCATTCATGAGTTTTCAAGAACACTGTTGGATATATCAGATGCTCAAGAAATATTTCCTAAAATTAAACCTGACCTGATTATTTTTAGTGATTGTTGTCCGTTATCCAATTTAGCTGCTAAAAAAGTGGCTAAACAGATGGGAATACCATATATTATTGTCGATGGATGTGCTGTTCCCTATTTAGCAGAGCGATTTGCCTCATACTTGGAAGAATTAGAGCAAATTCATACTCAAGCGGGAGCATTCATTACTGTCTCAAATGAAAATTTGAATTTGTTACACCAGCTATTTAGGCTTCCAAAACACAAAGGACAAGTAATTTATAGCGGACGACCAGAACATTATTTTGCCCCTCCTAAACTATCTATTCGCGATCGCCTACGTCAAGAATATGGTATTCCTGCAAATGCAGTAATTTGTTTTACAGCTGCTCGCTTAGACGCAGGAAAAGGTTATCAGTACCAGCTAGAAGCAATTAAGCAACTTATGCAAAGTGAATCATGGCATAAGCTATATTTTGTATGGGCTGGTGATGGTGCTTTAGAAGCACAACTTAAGCAAGCAATCGAGCAATTAAAGATTAGCAATCACGTCAAACTTTTAGGTAACTGCACAAATATTGTTGAGTGGCTGGATACATCTGATATTTTTGTTTTGCCTTCCGAATTTGAATCATTTGGATTAGCAATTGTAGAGGCAATGGCAAAAGAATTACCAGTTATTGCTCCGGCTGTAGGCGGTATTCCAGAAGTGCTTGGAGATGTGGGGAAACTTGTCTCTGACCCAAAAATTAATCCACAAGCTACGATTGAGGAAATGGCAAGAACAATTGAAGCTTGGTCGCTAAATCCAGAATTGCGTCGTTCAATTGGCCTGGCTGGTAAAAAGCGTGCAGAAGCCATGTTTAAGGAAGAACGGATGATCAAACAAACTATGGAAGTAGTGGAACGCACACTATTGCTACAAAGAAATCAAGTTTCATCTTCTTTCGCAAATATGCCTCTTGTCTCTGTCATTATTTCCTGTTACAACCTAGCTGAGTTTTTACCCGAAACAGTGGCCAGTGTCATTGCTCAGACATACGAGAACTGGGAAATCATTATTGTTAATGATGGGAGTAAAGATAATACCAGTGAAGTTGCACAACAGTTGATATCAACCTATTTTAATAAAAAGATCCGACTTGTTGAGAAAGCAAACGGTGGGCCTGCTAGCGCTAGAAATGCTGGTATCAGAGTATCTAATGGTGAATATATACTTCCATTAGATGCTGATGATAAGTTAAGCTCAACAGGAATTGAGAATCTATTAAGTGTGGCATTAAATCAAGATTCTCCTTGTGTGGCATTTGGTTCCTATCAAATGTTTGGAATCGAAAATAAACTCATTGTCAGCGCAGGCTTGTTTTCTAAAGAAAACATGAAGCGATTTGATATGATTCACAATTCTTCACTCTATTCAAAGAAAGTGTGGAATTTAGTTAAGGGTTATAAAGAAGATGTTGCTTTAATTGGTTATGAGGATTGGGAATTTTGGCTGAATTGCTTAAAACATAAAATCAACTTCTATGGTACACAAGAAATAGTAATATATTACCGCAGAAGTGTTGATTCGACTGGCAATCGAGCTTTTACCCAACATCATAATAAGTTTGCCTTAATCGTTGCATACAATTCTGAGATTTTTAACCCAACAATAATTAAAGAATCAGAGAACTTGTTGCTTTCATTTGGGTTGATTAAAAAGTCAAGTGAACTCAGCAATGAATTAGAAGAGCTTTTATTGCAAATAAATAGCTGCGTTAATCAGTATCAGCAACAACCAAGCAGCCACTCAGCAATAGCTAACCTCTGTCAAGCTCGTCAGAAATTTGCAGAAAAATTGCTCACTATACCAGCAGAAAAATTGATCGTTAATTACTCTGAGTATCTAGGTGATGCACATCAAAAATTGCTAAATAGCGGTATTAAACATGAGTTGCTGACAGAGAAAGAGCAGAATTTTGTTAATACACTATCAGATCATATTGCTAAAGGTTTTGGCGAATCACAATCTATCCAATACCTGTTGGCAGGAATGTTGTACTGCCGTGCTGACCAACTACCACTGCAATATGACCTAACTCATATTCCTCAATGGTTGCTAGCTGATTATCTGAAATTTATCTTAGAATTTCCGCGCCTATTTCAAGAAAAGGGAGAAGCAAATAATTACTATCGCTATTTACAACAATGGCTAGATTACTTACAAGAAAATATATCCAGTAATCCAGAATCAGTATTATGGCAGTATATAGCGAATTTTTTCCTTCAAGCTGCTAACTTTAGCCCTTTATATTTCACTACAGAAAATTTAAAAGAGATTTATATCAAACGCGCTGAGATCATGGAATATGCTTTGAAAACTCAAGGCTATGAAATTGACTACGACTTTCCAGAACGATCTCTAGAACGAAAAAAAATGCGTCTAGGAGTTCTTGCTGCTCATTTTCAACTGGGTACAGAAACCTTTCACACACTGCCAGCATACAAACATTTAGATTGGAATAGGTTTGAAATTATTCTCTACACTGTAAGTGCCAATAATAGTCGTTTAGAACGCTATTGTGCAGGTCATGTAGATGCTTTAGTTATCTTACCTTCAGACCTACAAAGTCAGGTACAAACGATTCGTAATGGAGATCTCGATCTTCTCTTAATTGCAACAAACGTGACATTAGTCACAAATCAGATTACATTACTTGCCTTGCATCGACTAGCAAGGCTACAGTTGACCTTTGGCTCTTGCCCTGCAACAACAGGCATACGAAACATTGACTATTTTATCTCTGGAAGATTATCAGAACCTGTGTCAGGTGGACAAAAGCATTATAGAGAAAAGTTAGTAACTCTTGATGGAGTAGGTTACTGTTTTGATTACCCTTCTGAACTAGAAACTCCCACAATTAAACCCTATCGAGAAAGCTGGGGTGCAAGTGAAAAAACTGTTGTATTTACTTCGGGTGCTAATTTCTACAAGATAATTCCAGAAGTGAGAGAAACCTGGGTAAAAATTCTTGCTGCTGTACCTGATTCAATTCTCGTTTTATACCCATTTGCTCCTAGCTGGAGCAATTCATATCCGGCTAACTCTTTCCTCAACCAAATGTATGCGGTTTTGGCTAAGTACGATGTTGACAAAAGCCGTCTCATAGTTCTTAATGCACTACCTAGTCGTGCTGATGTTAAAGAAGTTTTAAAGCTAGCTGATGTGTATTTAGATTCCTACCGCCATTCCGGTGGTCATTCTCTTGTAGATGCTTTAGAGGTAGGATTAACACCTGTAGTTTTGGAAGGTGAACCTCTGCGGTCGAAGCATGGGTCTGCCTACTTAAAAGACATCGAAATGCCTGACTTAGTAACAGACAACGAGATAGACTATATCAATTTAGCGATCGCACTTGGTAATAACCCTGAATTACGCCAGCAAAAGAGTGCCCAAATCAAAGAAAAAATGCAGGGCAATCCCAGTTTTCTGGATAGTCGCTCCTACTCAGCTAAAATAGGGAAACTATTCCAAGAGCTATTCAGCAATTATCTTGCAGATAATCTGAGCCAAAACTTGCCCTTAAATGAGACTAACCTGATTATTTTTCCTGACTGGTCACAACCAGAAGACCTACTATATCAAGATTTATCCAGTGTAATTTCTGCTCTCACTACTCACCCTGATAAAAGTCAGATAACTCTCTTAATAGATACTCACAATATTTCTGAAGAGGAAGCTGATATGCTTTTATCGTCTTTGACCATAAATTTGCTAATGGAAGAGGATGTGGATATAACTGAGGGACCAGAAATTTCTTTGCTAGGGCAGATAAGCGATATTCAATGGGAAACTCTTTTGCCTAAAATTCAAACTCGAATTGCTTTAACAATAGATAATCCACAGGCGATCGCCCAAGTGAAAGCAGACAAGTTACCAGTCTGTGAATTAGATAGCTTGAGTGTCTTCCAATTAGAGGTGCTACCTGTGTAGCATTAGCTAAGTACCGACATGGTGAAAATTATTCACCATGCTATAAAAAAAAGCCTGCGGAAACAGGCTTTTTTTCATAATTTTAGAGTTGTGGAGATACGATGTAATTAGTTAGACAGAATCGCACACACAAAGTCATTCCGAATGTAGCGTTCGCCCTTGGCGTTCCCGAAGGGTAGCGTAATGAAGCAATCGTAAGAGTTGGGATTGCTTCGCTTTGCTCGCAATGACTGTAAATGTTTTTGTCCAGCTACTTATCAAGTCTGAAGGTTTCTCCCACCCTATTTTCCTTCCAGATACCTTTGCCACATCTGTTCGTAAGCCTTCTCCATTTCACGGGTAAACTGCTTACCATTCCACAGCGGTGCAGTGTGCCGAGACTGACGTAATTGCCCAGAAATTTGCTGTCTTAAAGAAGCATCTTTACCCAAGCGTACGCCCCATTCTATATACTCTTCATCTGTCCAAGCTATGCCTTCGGTTATACCAGCATTCACCATCATGGTGTAGCTATTACGTGCTGCGAATTGTTCACCAACTCTCGTTACTAAAGGGATACCCATCCATAATGTTTCTAGGGTTGTTGTTGCTCCATTGTAAGGATATGTATCTAATACAATATCAGCAATGCCCAAGTTAGCACGATGAACTGACTCTAGAGAGACTTGCGGTAAAAATCGTAACCTAGATATGTCCACACCCTCCTCTTCAGCAATTTGATAAAAAAAGCGTTTAATTGCTTCTTCTTCAGAAAGTCCCTTAATCAAAAAGTAGCTGTTAGGTACTTGTTTGATAATTTGCATTTGCCACCTAGTTGTTTCTGGATGGCGTTTATATCCTCTTTGTGCGCTTAGATATACAACAGCATCTTCAGGGATATTTAAGTCCTCTCTACGAAGAGTTGGTACACCTACCTCAAAACCATCTACTGCTATGTAAGTTTGCGATAATCGCCAGATTTTCTCTGTGTAGTAATCTTGTGCATCATCTGGTAATACATAGGGGTCGGCAATAAAGTAATCAATTGCAGGTATGCCTGAAGCATCCCAACCTAGCCAAGTAACTTGGATAGGTGCTGGCTTGAGTGCCATCACTTCGCTAGTAATATCCAAAGTAATGCTATCAAGGTCAATTAAAATATCGATTTCATCTTGATATATTTGTTCAGCAATCTCTAAGCCATTCATACCTAGCTTATGAACATTACCTGCATTTTGTACATACCAATCTTGAAGAAAATCATTGACTAATTGATAATTAACAAAATATGTATGAATCTCAAATTTGTCTTTATCATGATGCTGAAATAACCAGCGAGCTAGCCAACCAACTGAATGATTTCTTAAAGCGTAAGATACATAACCAATTTTTAATTTTTTAGTGGAATGTTTTAAATCTTGACTATTATTTTTGTAATAAGCTTTTTTTCCTTGTGATTGAGCAAAATCTTGAACATCAGTATTGAAAATTTTAGCTATTTGATTCTGAATTCTCCGGAAACTAGCAGGATTATCTTTAATGTGAGGTATAGCAAAAGATGGTGTTAGCAACCGTAGTATTCTGCCCTCTTCTAAGGCAATTGGTTGGGCTTGGATAAACTGTTGAAATACTGCTTCCAATTCTTGGCAAGTTTCACATATCTCCTGCCAATATCCACCTGCTGACATTAGTCCTCTTAACAGCAAATGGAGGGCGAAAATTTTATCAGCTAAACTTTCTGATAGCGAATAACATAACTTAGCTGTCTCTATACCCTGAGAATAATTACGAGCATCTTGATAAAAAACTGCTAAATGTCTTAAAATCTCTACATTCTCTGGTTCTAATTTTAAATGCAATTTAAGAAGCTCTGCTGCTAGCAAAGGTTGCCGTAAAGTATGCCCAATTGTCATAGCAGTAGTAAGGATTAGGCAAAAGCAGTGATAAGTATCAGAAAAGTGAGGTAAACAAGCTTCTACTAAATTTAGATTGAATGGATGTAAAGGCGCAGTATTTAAAAAATCTTCTAAAACTTGTATTAACAATTCGGCATTGATATTTGCGCTTTCTAGCTCGTTTAAATTTTCAATTATTCCCCATTCATGCAAGTCTTTAATATCTTCAAATTTTTCAAGTTTGAGGCAAAGTCGCAATATGTGAAGTAAATTATTAATGTCAATAGGATTAACTTCACGCATATGCTGGCGGATTAACCAGGCTAGGGAATATTCTCCCAATACTTCGCGTTTTTCAGCTTCTATTTGCAAAAATTGAAATAGTTCGTTTGTCCAAATTTCTAACTGCTCTTCATCTGCCTCTGTCATTGGCAGCATCCACGTCATTTGGGCTTCAGCTTCTTGTCCTTGTAATAGCAATAGTAATCCTAAATGCCAATAATAAAAAATAGCATTTGGTTCTATTACTATTGCTTTTTCATATAACTGTGCTGCTTGCAGATATTTTTCTTGGATAAAGTATTGTTCAGCTTGATTCTGCCAATTCTGTATATTAGTAATCATTGTATTTTTCATAGGTAATTGCATGGACAATATAACTCTGAAGCTCACATAACGGAAATAAAGTGGATAGAAGCATCTACCCACTTTAAAAACTACTAATTTAGTTCAATACAAACTACACGAAAAATTACTTTGCTATGAAGTGGCTTAGACAAACAATACTTTCACGTAGTAAGTGACTGTTTCACTTATTTCAAAGAGACAAAGTTACTAGGACATGAGGGTGAATTAGTGGTGCTGTCGAAATTGCCACTAACACTATAGGCAACTACATCTGAACCACTATTAACTCTTGCTGCGGTCGCTTCACATAAAGTAGCTACGGTAGTAGCTTCACTGGTAGAAGCTTGCGTTGTTACACCCACATTACCTATATAAGATTTGAGAGGTGCATTGGCAAGTACTGTTGCTGCTTGGTTAGTTACTTGGCTGGCGTTAGTAGAACCACCACCAGAAATTGAGTACTTGTAATTTGTGGTTTGTGTGGCAATACCAAGACCTAGTTTACCAAAGTCAGCTTGAGCAGCAAATTGGTTCTGTTCTAAGTAATAAGCTTGCTGAGCGCGGTTCATGGAACCTACGTAGGTTTTAGCTTCAGACTGCTTGGCTTTGTTGGCTTGGTTCAAGAAAGAAGGTAGTGCAATAGCAGACAAAATACCGATAATGATGATTACTACCAACAATTCAATAAGTGTGAAACCTTCGTTTTCTTGTTTTTTGCCGAGAATGTGTTGGATAAATTTAGCTTTCAGTTCGGTTTTCATAAGTGTTTTCCCTGGGGTGGGGTGGGTTGTTTGTTCTAAAAAGAACTTACCCACCTCAGAGCAGTTTCATATCACTAGTAGCAAAAAATATTTTTCGCTAGATTTTCATCCTCAAATAGCAGTGATGGGAAGGTGAATTGATAGGGTTGCAAACACCTGCGTAGAACGCGGAGTTGCTTGTCTTAGACATTGCTCACAATATTCCCAGTTTTTGCAATTTGCGATCGCAGTTTCTTATGCTATATTAAGCGTAGTCGTTATGAGTTTGTATAACTGTTATGACCAACCCGACAGTAGAAAACTTGGTAATCATCGGTTCTGGGCCAGCAGGATACACAGCGGCCATCTATGCAGGGCGAGCTAACTTGAAGCCTGTTGTATTTGAAGGCTTCCAAGCGGGAGGTTTGCCTGGTGGGCAACTAATGACCACGACGGAAGTAGAAAACTTTCCAGGGTTTCCTCAAGGCATTACTGGGCCGGAATTGATGGATAGGATGAAGGCACAAGCAGAGCGCTGGGGGGCTGAGTTATATACAGAAGATGTGATATCAGTTGATTTGAGCCAGCGTCCTTTTACTATTCGCTCAGAAGAAAGAGAAGTTAAAGCCAACAGTATTATTATTGCTACTGGTGCGACAGCCAAGCGTTTGGGTTTACCCAGCGAGCATGAATTTTGGAGTCGTGGGATTTCTGCTTGTGCAATTTGCGATGGTGCAACACCAATTTTCCACGGTGCGGAACTGGCTGTAATTGGTGCTGGGGACTCGGCTGCGGAAGAGTCAATTTACTTAACTAAGTACGGTTCTAAAGTGAATTTGCTGGTGCGCTCTGATAAAATGCGAGCTTCTAAAGCCATGCAAGACAGGGTTTTGAGCAATCCCAAAATCCAGGTACATTGGAACACCGAAGCCGTGGATATCTTTGGTAACGGCCACATGGATGGAGTGAAAATTCGTAATACCAAAACTGGCGAAGAAAGCGAACTTCACGCCAAGGGCTTATTCTACGCCATTGGTCATACTCCTAATACCTCTCTATTTAAGGGACAACTAGAATTGGATGAGGTGGGTTACGTTGCTACCAAACACGGTTCTGTAGAAACCAGTGTAGAAGGAGTTTTTGCGGCTGGTGATGTGCAGGATCATGAGTTTCGTCAGGCAATTACGGCTGCGGGTACTGGCTGTATGGCGGCGATGTTGGCAGAACGCTGGTTATCTTCTAGTGGTTTGATTCAAGAATTCCATCAACAGCCAGAAACATCAGTTAATGAATTAGAACATCAGCCAGCAGCGAAAAAAACCGAAGCTGAGCAAGAAGCAGAATTTAATTTGAATGCTACGCGCCATGAGGGTGGTTATGCTTTGCGGAAACTCTTCCATGAGAGCGATCGCCTACTTTTGGTAAAATATGTTTCTCCTGGCTGTGGCCCTTGTCATACCCTCAAGCCAATACTAAATAAAGTAGTCGATGAATTTGAGGGCAAAATTCACTTTGTAGAAATTGACATCGACCAAGACAGAGATATTGCCGAAAATGCTGGTGTGACAGGAACGCCGACAATTCAATTGTTCAAAGATAAGGAACTTTTGAAGGAAGTTAAAGGCGTGAAGCAAAAGAGCGAGTATCGACAGTTGATTGAAAGTAGTCTGTGAGAGACTGGGGGTTAGGGGGACAAGGGGGACAGGGAGGACAAGGAAGATAAGGGGGATATAAATAACAATTATTGCCTTTTGCTTTTTGACCATTGACTCTTTACTGTTGACCCTTGACCCTTGACTAATATAAAAGTAGCAGCCAGTCAGGTAGGTATTATGTTTTCATCACCTATTTTGTTGCGAATTCCACCTTCAATGAACATGACAGACGAGCAGTTTTTTGAATTCTGTCAGGTTAATCGTGACTTACGCATTGAAAGGAACAGATTTGGAGAGATATCAGTTATGCCGCCTACTGGCTCAGAAACAGGCAATCGTAACTTTAATCTTGCTGTCCAGCTAGGAGTTTGGGCAGAACAAGATGGAACAGGTATTTGTTTTGACTCTAGTAGTGGGTTTAAGCTCTCAACAGGTGCGGAGCGATCGCCTGATGTTTCTTGGATAAAATTGCAAAGGTGGAATGCGCTATCTCAAGAACAACAGCAAAGTTTTGCACCCATCTGTCCAGATTTTGTATTAGAACTAATGTCGCCTTCTGATACTCTCAAATCTTTGCAAGAAAAAATGGCAGAATACATGAGAGAACCAGGTGTACAGTTAGGTTGGCTAATTGACCGTAAAGAGCGTAAAGTTTATATTTATCGTCCTGGTACGCCAGAAGTATGTCTGGAAAATCCCGCCACTATCAGCGCCGATCCAATTATGCCTGGATTTGTGCTCAATATGAGTAAAGTTTGGTAATCAGCGCGTGATTGAGAATATTGGAGTCACCACTATATTAATTATGTAATGCGATCGCACTTAACAAAATCCATTAATATTGCCACCGCTATAAGCCAAAATTTTTATAGATAAGAACTTAGGTACAGGTAAATGGATATCAAAAACGGCTTCATCGGCACCGTTGGCAATACACCTCTAATTCGCTTGAACAGCTTTAGTGAAGAAACGGGGTGTGAAATTCTCGGCAAAGCAGAATTTCTTAATCCCGGTGGTTCCGTCAAAGACCGCGCTGCACTTTATATTATTGAAGATGCAGAAAAAAAGGGCTTACTCAAACCCGGTGGTACAGTAGTTGAAGGCACAGCTGGTAATACTGGCATTGGTTTAGCCCATATTTGTAATGCCAAAGGCTACAAATGCCTAATTATCATTCCTGATACTCAGTCCCAAGAAAAAATAGACGCACTCACAACACTAGGCGCAGAAGTTCGTCCTGTTCCGGCTGTACCTTATAAAGACCCCAATAACTACGTCAAGTTATCTGGCAGAATCGCTGCTGAATTAGATAATGCTATTTGGGCGAATCAATTTGATAATTTAGCTAATCGCCATGCTCATTACGAAACTACAGGGCCAGAAATCTGGACGCAAACAGATGGTAAAGTCGATGGTTGGGTAGCTGCAACTGGAACTGGCGGTACATTTGCTGGTGTAGCACTCTACTTGAAAGAAAAGAATCCAGCAATTAAATGTGTTGTTGCTGACCCCCTAGGTAGTGGACTTTACAGCTACATCAAAACTGGTGAAATCAAGATGGAAGGCAATTCCATCACCGAAGGTATTGGTAATAGTCGCATCACAGCGAATATGGAAGGCGCACCAGCTGATGATGCTATCCAGATAGATGATAAGGAAGCTTTGCGAGTAGTTTACCAACTGCTGAGAAAAGATGGATTGTTAATGGGTGGTTCTACAGGTATTAATGTTGGAGCAGCCGTTGCCTTAGCAAAGCAGTTAGGCCCAGGACATACTATTGTTACAATTTTGTGTGATAGTGGTTCCCGGTATCAATCGCGGATATTTAACCACGAATGGTTAGCTTCTAAAGGACTTTCAGTAGATTAGTCAATTGTCATTGGGTATGGGGCATTGGGCATTGGGCATGGGGTATTGAGTATTTGATTATTTCTCCGCCTCCCCGCGTCCCCCCGTCTCTTTTCTTTTATCCTCTTCCTCTTCTCTGCGGTTTGTAAAAAATGTCAAATACTGCTCAACCATCACACTCGCCAAGTACAGATCCAGCTTCTTTACCAAGATGCGTGCGGGTATGTCAAAACCGCAGTTGTAAAAAACAAGGTGCAGCAGATGTCTTAGCAGCTTTTGCCGCTTTGCCTGTTCCTGATGTGATGGTTACAGCGAGTAGCTGTTTGGGACAATGTGGTAGCGGGCCGATGGTATTGGTATTACCAGAGATGGTCTGGTATAGCGGAGTTCAACCAAGTGAAGTACCTCTATTGGTAGAACAACACTTATTAGGTGCGCAAAGAGTCAAGCAGATGCTTTATTATCGGTTTCATCCCCAGGGATAAAGCTGTTTCAAAATATATAAACTCTGCACTCTTTGTTGACTGAAGTGAGGCATCCGATGAATATTCAGCAGCTACGTCAATCATTAAAAATGAAGTGGCTGAGTTACTACGAGCAAAATCGCCCTTGGTTAGTAAAAATGCGAATCTGGGGTACTTATGATGGTCTGCGCAGGCCTTCATCTGGTTTTATTTTGGCTACTCTGTCGGTTTTAGAACCGCAGTTCGATCAAATACTTTCTTTTCTGATCGAATTAAATAATAATCCTGACCAAATAGTTACAGCATTGGGTCTTAATTTCAATCCTGACAAAGAGTTAGGTTCATTTACCAGAGAGCATTTTATAGCTCATAATCATGTTTATAACGCACCTCCAGAAGAGATTCATGATGAACAAGAACCTGTATTATTAGATACTTTTCATCCAGAAGTAAATTCTGAATCTCCTACTAAGATCCTACATTTTGAAAAGCCTGCTACGGAACTGGTGCTGCCAAAAATACCGATACCATCGGTTACAGTAACTCATGCAGTAGTCCGCGATCGCCAATCTGAATCATCAGTTGCAGTAGCTACTCAGGTTAATCGTGATTGTTCAACCACGATGTTACTGGACGAGAAGCCATCTGACGAAATGATACTTCAAGACCAACCTGGGCGATCGCTAACAATCCCTACTGAAGTTCCGAACAAAAGCACAATAGTAACTTCGCAAATAAACGCTGAAATTCCTCATCAAACCCAAACTCTGCTACCCTCAGCAACGGCTACGGCGCTTTCTTCCACCGACACAAATTTGAAATCGCTTGCTGTCACTATAAAGGTTCCCAGCAATAGTCAACCAATGAAGATGAAATCGCCTGATAGCCCTCATAAGGTCAAGCTTTCACGTAAAACTAATGCTCGTAGTCTAGCTTCTTGGGTCGATGAGTTTTGTCAAGGCGCTGATTGGGACCCAGCGGAATCTATTTTTATCCACTTTTGAAGCAATTTAAAGTAGTTATACCAGTTTGAAAATAAGAATACGACAAATATATGAGGTAGGGGCGCAAAGCTTTGCACCCCTACAGATGATTGATGTGTAGTACAGAAAGCCGCAGGGTATTAGCCTAGCTGATAGCAACTGCGGCTTGCTGCTTTTTAATGACTGGCTTTACATCTTACCGTGCTGCAATACTTGTTGAAGATGGCGGCGAATTTCTTGGGCTTGCTCCATATCAGACTGCCGCAATTTTTGGAATAACTCTACACAGGGCTGGGAGTTAGCTTCCTGTGCGTCTTTGATGTAAGTGTCGTAAGCCTTAACTGCTTCAGCTTTGTTATGCAACACAGTCACAAAATCGTACTCCAGGTTGCTAATCGCTTGTTGAGTTTGTCCGTTACCTGTAGTAACCATAAATTCATCCTCATTTAGGTTTCTAATTAATTTCTACTCACCGTAAACGAGGTCTTCATCTTCCCAAAAGCGTAGAAAAAATTACCAAGGCTAGATTGAAGGGATGAGGGAGATGAGGGAGATGAGGGAGACAAGGAGGACAAGGGGGACAATGAAGAAATAACTAATGACTCTTAGCTCTTGCCTATTGCCTTTTACCAAATAACAAATGCCTAATGACAACTGACGAATGACAACTTATGAGAGAGGTTGATTTTCATCACAGCGGCGTGAATATTGGAATTCTAACTGGTTTTGCTTGTCTCTATTTCCTGAATAAGCAATTGGGCAAAACTTAGTATTAGCACTAATGCAATCCATGTGTGGTGTTTTGGCACATACTATCAGTAGCCCACCCAGAATGAATAATAAGCCACACATTGCTGCTGTCTGTAGAGAAGAAATTTCTAACGCACCATGAACAACTATTTCTCTGAGGACGGATACAATTGTGACTTCTACCGCTACTCCAACAGAAATACTATGCTCTTGCAGGTAAACCATGAGCAACCGAAATAGCTCTACCAAAATCAAGACAAATAGTATTTTTGCTGTGACTACTTTGTAGTCTAAAGGCTTTGTAATGGCAATAAATATGCCCCACAATTGAAGCAACATGACAGCAAATAAACCTAAACATAAGACAATTACAATTAGGTCTTGGAATGCCTCCATGTTGCGAACGATCGCATGACGATCGAACCAGCGATCGCAAAATAAAAACCGACTTTTGATGCGCTTTTGCATGTACAATACCGTTCAGCGATTGGGATAGGTTCAGACCACACCAGCGAGTCCACCCAATAACCCTATTGTTGCGCACTGTTAAGGGTTCGCGCCTCAGCGAGGTTGGTAATTTAAATTTTGTGCTTGTTGCAACAATTGCTCGGCATTTCTCGCCCATTGAGGATTACCCTGAGTTTTATATAAGTCTCTGGCATATTGAAATACTTGCGCCGCTTCTGCATACTTTTTTAATTGCATAAAAACTAACCCTGCACCGTAATAAGCATTGGCATAGTTAGAGTTGGATGCGGCTGATTTTCGGAAGGATTCTAAGGCTTCTGTTAATTTACCTTTTTGAAACCAAATTGAACCAAGGTTGTAATGAACTTCGGGATATTTGGGATTAATTTGTAGCGCTTTACTAAAGGCATCTTTTGCTTGATCTATTTTGCCTTGTAATAGATAAATTCTTCCTAAATGGTAAGCAGGCTCAGGTGCATTTGGGCTATATTGCATTGCTTTTTTTAAAGATGCGATCGCTTTATCCCAATCTCGTTGCTGTTCTCTGAGCAATCCTAAGTTATAGTGAGCAAAACCGAGTTTAGAATCTAGTTCTAATGCTCGTTGCAAGTAATCATTTGCTAACTGTAAATTATTACCTTCTAATAATGAGCCGCCTAAATTCGCAAAAGCGGGAGCAAAATTAGGATCGGCCTGCGTTGCTTGATAAAATGCATCTGCCGCAGGTTGTAATTCTCCAGCTTGTCTCAATGCTAGCCCTAAATTATAGTGGGCGGCTGCCAATCTTGGATCTAGTTGTGTAGCTTTTCTAAATAAAGCGATCGCATTTTGAACTCTACCCGCTTGAATTGCTTGTAAGCCTTGATTTAATAAGTCTATGGCAGGTTGAGCAGCAGTTTGTGCCAGTAAGTCTGGTGGAGAGACAGAAAGACTGGGAGAAGGGTAAATTAGGCTTTCACCAAGCAGAATCAAACTTATCAGTACAGCATAGCGGAAATAATTGTTTCGTTGCAAAATCTTCTGAATTAGGCTGAATTTACTTCTGCCCTCTGCCTCTTGCCTCCTGCCTTCTTGTACCTTCTTAGCTATATGATATTGATTGAATAATTCCATTGCTTTTTGTGACTGGCAACGCTTTCAGTTAATTTTTCTTCACAAACTGTTTTGAGAAATAGAGTCTTTTAACAAAAATTAAAAATTCTGTATTAAAGTTTGAGTTTATTAACTTTTATTTAACTAAATCTTACAACAAACTACGATTTTTCATAACATCGATTAAAGGGAGGATAATAACAGGTTAAAGAGGAGATGATTCTCCTTCAGAGAACCATTTTCTATCCTTGCATACACAGGATAATGCGGTTAGTGGTGACTTACCGCAAGGGAGGTTTTATGAACGAAAAAGTAAAATCGGGTTCGCGGAACGTTGCAATTGTCGGTCCTTATTTGAGTGGAAAAACAACTTTACTAGAAAGTTTGTTGTTTGTTACAGGGGCGATTTCCAGGAAAGGCAATGTGAAGGATGGTAACACAGTGGGAGATAGTGCGAATGAATCGCGCGATCGCCACATGAGTGTAGAAGTAAGCGCGGCTAGCACTGAGTATAACGACTTGCGCTTTAACTTTATTGACTGTCCCGGCAGTGTAGAATTTGCCCAAGAAACATACAGCGCCCTCATGGGAGTCGATGCGGCAATTGTAGTTTGCGAACCCATCCGCGATCGCGTCCTCACCCTTGCTCCTCTGTTTAAATTCCTAGACGATTGGGAAATTCCCCACATCGTCTTTGTTAATAAAATGGACAGGGCAAATATTCATGTTCTCGAAACATTGCACGCCCTCAAAGCTGTTTCCAGCCGTCCCCTAGTAGCCCATCAATATCCCATCATGCAGGGGGAACAGCTAACAGGCTTTATTGATATGGTCACAGAACAAGCATATCAATATCATGCAGGCGCACCAGCTGACCTGATTCCTTTCCCCGAAAATTTAAAAGAAGAAGAACATATTGCGCGGGCAGAAATGCTCGAAGCTTTAGCAAATTTTGATGACCACTTATTGGAAGAACTTTTAGAAGATATCGAACCACCCCAAGAAGAAATCCTCAAGGATTTAAAAATGGAATTAGGGGCAGATTTGGTAGTGCCCGTTTTCTTTGGTGTGGCCGAACAAGATTATGGTGTCAGACCTTTATTAGAAGCTTTGGTACGCGAAGCACCAGAACCCGAAAGCACAGCAGAACGTCGTTTAAGCAAAGCAGGCAATACCCCAATTGCTCAGGTATTGAAGACTTACTATACTCCTCAAGGTGGCAAACTCTCCCTAGTCCGTGTTTGGCAAGGTAAATTAACCGATGGTATTGTCCTCAATGGCATTCGTGCAGGTGGTATTTATCGCCTGATGGGGCAACAACAGCAATCAGTTAATGAAGTTTTAGCTGGTGAAATTGTCGCTATCAGCCGTTTAGAAGGCGTGAAAACCGGAGATATCCTCTCTACCGATTCCCCGTTGAAACAAGAATTACCCAAAGCTGAACAGTTGGAACCTGTTTACGCTCTCGCCATCACTCCCGAAAAGCGCAACGATGAAGTAAAACTTAGCAGTGCGATTACCAAACTGTTGGAAGAAGATCCTTCTTTGGCTTGGGAACAACATGGTGACACCCACGAAGTGATTCTTTGGGGACAAGGCGAAATTCATCTGCAAGTCGCTTTAGATAGACTGCGGCGGAAATATAATCTGCCGATGACAACCCACCTACCACAAGTTCCTTACAAAGAAACCATCCGTAAACCTGTAGCAGCAGTTCATGGGCGCTATAAGCACCAAAGCGGTGGACACGGGCAATTTGGTGATGTTTTCCTCGATATCCAGCCCCTACCCCGTGGCGAAGGCTTCAACTTCCGGGAAACTATAGTTGGCGGCGTAGTTCCCAGACAGTATATTCCTGGCGTAGAAATGGGCGTGCGGGAATTTCTGGCACACGGGCCTTTGGGCTTCCCAATTGTGGATGTGTCTGTAACCTTAACCAATGGTTCTTACCATACTGTTGATAGTTCCGAACAAGCCTTTAAACAAGCCGCCCGGTTGGCAATGCAAACGGGGATACCCCAAGCCCAACCTACCCTCCTAGAACCGATTCTCAAAGTACAAGTAACCACACCTAGCGAATTTACCTCGAAAGCGCTGCAACTTCTCAGTGGTAGAAGAGGGCAAATTTTGGGCTATGAAGGCAGAAATGATTGGCAAGGCTGGGATAATATTTCAGCTTATTTGCCCCAAGCCGAGATGCAAGACTTTATTGTAGAGCTGCGATCGCTCACTCTCGGTGTTGGTTCCTTCCACTGGGAATATGACCATCTGCAAGAAGTACCGGAAAAACTCGCTGAACGTGTGATTGCTGGCAATGGCAATGGCCATAGTAATGGCAACGGTAACAGCAAGTAATCTTGTTGGCATTTTGAATTAAAGTAAAATCAACGCCCTGCGCTTAATTGTGCAGGGCGATTTGTTTAATAGATTATGTTAATTCAATTTAATTGTAGGGTGGGCATTGCCCACCCTATGCAGGTTTTGTAATTCAACTACTAGGACGGACAACGCGAATCAACTTACCTATTAATGATTCTTCTTGATTAATTGTTTCATTAATTCGAGTTGCCATTCGATATCTATCAGTATCATTTGTACAAACAATAATACCCAAATGTTCGGGTGAGCTTCTATGCAGTTTGATAAAATCTTGACGATTTAGTGTGATGACAGTTCGATTATCGCTGATTGCAAAGGCTAAAACTTCCTCATCAGGAATACCTAAATTTGCGTTACCAGCTTCCTGTACTGTTAAAACATCATGTCCCATTGTTCGTAACAATTCACTCACTTGCTTTGGGAACATTTCATCAGCGTATAAACGCGCCATGATTTAAGCAGCCTCATTAGCACGGATAGCAGCTTCAATTTCTTGAGGATAAGCATCTGCATATATCCAAGCATTAACTAAATCTGCCGCGCTAATATGAGGATAATCTTGCAAAAGTTGGACTTCAGTAATTCCCAAACGACGTGCTTCAACTAATAGCCAAACTGCAATACGAGTTCCAGCGATACAAGCTTCTCCGCCACAAACACCTGGTGTTTTAGTAATACCTTTTGCCCCAATGTTGATGCTTTGGGTTAGGCTTTGGATAATTGCCGCTTTTTCTGTTGGAGGTAGTGCTAGGATTTGATTTTCGAGTTCTTGGAGAGTCATACACTAACTAGCGCAATTTGTATTGTATTTATATTGTAGCGGTAGAATTTTATTGCTTCTGTGTCAGATGTAAAGATGGGGAAAGAGCGATCGCTTTTAATTTGAGTTACTACTATTACCGTCTAAAACCAATAAGCTGCAAAAACTGTGTCACAGGTTTCATTAACTTTTGCCATTGTAATTTTATGGATATTACTCTCTTGTTGTACCAAGCTAGGTAGTCATAAGGTTGAATTTCCATTGCTTTGTCATAGGCGGTGATCGCTTCTTCATTGCATCCTAAATTAAATAGCGCATACCCCCGGTTGAACCAAGCTTGGCGATCATCAGGTTGAAATTCCAAGGCTTTGTCATAGCTGGCGATCGCTTCTTCACTGCGTCCTAAATTAAATAGCGCATTCCCCCGGTTGTTCCAAGATAGGTGGTCATCAGGTTTAAATTCCAAGGCTTTGTTATAGGAGGCGAGCGCTTCTTCATAGCGTCCTAAATTAAATAGCGCATTCCCCCGGTTGTTCCAAGATAGGTGGTCATCAGGTTTAAATTCCAAGGCTTTGTTATAGGAGGCGAGCGCTTCTTCATAGCGTCCTAAATTCCGTAGCGCAATCCCCTGGTTGTTCCAAGCATCTTGGTAATCAGGTTTAAATTCCAAGGCTTTATCAAAGGATGTGAGCGCTTCTTCATAGCGTCCTAAATCATCTAGCGCATTCCCCTGGTTTAACCAAACTAGGTGGTCATCAGGTTTAAATTCCAAGGCTTGATCATAGTTGGCGAGCGCTTCTTCATAGCGTCCTAAATTCCGTAGCGCAATCCCCCGGTTTAGCCAAGCATCTTGGTCATCAGGTTTAAATTCCAAGGCTTGATCATAGTTGGCGAGCGCTTCTTCATAGCGTCCTAAATTCCGTAGCGCAATCCCCCGGTTGTACCAAGCTAGCTGGTAATCAGGTTTAAATTCCAAGGCTTTATCAAAGGATGCAATCGCTTCTTCATAGCGTCCTAAATCATCTAGCGCATTTCCCCGGTTTAACCAAGCAACTTGGTAATCAGGTTTAAATTCCAAGGCTTTGTCAAAAGAAGCGAGCGCTTCTTCATTGCGTCCTAAATTCCCTAGCGCAATCCCTTGGTTTAACCTAGCTTCGTGGTAATCAGGTTCAATTTCCAAGGCTTTGTCATAGTTGGCGATCGCTTCTTTATAATTCTGTCCAGCAGATTGCAATTTTCCCAAATTAATCAGTAAATCACATTGACGAGCGGGTGTTTGATGGTCTTCTGCTATTAATTCTTGAATTACTAATATTGCTTGAGTTCTTTCTTCTGGTGTTAGGTTGAGATATTTTTCGTCATCTCCATCCTGAATAATGCGTGATGACTCTTGTTCTAAGGTTTCTGAATCTATAGGAAATTCAAATAAACCTGAACGCCAGTCAAAAAAATCAGGCGCACGTTGAAGAAAATATTTAATTGCAAATATTGGTAGCAAGAATACAAAACAAATATTAAAGTTATCCTTAAAGCGTTCTCGCTGTTGATTGAGGTTAATTAAAACAGGCGGTACACCCTTCCAACTGTATGAATAAATATCTCTACTATTCCACCCCATTAAACTTTTGCATTCTTCATATTCATAAAATGAATGTTCTAGCCCTGTAATAAATAAACAATCTATATTTTCTTTATTAGATAATTTATCAATTATTTCGTATAAATTATCAACTGTTTGATCAAGCCGTAAAACCTCAATATTTTTATTGTTAATATCTTCTTTGACTTTGATAATTAAATCTTCACCCTCAGCCGGAGAGCAACGGATAAATAATAAGCCAAAGCCTTCTGTAAAATTCAGTGTGCGGACTAAGGCTTGATATTCTTCATCTCTTTCTGATGAGAAATCTTTATCCCAATCAATCATAGGATATGCTCGCGTTTCACTCAACATGCCACAGAGATAAGCTTTTCACCCATTGAAATCAAAACCTCTTAATATTTTCTGATTTATAAGTTTTGCTAGTTTAGCTTCTATACTTGCATAATTATTTGATACTTCGCGAAAAATTCTTATAACATCGCTAGACTTATTTTGAATATTTTGCATTCCACCTTGATCAACAATATATTGCAATCTCGTGAGTAGGTTTTCAATATTATCTAGCTTTCCAAATAATTCACCTGCTTCCGATGTGTCAAGTCCTGGAAGCTCATTCAGCTTTGTCAAAACCTGGTTACGTTCGATTGGTGCTTGATTTGCAAATACTACTGTAGAACTAGGAATTACAGCTGGTGCAACCGCAGCCAACTCAGCCATTTTATCTGCTAATGCTCTTGCAATGGCCACGGATGTTTTGATTTCCGAGTATGATAAAATTAGGGACTTAAGCTGGGGAAATCCAGAGTTTACTTTATTTTCAAGAGTAACAATTTTATCTTGAAGTTCAGTCAATTTTTTATTTGTAGTAATTTTAAAAAAACCCAATGATAAAACTGCTACTGTATTAGCAGCATTTTTAATATCTTTAATTACTTCTCTCAACGAACTTAGCAATAAAATTGCATCTTTTATCTGCATCATTTCAAGCCAATCCTCAAAGCGTATAAATCTCGGTTTAATCTCCAATATTCAGACAAAGCGATTACTCTGCTATAAATATCACTTTCTTTATTAAGAGATTTAGCAATTCTCTCTAACATTGTATAAGCAGAGTTAGCTGTATCAGCAACTTTAGCATAATCCTGTCTTTCTATATATTGTTTATATAATTTAGCAAGATCACTTAAGCCTTTAAGTATTGTATTATCAATTTCATCAGTGTTTTCAAAAGATTTAATTAATTCTTGATAAGCTAAAGCGTCTCGAAATTCTTTAATTCCTTTAATAACGGGATGAATATTATACCAAACTTGGCTTTCTCCTTCCACATTTAAATAACGATATTCTAAAATACAGCGATTAAATAATAACCCTCGGTACAATACATCGTTTTCTATCTCTTTAGAAAGATACACAGTTGCGAGTGCTTCCCATTCATTAGCAAAAACGGTATTTCTATAAGTATTTCGTAACTCACTAATTGAACGTTGTAAAGCTCTGGTAGGAATTGGTAGGCTGTTAGTATATTTAATTGCTTCCTTCATTAATAATAATAAATTTCGCACATGGCCTCCACTCATGAGGCATAGCATTTCTAAAGCTTCTCGCTGCTCAAACATATCTACAATAGATAAACTAGAGTCTATCAAACTCAGACGTTTTTGCAGTATTTCTATAACTTTATTAATTCCCAGTTGATATGATTGATTATCAGGTGTTTGCACCATTATCATCGGCAATACCTGAGTATTACCATAGATATTAGCTAGGTCTGCAGCGCGATTGGAATACAGCAAGGAAATGGGTATTGTGTACAACAAATGACAATCTAAAGCTTTGAGTTGTTCGCTACGGTCGAGAAAAATTTGTTCGTGATTTGTGCGTCCATCTTCTTGAGGTATGGGTACAATTCGGTCTAAGTTATCAACAATTAATACAAGTTGATAATAACCTGAAGGTAAGTGCTTTTTGGCATCTTGAATAAATTCATTTAAAGCCGCAATCAAAGTAATTGTATGGGGATTGACTCGCTCACGAATTGTTTGGCGTTGAGTAGATTCTGCTCGTAAATTTGCTGTTAAATTAGCAAATTGGGAAATCTGATCTTCTATACTTAAGCTTTCTGAAGAAACTTCAGTTAATGCTAAATCTTTTAAATCTTGCCAACGGTCTTTTAACCAATTCAACAAACTAACTGGAGAAGTGTAATCTTTTAATACTTCTACTAAGTGGCGGGTACAAGCTAACAGAATATCAGTATATTGAGCATCTTCTGGATCGATATCTTCTTCATCAGCGGCAAAATAAACTACAAAGCAACCTTGCTCATCTAAATATTTCTGAAGACGCAGTAATTCTGTTGATTTTCCAGCACCGCGATGACCTGCATATAGTTGAGAGGTCATCCTGTCTGAATATAAAATCTCTCTTCCTACTTCTACTAATATGTCGCCATCTCCCCGCACTTCTGTACAATCCACATAAGCGGGATCTCCTGCGGGTAAGGGGCGAAATGGGTCGAAAGCATTGTATATCCGCTTTAAAAAGGCAAAATCCTGGGCCATAAATCTCAATTTCTCAGGTTAGCGCCATATTATCGCAAACTTACAGGGATAGATAGAAAATTAAATTGTCGGGTGTGCGATCGCTTAGATTATGCCATTGTTCACATTTTACGGTGCCGTACCCTCAGGAATAACACACTCTACTTTAAGAATGAAGCTCAAAGACTCATTAACGGAGTTTTGATACTCATTAACCAAGCTCAACTACTCATTAACGGAGTTCTGATACTCATTAACGGAGTTCTGAGCCTCATTAACTAAGCTCAAAGACTCGTTAACCAAGCTCAAAGACTCATTAACCAAGCTCAAAGACTCATTAACCAAGCTCAAAGACTCGTTAACCAAGCTCAAAGACTCGTTAACCAAGCTCAAAGACTCATTAACCAAGCTCAACTACTCGTTAACCAAGCTCAAAGACTCGTTAATGGAGTTCTGATACTCGTTAATTAAGTGTTAACTTAAACCCTAGCGAATGGAATTTACGGCTATACAATCACAGTCTGGGGAAATGGACTTGGTTAGTTTTATCGGTTATTAGTTATGGGACAGAATGCAAATATAGATGCAAACTTCTTCTTGGTTTGTGGACTTGGCAACCTGGGGCAGTATTGTGTATCTGTGCTGAAAGAGTTTGGAGTGAAGGTAAATGCTATTGAAGTTGCAAATATTTCTAGATGGGAAGTTCCAGACTTACCGGATTTAGTAGACAAACTAGTCATTGGTGATTGTCGCCAACCCAAAATATTAGAACAGGCAGGAATTCGGCAGTGTCGGGCTATTTTGATTGTAACTAGTGATGAGCGAGTAAATATTGCCGCCGCATTTGCGGCGCGATCGCTTAATCCGCAAATTCGCTTAGTTATTCGGTCAGCACAGGAAAATCTCAATGAATTACTCAGTCACAACCTGGGTAATTTTGTGGCTTTTGAAGCTACGCAACTACCCGCCAAAAGCTTTGCTCTCGCAGCTTTAAGCAGTGAAACCAGAGGATTTTTCACTTTAGAAAATAGTTTGCTGCGAGTAGTTAGAGTAGCTGTAGATGTTTCCCTCCGTTGGGCTACACGTTCCCAAATTCACGAAATGAATACTGCCCACCGAAGAATTTTAGCTCATGCTAGAGCTGGAAATCCTCTACCAAAGTCATTTTATCAATGGGAACCTAACACTCAAATTTTAAGAGGAGACACTGTTGCTTATATTGAAGTAAGCGATCGCCTTGCTAATCGTACAGCACAACCTGTTAGCAGTCTTAGGCAATTTTGGGGTGCAAGGATTGCTGGGATGAGATGGTAAAATCTGCGACACCAGCTGAGTCAGTTTTGGGCAGATAGTAGCCAAACCCGTCGCGTAGCTTTGGTGGGCGGTATTTTTATGGTGAGTTGGTTTTTATGCGGGACTTTGCTGTACAAGCTGCAATATCCCAAAATCAGCTTCCAAGATGCGCTGAATGTCTCTCTAGTTTTAAGCATCGGTGGCTACGACAACTTATTTGGACAGCTACAGCTACCTTTCGAGATTCCTTGGTGGCTGCATTTATTCAGCATCAGTCAGACTGTAGCGGGTACAGTTTTTGTGGGTATTCTGTATGCGATTATGACTGAACGTGTCTTAGCTGCTAAATTCCAGTTTTCTCGGCGGCGTTTCCCAGTACCCAAAGCAGATCATATAGTGCTAATTGGTTTAGGAAGAGTTGGTAAGGGTGTCGCCCAGCTATTGCAAGAACTTCAGCAACCTTTGGTGGGCGTTCATGCCACTGAACTGGAAACAGATATACTCTCCACAATGCCATTAATTATTGGCAATATCAAAAATGCCCTCAGTCGAGTTAATCTTGCTACTGCTAAAAGCGTTATTGTCGTCACCGATGATGAGGTAACTAACTTAGAAATTGCATTGATGACCCGTGCTAGCAATCCCACAGCTAATTTGGTAATTCGCACCGTAGACCCCCGTTTTAGCGAGAATGTCGCCCGTCTGCTACCCTATGCTAGAGTTTTGGGCGTTTATGCTTTAGCTGCTGAAGCATTTGTGGCGGCTGCGTTTGGCGAAAATGTTCTCAATCTATTTCGCCTCAACGGCCAAACGACACTAGTAACTGAATATCAAATTGAAACTGATGATACTCTCAATGGCAAATTGCTGGCTGAGATTGCTTATGGTTATGAGATTGTGCCAATTCTCCATGCCAAAGCTAGCCAATCTACTTCTAAGTTTATGCCTTCTGATGATATCAAGCTGGCTGTAGGCGATCGCCTAGTAGTTTTAGCAACTATTGAAGGATTGCAACGAGTCGAACGGGGAGCGATCGCATCTGGGCAATTACTTGTAAGAGTTGAATCTGCGCTGTCATCAGAAGCAGCCTTTGAAGGAGCAGCGGTAATTTCGCGGATTTCTGGTTGTGATATGCATCTAGCGAGAACACTGATGAGCCAACTGCCAGGAACTTTACAGTATCCACTCTACAAGCACCAAGCTCATCGTTTGGTAAGTGAATTGAGTAAATCTCAAGTGCAGGCTCACATAATTTAGCTAATCAATCCCAACAGGTGTAAGCCAAGTCCGATCGCTCCTCCGGCTAGCACTAACCAGGCAGAATTAATTTTGAATCGGAATACTGCGATCGCACTCAAAATTGCCACGATAATTGTTAACCAATCTACCACTGCGGCTCGTCCTAATGTGTAGGTGACACCTGCCATTAATCCTAAAGAAGCCGCGTTCACACCATCGAGAAAGCCGCTAGCCCAAGGCGATTGACGCAATTTGGGAACCCAAGGGTTAACTACCCACACCAACACGAAAGCTGGTAAGAAAATACCGATTGTACCAGCGATCGCTCCAGCATTTCCGGCTAATAAATAGCCAATGAATGTTGCAGTAGTGAAAACAGGCCCCGGTGTAAACTGTCCAATCGCTACTGCATCTAATAATTGCTGTGAGGTTAGCCAATGGTTGCGCTCAACCAAATCCCGTTGCAGAAATGCCAGCAAAACGTAACCACTACCATAGAGAACGCAGCCAATCTTGAGAAAGAATAAAAAGACGCTCATCCAACTGACTGATGTAATGGCGGTGGTAGTACCAACCTGTGCCAAAATCCCTGAAAAAGGTAATAAGAATGCTCCGTTTGTCTGTCCTCTAGCTTGCCAATTCTTCACTAGCATGACGGCAATACCTAGCAAAATCAGCACCAAAATTTCATTCAATCCCGCAAAATAAGCTGCGATAGCCACCACTCCTGCGACGATTGTTGGCAAATCTTTAGCTGCCTTTTTACCCAGATTCCACACAGCTTGCAGCACGATCGCAATAATCACAGGCTTGATACCGTAAAGCAACCATCCTACCTGGGGAACTGTCTGGTAGCGAGCATAAATTGCTGCTAGCGTCCAAACAATCAGCATCGCCGGCAGAATAAAGCAACTTCCTGCAATTAGTAAGCCACGCCATCCGCCTCGTTCGTAGCCAATGTGAATCGCTAATTCCGTTGAGTTCGGCCCTGGAATCAAATTCGTGATTCCCAGCAGATCTAGTAGTTTCTCCCGGCTCATCCACTGACGGCGATTCACCACCTCATTGTCCATCATCGCAATGTGGGCAGCAGGGCCACCAAAGGCGATCGTCCCCAGTCGCAAAAACACCTTTGCCAGTTCTGTTAATCGCTGCTGTTGCTGTCTGGGAGTCAGAGCGTTATAGGAAACAGCTTCCGGCTCTTTTGGGATACCCTCAGCTTCTTGCGTCACTGCAATTCTCCTGATTCTGTCATGACTTTGACAGAACTAATAATATCGGATTCGGTATTGACAAACGTTAACGTACCAATAAGCGATCGCATCAAAACCTCTGTTCTCTTTGTATCTCCGTGGTTCTGTGATTTTTCACCATAAAAACACAAACTATTTTTAAGTTAGTCAATCACGGGAAAATCCATCTTTCCCTATTCCCTGTTCCTCGTTCCCTTACAATTGAGTATGAAACATCAAAGCTTTTAGGCGCAAAGCTGGTGAACTTTTTTATTGGATGTGCAGTTTGGGCATATAAAGGATGGGTGGGCGAACTCTATCCCCAAGGTACTCGCACAACTGAGTTTCTTCCCCTTTACAGTCGGCGCTTTACGACTGTTGAAGGTAATACCACTTTCTACGCCATCCCAAATCAAGAAACTGTCACTCGTTGGGCAACAGAAACGCCCCCAGGTTTTGAATTTTGCCTGAAATTGCCGCGAGATATCACCCATCAAGGTTTGTTGCAACCTCATATTCCCGCTGCTTTAAAATTTTTAGAGAGGATGCGTCCTTTAGGTCAACGTCTTGGCCCCTTATTTGCCCAATTACCACCAAGTTACGCACCTACATTAATCGAAGATTTAGCTACATTTCTGGAAGCTTGGCCCCACACAGAAGTACCTCTAGCTCTAGAAGTTCGGCATCAAGATTGGTTTAAAGAACCCCATGTGAGTAATTTGACAGCGCTTTTAGAAAAGCTCAATGTCGGTAGAGTACTGTTAGATTCGCGCCCTATCTATAGTGGAGACGATGACCCGCAACTACAATCAGAACGACGCAAACCTAAATTACCAGTACAATTTAGCGTTACAGCGCCTTTTAGCCTGATTCGGTTTATCTCTCATCCAAATTTATCTGTGAATCAGCCGTTTATGGAAGAGTGGGTGACGCAGATTCAGCAGTGGTTACAGGCGGGAGTGCGAATTTATTTCTTTGTACATTGTCCGATGGAAGAGCGATCGCCTAGCACAGCCCGTCACTTCCAAAAATTACTAGAACAGCATGGTGTAGCAGTTCCGCCTCTACCTTGGAATCATCTCGATCAACCGCCTAACCAGCTGAGTTTGTGGTGAGCGTGCTTATTTGTTTGACATCTAAACCGATCGATGCTTTTGTCAAACGCCAAATATGTACCAGCTTAACTGAACATAATCTCACTCTCAAAATTGCAACTTATATTGAGATTTTAGTAATCCAATTCATGAGTTTTTGATATTTGTAGTATATCTAATCCTTACTATTTTCAAAAAGAGCGATAATTGTAATTGCATAGTTTTCTAGTAAGCCTCTAGGATTTTTATCTCCTAAAAAAGAGGGGGGATAGCCCTCTTTGCGGAAGGATGATTTGGAGATATATATTTTAAATAATAACTAACAGCAATATATCGCTTGTTAGTATAGAGAGAATTGAGGCAAGCTCTCAGGGAGCAGTTACACCAAAGGAGGTTGAGATGAGTCGTCTTCTTTATGAAAGCTCATTGTCATATAAAGGATATCTCATCATTCCATTTGTTTTTGGCAAAGCCGATAATTACGAAATTTATTCATATAAATTATTGGCAGAGATTGGTCATAACAGCCAATTTCACAAAGCAGAGAATCCAGCGGAAATCTATGGCAGTAATATCAGTAATATTATTGATATTGCCAAAGAACATATTGACCAACACTCAGACTTTGTTAGCTACGGGGATAGTTTTAAATCTCGCTATATTTACCGCCACAACTTGATTATTGTCTGCCAACAGGAGGGTAAATATTTTTACGACCATTACCCACCAGAGCTATTGAATAATATTGCAGCGCCAAAATTATTCAAATCAGAATATGAATGCCTGAGTTGGATTAAACAAGGGCTGGATGGGCGGCATATACGACCACAATCAATACGGTTCGGATAGACACTTTTCATTGAAAGCGAAGGAAAACTCCATCCCCCCAGTGGGTGGAGTTTTTCATAATTTGCCAGTCCTGGATCTCCCGATTTTTCCGTAATCGGTTAATGTAGTAAGATAGATTATTATTTGTAGTACGCAAGGAGGAAGCAAGATGACTGAGTTTGTAGCAGTCCGGGTGATATTAACCATCTCAACTCAACAGACACAAGGCACAGAGATTCTTGTTCTATCCTCCGTCTTCCAGGAATGAAATCTAGAATTACGGACACTGACCAGCCCGCAGGGCTTTTAAAATTGAGTAATACCAAATTGGGATAGATAGTATTGTTTGAGATTTTTGGAACTGTTTGATGGTAGAGATTTTTAATCCAAAATCACGCCACTTGCTACAACACAGGGAACAGTCGCTCCAAAATCTAAAATCTAAAATCCAAAATCCAAAATTAGTATAAACTCCCATAGGGAAGTGTTCTCCTCTGTGAGGCCTTGTGCAGAACAAGTAGCACACATTGAGGAAAAATCAATGAATTTGAATTGCTTAGGCTGGAGTAACTTTTTTGCTCACAGCTATGAACCATATCGCCAACAAGGATTTAGTGTTGGTAGAGTTGCTATTGAATACAAGAATATCTACACCCTCTACAGCGAACATGGAGAAATTTCAGCTAAATTAGCAGGTAAACTCAGGCATCAAGCTGCGCAACCTCAAGACTTTCCCTCAGTTGGAGATTGGGTTGTTATCCGGGTGCGAGACTCAGAACAGCAAGCAACTATCCACGAGATATTGCCCAGGAAAAGTAAATTTTCTCGTAAGACGGTAGGGAAGAAAACAGCAGAGCAAATCGTTGCAACCAATGTAGACACTGTCTTTCTAGTCTCAGGACTAGATAATGATTATAATCCCAGACGAATTGAACGCTATCTAATTCTCGCTTGGGAAAGTGGAGCTAATCCAGTCATTGTTTTAAATAAGTCTGACTTGTGTAACTCTCTAGAAAAGTTCTTGGCTGAGGTGGAAGCTATTGCCACAGGTGTACCAATAGTAGTTTTAAGTGCTACCAATAATCAAGGATTTGAGACTTTAGCATCTTACTTGCAACCAGGGCAGACGGTTGCTTTGTTAGGGTCTTCTGGTGTTGGTAAATCTACAATTACCAACCAACTCAACAGAGAAACTGTGCAAGCTGTACAATCAGTACGACAGGGTGACGATCGAGGTAGACACACTACAACCCATCGTCAGTTGATATTACTCCCCACTGGCGGCTTAATTATCGATACCCCAGGTATGAGGGAAATCCAAATTTGGGCAGGTGACGCAGGTTTGCAAGAAACCTTTGCAGATATCGAAACCTTAGCTCAACAGTGCCGTTTCCGCGATTGCCAGCATCATAAAGAACCTGGTTGTGCAGTGCAACAGGCATTAGCAGAAGAGCTACTTGATTATTCTAGGTTTCTCAGTTACCAAAAGTTGCAAAAAGAACTTGATTACTCAGCTCGTAAACAAGATCAATTAGCACAACTAGCTGAGAAAGAACGATGGAAAAAAATCCATAAAGCTATGCGGCAGCGTAACAAGTCTTAAAGAGTTAAAGTTCTAATTAATACGTGACTAATGTCATATTAGTATGTATTAACACAGAAACAAAATCTTGGTATTTACCAGCTTTGGCACGGATAAACCGTGCCAAGAAGCAAAAAATTAGGTAATATATGGAAATACTCAAACGATTATCTGCTACTTACAGCAAGCAAAGCTTTTATAAATAAATAACAAGCAATTATTGTAAATTTATATTTCCGTTTTTACCCGGATCTCGGCTTTGAATCTGTTGGATTCAATAGAAACAGGGAAGTTAGAAATTGGTTTGCCTAGATTATTTTTCCAATTTGACAGCGAAATCTGTCTGCTGAACATCCAAACATGGATAGTTCTCGATCAAAAAGCTCGGATGTGGAGCTAATTTAAGCCTGCGATCGCAGAGAAACCCGATAACCCCAGCTGGAATTCAAGACCGATCATGAGCCAACGATTCTCATCTGAAAACCCCCAGACAAATGCTGGAACGACAACTGGTGTGATTGAAAATAACCAGCCAGAAATCGCTCTGTGTGACAGCGCGGGATATTCGCAGCAGGCAATTGAGTATGCTCCTGTGGCGATCGCTATATTCGATCGGGAAATGCGCTATTTAAACGTAAGTCGCAAATGGTTAAAAGAATATCACCTCAGTGATGATATTATCGGACGCTCTCACTATGAGATATTTCCTGACGTTACATCAGAGTGGAAAGAGATTCACCAACAGTGTTTAGCAGGAGCGATCGCAGAACGTACTGAAGACCCCTATCCCCGAGCAGATGGCTCTATCGTGTGGGTAAGCTGGTCTATACGTCCTTGGCATACCGCCAGTGATGAAATCGGCGGTATTACGTTGTTTAGCGAAAACATCACTCAACGCAAGCAAACGGAGTTAGAGCTACAAGAACGTGAAGAACAATTCCGCTTAACTTTTGAACAAGCAGCCATAGGCATTTGTCATGTAAGTTTAGATGGACGTTGGCTGCTGGTGAATCAACGCTTGTGTGACATTGTCGGGTATGAGCGTGAGGAACTCTTAGCATTGACATTTCAAGATATTACTCATCCTGATGACTTGGAAACCGATTTAGATTATATCCAGCAGCTGCTTCAAGGTATAATTCCTCGCTACACAATGGAGAAGCGATATATCCATAAGAACGGTTCGCTCGTTTGGATTAACCTCGACGTTTCCTTGCTGCGTCAACCTTCTGGAGAACCTGTATACTTTATTTCTACAATTCAAGATATTGGCGAGCGCAAACACGCCCAAATAGCACTTCAACAAAGTGAAGAACGTTATCGTTCGCTGATTGCTGCAACTTCTCAAATCGTCTGGACAGCGGATTCTGAAGGGCGATCGCCAGATATACCGAGTATGAGAGCTTACACCGGACAAACTCAATCAGAGGTAGTTAATCTTGGGTGGTTGAATGCAATTCATCCCGAAGATCGGGAAAAAACAACTCAGTCTTGGGTGCAGGCAGTTCAAGCTAGAAGCTTGTATGACGTAGAATATCGCATCCGAGGTATGGATGGCAGCTATCGCTATTTCCAAGGTCGAGGTGTTCCCATTCTCAATGAAGACAGCAGCATCCGGGAGTGGATAGGTACTTGCACCGACATCCACGATCGCAAACAAGCAGAACAAGCCCTCAAACAAAACAACACCTTGTTACGCTCGATTTTAGAAAGTACACCAGATTTTATTGTCGTTAAAGATTCTCAAGGGCATTATGTTGCCCTCAATTCCAAGGCGGCGAACTTTTTGGGACAGTCAATTGAAAACATCCTTGGCAAGAACGATTTTGAAGTGTTTCCTTCGGAAGTTGCCCATGAAATCATCGCCAAAGACTATCAAATTTTCACAACAGGCATTACTGAGACTTATGAGGAATATCTGTCTAATGGTGACACCAATGGCACATTTCTGACGACCAAAGCTCCTTGGCGGGATGCTCATGGCAACATCCTCGGCATCATTGCTACAACCCGAAATATTAGCGATGTTTACGACGAACTTCGCTTACGCAAACAAGCTGAACAAGCCCTCAAAGACAACAACACACTGTTACGCTCGATTTTAGAAAGTACACCAGACTTTATTGTTGTGAAAGATCTTGAGGGGTGTCATGTTGCTCTTAACTCCAATTTTGCCAAATTATTTGGCAAGCCAATTGAGGAAATTATCGGCAAAGATGATTTTGCATTCTTTCCACCTGAGATCGCCAGTAAATTCATTGCTAAAGACCGCCAGATTGTTACCACAGGCATGAGCGAGACTTATGAGGAAGATGTCAATAATGGTGAAGCTAGGGGAACCTTCTTAACTACAAAAGCTCCTTGGCGAGATGCTCAGGGTAACATTCTCGGTATGATTGCTATCAGCAGAAATATTAGCGATCGCAAACAAGCAGAAATCGCCCTTGCCAAAGCCAAAGAAGCAGCAGAAGCAGCGAGTTATGCCAAAAGCGAATTCCTTGCTAACATGAGCCATGAATTGCGGACTCCCCTCAACGGTATCCTGGGGTATGCCCAAATTCTTCAGCGTTCCAAACATTTGCAAGACGAAGAGCGATCGCGTATTGATGTAATTTACCAGTGCGGTTCTCATTTGTTGACCTTAATTAATGACATTTTAGATTTGTCGAAAATTGAGGCGCAGAAAGTAGAACTGATGCCCAGTGATTTCCATTTCCCAGCATTTTTGCAAGGCGTAGCAGAAATGTGCCGCATCCGTGCCGAACTGAAAAATATTAACTTCCAATATCAATTAGCCTCAGAATTACCTATTGGCATTCGTGCTGATGAAAAACGCTTGCGGCAAGTATTGATCAACCTTTTGAGCAATGCAATCAAATTTACCGACACAGGCAGCGTCACCTTTACAATTAGCTATGCCAGTCAAGGCAAAATTCGCTTTGAAATCCGCGATACAGGTATCGGCATTCTCCAAGATAAACTTCAAGCTATTTTTCAACCCTTTGAGCAAGCAGGAGATAGCCGCCGCCAAACCGAGGGTACGGGGTTGGGATTGGCAATCAGCCAAAGAATTGTCGAATTGATGGGCAGCACCATTCACGTTCAAAGTGAAATGGGAGTTGGTAGTATTTTCTGGTTTGATGCCAACTTACCCGAAGCTGATGAATGGGTAAAAACATCACAAGCTGACGATAAAGGGCAAATTATTGGTATCAAAGATTGGCGTCCTAAGGTTCTTGTTGTTGATGACAAATGGGCGAATCGTTCAGTCATTGCTAACTTGCTCAGTCCCATTGGCTTTGAGATCGCAGAAGCGTTCAATGGAGAAGAGGGTTGGCAGAAAATTGCGGAATTTCAACCAGATCTTGTCCTTACCGATTTGTTGATGCCAGAACTTGATGGATTTGGACTGATCAAGCGCATTCGTGAATCAGATACATTTAAAGATATTGCCATTATTGTTTCTTCTGCAAGTGTGTTTGAAACCGATCAACATCGCAGCTTGGAAGTTGGCGGAAATGATTTCCTCCCCAAACCCATACAAGCAATAGATCTCTTTCAGAAATTGCGGAAATATCTTCATCTAGAGTGGCTTTATGAAGAACAGAAAATTACCAGCCAGCCAGAGCAAGAAAATACAAAGTTAGTTGCTCCATCGTCAGCAGAATTGGCAACTCTGTATGAGTTAGTTATGAAAGGTAACTTCAAAGGAATTATTAAACAGGCAGCATTGCTTGCAGAAATGGATGAAAAATACATTCCCTTTGCAAATAAGCTGCACCAACTGGCAAAAGGATTTCAAGACCAAGACATTCTTGCACTTATTCAATCTTACAAATAAAAGCTATGAATCTCGTAACTGAACAAACTGCAACAGTTCTGATTGTTGATGATAATCCTGCCAATTTAGGCGTCTTATCTGATGCCCTCGATCAAGCTGGCTTAGAAGTGTGGGTAGCAAAATCTGGGAAGGTAGCTTTAGAAAGAGTTATGTATGCTCTACCAGATTTAATTTTGTTGGATGTGATGATGCCAGAGATGGATGGGTTTGAAACTTGTCGTCAATTAAAAGCTAATTTAGCAACCAAAGAGATTCCGGTCATCTTTATGACTGCACTTTCTGATACTGCCAACAAAGTTGAAGGTTTTGAAGTTGGCGCTGTAGACTATATCACCAAACCCTTCCAACAAGAAGAAGTTTTATCACGGATTAAATTGCACTTAAAAATGCATGATTTAGCTCAAAAATTAGAGCATAAAAATACCCTGTTGGAGCAGAAAGTTGCAGAAGTCAGCCTTGCATATAACGACCTGCAACAAATGCAAATTAAGCTGATTCAAAGTGAGAAACTATCTAGTTTAGGACAGATGGTAGCAGGAATCGCTCATGAAATTAACAACCCTGTTAATTTTATTTATGGTAATCTCAGTCATGCCAATGAATATACTCAGGAAGTGCTGAATATTCTACGCCTTTATCAACAAGAATATCCCAATCCTACACCACGTATTCAAACAGAACTGGAAACCACAGATTTAGAATTTATCGAAGATGACTTATTAAAACTAATCAACTCAATGAATATCGGCGCAAAACGTATTCGGGAAATCGTGCAATCTATGCGGATTTTTTCTCGGATAGATGATATGAACATGAAACCGATGAATATCCATGAGGGTATTGATAGTACACTGACAATTTTGAATTACCGCTTAAAAGCAAGACCAGAGCATCCTGGTATCGAAGTAGTTAAAGAATACGATGAATTGCCATTAATTGAGTGTTGTGCTGGACAAATTAATCAGGTATTTATGAATGTACTCGCTAATGCCATTGATGCATTGGATGAATACAATCAACAGCGTTCATTTGAAGAGATTCAAAAGCAACCAAGTCGCATTAAGATTCGTACCGCAACGATTGGGGATGATTGGGTCGGTATTTACATTAGTGATAATGGCCCGGGAATTTGTGAAGATGTCAAATCCAAGTTGTTTAATCCCTTCTTTACAACTAAACCTTCTGGAAAAGGAACTGGATTAGGATTATCTATCAGTCACCAGATTATTACAGAAAAGCATGGCGGTAGTCTCTCCTGTCAATCCATACCCGGAAAGGAAACAGAATTTGTAATTAAAATTCCAGTGCAACAGCGAATTCCTCAAGTTGCTTAAGTTGTCATTTGTCCTCTCTTACAAAGTCTGAGCAAAGAAAACTTCTGCTCAGACTTTACGCTTTGTCATTTTATTATTTCCCCGCGTCTTTACGTCTCCCTTTCTCCGCATCCCCTTGTTCCCCTGCAAAAACAGCGATGGATATTTTTTTATTTGCAAGTCCCTATTATCTCGACAGATAATAATCTTGAAATTTCAAGAAAAAACTTGAGCTAAACATTTATCAGATGCTACCGTCTACAGGTGATATTGGATTTGAAGGAATTCACCAAAATGAAGTGTAGGCAAAAAGTAGCTCGTGGACAAAAATCGCTGCTAAGTTTCAGCTTAATTTTTACTTTTCTTGCACCTTATTCTGCTATTAGCGCTGCACTGCCAAGAAACCCAGACAAAACTGTAAATTGCGAGATTTTAGTTGTGGGTGGTGGACTCTCTGGTGCAGCCACAGCTTATGAGGGTTTGCTAGCGGGACGAACTGTATGTTTAACAGAAATTACCGATTGGCTAGGGGGACAAATTTCTGCTCAAGGAACATCTGCATTAGACGAACGCCCAACCCAGCGGGCGCGCCAATTCTATTCTCGCGGTTACTTGGAACTGCGCGATCGCATTCAGCGCAAGTACGGTAAACTTAACCCTGGTGACTGCTGGGTAAGTGACTCTTGTTTTCTTCCCCGTGATGCCCACAACATTTTGACTCAGATGCTCAAAGATGCTGAGAAAAAGGGCAAAGGCAAGTTGCAATGGTTTGCGAATACAGCGATCAAGGATCTAGAAATTAGTAGTGATGGCAAAATCATTAATAGTGCGATCGCTATTCAACATCAACCAGCAAAAGGCGCACCAGCCCTCAATACTTATCCTTTATCTCAAACCATTGAAGATGCCTATACATACGGCAACTCATCACGGTTTAACAAAACTATTATCCGCTTCGTACCTAAGCAAAATTCCAAAACCGCCTCAAATTGGTATGTTGTAGACGCTAGCGAAACCGGAGAAATAATTGCCCTAGCTGATGTTCCCTACCGATTAGGTATTGATGCTCGTTCTTACCTAGAACCTTCTGCTTCTAGCCCCCAAAACGACCCCTATTGTCCTCAAGGTTTTACCTATACTTTTGCAATGGAGGCTACCAAGGAAGCACAACTCCAAACAATGCCTCCCTATTATCCTCAATACGCCCCATATTTCAGCTATGAATTGCAACGCTTGGCAAACTTTGACTTAGTTTTCACCTACCGTCGTATATGGAGTCCCAAAAAAGGACAACCAGCAAAATTCGGGGGTGTCAATTTTACTGCTTCCACGCCTGGGGATATCTCCATGCAGAACTGGACTTGGGGTAATGACTACCGTCCCGGAACTGCTGCCGATAATTTAATTTATACTCGCCAACAGTTAGCAAGTACTGGACAGTTGCAGCCGGGTGGCTGGATGGGGGGATTGAGAACAGACAGCCTGCGTAAAGCTGAAGAAAATGCTCTCTCTTATTACTATTGGCTAGCTGCCGGGACAACAGATTCTCAACTAGGGAACGGTGTTAAGCAACCGCAACCAAACAACCGCTTGTTAACAGGTTTAAATTCCCCAATGGGGACAGTGTCTGGACTGTCGAAATATCCTTATATGCGAGAAGGACGGAGGATTATTGGCCGTCCCAGTTGGGGACAACCCTCTGGCTTTGGCATCTGGGAAATTGATATTTCTCGCCGCAACTACAATGATGAATATTACCGCAAAACCCTGCCCGCAGATATGTATAAGCAATTAAGAGCAGCACTCGCCGGTTTAGAGGCAACATCGGTAATTTCGGGGCAAATTTCACCAGATAAAGCAATGCGGCGGACTCGTTCTACCGTTTTCCCTGACTCTATAGGTATCGGTCACTACGCTATCGACTTCCATCCCTGTATGACGAAAAGCCCTCCAGAAACACCTGGTAATACAGAACGTGCTGGTGAAAGACGCGGTGCAGGTCAAGCTTATCCCTTCCAAATCGCACTCAGGGCAATGATTCCTCAGAAAATTGACAATTTAATAGTCGGTGGTAAAAGTATTGCTACTAGTCATATTGCTGCTGCTGCCTATCGAGTACACTCTTTTGAATGGTCTGCTGGTGCGGCTGCGGGAACAGTTGCAGCTTTTGCTATCAAAAATGCTGTAGCACCCTATCAACTGGTGGATGACTTACCCAAATACGAACCGCAACTACAAGCACTCAAACGGCTTTTGGAACAAAACGGCAATCCTACGGCTTTTCCTGATACTTCGATTTTTAACCAAAATTGGGAAGATTGGAAATAGAACGTGAATTTTTAGACCTATACAAACAAAGTCCGCTTAGGCGGACTTTGGTCAAAGGGGTATTTAGAAATTATGCAAAACTCACACAGCAAAGAATGTGGATTTATCATTATTGATCTTGGTCATGGTGCGGATTTGCTGGGGTTTCTACTTGTAAAGTATTCCCCTGTTTTTTAACTGAAAAGTCAGATTCATTTTTGCTAGTTTGAGCCAAACCAGCCGCCCCAGCAATTGCAGTTCCTGCAAGACCAAAACCAGCAGACCATTTTGCATCATTGGCATTGGGTGAAACTAAAACAGCAACACCAATTACAGCTCCGATACCAGCCATAAACAGAGGGGTGATAGCTCGAATAAAATCTGGGGTAAGAAATTTCATAGAAGTTCAATTATAGGTTTGATTTTTATCTAGAGTTAAATACGCACTAGCAGATTTCAATTCCAGAATGTTCTGATATTTTTACTGAAAAGATGTTTCTCTATGGAAACAAGCCACAACAGCCTCAAGCTGGCATCACGCGGAAAATTGGCGCGATCGCTTGCTATACTTCCTCGTTAATAGTACAATTGTACTTACAAGAGATTGCTTTCAGTATCATTTCCCCACTACCCCAGTGGGGCTTTTGTTTCCAGTAGGTAATCGAACAGATATTGACTAACTTTCACCTGATGCTAACTTTTGCAGCCATCTCTGAGCTTCTGCATAAAACTTGAATCGGCTTTCATCAGCACGAAACTCTGGAGTATGAACCATTCTTCTGCCATTTACCCACTTCGTGCCGTGGTATTTATGCAGTAATTCATGAAATAACACAAACTCGCTAACAAACTCAGGTATCTTGGCATTATCTAGAGTCAAACTCATCACTACTCTATCTCTAGCTGGCTCATAATGTCCGAATTTACGGTAAGTATTAATTTTGCTCCATGCAAGGCGAGGTTTAGCAAGATTTGCAGCAAAATATTCTTGGTTCAGTTTGTCAAATAAATCATCCAAGTTATAAAACTGACCTTGTGGGTTTTCTGAGATGACTTCAGCAATCAAATCAAGCATCAGCAGTATGTTGCTGTATTCTTCAGAACTGGCAAAGGAACGAATTAGTCGTGAATTATCTTGATTTTTACTAACAAGAACAGATTTGACTAATGCTTGTAAAACTTCATCTGGCGCATTGATAAACCCTTCACTTATGGAAATATGGGCAAAGGTGCTAGACTTTTTACCTTTATATAATCCTGCTAAATTAGTTAATTCAATCGTGAGTTTGAGTGAAGTTTGTTGATTTTTGTGGAGGATTTCTTGAGCGATTTGTCGTACTCTATAAGTACTTGTCATGTGAAGTTGTAAGTTTTGCTCATCTGTTAAAAACTTCATCCAAGAGTAGATTTGACGGGATGTACGAGTTAGGTTTGCTGGTGTGATTTGTTGGTTAGAACATATTTTTTCTATTGCTATGACTGTTTTGATTAAACTTTGATTTAGTTGTTCTATACCAGCAGAGTTTGGATTTGCATTAGAAGCAAAATTAAAAATTTTTTCTAAAATATTATTTTGTTGTGCTTTGATATTTTTAATGCTGATACTCTCAATCTGTGTTTGGGTAGCTTGGTTTGAAGCGATGGGTAAATTATCCAAGTCAATACTTTTGAGAAAATAATAAGCTTCACGAGAGCGTCTTGGTAAATGATGCGGGTTAGTTTTGGCTTCAGCACATAATCTCTCAATAGTTGCAACTGAAGTTGTAATAAATTGTTTAAATTCAGCAACCTTATGGGTTGATAACCCATTCCGCAAGTCATCTTGTACTGTTTGAGCAGTTTTTAAAATACCGCGAATTTTGATCATGCTGTTTTCCGTTTTTATACTGGCACAGTGTGCTGTACTGTGCTTGGTTCATCAGTCAAGCTAAAAGTTTGTAGGCGATCGCAGTTTTATGTTGCTTATGCTGCAATTTATAGCAAAATTGACCTCTTTGCCTCAATAGTAGCAATAGCAAAATGCTCGAAATGCCTGATTACCTTTTCATTTGAGAAATTTACGCATTTATAACCGTATAAATTGATGCTTTCAATTCGGGATAACTATTTAACAACAGGTAATTGAACGCTCACAATAGTCCCTGTTAATTGCTGAGACTGAATAGATAACTTTCCACCATGAGCATTGACAATGCGTTTGGTAATAGCAAGCCCTAATCCAGTACCTTCAGGTTTTGTAGAGAAGAATGGTTGAGAAAGCTTGCAGAGGATTTCTGGTGGAATTGGATTACCCCCATTACGTATATTAATGTAAACTTCATCTTCTAGAGAAGTATCTACTTCCCACTTAATAACATCTCCATCTCCAACCGCCTCACAAGCATTGCGGACTATGTTAATAAAAACTTGTTTAAGTTTATCCTTGTCCCCGGCAATTTTTACCGTTGATAATGCTGATATAAATTCTATTTTCCGTTCTAGCGCTTCTGGCATTTCGCGGATTATTAGCAGCAACTCACTAATGAATTCATTTACATCTAATTGAGAAAGTTGTAATACCTGGGGCTTGGCATAGAGTAAAATTTCACTTAATAACCGTTCTAGACGACTAGCTTCGCTCAGTGCTAACCCTAATCTCTCTTGAGCAGCTTCAGTCAGAATAGTTTTTTGAAAATATTTCAATCCCATAATCATGGTAGTTAAGGGATTACGAATTTCATGCACAATTATGGAAGAAAATTCTCCAATAGCTGCCAATCTTTCCTGCTCTACAAGTTTAGCTTGGGCTGCTCGTAATTCTGCTGTGCGTTTTTCTACTTCAGCTTCTAGTATTTGATTAAATTGACACTGTTGCTGATAGAGATGATAGTGATCAATTGCTGTAGCTGCACGTTCAGCAAACAGTTCTACAATTTGAATTTCATCAGTATTAAATTCACGTGCTTGTCGATGAAAAGAGCAAACTGTACCAAATACTTCACCTTCAGAAGTTTGCAAAGGTATCCCTAAATATGCTCGATAACCTGGTGCTGGTCTGCCATATTCTGGATTAGTAACAGCATCTTCAACAGCCAATGTTCGCTTAATTTGCATGACTGTAGCAATGAGCCGACCATGTAGTGCATAAACACGAGGTGCATCTTCAGCCATGTCAATACTACTTGCTAAAATAGTTTCAAAACCTTCTTGGCAATAGGTAACAACAGTCCAATCAACTCCTATTAATTCGCTGACTCCGCAGGCAATATTGTGCAAATAGCAGCTCAGTTCACCAGTACGATAGTTCAAAGAGGATAAAAGTTCTATGATCCGTCGCTCACGCTGCCATCTTTGGGTTTGCAACAACATTTGATCTTCACTGGCTTTGCTCATAGATGCCTGTTGCATGGTTTAACAAAATAATTTCAAAAAGTTAAATAATAAATTTTCTATTCTAAATAGAAATTTAGAACATCAAGCTAGTAGCTTTTCAAGATAACTTTGATGGTTTCATCAGGTTTTTAGCTCTAAATTCAGTACTAAAATTTTGACGACGAACCTGACAAAGTTGTTATCTGCGCAGTACTAGTTTGATAGAAAGATTTTACTAGAGATATATGCGATTCGTATACAGCATAATTATGAAAATTTACTTAAATAAACTTAAATTGATGCAAGATATGCTGAAACCTTAGATTTTGCTGAGAAATGCCTAAGAAATTTCTCGACAAAATATCAGCTTTAGAGATGTAAATCTTTAGATATGCATAATTTTTTTATTCTTAATTCAAGCAACAATCAATTTAAAGCTCAAGCACAAATAAGGAATTTGTAATTATGCAATTAAGACATTTATTAATAGCAAGTACTGCATCGATATTGATGCTTGGTTGTGTTGGTCAAGTTTCTAATAGCCAAGATGTTAAAAGTTCGGGAAATGCTGTTGTTACTAAAGCATCGACGCCAGCGACATCTTTAGCCCAGTCAACAAAAGCTCAAAACACCACTGCTATTAAGTCAGGCACATTTTTTTCTGGAGAACATACAACTAAAGGAATAGTGCGTATTACTACCAAAGATGGCAAATCTATTCTAGAGCTTGATAAGTCATTTAAAACCTCTACCTCAGGGCCAGACTTAGTAGTAGTTTTGCATCGTTCAGATAACGTATTGGGTTCAACTCAGCCACCATCCTATTCATTGAAAAAAGGTGATTATGTGGTTCTTGCTCCCTTACAAAAATACAATGGCGCTCAAAGTTATGCCATTCCTAACAACATTAACCTAGCAGATTATAAATCAGCTGCGATTTGGTGTCGTAAGTTCAATGCTACTTTTGGTGCTGCCAAGTTGAGTGGTTGAGGAATGGCAGATGGCAGATGGCAGGAGGCAGAAGGGAAGGAGGATGAGGAGACGCGAGGAAGTGAGAAATAATAAATGAAAAAAGACAAATGATTCAACACTTTTTCAAGGTAATAGGAACAATTAAGATGCCTGGATTGAAGACTTCAGGATTAAAAATATCAGGAGAAACTTTATGAAGTTAGAAGGAAAAGTTGCTTTAGTTACTGGTAGCAGTCAAGGAATTGGACAGGGAATAGTCCTACGTCTTGCTCAAGAAGGGGCGAATGTTGCGATCAACTACCGCTCTCATCCAGAAGGTGCTGAGGAAACTTTGGCTAAGGTACAGGCGGTTGGCGGTAATTGTCACATGGCGCAGTGTCCAAAATCTCAAGGTTACACTGTGAAGGCAGATTTGGGCAGTGTTAATGAGGTACGTCAACTAATTGCCGAAAGCATTCAGCATTTTGGCAAGTTAGATATTTTGGTGAATAATGCAGGAATTGAAAAACACGCTCCTTTTTGGGAAGTTGCAGAAGCAGATTATGATGCGGTGATGAATGTCAATTTAAAAGGAGTTTTCTTTGCCACTCAAGCTTTTGTTCAACATCTAATTGAAACTCAGCGCACTGGCAAAATTATTAATATTAGTTCGGTGCATGAAGAGTTACCATTTCCCAATTTCACGGCTTACTGTGCCAGCAAAGGCGGAATGAAAATGCTGACTCGCAACTTAGCAGTTGAATTGGGCGCTTTGGGAATAACTATTAATAATGTTGCACCAGGAGCCATAGAAACTCCTATTAATACTAAACTGTTAAACAATCCAGAAAAATTGGGGGCACTGTTACAAAATATTCCGCTTGGTCGTTTGGGTCAACCACAAGATGTTGCTTCCTTAGTGGCATTCTTAGCTTCTGCTGATGCTGACTACATCACAGGTAGCACGTTCTTTGTGGATGGTGGATTGTTGTGGAACTATCAAGAACAGTAGGGGGAAGAAAACTATGTTAGATTCATCTCTATTTATTCCAGTTATCCTGGGTACTCCCCGTAAAGGACGCCAAAGTGAATATGTTGCGAAGTTTATTGTTGAACAGGTTGCCGTACGCGATCGCTTACATACCGAACTGATAGATATTAGAAATATAGCGATCGCAACTGATGATGCAGGTGAATCGATCAAAGATCCTCAGTTTGCTGCAACTATGGAACGGGCTGATGGATTAATTATTGTTGCACCAGAATACAATCATGGCTATCCTGGTTTGCTCAAGCACGTACTTGATACCTGTCTCAAAGAATACATCCATAAAGCTGTGGGATTGTGCGGTGTCTCAGCAGGGCCTTTTGGTGGTACAAGGGTTATCCAAAACTTATTACCTGTAATGCGGGAGTTAGGGCTAGTCACAATTTTTTATGACCTCAACTTTGGCGATGTTCAGAAATTATTTGATGAGTCAGGTAATTTAATCGATAAACCAACCTACATTCGCCGTATGCAAAGGTTTATGGACGAGTTAGTTTGGATGTCCACAGTCTTAAAATATGGGCGGGAAGTAGTCAGCTTAGAGAAGCAAGATAATAACCAAGTTAATCTTCATGCCAACAAGCCTTGTCCGGAGATGGCTACGCGCATGGGTGTAGATGCAATGGAGACTGTACTGCAAGTTGGGCTATGTACTCAGACTGGCAAGGTGGAAGCTACTCCGCTTAGTTGAGCTTTGATTTTGAAACGCAGAGGTGCGCAGAGTTTTAATGAATGAGAGGTAATTAAAATGACAGTCAATCTACAAGGAGTAGTGCAGCAACCAGGGCAAGGTTCTTCCTATTGGGTGCTGGGAGATTTGTACACTTTTAAGGCAGTGGGTGAAGATACTGGCAAAGCTTATGCTTTAGTTGAGATTACCGTGCAACCACAGAGTGGTACACCACCCCATATTCATAATCACGAAAACGAATCTTTTTATATTCAAGAGGGAGAGTTGGAATTTCAGCTTGATGAGCAGATAGTTGTAGCGACTCCTGGCACTTTTCTCCATTCTCCCAAAGGTCAACTCCACAGGTTTACAAATGTCAGTACAGAACCAGCAAAATTATTGTGTTGGATAACACCAGCAGGATTAGAGACATTTTTCATAGAAGTAGGTGTGCCAGCAGGAGAGATAACGCAGTCACCAACGGTTAGCCCCGCGGATATCGAAAAAGTCATAGCAGCAGCCCCAAGATATGGACTGGAGATTATTCCTCCACCAAGTGAAACGCCCGCAGGCTAGAAGCTCTACCATGACTCACATTTTTGCCTCATCCCGCCCACAACAGAAGGCTAATATTAGCTAATGACTAAGACACATCATACCCATGTGTCTTATCATGTCCGTTCAAACGGCCGTCATTGCGATCGGAGGGAAGCAATCTCAAAAACCCCGCGATTTCGTCGTTCCACTGGGTTTCACTCGCAATGACATATTAAGGGTAATTTGCTGGACATCATATCAAGCACTAAAACCAAGCGCAGCAAAGGCACAAATGCGTGTCTCTGCTTTGGGAACTTATTGCCACCAAGCTACTCAAATTTATTGTTGGCACTAATTACTGGCTAGCTGCGTCACTTAGCTGACTCAGCTATATCTGCATCAGTTTTTCTAATGCAATAATTTAGTGTTTGTATTGTGTGGAATGTTATAAATTAACGTCCTCTATTCAGCATAAATATTTAGGCAGTAATGGCAACTCTGTTTCATCTCAAAACTATACGGGTTAACGCTTGGTTAGCCAACTTAACATCCATAGTGAAATTGCCTTTGGTGCGTCCAAGTTGGCGGTTAATTAAGCGCCTGCTCCCATTTCTGTTTGCGATATCATTTGCTACAGTTTTACTGCTGGAAAACCTTACCCCTGCAACGGCTCAACTATCCCAGCTACCTCCTCAAGAAATTCGCGGAGTTTGGCTAACTAATAATGATTTTGATATTTTGAGCGATCGCTCTAAACTCCAAGATGCAATTGGGCAACTGCGCCGACTGAACTTTAACACTATTTATCCTGTAGTTTGGAATGATGGTTATCCAAAATATCCTAGTGCAGTAGCAAAACAAGCAGGTATTCCTTTTTTCTTCAAAGGTAAAGAAGGCCACGACATAATTGCAGACATCGTTACTCAAGCCCGTGGTCAAGGAGTACTCGCCATACCTTGGTTTGAGTTTGGTTTTATGGCTCCCCTCACTTCAGAACTAGCATCAAACCATCCAGATTGGCTGACGCAAAAGCAGGATGGAACCCAAACTTCGATTAGTGCTGCGGGTGAGGTAGCTTGGCTGAATCCCTTTCACCCAGAAGTGCAAAAGTTTATTACCGATCTCGTCTTAGAAATCATCACCCAATATAACGCTGATGGGATTCAATTTGACGACCACATGAGCTTACCGTTTGAATTTGGTTACGACAAGTACACAATTAATTTGTATACTCAAGAAACTGGTAGCCCTCCTCCGCCCAATCCTCACGCCCAAGCATGGAAGCAATGGCGAACTGATAAAATCACAGCTTTTATGGTTCAGCTCAACCAAGCTGTGAAAGCCCGAAAACCCAACGCAATTTTCTCTGTTTCTCCCAATTACTACGACTTTGCTTACAAATATCAACTCCAAGACTGGCTGAACTGGGTGCGGTTGGGCGTTGTAGACGAGCTTGTTGTCCAACTTTACCGTAACGATCTGGACAGTTTTTACAGTAAACTTACAAGCCCAGAAATTATAGAGACACAACAATTAATACCGACTGGTATCGGTATTATGGCAGGGTTGAGAAATCGCCCAGTTTCTATGCAACAAATTCAGTCTCAAGTACGGGCGGCTAAACAACGCGGTTTAGGTGCCACCTTTTTCTACTACGAAAGCCTTTGGGATTATGCACCAGAATCAGTCGCACAGCGACAAGCTGGATTTCTAGAACTTTTTGCTAATCCTGCTGTGCGCGATCCTTCCCAATTTACAGCCCGTAAGCCCAGTTTTAATACCATATCAGTTCCTTTATATCTAAAAGGTTCCATTGGTCAACGGGTGCGAGGCTATTTTATGGAGGTAGCCATAGCAGGTGGTCAGCCAAAACGTTTATTAATGGATACAGGCTCATCTGGGTTGAGAGTTCCTCAAGAATTTTTAGGTAATGCTCCCATCAAAAGAACTGGTCAAATTATCAAGGAAGTTTTAAATGATGGTACTGTCCTGGAAGGAGAGTTAGTTTACACTACTATGCAGATTGGTCTCATCGCCACAGAAGAACCTGTTCCTGTGCAAGTCGTGACTAGTCGCCAATGTATTCCCCAAAAACCTAATTGCTCTGCAAAAAGTAGTACATCATTCTCCGGTATTATCGGTGTCAACTATTCTGAAAAAGCTCTTCCCTATAACCCATTACGAAAACTACCAGGAAATATCAGTAACGGATTTATCGTGACTGGTAATGGCGGTAGTAAAAATAACGGTAGCCTAATTCTCGGTTTAACAACAAATAATCGAGATGGTTTCAAGATGGTTTCCTTAAGTCAACAACCTGCGATTAGTGATATACCCGGTAATCGGTGGGACTCCAGAGTTAACGGAGTTTGTTTAACTATTTCTGGGAGTTCTATGAAAAATACCTGTAACGGTAAAATAGTCGCTGATACAGGAACAAGCAGTGGTTTTACTGAAGTTAAGTCTGCTTCGCTGATGGGTAAACTCAAACCAGGAAGATTACGGACAGAAAATGCTGTGAAGGTGTCAATTCCTGGGGTTTTTGACTATAATTTGGCACCGGGAAATCGTGACGGCTTTAATTTGTGGAACATCAGTATCTCTGCAAAAGCGGACAATCCTGTGGTTGTGAATAGTGGGATTGCATTTTTTGACAAATACGATGTACTGTTTGACCCAGTGAATGGACAACAGGGTTTTCGCAGCCGTAGGTGAAAAATCTTTGCTGCATCTGCGCCAGCAAAAAGCTCTCAAATAGGCAGTGATACAATTATCTCATGCAGTTTGAGTGGAGCGAGAACAAAGCGGCAAGCAAACTCTCAAAGCATGGGGTCTCATTTGAGGAAGCCAAAACTGTTTTTGACGATCCTTTTTATGTTGATTTCTACGATCCAGATCATTCTGAAGATGAGGAGCGATACCTTATTGTTGGAGAGTCAAATCGAGGGCGATTGCTGATTGTGTCATATACCGAAAGAGGAAATTCAATTCGCCTCATTAGTGCTAGAGAAGTGACACGAACCGAGCGACAAGTCTATGAAGAAGGATAAATCAAAAATGGAAGATGAGCTACGAGCAGAGTATGACTTGAAAAGCTTACGAGTCAGAAGATTAGGCTCTGGAAGAAAAAGTTTTGGTGGAACTACTGTGCGCTTAGAACCTGATGTTGCACAGATGTTTCCCAGTGCTGATGCAGTTAATGAAGCGTTATGATTTCTGATCAGAGTGATGCGAGATAATCAAGCATTTGCTCCCATCGCTCAGGCTAACAAGTTGTTAGAGCAGACTGACGAAAGTCCTCAGGGCTAAGTCTAAGCTTGTTTTTTTATAGTGCGATCGCTCTGGGTTTACTTGAAGAAAAAGGCTACTGCGATCGCAAAAAAACCTGGAATATGCAATTAACTATAAAATCAAACTAGGTTTATCACAAGAATGCGAGCAATTCTGCTATGAAGACGTTGGCTAAATGGTCTGTAGACGACTATCATCGCATGATTGAGGCAGGCATTCTGCGCGGTCGTCATGTGGAATTGCTAGCAGGCGAAATTGTCGAGATGAGTCCAGAAACGCCAATTCATTACACCACAGCAAAACGAGGTGCAAAATATTTAGAAGAATTGCTGTCAGGTAAAGCTGATGTTCGTTTCGATGGCCCAATTACACTATCCAACTCCGAACCAGAACCTGATATTGCAATTGTTCGACTTCCAGAATTAACCTATAGCGATCGCCATCCTGCACCTGCTGATATATTCTGGATTGTGGAAGTTGCCAACACTAGCTTAAAAAAAGACTTGGATCTCAAAGCAGCGATTTATGCAACGGCTGGAATTCCGGAATATTGGGTTTTAGACTTATCTACCAAGCAAATGATTGTGTTCAGAAACCCTCAACCTGGTAAGTACACTGAAGAATATACTATTGCGTCAGAAGGATTACACCACTAGCTTTCCCAGAAGTTTCAGTTTCTGTAAATGGGCTTTTCTCCTGAGAGGATGCGATCGCACTATCGCTTAGAGTTGACTTGAAGAGAACAGGTAGTGCGATCGCCCACGTCTCATCTTTCAAACCATCTGCGACTGTTACATCCCAATCACTATCAACTTCAGCAGATGCTTGTCGGTAAGCTTCCTCTAGTTCCCGGTTACGTAGCAATTCTAATGCTTCTTCAATCACTTGAGAACGAGATTTACATCCTTTATTCAGCTTGTAATTTTCGATAAACGCCACTAAAGACGGTGGTAGAGAAATGGATAGTTTTTCGACATTCATATTCTTACCTATTAGTAGCAAAAATAATTCCTACTAATATAGTAGCTAAATTTTGAATCGCAAAAGTGCGATCGCATAACAAGGGCAAATATCGCTTCTCCTGTAGGGTGCGTTGTCGCAAAATGCAACGCACCATTAATGACAAAGCATTTTATTACTTACAAGTGTCTAGCTACTTCCTATTAACTTTTATCAAGTTCGATAACTTTAAGCGTATTTTGTTAACGTCCCGCATATAACCAGGAGATGCGATCGCTACCAATTGATTACCGCTAAAAACGTCACCTTGGCAAATTCCCGATCCGCAGTTACCAAACTTGCTGAATTTAGGATTGCCATTGCTGCAATTACTGCATCAGGTAATTTCAACCGATACTGCTGCCGAAGTTCAATGATTTTTTCAATCAACATTACATTACGCACTGTCAAGTCAACAACCTCCACTCGCTGAAGAAACTGTTGAAAAAGCAGGCGATCGGCTTGATTCAATCCAGGAAACGCCAGAAATTCGATTTGGCTTATAACAGAAATCCCTATCCAATAGCATTTTGCAGTAGTTGAATGAGTTGAGAATTTCCTTGAAGTAGAGCTACAATCGCATTCGTATCCAAGAGGTAGCGATTACCACTCATTCCGTAGAGTCCTTTGCATCGCTACCGCATTTCCTTGCCAAGTTAACCGTCCTACCAAGTCAGCAAAATCATACTTGGGTTTCTGGTTCTCGTCTGAAGCAACCGGATTTAAAACAACTACTATATCTACTTCAACCGCAGGTAACTGAGTTGGAATGTTCAAATGCAAATACCCTGATTCATCGGTTTTCGTCGTTAGTTTTAGAACTTCCATTACCAAATAAATTACTAAAGCTGATTTTATTTTATATCTACTTTCTATCAAAATTTTAGGGATGGTTTCGCAACCACCCCTATATTCCCCTCTTATTTAGAATTTACTTGTAGCACCCTTAGTGAAAAATATAATTACTCAGAAATATTAACCAAACTATCAACTGGAGAAGCGGCCAATGTGGGAGCTTGAAATAGACGTGAGTAGAGACTTGATGGTTGCTGGTGAGCAACAACTGGTAGAACTTCGCGTGCATGAGCAGCTAATTCTACTGCCTTCACATCGTAAGTTTGGGTGATTAACTTTGGATAGAAGCCAATACCGATGATGGGAACCAACAGACAAGCTGTAATAAACAGTTCGCGGGGTTTAACATCAGGGATGAATTTATCGAGATGTAACTCTTCGCTTTGCTTACCGTAAAACACTTGACGCAACATCGACAGTAAGTAAATCGGAGTCAAAATTACACCCACTGCTGAGAGTAGTACAACTACAATCTTGAAGCTAGAACTGTAAACATCACTGCTAGCGATACCCAAGAACACCATCAATTCACCAACAAAGCCACTCATTCCTGGTAAAGCTAGAGAAGCCATTGAACCGGCTGTAAACAGCGCGAAGGTGCGGGGCATTACCTTACCCATACCGCCCATCTTATCCATCATCAAGGTGTGGGTACGTTCGTAAGTCACACCAGACAAGAAGAACAAGCTAGCAGCAATTAAACCGTGAGAAACCATCTGGAGGACAGCGCCGCTAAGTCCAATTTCTGTGTAAGACGCAATCCCAATCAACACAAACCCCATGTGGGCAATTGAAGAGTAAGCCAAACGACGTTTGAGGTTTGTTTGAGCAAAGGCGCAACAAGCACCGTAGACAATATTCACTACACCCAAGATTGCCAACACAGGGGCAAAGGTAACATGGGCATTAGGTAACATTTCAATGTTGAAACGGATTAGTGCATAACCACCCATTTTCAGCAACACACCAGCCAAAATCATGGAACCAGGTGCAGATGCTTCACCGTGGGCATCAGGTAGCCAAGTATGTAGAGGGAAGATTGGCAATTTAACGCCAAAGGCAATTAAGAATCCGGCGTAAACTAATAATTCAAATGCTTTGGGATAATTCTTCATTCCTAGAGTCGCCATGTCGAAGCTGACGGTATCTCCAGAGAATGCCATTGCAAAACCAGCTACCAGAATAAATATTGATGCGGCAGCAGTATAGATAATAAACTTAGTTGCAGCGTAGCGGCGGTTTTGTCCACCCCAAATCGAAATCAGCAAGTACACAGGTACTAACTCGATTTCCCACATTAAGAAGAACAATAGTAGATCCTGGGCCATAAACACGCCAAGCTGGGCGCTGTACATCACCAGCATCAATCCATAAAATAAACGCGGCTTGTTGGTTACTTTCCAAGCCGCGAATATTGCTAGGGTGTTAATTAAGCCGGTCAGTAACACTAGAGGCATTGATAAACCATCAACTGCTACAGACCAATTCAAACCTAACTGTGGTACCCAAGAATATTTTTCTACAAGTTGGAAGGTTGAATTGTGGAAGTCGTAGTTATGCCAAAAGGCATAAATCATTAGGGCAAAGTCTGCTATTGCTACTCCCAAACCATACCAGCGAACGGTTTTACCTTCTTTGTCGGGAATCAGCGGGATGGCTAGAGATGCCATCAGCGGCAAGAGAATTATGGCCGTTAGCCAAGGAACTTCAATAGTGTTCATCACTTTGTTACGAACTGTTTACAATCTGCTTTTAATTGCAGTATATTAACGAATTTGTACTTTTGTAAACGTAATTTATCCCTAGGATGGCAAATCTTAAGATTTAGATAGTGATAAATACTCATCATTTTTACCGTCCACAATTCTAATTGTAAAGTTTTGCAACGTCAATGTGGGTTGAATATTTCTTTTGGTCTGAGATAAAAATCTCGGTTAAGCTCTATAAGCCAATAAAAAAGGCGGCTAATGCCACCAATTGACGCTAAATTTTTTCTGCAAGAATTTGGGTATTATGTGTGGTGAGTGCTTACTCGCAATATTATTAAGGGGATAAAAGCAGAGGGCAGTGGTTCGACTTCACGGCAGTTGAGCGTAGTCGAAACTCAACAACGGGGCAATGGCAGAAGGAAAGAATTTACTGATTAAATCTCCCGCTTCGTTGTTATCCCACCAGAGAATCAATTCTCTGGCTAATAGGTCAACTCTACTAAAGTAGACTAAGCCGCATATTTCAGTCCACTTGAGTGGACTTAAGCTATTAGCCCTGCACTTCAGTTTAGGGAAGGATAATTGGCAGCACGATATTTTGACTATTAGAAAAATGCAGGTTAAACGATGCGATTGACAATTGTCCATACATCCCCATCCGATCGCACATGGGGAACGGAGATAGTCTTGAACCCGGTAATGAAAGGCTTGTAATAAACTTGCCAATAGAGGGGACTTAACTCATCGGCGCAAGACTTCAGCAGGCGGATTTCGGTTGCAAGTTCTCCAGCTAGTTGATTAATGCGTTGAGCATGAATCTGAGCCGCGCTTCTAGCTTCTTCTAGCTGCTGCTGTAGGGTAAGTTGTTTGGATTCAATTTGCCAACGTGCTAACTCAGCTTGTTTTTGTTGTAGTTGAACTTCTAAAGCCGCGATCGCATCATCAATTCCTTTGAGTTCTACAGCTAATTGGGGATTTTCCCTAGCAAAGCGACGGTAAGCTTCAGCTATGGCGATGGGTGAATCATTCTGACTCGACACTACATTATTAATATTGAGAGCAGCACGTTCTTGCTTGAGAGCCTGAACTTGTTGGCGAAGCGCTGCTATTTCTGCTTGAATCTGCTGCATAATTCCTGTTTATCCTTGTTTGGTGCTTCTTGCGCCTTGGTTATCCAGAGAAAGCGATCGCACAACAGCTGTAATTCCTTCTTCTTGCCAAGCAGTTCGCATCGCCGCTTCTACAGATTGGGAATGTTCTACATCCGCTAAAGCCAACAGTGTCGGCCCTGCGCCACTAATTACCATGCCATAAGCACCAGCTGCCACAGCCGCCATATTCACGGCATCGTAACCAGAAATCAAAGCTTTGCGATAGGGCTGATGTAACTTATCTTGTAAAGCTGTCTTTAACCATTCTCCCTTACCAGTTGCCAAGCCCCGCAACAATAAACCCAAGTGAGCAGTATTGAAAATTGCATCAGTACGACTTACCTCAGTTGGGAGAACTCGCCGCGCCTCTGCCGTTGAAAGTTCAAAATCAGGAATCGCTACCACTGGGACAACATTTTCCTGCCAAGGTACATCACAAATTTCCCAACCTGCGCCACTGCTAGCCGCCAGACGACATCCGCCTAATAAAGCGGGAACGACATTATCAGGATGTCCTTCCATTGAGATCGCTAATTCCATCACTTGCAACTGCGAGAGAGGTTCTCCAGCCAGTTGATTAGCCGCAACTAATCCACCCACAATTGCTGTAGCTGAACTCCCCAAACCCCTCGCCAATGGCACACCTAGCTGAATCTCAATTTTTACGCTTGGTGGTACCTGCTCTATATATTGATAGAGCTTCACAAACGCCTGATAGAGTAGATTGCTCTCATCAGTTTGTACCCCTTCAGCTTCTTCACCTGTGACATGAATAATTAACCCGCCTTCATCTAAGCGAGTAAACTGAAACTTGTTGTATAGCGTTAAAGCTGCACCGATGCAGTCAAAACCAGGCCCCAAATTAGCAGTGGTGGCGGGAACAGTAACAGTTACACCAGAAACAACAGACATCTGCAAATCTCACTAATCAATCAACCAGCATCCCATGTAAATGTCATTTTTTGCCATTGCTCATTTGTTATTTCTCCCTGATTGGCACAATATTTTAAGTTTTGCGTTGGGGATGCGTAGGCGTAGCCCGTCGTAGCAGCGGCTTCCGCTGATCTGTTAGGGCAGCGTAAAGCCTACGGCATAGCTACTCTTCCAAAACGCCTTTGACGAACGCTTAGAGCAACGCAGGAGCGTCACTTTTCAAGACAGCCATTCACGCCAGGTTTTGGCACAACCAAGGATGAAAATATTAATCCTTCCTTCTGCCCTTCGGGTGAGGCTCCTTCGTCGCTAACGCCAGTCGCTCATGGGGGTTTCCCCCATGACCGCGCTGGCTCACCTCCTGCCTTCTGCCTCCTGCCTTATTTTCAAGCTAGACATCGCATCTTCCCCTGATGCAAAATTCTACTGTGCTTTCCTAAACCACTCGCTAATTCCATCAGCTAGCACTTTTGCCATTTTCTTCTGTTGTTCTGGGTTCACTACCTGCTCAAATTCTTTAGGATTACTCATAAAACCTAATTCCAGCAACACCGATGGTGCAGCAGTGGGACGTGTCAGCGCTAGGTTATCCCAAAATACACCATAGGAAGGTCTGCCTAGGTTTTTGACCACATAGTTGTGCAAAAATAATGCTAGGCTGTGGGCTTGGGTGTTATACCAAAAAGCTGCAAATCCCTTGATTCTTTCCGCATCACCATCATCGGGTAGGGAGTTGTGATGAATAGAAAGCGCGATCGCAGGTTCTTCTTTACTAATAATTGCCTGCCGTTCTACTAAGGATACATCTTTATCATCTTCCCGGGTTAATACCACCGTTGCCCCACGTTTCACCAACTCATCCCGCAGCAACTTAGATACGACCAAGTTGACATCTTTTTCTAAATAGCCAGTTGGGCCACTGGCACCTGATTCTTTACCCCCATGTCCGGGATCTAGTAAAATCCTGATACCGGATAAAGGTTTGCGTGTTTTGTCTTTGATTGCAGGCGGATGACGCAAAGCTAAGACCAGGCTCGTACCTTCGTATCTCAGCTGATATCCCCACTGTTGAGATTTTTTGAGATTAAAGGTGTATTTAACCTGTCCGGGAGCCACTTGTTGCCAATCTAGGCGAGAAATTAGGGGACTATCATCCGTGCGAACAATATCTGTTTGGGCGGTGGTGTTGTAAAGTGTGAGGCTGAAAGAATTAGTGCTTTGTTGTACGCTTACAGGAACGGGAACTTCTAGCGGGAAAACAATCTCTGTGGCGCTAGGAAGTTGTCGATAACCGACACTGCGGATGATTGTGCGTGGTGAAATAGCATCTGGTAAAATTTGGGTTTCTTTACTATTAATCCAAGCACCATAATCTAGACGTAACCATTCACCTTCTTTCCCTGTGACTGTGGCTCTGGTTCCTTTGGGTAGTGGTGTGAGTCGAGAATGGTCAGTACTTGGGCCAGTGCGAGCAACGCCTGAGTCTGCTGTTACTTCTACAACTGGTAAATTTGCAGGTCTAAGAATTTGGATTTTGCCAGTACCAGACTGAGTTACAGTCTGACCATTAAGTGTCAGTCTAAATTCTGGTATACCCAAATCAATATTTTTGCCGGAATCTGGAGTGACAGCACCGGAAATTATATTGGTACTGTTAGTTGAAGAATCAGGCTGTTGTGCTACGGTGCAACCCTCATACCTTCCTGCGATAGACTGGTTAGCAGGTTGATTTTTTCCCGTTAAGGCTGCCAAATTACTTGGTAGTTGTGCCTTGATGGGTTGGGGTGCAAGAGCAATAGTTTGATTAGCCAGGTTAACAGCAACACTGGCGTTAGAGGGTGCGATCGCGCTAAAACAAATCAATTCCCCTGGTAGTCTGGCAATGTCAGCTGCTGGCGTAAGAGAATCTTTGGCAAAGGCTAAACCTTTTGGTAGCTGAGTCTGAGTGGTAAGTCTTGTCACCTTAATCTGAAGTTCTTGATTTTGGTGGCGCACAGTAAACAAATTATCTCCCAATTGCAAGGGAAAACTTGGCGCAAAATGACCAGCCTTGCTGCGGGTAACTGGCTTACCATTAACTAACACCTGACCATCTGATGGTGCAGTACCCAGAAAAAAGATTTTTTCCGCACTTGTTTGGTAGTTTGTCTTGGGAAAAACAACTACAAGAGATGAATCTGCCAATGCTACTGAGGAGGTGACAACAAGGCTTAATAATACTAGTCCTATGAGTTTTTTCACAGCGAGATCACAGAAGATTTCACATTAGTTACTGTGGCACAATGACCAAGAAAGGATGAAGGCTAAAGGCTAAAGGATGAAGGTTAAAGAATCTTTGCCCTTGATATTCCCACAGGGTAGGTTTAAATTTCATACTTTATACTTCATACTTCATATTTCAGATGACGGGATGTATTTTTAGAAGTGGCCAAAAATTCAAATTAGTATGACTAAGTTTATTTTTGTAACTGGGGGCGTAGTTTCCAGTATCGGCAAAGGAATTGTAGCAGCAAGTCTAGGGCGATTGCTCAAGTCGCGCAATTATTCTGTGTCGATTCTCAAACTCGACCCTTATCTGAATGTCGATCCAGGTACAATGAGTCCCTTTCAACATGGGGAAGTTTTTGTTACCCAAGATGGTGCGGAAACAGATTTAGATTTGGGGCATTACGAACGCTTCACCGATACCTCGATGTCACGCCTCAACAGCGTTACCACTGGCTCAATTTACCAAGCAGTCATCAACAGAGAACGACGCGGCGATTATAACGGCGGCACTGTACAGGTGATACCCCACATCACTAATGAAATTAAAGACCGCATTCTCAAAGTCGCCCAAAATACAAACCCGGATGCGGTGATTACAGAAATAGGCGGTACGGTAGGAGATATTGAATCCCTGCCGTTTTTAGAAGCAATTCGCCAGTTTCGCAAGGAAGTAGGACGACAGAACGTGCTGTATATGCACGTTACCTTATTACCTTGGATTGCTTCAGCTGGGGAAATGAAAACCAAGCCAACACAGCATTCGGTGAAGGAACTGAGATCCATTGGCATTCAACCAGATATTTTAGTTTGCCGTTGCGATCGCCCTCTACCTGTAGGGTTAAAACGCAAATTATCCGAATTTTGCGATGTTGCTGAAGAATGCGTCATCACTTCCCAAGATGCTAAGAGTATCTACGAAGTACCGTTGATGCTAGAACGGGAAGGCATGGCAGAGCAAGTCTTGGATTTGCTGCAAATGGAACAACGCAAACCAGATCTCGTGCAGTGGCAAAACTTGGTGCAACATTTGCACAGTCCCAAACACGACATCGAAATTGCGATTGTTGGTAAGTATGTGCGCTTGGGTGATGCTTACATCTCAGTAGTTGAAGCCTTGCAACACGCTGCTATCTCCACCTACGGGCGACTGCGCTTGCGTTGGGTAAATTCAGAAGCTTTAGAAACTGAATCAGCCGAAAGCCAGCTAGAAGGCGTTGATGGTGTACTTGTACCAGGCGGTTTCGGCGTCCGGGGCGTGGATGGTAAGATTGCTGCGATTAAATATGCCCGCGATCGCCAAATTCCCTTCTTAGGTTTATGCTTGGGAATGCAATGTGCCGTCATTGAATGGGCGAGGAACGTTGAAGGCTTAAAAGATGCCAACAGTGCCGAATTTAATCCTTATACCAGCGCCCCAGTCATTAACCTATTGCCAGATCAGCACGATGTGGTCGATTTAGGCGGTACGATGCGCTTGGGAGTTTACCCCTGCCATGTTCTTCCCAATACTTTGGCGTTCAAACTCTATCAAGAAGATGTGATTTATGAACGGCATCGCCATCGGTATGAGTTTAACAATAATTACCGCAGCCTCTTGTTAGAGTCAGGTTATGTAATTAGCGGTACTTCTCCTGACGGGCGTTTAGTGGAAATGGTCGAATTACCAAAACATCCATTCTTTTTAGCTTGCCAATTTCATCCAGAGTTTCAATCGCGTCCTAGCAATCCTCATCCATTATTTCAAGGATTTATCCAAGCTGCGATCGCCCATTCTCTTCCCCCTCTGGTACAACAGCACTAGCACCACAGTGAATTCAAAATTCAAAATTCAAAATTCAAAATTCAAAATGAATAAAGCGTAAGCGTTTCGTTGAATTTGGAATGGATGGTTTCTTGACGCTGTGCTTTACCAACATCGTTTTACTTAACTGAAAAGTGACAAAGCCAAGCGTTTGGGCATTTTGTCTATCCTATAGACCGATGACTGCTACTCTACTTTGTAAGAATGGCTGACACTGAACTCATAAGGTATGGCATCTTTATTCCCACCGTGCTGTACTAGTGTAAGCTGACAACAGTAATTTAAAATTCACAGTTAACAGTAGCTTTTTTGTGCTTTAAATTGTGAATTTTTATAAAGGAACAGTGACATCACGGGGACTTGAGGAGATTTTGTGGCGTACTGGGTGAAAATCCTTTACGAGAGGAAAAAATACGTAGTCAATTTCGACCGTATTAATGCCTTTTGTTATGAACAAAACGGCAGAGTAACCTTTTGGCTACCCGATTCTGCTATTCCAATTGTGATTAACCCACAAAGTAACCCGCAAGATTATCAAAAAATTTTGAAATACATAGAACGTGTGACAGGTTTGGAACTAGATGATGCCTATTGGGTGAAAATTATTTATGAAAACAACGAATATGTAATTAACCTGACTTGCATCAGTTCCTTTTGCCAAGAATCTAACGGCAGGATAACTTTTTGGTTACCTGATGGTACTATTCCCATCGTCATCAATCCTGTAAGTAATCCAGAGTCTTATCAAAAAGTTTTGCAATATGTCCAAAAAGCGACAGGGTATTCGTTGTCTTAAATGGTAAGGCAGGAGGTAGAGGGCAGAGGGATTAGGGGGACGCGGAGAATGACAAAGGACAAATGCCTGATGCCCCATGCCCAATACCTATTAATTCTAGGTGCTTGGAGTATTGCTGTTGTGGGTTGATTCTTTTGCACCAGCTTTTAAACGGCTAGCAATGCTTTTGCGGATGCGATCGCCTTTACGCACACCACCTGCCATCTCATATTCGTAGCTGTCTTTGCCGTATTTCACAGCAACTCCCAGTAGCATGTAAGTAGAGAGATCGCCCAAGGTTTTCTCTAATTCTTTAATCTCGCTTTTGTAAGCCTCAACCACGCACACAGCAGTATTATAAGACTGGATTTTACTGCGCAATTTTTCGATTATTTGTATCATATTTTCCAAGTTCCGATTATTCCCAAAATCTATGTTGGGATCAATCGCCTGGAGTCCGTAGGTTCTTAATACAGCTTTTTCTAAAACACGTGATTTCTGTTTTTGACGAGGCATGGGTGTATCCCTTGTATAGTATTTTAAAGCTAGCTTGCCTTAGCGAAGGTGCATTTCGGTTCAGCAATATTCGCAAATAATTGCAATTTTTATAAAAATTAATTTAAGTCATTTTACGAATGTCAATTTAAGTTGGGGGTGCGAAGTAACAACAAAACTTGTTGTCCTAACGACAGAGGTTACGGAAGTAACGACAGCTTCTTTATAAGCGCGATCGCACTTTGCCGGAAACTATAAATACTGCGTCCCTTTATCTTCTCGTCCCCATGTCTTCTTACCGCCACCATCGCCCTACATCCACAACCCCATGCGCAATTTCTGCCATTGTCGCTTCACCACCCAACGCAAAGATAACTGGAAACAACGCCTTGATATCTGGTAGCAAGATAGGGCGAGTGTGAAGGGACAGCTCGTGCAGGACATCTCGCCAGAAGGGGAAAATGTCCCCAGACAGTATTTGTGAACAACCGGAAGCTAATGCTATCAGGACTTGGACACGAGACTCCTCAGACTCAATTGCCCTAGCAGTGGAGAGTGCTTCTTTTAACAACTCTGGTGGTAGTTTCTCAGCTAATGCTATCAGGAGTTCGGCGCGAGACTTCTCATGCTCAATTGCACTAGTAGTGGTGAGTGCTTCTTTTAATAACTCTGGTAGTTTCTTGGCTAATGCTATCAGGACTTGGGCACGATCGCTATCATTCTGAATTTCTCTGGCGGCGGTAAGTACTTCTTTTAACAACTCTGGTGGTAGTTTCTCGGCTAATGCACTCAGGACTTGGGCGCGATTCCACTCAGACTCAATCATCCTGGCGGTGGAGAGTACTTCTAGTAATAACTCTGGTGGTAGTTTCTCGGCTAATGCACTCAGGACTTGGGCGCGATACTTCTCATCCTGAATTTCTCTGGCGGCGGTAAGTACTTCTTTTAACACCTCTGATGGTAGTCTCTCGCCTAATGCTATCAAGAACTCGGCGCGATAATAATCATCCTCAATTACCTTAATGGCAGAGAGTACTTCTTTTAACAACTCTGGTAGTCTCTCGCCTAATGCTATTAAGAACTCGGTGCGATTGCCGTCGTACTCAATTGCCTGAATGGCGGAGATTACTTCTTTTAAAAACTCTGGTCGTAGTTTCTTGGCTAATGCGATTAGGACTTGGGCGCGATAATTATCATACTCAATCGCCATAGCAGTGGTGAGTGCTTCTTTTAACAACTCTAGTGGTAATTTATCGGCTATTTCACTCAGGGCTTCGGTGCGATTCCACTCAGACTCAATCGCCTTCACGGCAGTAAGCGCCTCTGGCAATAATTCAGGTAGTTTCTCGCCCAATGCTATCAGGACTTGGGCACGATAGCTATCATTCTGAATTTCTCTGGCGGCGGTGAGTGCTTCTTTTAACAACTCTGGTGGTAGTTTCGCAGCTAATGCTATCAAGGCATTGGCGCGAGACTTATCATCCTGAATTGCCTTAGCGGCAGTGAGTGCTTCTTTTAACAACTCTGGTGGTAGTTTTGCAGCTAATGCTATCAAAGCTTTGGCGCGAGACTTATCATCCTGAATTGTCATAGCAGTGGTGAGTGCTTCTTTTAACAACTCTGGCGGTAGTTTCTCGGCTATTTCACTCAGGCTACGGCCGCGATACCACTCATCTTGAATCGCCCTAGCAGTGATGAGTGCATCTGGCATCAACTCTGGCGGTAGTTTTTCGGTTAATGCACTCAAGACATCGACGCGAGACTTCTCATCCTGAATCGTGTTCACGGCGGTGAGTACTTCTTTTAACAACTCTGGTTTTAGTTTCTCGGCTAATGCAATCAGGACATCGGCACGATACCCCTCATCCTGAATTGCCATAGCAGTGATGAGTGCTGCTTTTAACAATTCTGGTGGTAGTTTTTTGACTAATGCAATCAGGACATCGGCACGATGCCCCTCATCCTGAATTGCCATAGCAGTGGTGAGTGCTGCTTTTAACAACTCTGGTGCTAGTTTTTTGACTAATGCTTTTAGAGCCTCGGCGCGATACCACTCATTCTGAATCGCCTGAATGGCGGAAAGTACTTCTAGCAACAACTCTGGTGGTAATTTCTCGGCTAAGGCAATCAAGGCATTGGTGCGAGACTCCTCATCTTGAATTGCCTGAATGGCGGAGAGTACTTCTAGCAACAACTCTGATGGTAGTTTCTGGGCTAATGCTATCAAGGCATCGGCGCGAGGCTTCTCATCCTGAATCGCTCTAGCAACAGTGAGCGCTTCTGTTAACAACTGTGGTGGTAGTTTCTCGGCTAATGCACTTAGAGTAGGGGTGCGATAATACTCATTCTGGATCGATCCAGCACAGGCTAGTGCTGCTTCTAACAATTCTGGTGGTAGTTTCTTGGCTAGTGCAATTAGCGCATTGGTGCGATCGCTATCAGGGTAAATCACCGTAGCAGTGGTGAGTGCTTCTGGCCACAACTCTGGCAGCTTCTCGGCTAATGCACTCAGAGCTTTGGCTCGTTGAGCTTTAGACTCAAGTGCTCTAGCAGTGGTGAGCGCTTCTTTTAACAACTCTGGCGGTAGTTTCTCTGCTAATACTATCAGTGCAAGGGCGCGATAGAACTCGATTTGAATCGCCGTAGCAGTGGTGAGTGTTTCTGTCCACAACTCTGGCAATTTCTCGGCTAATACAATCAGGACTTCGGCGCGATACTGCTCATCCTGAATCGCCCTAGCAGCAGTGAGTGCTTCTTTTAACAACTCTGGCGGTAGTTTCTCAACTAATTTACTCAGGGCATTGGCGCGCTTGCCCTCATACTGAATCGCACTGACGTTGTTGAGTGTTTCTGTCCACAACTCTGGCTGTTTCTCGGCTAATGCAATTAGTGCTAGAGCGCGATCGCTATCATCCTGAATTGCCCTAGCGTCAGTGAGTGCTTCTGGACAAAACTCTGGTAGTTTCTGGATTAATGCACTCAGAGCTTTGGCTCGATACTCCTCATACTCAATCACCCTGGCAATAGAGAGTGCTTCTTTTAACAACTCTGGTGGTAGTTTCTCGGCTAATGCTATCAAGGCATCAGCGCGAACATAATCAATCTCAATCGCCTTGGCGGCGGAGAGTGCTTCTTTTAATAACTCTGATGGTAGTTGCTTGGCTAATGCTATTAAGGCATTGGCGCGATCGCTCTCATCCGGTATTGCCTTGGCGATGGTAAGTGCTTCTTTCCACAACTCTGGTGGTAATTTCTCAGCTAATACACTCAACGCATTGGCGCGATAGTAGTCATTCCTAACTGCCATAGAGGCGGTGAGTGCTTCTGTCCACAACTCTGGTAGTTTCTCGGCTAATGCTATCAGTGCAGGAGCGCGATCGCTATCATCCTGAATTGCCCTAGCGGTAGTGACTGCTTCAGAAAGTACTAGTTTCTCTAAATTGGCTGGCAAATAGTTGACTAACTCAACAACAGTTTCTACTTTCTCCTTTGGTTCTGGTTTTTGCAGGGCGTAAGCTAATCCCTGTTCAGGAGTCCAGATTTTATTTTTGACTAACGCCACCAGCATTTTGGCAGGTAAATTAGCTGCCAAACTATTCAAGGAAGCTGTAATCAAAGCATAGCGACACTGCAAACCTACCACTTGAGGCAGTGTTGATTCACTCCAACTCGCTTCAGCTAATTCCCAAGCACGAAAAATATCTGTGATGTAACCTCCAGTTTGTCCCACTTTCTCCCGCGCTTCATGCCAGCCATTGCTTCCTGTTAGCGATTCCTCCCACAATAAAGAGTGAATTTCTTCTACCCGTTCAGCCTTTTCTAAATGCCAAACTAAATTTTGATGAATGTAACCATCATTAGCTAAGGTATGCCAGAGGTTGTTTTGCGTCTTTTGTTGATAGCGTTCTAGCAGTTGGCTGTGTGCAGCAATTAATTCCAAACCCATCCCTACAGGAGGAGATTTAGTTAAGCGATTACGAGCGACATCATGTAATAAGTCATGTAACCTGTAGCCTCTCCACTCGACACCCCCAACAAATACAGGTGCATCAGATTGAAGTAAGGCATCATTCCAAAGTAGCTCTAAACATTCATTAGCTTCATCCTGGGATTTCATCTCCCATAATGTCACGGCCATTGGTGCGGCTATGGTGACATCTTCTGGTAACACTCCCAACCAAATAAAATTTTCCCAGGCTTGTTGGTCGTAGTCTTGTAAAGCTTTCAGGCTTAAATTAAAAGTTGCTTCTAAAGAATTTTCTTGACGCGGCCCGTATAAGACTTTTAAATTTGCAACCTCTTGTTTCAAAGCGGTTTCCAGCTTCTCCCATGTAATTCCCCATTTGACTCTGGCTGCTACTAAATTCAGAGCAATGGGCAGGTATCCTACAGTTTCGGCTACTCTCAAAGCCTCTGGTTTTTCTACTTCTGTGATTTCTCGTTCTAAAGACTTAGAAAGTAATTCCAGCGATTCTGCTGGCGTCATCAAATTCAATTTCTGCAAATAAGCACCAACGCTATCAGCCACATCAGCCCGCCGCGAAGTAATTAATAGCTGCGATTGGGAACCTGCTACCATAAAGGGTTTAACTTTATCTGGTTCCCAAGCATCATCAACTACTAATAAAACTGTTTTATCATGTAGCAAACTTCGCAAATGTGTTGAAGTTCCCTCTACATTCACAGCACGAAATTCGTAGTCTCCCAAGGCTTGCACCCAGCTACTTAGTAGGGCAAGAATATCTGGTTCTTGTCCTAAAGTTGCCCAAAGCACACCACCAGAAAAACGTTTTTGGATATCCTCATCATGGGCAAGGGCTGTAATTAAAGTTGTCTTACCTATGCCACCTAAACCGTGAATTGCACTGATGAGCAACGCACCAGCAGCAGATGTATTTGCCAGTAGACGAGCTTTGATTTCTACAGTAACTTGTGGGCGATCGACAAAATTAGCAGGTAAACTCGGTGCTTGAAAAGGTCTGTCAATTGGGCGACGATAATTAATAGTCAGGCTGCCTTCTACTCGACCGACAATAATATTGTTGTCACCCTTGATATTTTGCACGACATTTTCGTTACCGGAAATTGTTTGTGCAAACTCAGGCTGAATATGGGGATTTAAACTAGTTACAGCAGCTTCATCCTTTTCTGCGTTACCTAAAATTGGTTGTTTAACCTGAGACGGAATCTGAGGATTTAAATTAGTTTTAGCAACTTCATTTCTCAGTAGATGTTGCTGACGTTTTAATCTTCGACGCTTCCCTTTTAAAAAGCCAGCTAACTTAGATAAAAAAAGTCTTATCCGCTTCCATAACCTTCTCAGGCTGATTTTTTGCACTGTGTTAACTCCCCAATATTCTGCCTCTTTAACTAATTGATAGTTACATGATCTCCTGCTCTAGCAATAGACTTATTACCATCACCCGCAATATTCTGCACTTGGTTCTCATTGCCAGAGATTGTTTGATTAAAGCTATTCACAACTTTAGAAATTGTGTCTGCATCTTCCTGCATTAAACGAGCAATTTCCGCAGCTAAATTTTTATCTTCATCGAGTAATTTCTTGAGTTGTTTCTGGAGTGTTTCCTTGGCATCTGCATCATCAGGAGAACTTGCCAACTCTTCTGCTGCACCTTTCGCCATTGGCTTGGCTTCTACCTTTGGTTGCAACTTACTCCACAAAGATTTAGCCTTTTCCCAGTCATTAGCGCCCAAGCTTTCACCCAGTTTCTTACCAGCTTCTTCGGCTGCTGTCTGTCCTACTTTGAGCAAGTACGGTAAAAATGGGGTTAAGAAAGTAGTTAAAGTTACTATATCCATTTGTTTACTCCGATTGTAAAGACGTAGAATACTGGTCAATTACCACAAATGACTCTGTATTAACATCTAAAGAATCAGGGGTCAAACTCAGGGGAAATACTTAATATGGTCGCCTAGTTTGGCGATCGCTACCTCTGTTACGTACTAGTAAATGCGATCGCCTACTCATTACTCACCAGCAAAGAAAGCAAACTCCGATTTAATATTCCAACGCCTACCGTCGTGAATTAATAAAGTCAACTTGTCGGCAGTAAACTCAAAATGTAACTGCCGATTTTCAAATTCTGGCCAAGCTGCTTTAAAGTTCTGTCGCGTTAAGTCCCGAAAAGCCACTGTCATGTGGGGTGCAAAGGGGCGAGTTTTGCCAACTTTGTCTACAATGCCCAAACTTGCTTCTACATACGCCATTAAATCTGCTTGCAGAGTCAACAGTTCTTGGCTTCTCACCACATCTATATATATGACGCGGGGGGCAAAGGCAGCAAACCCACTCAGCGTAACGGGTAGTGGTTTTTGTTCGCTAGCAAACTCCCTAATAGATGCTTCTAGCCGTGACACATCGCTATTTGCCCATTCAAAAGGCGGTTGCAGCGTAATGTGAGGCGGAGACTTTTGCGCATGACTGCTGGCGTAGTTGTCAGCAAAGTACTGCTTGATTTGATTAGCGTAATCTTGAATGTCTTGCGGTGGTAGTAGGGCAATAAAAAAGCGGCTCATTCAATTTTGGATTTTAGATTTTGGATTTTAAATTAAGATTGAGCAGCAAAGGCTGGTAGGAAGATATTACAACTAGATGACGATGGAAAAATTCTAGAGGTTGAAAGTTAAATGCCTTGGTTTGTAAAGATTGAAGCAGGTAAAGTGGATAAACCTACCTTTGACCAATACGTAGCCGCCCATAAAGCTTACGTTCAGGATTTGATTACTAAAGGACACAAAGCCAGAACAGGATACTGGGCAGAATTCGGAGGCGGGATGATGCTGTTTGAGGCAAAATCGATGGACGAAGCCCAAGCAATTGTAGCCCTTGACCCATTGGTACAAAACGGTTGTGTGAATTATCAGCTACACGAATGGCGAATTGTAGTGGAATAACACCAATTACTGAATTTTAGTGTTATTCTATTAATAGACCTGGACCTATGCGACTTCAACGCCCAAATCTTGTCAGGACCGGAAGGTAGCAGCAATACGGGATGCTTGTGGTAGGCGTAGAATCCGGGTCGCCCTATTTGTAGGAGCGTTCAGCAGCAATGCCTGGTTTTGGAGATATTGTTCAAAAAGCTTTTTACCTCGGTGTTGGATTAGCTTCTTACGCGGGTGAGAAAGCAGGGGGAAAACTAGCCGAACTGCGATCGCAAGTCCAAAAACTGGCAGATGAAATGGTGGCAAAGGGCGAAATGACAACGGATGAAGCCCGTCGCTTTGTCGAAGATATGATGAAGCAAGCTCAACAGCCCCAATCATCTGGTGCAGCTACAGACAAAACACCGCCTGCTGAACCTCGCCGCATCGAAATTTTAGAGGAAGATGAAGAGCCAACGGCTAAAGATTCTTCAAGCGATGATGATGTAGATGGATTGCGTGCCCAAGTGCTAGAACTACAAGAAGAGTTAAAACGGCTGCAACGTGATGAGTAGCCAATAACAGCAATTTAGCAAAAGCACAAAACACAGTAAATTTTTGAATATACTTTGTTTAGGATCTACCTAGTACTTCCAGCCAGGTCACACTGAGCGCTCTATTTATAGCCAGTAAAGGCGTCAAGTTTATGGACAAGTGGCAGAAAGATTTGATTGACATCATTGAGACTGTGGCTGTTGAAGTAGAACACTTTTTCTTAGGAATGAGTGACATGGTAGACGCTTTTTTAGAACTGACAGAAGAAATTACTGAGCAGGTACACACTACAATTGCCACTGAAGTTGACCAGTATTTACACGACCTAGCCGAACCAATGATGGAGGTTTACTGGGAACTAGAAGACGTAGTAGGAGATGTAGATCCGGGTTTTCCTTATCCAGTTGAACCCACACCAGATAAAAACCCCGCCTGCGTTGGTTGCACTAACTACCACGGTCAAGTATATGGTGGTAATTTGTTAGTTTGTGCCATGCATCCCCACGGCTGGGATGATAGTAATTGTCCAGACTGGGAACAGGAGTAGGGCAAGGGAAGCAGAGACGCGGGGATGGCTAGACGCGGAGACGCGGAGAATGGCATATAACAAATGACAAATGACAAATGACAAATGACAAATGACAACTGACACCAAAGAAATAAAGTATGGCGAACGTGAGATTGCGGAAGGGCAATTAATTACCTTTCCGAATCCGCGTGTGGGTAGGCGATATGACATTAGCATTACTTTGCCGGAGTTTACCTGTAAATGTCCGTTTTCCGGCTATCCAGATTTTGCGACGATTTATATTAGCTACGTACCTGATGAGCGTGTAGTGGAATTAAAGGCACTCAAGCTTTACATTAACAGTTACCGCGATCGCTATATTTCTCACGAAGAGTCGGCTAATCAAATTCTCGATGATTTTGTCGCCGCTTGCGATCCCCTAGAAGCAACGGTAAAGGCAGATTTTACTCCCCGTGGTAATGTGCATACAGTAGTAGAAGTGCGGCATCACAAGCCAGCGAATCAGTAATATCGTTTACTTAGAAATTCCTTTGGACGCAGACTGCACCTGAACTACAACTGTTGGAGAAAGAGGAATATATCCTAGTTCTTTACTCGATTTTTGTCCTTCAGTCACAGCCCAGTCAATAAACTTTTTTAGTTCTTGGGCTTTGACTGGGTTTTGATATTGTTTATAAGTTAGCAGCCAAGTGTAAGTAACGATAGGATAAGATTGCTTGCCTGTGGGATCGCTAATAAAACTAATCAAGCTATTAGCAGGTAATTTGACTGCTTCTAAGGTTCTCGCCACCGACTCTGGTGTGGGGATAATGTAATTACCAGATTTATTTTCCAAAGCAGCCACAGGTAGTTTATTAGTGGTAGCGTAAACATACTCCACATAGCCAATAGCTCCTGGGATTTGTTGAATTTGGGCGGTAACACCTTCATTCCCCTTAGCACCAATTCCCACTGGCCATTGTATAGATCTACCAGCCCCGACTTTACTTTTCCATTCGGGATTGACAGCACTTAGATGTTCTGTAAAAACGCTGGTTGTACCACTTCCATCAGATCTGTGTACAACCTTAATTGCTAAATTAGGTAAATTTACACCTGGATTAGCTACAGCTATTTGAGGATCGTTCCAATTCGTAATTTTTCCTAAAAAGATACCTGTGTAGACTTGGCGTGATAATTTTAGCACCGTTGGTATTTCTGGAAGATTGTAAGCTAGCACTATCGACCCAGCAGTCATGGGTAAAGCGATTACTCCTCTTTTTACCTTCGCCGCTTGTTCATGTGTAATTCCTACATCACTAGCGGCGAAGTCCACAGTACCATCGATGAGTTGTTGTACTCCTACACTGCTTCCTAGAGATTGATAGTTAATTTCTACATTGGGATTTCGTTGGTTGTAATCTGCAATCCAGCGCTGGTATAAAGGTGCAGGAAAACTTGCTCCAGCACCAATCAGAGAAACAGTCTTGATGGTTGTAGAATCAGCAGCACAGGAAGCAATACTCAACGAGACAGCGATTAGAGGTAGAAAGTAAGGCAATCGCTTAAATTTAAGTTGAGTAGTCATACCAATCTTGAGTTCCAATGTTTAATTAATAGCCCTGGCAATTCTCCAGGCTGTATCTGTACTGATGAAAAAGGAAATTTTATTCAAGAAATTTGTTAGCTATATATTGTGACGATAATTTTACTCAAAAGCAATCTATAAATTTCATAAATTAGATGCTAGAGAGCCTGTAGGTTTAGTATCATTGCCATCTTCTAAGGGATTACTCAACTTATCTAAAATTTCCAAAACTTGCTGTTCAAAAGCAACTTGGGCGCGATTAGTTTTACCACCAACAAAAAGGCGATCGCCTTTTTGCAATGCCCAAATTTGTGAGTGAGAAAAGTAACTCATCACCACACCCAACATTAATAAAGCAAATCCTGTGTACACAATTGGTATACCGGGATCGGCTTTAATTTGTAAGCCAGTGCTGCCAATTAATTCGACAATTTTTAGCCTTACCCCATTAACTTGAGTAGCCATTCCCGCACGCACAGTATCAATCAACTTACCCGTGGCATCGTAAATTAATACCATACCTTGTAAGTCTTTAGCTATTAAAGAAACGCCTTCACTTAAATCTGGTTTTGTGGGAATCCAAGTACCCCAAATGCGCCCTTGTCCATTGGTGTCCAATGGTGCCATTGGCAATTGGAAAATGGGGCTGTTATTAAATTTAACGCGAACACCTGAAAGTCCCCAATCAGTTTGATAGAAAGTGACGCCATGATAACGCAGAGGTTGATTAACAAAAATCTTTTTGTGGTCAACTTCCTGTCCCTGATTATTTAAGACAGACATATCTGAATAAAACTGGTCGATTCCACCACTAGGGGTATAGTCAATCCAAAATCGATTAACTCTTACAGACCAATCTTTAGGAACTTGAGATAAGGCTAAAGGCCCCGCATCGATAATATTTTTTACCTGAAATGTATCGCCGCTGGGAACCATTTCTTGAGCAACAAAACCAGTCATCGCTCCCCAAATTCCTCCTAAAAGAATTGTGACGATACCGATATGAACGATAATCGGGCCGATGCGTCCAACTATTCCTTTACGGGCGTAGAGAATATCGTTTTTTTCTTGAAAAATCTTATAACGCTGCTTTTTTAATATTTGAGTAAGCGTACTCAAGGAACCAGTATCTAGTTCTGCACTCAAAGCTAATTTTTGAAATTGTCGCGGTTCATCGTAATATTTCCATCTTTGGGCAGCTTTTAAAGCTGGGAGTTGGCGAGTAAAAGTACAAGCAGTCAAACTAGTACCAAATAACACCAGCAAACTAAGAAACCACCAAGTCCGATATACATGATCTAATCCGACTACTTGAATCACCTTCCAACTCAGGAAGCCAAATAAGGCTGGATGTTCTGGGTAGTTAGCTTGATAAAATGCCGGTGACTGACCTTGTTCGATGACAGTACCGCTAACGCTAAATAAGGCAATTAATAGTAAAAGTGCGATCGCTAACCGTAAATCTGTAAGTACAGGTAAAAACTCTCGTCGCAAGAAGCGCCCAAGTAATGACCACCAACTTGATTCTGTGGTCGTTGAATTTTCTGTTGTCATTGCTCAAAAACTTCCAAAGGGAATGCGCGAAATTAAGGAAAACACACCAAAGCCTACCAACAACACACCGCTAACTGGATTAATCCAACCAGACCAACGACGCAATTCCAACAGCTTTTTAATTGCAGCTGTAAAAGTACCTGCCAAAATTAATGGTGCTACATAGCCTACTGTGTAAGCAATTAGCAAAATAGCCCCTAAAATTAAGTCTTGGGTATTCGCCACCCAACCCAGCAAGCTAGCTAAAACTGGGGTACTACAAGGTGAAGCAACTAAGCCAAAAGTCAAGCCAATAGAGTAGGAACGCACTCCTGGCGGTAAATCTTGCGAAATCCAATTAGTTTCGCCCAAGGAAGGAAATTGTAGAGGTAATGCTTCCAGTAGGTTTAACCCCATGAGAATGGCGATAATGCTGACAATAATCGGTAAACCCATTCCCACTTGACCGTAAACTTTGCCCACAAAAGCTGCTATTACTCCCAATCCTGCTAACGTGGTTGCTAATCCCAGCGCGAACCAAGTTGATTGGGCTGCTGCTTGCAGACGGCTTTTCGCTTCATAGCCACCGATATAGCCAATGGTAATTGGCAGCATAGAAAGCATACAGGGCGTCAGGCTCGTAAGTAGACCAGCCGCAAAAATAATGCCAATACTCACCACGCTGAGATGTCCCAATTGGTTAGAGACAAGGGTATTGGCAAATTGTTCTAGTTTGTACAGTTGGATTTGCAAAGTCTCAAGCATGGGGCAGTATGACAAGGAAATGCTTACTATGCTTGAATTTTAGCTTAGTTTGGGACTTTGGGTGGGAGTCAGAGGCGAAGGCGATCGCTTCTTTGGGATGTATTCTACTCTGCCATAAAAATCTCTGTTGCTTATTTCTCAGTGCCTCTGTGGTTTAAAATTTTTGACCACGGAGAACCGAAGACACAAAGGTAAAAAGGTTTTCATCCGTCTTAACGTATCCGGCCTAATGAATACAAATGCAAAATATGAATAAAATCAGCATCTAAATATAAATTCAAGCTGTGAGTAAACTTTGTTTAGTGTGTGTTGCCTGAACAAAAGCCTGAAAAATCCTTTGATGATTGGGGTCGTTAGCTGATAGTTCCGGATGCCATTGCACGCCAATAGCCCAAGGATGATGTTCGTGTTCCACGGCTTCAATTACCTGGTCTTCTAAAGCATGAGCAACCACGCGCCATCCAGGAGGCACTTTGTGTACTGCTTGATGATGCCAAGAAACTACAGATATCAGAGAATTTTCTACACATTTAGCTAAACGACTTTCTACATTTATCTTGACCATGTGTTCGGCTGGTAAACGTCTCCCAGGTTCAGGATCTATACGATGTAATACTGATGTACCATACACTTCTGGGACATGGGGAATGAGAGTCCCGCCAGAAGCGACGATGAGAATTTGCAAACCCCGGCAAATACCTAACACAGGTAAATCATGCTCAAGGGCAAAGCTGGCTAGTTTTAGTTCAAAAGCATCGCGATCGCCATCTACAGAATAAATGCTAGGGTGGTCACAACCGTTGTACCAAACAGGATTAATATCTCCACCACCAGAGATAATCAAGCCATCTAGCGGTTCTACAAGCCTCGCAGGCTCGCTTTCTCCCGGTGGTAATAATATGGGAGTACCACCTGCCGCACGAACAGAATCTATGTAAGCACTGGGCAGAGAAAATGGTAATGTATCTTTACGGCCATAAGTTGTAATCCCAATCAAGGCATTTCGTGATTTTTTACTCATAGTTTTTCTTTGCTCCCAAGGTTTTTAAAGTTTGGATTTGTAATTGTGTGAGCTTAACCACATCTGTTATATCCATACCTTCATTGACTGTGGGAGATTTCCGTGGTTTTTTCAATTCTGCTGTTTCTCTATACCAATGCATAATTATGTAGTCTTAAATGCTATATCTTTTTAAAGTGTGCCCATCTGCACTAAAAGGCGATAGCTCCAATGGTTAAATCTAGAGCATGGTATAATAAAACACATTAATTCATTAACCATCAGTTATCTTACCCCTACCTATCAGCACAATTAATCAGGGGATCGCTTGCTGTATTGTTCACATTTTGTTACAAAAGTACAAAGAACTTCTAGAGACCAAAACCTCATGTTCGGCGGACTTACTGGTTTAACAGATTCTAAAGGCACAGACTGGGGAGAGCGAATGCTCAACACAGTCGCTAGCCAAACGATTCGCCACCTGTTTACCCAAAGCGAGTCAGTAGAAGTCTTTGTGCGCTGCTATCCCTCCAGCAAACTGTTGCAAGGCAGCATTGATAGTTTCAAAATGAGTGGACGTGGCTTAGTCATCCGTAGAGATTTTGCGGTAGAGGAGATGTCCTTTGAAACGGATGCAGTGGCTATTGATTTCAGCTCGGTTTTAGGTGGCAAATTAACTCTCAAACAACCCACCCAAGCGATCGCCCAAGTAATATTATCAGAAGCTGGTATTAATCAGGCTTTTAATGCTGAACTGGTAAGAAAGCGTTTAGTTAACCTTTCTCTACCTGCTTTAACTGCTTTATCCGGTGGTAAACCAGTCTCTTTCCCAGAAATTCAGGTACAACTATTACCAGAAAGTCGCCTACGGATTTTGGCAAAGGCAGATTTAGATAATGGCGAACTTGTACCCCTGAGTATGGTTGTCAGCCTAGCTGTGGAACGGCGGCGACGGGTTTCTTTCCAAAACCCTCAAATTGAACTTGACTCTGTACCAGAAGCACAACGGGAAATCTCACGGACTTTGAGTTTAGCCTTGGTAGAAATTTTAGATAATATGGTCGATTTGGATCGCTTTGACCTAGATGGGGTAAAAATGCGACTCAACCGTTTAGAAACTGAAGGTCAAAAATTAATTTTCAGTGGATATGCTGAAATTGAGCGTATACCTAGTACTTCTTGATATCGTAGATTAACGTGTATAAATAGAGCGACTTCTTGCTTTGTTAGGCGCAAAAAACCCAAAGTTGTTCTTAGCGCCTAACCTCATATCGTTATTCATGCATATTATTATTTATCTATTACAGCAGATGATAATAAAATACTTATCACTATGTCTAACTCTGCTAATGTCGCGCAAGTTTTTAGCACATTAGCCAACCTAACAAAGGAACTTCAGCCATTTATAAGAACAGATGACTTAAGAATCGAGTTTGATATTAAAGGTAACGTTTATCTGATTGGGGATGACTTTCAGGAACAAATTCATGCCAATTTTTCTTTGTGGCGTGAAGTTAGGAACGAAACAAGAATCTTGATTGCAAAAAACCGTTCGCAGTATAAACCGCCTGAAAATATTAGCCTTTAACAGGAAAGACAAGTAGTTGCACCGTTATATTTACTTTAAAAAAATTAAAAGCTACCTAGAAAACTCTAGGCAGCTTTATAATCACAAAGATTGTGAAATTCAAAAATATTTTTCTATCGACCAATACCTACATATTGGAACCCAGCCCGAACTAAGGTTTCAGGGTCGAGGAAGTTACGACCATCAATAATCACAGGGTGATTCATCAATGTTGCCATCTTCACGTAGTCTAGATGGCTAAACTGCTGCCATTCAGTGACCAGTACCAAAGCATCGCAGCCGTCGGCTAGTCTTTCAGCATCGGTTTCCACCAGCACACCGGAAAGACCATGACGTAGACCAGTTTGAGAAACAATTGGGTCGTAAGCTTTAACTTTGGCTCCGAGTCGGTTCAGCTGTTCAATCAGGTTGAGTGCTGGAGCATCGCGTAAATCATCGGTATCTGGCTTAAAGGTCAGCCCAAGTAGACCTACAGTTTTACCTTTGAGAATTTTGAGTACTTGCTGAAGTTTTTCGAGAGCAATTAGCCGTTGGCGTTCGTTAACGCTGACAGCAGATTTCATTAGCTGGGCTTCATAGCCATAGTCATCAGCAGTATGAATTAAGGCTGCAACATCTTTGGGGAAGCAAGAACCACCCCAACCAATACCAGCTTGTAAGAATTTGTTACCGATGCGAGAGTCTAAACCAATGCCTTTCGCTACTTGGGTGACATCAGCACCGACGCGATCGCAAATGTTAGCAACTTCGTTAATAAAACTAATTTTGGTTGCTAAAAAGGCATTAGCAGCATATTTAATCATTTCGGCTGAACTGAGGTCTGTTACCAGCACTGGCACAGGCGCTAAAGATTTATCTTCAGCGTACTGACGTTCCACAATCGGAGTATACAGTTCTTTCATTAAAGCGATCGCTTTTTGGCTATTGCCTCCCAACACAATGCGATCGGGGTTAAAAGTGTCGTAGACTGCCGATCCTTCGCGCAAAAACTCTGGATTGCTAACTACATCAAAATGAGATGCAATCTCCGGCAATTTATCCTCAGTTGCAACACCACCTGCGGGTACTAGTGTTTTTTGGCGTTCAGCGATGCCATCCAAAACAATCATTCTTACCCAATCACCAGAGCCAATAGGCACGGTAGATTTATTGACGATTACTTTATAACCACCATTGAGATGGTTGCCGATGCCACGGGCCACAGCCTCAACATAACGTGTATCACTTTCACCAGTTGGTAAAGGTGGTGTTCCCACAGCAATGAAAAGAATTTCACCGTGGGCAACTCCAGCAGCCAGATCTGTAGTGAATTCGATTTTTCCTGCATGAATCGCAGTTTGCATAATTTCCGAGAGTCCCGGCTCGAAAATTGGCGACTGCCCAGACTTCATTAACTTGACTTTCTCTTCGTTATTATCAACACAAATAACATCGTGCCCGATATGAGCCAAGCAAGCGCCTGTAACTAAACCAACGTAACCAGTACCAATTACGCAAACACGCATTCTCTTTAACTCCTCATTATTTTATTTCTTTTTGAGTTTGGAAGTTTTCAGCATAAACTTGCGTACAGGTAAAAAAACAACCTAGTATAGATCGCAGCCTGCACGAAAGTTCAGGGCGATGCTCGGCACCGATCAGTGAACTAACTGCTTTGTATCAGTTTTGATCCGATTGCGAAAATCTTCTATTGTCAGTTTTAACCCTTGTTGTAGCGGAACGGTAGGTTCCCAATTTAACAAGGTTCTGGCCTTGGTAATATCTGGACGGCGGCGACGTGGATCGTCAGAAGGTAGTGGCTCAAATTTAATCTTGGCGTCTGGGTTGATTTGGTTTTGCACTGCCTGTGCCAATTCTAAAATGGTGTATTCATCAGGATTTCCCAGATTCACTGGTCCAACATAATCGCTATTCATTAGCCGGATAAAGCCTTCCACCAAGTCAGAGACGTAGCAGAAACTACGGGTTTGCGAACCATCACCATAGACTGTTAAAGGTTTACCTCGCAGGGCTTGAACTATTAAGTTGCTTACTACCCGACCATCGTTTTCTAACATCCGAGGTCCATAGGTATTGAAAATACGTACAACTCTAATATCAACGTTATTTTGTCTGTGGTAGTCAAAAGCTAAAGTCTCTGCAATGCGTTTGCCTTCGTCGTAGCATGAACGCACTCCAATTGGATTAACATTACCTCTATACTCTTCGGTTTGAGGATGAACTTCTGGATCGCCATACACTTCACTAGTAGAAGCCAAGAAAAATCTGGCTTTTACACGTTTAGCCAATCCCAACATATTTAGTGTCCCCATCACATTAGTTTTCACAGTTTTGACGGGATTGTACTGGTAATGCACTGGAGAAGCAGGACAAGCCAAATGATAAATTTGATCTACTTCTAACCTAATGGGTTCGGTGATATCGTGGCGGATGAGTTCAAAGTATGGATGATTTATCCATTTAAGTATATTTTGCTTGTTACCTGTGTAGAAGTTATCTAAGCAAATGATTTCATGCCCATCACCGATTAAGCGTTCGATGAGATGGGAACCAATAAACCCGGCACCACCCGTCACTAGAATTCTCATAGTTATCCAGTTAATTACAAATATTTTCAGTAGTTCTTCTGTGTATTTTTTAACTACCCAATTGAGGTAAAAAATACTCCAGAAGAATATGGTTAGCTAAACAGATGTTGTTAGATTTACCAAATTTCCGAACGGTATAATTTTGTTACACCATGTTTCAATTTTTGAACAATTCCATTAGCAAAATAACAAACATCGTCTGAAGATTGTAGCTTCAGATTACAGAATTCATCAAATCTTCAACAATATTAAGTATTTTTAGAATTAAATCTGTCAAATTTTATGGCCCAGAAAAAAGCTGATTTGGCAATATCTCTTAAGATAGGTAAGGGTATGGGTAAATCAATCAACTCTAATTTTTTAAGTAACTTTACGTAGTAGAGGTAGTACTCGGAACTCCTATGGGTAGAATTACTGTTTGCGTGCGCTGCGGTTCCCCAAGCATAACGATAGAGCAATTAAGTTGACTAGCTAACTGAGTTGTCACATCACTAATAGCTAAACCACCAGGACTGGTACGATTGCGTATAAAAGGTAACACAACTAAATCATATAATCTTGCTGCCTGTAAAATGGCTTGAGCCACATTCTCATGGGCGATAATTTGAATTTCTGGGGGATTGGGCAAAGCCAATTTAGACACTAGTAAAGCAAGATGCGATCGCCTAGCAGCAATTTTGCTAGAACTGGTACGTCGCTCGCACACATTCAGTACAGTCACTTGGGCTTGATTGGAGTCTGCCAACATTTGGGCAAAATGCACAGGCTGTAAGGTTGGTGCCATTAAGTTTTCTATTGGAACTAAGATCCGTTGAATTTTTTTCGGAGAGTCTACTAAACGAGTCACTGCTACAGGACAGTGGGATGCCCAAAGAACATTATCGATGACGTTACCAAATAAACGCGCTCTTAACCCAGTGCGTTTACCCCAACCCATAACAATCAAACTAGCCTTTTGTTCGCGAGCTGCTCTGCTAATTCCTTGAGCAAAGGCATCATCAATGCGTAGCAGAGGTTCTGCTGTGACACCTAAGACCCGGCTTTGTGCTGTAGCTTTTGCTAGTAGACGTTCACTCCGCTGCAAAGAAGTTTCTAACTGTGGTGCATCCATGTGAGCAGCAGCAGTAGCGATCGCCAAAGGTACAATTCTGCCCTTGGCTTGGCGTGCTAACAATGTCGCCAACTCAATTAGATACTGCTGAGTTTGGGGATTGTAGATGGGTACAACAATGGTAAAAGCAGTGTCGGTCTCTTCTATTTTCTGCTCAGGTTGGGTTTTTGGTGCTGGGTCTGTAGCACTTGATGAAGCTAACCCGACCGCTACCCGACTGGTAACTAATGGCCCTAGGGTTGATGTCACAAGCATCACAGCAACAACGCTATTTAAGACTTCCGATGACAATAATCCAATGCGATACCCTACTAACGTTGCTGCTAGTGTTGTCCCTACTTGAGGAAGCGATAGCGACCACATTGTTAGCATTTCCTGCCAGTTGTAGCGGTATAACAGTTTTGCTAACAATGCTGCAATCAATTTGCTGGCAATCAAACCAAATACAAACAGCAGGGTCAATTGGAGATTGGTAATGCTTTTGGTAAAGGTAGGTAAATCGATCAGCAAACCAAGATTAATAAAGAAAATGGGAATGAATAGCACACTACCAACAAACACCACCTTTTCTTTAACCGGCCCTTCGCCCAAAACTTCATTGACTGCCAAACCTGCTAAAAAGGCTCCAATAATTTTTTCTACCCCAATCAATTGAGCACCTACAGCAGCGAGAAACACTGTCAGCAGCACAAATAAAAACTGGTTGCCCTCTTCACCTCCCGATCGCCGGAAAAATTCTTTACCTACCCAATCAAAGCCGACTAAGACAACAACAGAGTAAATAGTTAACCAACCCAACAAAGTAAGTAGCTTTGCTAAGGTGAATCCTCCGGCATTAGTGGAAGCCGCACACAGGGCTAAGATCAAGAGAGCGCCAATATCAGTAAAAGCCTTGGCTCCAATGGTGATGGTAACAGCTTCATTTTTCAGAACTCCCAGGCGATTAATAATTGGATATGCTAAGAGAGTATGGGAAGCGAACAATGAGCCAATAAATATTGATGTTACCCAGTCAAAGCCGAATATCCGCCCTAACAAGCTTCCTATGACTAGGGGAATACTAAAGCTCAAGCTGCCAAACCCTAAAGAGCGATTTTTCTGACGATAGAACTGCTCTAAGTCAACTTCTAATCCTGCTACAAACATTAAGTAGACTAGCCCAATATCTGCTAGCAGGTTCATAATCTCTGATTCTGTTTGGAATAAATTCCAGCCTGACGGACCAAGTACTACCCCAGAGAAGACCAAACCTACTAATCCTGGCAGTCTGAGCCGCTCAAACAGAATCGGCACCACGAGGATAACTACCAGCAAAATAGCAAAGGGAACAATTGGTTCTTTGCCTAAGATTTGGGAGGTTTGTTCCAGTGCAAGAACTTGTAAGATGAGTTCCATAGGTAGAACTTGAAAGGGCAATAATAAAGCTGCGATTACTGTGAAAGCAATCGCCCGATCAATATAACTGCAAAAACCACCTTGAGTAAAACTTAAAAAAAACTTAACTTACCACTACTTAGACAATCGTCTAAAAACTACCTATGGGTGAACCTGACTCAAAATAAACCGCAAGCGATCGTAGTCATCTTTCAGCAGCAAGCTGAGGGTACGTCCGGCTTTGATGAGCCATTTGCGATCGGCTTTTCGTAACTGATAAACCTCTCGAATAGCCGCCGCAGTCAAAGACTCTATCGGCGCGCCTTTGATAGAAAGTAGCGTCTGCAAAAAATCCAGATCTTCAGTAAATTTAACAATTGTTTCTGGTTCACAGCGATAAACGGCTTGATGAATTTGCGGGGGACGGGGTGGTAAATATTGATATACCCGTTGGCTAAAACTTTGGGTATGAGAAGGCTGTTCAAACCCCACGATCGCAGCGCGAAACTCGGTTTTGAGCATGGCAAATATTTGGGGTTGTTCCTCTCGCAAGTCTTGCAAAGACAACCCTAAGGCCACCGCACGGTGTACAGAATCTATCGGCATTGTTGTGGCGTAATACACCACTGCATAAATTTGGTTGCCCGATTCTTCATCGATAGAACAAACCCAGCTACCAAAGGGAGGCATAGGGGGAAAACTTAAGTCTTCCGGTTCTAAACACTGTGCCAGGAATTCCGTAGTAGTGGTTTCGATCACCTCAGCAATATGGTTAGGATGGCGATCGCTAGTGGCAAACTGTGGTAGAGGAAGGCGCATAGTAGTCTTGTGTGATTGGTCATTAGTCATTAGTCATTTGACAAAGGACAAATGACTAATGACTAGTAATTATTTGCCTTTTTTCTTGCCTGTGGTCTCTACAGTTTCCAATTCGCTCAAGCGAAAGGTAACTAATTTATCCCAGTTACCACCCTCAAACAATACCGCTACCTTGCCATCACTTACCCGTTGTACGAGTCCTTCATAGCGATAATAGGTATCTGCGGGATTTTTAACCCGAACAGTTGCTCCAGGCAGGATCATGATTTTATCCTCGCTTATTTCCTGTTATATAGCTTAATACTTCTCAGGAGTCCAAAGTCAAAAGTCTACAGTTTAGAGACTCTTGACTCTTGACTCATGAATAATACTTCTGGCGTTGGCGAAAGTTTGCTACAGATTCTACTATTCCTAAAGCAATAAAGTTGGTCAGCATAGCAGAACGTCCGTAACTCATCCAGGGTAGGGGAATTCCAGCTACAGGTGCTAAACCCACTGTCATGCCAATATTAACAATTAGCTGAAAGACAATCATCGACAAAACACCAATAGCCAACAACGAGCCAAAATTATCTTTAGCAGTCTGAGCTACGTGCAGTAGGCGGAAGCAAATTAAACAAAAGACAAAAAGTACAATCAAACAACCCACAAAACCAAATTCTTCCCCCACGGCGGAGAAAATAAAGTCTGTATGCTGTTCAGGTACAAAATTTAGTTGGGTCATTGGGCCTTTGAATAGACCCCATCCCCAAATTTCGCCTGCACCAATGGCAATTCGAGATTGGATCAAGTGATACCCAGCACCCAGGGGGTCGTGTTCGGGGTTAATGAATACACTAAGCCGGTCTTTTTGATAACCTTTGAGTACATGATTCCAGGCAAAAACACCTAATTCACCACCTAGCATGTTGAGACTCCATGCACCTATGGCTCCCAGACCAAATTTTCGCCACGGAAGAGTCTGCCAACCAACAATAGCCATTGCTCCTGCCCAAAATAATCCTAATGGGCCAAAGGATAATTCTTTAAACAAAACTATCGGTTCTGATAACGGCCAAGAGATGCTAAATAAAATAGCGGCAACTATAGGAGAAATCATGAGTATCAACCAGCCTGGGTTAGCATTTGCCCAGTAAAGCATCCCTAAGACGATCGCACCAAAGACCAATGATGTTGCCAAGTCCGGTTGCAAAAATACTAATCCCCAAGGAATAGCAGTGATTGCCAAGGCTCTAAAAACACTCTCAATGGTGGAAGCTGTGCGTTTGTGTAGCAAAGCCGCAAGGGTAATAATGATACCTACTTTGGCAAACTCGGAGGGTTGAACATTAAAACCTGCAATACTAATCCACCGCTGTGCCCCTTTAGCGCTAGTACCAGCGATCATTACGGCAATGAGGCTAAAGTTTGTCAATCCATATGTTACCCAGTGCCACTGAAGCAGATTTTCATAACGGATACGAGCTAGAAATAAGGCTATAAACATACCAATACTAGCTACCAGCCAGTGCCACCACCAGTCAGTTACTGGCTGCTTTAATTCCGTGCTGAGGATCATGATGCCGCCAAAGATACTGACAGCAATAGGCAAACAAAATAGTAACCAATCTACTTGCTGCCAAGGTTTGACCCAATTCTTCCAGCGAATTTTGGGGAGCGAACTTTTTAACAACATTGTGTGAGTTTAGACTTTAACTTGTAAATTTTAAATTTAGTGACTACTAAAAATCTGTATTCCTAGGCTGTGACCCAGGAACCATATAGAATTGGAATTTCTTATGTCAAGGCTGCAACTGATACTTTACCAGCAATGGCCAAGGCGATCGCAGTTAATGCTTTAGCGGACGCTGAATCTGGCTCGGCAACAACTATTGGTACACCGCTATCACCACCAACTCTTGTCGAAATTTCTAAGGGTACGCGCCCCAACAATGGGACTCCCAGTTCCGCCGCAGTTTTCTCACCACCACCGGAACCAAAGATATCGTACTGCGTATCTGGCATATCTGGGGGAATAAAATAGCTCATATTTTCTACTATTCCCAATACTGGTACGCTCATCTGCTGGAACATCCGCAGTCCTTTGCGTGAATCTAACAGTGCTACGTTTTGAGGTGTAGTCACAATTACTGCGCCTGCCATCGGTACTGCTTGAGTTAAAGTTAATTGGGCATCCCCCGTTCCTGGTGGCATATCTACAATTAGATAGTCCAGTTCTCCCCATTCCACTTGATAGAGAAATTGCCGAATTACGCCATTTAACATTGGTCCTCGCCAAATCACTGGCTGATCTCGGTCAATTAAAAAGCCCATTGAGACTAATTTCACGCCGTGATTAAAAGCAGGTTCGAGTATGTCACCTTTGTCACTAGGGCGGACTGTAATTTGAGCATCAGTCAGTCCGAGCATGGTGGGATCGTTGGGTCCGTAAATATCGGCATCAAGTAAACCAACTTTTGCACCTGTCTGCGCTAGAGCAACTGCTACATTGACTGCTACTGTACTTTTACCAACACCACCTTTACCACTGGAAACAGCAACGATATTTTTCACACCAGTGACGCCCGTGCGATCGGGTAAGCTTTTTTGTTGAGGTGTTTCTGCTGTCACTTCTACGCTGACATCTGTCACGCCTGGCAGCTTTTTCACTGCTTTTTGACAGTCTTCAACGATAAACTCCCGTAAAGGACAGGCGGGTGTAGTCAACACTAAAGTGAAACTCACCTTGCCACCATCAATTTTGACGTTGCGAATCATATTCAGTTCTACCAGACTTTTCTGGAGTTCTGGGTCTTGTACTGGTCGCAACACTTCTAGAACCGAGCGAGAATCGAGAACATCGTACATAAAAATTAAATTTCAAATTTCAAAAAGAAGAAATGCATTTGTGGCAAGTAACTTAACTACTAACTGGATACTTTACTTGTGCTGCGATCGCTGTAATAAAACTTAAAAAAAATACATAATTAATCGATGGTAAATATTCGGTTTTTTGATGGATTTGTCATTTCTCTTTTATCCTTTGTTATTTCCTTCTCCCCAATGCCAAATTTCCTATTCCCTAAAAATCAAAACAACTGTCATTGAGATTTTTTTTCTGGCTGGGAACTGCTTGCAATGCAGCTTTTTCTACGGCTTCTACTAGGGAACGAGCCACGCGATCGACATAAGGACGGGACAAAGACCAGATTAAAGGCGACAACCAACCCCGTAGGGTCACAGAATAAGATAAACAAGTACCACACACTGTGGACTCTACTCGGTAAGTTATTCGTTCCTCAATCCCAGGAATCGCCAACACTCGGATACTCAGCATTTCTTGAGGATTAACACGCTCCACAAAAATCCGAATCGGAATTGGCGAAAAGCGCGTCACTGCTTGGAAAATTAATCCGGGTTTAGGTACTAATCCGTAAGGTACATTAGTACTCTTGAGTAGTGGATGCCAAGAAACGTCTGTGAAGTTTACCACCTGTTGCCAGAGTTCATCTACAGAAGCAGAACTAATTTCTCGATATGTTCGCACCAGAGAAGCGCAAAATCTACGACGTTTACGGTGAATAAATTTTGATAAACAACCTCGCATTTGCTTAATCCTCCTAGCTAAACACTTTCTGGGAACTCTGGCATGGTGGGCAATTATACTCAGCCCTCAAATCGAACTTTCTCAAAATTGCCCTAACTATAGCAAGCCCCATAGGTTGCAAACACTAGTACGATTATTGGGAGTTGACAAGCCCCAGCTTGTGAAACTCTTGAGCATTTCAGTCAAAACCTTGAAATCTCAAGGTTGAGAGTGCTAGTAACTCATTCGCCAGAGTCTGGTGTAAACACCAGAATATTTCCATCAAGAAATTAAAAAAAAACTGCATTCAATATACAAGCCTATACGCATTTGAGGGAAAATAACTCTAGTCTTGCTAATCAATCGTAGAAATGCTTGACAAGTAAGAAAAAATCAGATTTTACCTTGTATTTGGTCAGAAATTTTTAATTATTTCTGATTTTTTGGAAATTGTAATTTAGGTTCGGGAATCTATGTTGATCAACTCGCAAACCCCAACTCTGGACTTAGACTCATCCAAGTTTCTACCAGCAACTGACGCTAAACAGAGAGTCAGTCAGTTCATGCAACAGTTACAAGACGAAATCACTCAAGCCTTGGGAGATTTGGATGGTGCTGGTAAGTTTCATGAAGATAGCTGGAAACGGCCAGAAGGAGGTGGAGGGCGATCGCGTGTTCTGCGTGATGGCGCAATATTTGAACAAGCTGGTGTAAACTTTTCTGAAGTTTGGGGTTCCCATTTACCAGCGTCAATTTTAACCCAACGTCCAGAAGCAGCCGGACACGGTTTTTATGCTACAGGTACTTCCCTGGTGTTACACCCGCGCAACCCCTACGTACCAACTGTGCATTTGAACTACCGCTATTTTGAAGCTGGGCCAGTTTGGTGGTTTGGAGGTGGTGCCGATTTAACACCTTACTACCCCTTTGCCGAAGATGCTAAACATTTCCATCAAACACTGAAGCAAGCGTGCGATCAACATCACCCAGAGTATTACCCAGTCTTCAAGCGCTGGTGTGATGAATATTTCTATCTCAAGCATCGCGGCGAGACAAGAGGAATTGGGGGTCTATTTTTAGATTACCAAGATGGTCAAGGTGCTATCTATCGTGGACCCGATCCAAATGGGGAAGCAGCTAAATATAGCAACCAGGTAGGAACAATACCCCAACGCACTTGGGAAGAATTGTTTGCCTTGGTGCAAGACTGCGGTCGAGCCTTTTTGCCAGCTTACGCACCAATTGTAGAACGGCGCAATGGAATTGAATATGGCGATCGCGAACGGAATTTTCAACTCTATCGTCGGGGAAGGTACGTAGAATTCAACTTGGTTTACGATCGCGGTACAATTTTCGGTCTGCAAACCAACGGACGTACGGAATCGATTCTGATGTCCCTACCACCTTTAGTGCGTTGGGAATACGGGTATCAACCAGATGCTCATACTCCAGAAGCCGAATTGTATGAAACTTTCTTGAAGCCTCAAGATTGGATAAATTGGACACCCACTAATAGCGCTGAATGAGCGTTGATGAGTATTGAGTTGGGAGTAAAACATCACAAAGCAATCCTGCAAAATCAAAATAGGAATGTTTCTGTTGTTTGCTTTACATCTCTATACTTTGCTTCTATTTTCTCTTCTTCTTATGTCAGCGCTGATCTGAGTACTCAGCCCTGTTTTAGTGAGTTAAACTACTAAAGAAAAGCACCTAGTAAAAAAGGGTGACATTTTTAGCTGTAGCTTGTTAATCTCAAGTATCAGCACTAAATTGTTCTGTTAGTGGTGAGTCAATTAATTTACTAAGTTCCTGGATTTCATCCTCATCACAAGAGCATGGAAATTTCCAGAAAAGCAAGTCTTTTGACTCACCAGTAACAGTCTTAAATACAGTAGTTAACTTTGACAGGACTGCCGCAGGGAGGCTCAGTGATTCAGATAGAGCAAAAAACCCACATCACCCAAGATGGTAATACCGTTATTGTCTTGGCACCAACAGGGCGCTTAGACATCACCACCGCTTGGCAATTTCGGCTGAAGTTACAGGAATGTATTTCCAAACTCAGTCGCCACGTAGTTGTGAATCTTAGTCAGGTAAACTTTATTGATAGTTCTGGTCTTACTTCTTTAGTAGCCGGGATGCGTGACGCCGATAAACTCAAGGGTAGCTTCCGAATCTGTAATGTACATACAGAAGCAAAACTTGTGTTTGAAGTTACAATGATGGATACAGTCTTTGAAATCTTTGAAACTGAAGAGGAAGCTTTAGAAGGTGTGCCTCGTAGCATCGCCAGCTAGAACTGTGCTGAGTTGTCAGTTTTGAGAAGCCAGCGCCTTGCTTTGGTTGCCAAAATTGTAGTCACTGGCGTTGCTGAGTTGAAGAATTGAGAAAAGCTACAGAAGTGAAGAGTATAGACAATGACTATTTTCCACAACTTCGTACTCAGCGAGAAGTTGCAAGGAGGGTTTCCCTCCAGGCAAACTTCGGTGGCTCAGAACTCAGTACTGATTTCGCTTAGTATAGCGGTAAGGGCCTAAAATAGCTCCCCAAGTAGCTTTGCCAGTTGCTATATCAATTCCTTTATCGTAGCTGTGAAATTCTGTCGCAGAGGCTTCAAAACCTAAAGAAACTTGTATAGTGTTGCCTTGATAAGTAAAACGGCAACTAGTATTCGGTACTGGAGTCGCCACAAACTTATAGCAGTGAGGCGCTAGTGTTTGCTGGGTAATAGTGAGGACGCAACCCGGTAATAACTCTAATTGGTCAGGTGTCAAAGTATCGAGTAAAGTGGGATTGCGACCTGCACCTTGTAAACTGCCTGGATCTTTAGGCATATAATATTGCACTTGCAGGTGTCCATCAAAGTCACGCCCTGCTTGTAACCGCATAATTCTCTGGCGGTAAGGATTATCTAGGTTGATAATACTGGCTTGTTCAGCAAATAATGTAATACTGTCTTCTGTAAACAAATTAACTGGCCTTTGCCATAGGCGCAAGTGAACGTACCAAATAGGATCGGCTATAGCTTGTTCTTTATTGTCAAATTCACCAGCCAGGTATTCGCCTAGATCTGTTAACTGTGAGGATAAGCTCATAAATTTAGATGCACAATTTATCAAAAGTCCAGAGTCAATAGTCCTAAGTTTTTTGACCAATGACCATTGACAGCCTCAACTAGACATCGCAAGATACGCAGCTTGAGTCCTGTTTGAGTGAAAATATTGTAAACCGCCCACTTACAAGTTGAAACCCGAACTTGGCAAAGTAGCCTTTAAGCGAGACAATAAAACTACGTCGCCCTTAACATTTTCTTTGTGAATACCGTCCGTACTGTTTCTGATACTAAGCGAACTTTCTACACTGTTCACACCCGTCCAATCAACACGATTTATCGTCGGGTAGTGGAAGAGTTGATGGTGGAAATGCATTTGCTGTCAGTAAATGCCGATTTTAGCTACAATCCGATTTATGGCTTGGGCGTCGTCACTACCTTTGACCGCTTCATGCAAGGCTACCAACCGGAACGGGATAAGGAATCGATTTTTAGCGCCTTATGTCAGGCTGTAGAGCAGGATGAGCAACGCTACAAGCAGGATGCTGAAAGATTGCAAGAAGTGGCTAAAAGTTTACCAGCCAATGATTTAATTGCGTGGCTCAGTCAAACTACCCACTTAAATCGAGATGCTAACTTGCAAGAGCAATTGCAAGCGATCGCCAACAATCCTAACTTTAAATACAGCCGCTTGTTTGCAATTGGTTTATTTTCTTTATTAGAACTGTCAGATCCAGAATTAGTAAAAGACGAAAAGCAACGCAACGAAGCTCTAAAAAATATTGCTAGCGGCTTGCATCTGTCTGATGAAAAATTGAGCAAAGATTTGGATCTGTATCGCTCTAACTTAGACAAAATAGCACAAGCACTAATAGTGATGGCAGATATGCTCTCCGCCGATCGCAAAAAACGCGAACAGCGGAAACAACAATCTACTACTTCAGTTGCACCTCCTAGTGCTAATGAATAGTCAATAGTCAATAGTCAATAGGAATAAACTTTTACTATTGACTATTGACTTTCAACTTGAAGTATTTATACACCCATTAGACGGTAAATCAAATTGTTGATGATAGTGAGTGCAAACGCCCCTAAGACAGCACTCCAAATGCCGAAACGTAAGCGAAAGCCTTCTACTAACCAAGCCGCAATACTAAAACAAACAACGGCAATCATAAATGTGAATAAGCCGGATAATAAGTTGAAGGTAAGCAAACTCGGTACTGCAAATAAAAGGCGCAGAATTGGTCTAACTAATGTAGTGACAATGCCAAGCACGGCCGCTGATAAGAAAGCTTTGTTTGGAGTATCAATTTCTACTCCTAAGGGTAACTTACTAATAATTAACAAGCTGACAGAAGTTACCAACCAAACAATTAAAATTGTCCAAATTTCATTCATGGCCACAACCCCTGAAACGTGAATGGCGAACGGCGTTGAAACTAAAGCAGTCCCAATGAGAAAATTTTCATCACCATAGTATGAAAAGCAAGAGAGACACGGTGAGACATTGCTGAACTCCGCACTCAGCACTTTCAAACTAGTCCCTCACGAGAAAATCCCATAACTCAGGGATTGAAAAATCCTTCTTCCCCTGTTCCCCATTTTCAAGTTAGGAGAGAGAAGATAAAAGGTTGACAAATGGGGATTTGAACTTCACCTGAAAGTCAGCTTAAGAAATCCCCTAAGACAGATTGCAATTCTTTGCAGGGGGTCTTAAACTCCGATGGCATTTAGGTGGGGAATGTGAATATTTGTCCTCTACATTCTGTTTTCTGCACTTAGGTGGATAAATTACTGAGTGTATCGGCAGAAAAATTTTTGAGAATTAACTTATTACTTGTAAATTAGCAGATTTTTTTTATTTAACCAAAATTTATTTTAGATATCTTTAGGTTTTAGAGCAGATTTCAAGGCAAGAGAGGTTACAAGGAGGACTAGCTTGGCAAACACGCATGGGTAGCGCGTATGCAAGGTAAATTAGGTTTTCCCTCCTTGTCTTCCCTTATTTGATTTTGTAGAGACTGCTGGGGTGAGCATTAGATTTTTATGTCTCTCATTACCTCAATCCCAGCGGCTCAGTATCACCTTTGAGGAGCAGAGTTAGTTTTGCCTGGTGTTGTTGACTTGGGAACTACAGGAGCAATACCTGGATTAACAGAATTAGGATTGCGGGGAAAGTTAGGAGTAATATTACCTTCGGGATTAATTCCAGGTACAGGTGCGTTGTTTGGTAAAGAATTAGTACCAGGATTAATAGGGAAGGATGGAATTACAGGTAGGTTTGAATTAGATGTTTGAGATGGTCCTGGTATAATTCCCAAAGCTACGCGATCGCCTCCCACTTGTCGCAGTAAATCCAATGTCTCAATCACATCGTTGTATGTTGCTGTCCGCGACGCATTCAGCACTAAAACACCGGTAGGATTTTCTTGGACATACTTCTTTAAAATATCTGCCAATTGCTCTCGTCTGACCATTTGTTTTTCTACGTAAGTCTGACCTACAGCATCAATAGTCACAGGTAATATATTGCTATTGCCCTGTAAACTCGCTGTGGGTGATGTACCAGTGTTAGCTTTAGGCAAATCAATATTAATTGCTTGTTGGCGAGTAAATTGCAAAGCCGCTAACAGAAAAAATGTCAGGATGCAAAAAACGACATCAATTAAGGGAATGAGTTGAATTTGGAAATCTTCAACCGGAGTATGCAAATTAACTTTCATTGTTTTACACTTATGTATGCTTGGTTCAAGAATTGAATTCTTAGCTATTGTTCCGGATCTAAAGAATCAGTTCCATCTGAAATTTCTGGAGAATCAGAAAATTTGTTTCTGCCTCGTTTTCGGGGTGGGGTGAAATTTTCTCGTGAAGATTCCCGCAGAATTATTGATGGTTGATTGCTAAAATCAGGTGGCGATTGACGGTAGAGCAACTCCAAATCATTCCCAGCTTTCCGAAAAACTTTGACCTGGTTGACTACAAAACTTTGAAATAGGCGATAAAACACCAAACTAACAATGGCGACTATTAGCCCAGTTGCCGTACTAATTAGGGATTCGCCAATACCTGTAGTTACCCCGGCTGTAGATTCGGTTCCCAAGTCACCAATACGAATTGCTCGCAGAGATTGGATTAGGCCTAAAACCGTACCTAACAAACCCAAAAGTGGTGCAAGAGCAATCACAGCTTCTAAAAGTTTTTCACCCCGCCGCATTCCAGCTAACTCATCTTCTGCGGTTGCTTCCAAAGCCAAGCGAAAAGTTTCTGTATCGGGTTTCAATAAGCGTAAGGGGGCGAAGAGAAACCTACCTATGGGCTGATTAGTTGCTTGTTTGGCAATTTCCGCAGCTGTTTCCCAATTCTCAGTGGCAGCATCTAAAACGCGATCGACTATTTCTTTTTCTTGAGTTAAAATTCGCAGCCAGAACCAAAAACGCTCAAAAATTACACTCAAAGCTAAAATCGACAGTGCCAGCAAAGGCCACATTGCTGGGCCGCCCTTGTGAAACAAATCTAAAATATCCACTGTTTCGGTCTCCTCCCGCCATATCTAGAGCAAATATGCTAAAGCATTTTAATTCTAGAGATTAATGTAAAATGAGGGGCTTCCCAAAAATAAATTTCTCAAGAAACTGAAAACCCAATGTGAACTAGAGAACTGTGCGTAGTAACCCAGAAGCAAGAATATCATGACTTGAGAGTTAGTTTAGCTGTAGGAATTTTAATAAAAAATTTTAACGAAAATACTGTTAAGTCCTTGAGACTGCTGTGCTAACTTGCTGCCGGATAGGTAATTGAATTACAAATTCACTTCCTTCACCAAGGGTAGAAAAACACTGCAATTTGCCTCCATGTTTTTCGTTGATAATTTGATAGCTAATTGCCATGCCCATACCTGTGCCTTTACCCACAGGTTTGGTAGTGAAGAAGGGATTGAAGATGCGGTTTTTCACTTGTTCCGGCATTCCTAAGGCGTTATCAGCGATCGCAATTTCCACCCACTGCGAATCATTAACTGAGGTGCGGATGGTAATCTGACTGGGATTTTCTTCTATTTCCTGATAGGTGCGCTTGAGGTTTAGCTCGTCTAAAGCATCTATGGCATTCACCAAAATATTCATCAAAACTTGATTGAGTTGTCCGGGATAGCATTCTATGTAGGGCAAGTTACCATAATCCCGAATTACTGAAATTGCTGGACGTTCTGGTTTGTCTTTGAGACGGTGTTGCAAAATCAACAGCGTACTTTCAATTCCTTCATGAATGTCAACTACTTTAAATTCCGCCTCATCCATGCGGGAAAAGTTCCGTAACGATAGCACAATGCTACGAATTCTGTCAGTCCCCATTTTCATCGAAGCTAGCATCTTCTGTAAATCCTCGATCAGGAACTCCAGATCGATTTCCTCAGCTAAGGCTTGCACCTCTGAATCATTGCTGGGATGGCGTTGTTGATAGAGATGGATCATTCTGAGCAAATCTTGAGTGTAGCTGTTCAAATGAGTAATATTACCGTGGATAAAGTTCACCGGGTTGTTGATTTCATGTGCCACACCTGCCACCAGTTGACCAAGACTAGACATTTTTTCACTTTGAACAACTTGTGCTTGGGTGCGCTGCAATTCACTCAAAGTAGTTTTGAGTTCGACAGTGCGTTCTTCTACCCTGTCTTCTAACTCTGCCTTACTGTTTTCTAACGCCGTAAAAGATTCACGCAATTGCCCTGCCATGTGATTAAAGGAATTGGCAAGTGTATTGAGTTCCTGAATGTTACTAATCCCTCTTTTGTTACTTTCAGCAGAGAATAATCCCTAAGTCTTATTATTGGGTTATTTATCAACAAGCTAAGTTAAATGAGAAAATGATCATGCGATCGCTCAATTGATGATTTTGTCTAAGGTTCAGATTGGGTAGAGTATTATTCTCTCCCCGTAGTGATAAAAGAGGGATAAGAACCATCTGTAGTGGAAACGTTTTAAATATGCCGGAGTAATGCTTGTTCATCGTTAAGTTAAATTTTTTTCTAGCGTTAGTGCTTCACCTAGCGAAGACTAAGTAATTTTATGCAAAATATTTAAAATAAATACTTAGATACTTAGTATTCCCACATAAGATAAATAATCAACACCCAAATTGATATGAAACACTAGGGAATAAGGCATGAGGCATAGGTTAGTCCACCGTACCCATGTTTTGAAAGCAGCAGCGATCGCCCCATCAAAAATTCCTGGGCATGAGAAAATCAGATAACACAATCGCAAAAGTTGCGATTAAAGGCATAGAAGGAAAAAAGATGTCGGAGAATTTGAGAAGTCAGGTTGTGACGCAAGGGGTGCAACGATCACCTAATCGCGCTATGCTGCGTGCAGTTGGTTTCAAAGATGAAGATTTTAATAAAGCCATTGTTGGTATTGCCAATGGTTATAGCACTATCACCCCTTGCAATATGGGGATCAATCAACTAGCGCAAAGGGCAGAAGTTGCTGTTAAAACTGCTGGGGCAATGCCGCAAATATTCGGCACAATTACTATTAGTGACGGTATTTCGATGGGAACTGAAGGGATGAAATATTCCCTAGTATCACGAGAAGTAATTGCAGACTCCATAGAAACTGCCTGTACTGGGCAAAGTATGGATGGAGTGCTGGCGATTGGTGGTTGTGATAAGAATATGCCAGGGGCAATGCTAGCGATCGCCCGCATGAATATCCCTGCTATTTTTGTTTACGGTGGCACTATTAAACCCGGACATTACAACGGACGGGATCTAACTGTTGTCAGTTCTTTTGAAGCTGTAGGTCAATACAGTGCTGGCAAAATTGACGAAAATGAACTAATAGAAGTCGAACGCCATGCTTGTCCTGGTGCTGGTTCCTGCGGTGGAATGTATACAGCTAATACCATGTCTTCTGCTTTTGAAGCAATGGGGATGAGTTTACCCTACTCTTCCACAATGGCAGCTGAAGATGCAGAAAAAGCTGACAGTACAGAAAAATCAGCATTCGTCTTAGTTGAAGCAATTCGCAAACAACTTTTACCCCGCCAAATTATCACCCGCAAATCTATCGAAAATGCCATTTCTGTAATTATGGCAGTGGGTGGTTCAACAAATGCAGTCTTGCATTTTTTAGCGATCGCTCGTGCTGCTGGTGTAGAACTAACTTTAGATGACTTTGAAGTAATTCGTGCCCGTGTGCCAGTTTTGTGCGATCTAAAACCAAGTGGTAAGTATGTGGCTACTGACTTACACAAAGCTGGTGGTATTCCCCAAGTGATGAAAATGCTACTGGTACACGATTTGTTACATGCAGATTGCATCACCATCAGCGGTCAAACAATTGCCGAAGTATTGGCAGAGATACCAGAAGAACCTGCTGCTAACCAAGATGTGATTCGTCCTTGGAATAACCCCATGTATGCCCAAGGTCACTTAGCTATTCTCAAAGGTAATCTAGCAACAGAAGGTGCTGTGGCCAAAATTACTGGTGTGAAAAAGCCTGTAATTACTGGGCCAGCAAGGGTATTTGAATCAGAAGAAGCTTCTTTAGACGCTATCTTGGCAGGTAAGATTAAGCCTGGTGATGTCCTCGTCATCCGCTATGAAGGGCCCAAAGGTGGCCCAGGTATGCGGGAAATGCTAGCTCCCACCTCAGCAATTATTGGTGCTGGCTTAGGCGATTCTGTGGGATTAATTACCGATGGACGTTTCTCTGGCGGTACTTACGGCATGGTAGTAGGTCACGTTGCACCGGAGGCTGCTGTAGGTGGTGCGATCGCTCTCGTGGAAGAAGGTGATAGCATCACAATTGATGCCCCTGCGCGTTTATTACAGTTGAACATCTCCGATGAAGAATTAGCTCGTCGTCGTGCCAATTGGCAACCTCCTGCACCTCGTTATACCAAAGGTGTGCTCGCTAAATATGCCAAATTAGTAGCTTCTAGCAGTCTTGGTGCAGTTACTGATTTAGATTTGTTTGATAATTAGTTATTACTTCCGAAGTTTTGGTAAATTTTCTGAGAATATAAGTAACTGGCTCTATTTTATAGAGCCAGCTTTTTTGGGAGATTTGAAATTTGTTTATTTTGAGATCGTTACCAAAATTGCTACTTACAATCCTCACAATTCCACTCGACTTTTAAAAAGCCCTTATTATCATTGAATGCTTCTCCATGATTACTATCACCAGTATCATTAATTGTAAATAAAACTGTTTCATTTGGACCTAATTCCAATGTTTTCTGGGAACCTACAAAATAGTATTCTCCTTTCTGACGAACTATCAAAGATCCCTCTGGAAAACCAGGCAAATTGTAATTCTGAGTAGCTTTAGGAAAGTGATTATTTCCATCAGCACTATTAGGTTCTAAATTAGAGTTATATGTCCACTTACCTGTAGCAAAGAAGTGAAATGTTCGACTCGAAGAGTACTTATTAACAAAAGCTGTACCTAGTGGTTTTTTAGCTTCCACTGTAAATTTTCCCTCAGTCTGTTGAGAGACAGGTGAAGAAGTAGCAGCATTTGTAGATGGAGTATTAGCTTGTGTTGGTGTTGATGGATGTGTACTTTGGACTACAATTGTCAGAATAGCTGCAATTCCTGCTCCTCCACCTAAAGCTGTCAAAATGCCAGATAAGCTTGTCCAAAAACCACTTTGTTGTTTGTTGTCATTCATAGACTGCACTCTGATTTCTCAAACTAGGAAACTTAGTTGCTTTCATGCTGTCAAAAAAGAACCACAACGGTAAAAATGCGGATTCCGGAAAAATTAGCAGATCTCCCAATCCTGATTGCTAAAGTAAAAGCATCATATTTATGAAAATTTACTAACCTTGATTCAGTAAATTTTCGGTAACTCTCATACTTAGCAGTAGCTATATCACCGTAATTGCATAGCACAAGCATAGTACCCATGTTTGTAGAGGCGAGCTGCTTCCTTTTTGATTTTTTAAATAATTTTACTAGTATTTTAATTAATTCAGATATTTGTAAAGCTTTAGTGAATTTACCTATTCATAGTCTTTTCTTAATCTTAGTTCAGTAAATTCCAGGTGACTATTTACACGAGTTAAACTACTAAGCGCTAAATTTTTGTAATGAACAGAACAATATTAGACGCAGTACGGCCTGTTTAAAAATAGGTCGCTATTTTGTGCATCTTAATTGACAGATTCACAAACCGCCTTCTGAACAAGCGTATTTTCTCGCATTTAATTACTAAATTATGGCACCTACAAATTTGAATCTAGGTGATATTGCGATCGCTGGCTGGCAAATATTTCCAGCTATGGCATAACCAACTCTGTGATTGCTGCATTTATAGCATCAATGTAGTGCATTTTTCCTGATGTTTTTATTCAGTTTCTTTGTTCATTCAGTTCATCAACTAGGAGATTTTATCTGTGGCAGTTAATCCTGGCGATATCGCTTTTGTTGGCGTAAATTCTACCGATCCAGATCAGTTTGCAATCCTTGCCTTAAAAGCAATTGCTCCTGGTGATACGTTCTATGTAACTGATGGTGGTTACATCTCACTCACGAATGTCGCAAACACAACGTTTCGGGCAACGGAAGGTTTCCTTCAGTACACCGCACCTGCTGGAGGAATCGCTGCGGGTAGTGTCATCCTGATTAATGCTGGTAGTGGTAACTCTCCATCGGTCTCTCTCAATGATGGCGGTGCTGCCGGAACTGTGACACTTCTTGCTAATAGCAGTAATAACACCACCAATTTCTCATTTTCCACAAGTGGTGATTCACTCACTGCCTATACAGTTACAAGTGGGACATACTTGACTGGTACACCCACGCTGATTGCTTTTATTGACTTTGGGGTTAATCCTTATGGTTCGGGTTCAGCGCAAGCATCGAACATCCCGACCATTTCTGGAGGTCAGGTTCTCGACCTTGCTAATCTCGACAATGCAATCTTCACCAATGCCTCAAATGTATACTCTCAGACTATTTCTGCTCTGAGTACTGCTAGCAACTTCACCCAGCAGGAAGCAGCACCCTACGACCTTACCACACTGGCTTCGGCTCCCATCACAACGATACCCAGCGTTACTCTTTCACTCAGTACTACCACAGGTTCTGAAGCAGAGCAGACAGCAATCACTGTTAGCGTCACAGCCGCTAGTGCGGTTTCTGGGGATCAGACAGTTACGTTAGGCGTCAGTGGCACAAACATCACAACGGATGACTACGCCCTCAATAATACGGCGGCGAATACCGTCACCATTACAATTCCAAATGGCCAGACAACGGGTACTGCAACTTTCAAGATTGCTGATGATACACAACCTGAGGGAACTGAAACCGCAACTCTGAGCATCAGCAACCCCTCCTCTGGAATTGCTTTGGGAAATGTAACGACTCAAAACATTACAATTACTGACAACGATAGCGTTGTGGATTTGTCTAAGTATGTCCGGATTGGTCGGTATGATTTACCTGAACCAACCCGTACTGCTGCACCAGGCAACAGTTTGCTTGCCAAAGAAGCCTCAGCAGTGACCTACAACTGGGACACGGACACGCTGTTTGTTGTTGGGGATGGTGGTACATCGATTGTTCAGGTTACAAAAACCGGACAGCTAATCAACTCCATGACATTAGCTCCTGGCAGTAGTCCCCAAGGCACAGAATTTTATGATACGGAAGGATTGACCTACTTTGGCAATGGCAAGTTTGTCCTCATCGAGGAGCGCTACAGACAAGCTAACTTGTTTACGTATGTTGCAGGTGGCACGCTGCAAAGATCTGATGTTCAAACCGTCAAGCTTGGTACAACCGTTGGCAATATCGGGATTGAAGGCATCTCCTACGACCCATTGACAAGCGGATTCATTGCTGTAAAAGAGTTAAATCCAGAAGGAATTTTCCAAACAGGCATCGATTTTAATGCAGGTACTGCAACCAACGGTTCGCCTACAACAGACAATTCAACCAACCTTTTCAATCCGGCTCTGGCAAACCTCGCAGACTTGTCAGATGTTTTCGCTCTATCTAACCTGCCCGCTTTAAGTGGAACACCAGATTACAACAACCTACTGATCTTGAGTCAAGAGTCGGGCAAAATTGTCAACATCGATCGCTCTGGAAACATTCAAAGTTCACTAACGATTATCGGCGATCCAGATAACCCGTTGTCTGTGACAGACCAGACTAATGAAGGTCTGACGATGGATCGCAATGGCATTCTATATGTCGTTAATGAAAATGGTGGTGGCGATGCCAACCACCCACAACTCTGGGTCTACGCACCGTCTTCAGTGCCAAACCAAGCTCCGACCGCGATCGCGCTGAAAAATCAAGTCAATGCGATCGCAGAAAATACCAGTACTACAACACGGATTAAAGTAGCAGATATTGCTATTACTGATGATGGGCTGGGAAGCAATAATCTGACTGTGACTGGATCTGATGCTAACTTCTTTGAAGTTGATAGCACTGGATTATACATCAAAGCCGGAACCGTTCTAGATTACGAAACCAAAACTAGCTATAGCATCAACATTAATGTAGACGATCCAACCGTTGGCAGTAACCCAGATGCCACCACACCTTACACCCTAAATGTTACTGATGTTGTCAATGAAGGTTCTGCCAGTACCTCATTAAAAATTACTGAAGTGGCTCCTTGGTCGAGTGGCAATAGCACCCTGGCTGCCGATTGGTTTGAGGTGACAAATACTGGCTCCAGTGCGGTAAATATTACTGGTTGGAAGATGGATGATAACTCTAATTCCTTCGGTTCAGCAGTTGCCCTCAATGGCATCACTAACATCGCTGCTGGCGAGTCGGTTATCTTCATCGAAAGTTCTGATCCAGCAGTCATTCAGAACTTCAAAGCCTTATGGTTTGGTGCTAATGCGCCCGCGAATCTGCAAATCGGCACTTACTCTGGTTCAGGGGTTGGCTTAAGTACATCGGGGGATGCTGTTAACTTATTTGACGGCGGTGGCACACTACAAGCTAATGTCACCTTTGGTGCTTCTCCAGGAAGTGCTCCATTCTCAACCTTCGACAATTCAGCTGGTCTGAACAATGTAGCTATCTTACAACTGAGTACTATCGGACAACATGGTGCTTTTGTTGCAGTAGACAATATCAATGAAATCGGTTCTCCAGCTACAATTGCTGCGCCTTCACCCGCCTATGCTGTATTTAACTTCAGCATAGGTAACTATAGTGTCACAGAGGGCAATACACCTGGCTTCTCTACCAACGCCACGGTGCGAATTTACCGCACTGGCGATGTATCTGGGACGAATAGCGTACAGCTGAAGCTAAGTGATGGCACGGCAACAGGTAGCGGTCTTTCTGTTCCTGTGCAAAGTACCCTTCAAGGGACTAGCACTGGCTCGACCCCTTACATCCTGCCTGTCGCATCGGGTGTAAAGGTAATATCCCTTCTGACCACAGACAACACAGGAGCTAAACCCGACGACACCGTACCTAAAGTGAGCGGTGGTACCTACGGCATGGACGGTATTCCTGATGGTCTGGGAGCTTTCGACAATGGCGACGGCACCTTTACCGTGCTAATGAACCATGAGTTAGGGAACACGAATGGCGTAGTGCGGGATCATGGCGCAAGAGGTGCTTATGTCTCCAAGTTTGTGATTGACAAGAGTACTCTCCAAGTTGTCTCTGGTGAGGACTTGATCAAGCAAATTTATGGTTGGAATTCCACTACTCAAAGTGTCAATACTACTGCTCCCATCACCCTGGCAATCAACCGCTTTTGCTCTGCTGACCTCCCCGCTGTCACAGCTTTCTACAACCCCAACACAGGGCTTGGGTCTCAAGCGCGAATTTTCATGAATGGGGAAGAAGGCGGTACAACGGGTTATCAATTTGCTACGGTTGTCACTGGGGCTGATGCAGGGAAAGCCTACGTTCTCGGCAAATTTAATCTCTCTACCAATGGTTCTGGTTTGTCAGGTGTGGGGGGTTGGGAAAATGCCCTTGCCAATCCCTATGCTCAAGACAAAACTATCGTCATCGGCAATAACGATGGCGGTACTGGCATTATGAATAATGCGGTTGCTGTTTATGTCGGTACGAAGCAAAGCACGGGTACTGAGGTTGACAAAGCTGGTCTTACCAATGGCATCCTTAAGTTCATCAGCGTTGCGGGTAACTCTGCGGAAATTGCTAATGCTACAACTCGTGCCACCAATATCACGAATGGCACTCGATTTATCCTCAGCAGTACTGCCTCAACAACATTCTCCCGCCCCGAAGACGGAGCATGGAACCCCCTCGATCCTCGCCAATACTTCTTCGCCACCACCGATCGCCTTGACCAAGTATCGGATGGAGTGGGGACTCAGATTGGGCAGACTCGCCTGTGGCGCTTGACCTTCGACGATATCACTAACCCAGATGCTGGAGGGACGATCGATCTGCTAATTGATGGTGACACAGTCAATGGCGTAAAAGTCAATATGTTTGACAACATCAGCATTGATAAGTATGGTCACATCTTGCTGCAAGAGGATGTGGGTGGTGCAGCACACAATGGCAAGATTTGGCAGTATGACATTGCCACAGACACCTTAAAACAAATTGCAAAACACGATCCTGCTCGTTTTGGAGATATTGGTGTTGCTGCAACTTCACCGTTTAATAACGATGAAGAATCTTCTGGAATTATTGATGTTCAAGACATTCTAGGGCCCGGTTGGTTTTTGACTTCTGACCAAGCCCACTACACTACAGGGGTTACGACATCGCAAGTAGAAGGGGGACAGCTACTGGCAATCTTTAATCCAGATACCTACAACGCGGCAATTGATTATAACAACACGCCGATTACGGTTACGTTCAACCCTGGCGAGACGTACAAGGATGTACAGATTCCGATCGCCGGAGATTTCACACCGGAAGCTAACGAAACCGTTAACTTGAGTTTGGTGAATCCCAGTGCAGGTACAGTCATTGGCACTAAGCAGCCTAACGCAGTGTTAACTATCAACAATGACGATCTACCTCCTAGTGCCCGCATCCATGACATCCAGGGAGCAGGGCATATTTCACCCCTCAATGGTCAGAACGTCACCAATGTACCAGGTATTGTTACTGCCATAGCTAGCAACGGATTTTACTTACAAGATCCCATCCCCGATAACGACGATCGCACTTCTGAAGGAATCTTTGTCTTTACTAGTTCTGCTCCCACAGTTGCAGTGGGCGATTACATCCAGGTGAGTGGTAAGGTTTCTGAATTCCGTCCAGGAGGCAGTGCCAATAATCTGACGATTACGGAGATTACCAGTTCCACCATCAACAAGCTATCGTCTGGTAACACGCTGCCTGCTGCTACCATTCTGGGCAACGGTGGTCGCACCATCCCGACAATAGTAATTGAAAACGATGCCACTAATGTAGAAAGCAGTGGTGTATTTGACCCCGCAAACGATGGCATCGACTTTTATGAAAGCCTAGAAGGAATGCGGGTGCAGATTAACAACCCAGTCACCACTTCTCCAACCAATTTCTTTGGTTCTTCTGAGGAAATCTGGGTGCTGGCAGACAATGGAGCCAATGCCACTAGCCGCACTGCTCGTGGCGGTAGCTTGATTACCTCAACCGACTTTAACCCAGAGCGAATTCAGATTGATGACCTGATAAACTCGGCTTTAACTCTGCCCACTGTAAATGTGGGCGCTCGACTCAGCACGATTACAGGCGTGGTTAACTATGACTTCAACAACTACGAAGTATTGGTTTCTACAGAGCCAACAGTAGTGCAGGCATCCTCTCTGCAAAAAGAAGTTACTAACCTGACTTCCACAGACCCCAATAAACTAACAGTTGCCACTTTCAACGTTGAGAACCTCGATCCGGGCGATGATGCCTCTAAGTTCAACGCCCTTGCCAGTGCGATCGCCAACAACCTGAAATCCCCCGACATCATCAGCCTAGAGGAAATTCAGGACAACAACGGCCCGACGAACGATAGCGTCGTTGATGCCAGCGTTACCTACCAAAAATTAATTAATGCGATCGCATCTGCTGGTGGCCCCACATATCAATATCGGCAAATTGACCCAGTAGACGATACTAATGGCGGTGAACCTGGTGGTAATATCCGCGTCGGTTTCTTGTTTAACCCCAATCGTGTCAGTTTTGTAGATCGTCCTGGTGGTACTTCCACTTCCAATACTACAGTTAGCAACGCCGGGGGAACTGCTACACTTTCTGCTAGTCCTGGTTTAGTTGACCCGACAAACTCAGCTTTTAATAGCAGTCGTAAGCCTTTAGTTGGTGAATTTACTTTCAACGGTCAGACTGTGTATGTCATAGGCAATCACTTTAACTCTAAAGGTGGCGACCAACCTTTATACGGGCCGAATCAACCGCCAACACTCAGTAGTGAAGTGCAGCGCCAGCAGCAAGCCACAATAGTGAAAAACTTTGTGCAGAGTATTCTAGCTATTAACCCTAACGCCAATGTGGTTGTAGCAGGTGACTTGAATGATTTCGAGTTTTCCAATCCCCTGAATACGCTCAAAAGTGCCGGACTTAGTGCTTTAATTGAAACGCTACCTGCAAATGAGCGTTACACCTACAACTTTGAAGGTAATGCTCAAACTCTGGATCATATCCTGGTAAGTGGCAACTTGTTCAATAAACTCGATGGGTATGATGTAGTACATATCAATTCAGAGTTTGCCGACCAAGTTAGCGATCACGATCCCAGCGTAGCCAGGTTTAGTTTGCTACCTAATCAAGCACCAACAGCAGTTAACCTCAATAATCCACTCACGAGTATCAATGAAAACAGTGACATTAGTAGCCGGGTGAAAGTGGCAGAGATTGCGATCGCAGATGATGGTTTAGGCAAAAATAATCTGAGTCTAAGCGGTACAGATGCTAGCTTCTTTGAAATCGACAATTCCATTCTCTATCTCAAAGCAGGAACCAGCCTCGATTACGAAAGCAAATCTAGCTACAATGTCACAGTTACAGTAGACGATCCCACAGTCGGTAATACTCCCGATGCTACTGCCAACTTCACCTTGACTGTCAATGATTTCAATGAAGCACCTACAGCAGTTACATTAAACAATTCAACTACCAGCCTAGCGGAAAACAGCAACACTACTAGCCGGATCGAGTTAGCAGAAATTGCGATCGCAGATGATGCACTGGGTACAAATAACCTCAGTCTGAGTGGTACAGATGCGGGTTTCTTTGAAATCGACAATTCTGTTCTCTACCTCAAGGCGGGAACCAACCTCGATTACGAAAGCAAATCAAGCTACAAAATTACAGTTGCGGTTGATGACCCGACAGTAGGCAATAATCCCGATGCTACTGCTAACTTCACTTTGACTGTCAATGATGTCAATGAAGCACCAATTGCTAAGAATGATAGCGCCACTACTACTGATATTAAGCCAGTTACAATTAATGTGCTGGCGAATGATAGCGACCCAGATAGCGATCCACTCAGTATTAGCAGCTTTACTAATCCTAATGGTGGTACGGTGGTGAAGAATCAGGATAATACCTTCACTTATACTCCTGACATTGGCTTTTCTGGTAGTGATAGCTTTGCCTACACCGCCAGCGATGGGAAAGGTGGTACTGGGACAGCAACCGTCAACTTGACTATAAACCGTGTTAGTACTGGAATTTTTGGTACTTTAAATCAGGATAATCTCACAGGCACCAACCAAAACGATCTAATTGGCGGTTTAGCTGGTGACGATGTACTTAAAGGTGGTAACGGTGACGATACTATCTATGGTGGTCTTGGTAACGACAGCCTCGGTGGTGAAAATGGTAACGATATCCTATATGGTGATAGCGGCAATGATACCTTACTAGGTGGGAATGGTGATGATGTCTTAGTTGGAGGTAAGGGAAGCGACTTCCTAACTGGTGGGAATGGTAGCGATCGCTTTTATTTAACTGGTAATAGTACTGGTGAATTCGACACTATCACTGACTTTGTGCATGGAGTTGACTCTATTGTTGTCTCCAAGTCTGAATTCGGACTGAGCCAACTACCAGGTGTACTTAACTCCAGTTTGTTCTGGTCTGGTATCAGTGCTAATACGTCGAGCAATCGCTTTATCTACAATTCAAGTACAGGGAACCTATTCTTTGATGCAGATGGAACTGGTAGCACAACACAAATTCAAATAGCCCAGTTAACGAATAGGGCAATCCTTACCAGTAGCGATATTACAGTCATTGCATAGCAGAGTCATAATAAGCACGTTTGTAGAGGCGCGATCGCTGCTAGTTATTTAAGACCTACGCGAGCAAAATGCGAACGACAACCTGATTCTTGCGTAGCGGTAATTTTTGAATTACCGCTACTTTTGTTTTTTGTGGGGAAGTTCTATCAATACTTTCGTTTACTAAATATTAAATCTAAATACTATCCTAGAAATAGAAGATGAAAAATATATAGAAAAGAAGTATAAGGACAGGTGAGGACGTGCGAATGAAAAGATAACAACTGATTATTAACTATGGACTATTTAAAAATGGCAAATATTAACAAATCACCCATCATTCGCTTAGAAGATATCTTTAAAATCTACGGCAGTGGCGAAACCGAAGTAAAAGCACTTAATAATGTGAATTTGACTATCGATGAAGGTGAATATTGTTCAATTATGGGGCCTTCCGGCTCAGGTAAATCCACCGCCATGAATATTATTGGCTGTTTGGATCGCCCCACTTCTGGAAGTTACTATCTAGACAATATCAATGTGGCGCAAATGAACGATAAAGCATTAGCGCACATTCGCAACAAAAAACTAGGGTTTGTCTTCCAACAATTCCACTTATTATCTCAACTGACAGCCTTAGAAAATGTCATGTTACCGATGGCGTATGCTGGGATCAATGCCACCGAAAGACGCGATCGCGCTACCGAAGCTTTAATGAGAGTCGGCTTAGAAAATCGTCTGAACAACAAACCCACTCAACTCTCTGGCGGACAACAACAAAGAGTAGCGATCGCTCGCGCCATTGTCAATCGTCCCGTTGTTCTTCTAGCCGATGAACCCACTGGCGCACTCGATTCACGCACAACCCAAGAAGTCTTAAGTATCTTTAGCGAATTGAATGCCAGTGGTATTACAGTAGTCATGGTCACTCATGAACCAGATGTAGCCCGTCAAACCCAGCGTATTGTTTGGTTCCGTGATGGTGAAGTTGTACACTCACACCTCACTCCAGCCGATTTAACTCATTTGGCTGCATCGTAAATCATGAAAAAATTAAAGTCCGTGTAGACGGACTTTGTTTGTTTAGCTGCGACTTCTAATCGCTATGGCAAAAATAGGTAATAAATGGGGATTTGCTGAATTACAAACTTGATGTTTTGCCAGTTTGTGCTTGCGTTTCAATCGGCTTGACATCAGTGTAGCCCATATTGCCTGCGATCGTTCGCAGCACAGACATTTGTCCTTCAAAATCTAATCCTTCAAGTTGGGAAAGTAGATTGTCAATTTTATCTGTGGTTTCATAGTCGTCTGGGATATCAACTACCCGATCTCCCATAGCTACAGCCCAAGCATACCAAACCAGCAACTGGTTATTTTCTTTTAAAGCACCATAAGCACGTGAATAATCTGTAGCCTCGCGATTCACAATTTGTCGCATAATTGCCAGTTGCTCTTCATCGGATAAATCCAAATAGTCTCCTAGCAAGAGAGGAGCTAAGTTTGGTTCAGCCGCAGCTGGAGCAGCCGGAGTGATTGAATCCCCCATTTTTTCATAAACAAAATACAACCAAGCTAGTTTGCTATCAGTATCTAAAGCATTAAAAGCTTCTACTGCTTTTTGAGTTTCATTGGTCAAAGCTTGAGAAAAGGTTTTATCTTGGCTAGCGGTCATCGTTTGTCTCCAAGGCAATTTAACGTATCAAACTTAGGGTTAACAAAGATTAATCATTAGAATCTACTGCCAAGAGAAAGAGATTTATTAATTTTAACTTAGAGGTTTTATCTATCTTTTAATAGAAGTAAGAATATCTCCAAAGGTGTCAATGATTTAGCAGATCGCTTTGATAGGATTACCTTAGCAAGTGAAAAAATACCTAGGAGTAATTTATGCCTGATGAAGTAAAGCCCAATGTCAACGAAGCTCCTACCCATGATGCACAATTAGCAGCCGAAAACATAGCTGCTGGTGAAGAAAAAGCGCCATCGGTAGATTTTGAAGCTGATTACGCCGCTGCACAGCAATTTAGTGTCAGTGATATCGACCGTACAGGCGAAGGTGCTAAAGCAGCCGAAGCAGCAACAGCGCCTAAACAAGAACTTTCAAAACCACAAGAAGTCAGAACACAATCACAAGCAACAGGTAATCCTGAGGATTATGCAGATATGGCTAAAGAGGTTGGTGGCTCTAAAACAGAGGGTGCAACTAACATCGATGACGATCTAGTGAAAAAAGCTTTAGAAAAGGGTCAATCAAAAAATTAAGTTTGCTCAACATAGTCAAAAGTCAGTAGTTATATTTTCAATTTGAACTATAGACTTTTGACTATTTATTACGTAAAACCTTTAAAAGCTCACTTGGATGATGAATTAAAAAATCTGGTTTTTGTTTGGCTAGAACTTCTGATGAATTAAATCCCCAAGTTACTGCAATTACCTGGATATTAGCCTTCTTTGATGCTTCAACATCTCTAGTTTCATCACCAACATACGTAACTTCGTTTGGTTTGAGCTGCTTTTGCCGTAATACATTATTGATAATGGTTCTTTTGCCAAAAATTGTTACTCCTGAGTAGATAAAATCAAATAAACTAGCTAAATCATTGATTTTGAGGAATTCATTGACATTATCTTTAGAATTAGAAGTAATAATTCCTAGCTTATAACCTTGAGACTTAAGTTCTATTAAGGCTTCTTGAATTCCTGGAATAGGTTTAAATTCATGAATCTTGTTTTTTAATTCTGCTTTAACTTTTTTAACTAAAAAAGGGATTTTAAATACTGAGATACCTGCATATTTAATAATTTCCCTAGAAGTTAAATTTCGCAGCAGAGCTAATTCCTGTTGAGTGATCTGTACATAACCAAACTCTAAAGCCAAACGATTAGCAATACTGACAAGCGCATCTACTGTATCTGCAATCGTGCCATCAAAATCAAAGATAATTACTTTCTGAGTCATTCTGTTGCCTGGATGCGTCAAGATTAGCACGGGCATTACGTCGTAACATTTCTGGTTTAATCCGCCGCAAGGCTGATGCTGGAAATTGTCGTTCCCACTCCTCATCTGAGATTTCTGCTAATTCTATCAGCTTGGGCGCCAGATTCCCAGGATAAGGATTAAATTCTGTCACATCAGTGTTTTGAGCAAAACGTAGATTCCACGGACAAACATCTTGGCAGATATCACAACCTGCAACCCAGCCTTGTAAATGAGATTTGACTGTTTCGGGTAATGTTTCTGCTCGATTTTCAATCGTATGATACGCGATACAACGATTAGCATCTACTACATAGGGTTTGGTAATTGCACCAGTAGGACAAGCTTCAAGACAGCGAGTACAGGTTCCACAATGTTCGGATGATGGGCGATCTCTTTCTAATTTTAGATTTGTAATAATTTCTCCCAAAAACACCCAAGAACCATACTCTCGCGTAATTACATTTCCATTTTTGGCTATCCAACCAATACCAGCTTTTTGTGCCCAGACTTTATCTTGTATCGGGCCTGTATCTGCATAATAACGAGCCTGAACACCTTCATCAAGTGATTGTAGCCAGCTAGTTAATGCTTTGAGCTTTTTATGCATCACCTTATGATAATCTCTTCCCCAGCCATAACGAGAAATCTTAGCGTATTCCTCACCTTCGGGACGTTGATGTGGTGTGTAATAATTCAGAGCCACACAAACAAGCGATCGCACTTCTGGCATGACTAAGCGAATATCTTGACGCTTCGGGTTAGCCATCCATTCCATATCAGCGTTATAACCTAGTGCGACCCATGCTTGCAACCGCTGCACTGCTGTCTCATCTACACTATCGACAGCAGCAATTCCTACTTTGTGAAATCCCAACTCCTTGGCTTTTTCTTTAATTGCATCACTGCCGATCGCGGCATATTTACTCATTTATTTTATGTAAATTTTGCTTAATCTATAATTGGGATCGTTCCTCCACCACACCAATGCATTTTATTCCATACTTTTAAAGCCTCTGGGGCAGGTAAACTTACCTTTTTGGAAAACAGGTTTGGGAGGTCGATCTAAAGTGTCTTTCAGAGAACGGCACATGATTGAAACAGTAGATTTATGCTTTTTATCATAAGCAACTGCACCCACAAGGCTGCTACGACCCTTCTTAGTCAAACCTATCCTAAACATATCAGTTGGCAGGTCTTTAGTCGGAGTTGCATAGATAAATGACTGCTCCTGATTCATTTCTACGGAATATCGATAGCGAGTCGTTGCTGCTGGTGCATCCCTATCTCCAAGTCCTAATGACCGATAAGATTCGGCAAAAGCTGATTTTTCTGAGAAATATGCTTTTTGCGCTCTCGTAAAACTGCCAATTGTCTCACGACTCCCATCACTACAGCCACAGCTTGGTGGAACTTGAGTAAAAACCGTTAAAACTCCAATTGGTAAGGCTGCAACTCCAGCAATTAGGAAGATTTTTTTAAACTTAATTTTGGTACGGTCGCTTTGCTTAGTTATATCTGGCACATACAACTCCAGAAGGAAAAGTTTTGAGATACTAAGTCTTTTGTGCTGATATTGCTGTTCACTCTCTACTGAGAACTACGGAAAGATTATGAACATCTATCCAGAGGAAGGCTGACTTTGAAATGAGAAATCTATCCCATAGCGGCTTTTTTTTGCCGGGTTTTGAAATGAAATTAATCTTTAGCCGTCATCAAGGAAAATTTTATGACACAGCCAAGTGTTATGGAAAATGTCACCGAAGAATTCTCAATACAGGGAATTACAGAACGCAGCATACTGCGTTACTTTGAAAGTCTGAATGCAGGAGAATTTGCGGTAACAGCTGCTTTGTTTGCAGAAGATGGTACTATGTATCCACCATTTGAATCTGGTTTTTTTGGTGCAGATGCGATCGCGGAATATCTAGAAAAAGAGGCTCAGGATATTAAAGCCGATCCACACCAAGGAATTACCGAAATTTTGGAACACGAGCAAATTCAAGTTCAGGTAGTAGGCAAAGCCAAAACTTCCTGGTGTAGTGTTAACGTTTTATGGTCGTTTAAACTCAATCAACAACGAAAAATTACAGAAACCAAAATTAAACTTTTAGCTTCACCTCAAGATTTACTTGCGTTACGTCGCAATTAATTAGTTAACAGCCAATATACTTTACTACCACTAAATGCAAAACTTCTGCTGAGGATTTTGAATTGTTTTAACTCTGGGAGTTTGAAGTAACCAGTTCTGGTAAGGTAGCTTCTAACTTCAGGCAGTTAGCACCATCTACTTGCAACTGGTACTCTACCTTATCCATCAAACGATTCATAATCAGCCAGCCATAGCCACCTTCTTGTTTTTCTAGAGGGTTAGGTGCTAAGTAAGTAGACATATCGAAGCCTTCACCATAGTCCCACACTTCTAAAGCCAGATCCCGATTTTTCAGTTCTAAACGTAGTAAAACTGGCAAATTAGCTTGTTCCTTGTGGGCATGACGTACCACATTAGAGTAGGCTTCAACCAAAGCTAGCCGCAAACGACTGGATTGCCGTGACCAATCTACGGATTCTCCTAGCTGGATTTTCAAGCATCCGAGCAACCAGTTTTCGACGATGTTTAAAAAATTTAAATCACTTGGTACGTGTAGCTCACTTTTCATTACTTACAAGACCTCCAATGAAAGTATGGTTTGATCGTCTTCTTGAACTGGGTTGTTCGCTTGGATGCGAGTGAGTAAATTGCTAAGAGAAAGTGGTTTTGGTTCTTCTTGCAAAAGTTGCCAAAGACCGTCTTGATTTAGCATAGAGCGGCTAAATGGTTGACTGCCATCTTCAACATTTTTACAGTTAAATACATTATTTGATACCATCGCCTCAGTAATTCCATCACTTGCTAAAAGCAAGGTATCATTAGAATTCAGTAATAAGCGACCAGACTCTGCTTGCCACTTAGGTAAGATACCTAAGGGAACACCACGTACTTTTAGATAATTGGGTTGTGCATCCGCAGTCGTAGGTGACGACCAAAGTAAGGGATAGATATGACCAGCATTGGCATAGACTAGTTCTTTCGTGCTTGGGCTATAACACGCTAGGACGAGAGTGATGAAGCAATTGTTGCCAATCAAGTCGTCGCACATAGCATGATTAAGATTCTGCATGACTATATTCGGCTCGGCTGGCGTTTCTTGAGATAATTCTCGGCGTAACACCGAAATAGCACTAGCCATAAACAAAGCGGCTGGGACGCCTTTACCGGAAACGTCACCCACTGCTATCCACAAGTTCCCTTTGGGATGAACAAACACTTCAAAAAAATCCCCTCCTACTTCTCGTGCGGCATAGCAGGAAGCTTGCACTTTCACACCCTTAATTTCAGGTAAACTTTGTCGTAGCAGGTTATTTTGAATTTGACGGGCAACTTCTAATTCAGTTCTGATTTGCTGCTGTTTTTCTTGAAGACGCTGATATAGTTTTGCTTGGGACAGGGCTAAGGCTGCTTGTTCGGCAACGCCTGCAATCAGTTGAATGTCTTCATCTTGCCACGAATGATCGCTTCCTCTTTGGTAAAGGACAAGAACAGCAAGTAGGTGTTGCTGGTAAGATAAGGGCACAACTAGTTGGTGAAAAGGGTTCCCTTCATCTGTACCTTGAGTGAGTTGATAATGACGAGTTTCCAGCACTTTTTCAATTAAAGAGCCGGGGTCAAAGACGAAACTTGAGCTATTGAAATTAGGATCTTGGTAGGAGAAGAGATCTGATGTTAGACAATCCCCTTCTACTGGTTTGAGGAAGCAACAAGTAGTTTCAAAGGTTTCTCCAATAGTTGCAACAATTTTTTGCAACATACTGTCGTAGTCTAACGACTCTCGGATTGCTGTAGTTACAGCATTAAACAAAGATTCTCGCCGCAAGGCACGGCGCAACTCTTGGGTGCGTTGCTTAACCAAACGATAGGTATCAGTAGCTTGTTCAACAAGCGCTTTCAGACGTTGAGGATTCCAAGGTTTGGTAATGTACTTAAATACCTGACCTGAGTTAATTGCATCAACCAAATCTTCAACATCAGTAAAACCAGTCAGCAAAATGCGGATTGTATCTGGAAAACGCTCGACTGTGCGGCTGAGGAATTCAGTGCCGTTCATTTCTGGCATTCTTTGGTCAGAAATAATCACCGCCATCTCGCCTTCTTTGTCCAATATTTCCAGGGCACTCAGGGCATGATTGGCTTGATATACTTCAAAATCTCGTCTAAAAGTGCGGTAGAGTAAATCCAAGTTATCCGGCTCATCATCTACCACCATGAGCTTGAGTTTGCATACCTCTATTTCAGTCATATTTGACTTTAACTTCTTAAATACTTGAATGACAAATTAGTGTAATTTTTATCACACTTAATAAATAATGGCATAATCAAAAACTAACTCTAATAGAGAAGTTACCCACTTTTCATTGAATATTTATGTCAAAGCTGTAAATTTCTCTGGGAATACACCAGCAGGAAGCTACATTTCTAGAGTTAGACCTATCCTACTAACCCAGAACGCAAGGCGCGAACTGCGGCTTGAGTGCGATCGTCAGCACATAACTTGTTCAAAATATTCCGGACGTGAGTTTTCACTGTACCTACTGTGATATAAAGTCTTTCTGCGATCACTGCATTGCTGCAACCTTCGACAATCAACTGTAACACTTCTAATTCTCTCTCCGTGAGGATGTAAGGATCTATATGCTCCTGAGTCTCCCCAGACTCAACAGTGCTAAAGGTATTTTTTGTGTTTAATGATGCTGCATCTTGTTTAGCTGGATTTTGTTGTGCTTGTTGTAATACAATCCTGGCGATCGCCGGATCGATCCAAGCGTTGCCATTGTAAGTTACTCTTACTGCTTCCAGCAAATTATCAAATTTAATATCTTTCATACAGTAAGAATCAGCCCCAGCGGCGAAAGCGGCTAGTACTGCTTCCTTATTATCACGTAATGTCAAGATTAACACCTTAGTTTTTAACTCTGCCCCATTAGTAGACTTCAACTCACGTGTCAGCTCAATGCCATCTTTATCGGGTAAGCCAATGTCCACAATCGCAATATCCGGCTGTAGTGTTTTGATAATTTTCAGCCCTTCTGCAGCATTGGCAGCTTCTCCGACAACTTCAATTTCTTCTTTTTGCAGTAGTGCTGTCCGAATACCCACACGGGTGAGGTCATGATCTTCAATTAGAGCAATCCGAATTCTACTCATAGTCAACTTCCGCCCGTTACACTACCTTAACTGTAAAACCGAGTTTATTCAAAACCTATACAAGATGCAGTTGTAAGAGATTTGTACAAAACTATAGAACTATTTTGTGAATAAAGTTGACACGCAAAGGCGTTACCAGTACCCACAAGCATTTACTTCTTTAGGGAACATTACTATTCAATAATAGAATCAAGGGGATATACCCTAAATATCAGCGTTTGGGATCAACTACTTGAATTATGCTTGCTATTAATATAAGTTGACAAAATTTCATAGATAGAGCAAGCTATCCCCAATATGGTTGGATTGCAGGTGAACTATATTTCCCCCAAGTGACTTTGGCTAGAGTAGCCTCCCCAAAAGGAGATAGCTGATGAATAATCACCTTATAAGAATGCTAGCTGAAAACCTTAGGCGTTGAAGCTCCCAATGAGAGATGCTCAAGGGCTGAAGCCAAGTAATTTTCTGAAAGTGTTTACTGTAGTTGTCTACCTATCTTGTATAAGATAAATTTATTTCTATATATAATCAATATACAGTCCTCATAAAACTTTTTAAATCACTTTCAGATGATAATTTACTTAGTTTTATCGATGTCATAAACGAATTACTTGTGGCTAAAATCACAACAGGCAATATATTAAAAAATTTGATAAACTAACGTTCGAGAGACTGTGGTGTGAGGCTAAGTAAAAATCAGCTATGTCTAAACCGCCCAAAGCGTTTTCAGTGTTAGGAATACCAGTTCATGTGATGGCTAACTATCCAAGCTGGTTACTAGAATGCCTGCAACAAGGCAGAGGAACTCATGTAGTAACGCTCAATGCAGAAATGACTATGCAGGCAGAACGTAATAGCTGCCTAGCTAAAGTTATTCAAAATGCTGAGTTAGTCATTCCAGATGGAGCAGGAGTAGTTCTGTATTTGCGATGGTTATTATGGCAAAAAGTGCAACGTTGTCCTGGGATTGAACTAGCAGAAACACTTTTGCGAGAACTAGGACAAAAACATACAAGCGCTAAGGTATTTTTCTATGGAGGAGCACCTGGGGTAGCTGCAAAGGCGGCAGAATTCTGCCAACGGCAAATTCCAGGTTTAAACATCGCAGGTACTCACTCCGGCTACCATTCTCCAGAAGAGGAAGAAAAATTGCGAGAAACTCTCCGGCAATTGCAGCCACAAGTGATTTTTGTGGGTTTGGGAGTACCACGCCAAGAGTTATGGATTGCGAAAAACCGCTATTTGTGTCCACAAGCAATTTGGATTGGTGTTGGTGGTAGTTTTGATATTTGGTCTGGGACGAAAACCCGCGCTCCGGCTTGGTTGGGCAATAATAACTTAGAGTGGCTGTATCGCCTTTATCAAGAGCCTTGGCGCTGGCGGCGGATGTTGGCTTTGCCAGAGTTTGCCCTCAAAGCTTTTGTATATCACTTGACTGCAAGAGGTGCAATTAGTTAATTACTGACATCAACATCCTGAGTTGTCGCTAGTAGTAATTACTTAGTATTAAGGTGCTAAAAAAATCTGAAATTTGTTTTGCAATTTGTGATTCCCAGGTTATGCCTGGGAATCATTATTTTGTATCTTATGTGTTCCTAACAATTCAGCAATGCCAGTATTAACGACTCAGCCAACGAATCACAAAGTGACTTCTCCCGAAGCCAGTAGCAATGCTACTGCCATCCTGCAATTGTGTTCTGTGACAAAAACCTATACTAACGGCTGTCATGCTTTGTTGGATGTGAACTTAGAAGTAAAAAAGAAAGAATTTTTATTTATCACAGGACCAAGTGGTTCTGGAAAATCAACTCTATTGAAACTGCTTTATGGCCAAGAGTTAGCAACACAGGGAAAAGTGATTGTTGATGAGTGCAACATGGCAGATATGCGAGGCGATCGCTTGTCGTTGCTGCGACGACGCATTGGGATTGTGTTTCAAGACTATAAACTGATTCACCAGAGGACAGTGGCAGAAAATATCACTTTTGTACTGCAAGCTCAAGGCTATACTCGCAAAGAAATTCAACGTCGCTTAGAACCCACATTAAAGCTAGTGGGTTTGCTTTCTAAAGCTGATTGCTTTCCAGATCAACTTTCTGGCGGAGAACAACAACGAGTGAGCATTGCTAGGGCGATCGTCAGTACACCACCACTGCTGTTAGCGGATGAACCTACAGGAAACCTCGATCCAGATAATTCTTGGCAAGTAATGCAGATTCTCCAGAAATTAAATTCCTTTGGGGCAACAGTAATTGTGACTACTCACGATGAACAACTGGTACGCAGATGCAATCATCCTGTGGTACAAGTCCGCAATGGACAGCTATATCGTAAATAGGCAACAGGGATGCATAGAGTTAGAAGTAAAGATGCAAAGCATTGTTTCTACTTTCCTGCTGCCCGATACAGCAGATTGCAACTAAGTGAGGTACACCAGCTTTATATCCTCTATTTCGGAAAACCTTGATTTCATTAATCCTAAATTAAATACAACAGGTTTACACAATTTTGGGCTGTACCTCATAAACCTGAAATACGCTGTATGTCTTCAATTCCTATATCTTTCCTATTAAAGGAGATGGTTGACTATGTATACAGTTTTGAGATGAGTCTGGAAACTCGCAGCAGCTAGGCCCGGACAAATTTACCTGCCGAATTGGGATCTCAATGACAAACTCTGCACCTTTTCCTGGGCTGGAGATACAGTACAACGAGCCATTATGTTTTTCTACGACAATCTGATGGCTAATTGACATCCCTAACCCTGTTCCTTTGCCCGCAGGTTTAGTTGTAAAGAAGGGGTCAAACAATCGCTTTTGGACTGTTTCTGTGATTCCTGGCCCATTATCAGCAATCCGAATGGCAATGCGTTCCCCAAAGGGGTTGCCGTAGGCATCGCCTCCCACAACTTGCGTATGAATTTGAATCATCGGTGATATGGTAAAACTACTACGCTCATCTGCCATCATCTCTTCCAGAGCCTCAATGGCATTGCTGAGGATGTTCATAAACACCTGGTTCATTTTTCCCACACAGCACTCAACTAGAGGTAAATTCCCATAATCTTTAATTACTTGAATATCTGGATAGCCTGGTTTTGCCTTCAAACGATGGTCGATGATCATCAGTGTACTATTTAACCCATCGTGAATATCCACTGTTTTGACTTCAGCTTCATCATGACGGGAGAAGTTGCGGAAGGCTCGAACGATTTCCTGAATCCGTTGTGTCCCAACAGTCATTGAAGAGACAATTTTTAGTAAATCTCCTCTGAGAAAATCTAGGTCAACTTCTTTTGATTTATGAACAATATCTGGGGCGGGATTAGGGTAATGAATTTGGTAGAGTTTAATCATTGCTAGCAAGTCCTGAATATAAGAACTAGCGTGTTCAAGATTGCCATATATAAAATTGATTGGATTATTAATTTCGTGTGCAACACCTGCTACTAATTGACCCAGGGTAGCTAATTTTTCTGTCTGGATCATTTTGACTTGAGCCTTTTTCAGATCTTCCAGTGCTTGAGAGAGTTCCTTTGTCCTTTCTGCTACCCGTTGCTCTAACTCTTGAGTTAGCTTCTGTAAAGCTAATTCTGCCGCAACTCGTTCTTCAATTTCTTGTTGAAGAAGTGCATTTTGCTTCTCCAATGCTGCACTCATATTTTGCAGATGCAAATGAATTTTAATCCGGGCTAAAACCTCCGCTTGTTGAAATGGTTTAGTAATGTAATCTACAGCACCTAAAGACAGACCTTTGACTTTATCTACTGTGTCAGCAAGAGCAGTCATGAAAATTATCGGAATATGTTTTGTTTTAGGATTTGCTTTCAATCGAGAGCAGGTTTCAAATCCATCAATTCCTGGCATCATGACATCTAATAAAATCAGTTCTGGGGGGTCATATTCAACTTGCTTAATTGCACTTTCCCCAGTAGTTGCAACTGCCACATCAAATCTGGCATCTGTTATAGCTTCCGAGAGTACTTCTAAGTTTGTAGGAGTATCATCAACAATCAATATTAAATTTGTGTTTAAATTTTGCATTTTTTTAAATTATTTTTTAAAAACTATTTGCCAAACAAATGAAATTTTAATTTCATAAACATCAAAGTCAAACAATCCAAAATTTACCAATACATATCCAGACTTTTAATTTATTTCATGTATCAATAATTTGTTTAAGTTCCGTTAATTCCAAGTTTAACTATAGTAGTTTCAGGATGCCTTATTTTGCCTTTATTTGGAACATTTGTATACATAATATCTCCAAAAAATTAGGAGAATACGAAGAGTATTTCTAGTTTCAAAAATTGCTAAAAAAACTGATCCTCGTTTTTTAAACATTGATATATTTTTCTATAATAGCTTGGATTTTTTCTATTTGGAATTTTTCAGATAACTGTTGAATCTCCTGAATAAATAGCCTATAACTATTATCTTTTTGATCTAATTCTTTTAAATAATTTTGTATGGCTTTGATTCGACCTTTTAAAGCCAGTTCATATAACTGATTTAGTTCTTCGACCGGAGGAATTACTATTTCTTCTTTTGAAATTAATAAAGATGTCGAATTGCTCTCATAAATCCATTCTAGCTCTAGATAAGTCTGTAATTTTTCAAATAGTTCAGATGCTTGCACAGGCTTAGGAAGAAAGTCATCACCACCTGCATCTAAACTCTTCTGTTTATCAGAATCAAACACACTGGCTGATGAGACAATTATCTTTAAATCTTTCCACTCAGGAGAATTTCGCAAATTTTGCATTATATCCAATCCATTCATTACTGGCATATTAAGATCGGTAATAATCAAGTTAGGCAAAAACTTAGCAATTTTGATTAATCCTTCTTGACAATCTTCTGCCTCTAAAATTTCAAAACCTAGTGGTTCCAGTAGATTAACTAATACAGAGCGATTTTCCCAACTATCGTCTATTACCAAAATTTTTCTTTTATCACCTTTAAAACCAACAATCGTTCCCTGTTGAGCAACTTTAGATTTATCTGCCCATTCTTGTGCTTCGGGGATTTCTACATCAAACCAAAAGATGCTACAATGTTCTAATTGGCTTTTGACTTCTATATTGCTGCCCATCATAGCAACAATTTTATGGCTGATAGCTAAACCTAATCCGGTTCCTTCTGATTGTTTTTTAATGTTGCCTACTTGTTCAAAAGGTAAAAAGATTTTTTCTAGTTGTTCACTAGTCATACCTACACCAGTATCTTCCACTAGAAAGCGAATTTTGTAAGTTGATGTTTTGGCTTGATAACTATGATTAATCTGCTGAATTTTGACTATAAATTTGACTATACCTTTTTCCGTAAACTTAATTGCATTACCCAGTAGATTAATCAAAACTTGCCGTAAACGTTTTTCATCAGCTTCGATACCTAGTGGTAATTTCTCATCGGGTTGATAGATAAATTCCAAACCCTTTTGCTCAGCTTTAATTCGACAAATTTCAGAAACGGCTTGGAGAAAAGAAGGAAAATGAAAACTTGTAGGATGCAATTCCATTTTCCGGGCTTCGATTTTTGAGAGGTCAAGAATATCGTTAATGAGAGTCAAGAGGTGTGAGCCACATTGGTTAATAATATCAATGCCTTTGTGCTGTTTTTCTGTCAGATTTTTCGCAGTGTGCAAGATTTGGGCATAGCCCAAAATCCCGTTGAGAGGTGTACGCAGTTCATGACTCATGTTGGCGAGAAATTCACTCTTGGCTATGTTGGCACTATCAGCAGCTTCTTTAGCTTCTTTCAGTTCGGTGGTGCGTTCCTCAACCCTGATTTCTAATTCTTCATTAGTCTTTGCCAAGACAGTGAAAGACTCGCGCAACTGCTGTGCCATACGGTTAAACGATTGCGAGAGCACACTCAGTTCATCGACATGGGACTCTTCTACTTGTTGCTCAAGTTTACCATCCGCGATCGCTTCAGATGCCTGACTCAATTTCAGAATAGGTTGGGTAATCCAGCGAGATGTATAAACCCCTAACGCAGTTGCAAGTCCTAAAGCTAACAGGCACAACATGATTGTTGTACGAGTATTGGCATGAATTTGAGCCATAAAGTCTGCTTCAGGAACTACGACTACCATTAGCCAATCGAGTCCCCACTCATCGCGCCAAGGAGTGACTTGAACAAACTGACGCTTACTCTTATGTAAAAAATCAATTTGCTGAAAATTTTGAATTTTATTAAAATTGCCAAACCGTTCAATTAAATGTTGTGCAGTTGCTTGGATTAAAGGATCTTTGCTATCGGATACAGAAAGGCGTTGGGGTTTTTCATTTTTGACTGTGAAGGGTTGCTCATCACTAGAACTAGCAATCAATTGACCATTATGTTCAATAATGAAGGTTTTTCCCGAACGGCTGACTTTCAATTGCCGCAAGAAATCACTAATCTGTGAAAGGCGTTGTTCCGCAGCAATTACAGCCAGCAGATTGCGATTAGAGTCATAGATAGGATGACTAGCTGCAATAGATAAGTTAAATGGCGGTACTAACCAGTTGTAAACCGGACTCCAAACAGATTTGCCTTGTTTTACAGCCTCTGCATACCACCCCTCATTCTTGGCAATAAATTCTCCATTATCTTGAATAATCTTTGTGCGTTTGCCTTGCCTATCGGTTGCCCAACTATATAAATGAGTACTGCCTTTGTAATCTTTTGGAGATAATTCATCAATAGTAATGCGATTGTCACCAAAGAGATATCCAGAGGCAATATAATCACCTGTTTGGAAACCCAAGAGAATATAGCCGATATCAAATGATTGCAGTCGCTTCCAGAAAAACTGTCCTAGCTGTTGTTTGTTTTGTAAATCCAACAAGCCCATATCAATCACATCTGAAGTAAGCAGAACAACCTTTTGAGGAACTTGCATATAGCTATCTAGCTGCTGATCTATGCGCCCACTTACTTCTGTCAGCAATCGGCCTGCCAATTCATTAACAGCTTTTTGTCCATTGCGTAGCGATAGATATCCCGTTAAACCTACAGCTGCAACAATTTGCAGTACAAAAGGTACCACAAGAATTAAACGTAGTGAGATTTTTTTTGATTTGCCGTCTTGATACATCTGGCTAGGAAGCAGCTTTGATAACATACCCAATTTTGTGCTTTGCTCAAATCTTCATGCCTTTCTATCTCTAGGATTCCCAAATTTAGTTTGAAGTTTATATCGTGAAAATATTTATTAACTATTTGAAGCGCATTATCAGAGCAAAAAAGTTTTTTGAATTAAGAATTTTTCTGCTGCTGCGTTTTTTGTAGGCGGTCGCTTGATTGACCATTTTAGGACGAAGAATAAATATAACGATAGTAGCAGTAGAAAAAAATAAATAGAGGGGATAGGCTGAAAGCGCAAAAGACCAATTTTTGAGAGCAAGAAGATTAAGGGTATGTGCCGATAGAAAAATTGTCCATGTTAAAGGATCTTCTGTATGTGGTTGATAGTATGACTTTCTGATTGTTGGTAATGCACCTAGAAAATCAATGCCTATATTGATTAAAAGGGCAATTATTGGAGAGCTAAACTGCCACCAGAGTAAAAGACTAATACCAGCAATTATTAGACACCCTCGATCAAAGCGGTTCCAACCACCTTCACCATATTTAAGAGCAACAATGGCGATCGCTAAATGACCAATTGCTGAACAAACTGGAACCCATATCGTGTTTACAGCCCCAGAGGAGTAATAGCTGGAGCACAGAATGAGACCGACGATCGCCCAAATCCACCAAGTTGTTCTATTGGGTCGAGTTTTTCTTTGATAGATACTAACTAGATAGGGTAGAAAACCTAATAGGGAGAGAAAACCTGCAACTACACCAATTACCGCTTGCCAACTAAACATTATTTCTGATTAATTTCCCATTTAGTTTATGGATTAGCGGTAAATGCACCACAAGAGAAGCTTGAAATCAACCACAGGAAACGAGCGAATTGGTCTATGCACCCTCAAGCGATCGCCAATTAAACAGATATCAAATTCGCTGTCTTTGAATTCTCCAGCATTGCCAAACATTCACGATAAATTTCTCGAAACAAGTGCTGCTGTAACTCTACAAATGCTTGATAGCCTTCAAGCACCCACTCGATAATTTGTTGTTCTGATTCAGTCCGATAGCGAACTACCATATTCAGCGCTTCTAAAACATGTACAAAGTGCTTGGCTTCTGCACCAGATCCTTCATGCTTGCCGTGAATCACGACATAACACCAAGGATCGTAACGATGACCTCGAATTGGGACAGGAGTAGTCTGTTCTTTGAGATAGCGATCGAATCCGACTCCTTGGTTTTCATAACGAATAATCATATCAAGTAGGGCATATTCGCGATCGCCCAGCATTTCCGAAGCTGTATGAAATCCGATGGCTCGAATTAAAGAAACAACATCACCTGGTTTTCCTTGATAAGCAGTCATCACATCCTGGACAATCTCATCTAACCATGCAGGAACCTGAGAAAATTGGTTGCGCTCATAGATAGAAAGTCTTGCATAGTCTCCTGCTGTTGTTAGCAGCAGTTGAGCTAGTTCACGGTGTGTAATTCCGTAGGCTCCTTCATCAGAGGCCGCAATCATAATCTCAGCAGAAATTTGGAATCCTCGATCTGCCTCTTCATTTACCAAAATTTTCGAGTCGGTAAATAAATAGCGCGACATGGCAATAGAACTCGCTAGCCTAGAGATCACAGCAGATGCATAGCCGTTGAAATATGTGTAACGTTGCAAGAACAGATAAAACGAAATAGGATTCTGTGCTGCTAAACGCATCGTTGATCCTATTGTCTTCTCTAGGCAAGAAAAATCTAGGAATTCTTTGAAAAATGTTTCTGAAAAATGTGACATAATTTACCTTGTATTAACAAGAAAAATCATTAAAACTCTCATCAAACCAAGCTAAATATCTATTGTTGGAAATATCAGCAAGGTGGGCTAGGTACAACTACCCTCTTTTTAAATTGACATTGGCTTTCTCTATAAAGCATGAGAAAGCACAATAAAAAATGTTATTCCTCATCTTATTCATCAATCTTGCTTGAGCGCCTGGGTAATGACACTGGATACAGTTAAAAACGCTTTATCAACTATTTTGTTAGGTATTTCGCTAATTTCTACGTAATTTCCCGCTTAAATAAAACGTTATTATTTAAAAATAATTGAAGTTATTGATAACACTTTTAAGATTCTAATAATCAAAAACCTTAAAAATTAATTGTAATAAAACTTCATTAAATATGATTGAAAAATACAAAAAGTTTATATAAAACGTGATAGTAGAGCCAGGAAAAATTTTCCCTTTTTTTTACACCATCTCCCTGAGGAATGGATTAACAGTATTTCATGGTGTGAGGCAATTGTAGAGAATCCCGGTGAATAGGGAGAAGGTATTTGGCGAAATTCTTTGAAAACAGCGTGATTCTCAATTTATGTGAATTGAGAAAGTTTGTTATTAGCAATTTATCAACGATATAGCCATGACCACAACTCTTAGAAGAGGCGAAAGCGGCAATCAGTGGGATCGGTTTTCTCAATGGATTACTAGCACCGAAAATCGGCTTTATATTGGCTGGTTTGGTGTTTTAATGCTTCCCACTTTGTTGACCGCTACCATTTTTTATTGCCGCACCACCTGTCGATATTGACGGTATTCGGGAACCAGTTTCTGGTTCTTTGCTCTACGGTAATAACATCATTACTGGTGCTGTTGTACCTACATCCAACGCCATCGGTTTGCACTTCTACCCGCTTTGGGAAGCAGCTTCGATGGATAAATGGCTCTACAACGGCGGTCCTTATCAGCTCATTGTCTTGTATCAGCACTATGGCATTTAATTTAAATGGGTTCAATTTTAACCAATCAGTGCTGGATTCTCAAGGTCGTGTAGTTGGTACGTGGGTAGATGTAGTCAACCGTGCCAACCTAGGTATTGAAGTGATGCACGAGCGGAATGCTCATAACTTCCCGCTAGATTTGGCTGGAGGTGAGGTAGTGCCTGTAGCTTTGCTTAATTCTGCAACTCATGGTTAATACTAGGTTAATATAAATTAACAGCGCCCTCTGACTAGAGGGCGCTTTTTTCATGAAATCACAGATAAACTCAGAGCAACAAAAGCAGTTTACACAAGGGTTTACCGTACTCTGCTTTGTAGTTGAGAGGATGGAACAGCAAAAATAGCTGGTGTCGCTGAGTACATTTACAAAATTGTGGCTCGCTTACATTAGTAAAATATGACATTTAAGATTTCAAGAGTTTTTTAATAATCAATTCAATATAAGATCTGAAATTTAAAATCTAAAACCAAAATGGCAGACCTTACTCCTAATTCTAGTTTTAGTTTGACGCTCCGCTTGCAGATTCCTAATCGTGTGGGGATGCTGGCGTCAGTCACCCAGGCGATCGCAGCTAATGGCGGCCTACTAGGACAAATTGATTTAATCGAACAAACCCGCAAAGATTCGATCCGCGATATTACAGTGGATGCAGCTAGTACCGAACAAGCTGAAACCATTGCGCAAGCGGTCAAAGCATTACCAGAAATTCAAATGCTGAATGTGTACGATCGCACTTTTAATTTGCATCGTGGCGGTAAAATCAGCATTACTAGTAGAATTCCCCTTAAGAGTGTTTCCGATCTGGCAATGGCTTACACCCCAGGGGTAGGTAGAATTTGTACAGCGATCGCGGCAAATCCAGACGAAGTTTATAACTTAACCATCAAAAAAAATACCGTTGCCATTGTCACTGATGGTAGTGCGGTTTTGGGTTTAGGAAATCTTGGCCCGGCGGCTGCTTTACCTGTGATGGAAGGGAAAGCGATGCTGTTCAAAGAATTTGCGGGGATTGATGCTTTCCCCATCTGCTTGGCAACTCAAGATACAGATGAGATTGTGCGGACAGTCAAAAATATTGCTCCCGTATTTGGCGGTGTTAATTTAGAGGATATCGCCGCCCCGCGCTGCTTTGAGATTGAAGAGAGACTGCGACGGGAATTGAATATTCCTGTGTTTCATGATGACCAACATGGTACGGCAATTGTTACCTTGGCAGCGTTATTTAATGCCTTGAAATTAGTACATAAGTCAATGGCAGAAATACGGATTGTGATTAACGGCGCTGGGGCGGCGGGAGTTGCGATCGCGCGGTTACTGCGCAAAGCTGGGGCAGAAAAAATTTGGATGTGCGACTCTAAGGGTATTCTCTCCACCAGTCGTACCGACCTCACAGAAGAAAAACGCGAATTTGCAGTTAAAGCCCAAGGTACTCTCGCTGGCGCAATGCAAGGCGCAGATGTATTTATTGGTGTGAGTGTACCAGGTGTTTTGACAGTAGAAATGGTGCAATCAATGGCGAAAGATCCAATTGTGTTTGCAATGGCAAATCCAATTCCCGAAATTCAGCCAGAGTTAGTCACAAAGGATGTTGCTGTCATGGCTACTGGTCGCAGCGATTACCCCAATCAAATCAATAATGTTCTTGCTTTTCCGGGGGTCTTCCGTGGTGCTTTAGATTGTCAGGCACAGACAATTACTGCCACCATGTATCTAGAAGCTGCAAGTGCGATCGCATCTTTAGTTAAGCCTTCAGATTTGGATCGAGAACATATTATTCCTTCAGTTTTTGATGAGCGCGTTGTTACTGCGGTTGCTGCTGCTGTGCAACAAGCCGCGCGTCAAGAAGGTGTTGCTCAGAGTTAATAAATTTAGGGGATGGGCATCTTGTTCCATCCCTGTGACATTTAGCATTGCAATTCAGTGTGTAATAAGTAGATCGGCTTTTTACGGTGACTTGTAATTAAGCTAAACTGACTACTTATTGAATTTGATGATTTATGAACCTTAAACGTCGTCAATTTTTATTGTTAAGTAGCCTTAGCGCGATCGGTACAGGATTAGGCTGGATATTAAGTAAGCAAAGTAATCAAAGCGCTGATTTTGCTGGATCCGATACAGCGATCGCCGCCAATCCCCTCAAAAAAGGCTTACTACTACGTTTTGTCTCAGTTGCAGATACAGGCACTGGCGCTAAAGGACAATATGCCGTAGCTAGGGCGATGACTCTTTATCAACAACAAAATCCTTACAATTTAGTAGTTTTAGCCGGAGATAACATTTACAACAACGGTGAAATTGAAAAAATTGGCCAAGTGTTTGAGCGTCCTTATGGAGAATTACTCAAGCGAGGTGTGAAATTTCAAGCTTGCTTAGGTAATCACGATATTCGTACTGCCAATGGCGATTTGGAAGTTAAATATCCCGGCTTTAATATGAAGGGACGCTACTATACATTTAACCGAGGAAATGTACAATTTTTTGCCCTAGATACTAACGGTAATGCCGACTGGAAAAACCAGTTAACTTGGTTAGAAAAAGAATTAAGTCTGAGCAAAGCTTCCTGGAAAGTAGTATTTGGACACCATCCAATTTATGCATCTGGAGTCTATGGTAGTAATCCAGATTTTATTAAAACCTTTACTCTCCTATTCCAAAAATACGGAGTACAACTTTACATCAATGGGCATGAACACCATTATGAACGCACCCGTTCTATTAATGGCACAACTTACTTAATATGTGGAGCAGGTGCAGGTAATCGTCCTGTAGGTAAAAATGAGTGGACAGAATACTCTACTAGTAATTTAAGTTTTGCTGCCTATGAGGTGTATGCAGATAGAATAGAGTTAAGTGGTATTGGTACTGATAACCGCGTTTTTGACAAGGGTATTATTCAGTTGAAATCAGCTTAATACCTGGCTCTCTAGTTAGATGTAGGGTGGGCAATGCCCACCGAATAAATTACATACACTGTTGTTAAAAATATGAAAATCAAGCGCCTGAAAATGCAATCCTTCCGTGGAATTGGGGATTTGACGCTAGATTTCGATGAAATCGAGCCAACAGTACTGATTGGTATCAACGGTGTAGGTAAATCGACTATTCTTGATTGTTTAGCTATTCTTCTATCACAAGTTACAGGGCAGATTCAGGACTCTCTTGATGCGTTACGTTTTTTTAGTAACTTAGATGTTATGAATGGACGTGACAGAACGAAAAATACAATTACTGTTTTACTAGACTTCCAAGAATTAACATGGTCGCTCTCGGATGGACAATCAACAAATAATATTGATGCTAATCCTTTTAACTTGGAAGCATATATTCAAGAAATTTCTGAGTTAGAAATAAAAGTTAGAAGTAAGCTTAAAAATTATACAGAGTCCAAGAGCCTGTTACTACAAATTGAGAATCTTCGTAAGAGGATAGAAACTGAAATACGTAGCAAATTAGTAGAAGATTTAAAAACAGTCCTTGAAAAGTTAAAACATCAGTTAGAAACCATTCCTAATGCTAATATTCCTTTAGCAGTCTACTATCCAGTCAATCGTGCTGTTATTGATATGCCTCTTGAGATTTCAGAAGCATCTTCGTTTAAACAAGTAGATGCTTATGAGCAGTCACTTAAGGGAGGAAGAATTGATTTCAAAAAATTTTTTGAGTGGTTTAGAAATCGAGAAGATCTAGAGAATGAAAAGCGGAGAGATAGTCCTAATTATCGAGATAAACACTTAGAAGCTGTAAGGCAGGCAATTGTATTATTAATACCAGATTTTTCTAACTTACGTGTTGAGCGTTCTCCTCTGCGAATGACTGTGAAAAAACAAGGTGAAGAACTCATTGTTAATCAGCTATCTGATGGTGAGAAATGCTTATTAGCAATGGTAGGAGATTTAGCAAGACGTTTGGCAATAGCTAACCCAGGTTTATCAGAACCACTCCAAGGTAGTGGAGTTATTTTAATTGATGAAATTGAATTACACTTACACCCAAAATGGCAACGAGAAATTATTACAGCTTTAACTAGAACGTTCCCCAATTGTCAATTTATTGTGACTACTCATTCCCCACAGGTTATTAGCCATGTCAAACCTGAAGGAATTTATATTTTAGAAAAGACTGATAATGGTGTTATCGCCAAACGTCCAGAAAGTTCTTTTGGCAGAGATAGCAATCGTATTCTAGAAGATCTCATGGATGTTCCAGAACGTCCACAAGAAATCAAGACAAGTCTGTTAGAATTGTTTAGACTGATTGATGCAGGAAATCTCGAAGGCGCAAGAAAATTGCGTCAAGAGTTAGCAGCCGAGATAGGAGCAGATGAACCGGAGTTTGTTCGAGCAGATGTACTCATCCGCCGGAAGGAAATTCTCAATCGATGAAGTACATCAAAAAGAATCATGAGCCGAAAAAGTTCAGTGATTGGAAGGCTTTAGAAAATGATGATTGGAAACCTAATTGGGATGATAATTTCCAAAAACCTGAAAAAGTAATTGTGCATGATTCTCTGCTACAAGAACAGGGATATATTTGTTCTTATTGTGGAATGCGGATTGCAAGAGCAATGAGTCATATAGAACATCTCAAGCCTCGTACTACCTATCCACATTTGGCGCTAGATTACACAAATCTTATCGCTTCATGTCAAGGAGAAAGTGAAGAACCGCCTCCCGTTCCCGTTCATTGTGGGCATCAGAAAAAGTATTGGTACGATGAGCATCTGATGGTTTCACCTCTGAAAGTAAACTGCGCTGAGTGCTTTAAATATCCTGCATCCGGTGAAATTCAACCAACAGATGATCCAGCTAAACAAGCAGCTGCTGAAACAACAATTGAGAAGCTAGCGCTCAATATTAACAAGCTGCAAAATATGCGGAAAGTAGCAATTGATGCTGCATTACTGGATATTGAAGATTTTACTGATGCAGAAATACAGCAGCTTGCTGAAGGTTATGAGCAACTTGATATTAACGGACAATATACTCCGTTTTGTGCTGCAATTATCTATTTACTGAAGAATTATTTTTAATCTGCTATGGTGTACACGATCGCACTATAGTAAAAAGCGTAATCTTCAGTTTACAGGAAATAGTTTATGATTCTTGAGGCAGTGATGCTTCATGTCAAATCTGGGTTGGAATCTGAATTTGAATCTGCTTTCAAAAAAGCTTCCAAGATAATTTCATCAATGAATGGATATTTATCCCACGAACTCCATCGCTGCATAGAAGTTAAGGGTAAATATCTATTACTTGTTAGATGGGAAACTTTAGAATCTCATACTGTTGGATTTAGAAGTTCTGTCGAGTATCAAGAGTGGAAAAAGTTGCTGCACCATTTTTATGAGCCATTTCCCACTGTTGAACACTTTGAAAGAGTTTAAATTTAGCTAATGCACCCTGAATTGTCTCAATCTACTTTTTGCAATTGCGCTATTCTGGGGTCGATAATTTTTTGCCCCAAATTAGCAAATTTGATTGCTACAGAAAGCTTATTACCTTCCCCAAAAATATGGGTAATTTCACCAATACCAAAAGCTTTATGTAAAACGCGATCGCCTACTTTCCAATTCTGCTTACCATTGCTGACAGCAGTAGATTTAGTATAGGTTTGACGAATCTTATTGCCAGTTGTTAATAATTCTTCTGGTACTTCGTCCAAAAATTGCGATCGCATCGCCGGTTCACGAGAACCATAGAGGCGGCGTTCGCGAGCGTGTGATAAATATAACCGTTCCTGGGCGCGGGTAATCCCTACATAACACAGGCGGCGTTCTTCTTCTAAAGATGCAGGATCGCTCAGTGAACGGTAGCCGGGAAATAGTCCTTGTTCTAATCCCACCAAAAAGACTACGGGAAATTCCAGACCTTTGGAAGCGTGCAAAGTCATTAAAGATACTGCTGTTTGCCCTTCTTTTAAATTATCCAAATCGGAACTGAGGGCAGTACTTTGTAAGAATCCTTGCAGGGTAGCATCTTCATTCTCTTCTTGGAATTGCAGTACGGCGTTGTAAAGTTCTTGAACGTTTTGAATTCTATCTTGCGATTCATCCGTACCCTGGCTTAGTAAGTCTTGTACATAACCAGACTCTTCAAGTATACCTTGAACAATTTCCGCAGCGGGAAGCGTTCCTACTTCTCCTTGCCAACGGTTGATCATTTCCGCAAAACCTTTCACCGATTTAGCACCACGTCCAGCTAAGGTATTAACTGATGTCTCGTCTGACAATATTTCCCAAAGAGTTGTACCTAATTGTTGAGAAGCGTTAATCAACGCATCAATGGTTGCTTTGCCAATACCACGCCGGGGAGTATTAATAACTCGCAACAAACTTACAGTATCAGCAGGATTAGTGATCGCTCTTAAATAAGCTATAACATCTTTAATTTCTTTGCGATCGTAAAATCTCATCCCTCCCACAACTGTGTAAGGAATTTGATATTTCACCAAAAGTTCTTCAAAGGGACGAGATTGAGCATTTGTACGGTAAAGTATTGCAAAACTGCCCCAGTTTAGTTCTGGGTTTTGAGATTCTAAAGAGCGAATTTGATGAATAATAAAATCGGCTTCGTCTAGTTCATTATCAGCTTTGTGACAATAAATTTGCTCACCCGCACCCCTAGTTGGCTTGAGGATTTTATCAATTCTTTGGGTATTATTTTCAATCAGTTCGTTAGCAGCTTGCAGAATGTTTTCACAAGAGCGATAGTTTTCTTCTAGCTTCACCATTGTTCTGGTATCGTCATCAGATAAACCGTCGCCAAAATCATTCTGAAATTCCAGCAAGATGGTGAAATCAGCCATTCTAAATGAGTAAATTGACTGGTCTGCATCACCTACAACAAACACTGAGCGATTTTGCCATTTCCATTCACTCTTTCTATCTTCGCCATTTGTTACTAACAGGCGGATGAGGTCATACTGAGTGCGATTAGTATCCTGATATTCATCTACAAGAATATGGGAGAATTTGCGATGCCAGTAAGCTAGAACTTGTTCATTCTGCTGAAAGAGTTTAGTAGGAATAAGAATTAGATCGTCAAAATCGAGAGCGTTATTTGCTGCTAGCCTATCTTGATAGGAACTATAAACTTGAGCGATTACCCTGCCGCGATAATTAAGTTGCTCGCTCTCAAATTCTTGGGGGGAGAAGCCTTGATTTTTTGCATTACTAATTGCATAACGCATAGAACGATGGTCAAACTTTTTATCGTCTAAGTTTAGCTGTTTAGTAACAATCTCTTTGACCAAGCTTTGAGCATCAGATTCGTCAAATATAGAGAAATTTTTACTCCAACGACGGCCTTTTTCATCTTGGTACTTCTCAATATCAAAGCGCAGGATGCGGGAAAACAGACTATGAAAAGTACCGCACCATAAATCTTTGATTGTCTCTCGGTAGACTTGCGATCGCAGTTTAGTTTGTTGGTATTCTGTCAACAAATCAAAACGCTGACCATATTCCGACATAGCCAACTGTTCGGCAAATATCTTTTGAATCCGTTCTTTCATCTCCCTAGCAGCTTTGTTAGTAAAAGTCACCGCCAAGATATTTTCGGGAGCTACACGGTGTTTGATAATTAGATTAGCAATTCGATAAGTCAAAGCTCGGGTTTTACCGGAACCTGCACCAGCCACAACTAGCAGCGGGCCGCAGTGATGTTCTACAGCTTGACGTTGGCTGGGGTTAAGGTGGCTAAGGAAGTCAATAGTTGTGGACATGGGTGTGAGGAGTTGATATGACTAAAACGCAAGCCGCAGCGATCGCATAGTATCTCTTCGTAGAGAGTCGCTGCTAGTCAATTGGTATTTTAACGTGAGTTTAACGAACTAAAAAAAGCAGGAGGCAAAGCAGATAAGCCTTTTGGGAAAATATCAAGGGAGGGTTGGTGAATTAGCTCGGCATTTATAAGACAGAAGACTTGTTTTCTGCAGCTTGGATAAAAGCTTCAAAATCACTACCAGGTGTCCATTGAATAGCGCCATCCCTTCCTGTAAAGAAAAGTTTCGTTTGGCTTTGACTGATTTCAGATAGAAATTTTGGCTCAAGTTCGGCAGAAGTTGCGATCGCAATTTGTGGTTGTAAGGCTAAAACTAAATCTTTCAAAGATTCAGGGACGCACCATAATATTTGTGGACGAGCTAAACCCCCAGACTTGACTAACTGTGCTATCTCTTTAGACTTGAGATTACCTACTAGTAACCAATTTTGTCCTTGAATTTGCAATTGTAAAATTGGTAATTGGTCATTAATTAATTGCGCTACTACTGGGCCAGCAGTCATGGCTTGGCCAACTGCTAAAGGTTGAAAAATCCCCTGACGCTTTTGAATTTCTTGTTGAATTACCTGAGTCTCAATGACGTTTTCTAGCTTGGGTGGATATGTATAAAAATTTTTGATTGGTAAACGTTGCACCACTTCCAACCAACCGCTACTTTCACGATCTTGGAAATCAGTTGCGATCGCCCAATCAATTTGGTTTACACCTTGCTGTTGTAAAAACGGTAGGATTGTAAAGCGTCCTGTATCTTCATCGCCACTATTAATTAAGGTGACTGTTCCTCGGTCTTGGATTACCACAACTGGTTCTGCGCCTGCTGCAAGTACAGTGATTCTAAATAAACTGTTGGCAGAATGCCAAACTGGAATCAGTATTAAACCTAAGGCCATACAACTAGCAAACCACCAGCGTTGTCGCCACCAACGCACCAGCACAACCAAGGAAATCAGTGTATAAAGAGCCAACATCTGCCAGGGAGATATACTGCCAACAGCTATTGAGTTTCCTGGTAATTTGCTAAAAAATTCTACTAATTTGATGAGCCAATCAGCGGGGTAATGCAACACTCCTGCTAACACACTTCCTGCTTCCGGCCAAATCAATGCTGCTAAGGCACTTATAATTCCACCAATACTGAGAATAGAAATGAATGGGGTGCTAATAATATTGAGCAGCAGACTGTAAGAAGGCACAACCCCAAAGACGAATAGTTGCAAGGGTAAAGTCCAAATCGTAGCAGCTAAAGGAACAGCAATCAAAGATGCGATCGCAGGTGGTAGCCAACCCAAGCGTTGAACTATTGGTGGTACCGTCACAATTAATCCCAGCGTTGCTAAAAAGCTCAGTTGAAACCCTAAATCCCAAATCCATAAAGGGTTAAATAACAATAATAAAGTCGCCGCCAGTAGCAGTGACCCTAATTGTTTTACCTTCCTTTTTAAAGCTAGTCCTACTAATGCTGCAAAACCCATGATTACGGCTCTCAGCACCGCAGGCTGAAAACCCGTTAAACTCAGGAAAATAATTAAACCTAAAAAGCCAAGAGTAAATTGGGTTGCCTTTTTTGTACGCCTTGTTAACTGTAAAATCACACCCAAAATCAACGAAGTCTGAAACCCCGAAGCAGCCAAAGCATGGGCTAATCCAGCTTGGACAAACAGATCGCGGATATCATAAGGTAAATCAACAGCTTTGCTACCAAGAACCATCGCACTCAAAAGCGGCCCTTCCGGGATACCTAACCAGCGAACTTGCGATCGCACTATTCGCTCCCGAACTTGCCACAATCCCCACTTACGCTGCTCCTCATCTAAAATATTTATCTGTCTACCTGTTAAACCAGCAAATGTCGCTTCTTGCTTGAGAAACTTCTGAAAGTCAAAAGCACCAGGGTTTGAAGCTGCTTTTGGTTTGTACAAAACTCCCGTTACAGCAATTTGTTGACCTGGGTATAAGCCAGTAGCCTGAAGTATCGGCACTGTCACATACAATTTACCCGTTACTCCTTTACTGGCACCTGCTGGTCCATCATCTTTTTTAACTTCATCTATTTGAGTCGCTTCTAACCAAAATTGCCCTCGCTGACTGCGAGTTAAGCGAGGTGTACTTGCCACTTCACCACGGACAATTACAAGTTGTTCTTGATTACTACTATTTCCAGGTGGGACAAACTTACTAATATCTTTTGCTCCTGGTTCTGGCACTCGCCATTGAAAATATAGGGTAGCCAACAAACCTACTAAACCAGCAGCTAGAACTACTCTAGGATCAAGAGTGCTTTGCCAGAAGCTAGATATTTGCTTGGTCTTCGTTCCAGCATTTTCTGCTTTTTGAGCAAGTTGCCGTGACTTGAGAGAACGTAATCGCAACACTACTGCGCCCACTATCCCTAAAACCAAAATCCATAAACCACCCCAAGGCACGGCTGTAAATAGTAGCCCCAGAATATAGCCCAGACAGATAATTACACCACCAGCCTGAATCATAAGACTTCTAATAAAAGTATTTGCTGACTATAAAATTAAACCCGCAGATGCGGGCTGTGTTTGTAGAGCCAGTGATTTCCAGTCTCAGGAGGCACAGGCTTTATTGTTAGAACTTTTTGCAATAACTCTATCAAAAAGATATGCCCAACTTAAACCCCAATACTGCATGAAGAAACAGAACACAAAGTGCTGTACTGCCTAAATAAGCATGAATATTACGTAATATCGCTTTATTTCCAGCAAATCCACTTAAAGAAATTGCACCGTTAATCAGTAGCAGTAACAGCACAATAGAACCTGTAAAAAAATGGGGACTTTCTAGAATTGGTTGATGCTGCATCACCAAAGACATCACTCCACCTGTATAACCCGTAGCCAGAAAGAAAAATAGCCAAGGTGCTAGTTTACGATGCTCACTGCGACTTTTAATTGCTGCATCTTTATCTTCAACAAGTCTTCCCCGCCAACCAGCCAGTCCAACAAAACTACCCATTACAAATACAACAATCGCCATCATCAAGGGATGTCCCCAATGGGTAATTGGTTCAGGGAGTCCAAGAGAACGAAACCAAGCAGCGATTGGTTCTAGCAACTCGCTCCAATTCAACATTTCTCATACACCCTTACTATTTTCTCTATGAAATAATACCAAACCTCCCTCAAAAAGGGAGGTTATAGAGATCTAGCAAAGTTTTAATTATCCTCAGCCTTAATCTGTAGTGTTTAACTTACGGCATTTTTGAGCAACGGAAAACCCAACTTCTCCCTTTGCTCAACATATAAAGTAGCTACCTTCCTGGCCAAATGTCGAATCCTGGCAATGTAGCGGGTGCGCTCAGTAACTGAAATTACGCCTCTTGCGTCCAGCAAGTTAAAAGTATGCGAACACTTAATTACATAGTCTAAGCCTGGTAAAACCAATCCTCGCTCCGTCAATTGAGTAGCTTCCTGCTCATATAAATTAAACAGTGTCAGCAACATCTCTGGATTCGACGCTTCAAAGTTGTAAGTACACTGTTCAATTTCTGCTTGGAGGAACACATCACCATAAGTAATATTGTCCGTCCACTGGATCTTAGTGATGGCTTGCACCTGCTGGAGGTACATTGCCAATCGCTCTAAACCGTATGTAATCTCAATCGACACAGGACGGCAGTCAATTCCGCCACACTGTTGGAAGTAGGTAAACTGAGTAATTTCCATTCCGTCTAACCACACTTCCCAGCCAGTACCCCAAGCTCCTACTGTCGCATCTTCCCAGTTATCTTCTACAAACCGAATATCATGGTCTTCCGGACGGATACCTAACGCCCTTAAGGAATCGAGATAAATTTCTTGGATATTATCTGGCGAAGGTTTAATCAGAACTTGATATTGATAATAGTATTGGAAGCGATTGGGATTTTCACCATAGCGCCCATCTGTAGGACGACGGCACGGTTCAACATACGCTACAGCCCAAGGTTCCGGACCCAGCGCTCTTAAAAAAGTATGAGGATTCTTGGTGCCTGCTCCTTTCTCAATATCGTAGGGTTGGGCAATCAAGCAACCGCGCTCCCCCCAGAATTCATGTAATGAAGCTATTACCGATTGAAAATTCACGCTCTACCTTTCCTTCTTCACCACAGTGCATCAACCATTGTTACCTAAACCCAGCACTGTGAAGAGCTTTGGGACACCAAAATGGAATCGAAAAAAATTTCCGAAAAAAAGAGTTGACAAACAATTGGAGGCTCGATATATTAGATAAGTGC
>JAVRCV020000007.1:0-170765 GCA_034530615.2 Aulosira sp. ZfuVER01
TGTTTCCGATTTCCTTCCTGATTATACTCCTCCCGTAGTAACAAAAGAGGGATAAAATAGGAAATCACAATACTAAATTTATAGCAGCAATATAATGCGAATCTTATACTATACGCAGCGATCGCCTTACGCTCGTAAAGTGAGAATTGTCCTGGCAGAGAAGCAGCTATCTTGCGAACTGAAAGAAACAGATATTAACAATAAATCAAAAGAATTTCTCAGTTTATCTCCCATTGGGAAAGTTCCCCTATTAGTGGATGAAAATGGCCTCGTTTTTTGGGATTCAACGCTGATTGTGGAGTATCTAGACGACACTTATCCTCAGCCCAGTTTTTATCCTAGCGATCGCATTGAGCGTTTGTGCTGTCGTCAGGGGGAAGAGTTAGCAGACAATTTGATAGACAATGTTGTGGGATTGTGGTATGAAACTCGTAAAGGAAATCAAGCTGATTCTGGCACCCAAGCTAAATATCAGTCCAGCATTAATCGTGTTTTAGGTGTTTTTGAGCAAAAGTTGACGGGATCAGCCTACCTATTTAATGAAACTCTGAGTGCTGTTGATGTTGCAGCTCTATCAGGGTTGGGTTACTACAGCCTAAGATTTGGCAATAATTGGCAGCAAGAGTATCCTGAATTAAGTCAATGGTATGAGGTATTGCATCAACGTCAGTCGGTTTCCTCTACCATGCCAAAAGCATAAAGCAACTTAGCTTATTTTGATTGCTTGTGTTTAGAGGGCTACAACTATTTACGCCGAGCGCATATCGAATTCTAGAAAATAACACCAATTTGAAAAATGATTGCGACAGATGGAAATCTGAAATGCTTATCCAATAGATGTTTCACAATCCAAAATCTGTCTTGAAAAGTTTGCTCAACGGGGGGAACCCCCGCACGCAACTTTCCGCAAAATCTAAAATCCAAAATGGTATAACCGTCTATTGGATGAATTAAAATCTAACAACTACTTTGCCGCTATTTTGACCACTCAAGAGATATTGAACAGCGCGAGGAATAGATTCTAGACCTTGAAATTGAGTTGGGTCAATGGCAACTTTGAGTTTACCATTGTAGAAGAGATTTAACAGGCGATCGCGTGCCTCTGGTATATGTTCTTTATAATGGGGCATGAGAAAGCCTCGCACAGAAGCAGCTTTCCAAAATAGTTGGTGATAAATTCGGGGTTGAGTAATTTGTTCTATGTCCTTCGCGTATTCGGAGATGAAACCAACCACCACTAAGCGTCCCCGCACTGCTAAGTTTTCCACGCAGGTATCGAAAACCTGTTTACCTACACAATCAAAAATCAAATTAATCCCGTTGGGATATTCTTGCTTGAGGGCTTGGTTGAGGTTTTCTGTGCGATAGTTAATAATGCGATCGCATCCTAATTGTCTCAATAACTTTGCCTTTGCCTCAGAACTGCAAGTACCAACGACATGATTACCTGCTAACTTTGCTAATTGCACCGCAATATGACCAGTTCCCCCTGCTGCTGCTGTCACTAAAACCACTTCATTACTTTTCATCTCCCCTACTTGTTCTAATGCAACTAAAGCTGATACACCTGTAGGCATTAGTGTTAGTAACTCTGGCGTTGCTTGGCGTACCTTAACTGCTAAGTTTGCATCTACAACTTGATATTCTCGATAACCACCACCACGCGCTGTCATGATGACAGCATCACCAATTTGAAAATCTTTGACATCTTCACCTATAGCAACCACCTCTCCCACTGCTTCCACACCCAAATCAAAGGGAGGAATTAAGTTTACATAGGGAACTTCACCACGACAAAGTAATGTATCAAAGCCACCATTAACGCCAGCGAATTTGTTTTGAATTAAAAGTTGATTAGCAGCAGGTTTTGTAAGAGAAACTTCGACTATTTCAATAGCAGATTTAAAATCTTGATTCAGTTGCTTGGCTATTAACTTTCTATAGGTGGTTGCGTTCATTTCTAAAAATTGTAATTCCCTTACTTTGAGTTATAGATCCCCGACTTCTTTAAGAAGTCGGGGATCTGCTTGCTGACAAATGTTTTATGATGCTCCTAAAGCTTTATCCCACTCTAATTGATGAGCCAAACCATACTTGATAAAATCTTCTTCTTTAGCTTTATCGCTCTTACCAAAAACACCTAAGCTATAAGGATTATCTTGCATCCGTTCTGCGACTTGCTCTTTTTCAAATCTGATTACTTCCTCTCTAGGTTGATCTGGTTTAAAAAAGTCTACAACCAAAACAGTTCTGTCATAATTAGTATAATTATGCGGACAGTGCGGATAGCTATGATCTAAAACCATGAATTCTCCTTCATGCCAATAAAGCTGCTCATGGCAGATTTTCATGGCTACATCACCCTCAGGGACAATTAATCCTAAATATCCACGATTCATGTGTGGATTATAGTTCACATGAAGTTTAATATCTAAACCTGGATGAAATGTTCCAAAATACGCATTTCTGATGATATTATCGTCGCTATAATTGACTTTTTCTATCGACTTAGCCAAATTTGGGAAATATTTCTCTCTTAATGTAAGTGCTTTTTTTGCTGCATCATCTGTTCCATAATCAGGATATTGTATTTGATGCAATTGAATATATTCGTCAATGAATAAACCTTGAAATAAAATCCCAAAAGCACTGTATTTAGAACTGCCTTTGGTTTTAATAGTTTTACTTTTAGGCCCCAAAACCTCATAAGTAAATTTTAAGTCTTCATTTGAAGCATTATTAATAAAGTATGTAAACTCATCTCTAATCATTTGCCAGTTATCTTGCAAGCTTTTGAGAAACGGGAATTCTTGTGGATTCAGATGATATTCATTAAAACTTTCCATTGTCTTATTTCCTGAAGATGTTTTAATAAAAAACTGTTACAGCGCGAGCAAATGTTGCTTGCATCCCAGTACGATGTTGGAATTCCTGACTAACCTAGGTTGATGTTTTGTTCGTAGTGACAACTTCAGCCCTCAAAACCACGAGGACTAAAGTCCTCAAGACAAACCCTTTAACACTCATTCTAGTGTGAAGTCTATTGTGTCTGAACCTACTGTATTAGATAAAATAATCAAAAATGTGCGGGTAGTTCGTCCCCATGATGATACTGTCGAACTACTTGATTTAGGAATTAGAGATGGGAAATTTGCTGAAATTGCTCCTCATATTAGCCCAGACAAAGGTCAAGAAGTATTTGATGCCAACAATCTGCTAGGCTTTCCTGGGGTTGTGGATGCTCACATGCACATCGGTATATATCAACCCCTCAACCAAGATGCTGTGACTGAAAGCAAAGCAGCCGCAATGGGAGGCGTAACTACCAGCCTGAATTACATTCGTACAGGGCAGTATTATCTCAACAAAGGTGGCTCTTACAGAGATTTTTTCCCAGAAGTATTAGCCTTATCTGTAGGTAATTTTTTTGTAGATTACAGTTATCACGTTGCACCGATAGCTAGCCAGCATATCGAAGAAATACCGCTACTTTTTGAACAATATGGTATATCTTCCTTTAAAATCTTCATGTTTTATGGCGGTTATGGGTTACATGGTTTGTCAGACCAGCAAAACCTCTTTTTGATGATTAATAAAGAGGAACGCTACGATTTTGCCCATTTTGAATTTATTATGCGCGGGCTAACACGCTTGATGGAAGCACATCCAGAAGCGCGAGATACTATTAGCTTGAGTTTGCACTGTGAAGTTGCAGAAATTCTCAATGCCTATACAAAAATAGTTGAAAATGATGCTAGTCTTAGTGGACTGAAAGCTTACAGTGCAGCGCGTCCGCCTCATTCTGAAGGTTTAGCAATTTGCATTGCTTCTTATTTAGTGCATGAAACTAACTGTGCAAATATCAATTTGTTGCACCTGAGTTCGCGTAAAGCAATGGAAGCAGCTTTGACTATGCAAACTGCTTTTCCTCATATCAATTTTCGGCGCGAAGTTACTGTGGGACATTTATTATTAGATGTTGATACTCCTAATGGTACTTGGGCAAAAGTAAATCCTCCGATCCGTCCCCGTGCTGATGTGGAATACTTATGGCAAGCAGTACTGAATAATCAAGTAGATTGGATAGTTAGCGACCATGCTTGCTGTTCGGCTGAACAAAAAAGAAGTGCTAAAGACCCGCATAATATTTGGTTAGCAAAGTCTGGTTTTGGGGGTACAGAATATTTACTTTCTGGTGTGTTGAGTGAAGGTAGTAAGCGGGGAATGTCTTATAACCAGATGGCAAAATTGCTTTCTTGGAACCCATCGCGGCGTTTTGGGTTGTTAGAAAAAGGTGATATCGCCATTGGTTATGATGCAGACTTGGTGCTAGTAGACCCCAATGAAAGTTTTGTGGTACGTGCTGCTGAGTCAGAGTCACAGCAAGGTTACACACCGTTTGAAGGGGTGGAATTGACAGGACGGGTGAAGAGTACCTTTTTGCGCGGAAATCTGATTTATAACAACGGACAGGTTTTGGGTTCGCCTACTGGACGTTATTTGAAACGTTCCCATTTTTAGGCATTAAATTAGCGCGGTTGCGCCAGTAGTGGACGATTTTTAGTTAAAACTGCGCTAAAGCGCAACTACGAACATTTTTTATTTGGTTACTAGAGTGAAAGCAGCACGTATTTATAACTACAATGGTGCAACTGCTGTAAGGGTAGATGAGGTAGAAGTTTTGCCACCTGGGCCTGGTGAAGTCAGAATTCGGGTAAAGGCTGCGGGAATGAACAATTCTGACTTACAGACAACTTATGGAACCTATCGAGGATATGGTCATCAAGAATTACCCCTTATCCTAGGACAGGAAGCGGCTGGTGAGGTTGATGCTGTTGGGTTAGGAGTGAAGGAATTTGTGCCCGGAATGCGTGTAGTTGGACGTGTGAGGGGTGCTTTTGCGGAAATGGCTTATGGTGTTGCAACTGAATTGTTACCTCTTGCTGATGAAGTGTCATTTACAGTAGCAGCCAGCTTACCTATTGCCTATCTAACTGCTGGGATGGCTTTGATTCACAAAGCCAATGTCCAGCCTGGAGAGTGGGTTTTGGTACATCCTGGGAGTGGCGGTGTTGGCAGCGCAGCAGTTCAACTGGCTCAATTGCTAGGAGGGCGAGTTATTGCCACTGCGGGTAATCAGGCAAAGGTACAGCGATTACTTGAGTTAGGTGCATTACAGGTGATTGATTATAGTCTTCAAGATGTAGCTTCCGAAGTGCGGAGAATTACCGACAATTCAGGGGTACAGGTGGCGCTTGATGGTGCGGGGAAAGTCACCTTTGCTGATTGTATCGAAGCGATCGCCAATAATGGTCGTATTGTCAGTTATGGTACTACCACTGGCATGGATGCTGCCCTGCCTCTGGGCAAACTGCTAGGGCGCAATGCAACAATTTACGGCATCGCTCTCTGGTATAACAGCGATTATCACTCTAGTTTGGCGACACTTCGGGATTTAGTGATTCCAGCAGTTGCTCAGGGAAAAATACAGCCGACAATTGATGAGATAGTTGATCTAGAAGAGGTGTCTGGGGCATTGATCAAAATGCAAAACCGCGATTTGATGGGGAAGATTATCGTGGTGCCGTAATTTCAAATCTGAATTTAAGCTCCAGTAATGTAGGGAGTATAAGAACATGAGCCAACGTATCAAGAGAGCATTTTTAGATACAGAAGATGGACAAATTCTTTACCGTATAGCTGGAGAAGGTGAACCCATACTTTTACTGCACATGACTCCCCGCAGTAGTGATGAATTTAAAGAATTAATGCCTATTTTGGCTGCCAACAAATTAGTCATTGCAATGGATTTAATGGGATTAGGTGATTCTGACAAACCCCCCAGAGTTTATTCAGTTGCAGACTATGCCAAAAATGCGATCGCACTTTTAGACGAATTAGGCATAAACAAGGCAAGTATTTTCGGTAGTGTTACAGGAGGTTACATCGCTGGAGAAGTTGCAGCAGCTTACCCAGAACGAGTTGAAAAACTTATCCTCTGCAATGTAGTTGGATTAGACGAAGAGGAAACAAACAAGATTTTAAAGAGATATTCTCAAGGGTTTCAAATTCAAGAAGATGGCTCTCACCTGATGGAAAGATGGCTAGCTCGTGTCAGTTACGTTGGACAGGGGGAGTTAAATCACCGTTGTGTTGTGGATGATTTGAAGGCTTTTAACTCTCCTGTCTACCCTGGTATAGCAGTGGCAAACTATTGTATTTCTGCCCAAGAGAGATTTCGTTTGATTAAGTGTCCAACTTTGATTTTGTCGGGAGAAAAGGCTTTAGAACCTTTGGAAAAAGTTGGGTTAGCCAAAGCTGAGAATCAATCTTGGCTCAAAGAAGTAATACCTCATAGTCAAAGTGTCGAACTAGAAGGTGGAACCCTTTGGATGGTCAATCAAATGCCGGAAGAAATATTAAAAGTAGTACTCGATTTTCTAGAAAATTAGTAAAGATTTGTGCTAAAAAGGTGCGCTACGCGACAACGCACCCTACATTTTCATCTAAAATTATTTGCGATCGTCTACCACGACATCAAAGTGTTTAACTTTGGTTTCTGGTTTTATGAGATATTGGTTATCTCTAGGAAGAGGTCTGACTTTTTCAATGTCGTTTCCAGCAAACTTACGAATTGCATCTCGTGATTCCCAGTAAGAAATAACAGTAAATTCTGTATTATTTCCATCAATTCTGCGAAGTACTTGCGCTCCCAAATTACCAGGAATTGTCTCGATTTTTTTAATTCCAGATTCTACCAAATAAGCATAGTATTCATCGGCTTTCGATGTCGGGGTTATACCATGCCAAATACGAGCAACTACTTTCTTTGATTGGGTAGTAGCAGAATTATTAGGTATATTTTGTGCTGAAACTGTAAGGGTTTCAACCTGTGCAATAGCAGCCAGTGGCATAATCAAAACTGAAACCGCCAATCCACAAAGAATACCCGAAAAATTACTCGATCTAATCATTAGGCATCTCCAGGTGCATCTGACACTACTATACCTACTTGCGATCAATCTCTATCAACTCTGGTAAATAATAAGCCATTATCATTTGTCAAAAAAAAGATTTAGTTTGATTAAGTGACCTTTTAGAAGAAGTATTAAAAGTAGTAGTTTATTTTTTGGAAAATCAGTAAGTACTTGTGCAAAATTAATTAAGAATTTTTGCAGAGAGGGAGAGCAGGGAACGAAAAATATAACTGCGTAGTAAATATATAAATAAATTTGCCTACCTATTTAGGAGGAAAACAATGAACAACGAATTACCACTGATTATCGAGTGTCGTTGTAACGAAATAGCCTATCGCCAGGACAATCCTGCTGTACCCTACTCTCCAAAAGACATTATCCGCGAAGCAGTTCGTGCCTGGGAAGCAGGGGCTTCGATTTTCCATTGGCATGGGCGAGATCCTGATAGTGGCGAACCACGCAACGATGTTGAGCTTTATCTTGAAGTGATGCAGGGAATTCGTGAACAGACGGATCTTCTAATCCATCCGACGCTTGGCTACATCACACAGAATCGGGTAGAGGATCGTGTCCGCCACATCTTGGCAGTGAATGACGATCCAGTGCTGCGGGTTGACATGGCACCAGTGGATTTCGGTTCGCTCAACGTAGACTTCTGGAATCCCCAGGCGAAACAGTTTACTACTTACGATCAAGTGTATGTTAATACCCGTGAAAACCTCAAGGCGGTGCTTGAAGTATTCAAAAAACACAATATCTATGTCAGTTCAGTCTGTTGGGACGTAGGGCAAATGCGAACAGCGCGTTGCTTCCAGGAAATGGGACTGCTGCCTCGGGAAACGCTTTGGGAGTTTGTCTTTACTGGGGAAGTAATGCCGGCTGGAGCTGCGGCGACTATACCGGGTTTGCAAGCGTTTATAGCTGAGGTTCCTACAGGGAACCAGTGGTTAGCACTTTGCTGGAATGGCGACGTAATGAGGGTGGCAGCTTGGGCAATCACCCTTGGCGGACACGTCGGCATTGGGCTGGGAGATTATGCTTACACTCGCTTTGGCAAGCCGAACAATGGTGAGTTAGTAGACAAGGTTGCAAAGATGGCGCATACGCTAGGTAGGGAAGTGGCAACGCCAGCGCAGGCACGTGAAATTTTGAAGATGCCGCCGCGAGTTTCCCAACGTAAAGAGCTACAGGCAACTGCTAACTAAGGCGGTGGAAAAAGTCTAGCAGCAAATTTCGCTAATTAATTGGCTTTGAGAATGTATGGTGGGCAATGCCCACCTAGAGAAAAATGTAACTGCGATCGCTCAAAAATCATGAATCAAAAGATTAAACGAGCTTTTTTAGACACAGAAGATGGACAAATTCTTTACCGAGTCGGTGGAGAAGGTGAACCGATACTTTTACTGCACATGAACCCTCGCAGTAGTGATGAATATCGCGAACTTATGCCGATCCTGGCTCAACACAGACGAGTTATAGCAATGGATTTGATGGGGTTTGGTGATTCGGATAAACCACCGAGAATGTATACAATCGCTGACTATGCCAAAACAGCGATCGCACTTTTAGATGAATTAGGTATCGAAAAAACCAGCATTATGGGCAACCATACAGGTGCTTTTGTGTCTGGTGAAATAGCAGCAACGTATAGCGATCGCGTTGACAAACTGATCTTAGGTAACGTAGCTGGTTTTGGTGAAGGAGGACAAGCAGAGCTATTTAGAAGATTTGAAGAAGGTTTTAATATCAAAGAAGATGGCTCTCACCTGATGGAAAGATGGTTAGCCCGTTCTCGATATGTAGGCTCTGCCGAATTAAATCATCGTTGGGTTTTAGACGATTTAAAATGTTTTGGTCATCCTTTGTATGCAGTTTGGGCTGTAGGTAATTACTGTTTAGATGCACCAGAAAGATTTCGTGCCATCAAGTGTCCAACGTTGATTATCTGGGGAATGGATGATGTCAAAGAATTTGAAAAACTAAGTTTAGCAAAAGCTGGCGATCGCTATTTTCTTTCTCAAGCAATTCCTCATGGCAAAGTAGTTGAATTTGACCAAGGAACAATTTGCATGATGAATCAAATAGCTGAAGAAGTATCGCAGGCAGTAATCAACTTTCTGAACAATTCAGAATAGTTCAGTCTCTAATTTTCGAGGACGGCTGTACACTTAATTTCTACGATTAGTCCTGGTGTAGATAAAGCAGTTATCCCAAATCCCGTCCAAGTAGGGTAATTATTAGTGAAATAGCGATCTTTTACTTTCATAAACAGTGGCAGGTGTGGAATAGTAAACTGTTTTTGTTCTGAACCATTAGCAGACTCAGCTTGCAAATTACCGAGATTCACCCCTGTCACATGGTAGGTAATCATCTCTACCACATCGTCAAAAGTGGCTCCTGCTGCTGTCAGTACCTTTTTCACATTCTCGAAAGTCTGGACAAATTGGGCTTCTACTCCCTCTATTACCTGTAAATTTTCATCTCGTCCCACCTGTCCAGAGATATATAAAGTATTCCCTACCTTAATACCAGGGCAGTAGTGATACTTTTCATATAAGACTTCCATGCTTTGGGGAATAATGACTTCGCGAGTCTTCGCCATCTAAGTAGCTCCACACTTTTCAACTAAAAATCAACCTCGTCCAACTTCAGAACGGAAGTTTTTAACCTCTCATGGCAGTGACAATCGAACGCGCAGCATCGGACAACAACCAGCCATCAGCAGCAGGTAGTACGAAATCATAGCCCTTAGCAAACAGTTCCCGACCTCCGGCGGCATGACGACTGACGCCCCCAAGCCAACAATTAGGGGTGGAGCGAACTATCGCTTCGGCTTCCGCCAATAATCGGTTAAGTTCTGAATTATCGTAAGTTCCTAATTTAGTCAGTGCCGCAAAATCGTCAACTATGTCTGCCATCAGATCGCCGGCTCCTAAAACTACCATATCGACGCCGTCAACTGCGGCAATTTCTCTAACATTCTCGAAACCCCGACGAGTTTCCACGATAACGGCTATAAGTATGTTCTCCCGATAATTGGCAGGATACTCTAGCTCTGCTAAACCCCAGTTGGCTGCTCGAGACTCCGGATAACCCACACCTCGGTGTCCACCATGAGGTCGATAGCGGGTTGCAGCAACGATTGCTCGCGCTTCATCTGCTGATTCTACAGTCGGCACGATTATACCTTCCACGCCCATCTCCAAGGCTCGCTTGATATAGACTGGATCGTTTGAAGGCACACGCAAAATGCAGGTAACTTCTGTTGCCTGGGCGGCGCGGAGTTGCTGGACTAAGACGCCCATTTCCATAGCGCCATGTTCATGGTCGATGATAAAAGCATCAAAACCACACATAGAAAGAAGCTCGATTGAGTCAGCATCTGCGAAAAAAATCCAGCAACCGATTGGTTGGGAACCGGTTTGCAGCATTTTCTTCAGTCTATTGGGTCTAAACATAATTTTTTATCTATGATTACGCCAACCTACTTACTGGTCAATAAATCGACGCTTGCTAAAAATTAGACAATATTAAGATATTCGCATTACTGAGTAACAATTTGAGGATGCGATCGCTTTTTTTTATTATTTTGCAAGCAAAGTTCAAATTTCATAGTTTAGCGTCAAACATAGAGCGATCGCCAAAGATAAAAAATAAACTTATCTTCAAAAAACTTATTAAGAGTATTAGCTATTTGGGGAAAGATTCTCTATCCCCTTATTTTCCAAGTCAGCTTAATTACTGAAGCCTCCGTTTCACTTCTTCAGCCAAATCTGCTAATGCTACTTCTATTTGTTCGCCTGATTTCAAATCTTTCAGCGATGATTTTTGCGCTGCTGCTTCTTCCGAACCAATAATGACGCAGAATTGAATGCCTTGTTTATCAGCTAGCTGGAATTGCTTACCTAAGGGACGCTTATCAAAGTTAGTTATGACATTAATCCCCACCTTACGCAGATTTTGTGACACTTTTAAATAAATTGGCATCAAATCTTCTTGCATATTCACCACCATTACCTGTGCAGGTGTGGCGGCTAAGGTATTGAGAATCCCAGCTTTCAATAAGCGGCTAATTAAGCGGGTTAAACCGATGGAAATGCCGACACCAGGCATCTTTTCGCCTAAAAATGTGCCGACTAATTCTTCGTATCTGCCACCAGAGCAAATACTACCTAAGGCTTCGTGTCCTAATAGGGTAGTTTCGTAAACTGTACCTGTATAATAATCAAGACCACGAGCGATCGCTAAATCAATACAAAAGCGATTTTCAGCTACTCCGAGATTTCGCACGCCTGTAATTACTGTTTCTAACTCGCTTACTCCTAAAGCAAATTGTTCTGCTTCTGGTAGATTTTGGGACAAATGCTTGAGTTTATCTAATACTTCGTCAACACTGCCATCGATTTTAATAAAGTCAATAATTTTTTGTGTCTGTTCAGCTAAAATATCTTCTTTTGCTAAATGCTGTTTGACTTTCTCTTCTCCTACTTTCTCTAGGGTATCAATAATACTAATGCAGGTTTTAATTTTATTTTCTGCTACCCCTACTGACTTAAAGAAACCTGTGAGGATTTTGCGATTATTGATGCGAATGAGAAAATCACCAATATTAATTGCTTCAAATATCTCGGTGATAATTGCAGGCATCTGAGCATCATACAGCAAGCTTAATTGAGTGCGAGCAACCACATCAATATCACACTGGCGAAATTGTCGAAAACGCCCATCTTTGGCGCGTTCGCCACGAAATACCATATCCATTTGATAACGCGCAAAGGGAAAGGTTAATTCGTTGAGATGACGGGCAATATATGCTGCTAAAGGCACTGTTTGGTCAAATTTTAAAGCCCTCGCTTCGGAACCTGTTTCGCCTGCTTTGTCTTTCTCTGCTTGCCGATTTGGTGGCAGGATGGGGTCGATACCATAAATAATATTATCACCCTGATTTCCCTTTGCCTGTAGTACTTCTAAGCGTTCTACAGCAGGTGTTTCGATGGGTGTAAATCCATAACTTTCAAAAACTCTGCGGATGGTATCTAGTAAGTACAACTCTAGGCGCTTTTCACTAGGAAGAAACTCTGGAAAGCCGCTAGGAGTAGAAAAATTAATTTTGTCACCTTTTGCCATAACCTACAGTGTCAGATTTAGACTTGAGCTTTTAGATTTTAGAGGAGAATGAGCTATCCCGTATATATTTAGAGCGATCGCATCTCCTTTTGAGATGATCTATTTATGTACTACTACTAAAGTCCCAACTTTTGCCCAGTTGTACAGTTGACGAGCCTGCTTAACTCGCAAATTCACACAACCGTGGCTCACTGGAGTACCAAAATTGTTATGCCAGTAAGCACCGTGAATGGCATAACCTTCATAAAAATACATGGCATAAGGGACATCAGGAATATCGTAGTCCTCGCCCCGCATTCGGTTAATCCGATACTTGGAATTAATCTCAAACTTACCCTTGGGTGTAGGAGTTGCTCGTTTACCTGTGGAAATACGGAACGAATAAACTCGTTTTTTTCCTTCCCATGCCAATAAACGTTGCTCGGATAGGTCAATTTCAATCCAGCGCGGTTCAGATGTCTGTTTTTGGTCAGTGACAGTCTTGCTGTTAGTATCTCTTGGAGCAGCTTTAGCTGTTGTTAAATGAGAATCAAATGTGATTGGCGGCGACCAAGCAAATAAAGCCACCAACACTAAAAACATACTTGTACAGATATTTCTTGAAAAATGTAACCAACTACTGTGAATTCTGCTTTGCATGAAGTCTCACCTTCTAGTTCAGCTGCTCGAAATTAGATTTGTTGGAGAAATAAGGCAAAGAACGGTAAAACAGATAAAATTGCCTTTTCTTTTCAACCTTGAGTCTTTGCCTGTCTCTTGCACAATGTACTTTTGGCAGAAATCTCTTGAGTTGATGTAGACCTATAAGTAGAGTAGCTAAAGAATTGCAGTATTTTCCTCAATTTGTAAATATGCAATCTCGGTAAATAGACGTTATTAAAATCAAGATATTTTTTAGTTTTAATAGCGCCTAAAAGCGCCATAACTAGCACTTGGTCATTGCTATCTTTAATTAATTCACATCTAGCTAATTCCCACAGATAAGTTGAATACGAATAGAAAAATCGTAATTAAATCTGTTGGTTATCTACATATTTACCAAAGACTTTATAAATTTTTCTGCCAAGATTTCCTGATATTCTACTGATGCGAGCGCTCTAGCTCAATTGCAGATTTGGTTTCGCTTCTACACCAATCTCTGACTGCTTGATGAGCAAGAATTAGAACCCGATCGTTTGTAAGTGCTGATAACTTGCCAGTAGATGCAAAATTTCCCTCAGATTCTTTTTGTATCTGGGATAATATACAGGATTGCTTAGATTGATGCCAATTTTTTCTAGCAGACTTTATACGTCTTATCCTCTATATGTTACTTCAATTTTAGTTAGCCCTATTCCAGAGATTCCCAGGAAATTTGAATAGGGGAATCTCTCAAAAATATAGTTTTATATTAGTTTGTAATTTAGGTTTGCTACTTATGAATAAACACTGGCGTTCCTACTGATGCCCAATTAAATAGCCATTTCGCATGGTTTGGGGCAACATTCACGCAGCCGTGACTGACTGGAGTACCAAATCTCCGATGCCAATAAGCACCGTGAATTCCGTAATTACCTTGGTAATACATTACATAAGGAACATCAGTAACATCGTAGTCACTGCCGCGCATTCTGGCAGTTTTAAGTTTGGTTTGAATTTTAAAATTACCAATGCGAGTAGGGGTAGATCTTTTACCTGTAGAAATAGTAACTGCATAAACAGGTTTTTGACCTTCCCAAGCAATTAGCCGTTGTTTGGATAGATCGATTTGAATCCAACGTTGATCTGATTTTTTGAGTGTCTCAATGTTTTTGGTAATTGCCTCATCTTTTGCTTTGGCTGAAACTTCACACGCTCCCGGATTTACCACACTCAAGGAGAGTGTTACACCTGCAAGCAATATTGCTAGGCGGCGCATCCAGTGATGATTAATCAAAATTTTCATCGTAAATACACTTAAATAGGATGTTTAGGGAAAATTTTCAGTTATTACCCTAAAGTACCCTATCTGTTGTATCAATTTTTTCACCTGTTCGGCAATCGCTGGCCAATTTTTCTCGGTTAATAAATGCTTTGGGAATAGTTGACTACTTAAACCTACAGCGATCGCTCCTGCGTGTAAAAAGTCTTTGGCATTCTCTAAATTGACTCCCCCAGTAGGAATCAAAGGAATTTTTCCCAATGGACCTTGGAGGCTTTTGATATAATTAGCACCTCCCACTGCTTCCACAGGAAACACTTTTACGCAGCTAGCGCCATGACTCCAGGCGGTGACAATTTCTGTAGGTGACAGCGCCCCAGGAATAATGGGTACATCTTGCGCTACTGCTGCTTGAATCATTGCTAAATCAACATGGGGTGTGAAGAGAAATTGCGCCCCACAGGCGATCGCTGTTTGTAACTGCTGGACGTTAAATAGCGTCCCAGTCCCAATTGTACAGTTTGGTAATTCTGTGCGGAGTTGGCTAATTAATTGAGCGGCGCGATCGCTATTCCAGGTAATCTCAATTAGCTGCATTCCCTCAGATGCTACAGTCAAAGCCATTTGTCTTGCCAATTCCATCTCTGACGCACGGATGACTGCGATCGCTCGGTGTTGTTTTAATTGTGATAACCAGACTAGATTAGACATTTTGACTTGAAAGGCATGGGACGGCTACGCTATCGCCGCAATTAGTTGAATCTCAACTACTAGAGTGACATAGGAACAGCCATTTTCGCTCAAGCTTGCTGATTGAACCAAGCTATGACTTAAGATGCAGGATTTTGCCGCAGTGGAATTGGCAGAATACAGTGAGTGCCTCTCATGGGTTAAAATCTCAACTTCAGTTAGTGTTTCGGTGCTGCAAAAACCACTCGTATAGTGCTGGATTGCTGTAAGTCTGCGTCCAAGAATCGTGTTCTGCTTCTGGATAAATAGTAAATTTAATATTGCTACCGATTGCCTCTAGCGCCCTCACCATTTCTTCAGATTCATTAATCGCCACTACGCGATCGCGTGCCCCATGAAAGACCCAAATAGGCAAGTGCTTAATCTTATAAGCTTGTTTAGAGTCTCCACCACCACAAATCGGGGCGATCGCTGCAAACCTTTGAGGCTGGCTAATTGCCAAATGCCAGGTACCGTAACCTCCCATACTTAAACCAGTTAAGTAAATTCGCTGCAAATCAACTCGATAGTTGTGAATAACCTCATCAAGTAAGACATTCAAGCGATATACATCCCAATGTTCTCGCTGTGGGCATTGAGGGGACGCTACAACAAACGGAAAATCCAGTTGCTCTTCTACAATCCTGGCAACACCATGTCGTTTTACCCAGTTCAAATTATCGCCTTTCTCACCAGCACCATGCAGAAACAGAATCATCGGGTGGCTTTGCTGCTCTTCATAGTTCTGAGGTAGAAACAGCAGGTAATTGTAACTATTGGTCTGTGTAATCCCTTGTTGAGTAGAGTGCATATTTGTACATTAATTAACGCAATTTACGAGGCAAAAAACTTAAAAAATAAGTATGTATTTATACAAATAACTAAGCATTAAAAATATAAATGTTTCTAGATAAAAATTTCGTTCTTAAATCTTTTCTCTTCTCTTGCTACCATAGCTACTCTAGCATCCAGAGCCTTGAATTGATGATGTATTAACCAAAGTGATTGATTGCTGATCGTGCTAACAAACCCAGGCAAATTTTGATTATAAATTTTATATTACTACTTAAGTAAGACTGTTTATATTCCTAAAGATAGAACAGCACAGACATGATTACAAAGTATAAAAATAACAATATACAATTTGGCTTGCCAGGTCAAAGTGAAGCAATAGAATTTTTTTGAAGGATGAGCATATTGCTTATCCAGGGCGAAAAGATGCCTGCATAGATAAGTAATGTAAAAAGGTGTATTTTACCAAATTTTTCTAAGGATTTTTTGGCAAGAGGGTGTATGCTACTAGACCTTTTTAGGAGAAATTTTAAATGCAAACTCAACTATGCCAATCATACTATGAAGAAAATGGTTATTTTATTTGTCGTAATTTAATACCTTTAGAGTTAATTGATAATTTACTCGATTTGTATGCTCAACAAATTGTGACATCAACACATCCATTTTTTCGGCAGAATACTGGTAAATACGAAATTAATCATCTGAATGAGTTTGGCTATGCCACACAGTCTTTTTTGGATATTCACGATTATAAGAAATATCCGAAATTTAGCGATACCGCAAAAGAAATATTTTGTAGTGAAAAAATTCAAGATGCATTAAGAGAGATCGCGGGATATGAGTCTTTTAATTTAATGCAAACGATGTTATTTGATGCAAACACAGAAACACAACCACATCAGGATTGGTGGTATTTAGATACCGTACCCAATGGATATTTAATAGGTGTTTGGATTGCCTTAGAAGATATCAATGAAAATGCTGGGCGTTTCTATATAATACCAAAAACAAATAAAAACCCTGATTTTCATAGTGACAAACCAAATATATCTGTCAGTGAGTGGCTAGAACGAATTAATGAATATGTAAGTATGCATCAACAACATATTATGGCTCCTGACTTAAAGAAGGGAGATGTTCTATTTTTCAACTCGAAAACTATTCATGGTTCTTTACCAACTATTAATTCTCGCTTTTCAAGAAAATCTTTGACAGCACATTATCTTCCCTCTCGCTATCAATTTGGTAATCTTTTTACAACTAAAAATTACATTAATTATAAAATTTATAAAGAAGTAAAATTCTATCGAAGTAAACCAGATTTTACTTTAATGAATGATTTTAAACTGAGGATGAAAAGTGTTGTTTATAATTCACCTATATTACTTAAAATAATGCGTCAATTGTACAGCAAGTTTATCAGCATAACAATCAAACAGAAATAATTACTGAGTGATTTTGGAGACTCAATATTTGTCATAAAAGGATGCAACGATTACCTAAAAATTTGGTTCTCGTTGCTTTTTAAATTTGTAAATTTTTTACCCGGTACATCTTCTACAAAGTTGAGAGTTACTATAATTTGTAATTAGTAAGCGATGGCTATTTAATTAGCAATTCTCTAGTTGAATGTTAATAAGTTTTGTAATGCCTCAATTGAGAGTTATTTAATTTGATTTCGCTGGTCAATGGGTTAGGTGCGCTTTTTTTAAAGCGGCTACAACGGTTTATGAATACGACTTTAATTTCAGAGATGATAGATAAGGCTATTGCTTGGTAATTACTGTAAAGTTCAGATCATTAAAGAAATAAACTGATTTTAGTATTCCTCACAAATCATTCTCTAGGTAGAGCAACTCAGAAAGCTGGATGCACAATTAGCCAGATGGAGGCGATGTGATGAGTTTTTACACTGAGTTTAGATAACGTATTCTTTTTGTCTTTCATATTTTTTGTGCAGGCGTGAGAATCTACATTCCTATACGAAAAATTTTTGAATTTTTGGTCAGTGGTTAACTTGGAATGAACAAAGAGTTAGAAATATGCCAGAAGCAGCGATAAGCAACTTAGTCGATGCGGTGCGTAGATCTGCATACCAACTGACAGGATCAACCGCAGACTACGATCCATTGATGAAGTTAATCGGTAATGCCCGCTTTGTCCTGATTGGCGAAGTTTCCCACGGTACTCATGAGTTCTACGAACAACGGGCTGAGATTACCAAACGGCTGATTCAAGAAAAAGGCTTTACAGCCGTTGCTGTAGAGGCAGACTGGCCCGATGCTTACCGTGTTAATCGTTATGTGCGTGGTGTTAGCGAAGATCCAACCCCTGCGGAAGCATTGTCAGATTTTCGACGCTTCCCTGCTTGGATGTGGCGTAATACCGACGTATTAAAATTTATCAATTGGTTAAGGGAATATAATGATGTTCTAGGGAAAAAGGCTCTAAAAGTTGGCTTCTATGGGCTAGACCTTTATAGTATGTACGCTTCAATAGCAGAGGTTCTCAACTATCTCGATCGAATTGATCCAGAAGCCGGCCAACGTGCCCGTTATCGCTACTCATGCTTTGAGCATTTTGGTGAAGATAGCCAGCACTATGGTTATGCTGCTAGTTTTGGACTGAGTGAATCCTGCGAACAAGAGGTAATTAATCAGTTGCGAGAACTGCAACGTCATACTACTGAGTCCAAAAATCATAATCCTGTAGCAGATGAGTTGTTCTACATTGAGCAAAACGCGCGATTGGTGAAGAATGCTGAAGCTTACTACCGCTCTATGTTTCAAGAACGGGTGTCTTCCTGGAATATTCGCGATCGCCACATGGCAGAAACTCTAGATCGACTGACAACTCATTTAGATCGACAAAGACAACCAAACAAAGTTGTAGTTTGGGAACACAATTCCCACTTGGGCGATGCTAGAGCAACAGCTATGGGTAGGGGTGGAGAGATAAATCTTGGTCAATTAGTGCGCGAACAGTATGGTAATGAATCAGTCCTGATCGGCTTTAGCACCTATACAGGTACAGTTACCGCCGCTTCTGATTGGGGAGGTAGAGCCGAACTGAAGCTAATTCGCCCTGCTTTGGCAAACAGTTACGAAGCGTTGTTTCATGAGACAGGATTACCACAGTTTTGGTTACAACTAAGAGATAATTCAACAATTCCAGGAATAGAAAAACGGCGTTTAGAAAGAGCAATCGGTGTGATTTACCAACCAGAAACCGAGCGCATCAGTCACTACTTTTATGCTTGTCTCCCTGAGCAATTTGATGCCATTATTCACATAGACGACACCAAGGGAGTACAACCCTTAGACCGTAATATCCAAGAGAATATAGGCGATCCCCCAGAAACTTTTCCTTTTGCTGTTTGAGGTAAAAGCATCACTAATGACAGATGAAGTGTCTGCTAATTTACATTAAGCTTAAGCATCCTCAGCGCTGATCTCCGCGCAAGACAGGCCAAATCCTGATATGAGGACTGAGCGACCAATGTCGTGAAGAGTTGGTAAATGGCAAAGGTAACAGACTTTAAAGACTATTACAGGATTCTGGGGGTAGATAAAAAAGCTACACCAGACGAAATCAAACGGGCATATCGCAAACTTGCCCGTAAAAATCATCCTGACTTAAATCCTGGAGATCAAAAAGCCGAGGAACGCTTTAAAGAAATTAATGAAGCGAATGAAGTACTATCTGATCCAGAGAAGCGGCGGAAGTACGACCAATTTGGGCAGTATTGGAATCAGGTCAATCAGGTTGGAACACCCCCGCCGAGAAGTGCAGGTGTAGGCGTTCAAGGCTTTGATTTTGACCAATATAGCGATTTTGACTCATTTATTAACGATCTGCTGGGGCGCTATAGTACTCCAGGTAGCACAGGACAAGGACATAGAACCTATACTTATCGTACTGCTACAGGACAACCTAGTGGATTTACTAGCCAACCACCTACTGATGCAGAAGCTGCGATCGCTCTTACTTTTGCAGAGGCCTTTCATGGTACGCAAAAGCGTCTGCAAGTAAATAGTGAGACAATTAACGTGCGGATTCCACCAGGAGCTACCCCAGGAAGCCGAGTTCGGATTAAGGGGAAAGGTCATTCTAGCCCCTTTTCCCAACAACGGGGAGACTTGTATTTGACAATTGAAATTCTGCCCCATTCCTTCTTTAAATTTGAAGGCGATAACATTACCTGTGAAGTGCCAATTCGACCAGATGAAGCAGTTTTAGGCACAGAAATTAATGTACCGACTCCCGATGGCAGTATTAATGTCAAAGTGCCACCAGGAGTACATTCTGGTCAATCCCTACGAATACGGGGTAAAGGCTGGAAGTTACCCCAAGGTAAACAAAGTGACCTGATAATCAAGCTCCAAATTGTGCCTCCTAAAGATCTCAGCCCTATTGAAATAGAAGCTTACGAAACAATTCAAGCACACAGCAACTTTAATCCCCGCGCTCAGTTGCAGGAGGTAAAACTATGACCGAGTTCAGCCTTTCTCAAACAGTTGTTTCCCAGGATGGAGAGCCACTTTACTCCTATGAATATGCAGCAATGGTGACAGAGACATCCACTGTCTTGGTAGAACGCTTTGCGGCGTTGGGATTGATTGAACCTATAGGGGTGATGCTGCACCAGCGTGATATTACTCGGATTGCCCAAATTCAACGCCTGCGTCGGGATTTAGGATTGAATTTAGTGGGAGCAGCAATGGTGCTAGATATGGCGCAAGAAATTGCTCAGTTGCGTGCCCAGATCCAGGTATATCAATCAATGAAGTAAAATTGTAGATTTTCGCTAACCTAATTTTGGCTATCAGAAGCAACGCGATCGCAATAAAAGCTCAAAGGATTTTTCGCAGAGGGATGACCCGCCTGCGCGAACACACGCCCCAGATTATCCTTAACTTTCGCGAGAATCGTACCTTGACCGCTAATTTGCACGAGATAATCCCCTCCATTCACACCCTGGTTTAGTCCAGGGTGTGGCGTTTTCTGCTTTGTCGCCTTAAAGCTGAGTTTGCCTGTTAAAGGAGCATATTCGTTAGGTTCAGCAGTAAACGATTCAAATAACTGTATCAGGGAATTAGTTAGCACTGTACCTGAACCCGCCTCAAGCTGAAGTATGCGGGAAGTAGACTCGTGTTCCCAACGACTGAACTTCTGCGACTGTATAAAATCTAGTGCAAAAGAAGTCTGTTGTTGATTGTTCTGACCTGGAGTGTTGATTTGTAAAAGTTCAATGTTAGACCACTTGGTGACTGCACATTCCAATACTGGCGTTACTTGTTGAGTTACCCCAAATTTTGGCAATGGCAAAGCAGTTACTCGTGAAACTGCGCTGCAAATACAGCTAACCGCCACACTACCAATAACTATGATGCTCAAACGCAGTAATTGAGGACGGGCAGATAAGTTCATAGTCAGAAACTTGGCTAATTCCTATAGGATAAAAATTTCAGCAAAATGAACTATACCGCTCGTTTAGTGCGTGGTCAACAGTCAGAAGCTATTTATAAAGTAAATCTAAAGGCGATGATGAGGGCAATCTCACAAGAGCTAAGATACACCATATACAGTATATATACATAGTCGCTCATAGCATGAAAGTCTTATCCCACAAACTTAGCTTTGGCATAAATTTTGCTCAATACCTTAATAGCAAAAATTAGTTCAAATTTCTCAAGCCCTATATCTCCCCTCTGAAGTGTCAAAGTTAAGTAAACTACTTCTAAACCTAGACAACTTTTATTTTTTCACTAAAATGTATGCTGTTGTATATTCAGGTAATGTGCTGACATACCGCCCAAAATCATTGTAATTCTGAAAAATACCTGCTAAAAAGTCGAGTTGATGAAGGTTTGGTAAAAAGGCTCCGCCAGTATCGGCAATCACTCCCATTTGTAGCTGTTTTCGCCCACCTCTATTATGCTCAAGCACAATTACTTTACCTAAACCAATATTGAGGACATCACCAGCAAAAGTTACTCCTGGTTTGATAGATATTTTGGCATCTATCTTGTATCCATAGCCTTTAATAGCATCAACTTTTCTAAAATACCAGTAACGCTTTTGCGCTGTTGCTTTTAATCCCCTAACATAAGGGATTTCATTACTTCTATCAACATTAAAATATCCCTGCGTTCCATCTGTAAATTTAATTAATATTGTGCCCTCCATCAGTGCTTCTTCAAAACCATTGCGAGTTAAATATGCAAGGGGTTCAACTTTGCCGAATTCTTTACCGCCAGGCTCATAAATACCTGATAGCACATCTTGTTTTGTATACCTTGTATAAAATTTATCAGTACCAATATTATCTTTTAAACTATAAACTGGGATGTTGTAAGTAGATGTCTTTTTCTGAGAACCTGGATGAACAAATACAGCATATTTGGTGAGTCTTAGCTGTTTTTGATTTTTGCTTTTAGGGTTATAAGCAGTCCATTTTATAACTCGAAAATTGTTATTGATGAAATTAGGATCTTGTAAACGAGTAGTTCTATTATTGGCAATATCTGCCTTGAGAACTGCAATCATGAAATCTAAAGTTTTGAGAACATCTTCTACAGTAACTCCTTGAGTATCAAGCAGCCCTTTACGTAAAATATCAGGGTCTTGGGCTGCATAATCTTGGTAATATTTTCTGGTATTTGAGAGAACAGTTAGTAAATCTGTTGCTTTGAAATTCATCTTTGCCGTTGGTAGTTTTCCATCTGCAAAAACCTGATTACCATTAACACTAAATTTATATTTTTTTAACTCATCAATAACTGCATAAGGTGTAGATGCTGATATCAAATTCTGCCCAGATGCAGGAATATTTTCCTGGCTTTGATTCTCACTCAAAAGATTTAGCAAACTTGTGGCGACTATCTGAGCAGACTGAATGAAGGGTAAGGTAATACCTGCTTGAGTTAATGGCTGTTCCTGCTCAGTAAAAGAGACATTTTGTGCTGTTTGATTTTGTTGAGATAGCTGTTTAGTTTTTGACTGAGTATATATATGGTTACTACTTAAACCAAAAAGTAATAAAGTAGCAAAACCTACTGTAGAGCGTAATTTTTTACTGGATAGTATACTCATGTTCTTAAAAAAATTTCTCTTGGTAGATAATAGTTGTACTTAGCCAATATCTGAACCACTGGCTCTAAAAAAGTTCCCTGGAGGTGTTATTTGGGGACAAAGGGGACAAGGAGGACAAGGTGAGACCAGCGCTGCGGGAGGGTTTCCAACGCCACTTGCTTCAAGTCGGGTAACCCGCCCAACGCAGTGGCTCCTCCACAGGCGACTGGCGTTAGCGACGAAGGAGCGTCACCCGAAGGGGAGAAAAGGGAGACAGGGGAGAAATAACCAATATGCCCAATGCCCAATGCCCAATGACTAGCGTAGCCGTTCTTCTTGGATAAGAGTACGTTGGTAAATTTGATGATTTTTAAACCAATGCCAAGTCCGGGCACGATAGTTATTGTCAGGGCTAATTTGAATCATTTCATACAAAGACATTTCTGGTGCTGTCTTATAAGAAAACGATAATATAACTGTAGAATCGTCTACTTCCCAAGCTTTTCCGAGAATACGATCGGTATCAAAAAACAAGGTTTTATCTCGATAGATACCAGGAAATTCATACTCTTCTTTTTTCCCATCAGACCATTTGTAGCGATTAATTTGGTAGTAAGGATGGGGACTATTTTCGGGAAATTGACAGCTTAGGTGAGATTCATATCTATCAAGGATTTTTCCGGCTGTATCTACTACTGTATACGTACCTACCCACTCTCCTTCATGACGGACAAGCACGGGCATTCCTTCTCGGATTGTAGACATATCAAACTCCTTTAAATTGGCTACGATCAATCAATTATCAGGTTTGAATTTCTTCTTACTTAATTATCAAACCACCAAGGATCGTTTGCAGAATTGGTTTTGATCAAAAAAGCTTTTTTCCGCATGAACCGTTTCAACGCTGCTGCACCCATACGCGATCCGCCCAGACCAGAGAATTTGAAGGAATTTTTTTCTCCTTCGTGCATGATAGCGGTAAGTGCAGCATCGTTAATACTAATTGCTCCTGCTTCTATTTGCTGGGCAACTTCTAATGCTAATTCTTCAGATCCAGCAAACACAGCTGCACTCAGTCCATAAATTGAGTCATTGGCTAATTGAATTGCTTCCTCAATTTTAGAAAATGGCATGATTGGCATAATCGGGCCAAAAGTTTCTTCAGTCATTACTTTCATAGAATGGTTGACCTGAGTCAAAACTGTGGGACGACACCACCAACCACCTCCTAATTCTTCAACTTTTCCTCCACAGTGCATTACTGCTCCCTTATCTAATGCATCTAGAAGCTGGTCGCTAATAATTGCGGCTTGTTTTTCAGAAATTATTGGGCCAAGTTCTCCAGTTTCTAATGTAGGGTGAGCTAATTTTAGTTTTTGGGCTTTAGTTACTAACTGGGCAACAAATTTCTCAAATATAGATTCAGCAACATAAATTCGCTCAATGGAAAGACATGATTGTCCGGTGTTGACAACTGCACCCCATAAAATAGCTGAGGTTGCTAAGTCTAAATTAGCTGATTCTAAAACGATCGCTGGGTCTTTGCCCCCTAGTTCTAAAAATACTGGAATAAACTTTTTCGCTGCTAGTTCGCCAACTTTTCGCCCTGTGGCTACGCTACCCGTAAAACAAACTAAATCTACATATTCAATGAGAGCAGCACCTGTTTCACCTGCTCCTTCAATAAAAGTAAATACATCGCGCAATTTGGGCACAGCGTTGAGTGCTGTCATCAGTGGAGCTACAAAGCGGGGAGCAATCTCACTAGGTTTGACAACCACAGCACAGCCCGCTAGCAATGCAGGAATAGCATCAATCGTAGACAGCAATAAGGGAAAATTCCACGGACTAATAACCCCAACTAAGGAATAAGGAACGGCGGTTTGTTGTAGGGCGATAAATGGAATTGCTGTATTTTTTGCCGACTCATGCAGCAATTCTGGTGCTAATCGACACCAGCGGTCAATTCCAGAGATAAAGGAGTCAATTTCCATTTCCGAGATGGACAATCTGCCCGTATCATTAACCAAAGCCTCAGTTAAGCGATCGCGTTCTGATAATATCGCTTGCTTCCATTCCTGTAATGCTTCAATTCTCGCTTCTACACTCAGCTGTTGCCAACGCACTTGCGCCCTCCGCAGCCGATTGCATAGCTGCGCCAGTAGCTTTGGCGGCGGCGGTATAATCACATAGTCAAATTTTCCCGTCCGAGGATTACGAACATCTATTGATTTGGTCATTGGTCATTTGTCATTGGTCATTGGTTATTTCTCCCCTGTCTCCCTTGTCTCCCTTGTCCCCCTTGTCCCCTCATCTCCCCATCAAATCACTCCTAACTTGGCTAGGCGTTCTATAGTGGCTTGTTGTGTTTGCAGAAAGTGTTGGCGGTCTACTTCTGTTTCCAGCATAGTGTTTGGTGGGTAAAATTGTGACTGGAGGTAACTTTGGGCATATAGCTCGAATCGTTGCCGGGAAAGTAAATTATTTAACCCTGGTCGGCGGCGATCGCGTCTTAAGGCGGCTAAGTCAATCTCTGCAAAGGCTGCTATACTTTCGCCTGTAGTTGTCTCTGCTAAAACTATTCCCCGATGGTCAATAATTTTAGAACCCCCATCAGCAGAAGCGATCGGGATAGGGATATTAGCGATGCCTGCTGTATTTGCAGAAACTACGTATGCAGTATTTTCCACCGCACGGGTGATTTTGGCTGCATCTTTGGGTGTGAGTGCTTTGCTATAAACTTCCGAGGTGGAGTGGAGAAAAATTTCCGCCCCACGCATTGTTAAACAGCGTGCGACTTCCGGATACAATATTTCTTCTGATGCTAAAGCCGCTAAATTGCCGATCGCAGTTTTCGCAACAGGAAAAACTCCTTCTAATCCATAACAGTCAAGATATTTATCCCAAACATCATGGGGTGTAGGGGCAAACATCGAATTTAGCCGCCGATACCGCAAGACAACGTTTCCTGATGGGTCGATCGCAAAGCAGGTTTGGAAGTATAACCCAGGAAAGTTAGGGTCAACTTCGTAGGCGTTCCCAGCTAAAAAGATACGATGTTTTTGCGCGATTTGACCAAGAGCTTCATACTCAGCACCATCCATTTCCAAACAAGCTTTTTCAGCCCACACCCCCAGAGATTCACCTAGAGGGAAACCTGTGAGGAAATATTCTGGTAAAACAATTAAACGACAGTCAAAGCCGATAAAAGCAATACTGGCAGCGATTTGCTGTGCCAAGCGGTTGATAGTATTTTTGATTAAAGAACGAGCTTCAGTGCGATCGCGTGCTTGATTGACGGCATGACAGGTAACTTGCAGTGCCAAGGCTCGATAGGAATCTAAATTATCGGTGTGGGCTGTCATAGATGCTGAGTGGAAATTTTAACTGCCACTCTTTAGAATACGATCGCCACCCCAGAGTGATCGCACTAATTTTGCTGTTAATTCTGCTCCTAACAATCGCACAGCCATTTGGTTATCTGGGTCGCCTTCGGCACTTGTACGGCGCAGCCATAAATCACGCTTTGCTAAAGCTATCCGTGCATTTTCAGGGACAGGTTCAGCTTCCTCTACCCAGATTAACCAACGATCTAACATTTCATGAGCAATCGTGCGAATCAGTTCGATAGATTCTTCAGTAGCTGAGGCGGTATAGCAAAGTCTGATAGGTGATTGAAACAACCGAATATAAACACTCTTGCTGGTGAATAATGTCAAACGCGGATCGTCCTGCAATTTGAGGAAAGTCTGATTAACTGGCTCATAGTAACGTTCCAGATATTCCATATTAGTCAAAAGCTCAGTTCTAGGAATGTAATCGATGTAGAAGAAAAGATTTGGAGTTATGCCAAACTCAAAAGCTAGATGGGGAACTTGGATGTGCGAACCTAACCAAGTGGTTAAACGCATCACACCAAAGTTCAATTTTCCGGTGTTTCTTAACCGAGAATGAATTAGCCAGTCAATTTCTTCTCCCGAAAAAGCAGTGAAAGAACCTGTAATATTGCCAGTCGGACTGCTGTATTCCTGTAAATCTTGTGTAGAAGGGTCTGATTTTAAATCAAAACGAGCCTCTATCTTCTGGCGGAGTTCGTTTGTGATATTCCACAACTGCTCAAATATTTTGGTATTGTCTACATCAGGTTGCTGCTCAATCATGATTAGCCTCTGCTACCTTTCGATACACTTAATTTAAACAACCTAGAGCTTACTTATGAAAATTTCTAATCAGTAATTCTTAATTCTTAATTAAAACCAGTAGGGTGCGTTGTCGTATAGCGAATGCACCGTCAACAATTCAAAATGTTAGACCCTCAGTAATCACACATCCTACGATTGAATGGCACTGAAATAAAGTGATTTAGATCCCCGACTTTTCAAGAAGTCGGGGATCTGGGCAACAATTTTTCCTTAAGTAAGTGACATTCAGTAATTACTTAAATTTAGATGCTAACAGTTGAGCAATTTGCTGATTAATACTTGTCAGATTAAATTGCTGAATAGCCCTTTTTTTGGCATTATTAACCATAGTTGTAATCTTGTGTCTCTCTTGAAGACAAGTATTAATTACTTGTGCTAGTTCTTGAGAATCTCCTGGTGGAAATAAAAAACCATTAACTCCAGCTTCGATTAATTCCATTGCACCCCCAGCTTTAGTTGCAACCACAGGTGTACCGCATAGCATAGCTTCAACAATTACTCTGCCAAAGGGTTCTGCAACAGTGGAGGTATGAGCAACTAAGTCACAAGCTGCCATTAATTGAGGAACATCGGCACGAAAGCCTAAAAATTTAACGCGGTTTTCTAACCCTAATGTAGCAACTTGTTGGTGTAGTTGTTGCACATAATCTTGTTCGCCAAATAATGCATCGCCAACTAAAATTACTGTTACTTGTTGCGGACATTGGGCTAGTGCATCAATTAAAATATGCTGTCCTTTCCACGGTGAAAGCCGACTGAAGTGACCAACTACAAATTTGCCAACTAATCCTAATTGTTGCTGTAGTTGTCTAACATCAGATTCGCTAGTTTGATAAATTTTTGGTTCAAAGCCGTTATAGACAACTGTAGTGAGGTTTGCAAATCCTCCTGCTTGCACAAAAGCTGTTTGACTTGCTTGGGAATTGGCAATTACTAACGATGCAAAATGATTAGCTAAGTTAACAGCAATACGTCTATTAGTTTGGCTAAAATGTTCTTTTGAGAGAATATCATGCAAATGATACACCAGAGGACGACGAGCAAAAAAACTAGCGATCGCGCCTATGACTAATGCTTTTTGGGTGTTAGCATAAATTAAATCGTATCTTCTAGCTCTTTTTACTACTTTAATTATGAGTGGAATTATTTGCCTGAGACTTTTTAATGCTTGGAAAAAACCACTAGATTTTTTAACTTGAATTGATTGATTTGTTAAAACTTCTACGGGAATTTGATTTTGCTGTAGTAAAGTTTTAAATGCTCCATCTGCAAATAAGCCTACAAGAGAGCGATCGCAGTAAGGTTTAGCAATATCTATCAAACATAATTCTGCTCCCCCTGGCTTACCACTTTGGTCTAAAAAAAGAATTTTCAGCATATTTGTCATTTGTCATTTGTCATTGGTCATTGGGCATTGGGCAATAGTCATTTCTCGCTTGTCCCCCTTGTCCCCCTTGTCCCATTTCTTCCCACACTCCCCACACTCCCCACACTCCCCACACTCCCTTGTCCCCTCTAGCCCCCATTCCCCAATAAAACCTGCCGCACTTGCTGGGCTATTTTATGCCAGTTAAAGTTTGTGGCGGCGTATTGGTGACAGGCTTCGCGGGAAGGAATTAGTATGCTTCCGAGTAAGACTTGTTCTAATTTCTCGGCAATAGCTGAAACTTCTGTAGAATCAGTAATTAAATCTGGAGATAATGGTTCTAAAATTTCTGGCATTCCCCCAACGGGAGTACATAAAACAGGAGTACCACAAGCAAGAGATTCTAATATTGCTAATCCAAACCCTTCAAAAGATTGACTGGGCATAATTGTTAAGTCAGCAGCTTGGTAAGCTAAAGGTAGCTGTTCATCAGGGATAAAACCTAAAAATTTAACGTTGTCTTCTAGCCCCAATTCTTTAGCTTGTTGTTGTAGTAAAGCTTGTATATGACCACGCCCGGCGATCGCCAGCCAAACATCAGGAATTTTTGGTTTAATTATTGCTAGTGCTTGCAATAATTTATCTAGGCCAACTCGATGCACTAAACGGCGAGATGTAAATAATATCTGGCGGCTATCAGGCCAGCCTAATTTGCTTCTAGCTTCTTGTGGTGAAAGATTGGCTTGAAATTTATTAATATCCACTCCACCTGGGATAATGTGAATTTTATTCCAAGGAACTTGATATTGTTGATGTAAGATTTTACCAAATGCTTTGCTAAGAACAATAAAGCGATCGCAGCGTTTATAAGTGCTTTGTTCTATTAGCCAACGTTTGAGTAAAACACTCAATATCTGACTATTTACTTCCTCTTGACTCTCAGATGCCCAAGGGCCATGAAAGTTAAATGTAATTGGCACTCCTTTGGGTAAAAGATCCAAAATTGGGAAGCTATATAATGCAAAATGCAGGTTAATTGCATCTGGCTTACCTACTCTGGTTTTCTTAAAATTATTGCGAATAGACCACAATCTTCGCCAAACTACACTATCTGGTTCGGCTAAATTAGTTAGCTTGATTGACGGATTTATTGCTGTTTTTGGTAAACCAACTCCACATAATTCAACAAAGTCTTGATTGGCTGCTAATTGATGAGTTAATTCATAAATATAGCGTTCTAATCCTCCAGGTGTTTGGGGAAACCAGCCCATTCCCAGGGTGAGGATAGATGCTGAAGCGAAATTGTCTTTGTTACCTTCCATCTATTTTACTCCTGTGATTTATTGAACTTGCTTCCGTTAGTTTTCATACCAAGCTCAACTGCTTTTTTGGAATTCAAGCATAAATTAATGTTGCTATTCTTTCTATTCGACGCTCTACTATATCATCAGTACTTTTAATATAAAAACTCAGGAAATTTTTGCGGCAAAATCCCCAGTGATACCAATTCACAAAAATCCTGATCCAGATAGATTTTTCGTAGGGGTTCAGTAATGCTCATTGGTGTCAACTTAACGTGAAAGGCTTTGTTGCTCAAGATATTTGATCCCCCTAAATCCCCCTTTTTAAGGGGGACTTTGATTCTTTTCCCCCCTTAAAAAAGGGGGGTTAGGGGGGATCAAAAGTTTATGGTGCTAAGAGAGATAACCTCAAAGACTTACCCTGTATACATCTAAGCTTAAGTTGACACAGGTGAGTAATGCTCAACCCCTACCCACGTATTTGTACGTTTATTAAATCGAAATTTTTATATGGATTAAAACTATCAACAAAAAATAAGTTTTAGCAGGATTATCTGTTTTAATCTATTTATATTCGACTGTCAAATAGTAAATCTAAACTTGTATTCTTATTGACCATATAGTATGGGTAAGGATGAAGATTATACTTCCATGTTAATTAAATACTGAATTATTTTCATATCACAATGTCAGTTTATATAGAAATATTCTGTATCTAGTTTTACTATATTTGATAATAAAAAAGTAACTATTAATACTTTGATAAAAGATATGCGATCGCCTAGAGAAATAAATTTAAAAATACGTGTGATTTTGATAAAGTTTTAATAAATCCTAGCTGTTTAACGTCATGTCTTTGTTATTTATGTATATACAGCAGATGGCAATTGGCTGAAGTACACAACCGAAGTCTAAAAGTTAAGGATAAAGCCTGTTTTACTTTGGAATTTTGAATTCTGCTGTAGATGGATTTAATAATTTATTATTTAGGACTAGACAATTTAAAGTAACCGAGCGCAAAATAAACCTAGAAGTCTAGAATAAGTAATATTTCTGAGCTAAAGGTCAAAATCTTATTTTTTTGACAATTAATTTGGATTTTAATCATTAGCTAATACCATTTATTAATTGCGAAGTATCACCTAATACATTACCTCTAGTTGAGAATTTTAGGTTCTCATGACTAACTAGTAGCCATAATATTCTCTGAGGCGATAAAATTGAGCTTTTTATGCCTTACCTATATAAATTCGGGAGATTATATGAACTTTAGATTAATCCCAAAATTCGGCAGAATCTGCCATAAAATTGACCAATTGTTCAAGAAAATGTTTCGGCAGCAAAGTTTTAATCAGAGAAAGTTTGTCACATTTTTACTTTGTTTGACAATCGGAATAATTGTTAGTTCTACTGCCCTCACAACACGCTGGACTGTCAGTGGAACGCCCACAAATACGTACAAAACATCTTGGATTGGTAATACTTTTGGTGGTGGCAAAGATTGGGTACAAAACAACATAGAAGGAATGTATGTTGCTGCCAATGGCACAGTCTATACCAATAGTATTTGGGATGAAGCAGGTAGGGAAGCCGGAATCTATAAAGATGGCAAAATTGTTGGTATGGCTGATGATACTCACGGATGGAGTCGTACAGGTGGCAAAGCCGTAACAGTAGATAGTAAATATATTTACTTAGCCATAACTCAAGGATCGATTGGCAAAACCGAGAAAGATTATCCGCCAGATGGAACAACTTGGTACTGTGTGAGACGCTATGACTTATCTGGAAAACCTGTGCCGTTTGCTGGCGGACGTGGTTGGGATAAAAGTATGCTAATTGCTAGCACCAAAAGTGAAGTTACAGGATTAGCAACTGCAAACAAAGAATTATATATAAGTGATTCGGCTGCTAACCGCATTCGCGTTTATAGTACCGAAACAATGCAAGAACTACGCAGTTTTAGCTTTACCAATCCAGGCGCAATAACTGTCGATCGCAAAGGTAATCTGTGGATTATTCAAAGTAAACAAGGTAGTAATCCAGCCAAAATTCTGTATTATTCTCAAACTGGAAAGCAATTACCTCAAGAGATTACTCAAGTTGTCGAACCAAGTGCGATCGCCATCGATCCTCAAGGTAGGCTTTTAGTGGCAGAAAACGGGCCGCTTCAGCAAGTATTGATTTATAACGTTACAGAAAAGCCAGTGCAGGTTGGGACTTTCGGCACTCAAGGCGGTGTTTATGCTGGTAATCCTGGAGAAGTTCAAGATTTGAAATTTTACGGAATTACAGGAGTAGGGGCAGATGCCGCAGGTAATATTTATGTAAATAGTAATGGTTTCAACAGATCGGGAACCGATTTAAGGAAGTTTTCACCATCAGGAACAAAACTCTGGCAATTATTGGGATTGCTATTTGTCGATAATGCAGATGCAGATCCGCAAACTGATGGAGTTGATGTCTTCACCAAGCAAGAACACTTTGTGATGGACTACAGCCAGCCATCTGGGAAGCAATGGATTTATAAGAATTACACTCTCAATCCTTTCAAATACCCTCAAGATCCACGTCTGCATACATCCCCAGATGCTACCTTTGTCCGCCGCATCCAAGGTAAGCCATATTTGTTCATCACAAATATGTACAGCAGCTTTCTGCAAATTTATCGTTTTGATGCAGACAACAAAAGTAAAATAGCCATCCCATCGGGAATGTTTGTTGGTACTAATGCTGAAGGTAAACCATCAATCTCTGGTAACTGGCCGCCAAATCAACCAGAAAAAGGCGAATGGATTTGGCGCGATCGCAATGGTAATGGTGCGTTCGATCAGGGTGAGTACGACAAGAGCGAAGATTATCCCTACTTGGGAGGCTGGTGGGTAGACAGTAAAGGAGATGTCTGGAAAACCTTGCGCACTCAAGATAAAATTGGTATCCGCCACTATCCGCTACAGGGACTAGATACTCATGGTAATCCCATTTATGGGTATAGTTCCATGAAAAAGCAAAAGACGCCGAGTATGTTTACCGATTTGCGGCGGATTGAGTATTTCCCGGAAACAGATACCATGTATTTGTCAGGCTTTACAGTAGACAACCCGGCGAAAGGTGATGATACTGGCGTTGTCGGATCTGAAATTATCCGGTTTGATAATTGGAGTCGAGAAAATCCTACTCCCCGTTGGCGCATCGTAGTTCCTCACGACATCACAGGGAAGCGCGAAGTCTCTACCGCCGCCATGAGTGTAGCAGGAGACTATGTATTTACCGTCACATTTAAAACAGCAGAAGTACACGTTTACAACGCCGCAACGGGAGTGCAAGTACAACATTTCAAACCCGGCCCAGAAGTTGCAGGTGAAAGTGGTTGGATTGATATACCTCATGGTATTCGTGCTTTTCGCCGTTCCAATGGTGAGTATTTAGTATTCGTTGAAGAAGATTGGAAAGGAAAAGTAATTATCTATCAACTCAAAAGATAATCGCAGTTTTCGCCCATTTATTAAAACCCCGACTTCTTAAAGAAGTAGGGGTTATTTAAACAGCAAAATTGTACAAAATTACCCAGTATTTGTTTATTTTTAATTACATTTCTACGCCTATGTTTATATTTGGCTTTTGCATGACTTTAAAAATATCAATGTAAGTAGAATATAAACATTATTAGCGCAAATTAAAATGAAGTTATTTTTGTATTTTAATGTAAATTCAAGTTTGATGATTGTCATTTATTATTGTTATTCATTTTACTAAAACTTTATATTTTTCTTGTAAAGAATCAACCACTTTTACACAAAAAATAAATATTATTGATGACAACTCCTAGTAATTAAATTATGATTTTATAACAACAAAAACAAATTTTGAGGAGTAAATAATTTCTCATAAATTCAAGAGCATTTTGCCAAGATTAACCAAATATCCGAACTGAAATTATGAACTATCAAAGCCTAAATCAAGCGAATAGTTATGAATATAAAAATTTATTTACAGCGGTTACAAAAACTAATTCCCCATACTTGGCTTGAGCAGATACAATATCTGCACTCTAGCTTACTCTTGCGATGGATCGTGCAGAATAGAAGCCAGCCATTAACATTAAATCACAAATCAGCAATGGTGTTTTCTCCTCACCAAGATGATGAAACATTTGGTTGTGGCGGGATGATTGCTCTGAAACGAGAACATGGTGTATCTGTAGTAGTAGCTTTTCTCACTGATGGACAGGGAGCGGGTAGTTCTCAGGCCAATTCTCAAACTAAAATTACTCATATTCGTAAACAAGAAGCAGAAAGTGCATTAGGAATTTTAGGAGTAAATCCATCAGAAATATATTTTTTGGAAAAACCAGATGGCACTTTACCTCATTTAAATGAGGAAGAAAGACAAGAGACTATTAAACAGTTAGCTGAATTGTTAAAGCATTACAAACCAGAGGAAGTATACGTACCTCATCGTAAAGACTGCCATCGAGATCATGAAGCCACTTATCAATTAGTGAAATCTGCGATCGCTCAAGCAGGAATTACAGTTGAATTGTTACAATATCCTATTTGGTTGTTCTGGAGAGCGCCATTATTTATTCTGCTGAAATTGCCGGATATAGCCGCAGCTTACTATCTCTCAATCGCATCAGTTCAAGACAAAAAAAATAGAGCAATTTCTTCATATTGTTCTCAAATACATAGCCTACCTCGTGGCTTTATGCAGCGATTTTCTGGATCGCCTGAAATATTTTTTAAATCTGAGCCCTAATATTTGGGTATCAGCATAGTTTTTGACTAAATACCACCCTCTTCATCTGGGTAGCAAACAGACAAGGCATAGAAGACTATTTTCTTCTTTGTGCCTTAGTGTCTCTGTGGTTCTAAATAATTTCTAATACTTTTTATCTGTGGAGTAAATTTAAATGCGGATACTACACCTCACCAATCATGTACAACAAATTGGTAACGGAATTGTAAATGTGGCAGTAGACCTAGCTTGTTTGCAAGCAGACAATGGTCATTATGTTGCCGTAGCCTCAGCTGGTGGAGAATACGAAGCATTACTTGCACGTCATGACGTTCAACACTTTCACCTCGATCAGTCGAGAACACCAGTAAATGCGATCAAAGCTACTTGGCGTTATCGAGAGATTATCCAAGAGTTTCAGCCAGATATTGTTCATGCACACATGATGACGGGGGTTATGCTAGCAGGACTTTTGAGAAACGGTAGTGAATATAGTTTAGTTTCTACCGTACACAATGAGTTTCAGCGTAGTGCTGTACTAATGGGATTGGCAGATCGAGTCATTGCAGTTAGTAATGCCGTAGCCGATTCAATGGTTCGACGTGGTATACCTAAGAGTAAGTTACGGGTGGTATCTAACGGTACATTAAATAGCCCCCGCAATCGTAGCATTAAAGATTACCAACCATTGCCTTTGTGCCACCCAGCAATTACTACAGTAGCCGGGATGTATACCCGCAAAGGCATTGTTGAATTAATAGAAGCATTTGTCAAAATTGCTACAGACTTTCCGCAAGCACATTTATATTTAGTCGGAAACGGCCCCGATCGCGCAATGTTTGAGACGATGGTGCAAAATACACCTTTTGCAGACCGGATTCATTTTGAAGGCTTTCAGGCAGAACCACAACGCTATATGCTCTCAAGTGATATCTTCGTTCTCGCTTCTCACTGCGAATCTTTCGGATTAGTGCTAACAGAAGCGCGGGAAGCAGGTTGTGCAATTATTGCTAGCGATGTCGATGGGATTCCAGAGACTTTAGATCGGGGACAAGCTGGTTTATTAGTACCACCAAAAGATAGTCAGACGTTAGCGAATGCTTTAGGACATTTGCTCAACGATCCGCAACAACTACAAAAGTTGAAATATCAAGCCAAACAAAACCTAGAACGGTTCAGCGCCACGCGGGTTAACGAAGAAACGCTAAGTGTCTATTATGAATTAATCGATAACTACAGTGTGTTTAATGTACTAAGAACGGAAGAACTTGCAGTGAGTAAATAAATTTCTACATTAACATTTGGGAACTCAAACAAAAGTTATCTTCATTACGAGTTATCACCCCGACGGCTAGCAATTTCTTTCTCTATCTCCTCCTGATTTAACAATGGCCCACCCGCAGTAACAATTTTGTCCCGGAGAGAACGCAAACGCTCACCAAGCTGGCTTTTAGCAGTACGGGTTAACAATTGCAGGTCTACCGTTTTCAGGTGGAGAAATTCTACAAATTCTAAAACCTGCTGCTGTTTATCTGGCGACAGGAGCCGCCACTTTTCTAATAAATCTTGTTCTGGAATCATTGATAATTGACCCGATCAACTTCTGGATTCAAAGTATCTAAATCTATTGTCTGCTAATTTTTTATTGCTTATAACCAATTACCTACCAGAACAAAAGCAGCCCAAAAATAGGGATGTTGGTATTCAGGATTTGCCATAATTTTGAGTTGCGCCTGTCGTAATATCTCAGCTTTGCTAAGTTTAGGGTTGTTTAACTGCTGATAAAATTCTTTCATTAAGTTGGCGGTTGATTCGTCGTTGACTGACCACAGGCTAGCAATAGTACTCTTGGCTCCAGAACGCAAAGCAAACCCAGCTAATCCCAAAGTAGCGCGATTATCACCCGCTGCTGTTTGACAGGCACTCATCACTAATAGTTCAATTGGTTCTAAGATTCCCAGCCTTCTTTTTTGGAATAATCGATCAAAATCTAGAAAAGAAATGCGATCGCTCCATGTCAGCAAGAAAGTTTCCTCTGGATTAGAACTAAATTGACCGTGAGTCGCCAGGTGAACTATGGGGAATGGTTGATTTTCCAGGGCTTTTTTCAAACTATCGCGAGTAAATTGGGCATTGAGCAAGATTTTTGATGCAACTTTCGTCGTTACTTCTTTAATTTCTCCGCTAACAGCAGGTAGAGAACTGAAGCCTTGACGTGCTTCTGCAAGTCCAGCTGCTAACACACCTAGTTTTTGACGTTGGAGTCCTTGGGGAAATAACTGTAAGCCTGGACTGAGGGCAACACTATATTTTTCTATCAAATAGCGATCGCCATCGTGAAGCGCTGCCATTGGCAAGTTGCGCAAAAAACCGTCTAAGATAAATACTAAAGTCTTGACATTACTACTTTTAAGTCTCTCTTCCGCAGGTGCAATCAGCCATTTATAAACTTTTTGAGACAGTCGGAAACTCTCTTCGCGGATATAACCACGGGACATATAAGAATAAAGGTGCTTGAGGGTATTTTCAATTTGTTTTTTTGACAGTTGGGTGCTGTAGTGGTGCAAGGGTTGATTGGGAATAGACAGGATAACTTCCAGGCGATCGCTGAGAATAATCGGGTAGATAACAGCAGCTTGCACGTCGATTTTATCGATAGCGACAGGATGGGTATCCACACAAGCATCCTTAAAATAATTATCTAATTCCGCTAGTTGTAGGTCTTCTATTACTAGACGCGCTTGTTTGAGGTTGCTTTGATCGTCACCTTTTTGTAGCAACAGGCTGACATAATCTCGATAGATAGGTTCAATACTTTCTCTAAAATCAAACTGAACATCGGGATTAATGGCGACTAGATCGCTGCGTAGGAATTGTAAGTGATTAAAAGCAATCTCATAAGCTGCGATCGCACTCTTAATATCTCCTTGTTGTTTAGCTATTGTGCCCGACTGTGCCGCAGTCCGAGCCACCAAATCAGCCGCATCCATTTCTTGGGCAATTTTTTGTGCCTGTTTTGTTAGTCTTTCGGCATCTGTTAACTGGCCGTTTTGTTGATAGAGTTTACCTAATTGTTGCAGAGAGTAAGCCTCGGCTCTGAAATCTTTGATTTCTCTAGCTTGTTCGATAGCTTTTGCTAACAATTGGGCAGTTTGAGCAGCATTAGAATTCTCTTTTGCACGCTCGATTGCCATCAAACTTTCTGCAAAATTTATTCTGGCATAAATCGCAGGGCGGCTAGGAGAAAGTGAGTCTATATTAGTTGCAATTGCTGGAATTAAAGCTTTTGCCGCTTCCCATCTTTGCAGTTTTACTAACAAGCTAAACTGATTTAATTGGGCTACTAATTTAGCTTGTATTTCTGGAGATAAATTAATTGCTTCTTGGTAGTCTATTAAAGCAACATCATATTTATGTAAATCTTTAGCAACATTACCACGACTGAACAAAACTCCACTCACATCAGCTGGAGAGTTAAATTGTTTACTAATTGCCAAACTTTTCTCTAGAGTTGTATTTGATTGTCGCAAATCGCCAATAGTTTGCAGCGCTACTCCTAAACTTCTGAATCCTTGAGCTTTCAGCAGGCTATCAGGTTGATTTTGCAGTTCTGCAACCAGTGCTTCTAATAGGGTTTTGGCGCGACGATATTGCCCTAAAGTTTGCAAACCCTGTGCCTGATTAATTTGACTGATGAGTTTGCCTGTTTTATCTCCAGTGCGATCGTAGATTTCTGCTGCTTGCTTCCAGGTATCGATAGCAGTTTCGGTTTGTCCTTGCAGTAGTTGGATTGTGCCTTGGGTATTTAATGCTTGAGCTAATAGTAAGTTAATCTGCTTATCCGGTTTGTTAAAGCTTTTTAATAAATTCAGACTTTCTGCAATTGTAGTTTGGGATTGTTGCGTTTTTCCTAAATCTTTATATACCGAAGCTAAATAATTCAATGCTTGAATTTGTCTAACAATTTCTTTTTGCTCTTGATAAGAATTTAAAGCATTCTCCCATACCTTAGCTGCTTCTGTATATTGACCATTTTGATAGTAATTTTTCCCTTGTTGTAATAAATCTGAAGTATTAGATAATTCTTCTGCTATGCGATACGGCTCTGGTAATTTTGATGGAATTGCCACAGCAGTAATACTTTTATTGACTAATAATATAGTCAACATCAAGCTTGTTAAAAACAATATTACAAGCCAGATATTTCTTTTTAGAATTAACCAAAAATATCGTAACATTGGTTTTTTATAAACTTTCAATTTGTTATTTTTGTTTCTTTTATGACTGACACAAGGTACAAATTTATCGTGGTTGTCAATACCTGCACTGTAGGAGTTTAGCGATGCGAACCCCCTACGATAGATGTGTTTTTTTATAATTTGATAAACTGTGACAATTCGGATATTTATTTATTTCTGGAGGTGCCGATGCTACTAATTCCACTTCTCCTTTTGCATTAATTATCCAATTTGTTGCTGCCACAATTAACTGTCTTGTTGGCGGCAAAGAATTATTTGCTTGATTGCGACTTTGGGTAGTTGTAAAATCTCGCATATCAGACAACAAAGTTTGACTGCGAATAGTTGCCGTTGGATCTGCTGGTAATCCACCTCTTCCCGTGATGGTGAATGAATTACCTTCAGTTGCGGCACAACTAGCAATTATGCGATCGCGCGGATCGTTTGGTTTTTCTGGTAATGCCACCAATTCCGCACTGCGATTCCCCTCTGGATTATTAATCGATACAGTTCCCGCAACGCCGAACTGAGAACTGGCAGTAATATCGCTCCCAGAGGTAATTTGCTGTTGAGATGCGATACCAAAAAGACCTGTGGCTGTAATATCAACATTGCCACCACGACCGAAGAAAGCGTTGGCTGTGATATCACTATTTTCTGCTGGCACGGTGACAATAAAATTCGTGTCTATTTTAATGTTGCCACCATCACCACCTGCACCAGCATTCCCCGCCGTTGTGGAAATGCGACTTCCCCGGCGTAACAATAAAAAATCTGGTAAATTCAGAGCAATATTACCGCCATTGGTGCTGGCTGTCTCCGCAGAAATTAAAGCTTGATTGTCGAGGGTTAATTGGTTTGCTTGAATCTCGATATTGCCACCAATCCCGGCACCTTGGCTATCAACTGCAATAGCTGCACCATCCCTGATTTCTACAAGTTCGGGATCGATGAAGATATTGCCACCATTTCCAGTAGAACCCGGAGTGGTATTGGAAAATAGGCCTGTGTTTGTACCGGAGAGGAAAACTCTATCCTTGGCTTGAACTACTATATTGCCTGCATCGCCTTTACCTTCAGTCAATGCTTCTAACTCTGCGCCATTGGTGACAGATAAAAAGGGTGTGGTAATTTGCAGTGTTCCGCCTTTTCCTGTTGCACCCTCTAAGGTGCTGACAAAAGCACCGCTAGGCTTAAAAGGTTGACCAGGATTACCATCGAAAGCAACTGATTCGCTAGCATTGATAAAAATATTACCTGCATCACCGGGAGCAATCGTACTAGCACTAATACCCGCACCATTTTTCACCGAAAGTTCGCTAGTCTTGATGTCAATTACATTACCTTGACCTTGGGAACCTGGTAAAACTTCACTAATAATGCCGCTAGGAATGACTACGGGTTGAGGAAGATTTGGGTTTGAGAATAAAATTGCCCCATCGATGACAATGGATTTTGCTGCTTCTATTTCAATTCTGCCTGCATTCCCACGCCCGACAGTCGTGGCTCGAATTTGCCCTCCCTGTTGCAGAGATAGGGAGCCAGTTTTAATTTTAATAATGCCGCCATTGCCTTGAGCGCTAGGAAAAACAATGCTACTAAAACCACTAAAAGCGCCAATATCAGAGGTTCCAGAAAGGGCGATCGCATCTGTAGCATTAACTGTAATATTACCAGCGTTGCCTACACCTTCTGTTTGCGAAAATACCTGACCACCATTGGTTGCTACAAAGTTCTTCGTATTAATCTCGACATCGCCAGCTTTACCCCCATCTGCGCTTAAGGTTTGACTTCCTAACCTGGAGTTATTTAAAGAAATGGCATCAGCATTAACAATGACGTTACCAGCATCACCACCACGAGTCAGATTTGATAATTCTGCTTGGTTTGCTTCTAAGGAATTAGCGTTAATAATTAGCTTCCCGCCTGGGCCTGTTGCACCTGTACGCAAATTACTTTGTACATAGTTACTCAAAGAAATTAATGGTGCATTCAGCGTCACATCACCACCTTGACCAGAACCATAAGCAGCACTTTCAATATAAGAATCTCCTAGAGGTGCTGGTTCTTGAATAATCGCTGATTGACTTTTAAAGGTAATGTTTCCTCCAGTTGAACCATAGGAAAAAATTTGCGATCCAGAAGGCATGAAAATATCACCTTTAGCTAACAGTGTGATATTTCCACCAGGATTGGAAAACAAGAAATTAGAGAAATCAATTCCTGAAGCATCAACAAATTTGGGAGTGGTAATTTTTCCGCGTGAGTCAATTACAATGTCACCACCGCCAGAAGCACCAGCAAATGTTCCTAGCAGGAATTTAACGGTAATATCACCTGATAAAGCAGTATTGGGTTGATATTGATTGGTTAAAAAAATCAGCCCTCCTTGATTAATAATTTGATTGATGGTGATATTAGCATTGCTAGGACTGCCATTATTAGGAGGAGAAAAAACATCTGTATCTCCTGTAATTCCTGCTGGGTTGAAAGCGGTTGTTCCGGCTCTGATATCAACAGTAGGTTTGACACTTCCATTAATCGGAACTTGCGTTACGCCATCAGCCAGCGTCACTGTTTCATTAATAAAATTAGTCGTATCGGGACTAGTAATAGTTAGATTATCTATTGTGACGCTGCCACCTGCAAAAATATGAATGGAGGCTCCTGTATAACTATTAAAACTGACATCTCCACTCGCCCTAATAATTGGGTCATCACTGCTGGCTAAATCTCCGCCATTACCATTTATTTGTTCCAGGCGAAAGTTACCATTACTAAAAAATTGCGCGTTCCCACCAATAGAATTGGCTGAACGCAACAGCATATTTTCACCAGCAAACAAGCCACTAGCAGGATGATTTAAAGCAAAGATGTCTATTTTATTGCCTTGGACTAATAGTTGTTTACCAGCAGAGGCGACGAAAGGATTATTGAAGGTATCTCGGATTTTGACAGTATCGCTAGCTTGCAAAGTTAAATTATGAGCTGCTTCCAACTGTCCTTGTAAGTCAAGATTTTGACCAACTAAGGTCAAATCTTTCCCTACGGATAAGTTACCAGAATTAGCGATGCCACTTTCGGGAGCTAACCAACTATCTAACCCCAGAGGCTGGTTGATAGTTAGTAGAGAAGGCGCTTTTGGGTTTTGGGTACTGAATTTTTCACCGTTCTCTAATAACAGGCTGTTGCTGGTGCTGGCGAAAAACGAACCGGAGATATCTAGACGTGCATTTTGACCGAAAATAATCCCATTAGGATTTATCAAATAGAGGTTGGCGCTACCTAAAACCCCCAACGTCCCGAAAATCTTAGAGGCTTGATTTCCTGTAACTCGTCCTAAGATATTTTCTATTCCAGCAGGATTAGCAAAATAGACTCGTTGCTGATTCCTGACGTTGAAATCTTGGAAACTGTGAAATAGATTACCACCTCGAATCGCCCCACCATCAATACGATTTATCAGATCATCTTGGTGTTGAACATTCGGGGTAACAACCGAGCGTTCAGACCCTAAACTATTGTCAGGGATAATCTGTGCCAATACACCTGTAGTTAAGCCTAGCGTACAGGCGATCGCTCCACCGCTTGCCAGAATATTGATTAGCTTGTAGTGCACCATCTGTTAGTTGCTTCACTGTGGAAAATCGAGTTAAAAAATAAAATCAGCTATATTGACCGCAGTGACTCCTATCAAAGTGATGCTACCACCATTTAAAGAGGTCAGATCTAAAGTTAGATTGCAATTGTTCAGCGAAGCAAGCTGATCCTTTGCATTAATAACACCATCCCTATTGCTATCCAAAACGCCTTTGGTTAGACCCAGTTGACTGATGTCAATTTTGTCTTGATGTCGGCAAAAGTCGGTAATTGTGTCGTTACCAAAGTCAGCACTAAAGATGAACCGATCCTTTCCTTCACCACCAGTTAAGCAATCATCACCTCTACCACCTGTAATTAAATCATCGCCGCAACCGCCACAAATCGTATCATTGCCGTCGAATCCAGATAATGTATCAGCACAATTTCCGCCTTTAATTACATCATCAAACCGAGTGCCAATAATCGTATCGCTGGCATTGTCACTTCCACGTAAAGTAAAGTCGGGAATTGCCTGAGGAACAATCAAATTTTGAAAAGAAAAATCAAAGTTAGCTGCTTTTTTCCCAGATGCAAAAGTTACTTCTTTCACATTACTATCAATCGTAATGCTAGAAACTAACCAATTATTTTTATAGCCGCCTAATTCTTGTAATCGGGTGTTAATTTTACCATCTTGATTAGAATCTATAATGTTAATGTTGACTCCAGTCGGAACTGTAAAATTAAAAGAATTAAAGGCAGCTTGTAAATCACTAAAAGATGAATTTTGAGTTTTGTTATTACTATCAGTTAACGTTACACCTGTATCCGTCACCGAAAGATTCACAAAATTTTTGAGTCCTGGAGAAAATTGACCAACTTCAAATGTTAGGTCTTCTGTTTGAATCCCATTATTGAAAGTAAATAAACCGTTAGTATAACGATCGCGGCTATAAACGCCATCTTCAACAAAAGCCGAAAGCGTGTTGATTACTGCTTGTTCATCTTGAGTATTGGCTAAATTTCCATCAGATCCGAGATTATTCCAAGCTGCTAAATCAGCTAAATATTCTGGATCGTCACTTTTAACCCACGTCGCTGTAAATCCAGCAATACCTGTATTACCATTAGGTAAGAATTCTGATTGATTAAAGTAGGGATAGCCGAGGCTGATAGAGCCAGAATCCGGATCGGGATTAAAGAAAAAAGAGGCGTTTGAATTATTAGGATTATTGAGATTTTCAATCGAATAAACTTTGAATGGCTGTCCGTTATTTAACGTTCCTTGAAGTTTATAAGTAGAGACATCTAGGCGACTATCAGCTGCAATTGCGCCAGAATTTAGGTTTTCTCCGTTGATAGCAACAACTTCAGCCTTATTTTGAATATTTAAAAAACCGAAATTTACCCTATCCTGACTTGCATCCTTTTGCACATTATAGTTGAGGAAAAATACTCCGTTAAAAGGAGTTTCATAATATTCTGGCAGGGCTGAATTTAGATTGCCTGTATTAGGGTCAATTGTTCCTAACCTACCTGTTAAATTAACAGGTGTAATGTAATCGGTACTAACTTTAGCATTGACGGTAATAGTTTTCGATGCACCAGGCGCAATTTTGTCAAACAAGACCTCAACTGTTTGCGCGTTGTTATCTGTATCGATGCTCTTACTACCATCAAGATTGGCAAAACTGACAAAATCTAAACCAATTGGCAGCTTTTGTCTAAGATCATCAATAATTTTGACGCCTTTTGCATTACTAAAACCATTATTGGTGACAGTAATTGTAAAAGTTACTTCATCACCGGGAAGGGCAAAAAACTGATCTGCTTTGCCATCACTGTTATTATCAATCGCTTGTTTAATATTGCTAAAAGGTTGTTGATTAACTAGGGTAAATTTTGTATCTAAAGCCAGATTCACAACAGGTGCAAGCACACTTGTATAGTCATCTTCATGGGGGTTGTGATTATTGACAACTGAATCTGGATCTTTCTGATTGGCGGCAATAATTTCTGCGACATTTTTATAAGCAGAAGCTCTATCTGCTTTCAGAACTGTAGCTGTAATAGTTAGCGTTGCATCACATCCTGAGGCGATACAACCAACATTCCAAATACCAGTCTTGCTGTCATAATTTCCCACACTAGGTTCAGCACAGACAAAGCTAAAACCAGAAGGTAGTAAATCTTTGATTTTCACTCCTGTTGCATTGGCTGAACCACTATTCTTCAATGTCAGTGTAAAAGTAGCTTCATCACCTACAAATAGGGAGGTATCAGATATTGTTTGACTTAGTGATAAATCGGCTAGCAAAGGTTTACACTTGCCTTTATCTCTATCTTTTGATGAGGAATCAAACTTTTTGAAACGATGGGATGAATCAGAAAATCTAGAACTTTGATTATTCATAAGAAAAGTTGAGTTAGTCAGCGTCAATATTTCCCAGCCTAAAGCATGAAAATGTTAAAACTTTAAAGGTGATACCCTTCACCCTTGATAAATGAACCTACAGAATCGCGCTTACACAAGCAAAAGCTAGCTACTCTGTGCTTTGTATTACTTAGTTTGGAAATACCGAATTTTTTGTTATTTCCTGCAAGGTTAAAAGAGTTTGATCGGGAGCAAATTATATTCGCCTATAGTTGGCAAATATCTGCTTACTTGAATGTTAATAACCTTACTTTTTAAATATGCTCTAAAACTTCTAGTGATACATCAATAGAAATCTTTGACAAGAGAATACATACAAATCCTCAAAATCTTGGACATATACATGGCTTTATATGAAGTTTTGCATTCATAATAGGCATCCAAAAGATATTCTTTTTAGTTATTAAAGCACAATGTAATTAAATTATAAAAATCTAAGTAATATCTTTAAAGAAACTGTCTAGGAAGATGTTCTATAAATAAATTGTTAAGTAGCTAGTCTTTGCAGCACAAGTATGTATACAAAATTATTGTTAGCTTGAAAATACCTCAGAGGCTTATACTGCAAGGTTAAAGTGTAAAATTAATTTTGCTGAGATACTAAATCTCTTATTTTATTTTGCAGATAGAAAAAATGATGTTCTTATTTAAATCTTCATAATTACGAAATCAGTGCTGAGTAATCGACGTTAATATCAACGGAAGCTGACTCAACAATATTGAGATAAGAATAATTAACCACCGATACACGCCGATAAATCGAAATGTTTAATAAATATCTATGAGGGTCAAGAGTCAAAATTCCACCAGTTTTTTGTGAGCGATCGCTTAGGATGCAAAAGATTGGGAAGCGTTTTGTCTCCTTGTTAGGTAGGGTATTTATTCACGCAAAGACGTAGAGAATTGCCTCAACTTTTGGGCAAGCAACTCATATTTTGCTCCGATTGGTTGCCTTACAATAGACTCTAAACACTTGAAGTTGCAAAGCAGGCGATGAATAGTACCGACAATTCCCCAATCGATTATAGGTCGTCAGAAGATGTGGTATCTGTGATAGAACTACAGCGCCAGCTTAATGAGTTACTCAAGCAATTATCGCCGGAGCGATTACAGGTGCTTACTGATTTTGCGGCTTACTTAGCAAATGCTGAAAGCGAAGCTGCAACCCAAGAAATTTAGCAATTCCTGGCTTACTAGAGCGAATTAAGCAAAATCAAGCAACCTCTAAAACCGATTACACAAACTGGAGAAATCTTCGCTCTGATGTATGAAGTTCTTCTGCATCCTGATGCCTAAAAGGTTTATATTAATGCTGACAAAGCCCTAGCGAAGAAAATTGCCCGATGTTTGCAGCAGCTAGAGCAAACTCCCCAGTCGCACCCCAACATCAAAGCTCTCAAGGGAGATTATGCAGGGTACTATCGTTACCGAATCGGGGACTACAGGGTAATCTATTCGATAAACGATGAACTGATGCAAGTATTTGTTGTGGCGATCGCTCATCGCAGTGAAGCGTATCAGCCGTGAAGATGAGTTTGTAAGAGCTATGCTAACAACTCTAAGAAGTGAGCGATCGCTTGAGGCGTGAAAGATTGGGAAGCGTTTTGTCTCCGTTTTAGGGAGAGTAACTCACGCAGAGACGCAGAGACGCAGAGAGAAGATTAGGAGAAGGCTAACCGTTGTTTAACCTCTTCCCAACTATAACCATTTGCGGGGTTTTTCTGGTAATTTTCTAAACGTCGATCTAGTTCCTTTTGTTGCGCTTGACTTAAGGGAAGTTGCTCTTGCTGTTCTAAAATGCTGTTCCATAAATCTTCAGCAAGTTGGATACGTTCTGCAACGCTGAGTTCATAAATGTCAACTTTCAAGAGGGGATGGGAACTCATGATGACAGAGTTAGAGTTTAGCTTTTACTCAATATTACAGCATTGCCGCTTGAGGTCGTGGGAAGGTGGTTGGCGCTCGCATAACCCTTTAGACAAGCAAATAATCTTTGTCGGTGATAGGTTGTCTTACAATATACACTAAACCTTGAATTTGCTCTCTTAGGCGATGAATACTACAGATAATTTTCCACTGGAGGATAAACAGTCTGTGGTTTTGGTATCTGTGACAGAATTACAGCGACAGCTTAATGACTTACTTCAGTAAGTATCGCTAGAGCGATTAATGGTAGCCAAACTTATGGGAAAAGTGTATGTCCAGTGAAAAGAAAAAGCCGGATAGCGAATTTGATATTTTCATTGCTAACTCTGTTTATCCAGATGTCGCCCCCATATTTACATATAGTCCAAAGTCACTTGATACGATCAAAGACGACTGTTTTATAGTAATTGATACAAATGCATTGCTTGTCCCTTACAGTATTGGTAAGGAAAGCCTTGAACAAATTCAAATAACTTATGAAAAGCTTGTAGGTGAAAAAAGATTATTGATCCCAGCCCAAGTTGTAAGAGAGTTTGCCCGAAACAGAGCTAATAAGCTTACTGAACTATTTCAACAATTGAATCGCAAAAGAAATAACTCTCAAGGTTTACAAAAAGGTAAATATCCTTTACTGGAGTCCCTTCCAGAGTATCAAGAATCAGTACGACTTGAAGGTGAAATAGATAAATTATTGCATCAATATAGGGAATCACTTGGCAAGGTGTTAGATCATGTCCGCAATTGGGCTTGGAATGATCCCGTTAGTATTTTATATAGTAAGCTTTTCACTCAAGATGTTGTTTTTGATTACAATTTAGAAAAACCCTTTATACAAGATGATTTGAATCGGCGGCAGCTTCATAACTTGCCTCCGGGTTATAAGGATGCTGGAAAACAGGATGAAGGGATAGGAGATCTTCTCATATGGCATACCATACTTGAAATAGGTAGGACTCATAAAAAAAGTGTAATTTTTGTGTCAGGTGATGAAAAAGCAGACTGGTGGCATAGAAGTGAAAGCCAAGCTCTCTATCCACGATATGAATTAGTGGATGAGTTTCGTAGAAATTCTGAGGGGCAATCGTTCCATATTATTGCCTTCTCTCGACTTCTAAATCTTTATGGAGCTAGTGATAAAGTAGTTCAAGAAGTTCGCAAAGAAGAAGTTTTTACACGAGGGGATGAAATTAGATCTGCACAAGCTATCAGAAGTTCTTTTGACGAACTAATAAGAAAAGAGGTAGTAGCAGTATTAGCCATTCAAAGTTGGTTGAAAACTACTTATGCTATTAATGAGATATATGTAGGGACTGATCAACTTAGGTTTCTATTAAAAGATAGCCGTGTACCTGCCGATATAGCTTTTGTTGATGATTCACAAAATATTACAGCAGTGGAAGTAATGTTTATGGATATTGACAGGGTTCAATCACCAACGCTGCGTATGAGATTAAGAGATAGAAGTCTTTCAGGCTATTACGCAGTCAGTGAAGGCAAGATAAGTACCTATATGATTGTAGTTGTAGGAGATAGTGAAGAAACTGTTATTGAAGCAGCAACTAAGTTGGACAGGTCTAGTTCAAGGATTGCAAAAGTATCCTATATATTAGGATATCTTGATCAAGATGGTGAGTTTCAAAAGGTATTTAGTGAAACAGACTAACTTAAAATATGCTGTAAATAATTTTTTCTATGAACCAATTCAATTATATTTTTAAACAAAATTTGAGGAATAAAATCAATAATCAAATTCTGGAGCATCCTTTTACAGATTATTGGGATATTTTTGTTCTTAAACATCAACATCCAATTAATATTTCTCTCCATATTGTAGGAATATTCTTTTTTTACGGATTGCTCTTTTCTGCTTGTAAGGTACAAAATTTCTGGTTACTCTTGGGCTTGCCATTAACTCAGTTAATTGGATTAACTGGACATTTTTTATTTGAGCGTAGCTATATAGATTTACAAGATGCTGTGTTTTCTTGGCGGGCTTCTTACTGTTTAGGTCGAATGTTACTGAGGGTTGTAATGGGGAAATATCAAGATGACATTCGCCAACGCCAAGAGATATTAAATAATTATCAATCAAGTAAGTATGCAAATATTTAATAATTGGAATGTAGTTGCTAAGGGTTGGTATATTGCCTGTTCTAGTAACGACTTACCTAAAAGCAAAGCAAAATCTATAGAAATTTGCGGTCAAAGAATTGTCATCTTTCGGGGTGAAGATGGACTAGTACGTGCTTTAGATGCTTACTGTCCTCATTTGGGAACAGATTTAGGAATTGGACAGGTTGATGGTAATTGGATTCGTTGTGCATTTCATCAATGGGCGTTTGATGAAACAGGATTATGCCAAAATATTCCCTGTCAATCAGAAATTCCGGCTAAAGCGAAAGTACAAGCTTATGCAACAGCAGAAAAGTATGGGTTTATCTGGATTTATCCTGATGCGGTAGCGCCTGAAGGGGTGGCTGATTTTGATGAATTAAAGGGTAAAGAAATTATTGCACAACCTGATACGGCATTTGAAAGAAGTTGTCATCACCATATTTGTATGATGAATGGTATTGATGCCCAACATTTAAAAACAATTCATCGTTTAGATATCAAAATGGATTTGTCGCTACATCGCAGCGAATTAGGTACACAAATTGACTTTACAATGCGGGGGCAATTTCCTCAAACAACTTGGCGAGAAAGGTTAGGGCAAAGATTTTTGGGTTCTACCTATGAGTATTCTATGCGCTATGCTCATGGTTGCATTGGCTTATTAACAATGATGAAAAAAGTGCGGCTTTTCCCACCGTTGCACATGATTTATGCTTACACTCCAATTGCGCCAGGAAGAACGCGCATTCAACCAATTTATGTATCAGAAAAACGTAAAGGAATTGGAGGATATTTGCTGAGTAAGTTTTTGCTAATCTGTACTCGGTTGGCTTACTATATGCTCAGAGATGAAGATGGCAAGATTTACGATAATATTCGCTTTAATACAAACTTACTCCTGAGTATTGATACGCCATTAGCTAAATATATGGAGTATGTAAATCAGTTAGAACCTTCTCGGTGGTCACAAAAGATAGTAAATGCTTTTACATCTGAGCATAGTGAAGCATAACCCAACATTTAGAATTAGTGTTTATTGGGTTTACTAACGTAAATATACCCTAGAAGCGATCGCACTCTATTTCAATCTCTTGAAAGTCATAATAAATTGAGTCTTCTCTCGCAAAATTATCTTCATCTAAGTAAAGCAAATAATGTTGTTGATATTCGCTAAGAAATCTGTGTACTGCTGGCAAAATCTGCTTGATTAGCCAAGGAGAACTTTCATCTGATGGTGGCTGCCAGTACTTTTCTGCATGAAAAACCTGCTCTGCTGAAATTCTTTCACCTTTATCAATAATGCCAGGATTTTCCAGTAGCCAATAAGCCCATCGATATCCTGCATCAATATATTTTTTGCAGTCTAAACAAGCAAAATAGCAACAATTCATAAAGTTAATAAAATTAAACTTTAGGGTGTATTATCACTTTAGTGCAATGCACCATCAAAAATTCAAGGTGCGTTAGCCTTTGGCATAACACACCCTACTTTTAATGTCTAAATTCTTCTTCAATAACTACGGTTTGTCGAGTATCATTAAAGTACTAATAAGTAATAAGTATTGTAAATAACCATTCTGAGATCTGTCACATTACTCCGTAACAACACTAATTTGCTAGATAAAGTGTTAATACAAAACATCTATTAATCAGATTTTAGGTAAATTCCACATAATGAAGAGTTGGCTGGTTCCTGTTCAAAAGCTGCAACCAAGCGATCGCATGGCCATGTATGCATTGCTAAATAATCACTTTAAAGGTGTAACCTGGGATGTATTCCAGGCGGATCTAAAGCGCAAAAACTGGGTGTTGTTGTTGAGAGAAGAAATAACTAATACGCTCAAAGGCTTTTCTACCCTGATGTTGTGTCAGACGAATTTTGCTGGAGAGAAGATTACTGTAGTTTATTCTGGCGATACGATTGTCGATCCCAGTGCTTGGTCAAGTACAACACTACCGCGAACTTGGATAGCCGCAGTCAATTTTCTGCGCGAGTATTATGCGAACGATAAAATGTACTGGCTGCTAATTTGCTCTGGTTTTCGTACCTATCGCTTTCTCCCTACATTTTGGCAAGAGTTTTACCCCCGCCATGATGTAGCAACACCTGCGAATGTTGCGAATTTGATGGCAAATCTGGCACAGGAATACTATGGTGATGCTTACCAAGAAGCAACTGGTATCGTCCGCTTTCAACATCCGCAAATTCTGCGGGAAGGTTTAATAGAAATCCCCACAGGAAAACAAACTAATCCCCATATCCAATTTTTCGAGGAAAAAAACCCAGGCTATCAACTTGGTGATGAATTGGTTTGTTTAACTGAAATTCGGTATGAGAATCTCACCCGCGCTGGACAAAGAATGTGGCAGTCAGAATCGTTGTTAGAATTTGTGCAAGATTCTGTACCGATCTAAAACCTATACGTCCATCAACTTGTGTATGAGATTGAAAAACGACGAGATAGCAATACCTACTACCCTGGAAGCACCACAGCTTTTCAGTGTCAGTCGCTTGTTTAGTAACCTACGCGGCGATTTAGCGGGAGGACTGACAGCGGCGGTGGTAGCCTTACCTTTAGCATTAGCTTTTGCTGTGGCTAGTGGTGTGGAACCAAAGGCGGGACTATACACTGCTATTGTGGCAGGAATTGTTGCAGCAATCTTTGGGGGTTCGCCTGTACAGATTACAGGGCCTACAGGTGCAATGGCTGTGATTTTGGTGGGAATTGTCGCTAAGTACGGCTTAGAGAAAGTTTGGATTGCTGGGGTAATAGCTGGGATAATCCAGATTGCTTTAGGGGTTGCTAAACTCGGGCAATTAGTCAAGTTTATTCCTTACCCGGTGACGGCAGGCTTTACTAATGGTATTGCCGTTATTATTTTTTGTGGTCAGTTAAATAATTTCTTTGGCTTACAACTACCGCGTCAAGAACATTTTTTGCCGGGACTTTGGCAAAGTTTAACTCATCTAGAAGCGTTAAACTGGGCAGCTGTTGTATTAGGAATGCTGGTGATTGCAACCAATATTTTATGGCCCAAGATTAACACTACAATACCAGGTTCTTTAATGGGGCTGGTGTTAGCAACAGCGATCGCATCTTATTTACATCTTGATGTCCCCACAATTGGAGCCATTCCCCAAGCTTTACCGATGCTCCAAGGTATTCCCCACTGGAATGATTTTGGCTTGATTCGGGAACTGATTAATCCAGCTTTGGCTTTAGCAGCACTGGGAAGTATTGAATCGTTACTCTCAGCAGTTGTAGCTGATGGTATGACTGTGAGCGAGAAACACAATAGCGATCGCGAATTAATTGGTCAAGGGTTAGCAAATATTATTATTCCATTTTTTGGTGGTATTCCAGCCACAGGTGCGATCGCGCGAACTGCTGTCAATGTCCGTTCTGGCGGTAAAACCCGACTGTCTGGGGTAATTCATGGCGTTGCTTTAGCCATTATTGTGTTAACTTTAGCACCCCTAGCAGCGCAGATTCCCTTAGCAGCACTGGCTGGAATTTTGATGGTGGTTAGTCTGCGGATGATTGAGTGGGAAGCCATTGGCTTACTGCTACGTGCTACCTACTCCGACTTTGCGGTGATGATTCTCACCTGGTTAGTGACAATATTATTTGACTTGGTTCTCGCTGTTGAAGTGGGATTAATTGCAGCCGGAGCCTTATTTATCAAACGCATGAGCGATTTAAGCTTGGCGAAAATCCCGGAAACGGAAGTATTTCCCCCTGGTATTCCTCTGGAATTAAGCAAAGAAATTGCGGTGTATCGCGTAGATGGCCCCGTATTTTTTGGTGCTGCGGAAAGGTTTGTTACCTTTCTACGGGAGCAACCAGAAGTGAAGTATTTAATTCTGCGGTTGCGGTTTGTGCCCAATATGGATACGACTGGATTAGTAGCTTTAGAGGATATTTATCACGACTTAGAACGGCATAATTGCCGCTTAATTCTCACAGGTTTACAACCCCAAGTTCAACAATTACTAGAACGCTCAGGATTGTTAAAAACGATTGGATTATCAAATTGTTTTGAAACAACAACAGATGCTATTTACTCTATAACTCCGCAATCTTCTCAACCTGTAGCAGCTAATTTTCCATCAAAAGAATTGATGGCATTAAATGATGAAAATTAACCGCCGATTAAGGGGGATAAACGCCGATTAACGCAGATAAGTTGCGAAGTTAAAATGTAGCGGCATGACACAACTAAAGTTTGGCATTAGATTTATTGTTTAGAAAGCGCTAAAGCGCAACTACGAACATTTTCTATTGCATCATTTTAGTTGTGTCAGTGCAGTAGGGTGTGTTATCGCTTTAGCGTAACCCAGTATCAACAATTCTTTTAAATATAGATATTCCCAATTCAAACACGTTAAATACTTCTGGTAAAAAAGTATAAATTCTATGCATTGTCCCAGCCCAAATTTAATCTTTAATAATCCGAGAAAATTTGTTGAGGGATGGTATTGGGCATTACCATCACAAAAGTTAAAGATTGGCAAGGTGAAAGCTGTAACATTACTGGGTAGAAACCTAGCAATTTATCGGGGAGTCAGTGGCCAGGTGGTAGCGGTGGATGCTTATTGTCCGCACATGGGCGCACATTTAGCTGAGGGTAAGGTAGAAGGTGATAGTATTCGCTGCTTTTTCCATAATTGGAAATATGATGAACGCGGAATTTGTATAGACGTTCCTTCTCAAGGTAAACCTTTACCTGTATGTATCAAAACTTGGTCAACGGCAGAAAAATACGGCATGATTTGGGTGTGGGTAGGAGAAGAAAAGCCAAGTTCGCTACCTTTTGTCCCAGAATTAGAACAGGTAGACTGTGATTATGTATTGGGGACTCGGTTTATCAAAAACTGCCATCCCAATGTGTTGTTGATTAATGCGATTGATGCTCACCACTTTAATACAGTTCACAATCTACCTTTAGAAATTGTATTTGATTCCCAAGACTTCAACTCTCACGCTATTACATTCAGCAATACTACACGCGGTGGTGATGATTCCTGGTTAATCCGTCTGATTCGTCCCTTATACCGCAATGAAGTTACTTATAGTATGTGCTATTGGTATGGCAGCACTGGTACTGTCACACTAGGGCCAGATTTTCTGCACTTTTACATCATATTTGCGCTGCGAATGACCGAAGGTGGCAAAACCGAAGGGCAAACAATTTTAGTGACTCCCAAGCGACATGGATATTTAGGATGGGGTGTCAATCGCGCTTTACTGTGGTTAACGCAGCAGGTTGGTAATTACTTCGCTAAAGGCGATACGCAAGTATTTCAGACAATTCAGTTTGATTTGAAGACACCCACCAAAGCAGATCAATCGATTCTGCAATTTATCCAGCACGTTAATTGCCAAAAAGCCTTAAGTTGGGGAACCTGGGAAGTTGTTGATAATCCAGAAAAGAGCGATCGCTCTTCTTCATCTACCTCTGTAATGTTTTAGCATGACTAACATATATAACATTGCCGGACTCGACCTGCCGCACGCAGCCCCCGATAACCGATTGCGACGTATACTCAAAGCAGCATTGCCAAATCACAGCAATAATTCTCCGCAGCAGCAATCAGATTATTGGGATGCGAAATTTTTCAACTTGCATCAAGTCCAAATCTTTCAACAAGCAAGTATAGCCGAACAATCTGCCATACTTGGACTTACTAATCGCAGCCTGTTAGAGGAATCTTATTTTATTGAGAAAGTAGGCATTGGCTATATGGCAAAGATGGTACTGTTAGCAGAAACAGTTGAGGAGCGAATGCTCTATGCAATGTTTAGCGCTGATGAAGCTACCCACCTCAACCAAATAACCAATTTTTTACCAGAATCAGAACCAACTAACAGCAACGATCCATTTCTGAGTTTACTAGCCCAAGTTGTTGAAAGTGCAGACAAAACAGTATTGTTATTTGTGCTTCAGGTAGTACTAGAAGGATGGGGTTTAAGCCATTACCGACGCCTAGCCAAAGAATGCCACAATCCAGTCTTGGCAGAAGTGTTCGCCAGTTTCCTACACGCAGAAGCACGCCATCACGGTACAGGAACCACCTTATTTAACCAAAATCCAGTTTCAGCTGACAGCCAAGCAACCATCCTTGATGTGTTGGCAAAATTTCTGTTTATGGTGCAAGTGGGGCCGCAAAACGTCTTATCAGCCATTGAACAAATCAAAGGACATCTGACGCGATCGCAAAAAATCCAAATCCTCGAACAATTAGACACCCAAACCCATAGTGGAACCAGATTACAAATATTGCGATCGCTCATACAACCAACATCAGCAAAAACCATCCTCCAAACCCTAGATGAACAAGGAGCCTTTGCACCCCTCCCCCCTCATCAATGCGTATATTAAAAATTCACAGATACCTCTAATCAAACCTCTGCGTCACTTTGTCTTGAAAAGTTTCCTACGCCGGGAAACCCGGCTTCGAGGAACTTTTCGCTGCGTAAACCTCCGCGCCACTCTGCGTTAAAAATAAAATCTTTTATGGAAACTACTACATCCAAACTATCAGATAACCCAACTACCTATCGCAAACTACAAATTAACCACACCCGCAACAAACAGCAGGATCATACCGCTTTAATGGATGAAGCAACCGCCAAATTCCACTACAAAGATTGCCAAAACGAATATTGGAACCCCGAAGAATTTTCCCTACTTTACGGTACACCTTTATGGGAGCAATCCAGCCAACACCAGCGCATTATCTTAAACCAACTTTACTGGGTAGCATACTACTCACAAATCGTTTCCGCCGAGATTGCAACCATCTATTTTAATCAAACTAGTGCAGCCGGACTTTACGCTCAAGAAGACTTTCGCTTAATTTGCGATACCTTAGATTTAGAATCCTCGCAAGAACGGGCGCACATTAACGCCTTTCGCACAATTGCCAAACAAGTTGAGCAAGCATTATTTGGGGAACTCATATTCACTTACCCCATGCGCGGCCCCTTTACCGAAACGATGGTTTATGCCGATACTAACGCCTTAAAAACTTGGTGGAAAAAGATTCAATTACAATACTTTGGCTTGATTTCTGCAAATAATACCTTTTTGGCTTGTCAATATTTCACAGTCCGAGGAGTGCGGACACTCAATGGCAAATTAGTACAGCACAAACTCAGCAATTATTATCAAAAGCATCCTCATCAAAATACTACTCCAATTCCTGCCAAAATCTCTTACTATCACTTTTTGGATGAAAGCTTTCACTTCAATAGTTCGACAATTTTATCTCACGATGTTGTCACTTGCCTTCCTACACCAACTGCATTTGAACGACTAGTTGCTAATTTAGGATTGCTAGGATGTCAGCGCGATCACTTTCACTTTTCATCGGCAATTAACGGGATTTTTTGGTACGATCCAGCGCTATATTCTCAGATTTATCGCGTGCTGATATCGCCCATTTTTGCTATGAGCGACAAGGATGCTAAAGAAATGATCCGCCGCTGTTTTACAGAAGAGTCAGAAGGGCTGCATCGTAGCTTTTTAACTCATCAAGAAGCAATGGCGTCTTATAAAGTGTATGTGGAAAAACTCGATTACCTTTGGCATAGGAATCGAGAAATGTCACTCATGGCGTATAATTCAATTCCTCAATATTTGGCGACTCAACAAAAAGCTTTTCAACGTTTTAAACAGCAGGTTCAAGTATAACGATATCCAAGAAAAACTCCTCAAGACGCAATTACACCTCCTGACTTGAAGGAGCAAGGGGAGATGGGGAGGCCTGACAAGTGTAGGTTTTTTACAGCAACGCGGAAAATGGGACAAGGGGAGCCACTGCGTTGCGCGGGTTTCCAAGGCACTCCGTTGGGCAGCTTCGCCGACTTGAAGGAAGTGCCGTCGCGTTGTAGCAAGTGGCGTGGACAAGGAAGAAAAAGCCTTATTCCTATGTTCAAATGAGAGTGCTAACTCACCCTTTTTTGTAAAACCTACACCTGTGAGCATGGGGAAGCTGGAGGAGAAAAACACTTTCATGCTTGGCAATGAAAAAATTTCATTGGGACTGCCTTATTTTCAAGCTAGCGTCGGATTTTGGTAGCCAACATTGCAAAAAAACTTAACACACATTTTATGCACACGTGTGCAAAAATAAAATCATCGACTAATGCACACGTGTGCATTGACAATCAAACAACCATTTAAAAACCCGATATGTCTCGCACACTAAATGCCATAGAGCAAGCTCAAAACCATCCCTTACATTCCCTAGAAGAATGGGAACAAGACTTACTCAATCGCTATCCCGATCCAGAAAGCATAGTTAAAGAAGGTAAGGCTAGCGCAGAGTACAGAAATTATGAAACTACTACTAGAGATACTGTTAAAGAATTTTATCGATTAAATCATATTAATCAAACCTATGATTTCGTATTAAAGAAAGAAGAAGATTTTTCTAAGTTTGATAAGAAAGAAATGTCAATTTGGGATGCTTTGGAATTTTTGAATCAATTAGTAGATGATTCAGATCCAGATACAGACTTAGACCAATTACAACACTTGTTACAAACATCAGAAGCTATTCGTGCTGATGGTCATCCTGACTGGATGGTACTTACCGGCTTTTTCCATGATATGGGGAAAGTACTTTGTCTGTTTGGTGAACCTCAATGGGCGACTGTAGGCGATACCTATCCTGTAGGTTGTGCATTCTCTGACAAAATTGTTTTCTCGGAATTTTTTCAAGAGAATCCGGATTACAATAACCCAAAATATAACACTAAATATGGTGTTTATCAGTCGAATTGTGGATTGAGTAATGTACATATGTCATGGGGACATGATGAGTATTTTTATCGCATCATGAAACCCTATTTACCTGAACCTGCATTGTACATCCTCCGCTATCACTCATTTTATCCGCAACATCGAGAAAATGCATACGAACATTTGATGGATGAACGCGATCGCGAAATGTTTAAGTGGGTGAAGTTATTCAATCCCTACGATTTGTATTCTAAAAATCCTAATCCTCCAGATTGGCAACAACTCAAGCCATTCTATGAAGATTTAGTGGCTAAATATTTACCCCCGACCATCAAATTCTAAAGCTTCAATAGTAACAAAGGTAAGGGTCAGAACACTACACACACATCATATTTAATAGAGCTTGTTGTGCATCATGTTTAAAAGTGATTGAGCAAGCTTAAATCAGGTGAAGTGTTTCCAAAACTGAACTGCGTCTTGGCAAAGGTAAACTTATAAAACGAGTGTGTAGATGTGCTGGCGCAACAATTAGTCCACAAGTTTTGTATTTAGCGCTATTTTATTACGTTAGGTAGAGGAAAATCATAAATTTTTGTAATATTAACCTCTGGAATAGCGATAACAACTTCTGTTAACCAGCATAATTGGCTCAAGCCGGAAAACAATACGGCAGGCTTTTCAGGCAAATTGCTGTACTTATTATACATGAACATGTCTGTTATTTCTGTTTAATACTTTACGGTTGTTCAATAATAATGAGCAAACAGCTTACTTGCAAAAATCTAGAATTGTCAATCGAATATTTACCTACCATGCTGTTAACTTTTATGAATGTGTCTGAAAGTGTGGGGATGAATTTAGTTAAACTGATAAATAAGCTTAAATCTGCTTATATATCAGCGATACCTCTCTAGAAATAGAGAAATAAAATACTCTTATTCCTTGAGGAAAAGTGTTTTGAGAAAAGAGGTTTATTTTGGCTGGCTTACAAAATAAACGCATAAAACTCGTCTTTATTCACATACTTTCAAATACAGATCACAAAAAAATGTAAAGATTTGAAGGATTTGAAAGAGTCTAGTTTTGCTTTAAATCCCAAAAAATTTATTTAGTGGAACTCTGAGAAATAACTCAAATCAAGTTAAAACACAACAGATTTGAGCAGAGTTTAACTCTCAAAAGTTAGCAGTGCCACTAACTTAGGTCTGAAGTCTTCAGGCCTAGTAGATATTGTGGTGACATTGCAGATATTTAAATGCGTTTTTGGATATAGATGAATATGAAGAGAATGGCGATCGCAGTTAGCATCTTAGGTTTAATCAGTGGTACTGTTGTTGGTTGCTCAAATGGCACTGACAACGACAACGCTGCTACTAACACTGATACCAATACTGCTATCAACACTAGCGCCCACAGTACAGAGAACGGGAAATTACGAACCATTGGTGTTAGCCTGGGTGACTTAGGTAATCCTTTTTATGTAGCAGTGCAGAAAGGCGCTGAGAGACAAGCCAAGAAAATAGGGAATGGTATCAGAGTTAATTCGGTTTCCAGTGGCTTTGACCTCAACCAACAAACTAACCAAATCGAAAATTTCACCGCCGCGAATACTGACCTAATTATCCTCAGTGCGGTGGACAAAAAAGGCGTCAAACCAGCAATCGACCAAGCCAGAAAAGCAGGTAGGGTTGTGGTTGCGGTAGATTCAGCCGTTGATGCAGATGTGGATGCAATGATTAGCTCCAACAATACCCAAGCTGGAGAGGTTGCTTGCAAATATATAGGCGATCGCCTTAAAGGTCAAGGTAATGTAGTCATCCTCAACGGTACGCAGATGGACTCCATAGTCCAGCGCGTTGAAGGCTGTATGACTTCATTGTCCAAATATCCGGGAATCAAAATCCTCTCTAAAGATCAGAATGCAGAAGGGACAAGGGATGGCGGACTCAGAGTTATGACAGACTTGCTCACAACCTTTCCCAAGATTGATGCGGTTTTTGCCACTAACGATCAGAGTGGGGTAGGCGCAGATTTAGCCGCCAAGCAAGCAAGACGCAAAGAATTTTTTATTGTTGGGGTTGACGGTTCGCCAGATGCAACCAAAGCAATGGAAGACAAAGATGGTGTATTTGCGGCAACTGCTGCTCAAAATCCAGCAGGGATGGCTGAACAAGCGGTTCAAGTTGGTAACGATGTCATCCAAGGCAAAAAACTGAGTAATCCCAACATTCTGGTTCCAGTCAAGTTAGTCACCCGTGAGAACCTTAGCAGCTATCAAGGCTGGTAGTGAAGAGGTAGGGAGCAGAGAAGGGGGACAAGGGGGACAAGGAAGACAAGGGGGAAATAACCAATGCCCAATGCCCCATGCCCAACTCAAAAACTTTTTTAATGAGGAGATATGAATGTGAACAAGATTGCGATCGCAGCTAGCATATTAGGCATTCTCAGTGGTACTGTGATTGGTTGCTCAAATGGCGCTCAAACTGACAATACTGCTACTAACACGGATACTAACACAACCACCAAGACTGCTAGCAATACTAGTGCCCAGACAAAGACTACCACTGGAGACAAACAATTACGCTCGGTAGCTTTCACCGCTGGGGATTTAAGTAACCCCTTTTTCGTCCTGATGGGTAAGGAAATTGAGGCAGAAGCCAAGAAAATCGGCGGCAATGATGTCAAAGTTAGTGTGGTTTCCAGTGCCTATGACCTCAACCAACAAGCCAACCAAATTGAAAACTTTACGGCTTCCAATACTGATGTGATTATCCTGAATGCTGCTGATAAAAGTGGCATTAAGCCCGCTGTGGATAAAGCCAAGCAAGCAGGTAGAGTCGTAGTTGCAGTAGATACAGGTGCAGAGGGAGTAGACGCCACCGTTACCACTAACAATGTGCAAGCGGGAGAAGTTGCTTGTCAATATATTGCTGACCGCCTCAAAGGCAAAGGCAATATGGTAATCGTCAATGGCCCGGCGGTGGACTCAGTGATTCAACGAGTGAGTGGCTGCGAGAAAGTAATAGCCAAATATCCTGATATCAAAATCCTCTCCAAAAACCAGAATGCAGAAGGCAGTCGGGATGGCGGACTGAGAGTGATGACTGACCTACTGACAACCTTCCCTAAGATAGATGCTGTGTTTGCCATCAACGATCCGAGTGGAGTAGGAGCAGAACTAGCAGCGATCCAAGCACAACGCAAGGATTTCTTTATTGTTGGGGTCGATGGTGCGCCAGAAGCAATCAAAGCGATCGCCAATAAAGATGGTATCTATGCGGCGACTGCTACCCAAAATCCACGAGGGATGGCTAGAGAAGCAGTGAAGGTGGGCAACGACATCTTACACGGTAAAAAACCGCCTAATTCCACCATTCTGATTCCAGTCAAGCTGATCACAAAAGATAACGTTGCTACAGAAAAAGGCTGGTAAGGAGAAAAGGCAAGGGAGCAGGGAGCAGGGGACAAGGGGGACAAGGGGGATGAGAGAGAAATAACTAAGAACTCTGGACTCTTGACCAATGCCCAATGCCCCATGCCCCATGCCCCATGCCCACTCACAAATTTTAAATTGTGTTTACAGGATGTGTTCATGACAATAAGTACTGAAACTTCTTTTCCTGATACACCAACTGCCACCCCTGTATTAGAAATGCAGGGTATTACAAAACGATTTCATGGTGTACCGGCGCTGCAAAATGTCAATCTCACGATTTATCCGGGAGAAGTTCACGCTCTCATGGGCGAGAATGGAGCAGGTAAAAGTACATTGATGAAAATCCTGGCTGGGGCTTACATTGCCGATGAAGGTGAGATTCGCATCAATGGTCAACCCATAAAAATTACTGACCCAGCAACAGCACGACAAGCCGGAATTAATCTCATCTATCAAGAACTGAATGTTGCACCTAATTTAACCGTTACCGAAAATATGTTTATGGGTAGCGAGTTAAGGCGGGGTCAGTTTTTAGACCGCCAAGGCATGGAACAGGAAGCAAGGCAAGTGCTGCAAAGTCTCGGTGCTAGTTTTGCTACAACTGATATAGTTGGTACTCTCTCAATTGCCGAACAGCAGCAGGTAGAAATTGCCCGCGCCTTGAAGGATAAAAGCCGCATCCTCGTGATGGATGAGCCAACAGCTGCACTATCTGACCGCGAGACTGAGCGTTTGTTTGAGGTAATTCGCAAACTCCGGGATGACGGCATTGCCATTATCTACATCAGCCATCGCATGGAAGAAGTGTATGCCTTAGCGAACCGGATTAGCGTACTGCGCGATGGTCAATACGTTGGGAGTCTGACAAGGGATGAAATTTCTGCCCAGCGATTGGTGCAGATGATGGTCGGTCGTCCCATGCAGGATTTTTACGAACATCAGCGGCGAACAGATTTTGGGCCAGTGGTGCTGGAAGTGAGAAATCTCAGCGATGGCCGCAAGATTGAACCAGCTAGTTTTGAAATTCATGCAGGCGAAATTCTCGGTCTAGCCGGGTTAGTTGGTGCAGGACGTACTGAACTATCCCGGCTGATTTTTGGTGCTGACCGCAAAGTCAGTGGTGAAGTAATTCTGGATGGTAAAAGACTAGATATTAATAATCCCAGTGATGCCATTGCTGCCGGCATTGGCTATGTTCCAGAAGACCGCAAAGACCAAGGTTTGTTTCTGGAGATGAGTTCCCGAAAGAATATTGCCCTCAACAGGCTCAAACAGGATGCAAAGGCTGGGGTTGTGAACTGGGGTTCAGTAAATAAAATTGCCACAGACGCGGTGGAAAACTTTCATATCCGGCTTGCCAACCTGGAAATTAGAGCCGTGGATCTTTCCGGTGGTAATCAGCAAAAGCTGCTGCTGGCGCGCTGGCTAGCGATTAAGCCGAAAGTATTGATGCTGGATGAGCCAACACGCGGTGTAGATATCGGTGCCAAAAGCGAAATTTACCGAATTATGAGTGAATTGGCAGCACAAGGCATTGCGATTTTGATGGTTTCCAGCGAACTACCAGAGATTGTCGGTATGAGCGATCGCGTTTTGGTGATGCGAGAAGGGCAGCTAGTAGGCGAACTTGACGGCAGCCTCGGCAAAGAAATTACCCAAGAAAACATTATGCACTATGCCACTGGAGCAGGGGAGGTACTAGGATCATGAGCCAAACTGTCAGACCCACCAAAGATAGACATGGCGCACAACCCGTATCGCGTCAGCGTCAATCAATTAACAATCTCATCCAAGTAGCGGGTATTTTACCGATTCTGCTACTTATCTGCATCTTATTTGCGTTTTTGACACCTAGTTTCCTCACACCTGGGAATGCCGTCAATATATTACGACAGGCATCTATCAATATTGTGCTGGCAACAGGAATGACCTTTGTCATCCTGACTGGTGGTATTGACCTTTCAGTTGGATCAATATTGGCTGTTTCTGCGGTAGTAGCACTGCTAGTATCCTTGGTTCCAGGTTTGGGTTGGGCGGCGGTCATTGCTGGGTTGCTCACAGGATTAGTTTTGGGCTTACTGAACGGTGCTTTAATCACCTTTTTAGATGTGCCACCCTTCATTGTGACCCTAGGTTCACTTACCGCCTTGCGGGGTGTTGCCTATTTGGTCGCCAAGGGCACAACAGTTATTAACCGTGACATCAATTTTGCTTGGGTAGGTAATAGCTATTTGGGCCCCTTTCCTTGGCTGGTAGTCATTGCCCTACTAGCTGTTCTAGCTAGTTGGTTTATCCTCCGACAGACTGTGTTAGGAGTGCAGATATATGCCGTAGGTGGTAACGAACGGGCAGCACGATTAACGGGTATCAAAGTTAATCGCGTTTTACTATTTGTCTATGGTGTGAGTGGATTACTAGCAGGTTTGGCAGGAATCATGAGTGCTAGCCGTTTATATAGTGCTAGTGGTTTGTTGGGTCAAGGTTATGAATTGGATGCGATCGCCGCTGTAATTTTAGGTGGTACTAGCTTTACAGGCGGTATTGGTACTATTGGTGGCACCCTGCTAGGTGCATTGATTATTGCGATTCTCAACAATGGTTTGACTTTGTTGAACCTATCTTACTTCTGGCAACTAGTCGTCAAAGGTCTAGTAATTATTTTAGCGGTCATGATCGATCGCCTCCGCAGACGTACCAGATGATTGAGAATCAAAAGATTTAATGCGATATGCAGCTTAATCTTCTGTTACAAGTCCAGCAAATTTTCACGGTACTCTAATCTGAAGATTAAGCTCCTAACAAGCAGTATGAGCTAGTGGCTGACTATTAAAACACTCTATTAAGCTATCGAATCAAAGTTTCAATTAACGCCTCACTCGTTGCCAAAACTGTACTAATTTAAGCAATACAACGATCCGACTAGAGCGCATCCCCCTCAAAATATTTTTTTCTTTTCCCTTTATAAATCCAGGGGTTTGAGATTATCTCTCTGTAATGCTGACCTCTCTGCCATGTGTAGCTGCTTCCCCATAGGGGATGGTAACAGCTAGCCTACACAACGCTCGCCGTAGGATGCCCGACGAAGGGCTGTAGGGCAAACATCCTATGGGTGAAGGTTAAACCAAAGAAGCAGGTTTTTAAAGTTATCTCGTTTAATACCATGCTAAAAAATTTTTTGTACAGTTTTCCCCTTTTATTTTTGCTATGCCCAGCAGCCTGGGCATTACCCGCAAACGATAATTTAAAAATTGCTGATGCCGCAGATAATAACACCAACTTGCAGGGACAGGTAAACTCTGTTTCTCAACTTTCTGATATCCAACCAAACGATTGGGCATTCCAAGCGCTGCAATCGCTAGTAGAACGCTACGGCTGTATTGCAGGTTATCCCAATGGAACCTATCGCGGCAATCGTGCCCTAACTCGCTATGAATTTGCGGCGGGTTTAAATGCTTGCTTGAACCGAATTGGTGAGCTAATTACTACCAGTACTAGCGAGTTAGTCAGTAAGCAAGACTTAGCAACATTGCAAAAGTTGCAGGAGGAGTTTACAGCCGAATTAACAACTCTGCGTGGACGAGTAGATACATTGGAAGCGCGCACAGCCACACTTGAACAGCAACAGTTTTCCACTACCACTAAATTAAATGCACAAATTATCACAGCCGTTAGCGATACCTTTGGTAACAGAGTCGGAGGCGATCGCGATGAATCCAACGTCTTCTTTGCAACTCGCGGTCGTCTCCAATTAGAGAGCAGCTTTACAGGCAAAGATATGTTGCGAGTCCGCCTGGAGTTTGGCAACTTTGCCAATTCCGATGGCAGTAGCCAGATTGCCACAGCCAGCGGCACAGGAATGACACGCCTGAATTTTGATAGCGACAGCAACAATACACTGTTTGTGCCTCACATTCGTTACTATTTTCCAGTTAGTGATTCCCTCTCCTTCGTCGTCGGCCCGGTAGGTATTGGCTATAACGACATCACAGACAATGTGACTCCTGCGACTATTGCCGATGATGGTAACGGGATTCCCTCACTTTTTGGCAAAAACAGTCTGCTCTTCGAGCGAGGTGGGGGCGGTGCAGCCGTTAACTGGAATATCAGCAAAGATTTGGTTCTGACCTTAGGCTATTTAGCCAATAGTCCCAATAACCCAGCACAGAAAAGTGGCTTATTTGATGGTGGCTACAACGCTCTAGCCCATCTCGTGTATTACGGCAACCAAGCAGCTATTGGGGTCGCCTACTCTCATGGATATAACCCTGCTGGCACGGTTGATATCACAGGTGGTAGAGGCAGTGCCTTGTCAATTGCTCCCTTTGGCAACAACATTGCTACTTCCAACGATATCGTCGGTATGCAAGGATACTATCGCTTTTCGCCTAACTTCCAAATCCACGGTTGGGGTGGATATATGTGGGCAACTGCCGAGAGTTCTGGTTTCAGTAATATTTCTAATGGCAGAGGTGGAACCGATTCTTTGTTCGTTAACAATGGTGACAATGCTAATGCCTGGTTTGGGGCAGTAGGTCTATCTTTTCCAGATGTTGGGGGTAGGGGCAACCTACCGGGAATTCTTTTTGGTATCCCACCCCACGTTACCAATAGTGATGTGCGTCAAGAGAACGACAATGCTTACCATATCGAAGCTTTTTATCGCTGGCGGCTCAACGATAACATTTCTATGACACCTGGTTTCTGGGTAATTCTCAACCCAGAAAACAATAGCAACAACGATACACAGTATGTCGGTGTATTGCGTACCACTTTCGATTTCTAAATCTATTGAGTCAATTAATCGAGATGCTAGTGTCTACGCGAATCAACCTATTTAGCAAATACTCTCACTATGTCTACGACATATAAACTATGACATCTACTACTCGTCCTCGTCGGCAAGCAAACACCTATTATGTCATCTTGATTGCGGGTGCTGCTGCCCTTGGTGGCTTTTTATTTGGGTTTGACACAGCTGTAATTAACGGTGCAGTTGTAGCTTTATCCAAAGCTTTTAACACTAGCAGTTGGGTGACTGGTTTTGCGGTCTCCCTCGCATTGCTGGGGTCTGCGGTTGGAGCCTTCTTTGCCGGACAGATTGCAGACCGTTATGGTCGTGTTAAAGCAATGGTTGTAGCTTCGGCGTTGTTTACTATTAGTGCTATTGGTTCTGGGATTGCCTTTACTATTTGGGATTTTATCTTTTGGCGTTTATTAGGCGGAATTGCAGTTGGCGCTGCTAGTGTCATTGCACCAGCTTACATTGCAGAATGTTCTCCCTCGCACTTACGGGGAAGGTTAGGTTCTCTCCAGCAATTAGCGATTGTGGTGGGAATTTTTATTGCCCTACTGAGTGACTACTTTATTGCTGTGTCAGCAGGTTCAGCAGAGTCGCCGTTTTTGTTTGGTGTTGCAGCTTGGCGTTGGATGTTTTGGTCAGCAGTCCCGCCAGCAGTATTCTACGGGATGGCTGCTTTAACAATTCCCGAATCTCCTCGTTACTTAGTTGCCCAAAATCGGGAGTCAGAAGCGGCTAATGTTCTGAGCAAGATTTTGGGAGGTAATGTACAAGAAAAAATTGACGAAATTCGCCAAACAGTCATGCGAGAACGCCGTCCCAACTTGTCTGACCTTTTAAGCAGAAGTGGGGGACTCCTACCAATTGTTTGGGTGGGAATAGGCTTATCTGTATTCCAGCAATTGGTTGGTATTAATGTCATCTTCTACTACAGCAGTGTTTTGTGGCGAGCAGTTGGGTTCTCAGAAAAAAATTCGCTAACAATCACAGTTATTACAGGAGCCGTCAACATTATTACTACCCTAGTTGCGATCGCCTTCGTAGATAAATTTGGTCGCAAACCCCTACTCATCTTAGGGTCAATCGGCATGACTGTGACCTTGGGAACGATGGCTTATATTTTTGGTCACGCTGCAACCGATGCTGCTGGTAATCCTACATTGACTGGTTCAGCAGGTACTATAGCTCTGTTCGCAGCTAACCTCTATGTATTTTGCTTTGGGTTCTCCTGGGGTCCAGTGGTTTGGGTACTGTTGGGAGAAATGTTTAATAACAAGATTCGTGGGGCTGCGCTTTCTGTCGCTGCGGCCATGCAGTGGATAGCGAATTTCGTTGTTTCCACGACATTTCCACCTATATTGCAATATTTCGGACTCGGTGCTGCCTATGGGGTGTATACAACTGCTGCGGCGATCTCGCTCTTTTTCGTTTGGTTCTTTATTAGAGAAACCAAAGGAATGGAGTTAGAAGAAATGTAATTGACCTTAAGAGGTAAATTGCAAAAATTTTCAGGCAGATGCAGATTGAAATTCCCGACTTTATCTTAGAGGAAATTACCTGCATCTGCTTTTCTTTCAGCTACAGTAATCCGATTTGATTCCTGAAATTATAATTTCCCTATTTCAGCAAAATCATGTGTAAAAAATGTCTACATCAGAAAATATTTCATCCCCAAACCCATCGGGAAATGGCAATCAAGAATTAAGCCTAGTTAAAGAAAGTTTTGGTGAAGTTGACAATCAAAAAGTTTATCTGTTTACATTTACCAATAAAAAGAGCGATCGCTTAAAAATTACCAACTATGGGGGCATCGTTACCGCATGGATTTCGACTGATAAAAATGGCAATAAATCGAGCATAGTTATAGGTTATAACAATCTAGATAATTACTTAGCAGAACCACCATATTTTGGAGCTTTAATTGGTCGCTTTGCTAATCGAATTGCTAAAGGTAAATTCCAACTACAAGGACAAACTTACTCTTTACCTACAAATAATGGCGAAAATCATCTGCATGGCGGTAACAAAGGCTTTGATAAAGTAGTGTGGGATGCAGAAATCATCAATGGCGACCCACCGACATTATTATTAAGTTATCTCAGTCAAGATGGTGAAGAGGGTTATCCTGGAAATTTACAAGTCACAGTTCGTTATAAATTTACAGATGATAATGAACTAGAAATTGAATATAATGCCGAGACAGACAAAGCTACCCCGATTAATTTAACCAATCATTCTTATTTCAACTTAACAAGTGATGTCAGTAATTCAATTTTAAATCATACGCTGATGATTGAGGCGGATAACTACACACCTGTTGATAGTAATCTTATTCCTACAGGTGAAATCAAATCAGTAATAGGTACTCCTTTTGATTTTAAAACGCCTGAGAAGATTGGCACAAGAATTAAAGAGGCTGGTGGATACGATCATAATTATGTATTAAATCAAAAAGATAATTATGACAGACCAATAGTAATATTAACTGACGATATAAGTGGCAGAAAGCTGGAAGTATTTACAGACCAGCCAGGGATGCAGTTTTATTCGGGTAATATGCTGAATGGCGCATTTAAAACAGATGAAGGAAAAGCAATTGAACAACATGCAGCACTATGTTTAGAAACGCAGCATTTTCCCAATTCTCCCAATGAGCCACGATTCCCATCTGCAATCATCAATCCTGGAGAGAAATATCATACAATAACCAAATATAAACTTTCGCTTCAGTAAATTAGTAATCAGAATAAAAAATAAAACCGCTCAACAAATTAAACCCAGAATGTTACCTTAACTGATTGATTCGGCAATAATCTTGGATCTTCTCCACGAGAAATTGCGGCGTGAATTGACTCGACAAATATATGAATAGTATCCGCAGGTGTATTAGAAAATTGATTTCCGTATTTTGCGATCGCTTCACCCTGAATACCTAAAATTTCAATGTCCTGTCTGATAATATGTTGAGCAGTCCAGCGCACAAACGGACGTGCTAGCTTATTCCAGATGCCGTAGTTGTAGGTAACATCTGTGTAAACCAAAGTAGAATTCTCGGTTTCTGGGATAGATTGACTGGTAATGAACAAATGGCGATTGCGTCCCATTTGATATTCCACAGAGGTAATATTGGGCATATAAAAGCGATCCCTATGTTTAATTTCAGCACCTTGACGATTGAGAAACCGACTATACCATCCCAAATTACTAGTTTCGTTGCGATACTCCACCACAACAGCACCATTTTCTCGTTCTACAGTCATCTCTAACTTTTGTTGGCGGGAGTTACGGAACACACCAGGATGCACAAAAGCTGTGTGGGGAATATCAATAAAATTCTCTGCACAATTGGTAACGTTATTCGCAAAACGGTTAATTACCCGCACCGTCTCCCAGCCTGGTTTTCCATAATAAGGCATAGAAAAGGGTGCAAACTCTTCACTTGGCGTGTCAGCTAACCGCACATATATATAACCATCTTGTTCTTTGATAGCGTAACGCTTTGCTTGACGCTGCTGGGAAGGTTTGAAATCATCTCCCTCAGCCGGAACAGCAATTACTTTACCATCGCCATCGTATACCCAACCATGATAAGGACATTGCAAAGCACCCTTACAGACTTTACCAGGTGACAGACGGCTATTGCGATGCAAACAGCGATCGCGCAACGCCACAGCTTGTCCATCTTCACCACGAAATATTGCTAACCACTCTCCTAAAACAGTTCTTGCTAGTAGAGTGTTAGGTCTCAGTTGTTCACTGAGTGCGACAATATACCAAAAATCTGCAAATTGCATGGTGGGTAGTGGCGGAAGAGAGCGATCGTATTTAAATTATGACGACCTCTCAAGCATAATTGTTAGGTTGCAAATGTTTTTGAGTATTCTTGAAGCATGAAAAAAACTAACACACATTAAAATGCTTGTTCATTAGAGAATAACAACATTTAATCGCAACATTAACCAAATTTATCGTTCCAATCTGCGAATTTCGACATTAGCTGTAAGGTCAAGCTGACAGGCTAATCGTGCATGGGGATAAGTAGGAGCTAATGTATCAAGCATTTCTCGTTCATCGGGTTGGGGGGGAGGAATTTCACCAATAACCTCAACTAAGCAAGTTCCACAAATACCAGTCCGACAACCAAACAATACAGGTGAATTCTGAATAGTAAGTTGTTCAGATAAATTTTGATGAGGTTGTAAACTTATTGGTAGATAATCAGTTTCGGGAAAAGATATATTACAAAATTCAGACATATATAAACAATCAGTACGCAGTTTATGATGGCTACTTCTCATTTATTTTAAATATAAAAAATGCATGGTCAATCTAGCAGATGCGATCGCAATCCTTGACTTATCAAACCCAGAATAAAGTCTTTTGATTTGGTATAAATTTTTGAAAAGCGATCGCCTGACTGTCACATACCCTGCCTCAAAATAATAGCAAGAATTCAAGTTAAAATCTGCACAGCATTAATCATTAATACTCTACAAATTCAGCTTTAGCGCTCCCTGCTCTCCTATTTTTTCACTTACACGCTTGATTCTTTAATCAAACATCAACATTTATCTGTTCTATCTGTCTAGCAGCTTTCTCCCAACGCTTTGCGGAAGTTTCATCCTGCCAATGAGTTCTCATATTTTCTGCTTTTTTGTGACATATTCGCTCTAACATTTCTAAGATTGCGGATAATGTCAATTTGTCAATTAATTCTTCTAAAATTTCCATATATTCTTTGTGCATCATATTTCTATCCTTAAGTTTCGTTGATAGATTCTGCCAAATGTGATGTAAATAAATGGCTGGTAGATTCTCCAATAATTGATTAAGATTTGTTGCCCATACTTACCAATATTCTATACTTCTTATACATACAGTTTAGCCTATTTTGAATACTCAAATTTGAAAATTTATTTTTAATAGATGGAAAAGCAAAAATACCACTTCCAACTATTAGAATATCTCAATCTACTTATCTTGACAAAAAGATAAGAATTCAGCACCCAAGAGTCAGCAGCCAGAATTTAAAGCTAATCTAGAAGATAGTAAATTGATTCATCAAATATTTCTCCTCATTCTTGAACCCTGCTGCCTTCTTAAAAGGCTTGCAGGCTGTGGGTGCTTAATAAATATTGACACAGGTATTACTTGGACAATGTCTTTCAGGCAATTGCTAAGTAATTTTTCACAATTTCCAAGATGTGCTCGGCTGCTTTACCATCGCCAAAAGGATTAATTGCGTTTGCCATAGTTTCATAGGCTACTGGGTTACTTAGCAACTCAGCCGCAGCCGCAACAATATTTTCACTTTGAGTTCCTACAAGTTTAGCTGTACCCGCAGCCACGGCTTCTGGCCTTTCTGTAGTTTCTCTAAGAACTAGTACAGGCTTACCAAGGCTGGGTGCTTCTTCTTGCAATCCACCAGAGTCAGTTAGTAAAAAGTGCGATCGCCCAATTGCACCTACCAATTCAGCATAATCTAAAGGTTCTGTCAAAAAAACGCGGGGATGATCTCCCAAAAGTGCTTGCAATGGTTCTCTTACCGTAGGATTGCGGTGTAATGGTAGTAGCAAAGCTGTATCAGGAAACTTATCTAATATCTGTAAAAACCCTTCGGCAATTCCTTGCAGTGGTTCTCCCCAATTCTCCCGCCGATGCACTGTTGCCAGCAGCGTGCGGTATGATGACCAGTCTAAACCTGGTATATTGCAAGCTGGTTGAGTCGCAGCTACATTTAACAGCGCATCAATTACAGTGTTACCCGTTAAATGAATTTCACCCAAAACGCCAGAATGCTGTAAGTTTTCTACCGCCAGAGGAGTTGGTGCAAAGTGCAATTGAGTAAGTTGCGAAATCAGCCGTCGGTTAGCTTCTTCAGGATAAGGATTAAATAAATCATCAGTTCTTAATCCAGCTTCCACATGACCTACAGGAATTTTTTGATAAAACGCCGCTAAAGCTGCGGCAAAAGCTGTAGTAGTATCTCCCTGGACTATGACTAAATCTGGTTTACTCTGATTAAATAAAGCTTCTAAACCTCGTAGACTGCGACAGGTAATGTCACTCAAAGATTGCTGAGGTTGCATAATCTCCAAGTTACCATCTGCTTTCAGGTTGAACAGCTGCATTACTTGCTCAACCATTTCCCGATGCTGTCCAGTCAGAATTACTTGCGACTCAAAATCTGGGGACCTTTGAAAGACTTGAATTACCGGAGCTAGTTTAATCGCCTCCGGACGAGTACCTAAGATTATATAAACTCGTTTTTGATTAGTCATTAGTCATTGGTCATGGGTCATTGGTCAATAGTCAATAGTGATGAAGAATTTCTCATCCGTCAATCCCTAAAATTTGGAGATGAAGGGTATTAAGAGAGAGAAAGCAGGGGGACAGGGGGAGCAGGAGAGGATGAGGAAGATGAGGGGGAGCAGAACTAATGACCATTGCCCCATGCCCAATGCCCAATGACCAAATTTATAAACATGAAAAAACCCGGCTTAACCGGGCAGATGTACTGTTTGTCGAATTCAGCAATTACATTTTGAGATCGCAAGTTAATGGGCAAGCAGCGTAGACAGTAGTCTGCATTTCTTCTGCTTCACCATGTAGCCAACTCAACCATTTGATTTGTTTTGGATGTACTCCCTTAGCAGTTAGTACTCCAGCAGCAAATAAAACTGCCAAAACATTAAACATAATCAAACCGCCTGCTACAAGCAAAACAGCACTAACAGGCATCACAGATTGCAGAACAATCGACAACAGACACCCGACCGTAGCCATCAAAACAACTAACGGAAATCCGACAACCAACAAACAAACTGCCAATGTGAAAGTCCAGATCAAAAAACTCTTGATCATTAACAAGGAGTAGGTCTTTCCGAGATTAGAGCTTTCAGCCGAAACCATGACTTTTCCTCCCAAAATACACAGCAAAAATTTAACTTCAGATATCTCGCTTTCACGAGTAAACTGAACTATTTAATTAGAAGTTAAGTATATAAAAACCTACTCCTAAGATGAGCATTTATTTACTAAAGTTTACAGTTAATTTTTTATAATTATGAATGTAAACTCCAGTTCACATATAGGTAAAAAGCTGGGGATCAGCATCTATCTGGAGGTATATAAGCTAAAATTTGTCTGCTTGACAGATATGTTGTAGACGCCTTACTTCGACTTTGCTTAACATTTCTTATAATAATAGACTTTTGTTCTCATAATTCTGAGATGGGGCTGAATAAAATATCTGCTACTGTTTTTGCTGTTAATTGCTAACAAGTTTTGTCTGTGCCTAGATGAAATTTCTCATCTAAACACGGAAAAGTATTTACTATTAAAGCAAATGTTACTTTAAATACTTATTTAAAACAGAATATTTACTGATACTCACAAAGGTAGTGAGTATGTTAAACAGGATTATATTGAGCTTTAAAAAAACATTGAAATAATAGGTGAAAACAAGCTAGTAAAAAAAAATACTAAAAGTATTCATGAACATAAACTGACTGTTGCTTTCACGTACTGAGCCAACAGACGCCGACTGCTATACCTTTAAGCCTCTTTAAGGCATCCACAAGTGACTTGTTTCTAATTTAATTTTTTGTTCGCCTCATTGTAAACATTTATGACAGACTTACAGCGTCCACCAAGTTCCAACTCCGCTGCTACACGTCCTGCACCACCGCCACCACCAGCACCACCATTACCACCGCCAGCGCCACCACCACCAACGTTAAGTACACAACGTCAGGCTACACAAACGCTTGATATGTCAAACTATCCTGGGGTTCCCCCAGCACCACCATCTACTTCTACACCTGTTGCGGCTCATCGTCCTGGTACTCCACCGCCAATTCCTAATGTTGCAGCTAACCAAAGCAACAGTTCGGGACTAAAATTAGAACACCTGATTCAGGAAGCTTACGATAAAGGCTTTTCTGACGTTCACCTTGGTGTAGGTGAAATACCCCGCTTTCGCAACCGTGGCGAAATTGAGATAACGAATTATCCACAAACAGACAAAGAAACTTTTGTGAGTTGGATGCGGGAGGTATTAACAGAAGGGGAAATTCAACGCTTTGAAGAACATTTAGAATTTGACGGTGCAACCCAGTACGACTTTGCTCGCGTGCGGATCAATATCTTCGACTCTTTAAGGGGCTATGCAATGGTACTGCGGTTAATTCCGCTAAAAATCTTAACAATGGAGCAATTGCGATTACCCGCTGTTTTTCGGGAGATCTGTCATGTTCATAAGGGTTTAATTTTGGTAACTGGGCCCACTGGTTCTGGTAAATCTACAACGATGGCGGCAATGATTGACTACATCAATAAAGAAATGCCGAAGCACATCATTACCATCGAAGACCCAATCGAATTTGTCCACAAAAGCCAAAAATCGTTGATTAAACAACGGGAAGTGGGAATGCACACCCGTAAATTTGATAACGCCTTAAAAGCAGCGTTACGGGAAGACCCAGATTTGATTCTAGTGGGTGAAATGCGGGACAAGGAAACAGTCAACACAGCGTTAAAAGCTGCTCAGACTGGTCACTTGGTAATGGGAACCCTGCACACGAATAGTGCGGTAAAAACCATTGAACGGATATTAAATCTCTACTCTGGCGAAGAACAAGATGCTATGCGAGTGGCAATTTCTGAGTCTCTTGTTTCAGTCATTGCCCAAGGTTTGTGTCGCACGACTGATGGTAAGCGTGCTGCATTCCACGATATCCTAATTAATACTGAGGCAGTTAAGGAATGGATCAAAGACGGTAAATATGATGAAATTACCGAACTGATGAAGCAAGCCAGTTTTGATGGGATGGTTACTATGAATCAGTCGTTGTATAACCTCTATCAAGACGGACGCATCACTGAAGAAACAGCCTTGGAAATGTCACCAACTCCTAACGAAATGGCACAATTTCTCCGAGGACGAGTTTAACCAACAAAGGCAGAGGGCAGAAGGCAGAAGGCAGAAGGGAGCAGGGGGACAAGGAGGACAAGGAGGACAAGGGAGTGTGGGGAGTTTTCTTCCCTATCTCCTCATCTTCCCCCAATACCCAAAGGGAACCCCAATGCCCAATGCCCCATACCCAATGCCCATAAGTGTTAAGTTCCCAATTTCCCTGAACTGACTTGAATACAGGCAAAATATCTCAACCCCAGCTATTTAAAGGTATTGCCCTATTTACACCGGGAGGAGATTTGATTTACAGCATCGACCCCAGTAAACAGGGTCGATGGCATTTGCATTTGTGTGCCGCTTTACAAGAGATATTAGACTTAGCAGAACCGCCTCATTTTTTAGTTCCTTGTTACACTGCGACTGTCGATCATTGGTTAGATCCGCGTACACAACAAGTGCGAACCTTTGCTGAAGCCTATCCAGCAGTTTTGAGGCATCAGGCTGTACTGAATGCTATTTTTGGCACAGGGGATTTAGTATGGCAAGCAGCACCCTGGCCGGACGGATTGTGCGATCGCATGGTCTTGGCAACTTACCGCTCCTCATTTCCCCAACTTTGGGAAGACCATGACTTAATTGTGCAATTAGATGTTGCCGAACCGGCGTTTAAGTACGATCGCATTCCCAAAAAGGCGCAAAATTTACCTTTAACAACCCAAGCCTATGTTTTGCGGTTGTTTGTAGCAGGACATAGTGCAGCCACCGAACGCATCCTGCATAATTTACACGAACTATTAGAGCGATCGCTTGCACAACCCTATACTTTAAAAGTTATTGATGTTTTAACTAATCCAGAACAAGCAGAAATCGATCAGGTAAGTGCTACCCCCACTCTCGTGAAAGTCTGGCCGCAACCAATTCGCCGCTTGGTTGGAGATTTGGATCGTGTAGAAAAAATCTTACAAATGTTAGGCACTCAAGAAAAGTTTTAAAGTGTAAAAATTTAGGATGACAATCGCTCTAAATTACAAAAGTCAATAACAGATATATTAGTGTCTTTCGTGTGACTATGCCTTTCAATATAGTCACATATAAGTATGCTTTACACTCTCATTTCAGCAATTAGATAGTTGGAAAGAGACTTACAAGAATGTTTTAATCTTATTCAAGGATTTGCAATTAAATCTCAACATCTTCTCAATATAACGCCAGTAATTTTTAGTTCAGGAGTAATTCCAAACTATGGAAAATACACTAGTTGATAAAACCTTCCGTGACAGCGAAGGAAAAATTGTTATAGCTCAGATGCCAAACCCACCACTTATTGTTTGGATAGTGACTAGTTTACTAGCTCTGATTTTTACAGGTGGCAAAATAAATACAGTGTTAGACGTACTAGCAAATGGTTCTTTGTTTACTTGGGCGTGGTTGGAATTATTTGAAGGTGTTAATTATTTTCGCAGAGCGCTAGGTCTTGTCGTATTAATTGGTATTGTTGCATTAAAAATTCAGTAGTCATAACAGACTAGGTAACAGCATTTTAGATTTTGGATTTTGCATGGGAAATGGCTTGTGGCGGATACTGCTGCAACACCTGACGCAAATATTCGCCAGTGTAAGACCTGGAATTATTTGCCACTTCTTCTGGTGTTCCCGCCGCAATCACCTCTCCTCCTTTGTCGCCACCATCTGGGCCTAAATCTATCACCCAATCAGCACAACGAATTACATCTAAATTATGTTCAATTACTAAAATTGAATTGCCCTTATCCACTAAACGTTGTACTACATCTAGCAGCTTGTGAACATCATAAAAAGATAATCCTGTTGTTGGTTCATCTATTAAATAAAGTGTCTTACCTGTAGCGCGGCGAGATAATTCTGTTGCTAATTTTACGCGCTGTGCTTCACCACCAGATAAGGTAGTTGCAGGTTGACCAAGTTGAATATAACCCAACCCAACATCAAGTAAAGTTTGTAAGCGATTGACAGCTTTGGGAATGTTTTGGAAAAAGTCTAAACTTTCTTCCACTGTCATGTTGAGAACGTCAGAAATACTCTTATCTTTGTATTTCACTTGCAAAGTTTCGCGATTATATCTCGCACCTTTACAAATTTCACATTGCACGTAAACGTCGGGTAAAAAGTTCATTTCAATGACATTTACACCTTGTCCGCTACAGGCTTCGCAACGTCCACCTTTAACGTTAAAAGAGAATTGTCCAGGTTTATAACCTCTAGCTTTAGCTTCTACTGTTTGGGAAAATACATCCCGAATAACATCAAAAACACCTGTGTAAGTTGCAGGGTTAGAACGTGGTGTTCTTCCAATGGGAGATTGATCGATAACTATCGCTTTATCAACAGCATTTAAACCTTTAATTTCCTGCAACTCTTTTGGTAAAGGAACTCTTTTAGTTAAATGGTGTTGCAATGCTGGATAGAGTAATTCGTTAATTAAGGTAGATTTCCCAGAACCAGAAACACCAGTGACGGCGACAAGTTTACCTAAGGGAATTTCTACATCGATATTTTTGAGATTGTTGCGATAAGCATTATGAATTACTAAACTTCGTCCATTCCCTTCTCGGCGTTCTGCTGATGTGGTAATTACTCTTCTTCCTGATAAGTAAGCACCTGTTAAAGAGTCTTCTGCTGTTAGCAATGCCTGCAAATCGCCTTGGGCGACAATATTTCCGCCATGAATTCCCGCACCAGGGCCAATATCAACAATGTGGTTTGCTGCACGAATAGTTTCTTCATCATGCTCAACCACAATTAATGTATTACCTAAATCACGTAATTTAGTTAAAGTTTTGAGTAATCTGCCATTATCTCGTTGATGCAAACCAATACTTGGTTCATCTAAAACGTAAAGAACTCCTGTTAAACCCGAACCAATTTGTGTGGCGAGGCGAATGCGTTGGGCTTCGCCACCAGAAAGAGTCATTGCAGGACGGTCAAGGGTGAGGTAATCTAAACCTACATCTAACAAAAATTGCAATCTAGCTTTAATTTCTCTCAGGACTAAATCAGCTATCTGAAATTGGCGATCGCTCAATTTCAACTCATCGATTTTCTGGCGAGAATCCCGAATTGAAACACCAGTTAAATCTAAAATTTGGTACTGCCCTAATCTCACAGCCAAGGCTTCTGGTTTTAATCTTTTACCACTACAAACTTCGCAGGGCTGATCGATTAAATAATCTTCTAATTTTTGCTTAATTAGCTCCGAACCGCCTTCATATTGCCTTTGGAGTATGGGAATTACACCTTTAAAACTCTGCTTTTTCTCGGCTGCTGTAGTGGTTTTCTCTCCATGCAATATAATCTGCTGCTGTTCTGCTGTTAATTTACCCCACTGCACTTGTAACTCAAACCCGTAAGCTTGCCCCAAACTATAGAGCAATTCTAGATAGTAAGAATTATCTTTTTCTGACCAAGGTGCAATTGCTGCATAAACTGGTGCTTCACTATCAGGTATTATTAAATCTGGGGAAAATCGCTTTAAACTTCCTAGTCCATGACAGTTAGAGCAAGCACCATAAGGAGAATTAAAGGAGAATAATCGCGGTGATAATTCTTCCATTACTGCCCCATGTTCTGGGCAAGCAAAGTTTTCTGAAAATACTAATTCTTCTTCACTATCATTTGTCGTTTGTTCTTTGTCATGACTAATAACTATAGTGGCAATTCCATCTGATAGTTTGAGACAAGTAGATAGGGAATCTACCAAACGTTCCTGAATACCATCTTTTTTGATTAAGCGGTCAATTACTACTTCAATGGTGTGATTGAAATTTTTATCTAACTCAATTGAATCAGATAGTTCTCTAACCTCGCCATCAACGCGCACCCGCACAAAACCTTGGGAAGCTAGACTTGATAATAGTTTGCGGTGTGTGCCTTTTTTACCTCGAACTACGGGGGCGAGGATTTGGAAGCGGGTGCGATCGCTTAATTCCATAATCCGATCTACCATCTCATCAATGGTTTGCGGTGAAATACAGCGATCGCATATCGGACAATGGGGTTCACCCGCCCTACCAAATAACAGTCGTAGATAATCGTAAATTTCTGTTACAGTGCCGACAGTAGAACGGGGGTTATGAGAAGTAGACTTTTGATCGATGGAAATTGCTGGACTTAAGCCTTCAATCGCTTCTACATCTGGCTTATCCAACTGTCCCAAGAATTGCCGTGCATAGGCGCTGAGGGATTCCACATAGCGGCGTTGTCCTTCAGCAAAAATGGTATCAAATGCCAAAGACGATTTACCCGAACCGGAAACGCCAGTAAAAACAATCAGGCGATCGCGTGGTAATTCTAAATCAATATTTTTCAGATTATGCTGCCTAGCACCCCGAATACGAATCGTATTCTGGTTGTTGCTGGAGTGCGGAAGATGTCCATTTAAGGATACGGCTAGCTTTTGATCTGACATATCGGCAAGCTGATTGTGAGGGCAGGCATGAAACAGTCCTTAATAATACTATCTTGACCGCGCTTATAGTAGAACGTCCGTACTGTTTTATTTTGGTAGTGATTTTACGACCTTGGGGGAATTTATTTGAATTTTGAATTTTGAATTTTGAATTCGGAGCGAAGCGACGTGACTTCTTGCTCGATCGCTATTGCTAATTCATCTGGATCGACAGGTTTACTAATGTGCTTTTGGAAACCTGATGCGAGAATTTTTTGATTGTTAGCCTCTCCTGCAAATGCTGTCAGCGCGATCGCGGGTAGTCTGTCACCGCTTGATGCTTCCAATTCTCTCACTTGACGAATGAGTGTATAACCGTCGATGTCTGGCATGGCGATATCACTAATTAATAAATCTGGTTGAATTTTGGCGATCGCATCCAGTGCTTCACCAGCTGAAGCAACGGCTGTGACTTCAACGCCATATTGCTCCAAGATAAAGGTGATTAAATCCAGGCTATCAACATCATCATCCACAGCTACTATCCGCAAACCTTGAAGATGTGGGGAATCATTCGGCAACTCTTTATCCTCATTTTGGGGAGAGACAACCTTCATCGTAGGTAGCGTGACTGTAAATGTTGCACCTAAACCATCTCCGGGACTGGCAACTTGCACAGAACCATCGTGGAGTTCGACAATATGACGGACAATTGCTAACCCTAACCCTAAACCACCAAATTTTCTGGTTGTTACATCGTCTGCTTGGCGAAAGCGTTCAAATACGTATGGCAGAAAGCCAAGGCTAATTCCTTTGCCTGTATCAGTGACTTGGATGTGGGCATCAGAGCCAAATTGTTGCAGTTGGATTTCTACTCTACCGCCTGCTGGGGTAAATTTGACAGCATTGGTCAGTAGATTCCCTATAACCTGCTGTAAGCGATTGGGATCGCCTTTTACTTTGCCTACAGTGGGGTCAAGCTGGGTGTGAATTTGAATCGATTTAGCTTCAGCTGCTAACCGCACAGTTTCCAGTGCTGCTTCAATAGTTGCAACCAGGTCAACTATACAAATATTTAGGCTGAGTTTGCCACGAAGAATGCGGGAAACATCCAACAAATCGTCAATTAATTGTGTTTGCAATTTGGCATTGCGCTCGATAATTTCTAATGCTTGAGTTGTTTTTTCCGCAGTCAATTGACTATTGAGCAGAAGTGTTGACCAACCTAAAATCGGATTGAGTGGAGAGCGCAGTTCATGGGAGACAATTGCCAGAAAATCATCTTTCATACGGCTGGCTTTTTCTAACTCTATTCGGGCGGCGCGTTCCCGTTCTAAAGCCTGGGCACGTTCTTCAATCGCCAATTTTTGATCGTGAATATCTGTGCAGGAGCCAAACCAGTTGATGATTTGACCTTGTTGATTTCGCAATGGAAATGCTCGTCCTAAATGCCAGCGGTATTCGCCATCAGCACGCAGAAAACGGTACTCAATATCATAAGTTTTGCCAGTACGCAGACAATTTTGCCATATTTCAATTGTGCGTTGCACATCATCGGGATGGACAATGTTTTGCCATCCTTCACCTTGTGTTTCTTCTAAACTTTTTCCAGTGTATTCATACCAGCGTTGATTGAAATATTCATGATAGCCATCTGGTTGGGTAATCCAAAATATTTGCGGCATTGTATCCGCTAACGTGCGAAACATTAATTCTCTTTGACGAATTGCGGCTTCGGCTTGCTTGCGATCGGTAATCTCAAACAGCATTCCCAACATCCGCACAGGCTGGCCTTGCTGATTGTACTGAAAGCGTCCAAAAGCTGACACCCAATGTAGGCTACCATCTGCCCAGATTACTCGGTATTCGTCTTCGTAATTTTGCTGCTTGGCCATCGCCGTTTGAACCTTTTTCTCAACGCGAGGCAGATCCTCAGGATGAACGCCGTTAACCCAATCCTGATAAGTTCTTTGTGGGTTTTCAGGCTCAAATCCAAAAATCATTTCATGGTAAGGAGTCCACACAACCCGATTAGTCTGGAGATCCCAATCCCACGATCCCATGCTGGCAGCATCAAGTGCTAAAGTTAGACGTTCTTGGTTTTCCCGCAGTGCATTTTCTATCTGTTTACGTTCTGTTACATCCAAAAATGCCCCAATTACGCCGCGTACAGCACCATGTTCATCCCGCAAGGGCACAGCTTTGCCGTAGATCGATCGCACATCTTGGTCGCTAAAGACAAATTCACATTCCACTTCAACAGGTTCCCCAGTGCTACCTGCTAGTTGCATTGGTAATTCTTGCGGTGGAATATCTTGACCATTTTTTTGAATTTTAAATTTAAATGGATACTGTCCATCAGCAGGAGTAGCTGTTAACACTGATCCCGGTTTTAGCCGCATCAATTCATAAGCAGCTCGGTTTACGGTCATCTGATGGCAGTACGGATCGTGAGCAATCCAAACAGCAGCGGGAACCGTTTCCATGAAAGTTTCTAGTTCTTGGGCGCGTGCTTTAGCGATCGCTTCACTTTGTTGGAGAGCGAATTCTACTTGCTTATGATCGCTAATATCAACATTGATTCCCACCATGCGTAAAGGTTTGCCCGCATCATCATAAAATACTTTTGCTCTGGCGTGCATCCAATGAATACTGCCATCTGGCCAAACCACTCGCCAATCGGTGAACAATTCCCCTGTTGTTAGTGAAGCCATTACGTCTGCTTCTGCCTTCGCTAAATCATCGGGATGAACCCATCTCGCCCACTCTTCATAACTTCCGCCAAACTCACCAGGCTTTAGACCATAGAGAGCTTCTAACTCTTTAGACCAAATATTAATATTAGTTTGAATATTCCACTCAAAGCTGCCAATTTTTGCTGCCGCTTGTGCTAAATCTAACCTTTCTTGCTTTTGACGCAGCGTATCTTGGATTTGCTTTTTATTAGTAATATCAGTACAAACACCTACCCACTCCCGAATGCTACCGGATTCTGTGACAACTGGTACACCACGCGCAGCAAAATCACGATAAATTCCATCTGCACCAAGTATCCGATATTCAGTCTCATAGATGCTTCTTTGCTGAACGGCTTGCATCCAAGTTTGGGCAGTTCGTTGCCGATCTTCAGGGTGCAATGCGGCTAACCAACCCCAACCTCTCACTTCTTCTGGACTTTGCCCTGTGTAAGCTCTCCAGTCTGGCATATCAACTATCTGTCCATCAGGAGCAGTTGTCCAAACCATTTGGGAGGTGGCGACTACCAAAGAACGATACCGTTCCTCGCTTTCTCTCAGGGCTGCTTCCGTCTGTTTGCGTTCAGTAATATCAGTGAGCATAGCGATCGCACTCGAAAATTCACCTTGGTTATCCAAGATGGGACTGGTGGAGACAATTGCCCAGATATCTGCTCCATCTTTGCGGCGTAAACGCAAGTCAAACTGCTGGTTGATCTCTTGAATGCTCTGCCTATGTTGCTTAAATAATTGCTCTACTTCAATTTGAGCTTGACTTTCCATAAAGTCAAAAATTGAGCGGCCAATTATCTCTTCTATACTGTAGCCAAGCATTTGGGCTAAACGCTGATTGACATATTCCGTCTGTCCCTGGCTGTCAAATATCCAGATACCCTCATTGGCTGTTTCTAGTAAACGACGATAGCTTACCTGTAGTTTTGCTAGTTTTGCCTCCGATACTTGTTTGGAATTACGTAGTTCTGCATTTAACGAACTAATTAATAGTGCTATCGAGCTAAATATCACTAGCTCTAGAGCATCCGAGCCATTCCTCAGTGTAAAAACGTATATAGGTTGTGTAAAAAAATAATTATTAGCTAAGATTGATAAGAATGTAGCCACCAAGCCTGCGGGGAATCCACTGTACCAACTACTAAAGACTACAGCAGCAAAAAAAAGTGAAGAAATGTTTATTTGTAGCAAACGTTCCAGCAATAGACCTACTAGGAGTGCCAGTAGGACTGACAACATAGAAATACCGTAGCGTTGCATCTGTGAACGCTGGACTCTTAACATACCGCTTTTAGATGAGATAGACTCCTATTTTACCGTGAGCAACTTGCCTGAGTAATATAGCTTTGGTTGGGGTATGAACAACTGAAGTCAACTACTGATATGTAGTGCGATCGCTTTCTAATTTCCACAAGTGTAACGATACTATAGACTTAAACTTGATTGCGCTAACGAGGCAGTCTCACCATGCTAGCCAATGCCGCCACCTGTGATATTACCTGGGAAAAATTACCAGATGATTATGTTTTAGACGATGAGCCAGTGGATAACATTAATCAGCCTCCCCTTGCTGCTGCTCTCACCGAAAGCTTGGAACTGGCTCTGAGATTGCCAGCCAACGCTTTAACCATCACTAACTATGACATCTGTGCCACTTTAAACCGTCAGTTCGTCATTAAAGCCCCAGATTGGGGATATGTGCCATCTATTCGAGTACCACGAGCCGAAGTGAAGCGCAGTTATACCCCACGCCTACAAGGGGATATACCAGTAATTGTGATGGAGTTTATCTCGGATACCGAAGGTGGAGAGTATTCGAGTAAACCAACCTATCCGCCTGGTAAATGGTTTTATTATGAGCAAGTTTTACAAATACCAAACTATGCCATTTTTGAACCAGATGAGGGAATTTTAGAAGTTTATCAGCGAGATAACTCAGGACGTTACCAACTGCAATCACCAGATGCAAATCACCGTTACTGGATTGCAGAAATGAACTTGTTTTTAGGTGTCTGGCAAGGAATTCGAGAAAATCGCACAGGTTATTGGCTGCGTTGGTGGGATGAACAAGGCGAATTATTACTATGGGGAGGAGAGTTAGCGGCTAAAGAAAGACAACAAGCTGAACAGGAACGCCAACGTGCTGAACAGGAACGTCAGCGTGCCGAAAGGTTGGCAGAGCAGTTAAGAGCTTTGGGAATCGAACCAGAAACTTAAGCTTGATGTAATGCGATCGCTAGCTTAATTTGTTATTTGAACAAAGAAGCGATCGCACAAGTAAAATCAGCCAATATTCGTTGAGAATTGGTCAAGAGTCAAGGGTCAGTATGCAAGGTCATTAATTTCTCCTTGTCCCCTTTGTCCCCCTTCCCTTGCCTTCCTACCCTAATCTCCAGCCCTACACCACTACCTTTTCTAAGATCAACTTAGCACGCCTCACCTGCTCAGGGATGGGAACAGGGTAATCTCCAGTAAAGCAGGCGGAACAGAAATTATTAGTATCTTCTCCTGTAGCTTCTAACATTCCCTCCCAACTTAGATAAGCGAGGGTGTCTACTTCCAACTGCTTGGCAATTTCTTCCACTGACTTGGTAGCAGCAATTAGCTGATCTTGGGTATCGGTATCAATGCCATAAAAGCAAGGATGAGTAACTGGTGGAGAGGAAATTCGCATATGTACTTCCACTGCACCCGCCTCACGCAAGGTTTTGACTAGTTTCCGGCTGGTAGTTCCCCGTACAATCGAATCATCTACAATGATCACTCGCTTGCCTGCTAGTACATCTTTCAGGGGGTTGAGTTTCATGCGGATACCTGATTCGCGCATCATTTGGGTGGGCTGAATAAAAGTACGCCCAACGTAGCGATTTTTAATCAGTCCTTCACCATAAGAGATACCGGAAGCTTGAGAAAATCCAATGGCGGCGGGTATACCAGAATCAGGAACACCAAAGACAATATCAGCATCAACCGCAGATTCAGCCGCTAGTTGCCGTCCTAAACGCATCCGGTAACTGTACAAACTCTCATCATGCATGAGGCTATCAGGACGGGCGAAGTAAATCATCTCGAAGATACACAACTTCTTCTGCGGCTGTTGATGCCAGCGAACGGAAGTTAGACCCTCTTCGTCAATCCACACCAATTCTCCCGGTTCTACGTCCCGCACGTAATCTGCACCAATGATGTCTAAGCCGCAGGTTTCAGAAGCTAGAACATAACGGTCTGGATCGCCAGCCAAACTACCAATTACTAATGGACGAATACCATTCGGATCGCGCACACCCATAATGCCAACAGGAGTCCCTATTACTAAACTAAAGGCTCCTTGGCAGCGATTAAATGCTCGAATGCAACCATCTAGCCAATTTGCACCGGCATTCACTTCTTCTGCGATCGCAAAGGCAATCATTTCTGAGTCTGTCGTTGTGACTAAGTTGCATTTACTCTTGAGCAACTCTTCACGCAACTGTACTGTATTGACTAAATTGCCATTATGTGCTAAAGCTAATGAACCTAAGCGGCTTTCAACTACAGCAGGCTGGGCATTAACTTTGCGGCTGGAACCTGTAGTTGAGTAACGAGTATGCCCAATGGCAAGGCTACCTGGTAACTCGGTCAATGTCGATTCATGAAAGACTTGAGACACCAAGCCCATATCTTTGTGTAGGTGTACTTTTGTACCCTCAAAGGTAGCAATACCAGCTGATTCTTGACCCCGGTGTTGGAGTGCATACAATCCAAAGTAGGTTAGTTTAGCAACATCTTCTCCGGGCGCATAAACGCCAAAAACACCACAAGCTTCTTCTGGCTTGTCGGGACGATTTTCATGACTATTGATTAGGTTGTTTGACTTTTGCGGGTGGTCATCCGGGGTGACGGAATCGTGGGGAATCATGCTGGCTTTGCTCCTGGTGGTGGTGTCAAGTCACTGGGATTAGGCGATATCAAATTTGGATTGCTCCTACTGATTAAGATTTCTGGAGAATAATTACAGATTGTAAAGACATAGAACGTTTTTACAACCTAAAATCCAAAATTGATATGAGTGGATAGTTACAGTTTTCTTAATAAAACTTTAACCGTCCATTAAAACAGTACCGTAATTATGCTAATTGACGTTAGCGATTCGCATAGGGGGGATTTTACGAATTAACTGGGGGTAGTAATGTGGATTGCTAAACGTCTAGCGATCGCGTGGGAATAGCGATCCATCATATCGTTGATACTAGCGTTTATTAAGATTTGGTTATCAGAGGTTAAGACCCCCAAACCAATCTCTGAATTAGCCACTATACCTAGTTTTTGCCATTTTTGACTGAGATGTTCCTGTAAGTAGGATTCCCATATTTCTTGTTTATCCGATCGCACAGACACTAAAATTTGTCCACCACCTTCGCCAAACAGCACTGTATCTAAGCGTGTTGCTGGTTTTTCCAATGTAATTTGGGCACCAAGATTACCCGCAATGCAAGATTCTGCTACAGCAATAGCTAATCCACCCTCAGCACAATCATGGGCTGAACGTATCCAGCCTGAACGAATCCCCTCACGACAAACTTGCTGTACGCGACGTTCCCAGTCAAAATCGACTTTTGGTGGTCTGCCAGCAACAGTACTGTGAATTGTCGCCAAATATTCGGATGCGCCCAAACTTCCGTCAGATGTGGGCAGTAAACCCAAAAGATAAATAACATCACCAGCAGCTTGCCAACCTTGACCACAAATTTTGCTGATATCTGGAATTAATCCCACCATACCGACCACAGGAGTAGGATAGATGGGTTGGGGATTACCTTGAGAATCAAGGGTTTCATTATAAAGAGAAACATTGCCACCAGTTACAGGCGTAGCTAATTCCTGACAACCTTCTGCCAAACCGCGGCAAGCTTCTGCTAATTGCCAGTAACCAATTGGTTTTTCGGGACTGCCAAAATTTAAGTTATCTGTCACCGCCAGAGGTTCAGCACCCACACAACTGAGATTGCGTGCTGCTTCTGCCACCACTGCCTTAGCTCCCTCATAAGGGTCAAGATAGACATAGCGAGGATTGCAATCTACCGTCGCCGCCACTGCCGATTTTAGATTTTGGACTTTGGATTTTAGATTTTGAATTTCTTCCAGTGGGCGTAAGCGCACTACAGCCGCATCAGCACCACCAGGAAACATGACAGTATTATTTTGCACCTGATGATCGTACTGGCGATATACCCAGCTTTTAGAAGCAATGGTGGGGGTATCAAGCAAAGTTAACAGAATATCGTTCCAACTTTGCAAACTGCCTTGAATTTCAATACCATCAGTAGTGCAGGCAGGTAAAGAATCAGCCGTCCATTCCCAAGCTTGGCGAGCATATTCTGGAGGTTCCGCCAACAATTCCCGATGATATAGGGGGGTGTTTTCTGCCAAAGCATCCGCCGGAATTTCTGCTGCTATTCCACCCTCAAACAGAATCCGCACAATGGGTTCGGAAATTACTGTACCAGCGACAACAGCTTGGAGTCCCCAACGGTGAAAAATATCGATTAACTCCTGTTCCCGTCCCTTGTGGGCAACAAACAGCATTCGTTCTTGAGATTCCGAAAGCAGGTATTCATAGGGAACCATGCCCAATTCCCGCACCGGAATTTTATCTAAATCTAGTTCAATGCCAACACCGCCTTTAGCTGCCATCTCCGATGTCGAACAGGTGATACCGGCAGCACCCATATCTTGGGCGGCGACAACTGCGCCTGTTTTAAATGCTTCCAGACACGCTTCAATTAACGATTTTTCTAAAAAAGGATCGCCAACTTGCACAGCGGGACGGTCATCTATAGATTCATCACTTAATTCTGCACTAGCAAAACTTGCGCCTCCCATACCATCGCGTCCCGTGGTAGAACCAACATACAACACGGGATTTCCTATCCCCGATGCGCCAGATTTAACGATTTCTGGGGTTTCCATCAATCCCAAAGCCATGACATTCACTAAGGGATTTCCAGAATAGGCGGGGTCAAAGTAAACTTCACCACCTACGGTAGGTACACCAACGCAATTACCATAGTGACTAATACCAGCTACAACGCCTTGGAACAGCCTTTGGGTTTTGGCATCTTCTAGAGAACCAAAACGCAGGGAATTTAATAAGGCTATGGGACGCGCACCCATTGTAAAGATATCTCTCAGGATACCTCCTACTCCTGTTGCGGCACCTTGGAAAGGTTCAACTGCTGAGGGGTGGTTATGGGATTCAATCTTAAAGGCTAGTTGCAGCCCATCGCCTAAATCTACAACACCAGCATTTTCACCAGGCCCAACCAAAATGCGAGGACCTGTCGTGGGAAACTGTTTGAGTAAAGGGCGAGAATTTTTATAACAACAATGCTCTGACCACATCACCCCAAACATTCCTAGTTCAGCTTTGTTGGGATGTCGCCCTAACCGTCGGACAATTTCTTCATATTCTTCTGGCTTCAAACCTTCAGCGGCGATTTCTTTAGGTGAAAAGGGAGAAGAGGATTTGGCGGTCATGGAAATAATGCACCAAAAGGACAGAGCATTATTCTATCGGTTTCTTACCTATTCGGGTTACTGTCCAGTAGCATCAATAATACTGACGCAATACTGGCACAAGCCCCAATGCTACATTGATAGCATCTCCAAACCCAGACCATACTATGAATACCATTACAATTAAAATTCCGGATGAGCATTTGCTCAAGTTGCAGCAAAAAGCTAGTCTTCTTGGTATATCAATAGAAGAATTAGTGTTAATGGGTGTTGAAGAATTGCTCAATCAGCCAGAAACATCGTTTCAAGATGCGATGGACTACGTACTCAAGAAAAATGCTGAACTTTACAAGCGGCTAGCATAATGCGCTATCTGACTTTAATAGAGGTGTTAGAACTATAATAATCGCATCATTAAGCAGTCAGGTGGCTCTGCGGGTATTTGCAATCTCGGCGGATTAGAGTCAGCTTTAGCTCAACCAACTATGACCTTTGGTGGAGAAGAACTTTATCCAACTATAGTTGAAAAGGCTTCAGCTCTGAGTTTTTCATTAATGAAAAATCATCCTTTCATAGATGGCAACAAACGCATTGGACATGTCGCAATGGAAGTTTTATTGGTTTTGAATGGTTTTGAGATTAACGCCACAGTGGATCAACAAGAACGGGTAATTTTGCAAGTAGCAGCTGGTAAGTTAGGACGAGATGAATTTACTGAGTGGCTTCGCAGTCATATCACTCCTAGCCCAGGTTTTGCTGATTCTGCATAATTACAGTCAAAGCTAGCTATTTTTCTTCAGTTTTTATAGATAGGATATGCACAACTAAAGTCTGTAAGTATCTCTTTGCAATCTTAAGACCACAGTATCCACCTTCATGGCTGCTTCCTGTTAGTTGATTTTAGCAAAACTCTCGCTTGCTTTCTCCGCCGCAGAAATACCAAGCCAGCACCCGCGATCGCTAATCCAGCTAAAGGCGAAGACTCAGGAACTGTTTCTATCCGCTGAAACTGAACGGGGGTATTAACCAGCAATTGACCACTGCTACTAAAAATTTGGTCTAATGATTCGATAGTGTTGGCTTCAATTGAGACATTAGATACCACCTTACCGCCAGTACTTGTAGGACAACCTATAGGTGCATTATTACCAACATAGCGATTCTGCTCATAGGTCAGATCGAGACTACAAACAGCAGCCGCAAGATTATTCTGGCTAATAATTCTCTCTGATACAGGGCGATCGCAAAGTCCTATTAAACTGCTTGAGTTGATAAAGCTACGAATGCCCAAGTTTACAGCACCACTACCTAATCCGAATGAATAAAAGCGTACTCGGCCAAAACCTGCGCTATTCTGTTCTAAATAAACATTTTGGGTTGTATCTGTTCCCGTAGCACCATCTAGCTGCACCTGACAATTATTCATAGTAATGAATGGCACTGAAGGATTGCTGGCTACTTGGGTAACATTATTAAATCTGCCTGTAAACCACTGTACTACTTCTTGAATCTGTGCTGAGAGAGGCTGTACTTCAGCAGCACGACTCTGTTGGGGAAAAACAAAGCCAGCCACTAAAAAGGTTAATGTGTAGGCTTTTACTCGATTCATCATCGATTTAGAACTTCATTAACATTACTAATGTTTAAATGAAGAAGATATTAAAGGTATCTAAAATCAAAATCTACTGCTCAACGTTAGATGTATCCATCAGCAAACTCTCCTATAATTAACTCTAAGTCTGCTTTTGCTCTTGGGCAAATCAAATTTTTTAGTCACTAACTCTGCTAATTTTCAAATCCCATTAGCGGAAAGTTGAGAGAAATTAATGTGCGATCGCTGTGGAAACACTACCAATCGCACTTAAATTCTATATTTAATTCTACTTTATGAGTATATGCCTCTTAATGCACTCTTTCTCGGTAAAGCAATTGTGTTGCTTTATTAACCACCAACTTGTAGATTCTTGAGGATCAAATCGGCTCTGGGTGGAAATCCGTCCCCGTATTCTACTGGGTAATGTGTAATTACATAGAAAACTTTGCCTTTTTGTTGACCAATGTAAACATTTCCTACTATGTTTTTGCTTTGACTGAAAACAATCTTTTCTTTTGCCCAAGCATAGGGAACTTTTTTAGTCCGGTCAACAACCCGCCATTTATTGGATGCAATTAAACCATTCTTACCATTTACAAAGCTTTTTAACTGGTCTAAAGTTTTGATACTATTCAGGAAGGCAACGTGAACGTAAGCATTTTCATTTTTGTTGCCTCCGAAATTAGCAATAAACCTCACTCCTGTTCCTTCTCCAGAACTACCTCCTTCAGCAAGAAAGTCCTTTTCAGGAAAGTAAGTAGTAAATAAATTGCTGTATTGGTCATAGAGTCTGAGAGTAACCGGAACTTTTTCCCCTTCCACACTAATAGTGGCAGTTTTGGTAGCTGGTCTATTGGTTGTTGAGTTATAACTGGTTTGGATGGCTGTAGGTGTAGCTGTAGCACTATTACTTTGAGACAGTTGAGAATGGACTGCTGGGGCGCAACCCAAGGATGTGGTCAATAGAATTGCCCCAGTCATGAGATTTACAGGATGAAGATGCATGTCACCGAAGACAGATTGGTATTAACAGATAATTAGACTTTGTAGCTTAAGTTACAGTTCCACCATTTATGATGTAGTTTTTTCTCCTAATAGCAAGAAATTCCTTTGGTAGATACAGTTGGGCTGTGACCATCCAGTGATAACAATCACAGATGCTCATGATTAAGATCGTCTCTGTACAAGTGCCAACCTGCCATAATGCCTCATAACTGAACTCTAGCCGAGTCATTAATAGGGAACACAATAATTGCCGACAGTCTTTTATCAAGGGCTGTCGGCTTTTTGTTTTTAGTCCAGAGTCAATAGACCAATAGCTTTTGACCAATGACCAACCATAAAATTTCCCCACACATGGTTGATAACTTGACATGGAGTTGCCAGAGCCACAACCAGTTGTGGGGAGAGTTATGATCAAATTAGAAATGTTATGGATTTTGAGTGCTGAAATTTAGCACTCACTACTAGTGAACCAAAAGTCCACTACTCAAACCAGTACACACTTTGTATCAAGACATTGCCTGAATAATGTAATCAAAGTATGGTGCTGTCTCAGCAGCGTCTTCTGCACTAAGTAAGTCAAGGGAGGCTTTTTTCAGGGAATTGATAGCTTCTACCATTCCAGGTACGGGAACGCCTAGTGAATTGTACATTTCCCGCACACCAATCAAACCAATTTTTTCAATTGGCTCTTTGTCGCCAGCAAGTACGCCATAGGTAATCAGGCGCAAATACCAGCCAAAGTCACGAATACAGAGAGCACGCTGACGTTCGCCGTAAGCGTTTCCACCAGGGGAGATGAAGTCAGGGCGCTTCTGCCACAATTGTTTGGTTGCTTCCTGAACAATCTTTTTTTCGTTCTCAGCTAGGGTGCTAGCAATCCGTGTCCGCTTTGCACCGGTTTGCAAAAAAGCTTGGATGCTTTTTAGTTCACCACTGCTGGGATAACGCAGTTCATCGTCGGCTTTGAGAATAACTTGGCTAATTACAGTCATGATTATGGCAATCACGCGAAATATTATTTGCTAGTTTAACGAGTCTGAGGTACACAAGTGAAGGGCTAGAAGTTGGGATGTATTGAAATGACACTTTTGGGGAGTGGAGATGAGGGGGATGAGGAGACAAGGGAGTGTGGGGAGTGTGGGAGTGTGGGGCGAAAGGGGACAAGGGAGAAACAAATTATAACTTTTGACTCTTGACTAATGACCAATGACTAATGACAAATGACTAATATTATTTGGCAACAGGGTGAATTAATTGAAGTTGCGATCGCGGATTTGAGTGATACGGGCGATGGTGTGGGACGTTATAACGATCGCGTAGTTTTTGTACCCGATACTGTACCAGGCGATCGCGTTGTTGTGCGTTTGGTACACGTGAAACCTAAATACGCCCACGGTAAGCTTCAGCAATTATTGCAACCATCGCCCCATAGGCAAAGGCCGAGTTGCATTGTGGCTGATAAGTGTGGTGGTTGCCAATGGCAGCATATTAACTATGAGTTCCAGCTACAAGCTAAACGCAATCAAGTTATTCAAGCTTTGGAACGGATTGGCGGTTTTATGCAACCACCAGTAGATCCCGTACTCGCGGCGGCGGCGTCTTTGAGCTATCGTAACAAAGCTACATATCCCCTGAGCAAATCTTCAACAGGGCAAGTACAAATTGGTTACTACCAAAAAGCCAGCCATCAATTAATTAATCTCAATCAATGCCCAGTACAAGATTCTCGATTAAATCCAATACTTGCTGAGGTGAAGCAGGATATTCAAAAGCGAGGATGGCAAATTTATGAGGAACGCCGTCACCAAGGGCAAATTCGTCATCTTGGTTTACGCATTGGACGGCGTACTGGCGAAATATTGCTGACTTTGGTTGTCAAGGACTGGAACTTACCAGGAGTTGAAACCCAAGCGCAGGAGTGGTTACAACGCTATCCCCAGTTGGTAGGAGTGTCGTTAAATCGCAATAGCGATCGCACAAATGCGATTTTTGGTAGCGAAACTCGTTGTATTGCTGGTATGCCATACCTGCGAGAAAAATTTGCAGGATTGGAATTTCAGGTACTTCCGGATACGTTTTTTCAGGTTTATACTGAAACAGCAGAGGCACTTTTAGCAGAGATTCAGTCAGAATTGAATCTCCAAGGGTATGAGGTATTGGTGGACGCCTACTGCGGAATTGGGACTTTAACTTTGCCTTTGGCGAAACAAGTACGACTGGCTACTGGGCTAGAAGTACAAGCCGAAGCAGTAAAACAAGCAATTTTGAATGCCCAACGCAATGGAATTAATAATGTTAGCTTTCAAACTGGGGCTGTAGAAAAATTGCTGCCACAGATGGAAAATGCACCAGATGTGGTATTACTCGATCCGCCGCGTAAGGGGTGCGATCGCTCTGTTATGGAAACTTTACGGCAAGTGAAACCATCTCGGATTGTTTACGTCAGCTGTAAAGTAGCCACCCTCGCTCGTGATTTGAAATTGCTTTGCCAAGATGGGCTATATACTCTCAAACGAGTACAACCAGCGGATTTTTTCCCCCAAACTGCTCATGTGGAAGCAGCCGCATTTCTTGTTTTATCACACCTAGACGGGGGTTCTGCCACCTTGACAAAAACTCAAATTTGAAATTTGTAGTCTAGTGCATAGTAAAAATGCTAAAATTGAATTAAGCTAAAAATAGGTTTGATTTTGTTTAAAAAACTGAAGTTGCATAGGCTCTGAAAATCATGAATTAGATTGTTTAAAAGGCAACCCGGTCAAGAGACATAACACAAAAATGCTATTTCTAAATCCCAGCATTTTTTAGTTACTCACTACCTTTGGAGTTTACTCCTAGCCATTTTAAATATTAAGCAATCTTAAATCATTAGCAGAGTCAATGCTCCCTAGCATTTTCAATATTTAGTTTTAAAGACGCAAGTTTGAAGGCAACATGACCACCTCAATATTTATCAGGGTGCCTGTAATAGCAAACTGATGTCTAGCTAACTGAAAGCTATGGGGTTTCTCTTGTGATTACCATCTCGCTCCGTCCAGTTGGACGTTATTGGGGCACTATTAGTTTTGCCTCAACTCTTTATCTATGTCCAATCTTAGATTTACTCTTGGCAGAGATTCCACCAACTTTACAAGCCGAGCTGCGCCTGGGGCTTCAGGAAGCTTTAGTTAATGCAGCCAAACATGGCAATAATCTCGATCCCAGTAAAACGGTAGTAGTTCGTTTTTCGTTAATAGACAATCAATATTGGTGGGTCATATCAGACCAAGGTAGCGGCTTTGCTCCCGTATCTGACTCTGACTCTGATTGCGATCCCGATCCCATAGACTATCTCCCACCAGATGAAGCAGAAAGCGGTCGAGGTCTTTGCCTGCTCCACCAGATTTTCGATCAGGTAGAGTGGAATCGCAAAGGTACAGAATTAAGACTTTGCAAACAGCTAGAACATCGACCACGACTAGCTCTGAGACGATGACAAAAGGATTGGGGATCGGGCATTTTCCCTTTCCCCTAAACCTTATTCCTTATTTGCCGATCCCTGATGACCATGACTGGGACAAGGGGGAGCAGAAATAGACTTATCTAACCAACCAGTAGCCTGTTCTAATCTAGCGAGGGCTTCTTGTGGCTGATCTTTGAGGAGAAACACAAGAGCAGCGGCGGCTTGTTCACGAGCGCGAAAATTGCGGTTAGACTTGAGGCGATGCCAATCGTCAGGAGTAATACTTAGCCTTTCCATGAGGGCTTGGGCTAATTCCAAATTGCTAAATTCATTCAGTTGACTGGTTTTAGGCAGCTGGGTTTGAGACATGACTCTGAGTGCTGAGTGTTAAGTGCGGAGTTGGTCTATAGTCGGAATTTTAGCTATTGACTATTGGCAGACTCACATTTAATCATAGTTTACTGTTGGAAAATGAAGCCGCCTAAACAATCGTCCCAGCATTCTCCCCAAGAAAATCCCGAACCAGAATTTGCACAAGAACTTGAAGAAGTAGAGCGATCGCTTTCATCTTTAAAAGAACGCTACACCCAAGTAGAAAGCGATCGCGACCAAAAAGCACAATTGCAACAGCGTCGTCAAGACTTACAGCACAATAAAAAACCAACGCCAGAAATCAAAGCAGAGTTAAAGCAGATTAAACAGCAGTTGGAAGTGCTAGAACTCAACTTAGAAAGCCAGTTATTTTCTTGGCGTAGCTTCAAAAAACCTTTCTGGCAAGCCGTCCGCTTTGGTGGAATGGGCGTTATCATAGGCTGGATATTAAAGTCCTGTGCTGGGTAAATTATGGTAAATCGACGGATTGCAGAAATATTGCGAAGTGGTCAACCTGATGAGTCCCTCTTGGTTCAAGGCTGGGTGCGGACAAAACGCGAGTCTAAAGGTTTTGCTTTTATTGAAGTCAATGACGGCTCATCACTAGCTAATTTGCAAATCGTGATTAATCAGGATTTGCCAGATTACGAAGCTATTTTAAAAAGTTTTAATACAGGTGCGGCAGTAGAAGTTACAGGAGTTTTGGTAGCATCTCTTGGTAAAGGACAGCGGATTGAACTCAAAGCCGAAACCGTGAAAGTTTACGGGGAAGCCGATCCCGAAACATATCCACTGCAAAAGAAACGCCATTCCTTTGAATTTTTACGCACCATTGGACATTTGCGATCGCGTACTAATTCCTTTGGAGCAGTTTTCCGTGTGCGAAATGCTTGTTCTACCGCAATTCACCAATTTTTCCAAGAAAGAGGTTTTTTGTGGGTACACACACCCATCATCACTGCAAGCGATTGCGAAGGCGCAGGGGAATTATTTAGCGTCACCAGCTTGGATCTGAAAAATATTCCCCGCACAGAAAATCAAGGAATAGATTACAGCCAAGACTTTTTTGGGAAACCGACATATTTAACAGTTAGCGGTCAGTTAGAAGCCGAAGTCATGGCGATGGCGTTTAGTAACGTCTACACCTTTGGCCCTACCTTCCGCGCGGAAAATTCCAACACTTCGCGCCACCTAGCAGAATTTTGGATGGTCGAGCCGGAAATGGCTTTTTGCGATCTAGAAGGTGATATGGATTTAGCTGAGGCGTTTCTCAAATACATTTTTCAATATGTGTTGGAAAAATGCCCCGAAGATATGGAATTTTTTAATCAGCGCATTGATAACTCTGTATTAGCCACAGCCGAAAATATTATTAATAATCAATTTGAGCGCCTAACTTATACAGATGCGATCGCACTTTTAGAAAAAGCTGATGTCAAGTTTGATTATCCTGTGAGTTGGGGCTTAGATTTACAATCGGAACACGAACGCTATTTGGCAGAGCAACTGTTCAAAAAACCTGTAATCGTCACAGATTATCCAGCGCAAATCAAAGCTTTTTATATGCGCTTAAGCGATGATGAAAAGACTGTGCGGGCGATGGATATTCTTGCACCTAAAATTGGTGAGATCATTGGCGGTTCTCAACGGGAAGAACGTTTAGATGTCCTAGAACGCCGCGTATTAGCCCAAGGGATGAAGCCAGAAGATTTGTGGTGGTATCTAGATTTGCGCCGCTTTGGTACTGTACCTCACGCTGGTTTTGGACTGGGTTTTGAACGACTTGTGCAATTTATGACAGGGATGGGAAATATTAGGGATGTAATACCCTTCCCACGCACCCCGCAAAGTGCTGAGTTTTAACCCAGTTAGTAGCAAATGATTGTGGGGGAAGGGCTAGCGTTGTGGGTGAGCTAAATCGATGTTAATGTTGCTGTTCTGTATCGAGAATGAACGTTACGCCTTAGCAAGTGAACAAATCGTAGAAGTAGTACCGCTTGTCAACCTTAAGACCCTTCCCCATAAACCTGATTATTTTGCTGGTGTGTTTAATTATCGGGGGCAAATTGTACCTGTAATTGACTTGTGCCAGTTATTGCATGGTAAACGTAGCCGCGATTATTTGAGTACTAGGATCGTTCTCGTCAATTATCAAAAAAATCGCTCTGATTCTGGTTTGAAATCTGAAACTCCCTATATTCTGGGTTTGATGGCAGAACGGGTTGTAGAAACCCTGCACAAATCCGATTTGGATTTAGTTGATATCAACTTGCAAATAGGTACAGCGCCTTACTTGGGTAAGATGATCGTAGATGACCAAGGCATGATTCAATGTCTTCGGATTGAGGGCTTGTTGTCAGAGTCGGAACAAGTTTATCTACTACCAGAAAACGCTCTAAACAAATGACATATTCTGAGGGCGAAGCCTTACTGAGACGGAAGATTGGGTTAGATGCAAACTCAATTGGTTCTGGTGCGATCGCCAATGTCATTACTCAACGCATGGCAGCTTGTAAAATTACAGATATATCTGGCTATTGGGAGTATTTGCAAGCATCTCCTCAAGAATGGGAAGCATTGATTGACAGTGTAATTGTCCCAGAAACTTGGTTTTTTCGAGAGCCAGAATCTTTCGCATTATTGAAGCATTACATAGTATCGCAATGGCTACTAACTAAACCGCAGCGGGCATTGCGGGTGTTGAGTGTACCCTGTGCTACAGGCGAAGAACCATATTCTATTGCGATCGCTTTATTAGAAGCAGGATTGACGACAACCCAAGTTCACATTGATGCAGTTGATATTAGCAAACGATGCTTACTGAAGGCTCAACAGGCAATATACAATCAGTACTCGTTTCGCGGTAATAGCCTTTCTTTTCGAGGGCTATATTTTCAGCCCACTGAGTCAGGATATCGCCTAGCGGATCGGGTGAGAAGTATGGTTAATTTTATTAATGCTAATTTAGCCGATCCTGATTTTTTAATCGGTACACAGCCTTATGATGTAATTTTTTGCCGTAACTTGTTAATTTACTTCGATCCTGCAATTAAAGAACAAACTATTCAAGTCTTAGAAAGGTTACTCGCCATTGGCGGTTTGCTGTTTGTCGCCCATGCTGAAGCTGGATTATTACTTAAAAGTAGATTTATTTCAGTGCGTCAATCTTCAGCATTTGCTTATCAAAAGGTGAGCAATCATCAAAGCTTTCCAAATAGAAATCCATCTGTTGTTAAAAGTCACTTACCTATAAAAAGTAGCTTAGAAGTTTCTCTCCAAAAACCGATAATTGTCAACGAACTAAAGCCTAACTTATTAGAAATAGTGAAAACTGCCGCAGATCGAGGACAGTTGGATGAGGCGGTACAACTATGTAAAAACTACCTCAATCAAAATCAAATGAGTGTTGAGGGTTATGTACTTCTGGGTCAGGTACAGCAAGCAATGGAACAAAATGAGCAAGCAGTCCAATCTTTTCATAAAGCTATCTACCTGCAACCGACTCACAAAGAAGCACTAACCCACCTAGCATTACTTAAAGAACATCAGGGAGATGTTGCTAGCGCCAGTCTCCTCTGGCAACGTATTCAACGATTAGACGAAAGAAGGGATTAGGAATCAAATTGCTAAAATAATTGCATCCATAGTAGGCGATCGCATCCCTTGGATGCTTTTGTCACTCTGAGAATAGCAACAAATATTATTACTATTTAGATAAAAATTTTTTAAAATCTTAATATATGTTCTTATTTATTGACATTGAAAATCGTTAATTTCTTGTATTTTTTGGGAATTTTATAAACTAAAGACGTTCTTGCTTTTTCTTGCAGTCAGCACAATAAATCTAAAGTTTAAGTAAAAACTGTTAGGAAAATTTTTGTAGGTTCAATGTCAATAGGCAAGAAGGCAATAGGGAAATCCTCATAATTAAAGCTTCGACTACGCTCAGATTTAACAGTGAGCGAAGCTGAACTGTTAAAGTTAGGGGATTTTGATCGCACTACGTGTCTCTTAAACGCAAAGCCGCTTCTCTTACTCCTACGGAGAACCCGAAGGTTAGAGTAAAAACATTTTTATTTCTGTTCAGAAATAAATTTAGGGTCTTCCGATCCAAGATTTGGGCAGAATTTCATCACTGAGCGTAGTCGAAGTGTTGCCTATTATCTATTGTCTGCTCATTGGCGGAGCGTTCTCGTAGGGTAGAGCTTGGCAATTTAAATTCACATTTTTAGCAATAATTAAGAGTAAAAAACTAATGTTTGAAAACTGGAAACTTAAAGATAGAACTTTACTTGGATTTTCTATTCCTACCGTTTTAATTTTTATTTTTAGTATCATCGTTTATATTGCTTCTAATCAGGCAGGAAGAACATATAGGCAAGTAGGAATATCAAATGATGCCATTATAGGTACGGATGATATGGCATTAGGTATTGCGAATATGGATCGGTCAATTCGCAGATATGTAACTGATACACAACAAAATAAAGATGCTCTTGCAAGGTACGCTAAATCTCAGCAGGATTTTCAAGCTGGCTTCAAAGTGTCAAATGATGTTGTTGAGGATGCAGTACAAAAGAAAAGATTGCAAACTATGTTGAGTTTGATGGAAGAATTAGATGATTATGTCAAACAATTAATTAAAACTTCAAATTTAGATCAAAACAAGACAGCAATATCAGAATACATGGCATATTCTAGAAAAATCACTGATGAGTTTTATCAAATTAATGATGATTTTAATAATAGAGAAAAAGAAATCATGGGACAAAGTATTGTAGGTACGAAAGCAATGCTTAACTTAATGAGTTTTTTGGCTGTGTTGGTTTCAATATCAACTTTAGCGATCGCAGTTTTTGTCACTTTGTTAATTGCTAAATCTTTAGGGACTAGAGTCACCACAGCTGTAAAAGTGGCAGAACAAATTTCTCTTGGTGATTTGACCTCATCTATTGGAGAAAAGGAATCAACTATCAAAGACGAGATTGGACAAATACTAGAAGCATTTAAAAATATGATGCAAAAATTGAGTAGTCTAATCCGTCAGGTACAAAATTCAGGGATTCAAGTAACAACTTCAGCCACTCAAATAGCTGCATCTGGGAAACAATTAGAAGCAACTCTAGCTGAACAAGTAGCCTCAACCAATCAAGTCACAGCAACAGCCAAAGAAATCGCCGCCACCTCTAAAGAACTGGTAAATACGATGGAACAAGTGGTAGCAATGTCGCAAATTACCACACAAGCTGCCAGTATCAGTCAAACAGATTTGGTGAGGATGGAAGGCAGTATGCGACAGTTAGCAGAAGCCACCAATAGCATCGCCTCACGATTGGGAGTAATTAGCGAAAAAGCCAACAACATCAACAATATCGTTCTGACAATTACCAAGGTGGCAGATCAAACCAATCTCCTATCACTGAATGCAGCTATCGAAGCCGAAAAAGCTGGAGAGTATGGCTTGGGATTTGCGGTAGTTGCTAGAGAAATCCGCCGATTAGCAGACCAAACCGCAGTAGCTACCCTCGATATTGAACAGATGGTTAAGCAAATGCAATCTTCGGTATCTACAGGAGTGATGGAAATGGACAAATTTGCGGCGGAAGTCGGGCGGAGTGTGGCCGATGTGGGGAATATCAGCACGCAGATTGGACAAATCATCACAAAAGTGCAAGATTTGAACCCTCGTTTTGAGTTGGTAAATAAAGGGATGGAAACCCAATCAATAGGGGCGCAACAAATAAGTGATGCGATGCTGCAACTAAGTAGTACTTCCTTACAAACCGCAGATTCGTTAAGGGAAATTAACAGTGCGATCGCCCAACTCAATCAAGTCTCACAGGGATTGCGTCAAGAAATTTCCCGCTTCAAAGTAAAAGTAGAAGATGACTCATCGATTTCTAATGCAGTTGCATCTTGGGCAACTTAATTGTGGATTGGAGTAAAGAGCCGTAAAAAATCGAAGTATTTAACGAGAGGAAAATTTAGCTAACTTGAAAATGGGCATAGGAAAGACAGATTTTCATACCAAGGTTTGTGCCAAAACTTGGTCTGAGTGGTTTTTTAAATTTTGAATTCTGTATTTTCTGTAGAAGTAGAGGTAATAGCTCAATTTTTTGACTCAGGACTCAGTAAATTTCCTTATTCTTTGGGAACTATAGGTGTAAAAGGTTATGGAAATTTTCTATCAAGCATTTTAGAGGGGCAATAAATTTAATGTTCAAGAACGTGACTTTGAAAACGCGAATGCTCAGTTCATTTTTATTCATCGGGCTGATCGTACTGACTGTTGCCTTGCTGGGGTGGTTTACAACTAGTCAGTCAAATCGGTATATTGAGAACTTTAGTAAAAATCACATACCCACTGTGAACGGGATATGGAAAATTAACGAAGGGCAGACACAAATTCAATCGGCAGAACGCTTACTCTTCGATCCGGAGATCGCTATTACTGAAAGACAGAATGCATTAACTCAGATCCAACTTGCTTGGAAACAAATTCAAGAAGGTACTAAGGAGTACGAAGCAACACCATTTACCGAACAAGAGAAGAAAGAGTATGAAGCATTCCGGCAAAATCTGGCTCTCTGGAAGCAAGCCTATGAGAAATTTTTACAGCTTGAGCAACAGTACGATCAAATTGGTATTCGCAATCCCTGGAAAAAATCCTTGGAATTAATTCGTCAGAAGCAAGAAAATTCATCAGAGTTTACTACCATTCAAGCTGCATTGAATTTACGCCAGCAGATGGATTCTCAGGGAGCGAACAACGAAGAACCCTTATTTCTAACAACCAATGAGCAAGCAAAAAATCTGTTGGAACTTACTCAAAGCTACATATTAAAGACACAAGAGGGAGCTGAGAAGAACGTGGCTCACAGTATCTTCTGGGTTTCTTTAGGGATCGTTATTGGCCCTATTACTGCGATCGTTTTGGGATTTGCGATCGCCCGACAAATTTCTGGTCAAATTATTGGTGTTGTTGGGGTTGCAGAACAGATTTCTCAAGGGAACTTGACCAACCAAATCAGTGCTGATTCTAGCAGTAAGGATGAGATGGTTAAGCTATTAAGTGCTTTCTCAACAATGACCCAAAACCTGAATACCTTGATTAGTCGGGTACAAAAATCAGGAATACAGGTGACTACCTCTGCTACCCAAATTGCTGCTTCCGGTAAGCAATTAGAAGCAACAATAACGGAGCACATAGCCTCTACCAATCAGGTAACTGTTGCTAGCAAAGAAATAGCTGCTACCTCCAAAGAGTTGGTAAACACAATGGAACAAATTGCCACCATGTCACAACTCACAACCACCGCCGCCACTGTTAGTCAAAAAGACTTACAGCGGATGGAAACCACTATGAAGCAGCTCGCAGAAGCTACTAATAGCATTGCCTCAAGATTGGGAGTCATTAGCGAAAAGGCTAATAATATCAATAATATTGTTGTGACAATTACCAAAGTGGCAGACCAAACAAATTTACTATCGTTAAATGCTGCCATTGAAGCAGAAAAAGCTGGAGAATCTGGTTTAGGCTTTGCCGTCGTTGCTCGTGAAATCCGCCGACTGGCAGACCAAACCGCAGTTGCTAGCCTCGACATCGAGCAAATGGTGAAGCAGATGCAATCATCAGTCTCTACAGGCGTGATGGAAATGGATAAGTTTGCCACAGAAGTAGGAAGAAGTATGGCAGATGTTGCCAGCATCAGTACACAAATTGGGCAAATCATCCAGCAAGTACAAGACCTGAACCCGCGCTTTGAGTTGGTAAATCAAGGGATGGAAATTCAATCTGTGGGAGCGCAACAAATTAGTGAAACAATGATGCAGTTGAGTAGTACCTCAATGCAAACTGCCGATTCTTTGCGAGAGATTAATGGTGCGATCGCCCAACTCAATCAAATCTCACAGGGATTGCGTCAAGAAATTTCCCGCTTTAAGGTCAAAACCGAAGATTTTTCATCCTTAACCCCAATAGATGTACCTACCTAATGAACGCTGTTACTTTGTCATCCAATATAGAAAGTTGTTGGAATTTCATTGGCATTGAAGGCGATCGCTCTTGTCCTCAACTCTCTACCTACGCTCATTGTCGCAATTGCCCCGTGTACTCGGCTGCGGGACGACATCTGCTAGAACGTCCCACCTTAGAAAACTACCGCCAAGAGTGGACGCAATTACTAGCAGAATCAAGAGGTGTTAAAAATCCCCAAATGCCATCCTCTGCTTTAGTCACCACTGACACTCTGACAGTGGTGATTTTTCGTTTGCAACAGGAATGGCTGGCACTTCCTGCCCAAGTCTTCAAAGAAACAACCTCACCAAGCGCAATCCATACCCTACCGCATCGCAGTAACCAGTTTCTCCGGGGATTGATCAATATCCGTGGCGAGATGTTATTGTGTGTGACTTTGAATTATTTATTACATATTGAAACTGTTGATACACCACTGCCAGCCTTAAGTCCAATAGTGCATTCACGCATGGTAGTTGTGGAAAAAACAGGTAATGCTTGGGTGTTTGCTGTCGATGAACTCTATGGCATACATCGCTTACATCGACAAGAATTGCGAGATACACCGCAAAACCAAACTCAAACTTATACTCAAGGATTATTCTCCTGGCAAGGGCACACCGTCAGCTACTTAGATGATGAATTGTTATTCACCACCTTGGCACGGAAGGTGCAGTAAGGGAAGCAAGGGGGATGAGGAAGTGTGGGGAGTGTGGGGAGTGTGGGGAGTGTGGGAAAGAGAACAAACTGTATTGTGAATTGATAGCCTTTTGAGGTTTTTAGCTCCGTTAATGAGGCTTTGAACTCCGTTAACGAGTCTTTTAGCTCCGTTAATGAGGCTTTTAGCTCCGTCAACGAGTCTTAATGCCCAATGCCCAATGCCCAATGCCCCATGCCCAATGCCCTTTTTATGCAATTTATATTTGGAAAGTTAAATGTTAGAAGGATCTGATATTAGCCAGCTTTCTTTGCTGGATTTATTCAATATGGAAGTGAAAGCTCAGGTTGTGGTGCTAAATGACAATCTGCTGGCTTTAGAAAAGAACATTAATCCTAAACAAGAATTAGCAGCTTTGATGCGGGCTGCCCACTGTATTAAGGGAGCAGCAAGGATTGTGCAAATCGCACCCGCAGTTACCCTTTCTCATGTAATGGAAGACTGTTTTGCTGCTGCTCAGGCGGGAACAGTTACATTAACTGCTGATGCTGTTGATGTATTACTGCAAGGGGTAGATATGCTTTTATATCTCGCTGAAACTGCTGTGGCTAACCCCAACTCGCAGTTAGTGGAAGATGCAAGCATCCAATCTCTAGTGACAGCGATCGCAAATATTTCTGTAGCCACCACACCAGTTATTGTCACGACAGCGAATTTGGTAGAGAAAACACCACCACTGTTGAAAAATCAGGCGCAGACCAATATTCAAACAGAAATTGCTCTAGCTTCCCCGTCTCCCCCTGTTTACGTCCCTACACTTACAGAAGAAACCAGTATTACTAACAACCGGGCAGTACGGGTAAGTACAGATAATCTCAACCGATTGATGGGTTTAGCGGGAGAGTCGATAGTGGCGACCAAGTGGTTGGAACCATTTGCCAACTCTTTACTCAAAGTCAGAACCAATCAGGTTGAGTTGTCAAACTTATTGGAGAAGTTACAAGAACTATTGAGCGATCGCTCTTTGAGTCGGCAAATCAAAGAACATTTGAGTGCAGCCTATCAAAAAGCCAGTGAATGTAGCAAACTAATTAGCGATCGCCAAAACGAAATCGAACTATTTTCTCAACGTTCTGGAAATCTCGCCCATCGCCTGTATCAAGAAGTGATTGCTACGCGGATGTGTTCTTTTGCTGAGGGTGGACAAGGATTTCCGCGCATGGTAAGGGACTTGGCAAGGCAGTTAGGTAAACAGGTACAGTTAGAAATTACGGGCAAATATACGCTGGTAGACCGAGATATTCTCGAACGTTTGGAAGCTCCTCTCACCCAAATTCTGCGAAATGCCATAGATCATGGGATTGAATCTCCCCAAGAGCGTCTAGGGTTGGGTAAGCCAGAAGTAGGAACAATTCGGATAGAAGTTGTTCACCGGGCTGGAATGCTATTTATTACCGTTTCCGATGATGGGAGGGGCATATATCCAGAGTTTTTGCGCCAAGAGGTTGTCAAGAAGCAACTGACAAATGCAGAAATGGCGGCCCAGCTGAGTGAAGCTGAGTTAATGGAATTTTTGTTTTTACCAGGATTTTCCACGTCCCAGATGGTGACAGAAATTTCTGGACGGGGTGTGGGATTGGATATCGCCTACAGTACTGTACGAGAAGTTGGCGGTACGCTGCGGGCAGTTTCTACACCAACAAAAGGCATGACCTTTTACTTGCAATTACCGCTGACTTTATCTGTAGTTCGGACTCTGGTGGTAGAAATTGCTGGTGAACCTTATGCTTTTGGACTAACACGCATTGAGCAGGTAGTGATGTTATCTCGTTCGGAAATTGCCACATCAGAAAATCGACCATTTTTCCTGATGAATAATCAACCTGTGGAATTGATTTCTGCACGGCAAGTGTTAGATTTACCGCCAGCTTTAGTCAATCCTGAAATATTGCCAGTGATTGTAATTAGCGATCGCCTCAATCATTATGGATTAGTTGTAGACCGATTTATTGGCGAACACAGTTTAGTTGTCCGACCTTTAGATTCTCGCCTCGGCAAAGTTCCTAATATTAGCGCCGCCGCTATGATGGATGATGGCTCTCCAGTGTTAATTGTCGATGTCGAAGATTTAGTCCGTTCCATTGCCAAAGTATTCTCCAGTGGACAAGCCAGCCAAGTAAATCAATCTGCGCGTAAAGCACTCAGCAAAACCTACAAGCGGGTGTTGGTTGTCGATGATTCGATTACCGTCCGGGAAATGGAACGCAAACTTTTAGAAAACAATGGTTACAAAGTTGAGGTTGCAGTCAATGGTATGGATGGCTGGAACGCAGTCCGCAGTGGTGATTACGATTTGGTGATTACAGATATTGATATGCCACGCATGAATGGTTTTGAACTCACCAACGAAATCAAAACTCATGCCAAGTTGAAACAATTACCTGTAATTATCGTTTCTTACAAAGACCGAGAAGAAGATAGAATTCAAGGCTTAGAAGCAGGTGCAGACTATTACCTGACTAAAAGCAGTTTTCACGATGACACACTGTTACGAGCAGTAATTGATTTAATTGGAGAAAGTTAAGCCATGAGAATTGCCATTGTTAACGATATGCTCATGGCAGTAGAAGTACTGCGACGAATTCTGAGCAACATCCCAGAGTATGACTTGGCCTGGGTTGCCTACGATGGTATGGAAGCGGTGCGTAAATGTGCAGTCGATACTCCCGATTTAATTTTGATGGATGTACTGATGCCAACAATGGATGGTGTAGAAGCCACAAAGCACATCATGAACCAATCGCCTTGTGCAATTATGATGGTCACAGCCAGCGTGAATCGCTACGCTGGTAAGGTTTTGGAAGCAATGGGCTATGGTGCTTTGGATGCGATCAATACGCCTACTGAAGGTAGCTTAGGTTTACTGAAGAAAATTGGCACGATCGCTAGTTTAATCGGTAAATCTTCTCGGCAGCGAGTATCAGGTGTAGTAGCCAAATCGCCGTCTTGGCAAAAATCACTACCACCACTAATTGTCATCGGCGCTTCCACTGGTGGCCCCAAAGCTTTGGCAAAGATTTTCTCCCAATTTCCCCAGGATTTTGCAGCTGCGGTGATTGTCGTTCAGCATTTGGATGCTCAATTTGCTCCTAGTTTTGCTAGTTGGTTGGACGAACAAACTCCCATGTCTGTGGAAATTGCGATCGCTGATTCTGCACCACAGCCAGGAAAGATTTTGCTTGCTGGTACAAATCAGCATTTAATTATGCGTCCCGACCTCACCCTTGGCTATAATCCAGAACCTGCTGATTGTTTCTACCGCCCATCGGTCGATGTCTTATTTAGAAGTGTGGTGAATCATTGGCCAGCAAAAGGAATTGGAGTACTACTCACAGGTATGGGTCGAGATGGTGCTCAAGGCTTAAAACTCATGCGGGAAGAAGGTTGGCACACTATTGCTCAAGACAGGAACACTTGCGTTGTTTATGGTATGCCCAAAGCAGCGGTGGAATTAAATGCAGCAGTGCAGGTTTTACCTGTGGAAGCGATCGCATCAGCTTCAAATTCTTACTTATTTCATAAAAACACAATTTAAAATCAATTTTTCTCAAGTAAATCCACTTAAATATTTTAATAAACGGTAATTACTTAAGTTTTTTCATGAGAGTATCTGCATATTTTAATGTTTATTATTGTGTATACTTTCTAAGTTAATCACGATTACTGAAACAACTGAGTTATAATCAACCTAAATTAATTGGCTAGTTTATTATTTAGTCTGCAAATTAATTAAAAAAATTCAGTATAAATATATAATAACGCCAAAAAAACAATTTTTAACATATCCTAAAAACGTTATGCTATTACATAGCTTGATTACGCCATTAGCATTACCAAATGACATATCTGAGTTGGAATTAAAAACAGATATAGCAAAAGTTATGCTGATTGATGACCAATTAATTATTGGTGAAGCGATCGCGCGCATTCTCTCTAATGAAGCAGATATTTCTTTCTACTATATCAGTGACTCCACTCAAGCCATGCAAAAGGCGATCGCCATTGCACCAACGGTGATTCTTTTAGATATGGTGATGCCAGATATGGATGGATTAATGCTGCTACGCTGGTTGCGTTCTCATCCAGCAACTCGTGACATTCCGATTGTTATGCTATCCAGCAAAGAAGAAGCAAAACTAAAAGCAGAAGCCTTTGCTGAGGGTGCAAATGACTATCTGATCAAGTTACCTGATGCAGTTGAACTAACTGCCCGAATTAGATATCATTCCAAAGCTTACAACAACCTCAAAGCACTGACTACAGCAACCGCAACGGCTCAATTACAAGCACAGCAACTAGAGCAAACTATCAAAGAATTGCAAACAGCCCAAGTGCAATTAATTCAAACTGAAAAAATGTCTAGTTTGGGTAGAATGGTTGCAGGTTTAGCTCACGAAATTAATAATCCTGTTAATTTTATTCATGGAAATTTTTGTCATTTAAATAGCCATATTCAATGTCTATTAGATGTGATGAGATTTTACCAGCAAGAAGATCCTGATTTATATAATAAAGCTCAAGACCAAATAGGTGATATAAATCTTGATTTTGTTATAGAAGACTTGCAGAAAATAATTTTATCTATGAAAATTGGCACCGATCGGATTCGAGAAATCGTGCTATCAATGCGCAACTTTTCTCGGCTCGATCAAGCTGAAAAAAAAGCTGTAAATCTTCATGAAGGTATTGACAGTACATTATTACTATTAAATCATCGCCTCAAGCAAGAAATTCAAGTTATTAAACAATATGGAAATTTGCCCTTAGTTGAATGTTATCCAGCACAACTTAACCAAGTATTTATGAATATTCTTAGTAATGGCATAGATGCCTTACTAGAACAAGAGGCACATCAAGATTTAAAGCAAATTATCATTAAAACTGAAGTAACTGATATAAAAACAATTCGGGTAAAAATTATAGATAACGGTTCTGGAATTTCAACAGAAATATACAATAAGATATTCGACCCTTTTTTTACAACTAAACCTGTAAATCAAGGAACTGGGCTAGGATTAGCAATTAGCTATCAAATTATCGAGAGACATAAAGGCACTATCAAAGTCAAATCTGAAGCAGGTTATGGAACAGAGTTTGCGATTGAAATTCCCATAGCACTAGCTTAGTAGCGGCGTGACACAGTTCACTGAGTGCATGAGAGTCGGATCAAATTTGGTAAATTTTTTTCTTAATCAAAGTAAATGGGATAAAGAAACACTCGCTTGCTTAATTTCATCACGCAACTGAATAAAGAGATGCGTACCTTGATAAAGTATGAACAAGCGAGTGGTACTGATGATAGTGATGCCTCTCAATGCTAATCTTATGTCGGGATGTTGAATTCAAGACTAACTACTAGGGCAAATTAACATCATCTGTGAAGCAGAGTATGAAGCTAGTGCTGATGCCCTAGACAAAGACCCTGTATGCTTTAACAACATCCAGAAGTTTTTTTAGAGAACAGACAATCACCTAACAATCAGCAATAGAATAGCGATGATAGTCCAAGAGGAAACTCACCAAGTTTACCCAGAATACGCAAAATTGTAGAGTTGGCAGAATCAGGGAGCAACGATTCTTCAGTTATGAATCATGAAGTACAAACTAGGAAATTTAATCTTGAGCTTCACAATTCATAATTCCTTGGACTTTAAATTTGGATGTCAGGATTATCTGAATTGGATTGAGTAATTATGTGCCAATTCATCTTGAGAAAAGACACATACCCACCAACCTATCAGCTATCAGCAGCCAATTAAACAGTTAAAAGCTGACGGCTGAATGCTGATAGCTATTTAAGCCATTTGATTTTCAATCGCCCACCGCGCTAGTTCAGTGCGGTTGTGGAGATTGGTTTTGCCCAACATATTGGACACGTGGCTTTCAACGGTACGTTGACTAACATTCAATTCTTCAGCAATTTCCCGGTTGGCTAAACCCCTGGCTACAAACTGTACTACTTTCAGTTCGGTGGGAGTTAACTGCACATCGAAGGGAACCTGGATACGAGACCCATTTTCTCCTCCTTTTGCTTGGTGTTCTTTCCAACGGATAGTTTGCTTCAGCGAAGATTCTACTTGCGCTACGAGTTCTTCTGGTTCAAAGGGCTTGACCATATAAACGTCAGCACCTTTATTCAGACCCTTAACTCGGTCTGCACTTTGTCCTTTAGCTGAAAGGAATAGAACGGGAATCCAGCTAGTACGTTCATTTTGCCGGACTTGTTCTACAAAAGTGTATCCGTCCATTTCCGGCATCATCACGTCGCAGATAATCATATCTGGAACATCATGCTCTAAAATTTCCAGAGCTTCTCTTCCATTTTCGGCGGTGATGACTTCATATCCCCGGAATTCCAAGTAATCCTTCACCAGCAAGATGAGGTTAGGGTCATCATCAATCAGTAGAAGTCGTTTGTGATCTTTCATGCTGGGCTCTTTCATAGCAGTGGCACTTGTCGCGCTTCGGTCCATCAAGGTCTTGTATATTTATCCTCTATGGTGGATTATTTGAGATGTTGTCTTTTTTTCCACTTAACTTGCCTTTGCTTGTTGAAATTCTTATCAGTGATAACCACAGTTTAGAATACTACTAGCATATAGGCAATAGTCCAGTAAGGATACGTAGAGCAGTAGTAATTATAATGCGTTATTATATATCGCTTTGAAAGTGGCGGGTGAAAAAATGCTGATTAAATAATAATCCTTCCGATTCACAGGTTCAGTATTGGCTGAAGATGACCCTAGCTCAAAACCAACCACCGCTTCAGAGCGCTTACTACCTAAATACGATATCCCTCCAGATGTTAAGCCTCTATCAGATTTTCACAAGCAACCAGAGAAGTTTTTGGCAAAGGATGGGTTAAAAATGCATATTCTTCAACCACCATTATGCCTATCAAGTGTTCTTGGACGATCCGCTCAATCACTTCCGGGTTTGCTTGACAATACCAGACACCATCCGGGTAAACCACCATTATCGGTCTAGAACAACAAACTCGCAAGCAATTGGCTTTAGTTCTCAAGACGCAGACGGGACTACTTTTTGGCGGTTGGTTGAGCTTGATCTGCCTCAATCGCCTTTTTAAGTATTCCCAGGATTCCAGACTAACTTGTTTTGAGCAGCAGTTGGCAACTGTCCGATCGCCACAAAGAAAATTATGTCTTTGAATCTTTGCAAGTCCTAAAGTTTCTACACAATTACGCAGGGCTTTATTGTCTAGAGATTTAGTGGTTTTGGGGATTTTACGGCTGCACTGGATCACTGTATTGTTACTCATCGAGCTGCTCCCTGATTACAGTTCTATAACAATTTCCCCGCTTTGCAAATAAATTTGTTCATATAAAAATATTCGTAACTTAAACAACATAACCTGAAGATTTACAATAAATAAGTATTTATACTTAAGTATATGCTTGAACGGCGTGCAGAAATAATCGATGAAAAAGGTCATTTGTTAGTGGGCATTGGGTATGGGGCAATAGTTATTTCTCCCTCATCTCCCTCATCCCTCATCCCCCAGTTCGGGAACCCGTACACCAAGAATTGTTGCCATTGTATGCTGGTCTTCGGTAAATTAGCACTCAGGAGTTGAGAGTGCTAACTCTGGAGAAATTAATATGGCAGCTGTATCTTTAAGCGTTTCTACAGTTAAACCTTTAGGCGATCGCGTTTTCGTGAAAGTGAGCGCCTCTGAGGAAAAGACCGCAGGTGGTCTGTATTTACCCGACACCGCCAAGGAAAAGCCCCAGGTTGGGGAAGTGGTCGCTCTAGGCCCTGGTAAGCGGAATGATGACGGTTCTCGTCAAGATCCCGAAATCAAAATCGGAGACAAAGTACTGTACTCCAAGTATGCTGGCACCGATATCAAGCTCGGCACCGAAGAGTACGTCCTGCTTTCTGAAAAAGATATTTTAGCAATTGTGGCGTAATGGGTCTTGGTGATTGTGGCATAGTGATGCCCAATACGAGAGCGATCTATTACCAAAATTTAAAGACAAACTTGACTTAACTCCCTCAATTAGACACCTATGGCAAAGCGCATTATCTACAACGAAAACGCCCGTCGCGCCCTTGAGCGAGGCATGGACATCCTAGCCGAAGCTGTGGCTGTTACCCTTGGCCCCAAAGGTCGTAACGTCGTGCTAGAGAAGAAATTTGGCGCACCGCAAATCGTCAATGATGGCGTAACCATTGCCAAAGAAATCGAATTAGAAGACCACGTTGAAAATACTGGCGTGTCTTTAATTCGCCAAGCTGCTTCTAAGACCAACGACGCTGCGGGTGATGGTACCACCACAGCCACCGTTTTGGCTCACGCAATTGTTAAAGAAGGCTTGCGGAACGTTGCTGCTGGCGCAAATGCAATTTTATTGAAGCGTGGTATTGACAAAGCTACTAACTTCTTAGTAGAAAAAATTGCCGAACATGCCCGTCCTGTAGAAGATTCCAAAGCTATTGCTCAAGTTGGTGCAATTTCTGCCGGTAACGACGAAGAAGTCGGTCAGATGATTGCTCAAGCAATGGACAAAGTAGGTAAGGAAGGCGTAATTTCCCTAGAAGAAGGGAAATCCATGACTACCGAACTGGAAATCACCGAAGGGATGCGCTTTGACAAAGGCTATATCTCTCCTTACTTTGCTACCGACGCAGAACGGATGGAAGCGGTCTTCGATGAGCCTTTCCTCCTGTTAACTGATAAGAAAATCGCTTTGGTACAAGACCTCGTACCCGTACTTGAGCAAGTAGCGCGTGCTGGTCGTCCTTTAGTGATCATCGCTGAAGATATTGAAAAAGAAGCTTTGGCAACTTTGGTAGTTAACCGCCTGCGCGGTGTGCTGAACGTAGCTGCTGTTAAGGCTCCTGGATTTGGCGATCGCCGCAAAGCGATGCTGGAAGATATCGCCATCCTCACTGGTGGTCAGCTAGTTACCGAAGATGCTGGTCTCAAGCTCGACAACACCAAGCTCGATAGCCTGGGTAAAGCTCGCCGCATCACCATTACCAAAGACAACACCACAATTGTTGCTGAAGGTAACGAAGCTGCTGTTAAGGCTCGGATTGAACAAATCCGTCGTCAAATTGAAGAAACTGAATCTTCCTACGACAAAGAAAAACTGCAAGAACGCCTCGCTAAGTTAGCAGGTGGTGTCGCAGTTGTGAAAGTCGGTGCAGCTACCGAAACCGAAATGAAGGACAAGAAGCTGCGCTTAGAAGACGCTATTAACGCTACCAAAGCTGCTGTGGAAGAAGGTATTGTTCCTGGCGGTGGTACAACTCTGGCTCACTTGACTCCACAACTGGAAGAATGGGCAAATAGCCACCTCACCGGTGAAGAGTTGACTGGTGCGTTGATTGTTGCTCGCGCTTTACCTGCACCTCTGAAGAGAATTGCCGAAAACGCAGGCCAAAACGGTGCTGTAATTGCTGAACGTGTGAAAGAAAAAGAATTCAACGTTGGCTACAACGCTGCAACCAACGAATTTGTTGACTTGTTTGCTGCTGGTATCGTTGACCCTGCCAAAGTAACTCGTTCTGCACTGCAAAACGCAGCTTCCATCGCTGGTATGGTGTTGACAACCGAGTGCATCGTAGTTGACAAGCCTGAGCCTAAAGATGCTGCACCTGCTGCTGGTGCTGGTATGGGCGGCGGTGACTTCGATTACTAATACTTTATAGCCCCCTATTTGTCAAAACAGCTGCTTCCCTTGTGGAGGCGGCTGTTTTTTTGTCTTATTAAATCGCAGAATTATAGTAATAAATTAATATCGCATAAAAATCTGAAAATCACTTGAGTTACGACAACGCTTGTAAATATTTAGCTGAACAGTACCCAGCAGATTTTGTGCGCTGGTTACTAGGAGTAGACGCGCCACAAATTGAAATCTTAAAAACTGAACTGACACTAGAACAAATTCGTGCAGATTCTGTGACATTTCTGCAAGCAGCTAACAAAATTTTACATATCGAATTTCAAACATTAACGATATCCGATCCGCCACTTAACTTCCGAATGCTCGATTATTCGGTGAGGTTAAAGCGTCAATATCGATGTCCTGTAACCCAAGTAATCATCTTTTTACAGGAAACTACTAACGAAATGGCTTTTGCTGAAGAATATCGAGACGACACAACAATTCATCAATATCGGGTAGTTAGATTATGGGAGCAAGATTCAGCAGCGTTTTTGGCAAATCCTGCACTGTTACCTCTAGCAACATTAACCAGAACTGAATCACCTCAAGGACTGCTTGCACAAGTTGCCGAACGAGTCGCTACAATTCCAAATAGAGAGCAGCGACAAAATATAGCTGGTTGTATAGAGATTTTGGCTGGATTGCGGTTTGAGAAGGATTTAGTTCAGCAATTTTTACGGGAGGATATTATGAAAGAATCTGTAATTTATCAAGATATCGTTCAAAAAGAAGCATTGAAATTGATTAGCCGTATGCTTAAACGGCGTTTTGGCGATATTGATGCATCATTATTTGAACAAGTTCGGAATTTATCTGCTGAACATTTAGAAGATTTAGGAGAAGCGTTGTTTGATTTCTCTGAATTTGCTGATTTGGTAGCTTGGTTAGAAGAGCATAATTAAAATGCTCATTTAAATACAAGTATTTGCGTATTATGTCAAAGTTAACAGAAACTTTAGATAAAATTCTGAATTGGTTAGAAGAACATGAAGATTTAGACTTTGCTCGGTTTGAATCATTACAACCTGGACTTACATATAAAGAAATTGAACAAAAATTAACTGATTTATTACCTTTGCGGTTACCCAAAGAAGTTTATGAACTTTATCAATGGGGTAATGGTGCTTGGTACGACGAGGAAGATTGGGCACGATTTTTTGATAATCGGACTTTTCTTTCTTTAGAATCTGCGCTGGATATGTATTTTGGTTTAACAAAATTAGATAAAGAAGCAGATAAATTGGAATTTCCATCTATGTGGAGTGATACTTGGAATACTCGATGGTTTCCGATTTTCCAAGAACAATATAATACAGGTTTTTATGCAGTTGTTCTTGATGAAGCACAAAAAGAAACAACGCCAGTATTAGATATATTTTTGGAAGATTGTGATGATGAGCCTTTTATCATCTATCCAAGCATAACTAAAATGATACTTGCAGAAGCAGAGCTTTATGAATCCGGTTATTACTTGCAGAAAGCTGAACTCAAACAGTTAAGCTATGACTTGCAATCAAGATATAGATCAGCTTTAGATGAAGAGGCAAAATATATTCGCCAAAAATATCAAGATATGCACATCAAGGTTTGGCGACAATAAAAACTAACAAGCACAGTATTTTTACAAAAAAATCAATAGCTGGTTAACATACTTAATCTTTCACTTCGTGCAAAAACACTCAGAAAAAACTTTGCGCCTCTGCGCCTTTGCGTGAGATTATTATCCCTGCTGCTACACAAGATAATGAGTGAAATTCTAGAAAAAGAAGTTTCTAATACTTGGCATGGCAAACTTAATTTAGTCTACGCCGATCGCCTAAATACCACCCAGCTAATTTACAATCACCAGCAAGCACCGCTAAAGGTACAGCGTCCGTTTTATCCCGAAGGCGAAAAAGTCTGTCACAGCGTCATTTTACATACGGCTGGGGGAGTCGTGGGAGGCGATCGCCTTTCTCTCAATTTCCACCTCCAACCCCACGCACAAGCATTAATCACTACAGCTGCCGCTAGTAAGATATACCGCAGCAATGGACTGCAAGCGAGACAAACCATTGAGATTCAAGTTGATGCTGGCGCTTGTTTGGAATGGCTACCCCAAGAAACAATTTTGTTTAACAGTGCGATTTATCGGCAAGATTTACGGGTAGAATTAGCAACCGGAGCTAGTTGGTTAGGCTGGGAAATTACGCGATTAGGGCGCAGTGCGAGAGGAGAAAAGTTTTTGCAAGGAGAATGGCGATCGCATACCGAAATTTGGCAGCAAGGTGTTCCCTTGTGGATCGATCGGCAATATTTACCGGGTAGTGAAGAAGTTTTCCACAGTCCTCACGGCTTGGCTGGACAACCAATAGTAGGTAGTCTGGTTTGGGTTGGTAATCCAGTTGAATCGGAAATAGTGAAAAAAGCACGCAGTTTATGGCATGGTGCAGGAGAGGTGGGAGTGTCGCGACTACAACATGGACTTTTATGTAGATATCGCGGTGCTTCCACATCTGAGGTGAGAAACTGGTTTACGGCTGTTTGGCAAATGCTACGAGTTGAGTTTTTGAGTCGTGGTAGCTGTATACCAAGAGTTTGGCAGGTTTGAACGAACCGCAGAGGAGGACGAAATGCAACTTACGCCGCAGGAAAAAGATAAGTTGTTAATTTTTACTGCTGCTTTATTGGCAGAAAGACGTAAGGAAAGAGGTTTGAAGTTAAATTATCCTGAAGCAGTTGCTTATATTTCTGCTGCGATTTTAGAAGGTGCGAGAGATGGGCAAACTGTTGCAGAATTGATGAGTTATGGCACAACTTTGTTAACGCGAGATGATGTCATGGAAGGTGTGCCGGAAATGGTGCATGAAGTGCAGGTGGAAGCAACTTTTCCTGATGGCACAAAGTTGGTAACTGTACATAATCCGATTCGTTAATATGCAAAGGAGTAAAATATGATTCCAGGGGAAATTATTACGCAAGATGGAGAAATTGAATTAAATGCTGGTCGTGAAACTATTAAACTACTAGTAGCAAATACAGGCGATCGCCCAATTCAAGTCGGTTCGCATTTTCACTTTTTTGAAGTTAACTCCGCCTTAAACTTTGAGCGAGAACAAGCGCGAGGAATGCGCCTCGATATTCCCGCCGGGACAGCTGTCCGTTTTGAACCAGGCGATGAAAAGGAAATTAATCTCGTCCCGCTTGTTGGGAGTCGTCAGGTTTATGGGTTTAATGGCAGAGTTAATGGAGGACTGTAAGGAAGAGATTTTTAACGCAGAGGGGCGCAAAGGGAAACGCAAAGGTACGCGGAGTTAGAGTTTGTTTGCTACACGCTTGATGCCTTGTTTGAGGTGGAGAACGTTAAAGTTGAGAATCAGACCGAGTTTACAATTTGTGAGTTTCAGATAAGTTAAAAGTTGTACGGAGTGAATTGGGTGAATAGATTCTACAGATTTAACTTCAATAATTACTTTATTTTCTACTATTAAATCTAATCGATATACACAATCTAATTCAACTTTTTCATACACAAGCGGTATTGGAACTTGTTTACTAACATGAAATCCCCTCTTCTTCAATTCGTAATACAAACACTCCTCATAAGCTGACTCCAACAACCCTGGCCCCAACGCCGTATGCACTCTCATCCCACAACCAATTATCGCCCCACTTAAATCATTCTCATCCATCCTCCGCGAACCTTTGCGCCTACCTTCGCGCTCCTTTGCGTTTAAACTCGATTCTAACCTCACTTACAAGGAATGTAATATGCCTTACAAAATGTCTCGCCGTGCCTACGCAGAAACTTATGGGCCAACAGTAGGCGATCGCGTCCGGCTTGCTGATACAGAATTATTTATCGAAGTAGAACAAGATTTCACCACCTACGGCGATGAGGTGAAATTTGGTGGCGGTAAAGTAATCCGTGATGGGATGGGACAATCCCCGATTTCTAACGCTGATGGTGCTGTAGATTTAGTAATTACAAATGCTTTAATTCTTGATTGGTGGGGTGTAGTTAAAGCCGATATTGGTATTAAAGACGGCAAGATTTTTAAAATTGGTAAAGCGGGAAATCCTTATATTCAAAATAATGTAGATATTATTATTGGCCCGGGAACCGAAGCCTTAGCAGGGGAAGGTATGATTCTCACGGCTGGCGGAATTGATAGCCATATTCATTTTATTTGTCCGCAGCAGATAGAAGTTGCGATCGCCTCCGGTATTACGACGATGATTGGCGGTGGTACTGGCCCAGCTACAGGTACGAACGCCACTACCTGCACCCCCGGCCCTTGGAATATGTACCGGATGTTGCAAGCTGCTGATGCTTTTCCTGTGAACTTGGGATTTTTAGGTAAAGGTAACGCCAGCCAACCCCAAGGACTTATTGAACAAGTAGCGGCTGGTGCAATCGGGTTAAAGCTGCATGAAGACTGGGGAACTACACCCGCAACCATTGACACTTGTCTCAGCATAGCTGATGAATATGATGTCCAGGTGGCAATTCACACCGACACCCTCAACGAAGCCGGATTTGTCGAAGATACGATCGCAGCTTTTAAAAATCGTGCCATCCACACCTACCATACTGAAGGTGCAGGCGGTGGACACGCGCCAGATATTATCAAAGTTTGTGGCGAGGCGAATGTTCTCCCATCTTCCACCAACCCCACACGCCCTTACACCCTCAACACTTTAGACGAACACCTGGATATGTTGATGGTATGCCATCACCTCGATCCAGCGATCGCGGAAGATGTGGCCTTTGCCGAATCCCGTATCCGTAGAGAAACAATCGCCGCCGAAGATATTTTGCACGACTTAGGTGCATTTAGCATGATTTCTTCTGATTCTCAAGCGATGGGAAGAGTAGGGGAAGTAATAATTCGCACCTGGCAGACATCTCATAAAATGAAGGTGCAACGGGGAATCCTTAACCCACAAACAGAAGAACAAAGGGCTGATAATTTTCGAGCAAAAAGGTATGTTGCTAAGTACACCATAAACCCAGCCATTACCCACGGAATTGCTCAGTATGTGGGGTCAGTAGAAGAAGGGAAACTTGCAGATTTATGTTTATGGCAACCAGCGTTTTTTGGCGTGAAGCCAGAGATAGTTATTAAAGGTGGAATGATTGCATGGTCGCAAATGGGCGACGCTAACGCCAGCATTCCCACACCGCAACCAGTACACATGCGACCGATGTTTGGTAGCTTTGCTGGAGCGCGTCATGCTACATCATTAACTTTTGTTTCTCAAGCGGCGTTAGAAAAGGATATTCCCAGTCAGTTAGGTTTGCAAAAATCGGCCGTTGCAGTTTCCGGGACACGCCAATTAAGTAAACGGGATTTAAAGCTGAATGATGCGCTACCTCAGATTGAAGTAGATCCAGAAACCTATGAAGTCAGGGCCGATGGCGAATTGTTGATTTGTGAACCTGCGACAGTTTTACCAATGGCCCAAAGATACTTTTTGTTCTAGTTCATGACCAAATAATAACTAATTCGGAATTTTGAATTGGTGTTACTCGTTGCTTAAAGCTTCACTCAACAAATCACGATGCATTAAGGCTCGATCCACTAAAGATTGAATTTGCTTCGGCGACAGGGGATCGCCATTAGCATAATGCTCCATCCAAGTTGTACTAATTAAATTGGCGTCCTCTGGTATATCCGCCAAATCCCACCCAGGCATAGATAAGTCTTCCATGAGACGATTTACCTTGGGATCGTAACTGAGAGCAAAACAGCGACATCCTTCAGCTGCTGCCATAATCAAGCTGTGTAGGCGCATACCAATGACCATTTCCACACCGCGATACACACCTTTTAAAAGTTGTGGATCTTCCAGACACATAATCTGGCTCACATCTTTGAGTTGAGGTTGAATTTCCTCAGCAATTTCTAAATCTTCACTTTTTTGAAATGGCAATAGTAGAATAAACGTTTGCGTGGCTTTTTGAAAATCAGCCAAAGCACGAGTTAAATTTGCCAAGCGCGTTTCTGTAAGTTGGGGATGCGATCGCAAAGTCACCGCAACTCTGGGCGCAGGTAAATCCCAAAGTCCGGGTACTGGCTTAGATTCCAAAGCCCAAACTGGGTCAGGTGCAAGGATACAAGGAATTTGCCAATCAGCTAATAAATTCGCACTAGCGCGATCGCGTACACTGACCTTGGTACAACCAGCAAAAGTCTGTCTTGCTAACCAACGAGTTTGCGGACGCTTCAAGGGGCCAATTCCCTGGGCCCAAGCAACGGTTTTTAAACCCATTTTCTGTGCCAAAGTCATCAATCCCCCATAATAAAATGGGTTGATGGCACTAGTAACATCTTGGATTAAACTACCACCGCCCCATATAAAAGCATCACAAGAGCGCAAAGCTTGCAGTACAGATGAAACAGCCATGCGATTGTGAGATTCCACACCATAGCGATCGCGGGTTTCCTCAGGATTACCAGAAAGCACCACAGGTGTGACATGAGGTGGTAGCATTTGCAAAAGCGTTGCCAATAGAGCTTCGTCACCACCATTACCTTTTCCGTAATACCCAGATAATAACGCCCGCATCGGTTTCATTTTTAATTTTGGATTTTAGCTAATAGAGTTTGTTTGCACCTGATTATCTATCACTTATACAGATGTTAGGTGCGATGGCTGGCATACTTTCCAAAAAATCGGATTTTTCTTGTGGGAAGATGGGGAGAGGAGAAGCAGGGGAGCAGGGAGCAAGGGGAGAAATGAAAAATGTCCTTGACTCTTGCCTATTGACCCTTGACTTTTGACTTTTGACTTTTGACTTTTAACTTACTTATGCACGCCCTTTCGATTCCCACCTGGATTATTCACGTTTCTAGCGTCATTGAGTGGATTGCCGCTATATGGTTAATCTGGACTTACGGCGAACTTACTGGTAATCGGACTTGGTGGGGATTATCCTTCGCCATGTTACCGGCTTTGGTCAGCGCTATGTGTGCTTGCACCTGGCACTATTTTGACAATCCAGAATCTTTAGAATGGCTGGTAACACTTCAAGCTACCATGACCTTAGTTGGTAATTTTACTCTTTGGGCAGCGGCGGTGTGGATTTGGCGTTCCAGCAAATCTGCCCAGAAGGGAATTAATTCTGTTGCAGCCCAACCTATCAAATCAGAGCGATGATATCTAAAGACGCCCTTTTTGCCCTTTCACTGTTTCCTTATTTGGGTTTCTTGTGGTTTATCAGCCGCAGTAAGCAAATGCCACGTTTGGCTTTGTATGGATTTTATGGCACTTTAGTGTTTGTGGGTGTCACCATCCCAGCAGGAATTTATGCCAAGGTCCATTATGGTAAGGCTTTGGCAAATGTCGATTGGCTGCACGGTGGTGCAGAAGTTTTTTTAACCCTGACTAACATCTTGATTGTGATGGGTTTTTGGCAAGCTGTAAGGCAATTAAAACTGAAAACTTCAACAGAAAAACCCAACGTATAGCTAGCTTTGTGACTGCATTGAGGATGAGGTAATGGATGTAATTCCAGCAATTGATTTACTAGAAGGCCGCTGTGTGCGACTTTATCAGGGTGACTACGATCGCTCGCAAGTTTTTAGCGAAAACCCTGCTGATGTTGCTAAACAGTGGGTCGAACAGGGTGCTGCTAGGCTACACGTGGTCGATCTAGATGGTGCAAAAGCCGGTAAAGTAGTAAACTTGGGGGCAATTGAAGCGATCGCTCAAGCGGTATCAGTACCCATTCAAGTCGGCGGAGGAATGCGCGATCGCGCTAGCGTACAGCAAGTATTAAATCTAGGCATACAGCGAGCCATTCTCGGAACCATTGCGGTAGAACAACCCCAGCTAGTACAGCAACTCTGCCAAGAATTTCCCGGACAGATTGTCATCGGTATTGATGCTCGCAACGGATTTGTAGCAACTCGCGGTTGGCTAGAAACTTCTGAAGTGTTAGCCACCCAACTAGCTGTACAAATGCAAGAATTGGGTGCAGCGGCGATTATTTACACCGATATTCACCGCGATGGTACTCTCTCTGGCCCCAATTTAGATGCTTTGCGAGAGCTAGCTACCACAATTTCTATACCAGTAATTGCCTCTGGTGGAGTGAGTTCTGTCACCGATTTATTGAGCTTGTTGGCATTAGAAGCACAAGGCGTAACTAGTGTAATTGTCGGTCGTGCCTTATATACAGGCGATATTGACCTTAAAGAAGCACTGCGTGCGATCGGGCCAGGGCGCATTCAAGATATTCCACCCAATCTAGATTTTTCCACCTTTGCTTAACATTACCTCTCTTCTTTGACAAGATTACAAAGTTAATCTAGCTACAAGGTGGAAATGGTCACTATATGGGGATATGGGACTTTTTCCCTCCCCATCCTTTTACAAGAAGTAAATAGCGAACATCTACGAACAGCAAGATATATTAGGCTACACCTTGGTTCTTTTCCTAAATTTTCCGGATTAATAATTTATACTCCTGTAGTTCAAGTTGTAGAGAGTTAACAATCCAAGATTGTCTTCTTATGGCTCGTCGAAAACCTCCCAACAATGGCAAGCCAGCCAAAACTGAGCCTGGTGCTATCAGGATCAACAGCAACCCAAAAACTGAAAATCAAGAACAGCCTAAAAAACTTGATGAAACAAATTAAGTTTCTGGTTGTCAATTTTTTGAAAATTTAATTTTTATACTTTGTAATTTGAATTTTTTAACGATAATGGGTTTCCTCTGTATTAGAGACGTAAAATCATAACGTCTCTATTTTTTTGCTATTTCTTAGCAGTTTTAAATTTTGAATTATCTGAAATATAAAGACTTAGAATAGTTTTCGGAAATGACCTGGCACATCATGTAGATTAAAAACATAGATAAATTTTGCATGATTTAAGAGGTTTAGGCTTATGTCCAATCAACAAGGTAATTCCCAACAACCATCTAACCAAAAAGATATAAAAAATCAAGCAACAAGCAGGAAGAAACCCCTAAATAATGGAATTCCCCCTAAAAGAGATCACTAATTATGAATTAATAGATATGAAAATGCTGCTTTGTAGAAAAAAATTAGTAAGTAATTTCGTAGCCAGGACTAAATTCCTGACTACGAATCACTAAACTTACATCCCTACATTTATTTTCAGAGTAGAATCGGTTTTATTTATTCTTCACCTGACTCTTCGCCTGCTCTAATGCTATTTCTTTGATTGCTTGGTACGAATTCACATTAGCAGTACCTTCAATTGCTTTTACTGCTAAATCCTGAACTTGTTTGAGAGCAGATTCAAGTTGCTTAGAAAGGTTTTGAATGCGAGTATCTTGATTAGTAATTGTCTGTTCTAGAGATTGCAATCTCTGTTCATAAAAACGCTTCTGTCCTTCTACTTCTTTGCTATATAAATCTGATTTAATTTTAGCTTGATAGTAGGCAATACCTTTACCTTCTTCTGTTGCTTTTTTGAGAGCAGCTTCTTTCTCTTTAGGAAATGCTTCTACCTTAGCTTTATATTCTTCAAATTGTTTTTCTCGTTCAGCAATTGCTTTCTCTCGTTCAGTCCACTCTTTCTCCGTTTCTTGTTGAAATTCTTCTAACTGCTTATTTAATTCTTTTTGCTGCTGTTCGTATTCATCTTTTGCTAATTTACGTTGCAGTTCCAAATTATACTTATACTCAGCCTCATCTCTTTGCCGAGTTCTTTTAAGATTTTCATCTCGTTCTTTAATTAATCTGTTATTTTCTTCTTGTTCTTTTATCCAAGTTTTTCTTTGCTCATCTATTTCTTGTAATAATAGTTCCTTTTGCTCGCTAAACTCTTCTTGATAGTTTTTAGAATTCTCTTCATAGTTGGCAATTAGAGTATCTAAAATATCTTCAGATATTTCTAAATTATGTAGTTGCTTTAGCTGTTGGACTTCTTGCCCTACATTTTCTCCAATTTCTGCTAATTTAGAGGCTTGCGTAGTTAGCTGTTCTGATAATTCATTTGCCGCGCTACCAAAGCCTAACTGAATTTTAGCCAAGCTTTCAATTGTATAATTCATCTTTTGCTGAACAGTAGATTGCGGATTCATAGTAGTTTTTGGCTCTAGTTTGGGTTTTTCTTTCGCGACAGATTGGTTTTCTTTTAGTGCTTGATTCAGTTGTGTTTTAACGGCTGCTGTCTCTTTGGCTAACTCTTCATAAGCTTGAAGTATTTCAGCTTTAGTACTCTTATCAGTTGGTTTTTTAACTACCACAATTAACCTCTATAATTTCAAAAAAACTTGCTAAAACGATTAAGATAGCCTATTTAGAACTATCAAAAGCTCTCATTGCTAAGTCTTGTGCCTGTTTCAATGCAGTTTGTAGTTGAGCAGAAATTCCTTCAATTTGCTCTGTTTGTTTGTTAATAGTTTCTTCTAAAGACTGAATTTTTAATTCGTAACTCTGTTTGCTAGATTCCCACTCTTTTTCAAATAAATCAGCTTCGACTTTGGCCTTTTGGCTTGTTTCTTTAATTGCTTCTTCTCTAGCCTTTTTAACTGCTTCTTCCAATTCAGTAGGAAATGCTGCTATTTTTTGCTGATATTCTGTAAACAGAGGTTTATTTTGAGTGAGAATTTTTTCACGTTCTGCCCAGTTTTTCTGTTTTTCTTGGGTACTTTCTTGTATTTCCCTTTCTAAATTGCGTTTCCGTGCTTCATAAGCATCTGTAGTTAATTTTCGTGTAGTTTCTAACTTATATTGATATTCTTCTGCTTCAGAAGAGCGTTGTTTAACTAATACATCGTTGTAAGCTTGTAGCGCTTCTTCGTATTCTGCTTGCTCTTTCTGCCACTCTTTACGCCTAGTTGTAATTTCTTTTTCCAGAGCTTCTCGCTTACTATAAATTTCTTGTTCTAGAGTTTTTAATTTTTCTTGATGTTCTTGATTTAAAATGTCTAAAGCATCTGCTACAATTCTGATTTGTTGAAGCTCTTGTAACTGCTGAGTTTCAATTTCTATAGCCCGATTTAATTCATCTAATTTGGAGTTTTCTTTAGCTAATTTTTCTGATAGGGAATTGACAATACTACCAAATTCCAATTGTAAATCAGCTAAACCTTTAACAATACTATCAACAGTATATGTAGAAGCAGCTACCAAAATCTCTTGGCTTTTTGCCTTTTCTGCTTCCTCTTGTTTAGTAGCTATTTTTGAGTCTAATTTTTTTCTTTCTGCAAGAATTTGTTGAAATGCTTGTACTATTTGTTGTTTGCTGTCTTTGATTGCAATTGTCGTCATATTCTAACTCCTTTAAACACGCAACAATGTAGTGAGTAGCAAGCCATACCAAGGCTTACCTATGCAGACATCAGGCTAGCCTGGAAATGTGCATTTTTCACGCAGTGCAAATACTGAAACCGAGACTCAACAAACACTCAAAATTATCCATAACTATCTACACAAGTGTCTGCTGGTTTCAATGGAAAAGCTTGATTAATTTTATAGTACTTTTGTACTATAAAAAATATACTCAATTACTTCCGTTATTGTCAAGAAGGAATTGCAGTTATACAGAAATTAAAGATCTTAAGTTATCGAAAACACTCTTACCTGCTTGTAGCCGCAGTGATTTATAATATGTAACATTCTGTGATGTATGTTACGTTTTATCAATTAGAGCATCACGCCAGAGGCGTAAATGCACTGAGGCTCGATAATTGATTCAGTCATCGTCTTAATAGCAGCAAAGACTCAAACTTTTGTAATCTCAATGTATACCAGCGAATCAACCAAGTTTTCTGCCAAAGCGGACATAGGGCAAACAAGCCGCATTCTAGTAGTAGAAGATGAAGAACTAATCCGGGAAATGCTAGTGGTAGCGTTGGAGGAAGAAGGCTATGGAGTAGTAACGGCTACTGATGGGCGATCGGCTGTAGAATATCTCAAAAATTTTGAACCCAACTCAGGAGAAGTGGCCTTTGATTTGGTAATCCTTGATTTAATGCTGCCGCAGATCAATGGATTAGATATTTGTCGCTTACTGCGTCATCAAGGAAACCCAGTACCGATTTTGATGCTGAGTGCCAAAGGTAGCGAAACTGACCGGGTTCTGGGTTTAGAAGTAGGAGCAGATGACTATCTCACCAAACCCTTTAGTATGCGGGAGTTAGTTGCTCGCTGTCGTGCTTTACTTCGCCGCCAGCGTTTCAGCACTTTACCTCAACTACCCGTATTAAAGTACAAGGATGTGAGCTTGAATCCCCAAGAGTGTCGCGTGCTAGTTCGCGGTCAAGAGGTAAGTTTGTCGCCTAAAGAGTTTCGGCTTCTAGAACTGTTTATGAGCTATGCTCGTCGGGTTTGGTCGCGGGAACAATTGCTGGATCAAGTTTGGGGGCCTGATTTTGTCGGAGATAGTAAAACTGTGGATGTTCACATCCGTTGGTTGCGGGAAAAATTAGAGATAGACCCTAGTCGTCCAGAGTACATTGTGACTGTCAGAGGATTTGGCTATCGATTTGGATAATTGCCTAGGATAGTTGTTAGTTTTTAGTAGTTATCAAAAAACTAATGACTTAAATGCTTTTATTGGGATTTTGTTTGGGTTTAGCGGTAGGCATTGGGTTTTGGATTTGGCAACAGGTCCAACTAGAGCGCTATTTGGAGCGAGTACTCAAACCTTTAAATTCTCACTCTTCTAAAGTAATACTGCCGCTAATTCCTCATTTACGGCAGGAAATTGCAATGGTAAAGCAGCAGCGACAGGATCTACAGCAGTCGCTGGAGACGTACCAAGAACTGTTGGATGTTGCACCATTGGGATATTTGCAGGTGGATGAAGAAAATCAACTGCTGTGGTGCAATCAGCAAGCTAGGGAGATATTGTATCTGGAGCGCTGGCAACCAGGTCAAGTGCGATTGTTACTGGAATTAGTGCGTTCTTATGAACTTGACCGCTTAATTGAACAAACTCGCGATCGCCAACAACCACTGGTGAAAGAGTGGGTATTTCACCCTTCTTGTGAGGATGCAACAGCAATGTTAGAAATAAAATCGCTGGCTATACGGGCATCCAGCTTTCCCTTACCGCAAGGACAAGTAGGAGTATTTTTAGAAAATCGCCAACCCCTGCTAGATATGAATCAAGTAAGAGATCGTTCTTTTTCGGATCTAGCTCACGAACTCAGAACACCACTGACTTCGATTCGTCTGGTTGTGGAAACTTTACAAAATCGTTTAGAACCACCTTTAAATCGTTGGGTTAACCGTCTGATGCTAGAAGTCGATCGCTTGATCAACTTGGTACAAGGTTGGTTAGATCTAACTCAAATGGAAACAGATCCCAGCATTCAATTGCATCCAGAAGCAGTAGAAGTGCGATCGCTAATTGCATCCGTTTGGGAAACTTTAGAACCATTAGCACAAAGGCAGCATCTCAATCTTAACTATTCGGGAGCAGAATCTCTCTGGATTAAAGCCGATCGCTCCCGAATGTACCAAGTGTTTCTCAACTTGCTCGACAACAGCATCAAATACAGCCCTCCTTGTACAACCATTCAAATCCAAGCCAAAATTTTAGCGGCAAAAGATGCTCATCAGGGCAATATTACTTTTTCTACCTTGGAAATCAATATCATTGATTCGGGAGTTGGATTTTCCGAAACAGATTTACCCCATGTTTTTGAACGTTTTTACCGAGGAGATAAAGCACGAACGCGGGATTCAGTACAAGATACTAATTCTACTACTACAATTGTTGGTAGTGGTTTAGGTTTGGCAATAGTCAGGCAAATTGTTCTCGCTCACGGTGGTTTAATCAAAGCCATGAATCACCCCGAAACTGGTGGCGCATGGATACAAGTTCAACTCCCGGAAGTTATGGCAAATACTTGAAGCCAAGACTATATTAAAAAAAAATAACTTCACGTTTGAGAATACAAGTGTGAAAGCAGCCTTTTATAGCCCCAATCCCGATGGAAACCAGCTGGCGCGCGCTATTAGGCGCTTAGAGCGAGATGTATTACGCATGGGAGCTTTGGTGGAACAATCGTTTCGTCTCAGCCACCAAGCCTTATTTTCCCGCAATCTCACAGCAGCTGAGGAGCTTCCGCAATTAGATAAAAAAATCGATCGCTTTTATAGACAAATCGAGTCAGACTGTACAACAATCATGACACTGCAAGCAACTACGCCACAAGATTTGCGTTGCTTGAGTGCATTTATGCAGCTAGTGCGAGATTTAGAACGGATTGGGGATTACGCCGAAGATCTTGCTGAAATTGCCATTAAAATCTTTCCTTACCCGCCTCATGCATCGTTACCAGAGATTGCAGTGATGTCTCATCATGCTCAAGCTATGTTAGCTACTAGCTTGGTGGCTTTAGCTGATTTGGATGAAGCTAGTGGGCGCAGTGTTAAACACTTAGATGATGCTGTCGATAATGCCTATGAGCGTCTCTATCAGACTTTAGCTTTTCAAAGGGATGTTCCCGGCGTAGTGGAACCCATTGTTCTGTTGGCATTGGCCATTCGCTGTTTAGAACGCATGGCAGACCATGCTACTAATATTGGTCAACGAGTAGCATACATTGTTACTGGTCAACGTTCCTGATTTAGGCTACTAAACCCTAAAAACAAGAAATTGGGACTAACAGAAGAGGCTGGGGAGCAGGGATCAAGGGGGAAGATTTAGGATTTCCTCTGGCAAAAGTGTTTCAAGCCCACGCCACTTCTATTTTTTGGATAAAAAATTAGTGAAATGTATGATATTTCACTAAAAGCTTACCTGTTCTTAAACTTTCAACTTTAAAGTTAGGCCAAAATAACACAGTAATACTTGTAGCCCAGTCAGACTGATAAGTATCACTTGTTTGGATTTCTTGATGTTTAGGGGAAAAAGTTCAGGGGGATCAATAATTGGTTTTTCCAAATATTGTATAAAATAACACAGTCTATTCAGATCTATCAAAGCAAGATAGCAAGCTGGTAAATTTTGAGTAATTAAAGGCAAGGAAGAACAAGAGATTTTATTTAATCAATACTTGGTAGCATTTGTTGCATATTTTTGGATTCTTGTTTCAGCAGAAAAATGTATGGAGCATCACAGATTTGTATTCTAGAAAGCTTAACAATATTGTCAAAAGTAATACTTAACTTTATTCTTCCATCTGCAACAAAATTAGTTAAGCCTGTTAATTTTGCTAAAATTACGCTAATTAAGAAATGTTTTCACCACAAAATAGCAAGTGTGAATAGTTCAGTTAACGTTCAATTAAATGAACTTAGTAAATATAAAAAATTAGCTAGGCTTATTATCGAAATATTTTATTATTTTCATAGATGAATATATCTATCTTTATCTTTATTCAAAATTTCTGAATCAATTTTCCCAAGCATTGTAATCTATATAATCAAGTATTAAATTAATCTTGACTGTTGTTCAAACACTCAAGCATTTCTACTCCATCAAACCTGTATCTGAATGTATTCTACAAGTCCTACCACAGAATCTTCTACTACATTAAATAATTCCATACTAAACGGACTGTTACCTCAAAAGATATTTGCCCGTCGGGAAGTGATTCCACCCCGGCATGAAGTACTCTGGAGAATTGAGCGGGGAGCGGTTCGTACCTTAACTTGGAGTGAAGATGGAACATTTATTACTCTGGGTTATTGGGGACCAGGCGATATCATTGGCTATCCCTTATCTAAAGTTAAACCTTATCAAATTGAATCTTTAACAAGCGTGGAAGTGAGTGTTTTACCACCACACCTTTGGTATCAAGATATAGACGCTTTATTATCCCACATTCAACAAGCTGAGGAGTTGTTAAGTATAGTACATCGTAAACCTATGGCAACACGCTTGTGGCAATTTTTAATTTGGTTAAGTGAAAAATTTGGTCGTGAAGTAGAAGATGGCAAACTGCTTGATCTAAATGTGACTCATCAGGAAATAGCAGAAGTTTTAAATACAACAAGAGTAACTGTTACCAGACTTTTACAGCAATTTGAAGAAGAAGGTCAACTTTTGCGCAAAAAACGACGGATGATTATTCGCTTACCTAATAAAGTCAGCACAAAATAAGGTAAGATAATCTTGATTTACTTGAACAATTACCAATTCATTTTGGTAAAATCATTTTTGAATTAACTAAGTAGATTCCCCCATCTTAAAATTTTGGGTGATTTTTCTTAGGACTGAGTTTAGATAGGTGTGAGCGAGAAAAAACAATGACAAAAGTATTCTGGGATCTGATAAAGGTTGGCCCCTTTGTTGTTGCGGCTACATTTTTGGCTGCCAATAGTACCTTGGTTGCTGAAGCCAACGAACCTGTAAATAGTGTGGCTCAGTTGTCACAAGACTCTAGCGGCATGGATCAAGTTACATCCGTTTCACAGTTTTCGGATGTACAGCCCACAGACTGGGCATTTCAAGCTTTACAATCCTTGGTTGAGCGCTACGGCTGTATAGCAGGTTATCCCAACGGTACTTATCGTGGTAATCGTGCTTTAACCCGTTATGAATTCGCCGCTGGTTTGAATGCTTGTTTAGACAGAGTTAACGAGCTGATTGCTACAGCTACTAGCGATCTCGTAACTAAACAAGATTTAGCGACTCTACAGCGCTTACAAGAAGAATTTTCTGCTGAATTAGCGACTCTGCGCGGTCGTGTGGATGCTTTAGAAGCTCGTACTGCTGAACTAGAAGCCAATCAATTCTCCACTACCACCAAGTTGCAAGGGGAAGCGATTTTTAGTGTGTCTCAGCCTTTTGGTGACACCAGAGCTGATAATGGCAACGACTTAGATGCCAATACAGCCTTCTCTGACCGGGTTCGTTTGAGCTTATTAAGCAGTTTCTCTGGGAAAGACCAGTTGCAAATCCGTTTGCAAGGTCGCAACACTATCTCTAATGCGGGTGTAACTGGTACCAACATGACCCGTTTGGGCTATGACGGAGGTACTAATAACAGCGTTGAAATTGATAAAATCAACTATGCTTTCAACCTCAGCGATGCAGTACGGATCAAGATTGATGCTACTGGTGCTGAGTTGAATGAGAACGTGACCACCTTCAACCCTGACTTTGCTAGCTCTGGTAAAGGTGCGCTATCCCGTTATGGACGCTTCAGCCCCATCTATCGTCAAGCTGGAGACGGGGCTGGTATAACTGTGAACTTCCTTCCTAAGGGACCTTTGACCTTGAGTGCAGCTTATTTCGCTCAAGCTCAAGGAGCAATAAGTAGTCCTAACAATCCGGCTGATGGTAATGGGTTATTTGATGGTAGTAATACCTTTTTTGGTCAGGTAGCTTTCAAGCCCAGCCAAGTTTTGAATGTTGGGTTTAGCTATGCCCGCACTTATCAAAGGACTCCCAACCTCTTCCAAGGTACAGGAAGTGCCTTTGCGAATAATCCCTTTACTGCTGCCGATCGTGTTGAAGCCAACCATTATGGTGTCGAAGCTACCTTCCAACCCAGTCCTAAGTTGGCTTTGAGTGGTTGGGCAGGTTACACAACTGCTGATGCTGTCACTGGTGCTGACAGAAGTGCAGATGCTTGGTATTGGGCTGCTTCACTAGGCTTACGAGACCTGGGTAGTAAAGGTAATGTCTTAGGTGTGATTTTCGGGCAACCACCTAAAGTAACTGGCGGTAGCGGTGGTATTGCTTCCGAACCCAGTACTTCTTACCATTTAGAGGGTCTCTACAAGATGAACATATCTGATAATATTCAAATCACCCCTGGTTTGTTGGTGATCTTTAATCCAGAGCACAAAGACAGCGACAACATTTACGTAGGTACTCTTCGTACCACTTTCAGCTTCTAAAATTGGTTAGAGGTTAGTAGCAATGCTAAAAGTGCTACTAATTTACTAGCTATAAAAATTTAACCCGCCAAAGGGCGGGTTTTGATTTGGGAAAAAATTGCTATGTGGGCTGAATATCTCGCTGATTAGACAGATCTGTTGGCGGACGATCGCTACTCCAACCCCACCACGCAAAACTACAGTGACAATTGTAGAACTCTTGCCATTTACGGCGATGGTCTTCTGTCATCACAGGCGATCGCCTATTAATCCAAACTTCTACAGCTTCTCGGCTACTTGAGTTGCAATTAGGACAGCAAAACTGATGAGCATGAATTGCTTTATTTGTCCATTCAGGCGGGGTAGTAGCAAAAGCGTCCATGTATGTCAGAAGTGAATCGCAAATCAAAGGTTAGCACAAAAAGTTAATTTTTTGCATAATTAAATACTATGCATAATCATGGCTGATCGTTAAATTTATGGAGCCAAACGCTGAAATTCGTCGTTTACTAGATGTAATGCCTGCTTCTGGGCGGATGATTGCAAAGATTGTTAGCAAGCCAGAACAGGCAAAGGTAATTGACGCTTTTTTTCCTCTTCCTTGGAACCAAGAGCGACCAATATATATTAATTTCGATTTGTGGTTTCGTTTGACAAAATCACAAAGAGATTTACTGCTGTTGCAAATGGTTAGTTGGTTGACGGGGGTGAAGTGGTTCAAACCCAATATTTATCAAGGCTTAGTACTGGTAGGGCTTTTGGGTGGATTAGTAGAATCATCACAGTCTGATGTCGTGGGTGTAGCGATCGCAGTAGGATTAAGTGCGATCGCTAGTTTTCGCATCTGGCGTACCAATAAATCTTCAGAGTTAGAATTAAATGCTGATATAGCTGCAATTCGCATCGCAGGGCGGCGGGGTTACTCCGAAGCTGAAGCCGCAGAGTATTTGTTATCTGCAATTGAAGAAGTAGCTAAGATTGAAGGACGTTCTGGTTTAAATTTTACCGAATTGATCCGTTGCCAAAACTTAAGAGCGATCGCTGGTTTATCATCTGTGGGGATACCGGGAAGTTATACAAATTAGCTATTTAACGTCAGTTACCCGCCAGCTAAGTTTTAAGTTCACCCAGAAATTCCAGATGGTAGCAACTGCGATCGCAATCAAGTTAGCAATGTAGCGGTTGGGAATGAGGAAATTAAATACTAGATTCAAAATCAGCACATTTAAGACTAATCCAGCCAAGCAAATTAAATTGAATTTCAAAAAGCGCTTCAAACGTTGACGCCATTCCTGCTGCTTCATGGAGACATCAGCAAAAGTCCAAGCGTCATTCCACAAAAAATTATTAAAAATTGCAATTTCACCAGCAATGATTTTGCTGCGAGTCAAGGGTAAAGCTAGGGTTGTGGGGTCGCTGAGTAAATAAAGTACTGCCATATCCACAAATACTCCACTTAATCCCACCAATCCAAAACGGAGGAATCGACTAATAGGGAAACCAATGTCTTGACTGAATTTTTCTAACTTTCCTGTGGCTTGGCTAACTCGCCGCAAACGTCCTGTGGAAAGCCGCAACCGCAGTAGGTGGTGTAAATAATCGACATATTGCTTCCACGTCACTTTGCTTTCGCCTTCTTTGCGTTCGCAGAACACATAGCCTACTTCCGCAATTTCCCGCACCTTTCCTCGCCCAATTACCTCTAGGAGAATTTTGTATCCTACTGGATTGAGGATTGCTTTGGCGATCACATTTCGACGCACCATAAAATAACCACTCATCGGGTCAGAAACTCTTCCCAGTACTCCAGGTAAGATAATCAATCCCAAAACTTGAGCGCCACGAGACAAGAACCGCCTCACAATACTCCAACTACTGACACCGCCTCCATCGACATGACGGCTAGCTACTGCCAAATCCGCACCTTGCTCAATCTCAGCCAATAATTGCGTTAATACCTCTGGTGGATGCTGTAAATCTCCATCAATCACTCCTAGAATACTTCCCCTTGCTGCTTGCCACCCCCGAATCACCGCCGAGGACAGCCCTCGTTCGTGTTGGCGTCGCATGACCTGTAATTGCGGGTATTGCTCTATGAGGGCTTGTGCTACTTCCCAAGTGCGATCTGGACTATCATCATCCACCACAATCAGTTCATACTGTCCGGGAATAGACTCATCCAACAACTGGCTTAATACCTTAACTACATTCGTGATATTATCGCGCTCTTTGTAAGTGGGAATTACTAAGGAAAGCAGGATAGCTTCTGGATTAGTATCTGCAATCTTAGAAGGCAATTCAGATATCTGTAATTTACCAGTTGGTACTGATAATAATGAATTATCTTGGCTGTGACTCATGAGAGTAAAATCCAGTTATGGCAAGGTATATAAAAAGCGAGCTATTGGAGGAAATTAATTTAATTTTATTACCAATTTACACTATTGTTAGTACTCCTGATTTCCGCTTATTTATATTTTCTTCAATTCTTCAGATTTTACGTAAATTTTCCCAGGTTTAACTTTATCTTCAATGTTAATTTAAATAAAACATTTTAGTAAAGAATATGTTTGGTATTTTGCCCATAATATCTTGGCTGCTTCTTTTTCTAATCTTTAACCAAAATTGCCAAGATTGGCGTAAAGCATTTATATCAACTTCTATTTTCTGGGGGCTTATCCTCGTTTGCTTCACCGAAGTTTTAAGTTATTTTCAAATAATTACCTTTAATTGTTTATTCACTACCTGGCTATTATTAAATATTACGCTAGCTTATATATATTTTTTCCGCTTAAAAAATCCCATAGCTATAATTCCACAACAAAATAGTATTTTGCAATTAGAAAACTATGTAAAGATTAAATCTTCTTTCGCACTATTATTATTTGGTATATGTTTTGTTGTTGCCACAGTTGGCTTAATTTCTATTATAGCACCGCCTAATAATTGGGACTCAATGGATTATCACATGGCTCGTGTTGTCCATTGGATGCAAAATCATAGTATTTCTCATTATCCAACAAGTTATACACCACAGCTATATCAGAACCCTTGGTCAGAGTTTGTAATTCTGCACTTTCAAATTTTGAGTGGTGATGATTACTATGCCAACTTAGTTCAATGGTTTAGTATGATTGGTTGCATACTAGGAGTCTCATTAATTGCAAAACAATTAGGTACAGATTTACGCGGTCAGCTGTTTGCGGCGGTTACTAGTGCAACGATTCCTATGGGAATTTTACAAGCATCAAGTACTCAAAATGATTATGTACTTGCCTTTTGGCTAATTTGTATAGCTTATTATGTGCTGCTTGTAGCACAAGAAGGCGCAAGAAGTAGCCCAGCTACTTCATTTTTGATCGGAAGTAGTTTAGGACTAGCTATTTTAACTAAGGGCACAGCTTATTTTTACGTGTTGCCATTTTTGATTTTGTTGAGTTTTTATGAAATTAAATACTTACGTTTTAAAGTATGGCAGCCTGCATTGATTGTAGGCAGTTTAGCTTTATCATTAAATCTTCCTCACTATTTACGTAATTATAATTTATTCGCTTCACCGCTTGGTGAACCAAGTTCCTATAAGAATGAGATACTTGGTGTAAATATTCTAATTTCAAATATTTTAAGAAATTTAGCACTGCATATAGGAACTCCAATTGGTTTATGGAATGGAATCGCCAATAAAATAATTAAAATCCTCCATATTTTCTTAGGTATAGATGTTAGCGATCCACGGATAACTTTCTCTAAAACTTTCTTTGTTCCAGGCGGCTGGTCAACACTTGGTATCCCAGGTAATGAAAATAGTGCTGGCAATTTCTTACATCTATGCATAATAATTTTATGCATACTTATCTTTATTAAAAAGAAGAGTTATAAAAATCACGAGTATGTTTTACCCTATACAATTACTGTTTTAGGTACATTTTGCATATTTTGCTATTTGGTAAAATGGCAAGCGTGGAATAGTCGTCTACATTTGCCACTGTTTGTACTTTTATCTCCATTTGTTGGGGTAGTACTATCTAAACTGGAAAAAAGAAAAGTAGCAACTTGCTTAGTAATAATTATGTTAATTTCATCCTTGACATGGCTATTTTTTAACAGATATAAACCTATATTTGGTAACTATAATATATTTCAAACTAGTAGAATTGAGCAATATTTCAGCAATAGACCGTACCTTAAAGATCCATATATAGGAGCAGTTGAATTTTTGCAATCAAAAAACTGCTCAAAGATTGGACTTTCACTGGGTAATGACCCTTGGGAGTATCCTTATTGGATACTTTGGCAGCAGGTTAAGAAAGATACGATCGCAATGCAACATATCAATGTCACCAATATTTCGGCTAAAAAAAATGAGGAATATCCTTATAAAGATTTTGTTCCCTGCGGGATAATTTCTATGGAAACTAAAAGAAGTAAACAAGAAAAGTCTCAAGAGATGACTGTCAAAAACACAACTTATATTCGAGCCTCCGATTTTCCCCCAGTTGGCATTTTTATCCCAAAATAGCAGGCTGAGGATAATTGCACCGAAAATATTAAGTTTTACTGACAAAATTAAGAAAGGAATTATTTAGTATTTTCGAGATTTAATGTGGTGATAACTGCTTTTGACGCTATTCTTGACCGTGCCCTGCTGGGATACGATATATCTCCCGCAGAGGGAGTGGTATTGTTAAACCAAACAGATCCAGAGGCGATCGCTGCTATTCAAAACACAGCTGACAAACTCCGCCGCATTCAAGCCAGTGATACAGTCACCTATGTAATCAACCGCAATATTAACTTTACTAACATCTGCGAGCAGCACTGTAGTTTTTGTGCTTTTCGGCGTGATGATGGTGATGATGGTGCTTACTGGTTAGATTGGGCGCAAATTTTGGAGAAAGCCACAGATGGAGTGCGGCGAGGGGCGACGGAAATCTGTATGCAAGGGGGATTGAACCCTCAAGCTCAAGTCAATGGTAAATCTTTGCCTTATTATCTCAAGTTGGTGGAAACGATCAAGCAAGAATTTCCTCAACTACACTTGCACGCTTTCTCGCCCCAGGAAGTGCAATTTATCGCCAGAGTTGATGGACTTACTTATGCAGAAGTAATTGCAGCTTTGCTGGATGCTGGTGTAGGCTCAATGCCAGGAACAGCAGCTGAGGTGTTGGATGATGAGGTGCGGCGGGTACTGTGTCCAGAGAAGATTGACACGGCTACTTGGCTAGAAATTGTCACTACAGCCCATCAATTAGGCTTGCACACCACCAGCACCATGCTATCGGGGCATATCGAAAGTCCAGAACAGCAAATAGGACATTTAGAAAAATTGCGATCGCTCCAAAAAACTGCGATCGATAACAACTTTCCAGCAAAAATTACTGAGTTTATTTTATTACCATTTGTGGGGCAAGAAGCACCCAAACCCTTACGTCGGCGTGTGGGACGCGATCAACCAGTTTTAGGTAATAGCTTACTACTGACTGCTGTAGCACGGATTTACTTAGGTAATTGGATTCCCAATCATCAGCCGAGTTGGGTAAAGCTGGGGTTGGCTGGTGCTAAAGAAGCTTTAGTTTGGGGTTGCAATGATATCGGTGGCACATTGATGGAAGAACACATTACCACAATGGCAGGAGCCTTGGGTGGGACATCAATGGAAGTAGAAACATTACAAATTGCGATCGCTTCGTTAGGACGACCTTACCAACAAAGAAACACTTTGTATCAAAAAGTTATGAATTAAAAGTGGCAGTTAACAACCCATAATTCAGCACTTAGCACTTTGAATGATCCCCGAGATACCATTCCAAGATACTATGGACGTTGATTTATGCGTTGTTTCAGTAAATGCTTATGAAGCGCTATTGGTCGCGTCTGCTTGCCCTGGTTTTAGTTGTAGCCATCAGCTTAATGGGCTGTTCTAGTCCTGATAGTTTGACAGGGGATTATCGTCAAGACACCTTAGCGGTAGTCCAGATTTTGAGAAACGTTCTAGAGTTATCAGAAGATTCACCAAATAAAGCAGCAGTTCAAGCAGAAGCGCGTCAAAAAATAAATGACTTTTCAGCTCGCTACCAGCGGGCTAACTCTGTTTCTGGTCTTAGTTCCTTTACTACGATGCGAACAGCCTTAAACTCTCTAGCAGGACATTACAGTTCTTACCCAAATCGTCCTGTACCACAAAAGCTCAAAGATCGCTTAGAACAGGAGTTCAATCAAGTAGAGGCGGCGCTGAGGCGCGGTGCTTAACTGTCAATAAAGCAGAGTCAAGAGTCTCAACTTGATTGAGGCTCTTAGCTGCTTTGTTAAGTTTAGTTGAATCAGGTAAATAACTTTTAAATTTTGCAATTTTATTTATATATATGCCAGGGTATTATCATTGACAACAAAGCAAATAACCAGAAATGGGGAATTACTTGAGCATCTCTTAAAACTTAAATAAATAACAAAATGCGGCAACAGAAATAGGGGTTTGAGAGTCTTGAAAAAATAGGCTTCAAAACCTCTATTTTTTAAATAAAGAATTTGATACCCATCAGCCTCAGCTTTTGTAATTTGAGGTTGATAAGCAGACCTGTTGTACAAGTGCTGTTGGCAAAAGATCGGAAAAGGTTTATGGGGAAAGTACAATTTCCATCCTTTAGACTTGACTTTATCTTTACCGTTTACCTAACTTTTACAAGAAGTCTACTGTTTTGCCCTGCTACCTTGAAGTATGTTTAACCGTCCCTTGAAAGTTACAAAATCAAATTTATTTATCAGGCGTCTAATAGCTACCGTTTTCAGTAGTAGTCTATTGATTCCCAATTTTGGGAGCCAACCAGCACAGGCGCAAGTTCAAGAATATTGCCAGTTATCCCCAAAAGCAGTCAAAGAAAAAGATAATTTACGTCTTGCAGCGCTCAGAGGCAATGCAGATGCCCAAAAGCGTTACCAGCAGATATTAAAACAACATGGACAGGAAATAAAGGAATGCCGTAATCGTACCTGGCCGCAAAACCAAGCAATTTGGTTGCGCTTGTATCCTTGTGACATTAATCCCGGTTTACTCGACCAAATCATGGATCGAATTGTTAACCTTGGCTATAACCAAGTTAATTTAGAAGTGTTTTATGATGGGCGGGTACTTTTGCCAGCAGCAGCTAACCCCACAATTTGGCCTTCTGTGATCCGTACCCCAGGTGCAGAAAAGGCAGATCTACTGGCAAATGCGATTCAAAAAGGGCGACAACGGGGTTTGAAAGTTTACGCCTGGATGTACACTATCAATTTTGGTTATAGCTACGCCCAGCGTCGAGATAGAGAAGCAGCGATCGCACGCAATGGCAAAGGTCAAACCAGCTTATATGTTGTAGATAACGGCACTCCTGTGTTTATCGACCCATATAACGAACAAGCAAAACGTGACTACTATCAAATAGTGCAGGAGGTGCTGCGCCGTCGCCCTGATGGGATATTATTTGACTATGTGCGCTATCCGCGTCAAACCGGAACTGATTCGATCGCCACCAAAGTCACAGACTTATGGCTATTTAGTTCAGCAACTCAAGAAGCTTTATTTCGACGCGCCCAAAATAACAAAGGACTAGACTTAATTCGCCGCTTTTTAAGTAAAGGATATGTAACCGCAGCCGATATTGCGGAAGTCGATCAACTTTATCCTCAAGAAGGAGAAGCCTTGTGGCAAGGCCGCACTTTATCAGCAGCCCAAAAATCTCTTCTCAATCCCATCGATAAACAACCGCTTTTGCAATGGGATTTATGGCAGCTTGCTGTTGCTCATGCCATGCAAGGTATCCTAGATTTTGTAGCTTTAGCAACTTATCCAGCACAAAAATTAAGTATTCCTGCGGGGGTAGTATTTTTCCCTGAAGGGAACCAACTTTTAGGACAAGGGTATGATTCTCGCTTACAGCCTTGGGATCGATTCCCTAGTACTTTACAATGGCATCCGATGGCTTATGCCACTTGCGGTGATGTCAATTGTATTGTGTCCCAAGTACAACGGGTTTTGAGTATGGCAAAACCTGGTACGCAAGTGATTCCAGCCTTAGCGGGTAAATGGGGAGACTCAATTAGCAATCGCCCATCTCTAGAAGCACAAATGCAAGCACTGCGACAATTTGCCCCCCAAATCAAAGGAGTAAGCCATTTTGCCTATTCTTGGCAATATCCTGAAAATGATAGCGATCGCAAGTTTTGCCGCAATCAATGATAGATGTTACTTCGTTTCCATCCAATTCTCACCTGCACGTACATCGACTACCAAAGGCACGCTCAACTGCACCGCATTTTCCATAGCCGACTTAATTTGTGGTTGTAATTCTTCCCATTCTTGGGGTGGAACTTCAAACACTAATTCATCGTGAACTTGTAATAACAACCGCGCCTGATATTTACTCAAAACATCATGCAGTTTCACCATTGCAATTTTGATAATATCAGCGCTGGAACCTTGGATTGGTGCATTAGCTGCGGAACGAAGTAAACCAGCATCATAAGGGCCTAAATTCTTTAATTTACTCAAATCAATAGCTTCTGGATTGCTGCCTTTTAATTGGCGTAAACTATTGCTGGTAAACTCAACATAACGACGACGACCGAGAATTGTTTCTACATAACCTTGAGCGATCGCTTCTTTTTTTACACGCTCTAAATATGTAAATACTTGTGCATAGCGTTCGTTAAATCGCTTAATAAATTCGTTAGCATTGGCTTTATCTACCCCAGTGGAACGGGCAAACTTTAGAGAACCCATGCCATAAATCACACCAAAATTTATGGTTTTTGCCAATCTCCGTTCGTCTGATGTCACATCTTCTTTCTCAAATACTAATCTTGCAGTCACAGTGTGAATATCTTCATTTTGCTGATATGCTTGCACCAAAACTGGCTCTTGACTTAAATGAGCCAAAATCCTTAACTCGATTTGCGAGTAATCAGCAGCCACCATTAACCAGCTTGGTTCTGGTAAAAATGCTTTGCGAATTTGGCGGCTAAATGCTGTGCGAATCGGAATATTTTGTAAATTGGGATTAGAAGAAGATAATCTCCCAGTTGATGTCGCTGCTTGGTTGAAATCTGTATGTACTCTGTGGCTATCGGGACGTACTAATGCTGGTAATGCATCTACATAAGTAGACTTTAATTTAGATAAAGTACGGTACTCTGTGATGGCATCAACAAACCCGGTTTGATCTATTTCCTGAAGTTTTTCTAACGTCGCTGCATCTGTAGAGTAACCAGTTTGAATTTTGCGGGAATACTTAGTACTTAAACCTAATTTTTCAAACAAAATATGGCTCAATTGTTTTGGAGAACCTAAGTTGAATTTTTCCCCAGCTATCTCAGTAGCTTGTTCTTCCAACTTTGCCAAATCTGTTTCTAACTGTTGCGAAAGTTCTTTGAGGTAAGCAGAATTAATCCGAACGCCTGTGTATTCCATTTCCGCTAAAACTGCTTCTAGCGGCTGTTCCACTTCTAGCAATAGGTGATGTAAAGCTGGAATTTTCTCTAGTTCCTCACGCAACTTTGGTACTAAGCCAAATGTAGAATAGACATCCATACCGCAGTAATCTGCGACAGTAGGAATATCTAAGTCAGCAATAGTTTTGCCTTTGGGAACTAAATCTACATAACTTTTGGCAGTTAAACCCAAATATTTTTGAGCTAAATCACTCAAATTATGGCTACTATCTGGATTTAACAGGTAACTAGCTAGCATGGTATCAAATACCACTCCTGACAATTTTATTCCTTGACACCTGAGAACTAAACGGTCAAATTTGGTATTTTGCAAAGACTTGGGATAATCAGCACTTTCTAAAATTGGACGTAGCGCTTTTACAACAATCTCTTGATTTAAATTTTCTCCAGTTTTGTGACCAAGGGGAATATAGGCCATTTCATCTGGTTGTGTTCCCCAGCAGCAACCAATTCCCACTAAAGCAGCGTCTCGTGGTTCTAAATCTGTAGTTTCGGTATCCCAAGCAACTGGTGTCTCTGGGTTGGTAAATTGTTGCAGGAGATTCACCAATTCGATGAGCTTCGCTTCGCTATCAATAATCTGTGGTTGAATTACTGAAGCTGGCTTTTGTGCAGCTGCTGCTGTATCCGCCGCACTAAAAAACCATAAATCACCATCATCGTTAGTGCTGAGTTGCGCTGCTGGAGGTTCTGCAACTGTTCCCCCAAATTTTTGCTGAATTTCGTTGATTTGACCTAAGAAACGATTTAATTCTAATTTTTCTAAAATGGGGACGAGAACGTCTCGATCGAATCCTGTTAATTTACAATCTTCTAAATTCACTTCTAAAGGCACATCTATAACTATTTTTGCCAAATAGCGAGACTTTTGGGCATCTTCTTTACCTGATTCGAGTTTTTTCTGAGTTGCGCCTTTAATTTCATCTAATTTGGCATAAATATTATCTAGAGAACCATAGGTACTAAGTAGCTGTACTGCTGTTTTTTCGCCAATTCCCTTAACGCCAGGAATATTATCTGATTTGTCACCACAAAGAGCTTTAAAATCAACAACTTGCTCAGGTAATACACCTAGTTTTTCTTGAACTTGTTCTGGGCCAAATTCTGTGATGCCATTTGTAGAGCGTTTCCAGGCATCTGGACTAAAATTGAGAACAGTGATTTGCTTTTCTAGGTCGATGAGTTGAAATAAATCGCGATCGCCTGTGAGAATTTTCACTTGATACCCAGCAGCAGTGGCGATTTGTGCTAAAGTCCCCAAAACATCATCTGCTTCAAAGCCTGGTGCTGTGAAAATAGGCAAATTGAAGCCTGCAAGTAATTCATGGAGATTTTTTAAATCAGGTACAAAATCTTCTGGTGTACCTGGGCGATCGGCTTTATAGGTATCATCAGCTTCATGGCGGAAAGTTGGCAAGCCCAAATCAAAAGCTATAGCCATTGCTTGTGGCTGTTGGGTAGCCATGACTTCCAACAGAGATTTGATAAAGCCAAAACAGACACTGGTAGGAATCCCCGTTTTTGTACGTAGTCCTCCGTCTCGTCCTTTAGCAAAAGCAAAGTAGGAACGAAAGGCCAAAGAGTGTCCATCTACGAGGATGAATGTGGGGCGTGTTGCTATTGTAGAAAGGGAAGGTTGGGACATAGCCTTATTTTAGCCAGAAGCTTAGGTATCGGGACTAGGTAACGACGACGCAGCTTCAGCATCAAAATTATCTAGTATTGCTGTGTACTGGTCAAAATACTTTACCGCAGTTTCTGGCAATCTCGGCAGTGCATTGCTCTAGGCGATCGCACTTGGTATGCTTTGAGCAGAGTACCTGACTAGGCCGTTGCAGAATTCAATTAATAAATATGCGATCGCTGGCAGCAATATCTGGATCTATCCGACTTCCACATATAATTTTTACGGGAGTATTTTTTAGCTTACTCCTCATCAGTTGCTCGCCTCTCAACAGTAATACTAAACCTGAGTCTCATAATGCAGCGCCAGGTGCTTTTAAAGTAGCCATGATTTTACCTGGGCAAATCAACGATCAAAGTTGGAATCAATCAGGTTATGAAGGACTAAAGTTAATTCAAAAGCGACTTGGCGCTCAGATAGCTTACACTACTAGCGTCACTAGAACGAATGCAGAGACAATTCTGCGTCAATACGCTCAACAAGATTTTGATTTTATTATTATTCATGGCGGTCAATATTTAAATTCCTCGGCAATTGTCGCTAAAGAATTTCCTCGGGTTAAATTTGCAGTTGTTACCAGTTATGGAGGTAATAACAAAAACTTTGGGGCTTTAGCATTTCGCAGTAATGAAGTTGGTTATTTAGCTGGAGTAATTGCTGCCTTAAAAACTAAAACTAATAAAATTTCTTTTATTGGTGGGGAACCTCAATTAATTACTCAAGAAGAAGCAATCTTATTAAAACGCGCTGCCTTAAAAACCAAAAATAATCTAAATGTTTCCATTAAGTGGGTGAATAGTTGGCAAGATCCAGATAAAGCTAAAAGCATAGCCGCAACAGAAATTGCCAATGGAGCAGATGTTGTAGTCACAGATGCAGATTTAGGAAATTTTGGGGTTTTACAAGCGGTATCTGGAAATAAATCAATATCTGCTATTACTTGGATGTATGCCATTGCTGGAGTTCAGCAAAAGTATCAATTAGCTGCAAATAATATTGTTACTAGAGTTGTGCAACAAGTACCGCAGTTATTGTTAGAAGGAGCAACTTTAGCACAGCAGGGACGCTGGGAAGGTAAGCAGTATAAATTCGGCATTTTAGAAGGAGTTCAAGATTTAAAATCATTCAACAGTTCGTTAACTTCTCCACAAGCAGAACTGGTCGAGTCTATTAAACAAGATATTCTCACTGGCAAAATTGATATTTCTCCTTAAGGAGTTTTGATGAAAAAACAGCAGCACCATCATACTTCAAATCTAGCAAGATATGGATTTTTTTCTATCACCAATCAATTGCGATATGGTTTAGTTTTGCTAGTAATTACTGCCATGCTGCTGGTATCTGGTACATTGACTTATCTCAGCTTTCAAGCACAAATGCAACAGTTAGAAGTTGCACAACAGGAACTTGCTCAAGCTGCGGCGGCGAAAATTAATGCTTATTTAGATGATTTACAACGCAAACTCAGTTATTTAGCGAGAGTGCAAGGGTTAACTGATTTATCACCGGAAATTCAACAAAGATTACTTGCGGCTTTAACTCGACATCATAGCGCCTATGAAACAGTAGCAATTTTGGATAGCACAGGAAAGGTTATTTCTGCTGTTGCTCCTTATGGACAATTCAACGTCGATACTATAACGCAAACTCCTGGAATTTTATATGCTATCAAGCACAAGGAAGATTTTGTGAGTCCGGTGGAAATAGATCGGCTTACAAATTTACCAATTGTTACTTTAGCAGTGCCAATCCGCAATATAGAAGATGAAGTTAATGGTGTATTAATAGCGCGAATCAATCTCAAATTTCTTAGGTTCTTTATCTACCAAACACAAGTCGGCAAAACAGGTTATAGTTATGTAATTGACAAGCGAAATTTTCTCATTGCAGCCAAAGAAGAATCAGAATCTATCGAATCTTTGAAGCTTCGAGATTTGTCAGAGCGGCAGTTTATCAGACAATTAAAACGCTTAGGTAATGATAATTCTCTAGCTAAATATCGCGGTTTAAAAGGTGTACAAGTAATAGGTGCTGTAGCCCCTATTACTAGTTTACGATGGCAAGTTGTAGTAGAACTTCCCGTTGCAGAAGCTTATGCTCCCATTCGCCAGATGCTTTTATTTATGGGTACATATATCTCTATTGCAACAGTGGTAACGCTAGGAGTAGGTATATGTTTTCAAAGGCAAATTGTTTTTCCTTTACAAGGATTAACAACAGCAGCAAGGCGAATTAGTACAGGTGATTTGGATACTCAAATCAAAGTTGCACAGCGTAATGAAATGGGAGTCTTAGCCGCTACTTTTAATCAAATGACTTTGCAGTTACGCGAACTAATTAAGGATTTAAGCCAAGAACGCAATTTTGTTTCCGCAGTTCTGGATACAGTTGGTGCTTTAGTTATAGTAATTGATCGGCAAGGGCGAATTGTCCGCTTTAATCGGACTTGTGAACAAATCACTAAATATTCATTTGCAGAAGTAGAATATAAATTATTTTGGGATTTATTCGTAATTACCGAAGAAATAGAGTTAGTTAAATCTAATTTTAAAAATCTAAACAACGAGCAAACACCCAAAACATCTGAAAGATATTTGTTAACCAAGGATGGACAACAGCGGTTAATTGCTTGGTCAACAACTACTCTTCTAGATGATAACGGGCAAATAAGGTATGTAATCGATACTGGTCTAGACATCACAGAACGCCGACAAGCAGAGATTCAATTACGTGTAGGCGCAGAAAGAGAGAGATTGATTGCAGAAATTGCTTTAAGAATTCTGCGAAGTCTGAATCTAGAAGAAATTATCAATACTACAGTTATAGAAGTCAGGAAATTTCTGCAATCTGACAGAGTATTTATTAGTAACTTTAATGATAGTTCTCATTGTAATATTTTTGCAGAATCTTTAAATCCAGATTGGGAATCAATTTCAGATCTATTTAATACAGACAATGATTATATTCAAGAAATCAAAGTTCTTTTTTCCCAAGGAAATTTACAACAAATTGATGACATCAGCCAAACCCAAATCTCACCCAAGCGTGCTTACTACTTTGCTAAATATGAAGTAAAAGCTTGTTTAGCCATACCAATTATAGTTTCTGATGAGTTTTTTGGTACATTAGTTGCTCATCAGTGTTCCAGAGTGCGTCATTGGGAGCAAGTAGAAATTGAATTTCTCCAGCAGTTAGCAACACAAGTAGCAATTGCTATTCAGCAAGCAAAGCTCTTTCAAGAAATCCAGATACTGAATGTGAATTTAGAGCGCAAAGTAGAAGCGAGAACTGCTCAATTACAAGAAAAAATGATGGAATTGCAAGATTTGTATAAACGCCAAGATGAGTTTTTACATGCAGTTTCCCATGATTTGCGCACTCCGATTACAGGAACCCTTATGCTGTTGAGGCATTGGCAAAAATCACCTCTAGAGAATATTTCATTACCTCATAAGATTTTAGAACGCATGATTGAGAGTGGTGAACGCCAACTAAATTTAATTAATTCATTATTAGAAACTCATGTTAGTGATAGTCGAGGAATTACACTACATTATGAAACCGTAAAAATTAGTGAGTTAGTGAAATCTATTGCAGAAGATTTAGATTCATTGTTAGTCAAAAATCAAGCAACAATTAATAATTTAGTATTATCTGATTTACCACTTGTCAATGCAGATACCATGCAATTAAGGCGGGTATTTGAAAACTTAATTACTAATGCCTTAAATCATAATCCTCCAGGATTAGAAATTACCGTCCAAGCAAGCGTAGAAGAGGAAATGATTTGTTGCTTAATACAAGATAATGGTGTAGGTATGAGCGAAGAACAATGCCGAGAAATATTTGAACGCTACGCTAGAGGCGATCGCGCTCGTTCTACTGGTATTGGTTTAGGATTGTATTTATGTCGTCAAATTATCACTGCACATGGAGGACAAATTGGAGTCAAGAGTAGTCCTGGTGCAGGAGCAACTTTCTGGTTTACCTTACCACATAGTAACCAGAGCTAGGAGTTAACAGTGAGCTTTACTAATTGGTCTAACTCATACTGCATCTGACTAACAACTAACTCATAACATTCATTAACATACTCGCGATCGCACGCTGCCTCTCTGCCATAATATTCAAACTTAATCGGTGGACAAACCCGCGTGTGGATAGTTACAGGCAATGGGATATTAGGCAATGGGCCGAGTGATAATCCCCAAGGTAAGCCTAGATAAATCGGAAATACTACCGGATCAATTCCAAACAACCAAGGCATACCCAATTTGTGGAGTTGCTGCACAATTTCATAGCATTCAGTCAGCACAATCAGCGTATCGTGAGCACCCGTGGAAATCACAGGTACAATTGGTACTCGCTCTCGCAGTGCTAGCTTGATAAACCCTTGTCGCCCTGCAAAATAGATTTTATTACGCAAAGAATACGGTCTAAAAACATCTTCAGCACCACCGGGATATACCAGTACACTAGCTCCAGAGCGCAAAGCAGCATAAGCCATTTTGGGATGAGCTATAACTGCGCCCGTTTTCGCTACTAGTTGTGCTATTTGTGGGGTTATCTCCCAGACTGTGGGATGCATCAAACCGTAGACTGGCCTCTCTACACCAAAACGCCGAAACCAGTCATACATCATCATCACCATATCAGGAGCAGCTAGTCCCCCATTGTGAGAACCAACAAATAAAACTTTCTCATAGGGTGAGACATACTCCCAACCACTAGTTTGAACTCGAAAATAGTGGTCATACAACCACCCAAGTAGTGGCATGATTGATTCGATGAATCTTGGATCTCGCTCATCCAAAGACCAACCGAGTTTTTTCTTAAGGTGATGTTTTGTGTGTGACATCCAGGCATATTACCAGGATTTGTAAAGCTCAGACAATCACTCCTGTTTAGATTCCAGGACAATCTTGAAGAAGCAAGGGAGTGTGGGAGGTGTGGGAAGTGTGGGAAGTGTGGGAAGTGTGGGAAGTGTGGGAAGAAATGCCCAATCACCAATGACAAATGACCAATGACAAATGACGAATCGAGATTTTTGAGCAGGTTGTGATACGCTATCTGCGAGACGGAGCTAAGAGGTACTGAAGATGACTAAATTGCGGGTGGGGTTGCTATTTGGCGGACGTTCTGGGGAACATGAAGTTTCGATTAGTTCAGCACGGGCGATCGCTAAAGCCTTAAGTGCAGAGCAAAATGCTAATAAGTATGAAATACTGCCTTTTTACATTCAAAAAGATGGTTTCTGGCAAGCTGGTGAAGTCGCTCAACAAGTTTTAACATCTGGCGTTGCTATCCAGAATCAAGCTGCTAATCCTAACCTTTGGCAATTTCCACCACAGACACAAGAAGTAGATCTTTGGTTTCCGATTCTCCACGGGCCTAACGGTGAAGACGGCACAATTCAAGGTTTACTTAGCCTAATGCAAGTCCCGTTTGTTGGTTCTGGGGTGTTAGGTTCGGCAACGGGGATGGATAAAATTGGCATGAAAGTCGCTTTTGCTCAAGCTGGATTACCCCAAGTTAAGTACAAAGCAGTAACCAGAGCGCAAGTTTGGTCAAATCCTTGTGTATTTCCGAAATTATGTGATGAAATTGAGTCGGATCTGGGCTACCCTTGCTTTGTCAAGCCTGCAAATTTAGGTTCATCGGTAGGAATTGCGAAGGTGCGATCGCGCCAAGAATTAGAAGCTGCATTAGATAATGCTGCCAGTTACGATCGGCGGATAATTGTGGAAGCCGGAGTCGTAGCTAGAGAAGTAGAATGTGCGGTTTTAGGCAACGATCAACCCCAAGCTTCTGTTATTGGCGAAATTACCTATAACAGCGATTTTTACGATTACGAAACAAAATATACCGAAGGTCGCGCAGATTTACATATACCTGCGCTTTTACCAGATGCGATCGCTAGTCAAATTAAAGACATGGCATTACAAGCCTTTGCCGCTGTTGACGCTGCTGGCTTGGCTAGAGTAGACTTTTTCTACGTGGAAACAACAGGAGAAGTGTTGATTAATGAAATCAATACCTTACCTGGTTTCACTGCAACTAGTATGTATCCCCAACTATGGGCATATAGTGGAATATCCTTCCCTGAACTAGTAGATAAATTAATTCAACTAGCTATAGAGAGAGATTCTGCTGTCGAGCCGAAGAGTTAAGCCTAATAATAGCTTGTACTAAGGCATAAATGGTGCTAAAAGCAACGTTTTTGCTGCAAGTTATTGGATTTAGTAGCTTAAGCTGCACATAAAAATTACTTGATTGCAAAATTTGGCTACGGATACCTGATACTTGAATCCTCCAGTATGATCTTGGATCTAGAGGGGTACAAATCTGAAAGTAATCTATGGAAAATAGTCAGAGTGTACAGCACGAGCCAACCCAATCTACTGGGGCCACTCCAGATCTGACAAACAGTAAATCGAGCGCAATCAGTAGCTCACAAGTTCTGATAAATCTGCTCACACGCCATCCTTGGCTGTTGTTGATTGGGTTATCAGCAGTGTTTTTTGCAAGTGCTGTGCTTGCCTTGTATAATCTTGGTTCTGTGGGAAATGTGCAAAAAGCAGAAGAACCAGACAAAAACCTAGATGTATCAACTACAACCGTAGCCGAAGCTGAAGTAGCAATCAATACGCCCTCTGAGAATAGCAATCCTACACCTTTATGGATGGTTTTTGCGATCGCCCTCAGCTGCGCTAGTGGTTGCGTAGTAATTTTGCGAATTATCAACCGTCCAGCCAAGGCTCAAAAAGTCCACAAACATCTTAAACGCTATCCAACACGCTCAGTACAAAGCCAACCGTCTAGAGTCGAACCACAGCCTCCCAAAAATCCGCAAGTCTTTGTACCACCGCCATCATTAACACCCGTTGTCTCCATGCAATCTAGAACCAAACCGCTGATGACGGTTTTACCACCAGAACACAGCTATCGTATGGAGAAAAGCAAAGAGTCTTTGGCAGATTTAATGGATCTTCGTAAACAGAGTTCTTTATCTGCTCTTTTACGCAAATATTAATCTCGTTGCAAAATAAAAATCTGTCAAACTAAAAATCTTATCAATAAGGGTATGGCATTTCTATACCCTTATTTGTGTTTATCTCATTTTTGCTAGAAAAGTTATACCAATTAAAAATTCAATATTAATATCAATTTATACCGATTTGAAAAAAAGAATGCCACAGATGAGTGGGGGAATATTTTTGTACCCTTATGAATAATTCACGCAGACATTATCGTACTTGAAATTATTGGTATTTTTGTAAGTAGGTTAGATAGATTAATCGGACTAAAAAAGTTAAATATGAACAATTCAACAATTTTAAAAATGCCAATTTGGCAACTAACTTACAATTATTACAGTTAAAGTGTAGAAGATAAACGACTTCAAGGGTGTTGTTATCAGGGTCTACCAAGCCATTAAATTAATTTATTCAAGCTGTGTCATCGTAGTATTTTTTTAGTATGATAATAGGATATTTGGTTCTTCAGTACTAGTTATGCTTAAATAATAAGCTAAATCTAATTCAATAAACTACCAGTTTCGTACATTCTCTAAGTTGCATAGTTCTTGCATAATCCAACTATTCAAATCGCTTAAAGCCTTGATAATCGGTTATTTAGAATACCTTGGTAAGGGTGAGGTCACGAGTTCAATCCTCGTCACGGGCTTTGTATTTTATCTATAATAATCAACGGTAAATTAAGATTTTCAGCCTTTACAAGAGATTTAGAGGTGCAAAAATTGAGTTATTTACTCATATTTTTGACTATTAAGTCAAAATTTTGGGTATCAAAACTATCCTTCTACTTTCTCAAAAGCTTTCTTCACCCAATACCCTCTAGGCGGCTTTTCTATACCATAAGCCTTACACCACTTCTCTACAGCTTTATCAGATACACCAAAATCTCTACCGATTTGCGCTGTAGGTTTTTCCCACACCAATTTTTCTAATTTTTCTTTTGATGGCCTTTCTACCTTTCTGGTGTGAATTCTGGAGTCTGGATTAACTTTCCTAGTTGTTAAATCAACTCCAAATTCCTTGTAAGTTCGCTTGGGCGCTTCTTGAGTAAAGTTTGTAAAATCTTCCCACCAGTAAAACGGTGTAGCTGAATTAGGTATTTGAGTAGTGATGTAGCAACCACTAAAGTTAACTGAAGGATAGACAACTTTATCGATATCAGGTAGATAAACAGCATAAAAATCAAAGTCTTCGGCTTGATATTTTTTCTGATGAGTACCACTCTTATCTACCCAGATAGTCCTATTGATTACTCTATTGTCTCCTGCATATTTAGCTTGTATCTTGTAAAATTTTTCATCTTTGTAAGCAACAAAATCAAATGGCAAATGCTCACACACTAGTGGTGTGAGAATTAAATAGCTTTTAACTGTTAGATCTGCGATCGCTTTTATAGCAGCAATATCACCTTTACTTTTTGTATGATGCAGCAAAACGAACCCTCAACCGATATAATTACTATATCATGTATCTTTGCTTAAGGGTTCGTATTTAATTAAAACGAGCGCGGCAGGGTTCGAACCTGCGGCCGATTGCTTAGAAGGCAATTGCTCTATCCACTGAGCTACGCGCCCAAGATGATACTGTGGCTCCCAAAAGAGTCATCTATACAATTATATCGTTTCCCTTAGCAAGAAGCAATTGAAAATTGCAGATTTCCCAGTGGGAAGGCTAAGATGCTAGTCGCTGGTTAGTCAATGTACACTAAAAACGAAATAAATGGACTGTTTGTTAGATATATTGTGTGGACAATGGGTTATTTGGGTGTAAGCGTCAATCACCTTTGGGTGGTGTACTGTAGATTAGCCTCTTGCGATCGCGAGGTAATGGTCTACAGTATGCTAGGTAATCGCACTCTTGGCGATGTTTTCAAATCGGATTATAGATCGCATATCGAGAACGCCCCTGTGAGGAGTTATTTGCTAGTGCCATGTTTATTCTCAAACGGCAGGATGTAGAAATATCAAGCATTCAGCACCCGAAGCGGGATCAGCCAATGCCAGTCCTCCACTATCAGGGGCAAACCTTTCGCTTGATTAGTGTTTTTAAAGCTAGCCAAGAGGAAGAAGCTAGAGCCTTGTGGAGAGAACTAACAGATCAACGAGGTAAAGCCTGTGTTTTGCTGGAAGAACCAGACCGCTATAGCGTCTGGGGTAAAATCCGCTTAGAGCAGCTAGGTAGTGACACAGGTGGTCACACTAAGACAGGAGTTTTTACCCAAGGCTGTATTTTGCTGCTGCAAGCTGTGTATGTAGACATTGAAGATTTTTTAGGTGCTAGGCAAGCGGCTTTATTTGAGAAAGATATTGCCGAAGTATTGCGGCAGAAGCAACTTCCGCAAGCGTCTACACCAGAAGCAGTCAAATACTTGCTCAAACAAGACCCACTCGATACAACTAGCCTGCCTCCTTGGCAAGAAAATCACATAATTATCTTTTTACAAGAACTCCACAGGCTAGGAAAAACTTATTTTGGCAATGCCAAATTCGCCCATCCAGTGGTCGATCGGTTACAAGATATGCCTGATGGAGAGCGATCGCTGTTTATCACTTGGCTAAATCAATCTCCAATGAGTAAACTGTGGCAATAGCATAGACAGAGTGGGAAAAACTGTTGCCACGGATAGTTGCTTTTGGCATCTGATTGTGTATTGTTTGGCAGAGCAATTGACTAGTTGGTTTTCAGATAAACTGCTTCCCACACAGTCATGCACGTCAAAATACTGCCAAAGTGCGTTTACATAGTCAAGCCTTATGAGTAGTTCATACGAAAAATCCTACAGTTCTAAATCTATTTTCACAACAGGGAACATCGTCTTGCTTGGCATTGGCTGGGCTGTACTGGCACTGCTATACTTTTTATTGTTTAGCGCTAAAGTGCCAGGGCCAGATGGTGTAGAAAGTCGTGCCGAGTGGTATGTAATTGGTACAAATATTTTTGAAGCCGTAGCTTACCTGGGTGCCAGTATCTTATGCTTGAGGAATTGGCGTAGTCCACAAATCGTCAGTGGTCGAAATGTTTGGCTCGCCATCGGCATAGGTATGGTGTCTTATTTCCTAGGGGGGATATTTTTCGGTTATACGGAAATAATCTTAAAAGAAGAACCGGATGTTTCTATTGGCGATGTGTTTTTTGTAATAAATTATCTGTTTGTTGGTGTAGGCATGATTTTGGCAGCGGCTCATAGGCGAATCAATCTCGAAAAATGGCAATGGCTAATTGTTTTAGCAATTGGCGTGTTTGGTAGTTTGTTAGCCTGGTGGATTTCGCTGCAACAGACAAAATCTTTAGATTTGCTAGGCACTGTTTTGAATTGGTTTTATGTCGTTAGCGATGTAGCTATTTTAATTATTGCCACTACTTTGCTATTAGCCTTTTGGGGAGGCAGAGTTGCCCAATCTTGGAGAATGATTGCAGCCGCAGCGTTTTCGCTCTACATTGCAGATATGTGGTTTAAATACGCCACCAATTCGATTCCCAATTATCAAAGTGGAGAGATGCTAGAAGTGTTTTGGGTTTGGAGTGGAGTTTTATTTGGTATGGGCGCTGTTTTGGAATATGACGCATCATTGAGCCGATCGCGGCGGGAGCGAGGAAAAAAACGAGCTTAGAAAAGATTTTTGGTATCTACCGTGAGAAAATTAACTGATTCTGACAAACAAGAAATTCTGAAACTATATCGAGAAACTGCCGAAACCACCTCAACTTTGGCGGAACGCTATGACGTTAGTAACTCGACAATTAGCCGTCTGCTGAAAAGTACTTTGCCAGAAGACGAGTACGAGTACCTTGTTTCCTTAAAACGTGCGGCAAGAACTCCCGAAGGCAGGGCACAGGTAAACTATGAGCAGTTACCGCTGTTGAGTCAGCCACAGCCAGAAAAAGAAATTAAGAGCAAAGACAACCTTCCCTTAAAGTTGTCTGAGGTTGAGCCAGAGGAAGTAGTAGCAGAATCTCCAGAAGAAGATGGTAGGGAAACCCCCGCTATCAGACGGGTGCGGCGGCGCTCTTCAGCGGAGGCAAAACCGACGAAGCCGACCGCAGCAGAGCAACTGGAAATTTTACCCAAAAAACAACCCGAAGCGCCAATCATCCCCAGTCCGAAACTGCCAGAAATAGTCAGTCTTCCTAGTCCCAAGCCACCGGAAGTCGCCAGCATTCCTAGTCCCAAGCGGCCAGAAATTGCTAGCATTTCTACTCCCTTGTTGGATGATGAGCGTTCACAAGCAAACGTTTTTGCCCAAATGCTAGGTGAAGACTTGCTAGATGAGTCAGAGGATTTGGATGACTTAGAGGACGATTTAGACGAAGAGGATGACTTTGAGGATGAGGATGAGGAAGATGATTTTGAGGAACAAAGACCTCTAGTTACAAGACGCAGACCCGGTGAAGCACCAGTTCAGGTGTTGCCATTGTCGTCAGCGCACTTGCCCAAAACTTGCTATTTGGTCATTGACAGATCCTCAGAATTAATTACTCGACCGCTGAGAGACTTTGGTGATTTGGGGCAAATTCCCAGCTTGGAAACTCAGCAAAGAACTCTACCAGTGTTCGATAACCACCGCGTAGCCAAGCGCTTTTCTACCAAGCGCGATCGCGTGATTAAAGTGCCTGATAGTAAAATGCTGCAAAAGGCTCGGACTCATCTGCAAGCTAAAGGCATTACCCGACTGTTGATCGATGGTCAGGTATATTCCTTATCTCCAGTTTAGATTTTATGGAAACACCTACTGGCTATGGTGTGGTATTGACGACTGCTGGCAATATCCAAGAGGCAAAAGCGATCGCAAATGCCCTTGTGGAAGCTAAACTCGCTGCTTGTGTGAGTATGTTCCCCATCCACTCGGTTTACACCTGGGAAGGGGAAATAAATGCAGAGGATGAATGGCAGTTGTTAATTAAAACTGATTTGGTACAATTTCCGACTGTTGAAGCCAAAATCCGGGAAATGCACTCCTATGTGGTGCCAGAAGTCATTGCTCTACCAATTCTTACAGGTTCTCAACCCTACTTGCACTGGATTTCTGAACAGGTAAAGGGTGAGAGGTAGGCAATTCCTCAAAATTACTAGCCCCATCTTCCTATTTCCCTAGGAGATGGGGTTATTTTGTCACATCGACCAATTAGCTATAAACAGCAACGGCAAAACGAGTTGCCAAGTTAATAATGTCTTGTTTGCGGGCAATTTGGTTAATCCATTCTTGGGGAATATTCTCCACCCCGTAATAAATTCCTGCTAATCCACCAGTGACGGCGGCGGTAGTATCCGTATCTCCACCTAAATTTACAGCTTTCAACACTGCTTCAGAGTAAGATGAGCTATTTAACAAGCACCACAGCGATGCCTCTAGGGTATCAATCACATAGCCACCAGAATTAATCTCTTCTACTGGTAGCTTACCGACTTCACCACTGTAGATTCTGGCAAAATGGAGTTTTTCTAACAAATATTCCCGCACAGAATAAATTGTTTGAATTTTGTCTAAACTTTGTAAATAAGCTGTTTGAGGATCAGCTCCTTCTAGCAAGGCAGCGGCGATTGTAATATAAATGCCACAGGCCATTTGCGATCGCGCATGGGCATGAGTAATTGCAGAAACATCATGTACCCGTGCCATTAATTCGCTAAAACTTAAGCTTTTGTGATAATAAGCCATTGGCAAGATTCTCATCAACGAACCATTACCATTGGTATTTTCAATTTTTCCACCTGCTTCTCGGGGTAAAATACCCTGTTTCAGGCGCATAATCGCTGCATGGGTGGTATTGCCAATATCAAATAGTTCACCACGGGGAGTCCAGTAAGCAGCTTTGTACCAGCGCCAAAAGGAATTGGCTATAGCATCTAACGAATAGCCTCTACAAAGACTCTCTGCCAAGCAAAACGTCAACGAACTATCATCTGACCAAGTTCCTGGTGGTTGATTCCATGTGCCATAACCCAACATCTTTGTTACTGGAGATTTCACTCGTTCAGCGCGGCTAGTAAACTCCACTGGCACACCCAACGCATCACCAATGCATAAACCCATCAATCCAGACAACGTTTTTGCAGCGGTTAGCATTATTCAGTCTCCATAGAAGTCCCTAAAAGTTAACTTTATAGATTCCCTCTAGAGCTTATTGCAATAGCTGCTACAACCTACTGTTTTATCCAGGGTAGAAATATTTTCAGCATGAGATTTATAGATGATTTTCTCTTACCCAGATCGGCTAATTTTTCTTACTATTTATTGTGCCAGTTTAAAAAGCGTCTACCTCGAGAAAAAAATTCCAAATGACACAATAATAGTGCGTAACTATAGCACTTCTATATTAAAGCTTAGATTGCTGCAAAGCTTGTCAGTTGTAAACATTAATAATTTAGTAAAAATATTTATCCGCAAGGGAACTCTTGATTTTATTAGTAGTCAGTGGTCAGCAGCCAAGAAATATATGACAAAAGTCATGAGTCAATACACCAAATCCTTGCAACAACTAAGCAATAAAAAATGACACAGAAATCGCGGTAAAAATTGTCAATTAAATAGGAACATTTTTTCCACGTTTTCGACTTGTAATTTAACAGCAAAAAAATACAATATTTGGTGAAGATTATGAAAGGTTTTCTCAAGTCTCTTCTTACAATTTCTGCATTGTCTTCTTTAGTAGTTGCTCCTCTGTTGTTGAATGCTGGTCAAGCTTCTGCTGAAACACAAAATGGTACTGATGCTAGCTATATTGGTGCAGGTGTTGCCGCTGGCGTGACTAATGGCGGACAACTCGGTCAAGATGCTCAATTTGGTGGTAATTTAACAGGTCGTTTAAAATTAGGCCCCACTCCATTTTCAGCACGTACTCAAGTCCTGTTTACCGATCAGACGACTGCTATCATCCCCCAAGTTTCCGTAGACGCACCAATTGCTAAGGGAACTAACGTCTTTTTAGGTGCTGGTTACTCTTTTGTGGAAGCCAATGGTAAACAATCTCCCCTAGGCGATCGAGATGGCGTAGCGCTAACTGCTGGTGTGGAATCTGAAGTGTCCAAAAACTTCCTTGTCTACAGCAATGCCACTTTGGGTATGAAAACATATCAAAATAGCCCTGCTTCGGCTGTCAGCATTCAAGGTGGTCTCGGTTATCGCTTTAGATAAAGCTATTCATTAACGCAGCGCACAGACTCGCAGGGAATAGGGAATAGGTATTCTTAATAGTGGCAAGGGAAGTCAGCTGTTTGTTCTAAAGTTCAAGATGTCATAGTTTGGCACAACCATATATACTGGTATGCTGGTTTTGTTAAGTGTTGCATCACTAACAAAGCCGGCTTTTGCCGTGTTAAAATTAAAATATTCCTCATAATTCCGACCGGATTTCCGGGGATCATCTAGCCGAATAGCGCTTTGAAATTTGCAGCTTCGGCGTCTACTGATGCCTTATTGAGAAAAGTCTACAACTCTAATGGTTAAATCTCCTCCTTCCCCGATTGCCAGCCGTAAGCCTTCCAAAGTAGAAGGAATCAAGGAAAACAGTAATTTTTTGCGTGAACCCGTAGCCACCGAGATACTTCAGGATACTACTCACTTTAGTGAAAATGCAGTGCAGTTGCTGAAGTTTCATGGATCTTATCAGCAAGATAACCGTGATAATCGCACCAAGGGGCAGGAGAAAGATTACCAGTTTATGCTGCGGACGAAAAACCCTGGTGGATTAGTACCGCCGCAGCTGTATCTTGCTTTAGATAAGCTGGCTGATGAATATGGAAACCACACATTGCGGGCAACTACCCGTCAAGGATTTCAGCTACACGGGATTTTAAAGAAAAATCTCAAGGCTGCGATCGCTTCCATCGTCAACAACCTGGGTTCTACCTTGGGCGCTTGTGGCGATGTCAACCGTAATGTCATGGCTCCCCCAGTACCCTGGAAGAATCGCCCAGAATATCAGTACGCTTGGGAATATGCTCAAAATATTGCTGATTTGCTGTCACCCCAAACTGGTGCTTATTACGAAATTTGGCTAGATGGCGAAAAAGCAATTAGCGCAGAGGAAAGCCCAGAGGTAAAAGCAGCGCGACAAAGCGATAGTAATGGGACACTAATCAACAATTCCGAAGAACCCCTCTATGGCACTTACTATATGCCCCGCAAGTTTAAAGCTTGTGTAACAGTGCCTGGGGATAATTCCATTGATTTATATTCCCAAGACCTGACTTTAGTAGTAATTACCAATAAGAAAGGCAAACTAGAAGGATTTAACGTGTTTGCTGGTGGTGGTTTGGGACGGACACACAATAAAGAAGAAACCTTCGCCAGAATTGCAGATCCCATTGGCTATGTGGACAAAGATGATGTTTACGACATCGTCAAAGCAATAGTTGCCACCCAGAGAGATTATGGCGATCGCACTGACCGCCGCCACGCTAGATTAAAATATTTAATTCACGATTGGGGCGTAGATAAGTTCCGCGCTAAGGTCGAAGAATATTTTGGCAAAGCGATCGCCCCCTTTAAAAAACTGCCAGAATTCAAATATTATGACTTTCTGGGATGGCAGGAACAAGGTGATGGCAAGCTGTTCTTGGGTATCTCCATCGATAACGGCCGGGTAAAAGACGAAGGTTCGTTTCAACTAAAAACCGCCTTACGGGAAATTGTTGAGCAATTTAACTTGCCCATCCGCCTCACACCCAACCAAAACCTGCTTTTTTACGAAATTGCACCAGAAGATAAACCCGCGATTCAAGAAATTCTCGACCGTTGTGGCATTGTCTCAGACCCCAGCCAAATTGCACCTTTAGAAAGGCTATCAATGGCTTGTCCGGCTTTACCAACTTGCGGTTTAGCAATCACTGAATCAGAACGGGCAATCCCAGGCATTTTAGAACGGATTACCAAAGTTTTAGATAAAGTTGGTTTACAAAATGAGCAGTTTGTGGTGAGAATGACAGGCTGTCCTAATGGCTGCGCTCGTCCTTACATGGCTGAATTAGGTTTTGTGGGGAGTGCGCCGGAAAGTTATCAAGTATGGTTAGGCGGTTCGCCAAATCAGACACGGTTAGCACAGCCTTACATGGAACGGCTGCACCATAACGACTTGGAAACCCAGCTAGAACCGATTTTCGTTTACTTTAAGCAGTCAAGAAAATCTGAAGAAAGCTTTGGCGATTTTTGCGATCGCGTCGGTTTTGATGCCATCCGCGAATTTGCTGCTAATTACACAGATCAAACCGTTGCAGCGACAGTTACAGACGATAGCGATGGTTTAGTTGAGGCAATAGCAGACTCAAGAACCGTAGAAAGTGACGGACAAGAAGTGGCGATCTCCAATACGACTATCGCCACCTATAAAACCCGCCGTCGTGTAAGCCTGCAACATGAGATTTATGACAAGCTCAAAGCTGCTGCAAGCAGTCAAGGTAAGCCGATGACGGACTTGGTAAATGAGGCGCTGGAGGCTTATTTACAGAATCTCTAGTTAGAAATTTCAACCGCCGATAAACGAGCCAGTGCGTTGGGCGGCTTCGCCGACTTGAAGCAACTGGTGTGCCGATGAACGCTGATAATTTATCAGTATCATCGGCGTTTTATAATCTCATGACTCAACTACAACGAATTGCGATCGCACCTTCTCAACTCCAACAAAGGCAAATTTTACTCACCAAAGAGCAACAACATTACCTAGCGCGTGTGTTGCGTTTGCGTGAAGGCGATCGCTTTATTGCTATGGATGGTAGGGGTAAATGGTGGTTGACGCAGTTAGTAGGGGAGCAAGGGCAGGTATTAGAAGCTTTGGTGGTGGAAACTGAGTTACCTGTATCAATTACGCTGATGGTAGCTTTACCCAAAGGTAATGGCTTTGATGACATAGTGCGCTGCTGTACAGAGTTGGGAGTAACTACTATTGCCCCAGTATTGAGCGATCGCACTCTGCTGCAACCTAGCCCCCAAAAACTCGAACGCTGGCGGCGGATTGCGGCGGAAGCGGCTGAACAATCGGAACGGGCTTTTGTACCGACAATTTTAGAACCTGTAGCTTTTAGCGATAGTTTGTCATTGGACAACAGCCACAAATATATCTGTGAAGCCCGTGGTAATTTCCCACATCTCAAAAATTGCTTACCACACCAAGAACAAGGAACAATTGTTATCGCCACAGGCCCAGAGGGAGGGTGGACGCAGCAAGAAATTGATAGTGCGATCGCGGCGGGATTTCAAGCCGTTTCCCTTGGTCGGCGCATCCTACGAGCAGTGACAGCGCCAATAGTAGCTTTATCACTAGTTTCCGCAGCTTGTGAAGTATAAATGATGTATATCTCGCGCCTTTGTGTGAGACATTCTGACTGCGGTAAATAAAGTGATGATTGAGCAAGTTGCCACTGCCTTTGAGCGTAAAGACTATAACACAGCCGCTAAGTTACTTAAACATCTGTTAAAAGAATCCCCAGAAAATCCTTGGGTGCAATTTTATGTGGGACGGCTGCATGAAGTATCAAAAAAGTTTCCAGATGCGGAAAAAATTTACCGACAACTGCTGCGAAGTACAACCAACACCAAAATCTTGACGCAAGCACGTCAAGGTTTACAGCGAATTAAAGACATTGAGCAAGAAGCAAGACAAAGAGCGATCGCTCAAGCAACAACTGAACCTAGTAATACAGAATTAGGCGTACTCGTCTTAGAACCTCTAAGTAATGAACTCAAAGCCCAAGCAGCCCCCAAATTTGCCCAGATTTTCCAAATTGACGCTTATACAGCAAGGTTAACTTTACCCAGTCGTGGCTGGAAGTTATATCGCACTGGACAAATAGGAGAACTCAAATTTTACGGCACACAATTAAGACAAGCTGAGATTCCTTGTTTTTGGGCAACAATCGCGGAAATTCAGCAAATTCAAGTTTTTCAAGTTAATTACTTTGTAGAATCTGCCGCTACTACTACTGTTGTTTGCAGTAACCATGCAAATCAAGTCGGTTCTTTAACCTTTAACTGGTCAGAAGTCAAAGCACGGGTAGCTGGTCTTTTGCCTATTTTCGAGCAAGTTGTAGATGTTGATGTGAACCGCAAATTAGAACGTAAAACTCAAACTCAAGACTATGCACAATTTTGTGATTTACACCTACCTGGTAGGCGTTGCATTTTGCGACTTTCTGACAAAGGCTATGAATTCCAGCAAGGGTTAGAAATCACTCCTCAAACTAGCCAAAATACCATCAGAATCAATTGGAATCTTTTATTAGAATGGCTTGAGCAGCAATTACCTCATGTCAAAGTCTGGTCTGATTTCACACCCTTTGCAGAGACAATATTAGATCAAACAGAAATGCTGGGTAACATCCAATCTCACATTCACCTCTTTCGTAGAGATAAGACTAATTGGGACCCAGCATTTCATTTATATAGTGGACTTGTATTTTCCAACCTCATCCAGCACATAGATGGGGATAATTAGCAACAGCCAATACCTAAATTTAGCCAGGAGTTTTTACCTGACGTGCGAGATCCAAATAAGCACTCATATTAGCTCCTGGACGGCGGCGACCGTTAGTAGTGCCAAATCCAGCCGCAACGTATTTGGGTGCAAAAGTGGTTTCTTTTGGTGCCTCTTTAACTACTTTGGCTGCTGCGGCTTTTTCATTTTTGCCAGGTTCAACCTTTAGACCTTCAGCCGTTTGGACTAGCTGCACATCAGCTGGTTTTGCTTCTTTAGTTGATTTTTTCTTAGACTTGGATGCAGCAGCTTTTGTACCGTTCAATGATTCTGGCTTGGATGGCGCAGGGGCCGCTGATGTAACTGTATCTGCTACTTTCTTAGCACTCTCTGTAACAGTTGTTGCTGCTTTCTTAGCACTCTCTGCTACTTCTTTCGCTGCCTCTTTAACAGCTGCTACTGGCTTTGCTTCCTTGGATTCATCTAGTTCCAAGTAATAACCATTGCTTTTCTTATTTTTTCCTGGTAACAGTCCAGTCAGAAAACTGACAATCCCTGAAATTAACTTTTTGATAAAATCCATTACAATCTCTCCTGCCTTTTATACCTGAAATTTTGACCGTAATTGTTAAAAATTACGACATTATGTTACATTTTCTTACTTTGTGTTATCCAAATTTAGGATGACAACCACTATTAGGTTTGTACTTAATTAACATTGTAGTAATAATACAGCGCAAGTGTTTTCCAATGATTTTTGCCAGCACTTACAACCTGCATACAATACATACACCGAGAACTAATTATTAAATTTTACTGTGACTGAGGGCAAGATTCTGAAAGGTTGCGTAATAAAAATTAACAATTATTTATCTGCTAAATAGCCATTGTTAGCAAAGTTACGCTGGTTGACTTTTAACCAGTAAAACCAGTGTCATAGGTTATTTGTCAGTAACAATGGGACTCAGTTAAATTTTGTACAGAAGCGATTCAGCAGAGATCTAGAGATGAACAGTAAAAATCAGCAGCGCAATCCCGTGTTGTTAGTACATGGCATTGATGACACAGGGGCAGTTTTCTATAGAATGGGCAAATATTTAAAACAACTTGGTTGGTCTGTTTATGCGTTAGATTTAGTACCAAATAATGGTGCTGTAGGTCTAGATAAGTTGGCAAAGCAGGTAGCCGACTATGTAGCCACAGAATTTCCACCAGAGCAACCACTGGATCTAGTTGCTTTCAGCATGGGAGGAATTGTTAGTCGTTACTATATCCAACGCCTTGAAGGAATTAAGCGTGTACAGCGGTTTATTACGATTTCTTCACCCCACAATGGCACTGTAATTGCTTATGGTTCTCAACGACCTGGTTGCGTGCAAATGCGCACTAAAAGTGCTTTTATCAAGGATTTGAATTCTGATGTGGCAATGTTGCAGGAGCTAAATTTTACATCAATCTGGACTCCTTACGATCTGATGATAGTCCCAGCCAAAAGTTCACAAATGCCAGTGGGAAAAGAGGTGATATTGCCTGTAGCATTACACCCGTGGATGCTCTCAGACTCTAGGTGTTTGGCAGTAGTAGCAGAAACATTAACAGAGCCGATTAAACCCGATCGCCAATTTGAGAATATTCAGAACTTCCAAAAATTGCCTCTGGGTGACGGTAATATTTGAACTCCATTAAGTTATGAAAAGGATCTTCTAAAAAGAAAGTGTGATGCTCTAAAGGCAAACCAACAAAGCGGCTTTTGGGTTCTTCGCGAAAAAGTAGTTGGTGCTGTTGTGCCTTTTCTAATAAATCTTGCCAGTCTTTTTCCGTAGTAAAAACTAGTCCAAAGTGTCTAGGATAGATACCGCGTTGTGGTGTTAAGGGTTCTTTGGTGACGTGAGCTACCAACTGATGACCATATAAATTGAGAATCAAGGCGTGGGGGTTTTCACGGCCAGGAATGCAGCCTAAGCCATTGACATAATAGGCTTTTGTCTCGGGAATGTTGGTTACAGGGAAGGCAAGATGAAATAATGTTTGGTTCATAGCTTTTGCCGAGAACACTAGTAGTTGTTAGTACTATATATAATTTATTCTCAATACTTCGCTATACGATTTTTAAACAAAAGTCAAGAGTATCATCACAAATGAATTTCGTAGTCAGGACATTAGTGCTGGATTTTAAAGCACTGAGGTGCTACGAATTCTTCAACATTAATGAAACAGAATAATAGCTTTATCCGGAAATAGGAGAAAAAATCTGTAATTCATGAATTATGGGGTCGAGAGAATTAAGCATCTAAGTGATAAATTCGCTATTGTGTTGATATTCGAGACAAACTAATTGTGATGTATTGCTGATGCTCTCTTTCTTTGATTCTGCAAATCCTTGGTTGGTGGGAGTCGGATTAAACGCAATTTTGTTGAGTTTAGTTTGGATTGCCCCCAAAAAGCTGCTTACGCCAGCTGGATTATTCCACGCCTGGATCTTGGGCGTAATTATTTGGGGAACATTGGGTTGGCAAGGGTATCTAGTAGTAGCTTTCTATTTTTTAGTGGGTTCTGGGGTGACGCGCATAGGAATAGCCCAAAAGGAAGCTGAAGGCATTGCTGAAAAGCGTTCTGGGGCTAGAGGCCCGGAAAATGTTTGGGGTTCGGCGTTGATTGCGGCGCTGTGTGCTTTAGGAATTGGGATGTTAAATTCAGGATTCTTTGCTTCCATTCCCCAATCTCTAGCTCTCAGTCTCCAATCTCTACTTTTATTGGGCTATGTGGCGAGTTTTAGTACCAAACTTTCCGATACTTGTGCGAGTGAGGTGGGTAAAGCATACGGTAAACGAACCTTTTTGATTACCACAATGCAACCAGTACCTCGCGGGACAGAAGGCGCAGTCAGTTTAGAGGGAACCTTAGCTGGTGTGGTGGCTTCAGTTGCGATCGCTCTTTTGGGTTGGGGAGTCGGTTTAATTGACTTTTTGGGGGTAGTTTGGTGTGCGATCGCAGCTTTGATTGCTACCAGTTTAGAAAGTGTGATTGGTGCAACACTGCAATCTAAATATACCTGGTTAACTAATGAAGTAGTAAATATTGTCAATACATTCATCGGTGCGATCGCTGCTATGTTAATTGCCTTTACATGGGCAAGTCTGATTGCTTAATTTGGTCAAGTGTCAAAAGTCCAGTAAAGTTTTGAATTTTGAATTTTGAATTGGTATGAGTTTGGCAATTCCTTTCTCACTAGATACTATTAGTAGTAGCGAAAAATAATTTTCTAAATTATTTTACTATATGATTTTTTGGTATTAAATTTAACTAATAATATTAGCTGTCTATATATTATTACAGATATGTTCGTATAAAGCATTAAACACTTTTCTAAGTAATAAGTTTATGGAATCTTTATCATTTTTAACTGTTGATAACCAACCAATTTCTATTGAACAGGCAGTAAAATATCTGCAAGCCTCTGGGAAGTTAACGCAGTTTATTGGCGATATTATCCGTCAGTACATAATTGAGCAAGAAATCAATATGCGAGACGATATTGATATCAGTTCAGCTTTAACCGAACAGACAATTATTGATTTTCGTCTCAAAAATCAACTAACTGAACCCCCAATTTTTCAAGAATGGTTAAAGAAAAATGGCACAGATTACGCTACATTTCACGCATCAATTGCCTTTGGCTTTAAATTAGAAAAACTGAAAGCTTTAGTCACAGAACCAAAACTCCCCGAATATTTCATTGAACGCAAAATTTATCTAGACAGGGTGGTACTTTCGAGGATTTTTGTAGATAATCGCGAACTCAGTGAAGAACTACAAACTCAAATCGAAGAAGGAGGTAGTTTTGAACAGCTAGCTAAAGAGTATTCACTAGCGGACGATCGCATTGTCAATGGGATGATGGGGCCAATTAGCCGGGGGACATTACCAGATATATTGAGGGCTGCTATTGATGCAGCAATTCCCGGACAATTGATCGGGCCCATAGAACTCGACGGACGTTATGGTTTGTTTCGATTAGAACAATTTCTGCCAGCCTCTTTAGAAGATACTCAACTAAAGCAAGCACTACAAAATGAGTTGTTTGAGAAATGGCTAGCAGAGAAAATTCAAAAGCTGACAGTCAAATTACAAGTGAAATAAAACTTCTGGATAATCAATCTCTAAGAATAAACGTGCTAGCTTCTGTACCGTGGAATCAACCGCCGCTATGCTGGCTTACTCCCGAACAACAATCCCGATTACAAAATCAGTCAGAAATTCGTCGCTATCGTCTTGGGGAGAAAATCTGGTCAACCAAAACTGGAGGGAACCAGTTTTTTATTGTTACTGGTAAAGTTCGCTTGCGAGAAGAAGATGTTGGCAAGCCGCTAGCAGCTTTACAACCAGGAGACTGGTTTGGCGACTTACAAAGGTTATCTGTAGAGTGCAAAGCTGTAGCTGCTAGTAAAGAAGTCATAGTAGTGTGCTGGGAAACAGAACTGTGGGCAGAAGTTTTAACGCCAGAAATGGAACGCTTCTGGTTAGGTTCGCAAGATGAGGAAGTGGAAGAAGCAGGGGAGCAGGGAGCAGAAGAGGTAGAGGAGCAGGGAGCAGGGAGCAAGGGAGCATTATCTTCCTTGTCCCCCTCGCCCTCTATTCCCCAGCCTCCTGCGCCAACAATCTCTAGTTATCCTTTCGTTGCTAGCTGGAATACAGCCGCCGCTTGTTTAACAATGGTGGCGCAACATTTGGATAATGCTGTGAAACTGGAATGGGTGCAACGTCAACTCAGAGGACAACGCCCAAAAAATGTTGTTGAAGCCGCAGAAAAGTTAGGGTTGGTGTTGCAACGATTGCAAATCGGTTGGAGCGATTTACGCCAATTATCATTTCCAGCTTTAATCCAGTGGAATACTGATTCTCAATCAGCTCCTACTTGGGTTGTGGCTTATGGAGTGAAAGGCGATCGCTTAATTATCGCTAATCCCTTAAATGGCGATCGCACTTGCGAAAGTCTCCCCCAATCAGTGGTTGAAGCTGCTTGGGATGGGCAAATGTGGCAAGTAGAACTGATCTCCAAGCAGGAAAAATTTAACCTCAGTTGGTTTACTCCCGCAGTTTGGAAATATCGGGGATTACTCGGCGAAGTATTGCTTGCTTCTTTGACGTTGCAGTTGTTGGGATTAACCACACCGTTAATTACCCAAGTTGTGATAGATAAAGTCATGGTACAGGAGAGTTTACCGACTCTCGATGTCATGGCGATCGCACTTTTACTCGTAGCCATATTTGAAGCTGTACTCGGAATTCTGCGTCTATTTATCTTCACCCATACAGCACGGCGTTTAGATTTAAGTTTATCGGCACAGCTATTTCGCCACTTAATGCGTTTGCCTTTAGCTTATTTTGAGTCGCGGCGCGTCGGGGACACAATAGCCAGAGTTCAAGAACTCGAACAAATCCGCCAGTTTCTTACAGGTACAGCCTTAACGGTGATTTTGGATAGCATCTTTGCTGTGGTGTATTTAGCATTGATGTTTTATTACAATATTCCTCTCACCTTTGTAGCTTTGGCAGTACTCCCATTATTTGCGACGTTGACAATAGTTTCTACACCAATTCTGCGGGGTTGGCTCAACGAAACCTTTAACCGTAGTGCTGATAGTCAATCATTTTTGGTAGAGACAGTTACCGGAATCCACTCAGTTAAAGCTCATGCAGCCGAACCAGTAGCACGCGATCGCTGGGAAGGCTTATTTGCTCGCTTCATTCGCACCAGTTTTAAAGCTTCTACCACCTCCAACATCAGCAGTAATCTCGGTGACTTTCTCACCAATTTGTCCACCTTGCTAATTCTCTGGTTTGGAGCCAAATTAGTCATCGATCAAAAACTCACCATTGGTCAACTTGTGGCTTTTCAAATGTTATCGGGAAGAGTCACCGGGCCATTGTTACGTTTAGTTCAGTTGTGGCAAAATCTGCAACAAGTTCTCCTTTCCGTAGACCGAATTGGCGATATTCTCAACGTTGCTCCCGAAGCAGAAGCAGGAACAGGTTTAGTTTTACCAGCATTGAACGGACAAATCACTTTTGAGCAAGTATTTTTCCGGTATCAAGCAAGTACCGAACCAGTTTTACGGGGTATTTCTTTCAACGTTGAACCAGGACAATTTGTCGGGATTGTCGGACGCAGTGGTTCTGGTAAAAGTACCCTTTCTAAATTGTTGCAACGCCTTTATCAAATTGAATCAGGACGCATTTTAATAGATGGTTTTGATATTAAAAGTGCTGATTTAGCTTCACTAAGACAACAAATTGGTGTCGTTCTCCAAGAAGACTTTTTATTCAACGGTTCAATATTAGAAAATATCACTCTGGGAAGTCCTGATATTACCGCAGAACAAGTAGTAGAAGCTGCAAGACTAGCTGTAGCCCACGACTTCATCAGTCAATTACCCTACGGTTACGAAACCAATGTGGGAGAACGAGGTACAGCTTTATCTGGCGGACAGAGACAACGGATAGCCTTAGCGCGGTTGTTCCTCTCCTCAGCACCGATTTTAATTTTGGATGAAGCCACCAGTGCTTTAGATAGTGAAACCGAACAGCAAGTACTGCAAAATCTGCAAAAAATTTCCGCCAACCGCACCGTATTTCTCATTGCACACCGTTTTGCTCCCCTCAAACGTGCAGATTTAATTTTGGTGATGGAGCAAGGCGTTATTGCGGAACGCGGTACACATCCACAATTGTTACAACAAAAGGGATTGTACTGGTCACTTTATCAAAGACAACAGGCGAATATTTAGCACTTCAGAACTATATCGGTGGCAGGGGCAAGGCATTGCCCATTGGTGCCAACTTAACGCGAAAAGCTTTGTTGCTCAAGATATTCGATCCCCCTAAATCCCCCTTATTAAGGGGGAATTTGATTCTTTTCCCCCCTTTTTTAAGGGGGGTTAGGGGGGATCGAAAGTTTACGGTGCAAAGAAAGAGAACCCCAAAGACTTACGCTGTATCTGCTTAAGCTGGGGAGATATTTGTGAGGTAACTTACTAAATCAGCTTGGCTAGTGAAATCTAACAACGCCTCGGCTAACTCTTCTAGTTGAGCGATCGATAAAGCGCGAATCTGCTCTTCCGTCTGGGGTTCAATTGCACCTAAACGACGAGTCAAAAGACGCAGCACCAGTTGTAGCGCTTCTTGTTTCTTTCCTCGTTCTTCTCCCTGTTGTAATCCCTTCTGCAAAATATCCTGGTAAATCACAGATTCTTGCATAATATCCTCTCGAAAAAGCTGTGTAATCAAATTCTTTTCAAACCGCAAACCAGCTAGAACTTGGACGCAAGCTGATATATTCTGTCGCTCATCTGTTTCTTCAATCATATCCACAGCCGCAGCGACTTGCTGTAACAAATCTGGGGGTGAGTTGCTTTGCGCTAATGTCGCTAGAGGTAATAGTGCGGGGTTAGCTAGTAAAGGTGTGGGATCTTCTTCCCATAGGCGAATGACGCGGTATTTATGTATGGTGTTGGTATCTACATATTGAGTTTGATAAGCAATTTCTGAAGATGTAAATTGCAGGAAAATTAGCACCTGCTGAATCTCGCACCAGTATTGGCGTTTTAATCTGGTGTAGTAATCCAGCATCCGAAAGTCAAGAGGTGGTGTGGATTTGGGAGAAGTCTGAAACTCTAAATGCAGTATTTGATTAGCGATTTGCAGAAAGGTAACAGAATCAGCGCGAATCGGTTCCAAAGTTAGTTCGGTTTTAAGTACTTGGATATCTGAAGTATCAGAAGCAAGTAGCCATCTGGCAAAATCGGCTGGATAGGTTTCTGCGAGATATTTGCAGGTGTTATCGTAACTCAAGGGCTGATGCGTACTCGGTAACTATAATTTTGCAATAAAGCGATCGCGTTGTGGAATTGTTCAGGCGATCGCTTAAGTATATTTACTGGTTAATGAGGAAAATAACCTCATTCACGAGCTTCTGAGCCTCATTCACGAGGAAAATAACCTCATTCACGAGCTTCTGAGCCTCATTCACGAGGAAAATAACCTCATTCACGAGCTTCTGAGCCTCGTTCACGAGGAAAATAACCTCATTAATGAACTTCCGAACCTCATTAATGAGGAAAATAACCTCATTCACGAGAAGTAGAGGCTTGTTGCCAATGCCCAATGCCCAATACCCTAAAAATATCTCACCATTGCTGAATATACAGGCTTAAGCGTGTAGTAAAATTTGCTCATCTTCGCGCAATGGAACATGGGGTTAGAATTTTCCGGGCGAAATCTCCGAGGACGCAACTTCAAAGGACAAGACCTTGCGGGTGCAAACTTTAGCTATGCCGATATTCGAGGGGCAAATTTCACCAATGCTAATTTAACAGACGCAAACTTCAGCCATGCCAAAGCGGGACTGCAACGCCGTTGGGCAATTTTTCTAGTTCTGATTTCCTGGTTATTGTCAGGAGTGTCTGAATTTTTATGGGCGGTCAACGGTGCATTGGCGGCGTACATATCTTATGACATGACAGACGACCGGATAGTGGGCGGGGTTGCTTTAATCGTATTGATTGTGTTTTGCTTTGTCATAATTCGCCAAGGAATAGCAGCTGTTTTAGGAACTGTCGCCGTCGCCGTCGTCGTCGTCGGAGCCGTCGCTGTCGCCGCAGCCTTCTCCGTCACCGTCACCTTCTCCGTCGCCTTAGCCTTTGTCTTCACCGCCGCCGTCGCCATTGTCGCAGCCTTAGTCGGAGCCTTCGCCTTCGCCTTATCCGTCGCCTTATCCGTCGCCGTCGCCGTTGCCGTCGCCGTCGCCGTCGCCGTTGCCTTAGCCTTAACCGGAGCCGGAGCCGTCATCGGAGCCATCACCTTCGCAATCACCGGAGCCGGATCTGTAGTTAGTATCTACATCGCTTGGCGAGCAATGAAAGGAGATGAAAAATATCCCTTGATTCGTAATATTGCTATTGCCTTTGCAGCTATAGGAGGTACAAGTTTTCGTAGTGCTAATTTAACTCAGGCTGATTTCACCAAAGCCACACTCAAAAGTACAGATTTCCGCAACACTATCCTGACTAATACCCGTTGGTATCAAGCCAAAATGCTTGACCGCGTTCGCCCTGGCTCAGCTTACCTGCAAAACCCGCAAGTCCGAGAATTGCTAGTTACAGGACAAGGACAAGACAAAAACTTTGACCGTCAAAACCTGCGAGGTGTCAACTTACAATCGGCAAACTTAGCAGATGCTAGCTTCATCGGTGCTGACCTCAGTGAAGCTAATTTGCAAGATGCGGATTTATCCAGAGCCAAACTCAAGCAAACCCAACTAGACGCAACCGATTTAACAGGTGCAACTCTCACAGGTGCATTCATTGAAGATTGGGGTATTACAAATACAACTAAATTGCATGGAGTGAGGTGTGAATATGTCTTCATGCGCTTACCCACCAAAGAAAACCCCGATCCCCTCCGCAAACCTGATAATAAACAAGAAGTATTCAAAGACGGGGATTTTGGCGACTTTATCAAGCCAATTTTTGACACCCTTGACCTTTACCACAATCAAAGTGTTGACCCCCGCGCCATTGCAATTGCATTCAAAAAACTGGCAGAAAATCACCCAGAAGCCGAGTTAGAAATTGTCGCAATGGAGAAACGCGGCAACGATCAATTATTACTCAGAGCCAAAACCGCACCAGGGAGTGATAAATCCCAACTGAGCGCTGAATATTTTGATGACTATAATCAACTCAAAGCTTTATCCCAAAGTCAGCAATTATTACTGATAGAAAAAGATAGTCGCATTCTGAGTTTAGAAAATATGCTCACAACTGCACTTCAGCAGTCGAAATACTATATACAAGGAGATAACAAAGTGTCCGATATTAGCGGTATCAATATTCAAGGTAGTACAAATGTTAGCGGTATTGCTGGCGGTGGTTCCGTCGCCAACCTGGGAACGATTAGCGGTAATGTGAGTATTGCCCTCAATCAGTTACCCGATTCCCCAGAAGCAGATAAACCCGGAATCAAAGAATTGTTGACGCAATTGCAAGCAGCAATTTCCCAGTCAACAGAGTTATCAGATGACGATAAAGCTGAGGCGTTGTCACAGGTGCAAAGTTTGGCAGAAGCGGCGCAAAATCCCCAAGAGAATGCGACGAAGAAGACTGCAAAGACTGCAATTACAATGTTGAAGGGAATATTTACAGGCTTACCTGCTGTGGCTTCGCTAGTAGAAGCTGGGAATAAATTATTGCCTGTAATTTCTAAGTTCTTCGGTTTGGGATGATGTTAAATAGGTTTCGGTTAAGGGAAAAGCTGCACGTCTACATTCTGCTTCGCTACATTCGCAATGACTAGGACTTACGCACTGAAGCCCGAAACCCCGATCCCCCCTAACCCCCCTTGAAAAAGGGGGGAACTAAAATCAAAGTCCCCCTTTTTAACTGTGCGTTCGCTGATTTTTAACTAGTAATCAGGAATTAAGTCTTGCAGAGTA
>JAVRCV020000008.1:0-241850 GCA_034530615.2 Aulosira sp. ZfuVER01
ACTCTGCAAGACTTAATTCCTGATTACTAGTTAAAAATCAGCGAACGCACAGATAAACCACTGGTATATTCTGGCTGTTCGACTCGATCCCATTGCCAAATATCACGAATAGTCTCAGCTAAGGAACGGAAACTTAATCCATCTGTTAGTGCTTTGGTGTTACTCAAACAAGGGAATGTATTCTGCATATCTGGCGGTAGCCATAAGGGTAACTCTTGCCAATGAACAACGCCATGTGATTCTAAAATTTCGCCCGGAACCCATGTGAATGTGGCATTACTGTTAGTAACCTGCTGACAGGTGGCTAAAAATTGGCCTAATTTGAGGGAGTAATCAGGCCCTACAGCGTTATACACTCCGCCTTTGTGAGTTGCTGCTAGTTGATAAATCCATTGGACTAAATCTCGTGCATCAATGTATTGCACAGGTAACTCAGGACTTTCTGGAGCCAAAACCTCTCCACCTTCACTAATACGGCGTATCCAGTAGGTAAAGCGCCCTGTATTGTCATAGGGGCCAACAATCAATCCAGGACGCACAATTAAACCTCGTTCGCCATAGACTTCACGCACTACGGACTCTGCCATAGCTTTTAGGGTGCCATAGGCCTCTGGACTCATTTCCTGGGGAGGCTCTCGATTAATAGCGTAAAGCGGTAGCGTCTCATCACCATTGGCTTGAAATTCGGCATAGACGCTAATAGTAGAAATAAAAACGTAAGTATTTACTGAATCCTTTAATAGTTCTGCCGTATCCCGCACTAATTGAGGGAGGTTTAGGAAATAGCCAGCAGTATCGATCGCAATATCCCACTTTCTTCCCATCAAAGCAGAGAGATCGCGTTGAAGGCGATCGCCTACCAATTTTTCCATATGAGGATATAAGCTGCTATTGGTCTGTCCACGATTAAACAGAGTTACCTGATAGCCCCGATCAAAAGCAATTTCCGCAAAATGCCGTCCAAGAAATTGAGTACCACCTAAAATTAATACTTTCATAATCAAATTTTCTGAGTTTCACATCATTATTTAGTCAGTTGATAATCTTCAAAAATCACTTCAAATCCATCTCCTTCTGGTGATGCGCACATGATGCCAACTTGAATGTCTTGTTCAAAAGGAAAATAAGTCATTCTAAATGGAATGTAGTGTGAATTTGCGTCTAAGTAAGCGATATGAATAGCCTCTTTACGGCGTTCAACTCGTAACTGAAAAACATCAGAATTATTTGATAGGGGTGTGAATGACCAATCTGAATAGTTGTGAGTGACAACAGCGCTCAAATTTTGTACACCATCCACATACTCAATGCCAGTCTTGATCCAATGCTGCTCATCAGCACGAATCATAACTCCAGCCTGGTCGTATAAATCTTTGTACTTTCCGCGTATCTTGACTTCAACTATAAAATCTGTGCTGACTCGGTCAAAGTAAAATGTCCGTTATCCCGAATAAAACCGTAGTGAGTAATACGCCAAAAGTCAGTTTTTGCTGCTGTATTCACAATGATTTGCTGATGAGAGTGCGCCCAGTTGGGAGGTTCATTAAGCCATTGCATAGGTTTTTCCAAATTATGAGGTTAATGTAGAATTTAGTATTTACTTCGATATCTTTACAAGCAATGAGTTAGATTTTTGTTTCTGGGTAGAGAAGGCGATTTTGCACAATACTACCTATTATTTAAGAGTAAGGGAAACAGCTTTTATTTGAATTCACAGCATAGTTAATGGTTTTAGACTTGGGGCTGTTGAGTCTGAAGTGTTACTTGAGCGATCGCCTCATCAAACCTAATAAGACGGTAAAAATCTGACTTCCTCACAAGTTCCTCAACCTTTAGGTATATCTTCAAGATGGTGCCAGAACAATCAAGGCAGAGAAGCTGGCAAAGGTTGAACCAAAATGACGAACAGAAGATTTGCAACCATCGATGGCAATGAAGCTGTAGCCCAAGTAGTCTATCGACTCAATGAAGTCATTGCTATTTATCCAATTACTCCTTCTTCGCCAATGGCTGAGTGGGCAGATACATGGTCTAGTGAAGGAAAACCTAATATTTGGGGGACTGTTCCCTCAGTTGTACAGATGCAGAGTGAAGGCGGTGTTGCTGGCGCTGTACATGGTGCTTTGCAAACAGGTTCGCTGACGACCACATTTACAGCATCTCAGGGATTATTGTTAATGATCCCGAATATGTACAAAATTGCCGGAGAGTTAACACCAACAGTATTTCATATTGCCGCGCGATCGCTCGCTGCTCAAGCCCTCTCGATTTTTGGCGACCATAGCGATGTGATGTCAGCGCGGAGTACTGGTTTTGCGATGCTGTGTGCTGCATCAGTGCAAGAGAGCTACGATTTTGCTTTAATCTCCACACGGGCGACATTAGAATCACGAGTACCATTCCTGCACTTTTTTGATGGTTTTCGGACTTCCCACGAAATTAACAAACTAGAACTGTTAACAGAGGATGACTTACGAAAATTCATTCCTGATGAATTAGTACTGGCGCATCGTTCCCGCGCCCTGACTCCCGATAAACCCGTGTTACGCGGTACAGCGCAAAACCCTGATGTCTACTTCCAAGCCAGGGAAACTGTCAATCCTTACTACCTAGCTTGTCCAGATATCACCCAAAAAGTGATGGACGAATTTGCGGCGATGACTGGGAGACAGTACCAACTATTTGAATATTACGGCGACCCAGCAGCAGAACGAATCATCGTACTCATGGGTTCTGGTTGTGAAGCTGTCCATGAAACCGTAGATTACTTAAATAGCCGTGGTGAAAAAGTCGGTGTTGTCAAAGTTAGATTGTATCGACCCTTTGATGTAGGGCGATTTGTAGCAGCTTTACCAGCAACTACCCGTAGCATCGCCGTCCTCGACCGCACCAAAGAACCAGGCGCATCCGGTGAACCTCTGTATTTAGATGTTGTCGCTGCAATTCACGAAGCATGGGCAGATGACACGGGGAAACAGGGACACGGGGACGCGGAGAAATTAATCACCCCCTCTCCGCGTCTCCACCTCTCCGTGTCTTCTCTCCCCAAAATCATCGGTGGTCGTTACGGTTTATCTTCTAAAGAATTCACACCAGCAATGATTAAAGCCGTCTTCGATAATTTGGCGGCGGCTGAACAAAAAAATCATTTCACGGTGGGAATCAACGATGATGTCACCCACACCAGCTTGAATTATGACCCGGAATTTAATATTGAACCAGACAATATAGTTAGAGCCATTTTTTATGGTTTGGGTGCAGATGGTACAGTAGGTGCTAATAAAAACTCAATCAAAATTATTGGGGAAGACACAAACAATTACGCCCAAGGTTATTTTGTCTACGACTCTAAAAAATCAGGTTCCGTTACAGTTTCCCATCTCCGCTTTGGCGACCAACCAATTCGCTCTACATATTTGATCGATAAAGCGAATTTTGTTGCTTGTCATCAATGGGATTTTATCGAAAAATTTCCAATTCTGAAAGACATTATTCCTGGCGGTATATTCTTAATTAATTCTCCTTACGATAATGAAGAAGTTTGGCAACATTTACCGCCATCAGTACAAGAGCAAATTATCCAAAAGCATCTGCAAGTTTATGTAATTAACGCTTACAAAGTCGCCCGTGCCGCCGGGATGGCTGGACGCATCAACACGGTAATGCAAGTTTGTTTCTTTGCCTTATCAGGTGTATTGCCAAGAGAAGATGCGATCGCAGAAATTAAAAAGTCCATCCGCAAGACTTATGGTAAGAAAGGCGATGAAATTGTCCAGATGAATATCAAGGCTGTAGATACTACCTTAGATAATTTGTATGCAGTAGAGATTGGAGAACTCAACCTCAGTCCAACAGCCGTCTTGGAAAGTTCTGATCGCCGGGAGCCGGCGCTCAGACTTTCCGCAAAATCCGAAAATCCCCAATCAATGGAAGCTGCACCCGCTTTTGTCCGCGATGTCCTGGGTAAAATGATTGCCCGTGCCGGGGATGAACTACCCGTGAGTGCTTTACCCTGTGACGGTACGTATCCTACTGGTACAGCGAAATGGGAAAAACGTAACATTGCCCAAGAAATACCAGTTTGGGACCCCGATGTCTGCGTACAGTGTGGTAAATGCGTGATGGTCTGTCCTCATAGCGTGATTCGTAGTAAAGTTTACGAACCGCAAGAGTTAGAAAACGCACCATCGGCTTTCAAGAGTACTAATGCGAAAGATCACGATTGGAAGGGTTTAAAATACACTATCCAAGTAGCAGCCGAAGATTGTACGGGTTGCGGTATTTGCGTCGATGTTTGCCCGGCGAAGGATAAAACAGAACTACGCCGCAAAGCTATCAACATGGCTCCACAATTGCCATTACGCGAACCAGAACGAAAAAATTGGGATTTCTTCTTAAATATCCCTAACCCAGATAGACGAGATTTGAAGCTAACTCATATTAACCAGCAGCAAATGCAAGAACCGTTATTTGAGTTTTCTGGAGCTTGTGCTGGCTGTGGTGAGACACCCTATATTAAGTTAGCCACACAGTTGTTTGGCGATCGCATGATTGTCGCCAACGCTACTGGTTGTTCTTCGATCTATGGCGGTAATTTACCTACTACTCCTTGGACGCAAAACGCTGAAGGACGCGGCCCTGCTTGGTCTAACTCGTTATTTGAAGATAACGCCGAATTTGGACTTGGTTTTCGCGTTTCTATCGATAAACAGGCAGAATTTGCGGCTCAATTACTCCTACAACTCACACCAGAACTAGGCGAAGATTTAGTAAATAGTATTCTCAAGGCGGTACAAAAAGACGAAGCTGATATTTGGGAACAACGCGAACGAGTAGAAATACTGAAACAAAGACTAGATGAAATCATCAATTCTTCCTCAGATTCCAATCTAAAATCCAAAATCCAAAATCTAAAATCGATTGCTGATTACCTCGTGAAGAAAAGCGTCTGGATTATCGGCGGTGATGGTTGGGGTTATGATATCGGCTTTGGGGGATTAGATCACGTCTTAGCTAGCGGACGCAACGTTAATGTTCTCATCCTCGATACGGAAGTTTACTCCAACACTGGCGGACAAAATTCTAAAGCCACTCCGAAAGCAGCGGTAGCTAAATTTGCCTCTGGAGGAAAAGCTGCTGGTAAAAAAGACCTAGGCTTAATGGCGATGACTTACGGCAATGTTTATGTCGCGAGTGTGGCGATGGGTGCAAGAGATGAACACTCTCTCAAAGCATTCCTCGAAGCCGAAGCTTATGAAGGGCCATCACTAATTATTGCCTATAGCCATTGCATCGCTCACGGCATCAACATGAGTACAGCAATGCAAAATCAAAAAGCTGCTGTCGATTCCGGTCAATGGTTGTTATATCGGTTTAATCCAGAGCGAGTCAAGCAGGGAGAAAACCCACTACAGCTTGATTCCCGCTCGCCTAAATTACCAATAGAGCAATATATGTACTTGGAAAACCGCTTCAAGATGTTGACTAAGAGTAGTCCAGAAACAGCGAAGCAGCTACTTCAAGAAGCTCAAGAAGATGTAAATACTCGTTGGCAGATGTATCAGTATTTGGCTGCACGCCAACTACATAAAGGCTAGTGCAGGAGGTTGTTATGGATTTAACTACATCTTATCTGGGAATGATATTGCGATCGCCTTTGGTTGTCTCTGCATCTCCCCTATCTGAGGATATTGAAAACTTTCGGCGCATGGAAGACGCAGGTGCAGCTGCGGTGGTGATGCATTCGCTATTTGAAGAACAGTTGCGCTTAGAACGCTACGAACTTCACCATCACCTTACCCACGGCACTGAAAGCTTTTCTGAGGCTCTGACTTACTTCCCTGAGCCAATGAGCTTTCGGGTGGGACCAGAAACGTATCTGGAGCATATCTACAAAGCCAAACAGAAGGTAAGCATTCCAATTATTGCTAGTCTCAACGGTTCATCAGTTGGTGGCTGGACGAACTATGCTAAACAGATTCAGGAAGCAGGCGCAGATGCACTGGAACTGAATATTTACTACGTCCCTACCGACATGGAACTGACTAGTGGAGAGATTGAGCAGACTTATTTTGATATCCTGTGTTCAGTCAAAGCAGCAGTAACTATTCCTGTAGCAGTCAAACTCAGCCCCTACTTTACTAACATGGCCAATATGGCAAAACGTTTAGATGAAGCGGGTGCGAATGCGTTAGTACTGTTTAACCGCTTTTACCAGCCGGATATTAATCTCAATCACTTGGAGGTTGAACCCAACGTACTTTTAAGTACGCCGCAGTCAATGCGATTACCTTTGCGCTGGATTGCAATCCTTTATGATCGCATTCATGCCGATTTAGCTGCAACTAGTGGCATTCATAAAGGCGAAGATGTGTTAAAGATGATCATGGCTGGTGCGAATATCACAATGTTTGCCAGTGTACTGCTACGACATGGTATCCATTACATTCAAGTCATCGAGCAGGAAATATGCCAATGGATGGAAAAACACGAGTATGAATCAATCAAACAAATGCAAGGGAGTATGAGTCAGAAGCATTGTCCAGATCCCAGTGCTTTTGAACGCGCCCAATATATGCGATCGCTCTCCACCTACAAATCGGAATGGAAAGCTGCTCACGATACATCCTACTACTTTGGGTAAACAAGCTCGTAATCTAGATAGCACGGTGAGTCCAGCATTGCGGGAGGGTTTCTACAGGCACTTGCCACCCTTTGGGCGTTTACAAGTCTGGGAACCCTTCCAGCAATTTTCCTGCTTACCTCAAAAGATAAATTTTTTTATCTGAACTGTATGCCTTCTCACTCTGCTACATACACCTCGAGTTTTATCTCCTTTCTTCCAGAAGCTCGTCGCTTAATTGATTAATAGGTTACAATATATAATCCTTAAGAAAGATTGACTTCTGAATTTATTTAAATATTTATATTGCATCTTCTAAAAAAACGTTATAAATTATTAAGTTATAGGGGAATAAATTTATTTTGTAGTCTCAAATACTAGTCCTGCTTAATACAGATACTGTAACTAGTTAAATTTTAAGGAAACGTTAAACAGTGCTAGCAATATATTTTTAGTTGGGAAAGCAAACATTCCATATATGAAAGTGGATTGGTAATCAATCTAAAAATATATTTTGCATAGGTGCTTTAAAAGTAATATTATTGCTTAAGGTGAAAAAATAAATCTTTTTATTCACCAAAACGAGCGTTGCTTAAAAGCAAACTAACTGTCAATTAAGCTGCAAAAAATGGCAGTTATAGACATTTTTTTAGACTTCATTATTTATTCCCAAATTCTATTTGCTATTCAAAAAATCATCTTTGTTATGATCGTAATAGCAGCATAAATCAAAACGCATCTACCACACATTTACAATCCTCATGGAGTTATTCTGGCGATGCAGATAAACGAATTGGTAATAGCTGAAAATATAGAAGAAGAAGCCTGGCAAGCACTAGAAAAGTCGATTCTCTATTATCAAGGTCGTCCTGTTGGGACTTTAGCCGCATACGATCCGTCTGTAGAGGCGCTGAATTATGACCAATGCTTTATTCGAGATTTTGTTTCGTCGGCGCTAATTTTTTTGCTCAAAGGTAAAACAGAAATAGTCCGCAATTTTCTCGAAGAAACCTTAAATTTACAGCCTAAAGAAAGGGCATTAGATGCATATAAACCGGGAAGAGGTTTAATTCCAGCTAGCTTCAAAGTTGTATCTCTCAATGGCGAGGAATATTTAGAAGCCGATTTTGGCGAACACGCGATCGCGCGAGTCACACCTGTGGATTCTTGTCTGTGGTGGATTATTTTGTTGCGTGCTTATGTAGTCGCTACTAAAGATTATTCCCTCGCCTATCAACCTGAATTTCAAAACGGTATCAGGTTGATTATGGAAATCTGCTTGGCTAATCGTTTTGATATGTACCCAACGCTGTTGGTTCCAGATGGCGCTTGTATGATTGACCGACGTTTGGGTATATACGGTCATCCTCTAGAAATTCAAGTTTTATTCTATACGGCTCTGCGTGCTGCTCGTGAGTTGCTAATTTGTCAAGGTAATTCAGATATTGTGGCAGCAATTGATAATCGCTTACCTCTTTTATGCGCTCATATTCGTCAACATTATTGGATAGATATTAATCGCCTAAATGCGATTTACCGCTTTAAGAGTGAAGAGTATGGCAAAGGAGCAGTTAATTTATTCAATATATATGTAGATTCTCTTCCCTATTACGAATTAGACAAATGGTTGCCGACAAAAGGTGGTTATTTAGCTGGTAATGTTGGCCCTTCGCAACTAGATACACGCTTCTTTTCCCTTGGGAATTTAATGGCGATCATTTCCGATCTTGCAACTGAAGAACAGTCGCAAGCAATTATGACTCTGATTGAGGAACGCTGGGAAGATTTGGTGGGAGATATGCCAATGAAAATTTGTTTCCCAGCTTTAGAACACGAAGAGTATAGAATTGTCACCGGATGCGATCCGAAAAATATTCCCTGGTCTTATCATAATGCTGGCAGTTGGCCAGTTTTGATGTGGATGATGGCAGCGGCTGCTGTGAAAACGAAAAAAACAGGTTTAGTGAAAAAGGCGATTGAACTTGCCCAAACACGTTTGAGTGAAGATGAATGGCCAGAATATTACGATGGCAAAAAAGGACGATTAATTGGTAAGCAAGCTAGGAAATATCAAACTTGGTCAATTGCTGGGTTCTTATTAGCAAAAGAACTGATAGCTAACCCCAGTTATTTACGAATGGTCAGTTTTGATGAATTATCCCCAGAAGCAGTTTCTAGAGCCTGTGAGTTTGAAATTGGCAGTATAGATCCCTACACATCTAGATAGTAGTAATGAATTTATTGCTACTAAAATAGTCTGATTGTTCGGGATAAACAATATTCTCAAAGCTCCTTTGTATCTAAAGGGGCTTTTATTTTTTCTGAATTGCTCTCTACGATCAGTTGAAGTATATCTCATCAAAGAAGCGAACTAATTTAAAAAATTAGGCTATCCTGAAAGAATAGACAATGAAATATAGTGCTGGAGAGAGTGATAATAAAGCTCAGTAACTATATATCTTGGTCTCGATAACTCAACAAAAAAAAGTATTACAGCAATTAAGAAAAATAACCGTATCATTTACTGCCGAAATCCAAGAAATATGGAGTATTTCTCGCAATGGCAAGAGAGGAATTAGTATTATTTGATGAGATAGAGAAACAGGCATGGGAACTACTAGAAAAGTCTATTATTTACTATCAAAGTCGCCCTATAGGTACAATCGCTGCTGGCGAGACATCACAAATAGCATTGAATTACGACCATTGCTTTGTCAGAGATTTCGTACCCTCAGCCTTACTTTTTTTAATTAAAGGTAGATATGATATCGTCCGTAATTTTCTGGAAGAAACTTTAAAATTACAGCCAACTGAAAATCTCTTGAATGCTTATACGCCTAATCGAGGATTGATACCAGCAAGTTTCAAAGTTGTATCAACAAATGGGCAAGAAACTTTAGAAGCAGATTTTGGTGAACATGCGATCGCGAGAGTTACACCAGTTGATTCTTGTTTATGGTGGATTATTATTTTATATTCCTATGTCAAAGCCACCAAAGATATAAATTTCGCCTTGCAACCTGAGTTTCAGCAGGGAATAATGTTAATAATGGAACTTTGCTTGGCGACTCGATTTGATATGTACCCAACGCTATTGGTTCCAGATGGTGCTTGTATGATTCAACGGCGTTTGGGTATTTATGGGTATCCTTTAGAAATTCAAGCCCTATTCTATGGAGCATTGCGTGCTGCTCGCAAGTTACTAATTTGTGCAGGCGATGAAGAGATTGTTATAGGTATTGATAATCGCTTACCTCTATTACGAGATCATATTCGGAATCATTATTGGATAGATATGAATCGCCTGAATGCAATTTATCGCTTTAAGGGTGAAGAATATGGCCATACAGCCGTCAATCAGTTCAATATATATGCAGATTCGATTGCTTATGCTAAGTTGGCTCTTTGGTTACCAAAACTTGGTGGTTATTTAGCTGGTAATGTTGGTCCGTCGCAGCTAGATACTCGCTTCTTTTCTCTAGGAAATCTGATGGCGATTCTTACTTCTTTAGCTAGCGATCGCCAATCACAAGCAATTATGAATTTGATTGAAGAACAGTGGGAAGACTTAGTAGCAGAAATGCCAATGAAAATCTGTTTCCCTGCTATAGAAAAAGAAGAGTACAGAATTTTTACAGGATGCGATCCCAAAAATCTACCTTGGTCTTACCATAATGCTGGCAGTTGGCCTGTCTTATTGTGGTTGCTAAGTGCTGCTGCTCAAAAAACAGGTAGAACAAGTATTGCTCAACGCGCTATTGAAATTGCCCAAACCCGCCTTAGTGAAGATGAATGGCCGCAATATTACGATGGGACGAGGGGATTGTTAATTGGGAAAGAAGCTAGAAGATATCAAACTTGGACAATTACCGGATTTTTGTTGGCAAAAGAATTGATGTGTAACCCCGATCATTTAGAATTAATTAGTTTTGCAGAATTTGATTTAAATAATGCTTCTCAAGTTTGTGACTTGTAACTCTAATCTACTCCTAACTTATCCATACAAGCTAATAATTTGCTTCATCACGTGCATAACATTGTTTTAACCATAATTTATTTAAAACTAATCTCTTAGTTTAGTTATACAGATGATTGACTATTAAATTTAGTATAATTTCGATTCCCTAATCAGAGAAAATTAAAATCCAACAGTTTAAATATTTCCATGATAAACCCCCGTCAAATAGCTTTTCTTGCCCTGCGAGATGTTCACAAAGGAGCTTATGCTGATGTTGCCCTCGATAAAGTACTGCAAAAGGTTAAATTACAGGATAGCGATCGCCGTTTAGTCACAGAATTAGTTTATGGCAGTGTGAGAAGGCAACGCACTCTCGATGCTTTAATTGACCAATTGGGCAAAAAGAAATCCCATCAACAACCAAAAGACCTCCGTACTATCCTGCATCTAGGTTTCTATCAACTTTGCTATCAAGAACGAATTCCCGCTTCTGCGGCTGTCAACACTACAGTCCAACTGGCCAAAGAAAACGGCTTTGCTGGACTGACAGGTTTTGTGAATGGTCTGTTGCGTCAGTATATTCGTCTTGCAGAAAATAACAAAGGAGATTATCCACATCTGCCCTTGCAACTTCCAGAAAACCCTGTAGAACGCTTGGGAATTTTACACAGTTTTCCTAACTGGATTATTCAAGTATGGTTAGAACAACTGAGCTTTGCTGAGACAGAACAGTTGTGTGAATGGATGAATCAATCACCAACAATTGATCTGCGAATCAACCCGCTTCGCACTTCTATAGATGTGGTTGAAAAGGCGTTGCAATCGGCTGATGTTTTGGTGAAGCGCCTACCTAATTTGCCACAAGCTTTAAGATTAATTAGTAACAGCGGCCCGATTCAAAATTTACCTGGCTTCAATGAAGGTTGGTGGGTTGTACAAGATGCTAGCGCTCAGTTGGTGAGTCATTTGCTCGATCCACAACCCGGAGAAGTAGCGATCGATGCTTGTGCTGCACCAGGGGGAAAAACAACTCACATCGCTGAATTGATGGGAGATCGGGGGAAAATTTGGGCTTGCGATCGCACTGCTTCCCGACTGCGTAAACTCCAAGAAAATGCACGGCGGTTGAATTTGCAATCTATTCAAATTTGTACTGGCGACAGTCGGCAATTCTTACAATTTCAAAATACCGCAGATCGCGTATTATTAGACGCACCATGCTCTGGTTTGGGAACTTTGCACCGTCATGCTGATGCACGTTGGCGACAGACACCAGAAAGCGTCCAAGAACTTTCAAAGCTGCAAACAGAATTGCTAGCACATACCTCAACTTTTGTTAAATCAGGTGGAATCCTAGTCTACGCCACTTGTACGCTACATCCAGCAGAAAATGAAGCGGTAATTTCTGCGTTTTTAGCTGAGTCTCCTAATTGGGAAATAGAGCCACCTGATGTTAATTCGCCTGTTTTTGCCTATTCCACCCCACAAGGTTGGTGCAAAGTATGGCCTCATCGCCAGAATATGGATGGCTTTTTTATGGTTCGCTTAAGAAAAACTAATAATTCCGGGTGAATACTGGATTGGGATTGTACGATTTGATGGAGGTTTAAATCTCCCAGAGGATGCAGCATGGTTACTGATTCCAATGTGAAAAACTTAGTGAAAATCCTGATCGGTGCGGCTTGGATTGATGGTGTCATCCAGCCAGAAGAACGGCAATACCTGCGGGAAATAGCTCAAGCCAAAGGTTTAGCTACCGATCCAGAGATTAAGCCGTGGTTGTACGAATTGGTTCCGGTACAGCCAAAAGAGTGTTATGGCTGGGTGCAAGAATATTTAGGCGATCGCCCCAGTATTGAAGATTGCGTTAGCCTGATTGAAGCGATCAGTGGTTTAATTTACAGCGACGGTGATGTGGCGATCGAGGAAGCAAGACTCCTGACCAAATTACAGGAAATTAGCAAAGCAAGCGAATCAACCCAATCAGCCCATACTGCTTTACTCAAACAAATTCAAAAGCTTTATCGGCGTTGGGTTGAAGTTCAAAACTAACAGAGATTTATGATTTGGGAGTTAATCAGACGCGGTTTGTCGCGCCTGTTGATGATTTTAAAATTTGATAATTTAATTCAGCTTCATCAGAGCTTATGACTTCGGTTCACCCACACCCGGAGTCTCTTCTTTTTGAACTTTGGGTACAAAGTCAGGACGTTCTTTGCTTTCCCAACCGGGTGGACGCTTAGAGTTGTACCAGGCGATTGAACCAATGGTGACAGCAGCAATAAAACCAAATACATAAACAAAGGTAAAAGCAAAAGGAAAATGCGGTGCATTTGCTGCTTGTGCTGCTGTCTGCATGAATAAAAGCATGAGTATATTCTCCTAATCTAGGTAACACTGCTTATCAGACTATAAAACGAGAGTATCACCTAACATCCCCCGCTAGTTTGAACCGTTGAAGATCATTTGCCCAGATAATAAATTTTGGATTTTAGATTTTGAGATTTTGCGGAAAGTCTGAGCAATAAAGGCAGAGTGCAGAAAGCAGTATTCCTTCTGCCTTTCGGGTACTCTTCGAGAACTCCTTTGGAGAACGGCAGTCCCCCAGACGCTCCTTCTCCCAAGGGGAGACGCTACGCGAACGTCGCTACCGCTAGCGCTAACGACGGGAACCGCCCTACCCTTCGGGAACGTCTTCGACGAACGGGTTCGCCACTTTGCCTACCCTTACGGGAAGCCGCTGCGCGTCTACGTGACGGGAACCGCCAGCCGAAGGATGCCCGAAGGGCTGTAGACGGCAAGTGGACTCACCAAGACGGGGGCTGCCTCACTTCCTGGCTTCTTCACCTTTATTGCGAGGAAGATGGCCTAAGTCTGTCTCGCCAACTCGGTGGGGTTGGCGATGAATTTCCTGAACTGGAAGCGCTATTACCTGAAGATGATGACGACCTCCGAGATCTGCGAGGCGTTGAAGGTTCAGAAGATTCTACCTGCCTACTGCGCCGTCTGGGACGAGATTCTGAGGAAGAGCCACTACTGCTGGATTCTTCGCTACGATACCGACGCCTGCGATATGAAGGCGTTTCATCATCTTGCTGTTGATAATAACGTCTACGGCGTCTGGGAGTTTCTTCTTGTTGTTGTTGCTCTGCTTGATAATATCTGCGCCGTCTAGATGGACGTTCCTCGCTGCTAGAGTTGTCCTCATCGTCATCATTCGAGGAAATCGCCTTATTGACAATTTTGCCTGGCTTCAGGGGCTGTGCCTTGATAGTGCCTTTACGACCGTCTAGTTTAGGTCGTGCAGGAAACTTTTCTACAGACATATCTTTTACGGCTTTTGCCATAAATTCATGCCAGGTGTAAGCAGCACTACCGCTACTACCCCAAGTCGGGCGGTTGTCATCATTACCTAGCCAAACTCCGGTCACGAGTTGGGGAATGTACCCAATAAACCATAAATCACGGGCTTCATCAGAGGTGCCAGTCTTCCCAGCTACAGGTCTATTATCTAATTGGGCAGCAGCACCAGTACCTTCTTCTACGACATTGCGTAGCATCCAGGTCATGATAGCGGCACTATCAGCATCGAGTACTCGCTTGGAGGCGAAGTCAGCCGACCAAACTACCTTGCCTTGGCGGTTTAGGATACGGCGAATCCCATGAGCTTCTGTGTGTAAGCCTTGAGTGGCAAAGCTGCCGTAAGCGCTAGCCAATTCCAGCAGATTTACTTCGTTTGAGCCAAGAGCTAGGGAATAGGTAGGCTTGAGTTCCGATTTAATTCCCATATCATGGGCCAGTTTAATAGTTGGCGCGAATCCCACATCGATCAATACCTTCACCGCGATTATATTAATCGAACGGGTGAGGGCATCTCTCATGCTCATTGAGCCGTGGAATTTTTCACTGTAGTTTTTCGGTTCATAACCGTCTACTACAAAGGGTTGATCTTCGTAAGTATCGTAAGGGTTTTTGCCACTAGCGATCGCGGTAGCATAGACAAATCCTTTAAATGTCGAGCCTGGCTGACGCTGGGCTTGAGTCACCCGATTAAATTGGTTTTTGCCAAAGTCTTTACCCCCAACCATTGCCTGAATTTCACCATTACGGGGGTCAATAGCTACCATTGCCGCTTGTTTAAAGTTCTCCCAGCGGCCTTGATTTCGCAGTGTTTTCGCAACTGCTTCTTCTGCCAATTTCTGCCAAGTCAGGTTTAAAGTAGTTTCTACAACTAAACCCCCTCCTGCTAACACATCAGGGGAGACATACTTGGGTAATTCTTTTTGAATATAAGTAGTAAAGTAGGGAGATTCTACTTGTAGGCGCTTGGGGAGACTACTTTTAACGATGAGCGGTTCTTGGACTGCTGCTTGCCTTTCGGCTGCGGTAATGACGCCATCTTCCTGCATTCGCTGCAACACCAAATTCCGCCTAGCTTTTGCAGCTTCAGGATTTTTGTCTGGGGCGTAGAGGCTGGGGGCTGGTGCTAATCCAGCGATAGTGGCCATTTCCGGTAAAGTCAGTTGATCCACGGATTTGCTGAAGTATACCCATGCCGCATCAGCTACACCATAAGCCCCAGAACCCAAATACACAAGATTTAAGTAACGCTCCAGAATCTGGTCTTTGGTCAATTCATGCTCCATCTTTTGTGCCAGACGGACTTCTTTGAGCTTACGCCAGATTGTTTTTTCCTGTTTAATAAACAAAATCCGCGCTAATTGTTGGGTGATCGTGCTACCACCTTCCACAACATCTTGCGATCGCAAGTTACTCCAAACTGCTCTAACTATTCCTTGCGGATCGACCCCACTGTGTTGCCGAAATCTTCTATCTTCTGAGGCGATGAAAGCTTTTTTCAACCTATCTGGTATTTGCTCTAGGTTGAGCTGTTCTCTTGCCGCTTCTCCTTGCTGTTGCAAGATAGTACCGTCAGCAGCTTTAATTGTTAATGTTTGCTCGCGGACAACCGCATTCAACTCAGATTTATCTGGCAATGTGCGGTCTATTGTGCCAATGCCATAGTTAAAGGCGATAATTCCACCACCTACACTCAAGCCTGCCCAGAACCAAAGACGACGATAAAACGGTTTATCGCTGCTGGATAGTTTGGCAATTATTCCAGATGAAACGTTTTGCATCTGGCTTATTACCTGCTTTCCCTTGCCCAGCTTTGTTGGTGGTAAGTTCTCATTAACAGACTCTTCATTTTCGAGATGATTACCAGGCGACAATCGCGGTTTCTCCTTGTCAGATGCACTTAAATCACTTGATCCTTGCTTGAACCAGGAGGTTAGTTTCCCCACGTTAGTTCCTCGCTCAAATGTAATTGTTACCTAACCACCAGCAGTTTCGGGGTTAGCATACCACCTTTGTGTTAGTATAATATCCCATAAATAAACAAGAGAATTAAGTAACAAACAATGATTTTTTGGAATTCTTTAAGTTTGATCCCGTAAATATTAATACAAAATTTTATTAATTTTTCGCAACCAAAATACTGTGCTCGGCAACAAGAAATATGCCGCAAGGTATAGGTAAGAGGATAAGTAGCATGTTAACAAACGGGGCGAGCGCCAAAGGCGTTATTGCAGCGATCGCTCTTGGTAGTAATATGGGAAATTCGCAGGAAATTTTAGAAGCTGCGATCGTAACTTTAGCGAAAACGCCAGGTATTGTTCTCGAAGCCCAATCTCATTTATATAAAACTAAAGCTGTCGGCCCGCCACAACCAGATTACTTAAACGGCTGCGTCATAGTGAAAATCTCCATGCTACCGCAGCTGTTATTAGAAAATTTATTAGCAATCGAACAAAAATTTGGGCGTGTTCGTCAAGAACGTTGGGGACCCCGCACCCTAGATTTAGATTTGCTGTTATATGATGACTTAATTATAGATACCCCAACCCTGCAAATTCCCCATCCCCGAATGAGGGAAAGGGCTTTTGTCTTGGTTCCCTTGGCAGAAATTGCCCCAAATTGGGTAGAACCGATTTCTGGATGTGTTATTAAAGATTTGGTTAAAGACGTAGACTGTTCTGATGTAAATTTATTGATGGGCAGTTAAAATTACCACCCATAAACGCAGAAAGCTTCTGTGCTTGCCTGTGTATCAAAGAGAAAACAAATTTTACTATGCCATTAGGTAGAGAATTACCACAGCTGCTGAAACAACGCTTGTTCTATAAAGGGCGCAAGTTTAACTTTGAAGTTAATCGCTTGCGATTACCCAACAAAGCGGAGGGAGAATGGGAATGTGTTCGTCACCCCGGTGGCGCTCTAGCTGTGCCTGTAACGGCAGAGGGTAAGCTGATACTGCTGCGCCAGTACCGTTTCGCAATTCAAGGCAGAATTATCGAATTTCCGGCGGGTACAGTAGAACCCGGTGAAGATCCCTTAGAAACAGTGCAGCGGGAAATTCAAGAAGAAACTGGTTATCGTGCCCAAAAGTGGGATAAATTAGGAGAGTTTTTTCTAGCTCCTGGTTATTCTGATGAAATTCTCTATGCTTTTCTGGCGCGAGATTTAGAAAAGTTAGAGACACCGCCAGCCAAAGAAGAGGATGAAGATATCGAAATCCTCTACTACACTCCACAAGAACTGGAGAAAGCTTTTCTAGACGGTGAACCAGTAGATGCGAAAACAATTTCTAGCTTTTTATTGGCTCGTCCTTTTTTAGTTTAAAACCCAGATGCTCATAGAATTAGCGATTGGCGATGCTTACGGTGCCGGCTTTGAATACGCTAACGAAATGAGCGTCTATAACGATTTGAGTCGATACGTCACACATCCCCGTCATCGACTCAATCCAGGTAGCTATACAGACGACACACAAATGAGCATTGCTATTGCTGAAGTGATTGTGTCGCAAGCACCTTGGACACCGCAAGTCTTAGCCGATAGTTTCGTTAACTGCTTTAAACGCGATCGCAGAGAAGGTTATGCTGGTGGCTTCTACGATTTTCTCGTAAATATTCAAGATGGGGAAGAGTTTTTAGCCAAAATTCGCCCAGACAGTGACAAAAGCGGTGCTGCAATGCGTGCAGGGCCAGTTGGCATTTATTCTACACCCGAAAAGGTGATAGAAGCCTCAAGCATTCAAGCAGCTATTACCCATAACACACCCGATGGAATTAACGCCGCCGTTGCAGCTGCGTTGATGACGCATTATTTTATTTATCGACTAGGGCCAAAGCGTAAATTAGGACAGTTTCTTGAAGGCTATGTGCTGTCTGGAGAATGGTCTAAGCCTTGGGAAGGTAAAGTAAAGTCTAAAGGATGGATGAGCGTTAGAGCAGCAATTACAGCGCTAATGCGAAATGACAGCATGAGCGAACTGTTGCAAGACTGTATAGCTTTTACTGGAGATGTAGATACAGTAGCGACAATTGCTTTAGCTGCTGGTTCATGCAGTGAGGAAATTGAACAGGACATCCCCATGCATCTGGTTACAGGTTTAGAGAATGGTGTCTACGGTAGAGATTATCTCATCGAATTAGATAAGCAGTTGATGAGTTTGGTAGGCAAAAACATTAGCTAAAAAATTAGTTCTCAAAGCAACTACTTATAATTGGTTGAAAGATTTTATAGTCGCTATAATCAAAATTGTGAATATTTAAAAGTCTATGATAAGCTTTCCTTCAACTAATGGCTTTTTAATTGCGGGAATAGTTTTCCTTGTGATTGCTGTTTTGGGACAAACTAAACTTGGGTTTATAGAGATTAATCCAGGTTGTTTTGGAAGAACTTTAGCTTTATTAATAGGTTTAATAAGTTTAGCGTTTGCTCTTTCTGTAGGAACTACTTCTGTGGAAACTCTAGATTTATTAAGAACTTATTTAACAAATCTAATTCAACAGAGTATGGGATTTGTTAATGAATTCTTATCTGGCTCATAAGGCAGAAAAATTTTTATTATGGTTATACGTGAATAGACCTCTTTCTTGTATAACCTCATTTTTTTCTATCCAACTACAAATAAACATCATAAAAGAGGATTTATCAATTAAACTTCATTAGTAATAGGCTCCCAGAAGGCTATAACTTAAACTGGCTAATACTACCAAAGTGACAACAATATAAATAAATTCTCTTCGCCAGATAAAAGCTAACAAAGAAATTATCACACGCAAAACAGGGATAGCGATTAATAATAGCAACCCAAGTTGAATAATGCCACGTCGGCTACCTGATAAAACTGCATAAATTACACCTGATGGGGAACGGAATTCTGAGGGTTCTCCTTGAAAAAACTGATAGTTAACAGGCTCAGAACCGTGCCGCATTAAGTATAATATTCCTCCTATTAATACCACATTACTAGCAAGTAAAACTCCATATTTTAGGAGGTTGCTCAATAAAGTTTCTAGTTCTTGTTCGCTTAATGTTTTTGTTAATTTTTTTTCATCCTCAATCTCACAACAATTAGGCAATGGTTCTGGGAGTTGTTCGATATCAGAATCTAAGTCTTGTTGTGGTAAAGCTATTGCTGCTAATTCAGTATCAGGCTGTGTTGATGAGAGTGACTGAAAACCCGAATTGAATTGGTACATTTTACAGTCCTCCTAGTACACTGTTGTAAACCATCTTCAAAGCCATTACTACCAACACAAGACTAAAAATGATTCTCAAAGTTTGCGTTTTAGTTCCTAAAAGAACTCTAGCACCCAAAAAAGCACCAGGTAGTACTCCCAACATTACTGGCATTGACAGTCCCGGATCGATGTAACCCCTTGCTAGGTAAACTCCTGCTGATGCGGCGGCGGTAACACCAATCATAAAATTGCTAGTGGTGGTAGAAACTTTGAAGGGTAAACGCATAGCTTGATCCATCGCTAATACTTTAAATCCCCCCGAACCAATACCAAGCAAACCCGAAAGTACGCCTGCTACTACCATGATGCTAAATCCTGCTGGAACAGCATGAACTTGGTAAGGCATTAGTCCATCAGCAGTGGGATAAGTACCATTGAGTTTGAGATAGTTTGCTATAGGGTCGGCTGGTTCATTTTCAATATGTTCTACTCTGGGTCTTTGAGAAAGGTATGCTGAATAAATCAGGACGATCGCTAGCACGATAGTTAATGCTTTAACAGAGACAAAAGTTGCTAGTAAAGCGCCAATTATGGCTCCTATCGTTGTAGCTACTTCTAAAAACATTCCCAGTCGTAAATTTGTGTAGCCTTTTTTAATATAGGTAGATGCAGCACCCAAGGAAGTTGCAATTACAGATACTAGTGAGGCCCCAACCGCATAGCGAATATCAACACCAAATACTGAAGTTAATAAGGGTACAATTACAACTCCACCTCCTAAACCAGTTAATGCACCTAAAAAGCCAGCTGTAAATGAACCCATCCAAACTAGTAAAGAAAATTCCAGAATATTCAAATTTCATACCTCTGTTTTAGATATATATCGTATGATGAGATTTTTAATATAGATGATAAATAAATAATTAATTATCCTCTGGCTAGCGGATGAAAGCTAAATATGATGCTTAGATAACATTTCCTTTTTTTGATACTTCCAGTACCAGCCGATAATTGATGCAGTGGTGAGTAAATAAGTTAGCGATCGCCACCACCGTCTTTGCCATAATTATGATGGCGATCGCACTCAAAATTGGTAAAGCAGTCCAAAACGAGCCGAACTTCGTCAGGAGTACCGCGAACCCATCTAATTGTGGTCGTGATTGAGAGTGGATTGATAACAGAATCGATGAATAATAATTGGTTTCAAACAGCACGGTTGGGGATGTTTATTCATTGGGGCCATAGTTCTCAACAAGGTTTAGAGTTATCCTGGCCTATGGTTGGAGGTGTATTTAGTCTGCCTTTTTGTCAGAATATTTTGATTGAAGAGTATTACCGTTCAGCTTCTAGTTTTAATCCCCAGCAGTACAATCCTCAAGCATGGGCAGATTTAGCCAAAAGTTTAGGAGTTCAGTACGTTATTCTCACAACTAAACATCATGATGGTTTTGCTTTATTCCATACTCAGCAATCTGATTTTTCAATTGCAAACACACCTTATCAACGGGATATTGTAGATGAGTTTGTCACAGCTATGCGCGCTCAAGGATTGCGTATTGGCCTTTATTTTTCTTTGAGTGACTGGCATCATCCCGACTATCCTGCTTTTACCGAAGCTGATAAACCTTACCGCTTTGACAAACTACCTCAACCCACACAGCAACAGTGGGAACGGTATCGCCAGTTTATGTTCAATCAGGTAAGAGAATTATTGACTAACTATGGTCAAATTGACATCATCTGGTTTGATGGTAGTTGGGAGAGGACTCCAGAGCAATGGCAAGCTGAAGAATTGGCAAACACGATTCGGGAGTTACAACCTAATATTCTCATTAGCGATCGCTTACCAAATTGTGGTGACTTTGAAACTCCTGAGCAGTTTATTCCGCATCAACCGCCTGTTCATCCTTGGGAAACTTGTTTGACTATTAATGAAAGCTGGGGATATAACTCAAGCGATCGCAATTTTAAATCCTCTCGTCAGCTAATTCATACGCTGTGTGAAGTTGCAGGTAAAAGCGGTAACTTACTGCTTAATATCAGCCCAATGGGCAATGGACAAATTCCATCTGAACAGGTTGAACGTTTAGAGGACATAGCCAGTTGGATGTCTCGCCACTCTGAAAGTATTCTGGGTACAACGCCAGGATTAGAACCGTGGCAATTTTATGGCCCTTCAACTCGAAAAGGTAATCGGATTTATCTGCACCTGTTGATGAAGCCTTATGAAACTATCACTGTCAGAGGTTTACCAATTAAACAAGTGCAGTCGGTATCGTTGCTAGCAGATGGTACGCCACTAGCTTACACAAGTCGTTGTGCAATTATGGATTCTCTATTGAATCCCGATCCCTTAGGTGAGTTAACAATTTCTGTCCTCCAATCAGCTATAGATCCCTACGCCACAGTCATTTGTATCGATATTCAACCATGATTATCTCACCCAAGGCAGTAAGTTGAATGTACCTCTTTCATACATTATCAACAGACCCAAGCCAATTAAGACAAAAGGCACAAGATAATGACCGTAGCGACTTAAAACAGCAGCAATGGCAGGGTGAAGACTTAAATAATAAGCGATCGCACACCAAATCCCTACCATGACAAAAAATACTATTAAAATTACCCCCAAGCTGCCAAGGTTATGACCAGCAAATAAGGGGATATATATACTAATGTTGTCGCCACCATTAGCAATGGTTACTGCTGCTACTTTATAAGTTTGAGGATGCAGAATAGTCCAAATAAAAGAGAGTATAAAGTTATTGGGTGATGTCTGTGCAAAATTAGGAGATACTGTCTGGACTTCTGTAGTTTCTTGTTGTCGAGATAGTAATTGCTTCAGACCAATTGCGATTGGTAGTATTCCCAGTAATCCAATCCATTCTCGTGGTACTACTAAGCCACCAAAAAATCCTGGTAAGCTAGCCAAAATAATTCCTAAAAACCCAAGGTACTGACCAATGATGATGTGTCGCCGTCGAAAGTTAGTATCTACTTGGGTAAAAAATAACAGTAAAATCAGGATGTCATCAATATTTGTAGCGGCAAAGGCGATTATTGCTTCAGTGAAAGCTGCCCCAAGCTGAGTCATGGTGGATGGTAAGAAGTTACAATTTACCACCATACCAAATTAACAATCTCCCTCATCCTGATTTTCTTCCTGCTGTTCTACATTTCTCTCTGTGTTAGATATTGTGGGACAAAGCAGGACTATAGGAATGTTGCTAAAAGTTTCTCTGGAATCTCCGCTATTTATACTATTCATAACAATTGGTTTTTTAGTCGTAACTTTAACAGCTTGGCTATCACCACAACCATTAGTCTTAAAATCTTTTGGGCTGGATGATATGTTCCAGTTACTTACGTTACCGTTTTTTATTTCGCTTTTATTGGAGCGTTCTTTAGAAGTTTTTATAACTACTTGGCGAGGCCCAACCACAGAACAGTTAGAAGTTAGTATTCAACAACAAAATGCTCTAATTGCTGAACAAAGAAAATTTATAGCAGAGCGACAACAAAGCCAAATTCCTGTTGTAGAAGCAAATCCTATCAAAGTTAATCCTTCAGGAGGAACTACTTTAGAACAGCAACTTATCCAAGATTTTAGCCAAGATCCTATAGATTCATTTCAGCAATTACAACCTTATATTGATGATTTAAATAATAGAATCAAAGATGTCTATGAAAAAGAACGCAAGCGATTAGCTTATAAGGCTGACACTAGAATAATTGCTTTATGGACATCTCTTTTATGCGGTCTATTAATTAGTGCGATTGGTATTCGCTCCATTGAACCTCTAATTATCCTTGACTCAAACAATTCCATTCAAATAGTTATTTTTCGCTGTTTAGATGCATTATTAACAGGTGGTTTAATTGCTGGAGGCAGTGAAGGAATACATAAGTTCACTCAAGTATTTACTGACTTTTTAGAAGCAACTTCTCGGCAAACTAAAGATAGGGTATTATCTAAATGAAAAATTTGACAATTGAAAAAACGCATAATTATAGATGGAGCTTAAAGTCTGAAGCCTGAGAGAATTAAAGTTGGAGAGTGCGATCGCATACTTTCTCAACTAATACCAATTTCATGTGAAGTTGCACATATCTAGATCCCCCTAAATCCCCCTTTTTAAGGGGGACTTTGATAGATTTCTTCCGCTTCCCCCCTTAATAAGGGGGGCTAGGGGGGATCGGGTGCATCCCAGTTTTTATTTTGCGGCTAGAGAATAAAAACTTAATCTCCGCAGAATGGATGGTTTGACAATTAGTACTTTAGCACCACTCAAAAAAGTGGGATGCTCCCGGGGGGATCGAATTCTATGCAGCTTCATAAAGAATTGGTATAAGTTGCAATCGCCTTGATGAATCAGCCTGAGATACCTTTATCTCAACACCTCTTTTTGTTGTTGATAACGCTGTTTAAACTGCTGTTGCTGAATTTTATGCTCGACAATTGGGTCAGGATAACCAACAGCGCGACGTTCCAGAGGTGTGATTTTTCCGGTTACTAAATATTCGGTATCTATTGACCGTAATTCTGGCAACCATTGGCGGATGTATTCGGCATCTGGATCGAATTTTTGTGATTGGCTGGCTGGGTTAAAAATTCGCACTGGTTTGGGGTCCATACCACTAGAAGCACTCCATTGCCAACCGCCATTATTGGCAGATAAATCACCATCAATCAATCTCTGCATAAAATATTTTTCTCCCCGTTGCGGACTAATTAATAAGTCTTTTGTGAGGAAACTGGCGACAATCATTCGGCAACGGTTATGCATCCAGCCGCTTTCATTCATTTGACGCATGGCTGCATCCACAATGGGATAGCCTGTTCTGCCTTCGCACCATGCTTGAAAATGTTCTTCGTTATTTTCCCAAGGAAAGGTTTTGAAAGCATCGCGGTAAGCACCGTCAGCTAATTCTGGGAAGTGATACATGGCGTGTTGATAGAATTCCCGCCAAGCTAATTCCTGTTGCCATGTGCGGATACTGGCTTCAGTTTCTTCGCTGCGGCTATTTTCTAGCGCTTCTAAAGTAGCTTGCCAAACGCTGCGAATGCCAAGCACGCCAAATTTTAAAGCTGCACTCAGTTGGGATGTACCATCAACTGCGGGAAAGTTGCGTTGTTCTTGGTATTCATTAATGGCAGTGGCGCTAAATCCTTCTAGCCGTTCTTGCGCTGCGGCTTCTCCTGGGGGAAGAATTAAGTCTCCATCCCAAATAAATCCTAAATCTTTGGCTGTTGGTAATGCGATCGCTCCTGTTTGCTTGGCAATTTCTTGTTCGGCTGGTGTTAAACTCTCGACATTTTGCAGAGTTTCTACTGGTTTAGCTTTGGTTTTGCTACTCCAATTTCTCCAGAAGGGGGTGTAAACAGTGTAAGGGCCATTGCCACCTGTGCGAATTTCTGCTGGTGCGTGCAGGATTTGATCCCAATTCTGATCGAGAAATGCAATGCCTTTTTCTTGGAGAGCATTAATTATAGTGCGATCGCGTTCTTGGGAATAAGGTTCTACATCCCAGTTCCAAAATACAGCTTTGGCATTTAAAGCCGCTGCTAATGCGGGAATTGCTTGTACGGGATTATCGTGAAGAATCAACAATTGGCTACCAGCTTGAGCATATCGCTGTTGTAGTGCTTGCAAACAGCCAATCATATAAGTTACTCTCACTGGAGCAACATCATCTCGTTCCAGAATATTCGGATCGAGGCAAAATACTCCCACCACTTTAGGACTTTGTTTACGTGCCGCAGCCAGTCCTGTATTATCAGCGATACGTAAATCGCGGCGATGCCAAAATAAAATTAAGTCAGACATTCCATACTCATAATAGTTCGCCCGTACTAGTGTAGAGTCTTATGTACTCATAAGCATCACTCTAACGATAAATTTCTTTGCGAAATCGATTTGTTAGCAAAAAAAGACAAACAACTCCGGTTTGCCTATCGGCATTATGGCTAATTAATTAAAAATTAAGTATACTTCTCTTAATGGTTAATTACTGCTTCTGTTATGGCTACTCTATTGCTTGACGACGGTACGATTGAGAGTGATTTAGGCGAGATAGTCCGTGAATTGGCTCCTCTTGGCATCCACCTGAAACACTACGATCCGGGAACATCGCTGCTGTTCCCTCAGTTAGTCGAGCAAGAAGTTATCACCGAGTCTGAGAAGCGCTACATTTTAGAACTCCACAATGGTGTTTTTGAATTTCTCCAGCAAGAAACAGGCTATCTCTGGTGTGACTTGCTGAATGTGCATCCTGGTTCCCCTCATCTACAAACTGCGATCGCCACTTACAGCCGTTATCATACTCATACTGCTGCCGAACCCATCTATGTTTTGGCAGGAGAGATGATTTTTGGCTTTGTAAAACCCGATGGTAGTCAGATACAGCTTTTAGTTCAGGCTCAAGATTATCTCGTGATTCCGGCGGGAGTTGAACATTGGTGTAGTCCTAATGCATCTTTGAATTTCAAAGCAGTACGCTATTTCATCACCGCAGAAGGTTGGTTGCCTAACTACACAGGAACTCAGTTAATTGATTCTTTAAACAAGCAGCGCTAATAGTTATTAAAAATCAAAGCAGGGACTAACGCACCGCACGTACCATTCAAGATGTTCGGTGCGTTAGGACTATAGTCCATAACACACCCTACGGTTAACTACTGTTAACAATATATTGTGCCCGAACTTAACGATTGGTAAATAGTAATAGAAAACAACTACCATTCAATAAAGCAGTAATCACTGCACCAATAATTACACCTTTCATCATTGCCAAACGCTGTTGTTTTCTTAGCCAAATACAAAGAGGAATTACATATAACATTTGCCAGATGAAAAATCCCCAACCACCAATAATCCAAATACCTAAATAATTATAATTACTGTAACCAAAGATTAGTCCATAAATCCAGCCTAGCAAAAAGATTATTCCTATTGCTAGGAAATGCAACCCAAATAAAAGAAATATCCCTAAAAAAATATTTAAAGTTTCATTTCTTTGAGACATTAATTTATTCCTGTAGATGACGCCGATAAATTATATTCACGAGGGATGGTTATTTACTAGGTGATATCCAGCGCTGCCTTCGCGGTAAAACATATTGAAAGTATCAAATGGGATAATCCTACCATCTGGATGGACAATATGAATACAAGAGCGCTTCACTGAACGGACATCAAAGTTAAAAGGGTCGAGAAATTGTACAATCATCACCCGAAATATATTAGAGTAGTTAATTCCTTCGGGTACAGCTATCATTGGCAAACAACACAAAAGCTGCTTGAGTGATAAAGCCGCAGAAGTTGGTGAATGACTTGTAGAAAATAATTGAAAAATTTGCTGCTTTAGTTCTTCATTTTGTTCATAAAGCACGCTGTTAGGCATAATTTTCACAAAAATATCTGGATTAATTAACCCAGTTAGAGGTATTACTTTGCCATTTAGTTTCAATGCATAAGCCATTGCTAAAGAATCAGGATGACAGGGAACTGGGAGAATATCTTCAGGTTTAAAATAAGGACTTTGTTCTAAAATTGAGCGTCGAACTTCTGTTAAGGTATATCTGTCTCGCTTGGGGTCAAATCCTGCTAATCTTCCGGCTGCTTGTATCGGTTGAAAAGTTACACCTCGGATACATTTTTGCTGTAAAGCATACTCGAGGATTTTGCCAATTTCGCGGTCATTTAACCCTTTTTTGAGGGTGACAACTAATGTAGTAGAAATATTATATTCGTTGAGATGGGCAATTGCTTGCTCGCGCACAGTCCGTAAATCTGCACCGCGTAACTCTTTTAAAGCGTCGGCTTCAAAGCTGTCAAATTGCAAATATACTTCAATTCCTGGCATATATTGGCTCAAGCGATCGCAAAAAGATTTATCCTTAGCGATCGTTACGCCATTAGTATTGATCATTAAATGCTTGATTGGCTTGCTTTTGACAATATCCAATATTTGAAAAAACTCAGGATGAATGGTTGGTTCGCCACCGCTTAATTGCACTATCTGCGGTTCCCCTTCATTTGCTACTACCGCATCAATCATGCTTTCAATTTGTGCTAAACTGCGATGCAGTCGTGGTTGATGGGATAACTGCGAAACTTCTTCCACGCCTGAATCCGCATAACATATTGGACAGGAAAGATTGCATTTGTCTGTGACTTCGATTAATGTTAAACAGCTATGCTGTTCGTGATCGGGACAAAGTCCACAATCATAAGGACAACCATATTTAATTGGCGTATTAAACTTGAGGGGCATATCCCCTGGTTTAATGAATTCTAGAGACTTTTTATAAAATTCAATATCATCAGCTATTAAAACTTCTTCTCTCCCGTGAGTGGGACAGTGTTTAACTAAGTAAACACAATCATCTTGAAAAATGATTTTGGCTTCTACTTTAACTAGACATTTTGAGCAAACACTATTAGTTAAAGCGTAAAATAAATAATTGCGGGTAGGCATGGTGATGTTAAATAAGGCAGAGGGCAGAGGGCAGGAGGCAGAAGGGGATGGAAAGAAGTTTACAAGTTTTTTTAAGGTAGGCAATGCCAACTTATGGTTATTGAAAATACTGCAAAACGTCCGTCAAATTTAATTTAAAATTAGTTGTTGAGTTGAAACATTTGGGGAATGCTGCGGCGGTAATACAAAATAGTTAATAGGCAAGCAACTTGAATCGCACTCAGCCCCAAGAATGGATGAAAATCGGGTTTAATGAAATCTACCAGAAAACGAAAACCAAGATAAGAAACTAAATAAAATTTAAATAACTCGCCATTTTGATATTGGTAGCGACTACGAAATTGTAGAAACAGAGTTAGTAATACTAAAAATAAGATTTCATATAATTGAGTCGGATGGCGGGAAATGCCATCGCCAAAATCTACACCCCAAGGTAAATTTGTAGCGATGCCGTAAGTGCGATCGCTCAACCCTGTAAGAAAGCAACCAATCCTTCCAATGGCTGTTCCCCAAATTAACGGGTAAACAAATACATCACCAGTAGATTGGTGAATATTAAGCAGTTTTTTGGTGGTTTCTACACCAATTAATCCACCCAAAAGCGCGCCTACAACTGTTTTTCCTTGCAGTAATAGTAATAATAATTGCTGTTGATTTTGCCAAAGTAAATCAATGTGTTGCAGCCAAACTAGCATTTTGGCACCAATTAAAGCACCTACCATACCACCAACTATGACAGAACTACGTTGGCTAGGTGCAATAGAATCTTTGCGAAGATGGCGTAATAGTAAACGAAAGGCAGTGGCGTAAGCCAAAGACTCAAATAAAAGATGAGGGTGGATTTGGAAAGCACCCCAGCCAATGTAAACGGGGAAATTCAACATAATTCGTAATTATCACTCAATTTCCTCACAGCGAATCAATAATGTTTCCATTGCTTCTGCTAAAGAAATTAAGTCTATCCAAGAGGAACCACTGACTAGATTTTGCGCGTGAGCTAATCGGTTGCGTAGTTGTTCGGCAGATTTGAGAAAACGCTCTCCAAATCTTTTTGATTTTAGTCCAAGTTGTTCAAGAAGTTCTGGTTGATTTAAGACTAACTCTCGTTTATCGCAGAATTGGAGATAATCTAATAAATCTGTGGCTTCGTTTCTTTCTTGGCTTTCGCGCCATAGTCGTTGAGCAACTTGTAAACGTTCTGGTTTGAGGAATTTTTGCCAGGAATCTTGAGGATAGTAAAGCCGCACCAGTCGCAAGAGATTCATTTCTAGCAATGTAACTAAACCAAACAGCAACATTCGTGCAGGTGCTTTTTGCAAATCGCCACAGGTAATAATTCCAGTTACTTGATTGCAATCTAGGACAAATAATCGGGGAGTTTGTTGCAGAATGGGTAGCAATTTCATCAGTGGAGTAGAAATGGCGATGAGTTCTTTGGGATGAAACACTCGCTGATAATCGCTGCACTTACCGGATGTGGCTTTGATTAAGCTAGCGCGTTCTACATAACCAGCAATCGTATCTCCCGACTCCACACCAACTACATCAAAATCCCGTGCTTGCATCCAATGCAGCACCTCTGTTACTTCTGCTTCCGCCGACACTGCTTTGAGGGGTTCTGCGACATATTCAATTGTGATGTTGTTCTCAAACAAACTCCGCAAATCTTGAGAACGTGATTTAAGGTGTTTCATTCTTCTAAATATACTTCAAGCGCCCAGACTCGTTGAGCCTGAGCGCTTGAATATTAGGTTGCAGAGAAACTTCTGCTGGTTATGGAAATTAAGCAGGCATCATGTGCATTGAGCGGCAGGCTTCTGCACACTTGCGGCAAGCTGCGGCACATTCCATCATTTTAGAATCGCCACTCATTCCTTCACAAGCCATTGCACAGCGATCGCACATTTCTGCACAAAGCATACAAGTGCGTCCCATGAACTCGGAACCACTCATCATCATGTTCATGCACATCATGCACATTTCAGAGCAGTCACGCATCATGCCCATCATGCTCATCATGCTCATGTCCATCTGCTTGCCTTTAGACATAGACATACAGTGGGTCATGGCTTCCATGCACATTTTATGACATTCCATGCAAGCGTCCATGCAAGTTTGCATTTCGGTTGTCATGGATTCGTTCATCATCATCATCATCATAGGAAAACCTCCTAACTAGCTGATGCTTTGTGAGTCGTCCTTGGTAGGACTTAACTATCACGTTAGACTTAGATTTTTTTACAGTCAATAGGGTTTTTACGAGGAATTTATAACTTTAGTATCCCGATATGTTTACCGATATTTTTGTATTAATTCCACATAACTTAGTGATATTTATCATGAGAGTTTACTGGGAATTGTTGTAAATAGAGCGATAAAATCTCCCGTAAACAAGCGGTGTTTTCTTTAATAAGCCAACTTGTAACTCTGGGATCGATAAATAGGCTTAACTCTAAAGTTAGATTTATGTCAGTTTTTTTTAACAAAAGGCGATAAAAAGATTTGTAAATCTATTCCTTAGCTAAGGGGTTGCCGACGCTCTTACGTTGCTACTGCTGCGCTAACACCAAGAAAATCACTTTTCCAAAAACCTCTGATAATACATTGTGCGATCGCATATCGGTAGTGTTTTGTCTCATAAATTTTGAGGGTTAGTACAGAGAATTTTAGGTAAATGAGATACAAGCATAAACCTCGAAAATATGTAGAGACCTTATTGTATGGTCTCTACACGTATGACACAGATTAAAATTAATCACACAGGGGCAATTATTCAATCAGAAATGATAAAAACTCAGAGAATTTATGGTTTGGTCTTCTCTTTAAAAAAGCTGTCTTTGCCTGTTGTCTCTTTTATTATTTGAGAATTACCTTTTTCCTTCTTCTCCTGCAAATCGCGAACTTTAATCAACACAGAAATATACTGTTGAGTTATCCAAATTAACGCTTCTAAGCTAGAGTTACTTTGGTCAATGCGGACTTTAGCTTGTAAACCAATTAAGAAGATTTGCATTGCCAGCAACAAAGCAATGGTTTTGTTAATAATATTTTGACGCTTGCCTTTCATTTGTTTTTCCCCCAAAGATTTGATAGCTACAGCTTCTCTTTGGGGTGGCATCCAGAAGCAAACACCCCAATCTTGCTGAAAATGGCTTAGAATCTGGATTTAATAGCTTTGGGGTGGTAGTCCTAAATTGGGGTAGCCCTAAACTTCTCGATCAATTTTTTGGATGCAATGCCGCGAACTACATACGGTGCTGAACCTAAAAAGCGAGTCAAGCGTCTGTTAGAGACGTTGCTTTGTTTCGCGGCTGGAGAATTTGAGGATTATTTTGATATTCAATTTACCTGGCAAGAAGACGGTGAAAAGCCTAAGCTGAAAGTCGAGACAACTCTGGTGACTTTGGAGTTGCTTACACAAAAGGACAAACATCCTGGTAAGTTAACTAAACCGCAAATTCGCGAAGCGCTGAATTTACTCAAGGATTTTTTGAACATTCTCGAAGATAACCGTATTCAAACCCAAGGTTCTGAAGATTGGCGTTTTACGCTGACGCTATGGGCAAAGGATACGGAAATTAACCTAAAACAGGTTGATGAGGAATGGGAAAATCAGAGACAAAAGAAATCTAAAAAACCACAGCCTAGCGTCAACAAAGTTGAGGAAGTTGACGCTACGAAAGCCGCTACTCGACCGCAAATCACTATTTTTCAAGCTCCACCTTTACCTGTACACTTTGTAGAACGCCCAGAATACAGCGAAGATTTAAAGACTCGTCTGCTCAACGGTTCATCATCTGATAACCGCACCTTGGTAATTACAGCGATTCACGGCTTAGGTTCGGTGGGCAAGTCTACCATAGCAGCAGCTTTAGCCCATGATGCAGAAGTACAAACTCGGTTTTGTGATGGCATTCTTTGGGCAACATTAGGTCAACAGCCTGATGTGCTTTCTTTACTTAGTGGCTGGGTGCAAGCGCTAGGAGACTATAGCTTTAAACCTACCAGTGTCGAAGCCACTTCTACCCAATTGCGGACTCTGCTTTATGACAAAGCTGTACTGCTAGTGGTAGATGATGCATGGAATACCAAAGATGCACAAGCGTTTAATGTCGGTGGTGCGCGTTGTCAAGTTTTGGTAACTACCCGTGACGCTTCTATTGCCGATGCATTGGCAGCTAGCACCTACAGCCTGGATATAATGACAGATGCCCAGGCAATGGAACTGCTGACGAAGAAATTAGGACGGGAGATTACAGGTACAGAACGTCAGTCAGCAGCAAAATTAGCCAAAGGTGTTGGTTATCTACCCCTAGCATTAGAACTCGCCGCCGCCCAAGTTGCAACTGGTACAGCTTGGACAGTTCTTTTACAAGATATTCAACGAGAAATTGCCCGGTTAAAAACATTTGACAGACCAGGCGCGAGAGATACCACTGATGAAGCTAGTTTAAAACGCCTCAGCTTAACGGCATCGTTGAATTTGAGTGTACAGCGATTGCCAGATGAGGAAAGAGAATATTTTACTTGGCTGGGGGTGTTACCGGAAGATGCAACTATTAGCCCTAAAATGACCGCAACACTTTGGGATATGGCAGATGAGCGTGATGCTGCTGATGCATTGGAATATTTGCGAAGTAAAGCATTACTATTAACTGGTGTGACGCTAGCTGATCGGACGCTGACCTATCGCTTGCATGACTTATTCCACGATTTAGCATGTAATTTGTTAACTGAGCCAAAAACACCTAAGCGTCGCGGTGATTTACCTGGACTAGGTATTTCCCTTGCCAATGCTCACGCTGCATTGTTGGAGAAATATCGGCAGAAAACCCAAAATAATTTATGGCACATCTTGCCTGATGATGGTTACATTCATCAGCATTTAGTATGGCATTTGGAGAAGGCGGGACGGTTTGAAGAGATTCATTCTTTGTTGCGGGAAGAGTCGGCAACTGGGGATAATGGCTGGTATGAAGTGCGGGAAAAGTTGGGGCAAACTGGGGGTTACATCACAGATATTTCTCGTGCTTGGGAATTAGCACAAGTAAATTGGACTGAATCAACTCTGCCGCAAGTGGTGGGTTTGCAGTGTCGCTATGCTTTGATTATGGCTTCTCTTAATAGTGTGGCAGCTAATATACCAGTGGAATTGCTAATGGCGTTGGTCAAAGAAAAGGTGTGGACTGCTGCACAAGGGCTAACTTACGCACTGCAAAACCCGAATCAATATGAGAAAGCGACAGCCCTTGTAGAGCTGGTCAACTATTTGCCGCCAAATTTAAAAAAACTAGCACTTTCAGAAGCACTCATTGCCGCTAGAGCGATTGAGTCTGACAGAGATCGCGCCTTTACTTTAATAGCATTAGCCGAGCAACTACCAGAAGCATTGCCAGAAGCACTCATCGCCGCTAGGGCAATTTGGGATGAGTGTTCTCGCGCCTATGCTTTGATAGCATTAACTGAGAAACTACCAGGGGTATTACTAGAAGCACTCAATGCCACTAAGGCGATTCAGGATCAGTATGCTCGCCCCTATGTCCTCAGGGCATTAGCTGAGAAACTACCATCAGATTTGTTGCCAGAAGTACTCACTACTGCTAGGTCAATTCAGGATGAGTATTTTCGCGCCTCTGCCCTCAGCGCATTAGCCAAGAAACTACCAGAGGTATTGCCAGAAGCACTCACGGCCGCTAGGGCAATTCAGGATGAGTATTTTCGCGCCTCTGCCCTCAGCGCATTAGCCAAGAAACTACCAGAGGTATTGCCAGAAGCACTCACGGCCGCTAGGGCAATTCAGGATGAGTCTTCTCGCGCCTCTGCCCTCAGCGCATTAGCCAAGAAACTACCACCAAATTTGTTGCCAGAAGCACTTACTGCCGCTAGGGCAATTCAGAATGAGTCCTCTCGTGCCTCTGCCCTGAGCACATTAGCCGAGAAGCTACCAGAGATATTACCCGAAGCACTCACTGCCGCTAAGGCAATTCAGAATGAGTATTCTCGTGCCTCTGCCCTGAGCACATTAGCCGAGAAGCTACCACCAGATTTGTTGCCAGAAGCACTCACTGCCGCTAGGGCAATTCAGAATGAGTATTCTCGTGCCTCTGCCCTGAGCACATTAGCCGAGAAGCTACCACCAGATTTGTTGCCAGAAGCACTCACTGCCGCTAGGGCAATTCAGAATGAGTCCTCTCGCGCCTCTGCCCTCAGCGCATTAGCCGAGAAGCTACCAGAGTTGTTGCCAGAAGCACTTACTGCCGCCAGGGCAATTCAGGATGAGTCCTCTCGCGCCTCTGCCCTGAGAGTATTAGCTAATAAACTACTACCAGAGTTGTTGCCAGAAGCACTCACCGCGATTCAGGATGAGTATTCTCGTACCTCTGCCCTGAGCGCATTAGCCGAGAAGCTACCAGAGGTATTACCAGAAGCACTCACTGCTGCTAGGGCGATTCAGCCTCAGAGAGATCGCGCCTCTGCCCTGAGCGCATTAGCCGAAAAGCTACCAGAGGTATTACCAGAAGCACTCACTGCCGCTAGGGCAATTCAGGATGAGTCCTCTCGCGCCTCTGCCCTGAGCGCATTAACCGAAAAACTACCACCAGAGTTGTTGCCAGAAGCACTCACTGCTGCTAGGGCGATTCAGTCTCAGAGAGATCGCGCCTCTGCCCTGAGCGCATTAGCCGAGAAGTTACCAGAGGTATTGCCAGAAGCACTCACTGCCGCTAGGGCAATTCAGGATGAGTCCTCTCGCGCCTCTGCCCTGAGCGCATTAACCGAAAAACTACCACCAGAGTTGTTGCCAGAAGCACTCACTGCTGCTAGGGCGATTCAGTCTCAGAAAGATCGCGCCTCTGCCCTCAGTGCATTAGCCAATAAACTACCAGAAGTATTGCCAGAAGCACTCACCGCGATTCAGGATGAGTATTCTCGTGTCTGTGCCCTCAAAGCATTAGCTATAGGTCTGTCAAAAATGCCATCTGTTACACTTTTCCCACTTTGGCGAGATACACTTTATCAGCTATCCCTTCGCACTCGCCCTAATTTGCTGGCAGATATCAAGGCATTGTTTCCAGTTATCTTTGCATTAGGTGGTGAAGCAGCAACGGCAGAAGTTGCTCGTGCGATCGCAGATGTGGCGCGATGGTGGCGGTAAATAGACTCAGGAAATGCAGTATTTATAGTTTTACCAAAGTGCGATCGCACTCTATCTCTTCTAAACTGCGATCGCAAAATCAGCTTTCGTTACCAAAATTACCTCATCTATAGAGAACCCGATCGCATTCATAACCAACGAGATCGGGTTCTCTATCAACGAGTACTCATTCATACAGAACCTCATCTCATTCGTAACCAACGAGTTAATTTTCTGGGTACAAAGGTTGCAGCAGATGATGAGAAATTGCACTGCTACAAGCTGGCAAATTCCAATAACATATACTATAGAATACGCATAATTACAGAGTTTTATCCCTAAATACTCTTAAAAAAAAGTCCAATATTTTGTGATTTTCCCTGAACCGGAATATAGCTTTTTTAAGACAAGATAACAGTATAAAAGTTATTCAGGAGTAGAACTATGACCCTACCAAAACGTTCATCTCGTATTCTCGAAAAAGCTCAAAAAAGAGTTTCTGGAATGCAAGCTATCGATCCGAATCTTGATTTTGGCAATTATAACAACTTGTAAAATATACTACAACAAATTGAGTAATTACGTAGTAAGCTGAACACCCACAACACTGCTCTGGCTGTAATTGATGCTTCCAGAACTGATATTGAACAGCTAGAAAAAAGCTTGAGCGTTTTGTGTGAAAATATGCTGATGTCAGTTGGCGGGAGATACGGCAAAGACAGCGCTGAATATGTTCAAGCTGGTGGTGTGCGTAAGAGCGATGGCTTCGCCAACGCCAAGGGCGAACGCATCCGCAAAGGCGCGATCGCTAGGATAAAATCAACCACAGAGAAAGTAACAGTTGAGCCGACAGAAACAGCTTGATGGTTGGGCATTGGGCATTGGTAGTTTCTTCGCCATACCCAAAAACTCCATACCCTTGTGGGTGGAGTTTTTCATTTGAATTGCAAATGCAAGGATAAAGAAAAGAACCTGAAGAGGTTTGATGATGGAGTGCGGTGTCAGGTTTTAGTAACTACGCAAGAAGGCGCGATCGCTCACATATTTTCCATGAGGAGCTAAAAACAAAAACGAAAGTTATCAAGAGTGAATTGACCATCAAAAGCGCTGAAGGTCACATAATAAATATCATTTGCCGCTACAGATAATAGAGTATTAGGGGGTATGGGGGAGTCAGAATTGGCCAGGTTTGATCCTGGTAGTACAGTTTGAGCTACTAGTTTGCGATCGCGATCGTAAGCTGTCAGCACTAGCCGCTGTGAACTTGTCACTAAGGCACTAACCCAATTAACTGGTCGCAAAAAACTCACCTCTAACAATCCACTCTCAGGCGAACCCATCAATACTGTTAACCCTGAGTTGGTAGGAAATGCCGGATTTGATGGTTGAATTGCCAGAGAATTTTGAAAAATCACACCCCAAGATTCATACTGACGCTCCACAACTTCAAAACACTTCAAATCATCAAAGTTCAAAGCAATACAACTAGGTGTATTTTCTTGGCTAGTATCAGATGCATCCTTGGCATCATTTACCTGACCCTGCCACTCTGAAGCTATTGCTTGGTGATGAATATTACAGTTGTCAAGCCCAAATCCAGTGCCTTCAAACCTTGGTATTTTATCTGATTTAAGAATAACCTCCTTGACCATGACACCTTACCTTAAAATTTCCTATAGAAGAATAATCAATTTAATATTTTCATCAAAATTATTTTTGCCGTTTACAGCTAGAGAATTCATGGCTGTTTTTCTCTAGCGTCTTGCCGATAACTTAATTCTCAAAATTATCCGTAATCTTTCTGATAGATTACCATAGAAAACCATGCCAAAATTAATAACCCAGTTCTCGTTGCTACCAACTCAAATCCTCACAGCGCAGTAAATCCAAGCAACGCATCCCAGTATGTGTAACAAAAAGATCACGATATCTTCACAGATAGTCAGGTAATTTTACATCTACTTAATCTGGCATTGGCCAGAAGTCTAACAATGATGGATTCCCGGATAATAGTGGGGAGTTTAAAGCCTACAAGTAATACCAAACTGCGGGAAGGGGATCGGATAGATAACAGCAGATGTATTTTCATTTCTCCTGTCAATTTCTCGATGCTATTTCCGAACGCAATTTAGTATAAGTACTCAGTAGTGACTTAAAGATCACCTATGCCAAGCAACCACAACAGTGAATTAAAAAATACATGATGTTTCAGCCACTAGGATTTGAGCAACGCTCGATAATTACCTCGCTGGGGAGAATAGTGTACTATACGAACACTGGTTCACTTTGGCAGCACGATGTAGCCACACAAGGCGAACGAGAAACTTTAGTGTTTCTCCACGGCTTTGGTGGTGGTTCTTCTGCTTATGAGTGGTCTAAAGTTTATCCCGCCTTCGCCAGCGACTATCGGATTATTGCACCAGACTTATTAGGTTGGGGTAAATCTGAGCATTTAGGACGGAATTATCAGATTGAAGATTATTTAACCACGATTCAAGAGTTTTTGCAGCAGACTTGTATCGAGCCTGTAACAGCGATCGCTTCTTCCCTCACCGCAGCGATTGTCATTCGAGTGGCGATCGCTCATCCCAATTTATTCAAATCTCTAATTCTTACCACTCCCGCCGGATTGTCGGATTTTGGTGAAGACTATTCTCGCAGCTTTTTTGCTCAGTTAGCCAGCGTTCCCATTGTGGATCGTTTGTTGTACAGCACGGGAGTAGCTACCAGTAACGGGATTCGCACTTTTTTAGAGCAGCGACAATTTGCCCAACCTAGCCGAGTTTACCAAGAAATTGTCGATGCTTACCTAGAATCCGCACAACAACCTAATGCTGAGTACACCGCCCTGTCTTTTGTTCGGGGTGATTTGTGCTTTGATTTATCGTTGTATATTCAGCAATTGACCGTTCCCACCGCGATTATTTGGGGAGAAAAGTCGCAATTTACCGGGCCAGAAATTGGTCGTCGTCTCGCGAATCTCAATCCCCAAGCGATTCGAGTTTTTCAACATTTAGAAGATGTGGGATTAACACCACAATTAGAATTACCAGCAGTGACGATTGGCTTAATTCGACAGTTTTTACCTTTGCTGGATTAATTATTGGCATTGTTTGCGATCGCTAAAATGCTCGTCATTGGGTATTGGTGACTCTTAGCCATGACGGCAGTTCCTACAAGCCGGAAAACCCGTCTAAGAGGTTGTTTTAAAAGTATTTGGCTGTGACTTTAGACACTTATTGATCCCCTCTACCCCCTTAAAAAAGGGGGAAATAGAATTAAAGTCCCCCTTAAAAAGGGGGATTTAGGGGGATCTAAAATTATTTGCTACATCATTGATGACTTTTCAAATATCCTCTAAGGCACTGCCTCCCCAATGCTCAATGCCCAATGCCCAATGCCCAAAAAATCCAGAATTTTTCTATGCTGCCAGTTATTGAAACGATTTTCTTACGTCAAATGGCTTCAGGCGATCGCCTATCTCTACAAGTTTACAAATTTATCGGCGCTCATCCTGGTAAAAAAGTCTACATTCAGTCTAATTTACACGGTGCAGAAATTGCTGGTAATGCAGTTATTCATCAACTTATTGAGTTTTTGCTAACACTAAATGATACAGATTTAGCGGGAGAAATTTGGTTGGTTCCTGTTTGTAATCCAATGGGAGCAAATGAGCGTTCTCACCATTTTTCTGCTGGGAGATACTGTGTTTACGAAGCCAAGGACTGGAATCGGATTTTTTGGGATTACGAGAAAGAAGCTGATGATTTAGTAGCTTTTACTAAATCACAACTTCACATTGATAGAGAGGTCGTCCGACTAAATTATCTAACTACAATCAAACAAAAATTTGCAAAAATTTTAGAAAAAATTAATTCCCCTTATGGTCTACCATATACTGAACAATTTAGCTACCAACTACAATCTCTCAGTTTAGATGCAGACTATTTGATTGACTTACACAGTTCTACAAATCAAGCAATCAACTATCTTTATTACTTCCGAAATCGCGAAGATAGTGCCAAATACTTCCTGTTCGCTCGCGGAATTTTACTAGATCCTTATGATGGTGATGCTTTTGATGAGTCATTTATCAAGCCTTGGTTAGCATTAGAAGCTTGTTTTCAAAAGCTGGGTAGAAACATGCGATTTGATATCGAAGCCTGGACACTCGAACTTGGTTCAGGAATGCAGATGAACCCTGATTCAGTTAGCAAAGGTATTTTAGGTATAAAAAATTATTTAGCACAAAAAGGTGTATTGCAAATCCCTGACTTTCCTCGAGATCAAACCACAGAGCATAAAATGACCTTTTCGGCTACAAGTAAAGTCATCAAATATTATGCGATCGCAGGTGGTATGATTCAATGCCGGGTCGAATTAGGTAGTAAAGTCAAAGCTAAAGACAAACTGTATCAAATTCTCAGTTTCAACAAAGAAAGCCAATTACCTCAGGTGATTGATATCTTTGCCGAACATGATGGATTAGTTTATGAGATTTCGACAAATCAAGCTGTAAATCAAGGCGAATTTGTACTCAGAATTATTCAGTAGTTCCTGCTGACTTCTAGATTCTTGGTATTCATGGCACAATGAAATATAATTGCAGCACAGTGTTCTCAAGAGAGCAATACCCTATAGATAGATAAAGTAAGGGAGTTTGTATACTCCTATCTCTTTTTTTGATATGGGAACACAATATATTTAGTAGTAGATTAAACTTAAGCAGAGGCACTCCCTAAAAAATGCCAGGGTGATCTTATGTTTATTACTTGTCTAAGAAAAAAAACAACTTATCCCAACTATAAAATATGACGGTGGAGCTAAAGGTGACTAGTATTGATAATCACATCTTCTCTTTTTCAGGAGAAGTATCGATTCCCCAAGCTCCTCCTGAATTTAAGTCGGGTTTCATCGGCATTATCGGTCGCCCTAATGTCGGTAAATCTACTTTGATGAATCAATTAGTAGGGCAAAAAGTTGCCATTACTTCTCCAGTAGCCCAAACTACACGTAATCGTTTAAGAGGTATTTTAACTACACCCGAAGCGCAGCTAATTTTTGTAGACACACCAGGGATTCATAAGCCCCATCATCAATTGGGTGAGGTACTGGTGCAAAATGCCAAAATTGCTATTGAATCAGTGGATGTAGTGCTATTTGTAGTAGATGGGGCGGTAGCTTGTGGTGCAGGCGATCGCTTTATTGCTGAGTTGCTGAGTCGTAGTCAAACGCCGGTGATCTTGGGTGTGAATAAAATCGATCAACAACCCCCAGATTCCCAGGTGATAGATGATAGCTACACACAGTTAGCTAAATCTTACCAGTGGCAAACAGTGAAATTTTCCGCCAAGACTGGTGCAGGACTGCCAGAACTGCAAAACTTATTAATTGAAGATTTAGAGCACGGGCCGTTCTACTATCCTCCTGACTTGGTAACTGACCAACCAGAACGCTTTATTATGGGTGAATTGATTCGCGAACAGATTTTACTTCTAACACGCGAAGAAGTCCCACATTCAGTTGCGATCGCGATTGATCTGGTGGAGGAAACCCCAAGTATTACCCGCGTACTAGCCACAATCAACGTTGAGCGAGATTCCCAAAAAGGAATTCTCATTGGCAAAGGCGGCTCGATGCTGAAGTCTATTGGTAGCGCAGCTCGCGAACAAATTCAAAAGTTGATTTCAGGCAAAGTATACCTAGAATTATTCGTCAAAGTCCAGCCAAAATGGCGTCAGTCTCGCGTTAGTTTAGCAGAATTAGGATATCGCGTGGAAGAATAGAAAAGTTGGTCATTAGCCCTTGGTCATTAGTCATTTGTCATTAGTCAAAAAACAAAGGACAAAAGACAAAAAACAACTGACTAATGACCCCTAAGCGATAACAGATAACTACTAACCACTTGAGAATGTCTTTAGATAATAGCTCCTTCTTAAATCTGCCAACAGATGCACCGCCGTTGCGGGTGTTAATTGTTGAAGACGATCCGATGATGCAACTGGGACTGGAACAATCATTAATGGTTCATCCCCAGTTGGAAATTGTTGGACAAGCAGAAGATGGCTATTTAGGCGTGCAAGCAGCACTCCAACTCAAACCTGACTTGGTAGTGATGGATATCGGGCTACCACGACTTGATGGAATTGCAGCAACACAGCAAATCAAAGCAGCATTGCCAGAAACTCATGTAGTGATGCTGACTTCCCACCAAACAGAGACAGAAATTATTGCGGCTTTGTCTAGCGGTGCAGATGCTTATTGTATCAAAGGTGCTAGTGTAGAGCGACTGTTAAGTGCGATCGCCGCCGCAGTTGATGGCGCAACTTATCTCGACCCCCAAATTGCGCGGCGAGTGATTGAAAATCTCCGCACCCCAACACCCAAAGGAAACACCGCTAATCTGTCTCAACGTGAGTTAGAAGTATTGAAACTGATGGTAGACGGTTTGAGCAACCCAGAGATTGCCGAAAAACTCTATCTCAGTCCCAATACTGTGAAAACTCACGTCCGGGGGATTATGAATAAACTATCAGTAGACGATCGCGTACAAGCCGCAGTCGTCGCCCTCCGTTCGGGATTGGTTTAGAAGACATTGGGGCGTGAAAGATAATATTGATCTCGAATGCGCCGCAAATCTTCTTCTACTTGTAAAGCTGTTCGGAGTTTCGCCTGATTCTCTGATTCCAATTGGATTTGAGATTGTTTTTGGTTGAGTGCAACATCAGATTTTGTGTCAGATTTGGGCTGAATCGCGAACCAGGTTTTCAGGCGATCGTATAATTTTAAGGACAACATATAGTTATTCTCCCTGGAATTCAGCTGCTTTCCCAGGTTACAGGTAGCAGTAGGGAGTAGACTTCACCCAGGCGTCTCACCTAATTGGGTGAACTAAGAGACTTTCAAATAAAAAAATATCCCATCGCTATGAATGCAGGGGAGCAGCGCCTCGGCTCCGCTCGGCAACCAGGAGCAGGGGAGAGGAACAGTCATATTGAATTAATGAAGTTCCAAGACTCGTCAACCATTAGCGAAAGTAACGCACTATCTTTATTGTTAATGGTGCGTTACTTAATTACGAATTATTAATGTTGATTAACTCGCTCAAGTAGCCACAGTGAAGAGACAGTACCGACAAAATGAGCTGCAATTCCATTGATATTTGCTACCGCCACAAACACATCAAGCGCGCGAATAATTTTATAAGGGTCAGTGATTGCTACTCCTGGAGGTTGGGAGATAGATTTTGCTACTAATACTCCTACCGTTGAACCAGCACCTAGGAGCGTTAAAAGTATACCTATCAAAGCTGCGATTATTCCTAGTCGAATTACCTTAACTGTATCTGCCTTACTAGGATGAAGCGCTGGATTTACATTTCTTAAGCGCTTACCTATGCGGGTATAACGAAAATCCCAATATATAGTAAATAATAAAACGAGAATTCCAAATGCAGCCCAAAACATCCCAACCCCAATACCTGCATTTGGTTGATCGGCAAAACCTCGACCACTAGCAGCAAACAACAAAGCCAAGCCAGAAACCACAGCCAATCCCAACTGTACCCAAAAGGTAATCCAGCCTGTGATGTAAATGGTATTAGCGATTCCTTGAATTTCTGGTGCGAGCGAACGCATTTCTGATTCAGTCTGCATATTACTTTCCATCTGATTAGCTCCCCCCCAATCGTCAAGAATATCTCTACAGCTTTCCCCATACCCCCATCCCCAGGCAGAATTACTACCACATCCTGGGAAATACAATCGCAACTATATAGTAGTGCTGGCGGAAATTCCTCCGGCTGATGACGAGTAATCAAACTCAAGGATGATGAGAGAACAGAGCTAAATTGCCAATATTAGACTTGAATGTGTGAAATTTTTATATTTGCTAGCGATCGCAAAGGATAAGGCGGCATGATTAGATCTTGGATGGTAATTGGGGGTTTAGCTTTCGTAGTAGCCTTAGCGGCCAATTTTATTACACCAAGCGATCGCAAGTGGTTCGAGCGATTGCAACGCCCCAGATGGCTAACTTTTGAAGCAGCAATTCCCATCATCTGGACTGTAATTTTTATTTGCGGCGCTTGGTCAGCTTATATTGTTTGGGAAAGAAACCCAGGAACCAACGCCACTTGGTTACTGATGGGTTTGTATCTACTCCTAGAAATTGTGACTATTGCCTACACCCCTGTGATGTTTCGACTCCGTAGCCTGAAAGTCGGTACAATTCTAGGCGGCACAGGTTTTATTATTGGTTTATTATTGGCACTTGCAGTCTTAACTACTTCTGGTTGGGCAGCTCTATTACTAGTTCCTTACTTACTGTGGAGTCCCATCGGTACTTATACTACTTGGCAAATGCTTCACCTTAATCCGCAAGCTGCCTGATATCAATTTTGGATTTTGGATTAAACCAATCAGAATTTAGTAGTGGCGTGGCAAGCCTAAAATGTTGCAATAAAAAAGGTTCGTAGTTGCGCTTTAGCGCCCTATCAATTAGAAATTTAATGCACAACTTTAGCATTGCCAGGCCAGTAGGGTGCGTTAGGACTGATGTCCATAACGCACCGAAAATTTTTGATAGTACCATTCCCACAGGAATAACACACTTACTGGCGAATAGTGTTCTACAAGTTGTAATTATTCATTTTTATGGTTAATTTTAAAGAGAAACTGTCGCCTTTTTTCCTGCTGACGTACTCTTTTTTCTTCAGTAAGGCTATCAAAACAGTAGGGGCAAGCAATACCTTCCTCATACTGAGGTGAAGCCTTATCTGCCGCAGAAACTGGGCGACCACAACCTTGACACATATCATAGCTGCCTTCTTCCAAGCCGTGACGGACAGCAACTCGTTCATCAAAAACAAAACATTCTCCTTCCCACAAGCTTTCTTGGGCAGGAACTTCTTCTAAATATTTGAGAATACCGCCCTTCAAGTGATAAACTTCCGCAAAGCCTTGCGACAGCATAAAGGATGAAGCTTTCTCACAACGAATACCGCCAGTACAAAACAGCGCTATCTTTTTGTGTTTATTGGGGTCAAGCTGCTGCTGGACATAATCGGGAAACTCTCGAAATGTATTAGTTTGAGGATTTTCTGCCCTTTTAAAAGTACCGATATTCACCTCGTAATCGTTGCGGGTGTCAATCACTGTCACCTCCGGATCAGAAATTAACTCATTCCATTCTTGAGGACTGACATAAGTACCAACCTGTTCATTCGGGTCAACTTCCGGTAATCCCAAAGTGACAATTTCTGACTTCAACCGCACCTTCATGCGTTCAAATGGCGGGGTGTCAGTATAAGATTCCTTATGTTCTAAGTCTGCCAACCGAGGATCGGAACGCAGAAATTCCAGAACTGAGTCAACAGCCTGACGAGAACCCGCAATTGTCCCATTAATACCTTCTTGTGCCAACAGGATTGTGCCCTTCATCCCTTGCTGTTGGCAGTAAGATAACAAAGAGTCTCGTTTCTCGGCAAAATCTGGCAAACTGACGAATTTATAAAGTGTTGCAACAACTAGGCTATTTTCTTGCTTCATTCCTTTGGCAACGGAACCATCTTAAGTTACAATGACGAAAGTAGATTAATCACCTACTTCTTTAATTTTATGGGGGTTTAGCTCAGTTGGTAGAGCGCCTGCTTTGCAAGCAGGATGTCAGCGGTTCGAGTCCGCTAACCTCCATTAATTCACACAATGCAAACTTCAGATTAGAAGATTCTCTCATCAAAGAGAGTACAGCGACCGTGACCGCATAAACTATTTTGTCCGTATGCCCTATGGCTGCACATCCTTTAATAAAAATAGGGCATTTGGGTTTTTACAAGTTCTGATGTGAGAATGCTATAAAATAATTTTAAAATTCCAGCGGCTCACTCCAGTTTTGAGGTCAAACATTATTTGCAAGCAAAAAATATTAAAAAACAATTAAAATTGCTGATCGAGGAAGCATCTGCAATAGATCCTAGTTTGGCGAAAAGGTTAAATGAGATTAATCGCTGGGTTAAAGATGTTAAGCCTGGTTCCTTAACTGCTAAAAAATTTGTACTCTTTTTTCTGCAACAAATAATTAAAGATGCTCTAATTTGGCTGGATATTCAAGCCCTAGCCTCGGAAGAGGAGCAACAACAGTATTATGAGCGCATGACACCAACGGAATATTTTTGGTATAAATATTTATTTCCCAAATGGCTCAATCAACTAGATCCAAAGTTTTCTATATGGAAACAAAGATTAATGGCTGGGGATTTTACTCAAGCTGATACTCATGTTCTGCAAATGGTTGCTAGTGATATCGTCCATCGTGAAGGTACTTTTTGGCAATGTTATATTGCAGACTTCTCAATGGCGACTGATATAATTGTCAGTAGTAGGCAAAACGATCCACTGTGCATACAGATCACTAGCCTCGCTGATGAATTTTGCCAAGAAAAGTCTGATAATTGGGAAAATACTTTACGACGCTGGGGGATAGATAGAGGTTTATTCTTAAGTTACAATCCCCACATTACGGATTTTGTCAATCAAGTAGTGAATATATCACTGTATAACAGCGATCATTTGAAAACGGGCGTTTATTTAAAATTTAGTTTATAGTTTTAGGTCATTTTCCTTCACTGTCTTAACCAAATTACATTATTATGGGGAAACAAAGGCCAGTTGAACCTCCAGAAAGATTGGAAAAATTTTTAGAACATTTAGAAGCAGCTAGAGAATTACAAAGAAATTGGATGACTTATGGACTTGACTGTGTAGACATCTATTTTGAGGATGTGGATGAAGACTGGTGGGAAAAGTGGGTAGAAGAAGACCACCAGAGTTTTGTAAATTCAGTAATAGAGTTCCTCAAAAGTGACGACTGGGTTGCGGTAAGAGTACGCAAGCAGCTAGCAAACAAACCCATCCTAGAAATTGCCGAAAAGCTAGAAAAATACCTGAGTTTCCCAGAAGCAGAGCGAATATTTGCTATAAAAAACTTTTTAGCAGGTAGGTTTACAGTTACAGAAAATAACCGCAATATCAGTAATGAAATTGATGAAATTGAAATTTGCGATTTAGTAGCAGAACTTTTAGAGAAATTAGTAGAGATTCAAGACAGAACCTAAGAGAAATTTACTCGCATTTCTCACAAGCAGTAGGGGCGGGTTGACAGATTACGACCAATCATTCGCGAATATCTCACTCAACCTGCCTTTAAGACCTCTAGGCAAACGAAAAGCTTCGGCTTGAGAATAGGAGTGAGAAATCCGGGTTTAAGTATTTTTATTCAGTACCTTATTTTTTATTCCCGGCTGAAAAGCATGGGGGTCTTCAGCATGTCTTATATAAGACAAAAAATAGTAGGGCTAACGCATCTCAACTCTAGAGGTTGTATAAAATAAGGCTTTTAAAATTTCTAAGCAAAGATACTTAGAGCCTCAAATCCTTGATGGAAACAAGTTTTACAACTAAATTTGTTAGCCCCACTGTAAACTGACGTACTCACTATAACTTTATGCCTTCTATTAACCCTGTTTTACTATGGGAAAAAATCATAAAAAATCAGGTATTTAGGCTAGCAGAGAAAATTTAGTTAAGTTGAGAAATTTTAATGTCCTCAGGAAAAGCCCAGATACTACCTTTTAATTCTTGAGCAAAATCTGCTGATGGTCGGGGTCAATTCAAAATCTATTGGCTGTGAGTTACTCAAACTCAGTTTCACAAAAAGCTGTTAACAAATCTATACAGTTAGCGATCGCTCCTAAATGAGCAATTTCATAACCATGCGTGTTTTGTGTCGGAAACGCCAAACAAGCAGCACGACCCACATGACCAAATTTCATCGCAATCGAAGCATCGCTACCAAACTGACTCAAGATTGTTAGCTGCACTGGTATATCCCTTTGTTTAGCACAATGGCGCAGTTGCTCATTTAGCGTTTCATCATAAATACCATAAGCATCTTGAGAAAGGAGTGCAGGGCTTTTACCATCCTCAATGGGATATTCGCTAGATAGGGGACAAATTTCCAAAGCAATCAAAGCATCTAATACCTGATTTTGGGTGAAAAATAGTGCCCCAATTGCGCCAACTTCTTCTTTTGCTGACGCCACCAAATAAACATCGACTGCTGGCTGTTTCACTTGTTGAGCCAGAGCCAAGAGAATCGCTATAGAGGCTTTGTTATCTAAAGTGTAACTGGCGATATGATCCTTTAACCTGACTGGGCGTTTGCGATGCTTGCCAATTACCATTCTCGTTCCAGGTCGAATACCAGCAGTTTCGAGTTCGTCCGCGGTCAGTTTTGTTTCAATCCAGGCATTTTCCCACTTCACAGCAGTATCTTCCTGTTGGACTTTTTGCGGTGATTCATGGGAGACGTGACGAGAACCAAAGCTGAGAATACCGCTAATAGTTTCGCGATCGCCCAATAAATCTACAACACCTTCACCGTAAACCCACGGGTAAGAACCACCTAGCTTACGGACTTCAACACGACCGTTATCGCCAATAGTTTTGACAATTGCACCAATTTCGTCTTTATGAGCAGTAATCGCAATTGCTTTGCCAGGATTTTTACCAGGAAGTTTGGCAATTACATTATCCGCGTGATCGCACCACACTTCCAAGCCCAGATTGCTAAATTCCTGGAGCAAAAATTCGTTAATTTCAGTTTCTACACCACTAGGAGAATGGTGCATGACCAATTCTTCAATTATTTTAAATAACTGCTCGTAATCCCACATAGATATATGATTTTAAGTTAACAATTAAGTATCAAGATTTTTACTGAAAATCCCATATTCAGGGGTAATATGCAAGCTATATCCACAGCCAAGCCAAACTTTTTTCAGCAACCCACCTTTGCTTCGTTGAAAGAAGAACGCCTGCACCGCAAGCAACGCCTAGCAGCAGCATTTCGTCTATTCGCGCGATTTGGATTTGATGAAGGTATTGCAGGTCATATTACTGTACGTGACCCAGAACACCCTGAACAGTTTTGGGTAAACCCCTTAGGAAAACACTTCGGTTTAATTCGAGTCAGTGACCTGATTTTAGTAAATCAGAAAGGAGAGGTAATCGCAGGCGATCGCCCAGTAAATACAGCAGCCTTTGCCATTCATTCCCAAATTCATGCAGCACGTCCCGATGTCGTAGCAGCAGCTCATGCTCATTCTATCTACGGCAAAAGCTGGTCTAGCCTCGGTCGCCTCCTCGACCCCCTGACTCAAGATGCTTGTGCTTTCTATCAAGACCATAGCCTCTTTGATGACTATACAGGCGTGGTTTTAGAACTAGCAGAAGGTAAGCGCATTGCTCAAACATTAGCCAATAATAAAGCCATCATTCTCAAGAATCATGGCTTGCTCACCGTCGGTCATTCAGTTGATGAAGCTGCTTGGTGGTTTATTACTATGGAGCGTTCTTGTCAAGCCCAATTACTTGCTGAGGCCGCAGGTAAACCTAGCTTAATTAAACCAGAATCTGCTAGTGTGGCACATCAGCAAGTAGGAGGACATGATTTAGGTTGGTTTAGCTTTCAACCTTTGTACGAGTTGATTGTCCAGCAGGAACCTGATTTGCTGTCGTAACCAGTAACTTTTTGCGTTTACGCTTTAGTACTGCTGCTGCACCCCAAGCGCCAATTGCCAACGTCCCCAATGCTGTTGAAGGTTCGGGGACTGACTTCGCCTCTATCGCTGCCAGTGCTCTGTCTGCTATCAGCTTTTGCGCAGCGGTCGTGGGATGGACTTCATCCCAAAACAAATACTGGTTTGGATTAGAACAGAATTCGTAAGTTGTTTGACTCGTTTGTACTCGGCAAGAGTTAGCGACATTTGTAAAACCGAAGGTGCCAGGAGATTTACTCACCTGATCAAATAGAGAATAAGTATCAACAGAAATGATGTTGAGATTCGGGTTGTTACTCAAACCATCCAAGGTTTGCTTTAAGGTAGTGTTATATTGATCAACCGCATCGTGTACAGATTGCGGTGCAGTTCCCTGAAATAAAGGTACTTTACTCAAATCTGGCAAATTAAAGACGAGAATATTTTTTGCGCCAACTGCTACAAGAGTATTCAAAGCCTGCGATATTCTATCGGCTGGGGGTGTAGAGTCATTCGGATTCGGAGGAAAAATAAAATCGTTCGCACCTCCCCACACAGTATAAAGTGCATTGGGATCAGCCTTCGGATTGTTTGCTGCGAAACCCTGGACTTGTTCCAGCACTCCTGGTAAATGTTGGCCTGGTGGATCTGGCACGACAGCATTACCAAAACCAGCACGAGCACCACCAAAGGCGAAGTTAACGCCTCCGTTAGGAAATTTAGGATCGGTCACTAATGTTGGCTGGGTAATCTTTAGCTGATCTGCGAGATAATCTACCCAGATCTGACCATTAGAAAAACGCCCCGGAAAAACCGACGAATAAAGTGAGCTTTGAGGGTATGCCCCTCCCGTAGCATTAAATATGTTACCTGTATCGGAAAGACTATCGCCAAATACATACATTGCACCAAATTGTGCAGCATTTGCCTTCAGTGGCAACATGAAAGAGAAGAGAACAAATCCTGCCGCTACGAATTGTTTTTTCATGATTATTTTACCTGGTATTACTTGGTGCTTATTAACCTAAAAAGCTGTAAGTGAATAAATAAACTTACTGATTTTCTTTTTGGCTGCTGCAAAAAACATATTTTTTTAATTATCAAAATTATTTGCGTGTTTCTAACGAGGTAACAGCAAAATATTCATCAATAAAATATTAAGCTTAAATGATGGTTTATGCCTAAATTTACTGAATTTTTATATATAAGCTACAGTTTTTTTACAAAGAAATTACAGAGGTTAACTCTCAAAAATTAGTAAGTTGAAATACTTACCTACTTGTAACTATAGATCAATACGGTTGAGATAGCTGCATCCTACAAGCGATCGCTACCTTTAACTAAAATGTAGTGAAATATGGGCTAACCACCCCATAATTAGGTTTGTGGACGCTTTAACTTTAAAGCATCAACAGCCGATATTCCTTCACTCTGAGTTCCGAAATACCACAAAGCCGCCGCCGCCTCAGCACGAGTAACAGGTTTTTTGGGTTGAAACAGTGTGGTATACCCGAATACTCTCCGGATATTAGATTGTTCGGCATTTTGATAATCAGCTAACACTGCTCTTAAAGCTTTCGGGTCAATTTTCCCCACATCCTGAAAACCCCAGGTTTGTTTGACTGCATCTAAGTTAGCAGCGGGTAAAGCTTGGCGAGTATCCAATGGTAACTTCCACAGTATTAACTGCTCCCGCGTTAGAGGCGCATCTGGACGAAATAAAACTGCTGTGGTGTCGCCAGACAAGGAACTGGGAATTAATCCTGCTTCCGCTAATCCTTGAATTTCGGGAAAATCAGGATCTTTTGAAGACACGTCACTAAAAGTAGGTTGAGCAGTTTCCGCAGCTAAACGAATTTGCTTCGCTGGATTGTTAACATTCATCGCATTGTTAGCAGCCACTAGCCAACGAGCGTATTCCCGACGAGTTATGGTTTTGCTGGGTACGAATTGGTTAGTTGTCGTATTCGAGTTGCTCTTAGTTACTGGAGATTCTATAGATAAAACACCTAAATTTGCCAAGTCTTGGATGTGTTGTCGCAGTTCTTGAGGCGCTTTGTTCAAATCGCTAAATTGCTGTGAAGCTAATGTAGTTGTAGTAGTAGATTGACTATTAGATGTGTTTGTTGGCTGTGTTGCTACGTTTCCAGCTAGTACAGGCCCAATAAATTCAGGATCGCCTGGTTGCGGAACTTCGTTAGGCGTTTGGGCGTTAGTAGTTTCGCTAGGATTGGTAGTTTGCGTAGGTTGTGCTGTGGCAGTGGTAGCAGGTAAGTACTCAATCAGTAATTCAGTGGCTGTTTGTGGTTGATTGGGTGCTGGGTTAGTGACTGATTTAGCTTGAATAGAAACCTTCACCAGCAGATCGTTGCGCTGCGCCTCAAAAACTCCTCCCACATCATCTGTTGGTTTTTGCAAAATCTGCCAATTATTCGTTTGGAATTGGTCGCGGTAGAAATTTGCAATAAAATTGCTAGGGTCAGAACTTAGCCAACGAGTAGAGACTTTATTTTCTGCACCAGTAGTTGGTGTAACTTCCTCTAATTTGGCATTGGGATATAACGGAATATCTTGAGGAAAATCAGCTGGCAATTTAACTGTAGATTCGTTTTGCTGTGCTTGTAGTTGGTTACTCTTAGCTTCTCCAAACACAACTGGGTTAGTTTGCAACTGAGGATCGGCCGCTACAGATTGCTCAAGGTTTTTGGCGACGGGACTATTAGCGCAGGCTGTTAACGAAGAAAGTAAAACAGCCAAACTTAGAAATACAGCTGGATTTTTACAGGGCAGCACAGGAAATTATCAAATCTGGTGACAATTCCTACCCTAGCGCAGACTGTCAACTGAAGCTAAAGTCTCAAGTAAGAAGTTTTAATCACAAATTTAAGGTCAATTGTCTAACAACCGCAAAACTGAGTAGCCTAAGAGGAGAGCTAGAACCTTGGAACACTTTGACTCGTAGAAAGCGTCCAGTTAGCAAACGGACAATTCCCTTAACACGCGCCCAGAGCCTGACGGACAGTAACCTCAAATTACAACCATTATTACCAGCAGCATACAAGGGCATAAAAGCCAGCTTACCGTAGAGAATATCAGCACGGTGAGTTTTACTTAATTTATTTTGGTAATGCTCAGGATTAGGTAAACCTCCATGTTCACCATAGTTCCGCCAAGGAATGTAGTTTTTCAGCTTTTTGTGGCGGAGAAAAGAATCAATACTAGAGTCCCAAGTTGAATAGTTCGTTACTCCAACTTTTTCTCGAATTTCCTCTGCCAGTTCTAGTAAGTAATTGGCACTTTGGGGAGTCACAATATAGGCAACGGCTGAAGTGGAAAACCCTTCAGCATAACCATCAGATGAAACATAGTATAGTTGCGGCGCACAAGTGTATAGCCAGCTAATACCGACATCATTTTGGTGAGGATTGAAGGGTAAAGGTAGCTGACCAAAACCTACTACTGGTACAAAATCTGCTTCAATAATCATCGTTGGTTGAGCTACTTGCATTGCTCGTTCCCAAGCTGTGCGATGGTTCATGAGGCAAAGATAACTCCGCGAAAAATTTTGATATTCTGGTTTGGCTTCCTGTCTCAGAACTTCAACATTGAACCCTTGACTAGTTAATAATTCTTCAATTTCCTGAGTTGATTCTTGATAAGCAATGATAAAAACTTTGCTAATGTGCTTAACAAGTTGATTTTGGCTAAATTCTTGCTTTGTAAAAGTCTCAATTTCCTTGATTTTATCATCATGAGTTTGCATATATTTTATTAATAAATAGTTTTGAAATTGTTTTTTTGCTACTGTTTATAAAAAAATGCTGTATAAAAAGGACTCATGAAAATTCCTATTAATAATTCCATTTCACAGGCTACTACAATATCATTTTGAAATAGCTTACGATATTTAATCCAGTAAAAAATTAGCTTGCGTAAATCATTAGCACTATAAAGTGGCAGAACAAACGGTCTTAACCAAGCAGGGAAGTCTAGCATTCTAATGTGGTGACGACTTAAACCAATACCTCGCATTAATTTAATTAAATAATCTTTCTCCAGACGCTCTTTATAAATGCGATGAGATATTTTCATTTCTGGTGTGTACCAAATTTCCCAGCCAGCGTTTCTAATATGTACTAAGGCTTCTAAATCTTCGGAAGTAACGAAGGAATTATTTAAACGTCCGGTAAAAAAAAGTTGTTTAGGAACATTTTCAGTCCAAGCTTGTTTACGAACAACTAATCCAGCGCCTGGAGGTAACATTTTTCTAACATAATAGTTCTGTTCATAGGTGTTATAGCAAAAAGATTTATTACCATCTACGATAGCTAAAAAACGACTTATTCTATCAAAGTTATTAGGGGGAGTAACTTCATAGTCTGCTTTGATTTGTCCACCATAAGCCCCAGCTTGAGGATGATTTTTACCAAAAATATAGGCAGATGTAACCCAATTAGGAGTAGGTAAATTATCATCGTCTAGAAAGCCAACAAATGTGCCTTGAGCTTCTTGAATAGCACGCTCTCGAGCAAAGCTTAATCCTTGCTTCTGTTCCAAAAAATATTTAATCGGATATGCTGTAGGCCAATCTGCTTGATATTCTTGAACTACTTTTGCTGTATTATCTTTACTATTGTTGTCAATAACAATAATTTCCCAATTTATCGGCTCTTCATTAATTGCTAATTGTGTAATATATGCACAGCATTCTTTTAACTTATCTAAAACATCTGGTAAACGTTTTTCTCCATTAAAGGTACATATAGCTACAGTAAAATCAATCATCATTTGAATGACCAAAAATTAGAAAAAATTATATCTTTTCCTCAAATGGTAGTAACTGATGATATAAATGTCACCAGCAGAAACACTGAATGGGTATTGGCGATCGCGCAGATGTCAAAGTAACGATCAAGAATTTCCAGCGGTTGCTAGGTCTTTAATTTGTGGTTCAGGAAATTGATGTAAAACTCGCCAAAGAATCGTATAGCTACCATCAGAACGGCGACGCACTGGCCGAAAAGCAATTAGGAGATCGCTACTACGTAATTGTTGGATTTGTCCTAGTAATTGGCGTTCTTCTGGCGAAAGCGGTCTACCGCTCAAAATCATATCTGGCAGTTGAAATTGGAGCGATCGCACTAAATACGTATGGTTTAATTCAGCTTTAGCATTAGCCAAAATAACCTGATTTAAATTCCAGTTCTGGTCTTTGCCCGTCAGGAACCGTCGCCGTTCTACTTGTAATTCATTTAATTTTTTGGGAGGCTGGTAGTTGAGAAAAAATTCTCGTGTTGGTTGCGCCACAGCTTTGAGTTTCTGCTCTAACTTGTTGATAGGCACATCGCCCAAATCTACCATGAAGCTGTAATCTACACCTTGATACCCCAGCCCAAAGCGATCGCCAATCAGCTGAAGTGCTAGACTGGGAGTAAATCCGCCTTGATTATCACCCAATGAGGGGAAAGGATAGCGTTCACTGACACTAGGTGCCAAGCGATTCTGAAGCGTATTCAGCGGACGCTGGTAAGCCAGATCGGGTAACACGCGGAAAATGCCAGTATCAGGCAATTTCAGAAAGGTAGCGTAGGTTTGCGGTTCTTGGGGATCGATGTCGTAAGAAAAGCGGTCAAGTACAGTAGAAGTTTCCTGAGGATTTGTAAATTGATTCTTTAAGGGGAATTCTACCTGGGCTGCGGTCAAGAATTTCTTAGCAGTTGCAAGTGTATTCAGTGCTTCATTTGGTGCTGCGATCGCGGGTTGTATGGGTGATACATAGTCAGCTATGCCTGTTTTCGCAGTCCTACCAATAATTGGTGGCAATGGTGAAACTGCATTCGGTTCCTGTGTTGCAAAGGGTGTTGCTAGCTTGTCGAGTTGAGGACGCTGGATTGGTGCAATCGCCAGCGCCGGATCTGATTGTCGCTCACCCGTCACCAGCGGTAAACTTCGGACTAAGGCTAGCTCTCCCCGCCGAGATAACAAACGATCCAGTATTGGAGAAAGTTTTAATAATTCTTGGTTAGAAGTATACAAAGAGCAGTAAATTTTTAGTTGTGACCCAGTTAATTGCTCGGCTAAAGGGAAATTCTGAGTAGAATCCACTCTTGAGGTACATAAAGTTTTGGGACTTTTGCTTTGACGGTTCAAAAAAGCGTCTACAGACTTGGTGTGGACAGTTAATTGCCCTTGCACCGCTCGCATCTGATTAGCATCAGGTGTAACGATCGCTTGCTCAATGCGGGCCATCAGATTGATCTGTTGCTGTACCAGATGACTGGCTGTAGTATAAAAGCTTTCATTGGTTGGTTCCGCCGCCAGATTTTGATTTGGGGAGGATGTGAACTTAGAATCCACGTTTTGCATCTTCAGCGGCACAGAAACCAAACTAAAAGGGAGCAAGAGACTGAAAAAGATGTATCTCATATCAAAAACACAGGACTGTTAGGTGTAGAAAAATCTAAAATAGATATTAAATTTAAAAGAAAGAACGACCACCGACCAGCGTCAGTCCATCTTAACTTTCTGTCAAGCGCGACCGGGTTGTTACCAGTGCTGAAACACGATTACATGCCAGTTTCCCAAGATCAGCCGATCTATTCTGAGGCTCCGCTCCAACTATTGCTGTTTGTCGATGGACGTCCCAAGTCCCGGCAACAAGTACAGCGAATACGTGCTTATTTGAAAGAATTGCAGACTGGGTATCATTTTGAACTGCAAATTATTGATGTTGGGCAACAACCCTATATGGCGGAACACTTTAAATTAGTGGCGACGCCAGCTTTGATCAAAATCCACCCAGAACCAAGGCAAATCATTGCGGGAAGTAATATCGTCGGTCAACTAAAAAACTGGTGGCCCCGTTGGCAAGCCTCTGTAGATGCCTATTTGAAGCTACAAGAAGACTTACAAGAACGTCTAGACGAAAATGGTCGAGTAGTAGCACCCAAATCAACAATTGGTTCAGTTGCTGTTTCTGCCGAACTCATACGCCTCTCCGATGAGATTTTTCGCTTAAAGCAGGAACAAGAGAAACTCCAAGAGCAGTTGCAATTTAAAGATAGAGTAATCGCTGTGCTGGCCCATGACCTCCGTAATCCTTTAACAGCTGCTGCGATCGCTATAGAAACTCTCCAATCTAACTACAATATAGAGACAGGTCAATTCCAGCGCCTCAAACCAGCAATGACGGCGCATTTGTTAAAACAAGCCCGTAACCAAACCAAGACAATTGACCGTATGATTACGGATCTTTTGCAGGTAGGGAGAGGCAATGATACTGAGCTACCAATCGTACCGCAAAAAATGGAAATCGGCAAATTCTGTCTAAATGTAGTGGAAGAATTGCGCGATCGCTATACTGCTAAATCTCAACAGGTAGAAACAGATGTCCCTCAAGACTTACCCTATGTGTATGCCGATCCAGAACGCATTCACCAAGTACTGGTGAATCTGTTAGACAATGCGATTAAATATACACCCACTGGTGGCAAGATTAGTGTGATAGGGTTGCACCGGACTACCCAAAAAGTTCAGATCAGCATTGGCGATACTGGCCCGGGAATTCCTTACGAAGACCGCGATCGCATCTTTGAAAATCACTTCCGCCTGCAACGGGATGAAGGTACAGAAGGTTACGGTATCGGTCTGTGTGTTTGCCAACGAATTATTCGGGCGCACTATGGTCACATCTGGGTTGACTCTGTTCCCAATGGTGGAGCGTGGTTCCACTTTACATTGCCAGTTTATCCTTCTTAGTCGCCGCATTGTTTGGCTGGCAACCGATGATGTAAATTCTGATTTTGCTTTTCAAGTTTAATCCCAAAGCCAAAAAATTATTTGAGGATAATGCGATCGCGCCCCTCCGCCTTTGCTTGGTAAAGTGCCTTATCTGCTGCCACAATTAAATCTGAAGGTGACGATTCCCAAGTAGGAACGACAGTCGCCACACCCATACTCAGGGTGACATATTGGCTAACTTCTGAGCCATGATGAGCAATTTTTAAATTTCTGACTCCAGCTTGCATTGCCGCCGCAACGTGAACTGCACCAAATGCATGAGTATTGGGCATAATAACCGCAAATTCTTCTCCGCCATAACGTGCTACTAAATCTTGATTTTTCTGTGCCGTATGGCTGAGGACAGCACCTACTTTTTGTAAGCAGATATCTCCAGCAGGATGACCATATTTATCATTATAAAATTTAAAAAAGTCGATATCACACAAAATTAGTGACAGAGGTAATTCCTCTTGTGCTAAATTAATCCACTGAGTATTCAAGTAATCATCAAAGCGGCGACGATTAGCTAACCCTGTTAAACCATCAACATTGGCGATATGCTGTAAAGCTTGGTTTGCCGCCTCTAACTGTTTATATACTTGTGCTTGTTGTAACAAACGTCGCAAACGCTGACGCAAAACTGCCCAGTGAATGGGTTTGGTGATGTAATCCATTGCTCCTGCATCAAAGGCACGGTTGACGGACTCTTCATCATCCAAACACGTAATCATCAAGATAGGAGTCCGCTCCCATAGTTTAGAGATGACAGTATTGCCTACAGCTGAGTCAGTATCAAAACTTGCAAGTGCTGACATCAAATTATTTCGGGCAATCTTGAGTAGTTGCTTACAGCATGTAAAGCCATCCATCACAGGCATGACCGCATCTAGCAACACTATATCCGGCTTAATAGTATCGTAAGCATCTAAACATTGCTGACCATCATTGACCTCGACCACTCGATAGCCTTCTTGTTCCATAGCTTTACGCAACAGCAGTCGCATGGTTTTGTCATCATCAGCCACTAAAATCAGTGGTGGTTGCTTGGAAATAGAAAATGAACTTATGCCTGACATGAGTTGCGTTCCACAGAAAATGAGAGTATCGGTAAGGGCGAATCTGGAAAAATTTGCCCCCTTAACCAAATCGCCTGTGAGCGAAAATTTTTTGCTGTAGTCACAATCCTACTGAACAACCGATTTGGTAGAAGATACGTAGGCAACGCATGTGTTGTATATACAATGATTGCCCAGTTTTAACTGGATTTCTCGAAGCCGACAAATGTCCACTGGTTGATATACCAATTTTGTCTCCAGTGGTGCAAAGACTGGATTGAATAATTTGCCTAAGCGGGAAGTTTGGAAACTAGCCTGAAAAAAGGTTGTCCTCCCCAGCGTTAGGGATAAATGCGCCCTAATCAATGCCAATACTCGCCGCCAAAGGCTATCCAGCAATTGAAAAATAGAATACTTAATGATTCTCAGCCAAGTAAACGGTAGATGACTAGTTTGCATAGACAATTGATTTGAAACACAAAGGCAATTTTTACCTTCCTGTCCAGCTAAGGACATGGTAAGAAATTGATGATTTACGCTTTATGTGAATTAAGTCTTGAAACCCTTGTAATTTCGTTGATAGTCCCAAAACCATAATTTTGGGCTAACGGAGAAACCCTGAGGGGGTCAAAGACCTTTCTCATTCACATCTGGCGTATTATTTATATTTCCCTACTGCTAAAGCCGAATTGTCATTTCCGGGAAAACTTCAAATATTAACCTTGCTTTTTTAGTTATACAGTGATTTTTAGCACTAAGGATAGGTGATGTAATAAACAAAATGTGCTAAGAAATTTTTAACTATAAATTCTGCTAGCTTTCAATTTCAACTCTGCATTTGTGCGATCGCAAGATTGTTTAAAGTAACGGTAAATCGTATACTTTGTTTTTTAATAACATTTACCATGAATAATTTCCGTAAAAACCCTGATACGGGACCCGATCTACTTATGTATCTCGATTCAGAAAATTTCAACTAAACTGCACTTTTTGCAAAGTTTTACTCCAACTTTCCGCAAAATTTCCAAAGCTTAGTAATAAGATATTATTGATTTTCGATGGCAGCTTGAGGTATTGGTAAAAGATGAAATAGAAATTTCAGTCTTTATCTGAGGCTTTGGCGATTTATACTCTTGGTGAATATACGCCCACGGGCGTCTAAAGCCTTAAAGAAATGAGTGACTGCATCCTTAGCCTTACTTATAGTAAAACTTATAAACTAAACTATCTTGTAATCTAGTAGGTAAAAACCGTGGCACAGGCTTTGTCTTCGTGGCAGCAACTAATTAACCAGCTTTCTAACTGGTCGCTTCCAGATTTTAAGACAGGAGCCTCAAAGCAGCGAAATTTCCAGCGCTTTTCTGGGCCAGGAGGCGTTCTGAGTTTCCTGACAATTATCGTTGCTATGCTGTTGTGGAACTGGAAACTTCTGTTGGCACTGCTGATCGGCATTGGGGTCATGTTATCAGTCTACTCAATGCAGAAATGGGACTGGCAACAACGCTGGTCAAAGATGCAGAGGTTGTTCAATGGCCCCAACCGTCAGCTCGTATTGGCAGTAAGTACTGGTGGGATTGCTACTTTTACCACTTACATCGCAGCTACAATCTGGTTTGACTCTAACAGTCCTTGGATTGCTTCTGGTGTAATTGTCCAAGGTTTGGGTATGGTATTAAGTTTAATTTTGTTGGTCTGCCAAATTGTAAATTTTTATGGAGTTCGCGAAGAAGACTACTGCGATCGCTTATTAAACAAATTAACTGAACCAGATCCCTTAAAGCGTTTGCTTGCTGTGCGACAACTAACTAAATTGATTGGTCGTAAACGGGTTGACGCTTCAGTGCAGCAAAATGTGGTTGAATGCTTGCAACTGTTACTCAGCCAAGAAGAGGAAGCAGTAATTCGGGAAGCAGCTTTTGAGAGTTTAGAAACTTTAGATAGTTCGCAAACTTTACCATCTAACACAGCAGGTATTTTTATTCCTGTATCTGCAAAACTCAAAAGTAAAATTCCTTCTTAAGGATTTATTTTAAGCGGTAAAGTATTTCACCTGCTTTCGGCACAAGTAAAATGCCTTCATCTTCCCGGTTAGCCCATTCTACTGGTTGAATGGTAGCCGGGTTACGATAATTTAAGTTATGAGCAGCGCAGCGTTCTGGAGAAATACCAGTTGCGAGAGTTACCCGAATCCGTGCTTGTTCCCCTTTTATGGGGTCAAAAGTGCCCATACCTTTCAAGTGAGTACTATGAGCCAGCACTCCTGCAGGATAATCTGAGAATTTATCCCACTGTTTGAGAAAGTAATCCCGCACATGATAACCAATGTGGGCTAGGATTTCGCCGTATGTATAGCTAAACTCGGTAATGTGAGGAGCATAGATAATTACCTCACCGCCATCAGCTACTATTGGCTCTAGCTTGTACATTCCTTTAGCCGCTGTCCAAATATCGTCATACATTTCGGGCATGACTGAAAGCACTTGTTTAAAAGGCCGATCTACATATTTAATATGCACTTTGGCAGATAATTCCGCAGCGTTTTGCCAAGCTGCTTCTGGTTTATCTATATAAAGTCCCGCTAACTGATTTGTTCCTGGTGCGACTACCATAGCTAGGCAAAGCTTTGGGGTAGGAATCAGACTAGTAGCGCGGTTAATTAAGCGGCGAACTGGCGTGATTCCTTGCGTACCAATAATTTCGTAACAGGTAATTAAAGCTCCTAACCAGTGTGATAAATTAATTACTTCCTGACCGCTAATACCGGGGAAAAAATATTTATTTCCACCAGAAAACCCGACAACTTCGTGGGGAAAAACTGGGCCGCAAATAATTATCAGATCGTATTCAGTTACCAATTTGTTAACACGCACATTAACTTCTTGATGCAGCATTCCACCGCTGATTTCTGCTATCTCATCTGCTGAAATCATGCCACAAGAAATAAATGTATCTGGTAGATGCCAAAGGTGGTTAAAAATTTGCACATTTTTAAATGTAGTCTCTCGCTCCTCCTGCGTTACCCCAACTAAGCGATTGATTTGTGATTCACTCATAGGATTATGTGTACCCAGAGCGATTAAAAAATCAAGTGCCATCACCCTCTTACCCAACTCTTGATGGAGTAATCGAAACATTTGGGGTATGGGAGCAGTGCGGGTTCCATCGGGAATTAATACGAGGATACGCTGTCCATTGAATTGCGGATCTGCCAAAGCTTGATGAACTAGTTCGGAAACTTGCTCATCGGAAAGCGTTCCATGATTTACGGCTAGTGAATACATTCTCAAACTCCGCTGTAGATACTAAAGCCACCGTCTACAGGTACAACCACCCCATTGACGAAACTCGAACCAGAACTACATAACCAAATCAAAGTGCTGAGTAATTCCTCTGGTTCGCCAAAACGCCCAGCTGGGGTATGGTCAATAATTTTTTGCCCGCGATCACTTAAACTACCATCTGGATTTAACAGTAAATCTCGATTTTGCTCACCAATAAAAAAACCTGGTGCGATCGCATTCACTCGCAACCCTGCTCCATACTTTTGGGCGAGTTCTACAGCTAGCCAACGTGTAAAATTATCGATCGCCGCTTTTGCTGCTGAATAACCCACCACCCGACTAATCGCACGAATAGCAGACATCGAAGAAATATTGACAATGCAACCACGAGGCTGATTTCTGTCTACCATTGTTTGGCCAAAAACCTGACTAGGTAGTAGAGTACCCACCAAATTTAGATCGACCACTTGCGCAAAAGCCGCGTGTGGCATATCAAAAAAAGTAGCATCAGGAGTAATTGTCGCCGCCGGAATATTCCCCCCAGCAGCGTTGATCAAGATATCTATCTGTCCCCAATGCTTTAATACACTATCTCTGGCTACTTCTAACTGAGAGCGATCGCCCACATCTGCCAGCACAGCCATACTTTCCCCACCTTTGGCAGTAATATCAGCTACCACCCCCTTCGCACGTACTTCATTGCGACCGAGAACCACTACTCGCGCTCCTGTCAATGCTAAACCCCTAGCCATTGCCCCACCAAGCACACCAGAACCACCTGTAACTACTGCTACCTGCTCTTCTAGACTAAAAAGCTTATGCAAAATCAAATCTGCTTTATTCAATAACTCTGGCATTGATAACTCCTCTGCTAAAAAAAACTCTGCGTACCTTTGCGTTTACCTTTGCGCCCCTTTGCGTTAAAAAAGAAACTAACTATTCCAACTTGTAAGCACTCTTAGCCAAGTCATAAACCAAAGCCTGCGCCATTTCGTAACCTTCCTCCTCCTCAACTAACCCACGCACTACCAATCCAGCTAACCAATTACAAGCAACACGCCGCCAAACATTATGACGGGCAGGAATGGAAACAAAAGCCCGTGTATCATCATTAAACCCAGCAGTATTGTAAAGACCAGCAGTTTCCATCACCCGATCGAAGTAACGCTCCATACCATTCACACTGTCGTGAAACCACCAAGGCGGCCCAAGCAGTACAGCGGGATAATGACCAGCTAGTGGCGCTAATTCCCGGCTGTATGTGCTTTCATCCATGCCAAATAGAATTAAATGGAAGTCTTTATGATTACCGTAAGCTGATAACAACGGACGTAGATTTTGAGTCCACTCTAGTTGCAATGGGATATCAGCACCTTTATCAGACTCAAACCGTTCAAAGATTGCTGGATTATGGTTGCGTGTGACACCACAATGCATTTGCATGACTAAGCCATCTTCCACACTCATCCGAGCCATTTCCATGAACATATGACCCGTAAATTGCTGCGCATCAAATGAATTTAGCTTGCCAGCTAATGCTCTAGCAAAAATAGCTTCGGCTTCTTGATCAGACAGTTGCGTGGTATAAGGTGTAGCTGCACTGTGGTCAGTAGCAGTCGCACCCATTTTTTTGAAGTAAGCCCGACGTTCTTCTAAAACCTGGATAAAAGTAGCGTAATTGCTGATTTCCCTCCCGACAGTGCTTTCCAACTTGGCAAGATTTTCGCGCCAACCGGGAGTATCTAAATTAACTACTGCATCTGGACGAAAGGTAGGTCTAATTTGAGTCCAACCCTCTTGATGTAAAGATTGATGGTGTTCAAGGCGATCGCTAGCTGCATCGGTGGTACAAAGTACTTCAATATGAAAGCGTTTAAATAAAGCCCGTGGTGAGAACTCAGGCAAAGCTAACTGTCTTTCCAGATAATCATAAATATGTCCAGCATTGCGAGAATTTAAAGGCTCATCCACCCCAAAGACGTTGGTTAGTTCTTCTTTCAACCACAAGCCGGAGGGAGTTCCCCGGAATAGGTAAAAATGGTCTGCAAAAAGTTGCCAGATTTTACGATGATCTGTTTCCACTGGCGAACCATCAGTGGTAGGTATGCCAAGAGCTTCTAGAGATATGCCCCGACTATAAAGCATACGGAAAACGTAGTGGTCGGGGATAATTAATAATTCCGTTGGCGAACCAAAACGGGCGGCTGGATCGGATAGCAAAGCTGGGTCAACATGACCGTGGGGACAGACAATTGGTGAAGAGGAGATACTGTCAAAAAATTTACGAGCTAGTTGTCGTTGAATTGGGTCTGGAGCAAAACAGCGATCGCGTGATAAACTCCATGTTTTAGTGAACATATTTTTGTCTAGTTAAAGTTAGTTGATTGAAGGCAGAGGGCAAGGAGCAGGAGGCAGAATGGAAGAAAGATAAGAGGGTTAGTTTTATGTTTTATGCCTGAGGGTTTCAAGTTTATGAATTTATTGGTTTATTCCTTTCTCCTGTTTATAAATACTTAGAAACTCACCAATTCAGATAACTATTTAAAGAATCATAAATGAGTTCAAACCTTCTGCCTCTGCCCTCTGCCTCCTGCCTTCTCATTCACTTGGCTGTAATTCTTGACCTGTTATCAATCTTGCTCCCCGTTTGCGGGTGACATAATTCCATGCCCACTGGAGCATTACGATTAATTTATTGTCAAATTCGATTAAGAAGTAGATATGAATAAATAGCCAAAATAGCCATGCAATGAAATCTGTAAGTTTGATAAAGCCTAAATCTACAACGGCGGAATTATGACCAATCATCGCTAAACTGCCGCGGTCGATGTAAGAAAATTGTGGCAAGGTTTTATTGTGTAGTCGCTGTTTAATTAATGCCGCTACATATTCCCCTTCCTGCTTGGCTACAGGTGCAACTCCAGGTAGAGGTTTACCAGTTTGATGAGAGAAATTGGCTAAGTCTCCAATTACAAAAATATTCGGATAGCCTTTAATACTTAAGTCAGGTTCAACGATGACTCGCCCGACGCGATCGCATTCTACACCTGTGCGTTCTGCTAATACTTTCCCAATTGGCGAAGCTTGAACGCCTGCTGCCCACAATATTGTTTTTGAGGCAATCTTTTTCTCTTCATCTTCTTGTTTGATGGTAACAATATCATTTTCAATATTTGTTACCAAGGTTTTTGTTTGCACCTCCACACCAAATCGTCGCAGAGATGCTTCTGCTGTTTGTGATAATTCTGGTGCATAAGGTGGCAAAATGCGATCCATACCTTCTAAAAGTAGAATTTTTGTTTCTGAAGTATCGATGTTACGAAAATCTTGTTTGAGGGTTTCGTATGCTAAATCTGCGAGTGCGCCAGCTAACTCTACACCTGTGGGGCCACCACCAACAATCACAAAAGTTAACCAAGCACGGCGTTTTTCTAAATCTGTTTCTTTTTCTGCTGCTTCAAATGCCATAAAAATTCGGCGGCGCATTTCGATAGCATCTTCTACAGTTTTCAAACCAGGGGCAAATTCTTCCCATTTATCTTTACCAAAATAGGAATGCTTAACACCTGTAGCAATAATTAATGTGTCATAGGGTATTGCTTCATCGCCAACGATCGCTTTTTGTGCTTGAGTATCAATATCGCTCACTTCACCCAGTATCACTTTTGTATTCTTGCTCTTACTCAGTACTGCTCGCAACGGTGAAGAAATATCGGCAGGCGATAGTGTGCCTGTAGCAACTTGGTATAAAAGTGGTTGAAATAGGTGAAAGTTACGTTTATCAATGAGAGTAACGTTAACATTAGCTTTGGCGAGAGACTGTGCAGTGTACAATCCACCAAAGCCACCACCAACAATCACGACTTGATGAGGTGAATTATTCTCAATTGAATCTATCATAAGACATATTTTTGGGTGTTATGGGTGTGAAATTAGTATTAACAAAGATGTATTAAAATGCTGAGAAAAAATTCTTTAACTATCGCTGAGTGCGCAAACAAAACGCGAACTATTTCTAAAATCAACTAATGCACTTCAGACTTTTTGAATCTCATTTTTCCTTCTGCCTCCTGCCTCCTGCCTCCTGCCTTTTAGCCGCACTACTACCCCGCTTAACTAAATAAGGAGTTAAAACGCAGTTTTCTACAGTTTTTTCCTGTAATAAATCGAGTAACATTTGCATCGCAGAACGACCAATTTCTAACATTGGCTGGCGAACTGTGGTGAGTGGGGGTGTAACGTAACCACCTAGAGCAATACCATCAAATCCGACTATGCTTAAATCTTGTGGAACCGAAGTACCTAGTTCTTGACAGCCTAAAAGAGCGCCTACCGCTACCATATCGTTGTAACAAAAGATGCCTGTCACCCCAGCCGCAACTAGTTTAGGTAACATTTGTTGGCCTGTAACAACATCACTTGTTCTGACATTATATTCATCACTAATTGCTACCCAATCCGCCTTTTGGGGTAAACCAGCTTCACTAAGAGTTTTTTGATATCCTTCTAGACGCTGCTGATTTGATCTGCTGCGATCGCTTACACCCAGGTATCCTATAGAAGTGTGTCCTAGGCTGACTAAATGTTCTACAGCTAATCTAGCGCCTAAGCAGTCATCTACTGATACTGAGTGAAAGATTTCGGGTGGATCTTCAGTTTGGCTATGAATAAATACTGTTGGCACAGCAATTTGCCCTATTTGCTTCGTATCATGTTTACTAATTCGTGAATCCGCCACGAGAATACCGTCCACTCTCCGGCGATGAAAATTATCAATAGCCGCTATTTCCAGATCGACATTGCGGTGTGAAGTACTCAACAACACACTTAAACCTGATGTTCTGGCTATTTGTTCTATTCCCTCTACTACTTCCGAAAAAAAGGGATCTGCTATTGAAGTTACTACTACCCCAATAGTATTAGTACGTTGAGTTTGTAAACTTTGCGCAATACTATTAGGAACATAACCCATCTCTCGCGCCAACTGCTTAATTTCCTCTCTTACCTTAGGGCTAATTAGAGTGCTATCTCGCAAAGCGCGTGAAACCGTGGTGTGAGAAACACCTGCTTTTCGAGCAATATCTTCTATTGAGATTTTTCGTTTACTCATTTATTATCTTACTTCTTTTATGCACACGTGTGCATTACAATATCAATTATTAGGAAAATTGAATCACTTGTCAAATGATTATTCTTGTAATGGGTGTTTCTGGATCTGGCAAAACCACCGTAGGAAAAATGCTAGCAGACTCGTTAGGCTGGACATTTAGCGACGCTGACGCTTTCCATTCGCCGGAGAATGTCGAAAAAATGCGGCAAGGTATTCCCTTGAGTGAAGCTGATAGGACACCTTGGTTACAAGATTTGCAAACAGCTATTAAACATTGGCTACAAGAAAATAAAAATGTGGTGCTAGCGTGTTCGGCGTTAAAAGATAGCTATCGTCAATTTTTGGTGGTTGATAGCGAACGCATCAAGCTAGTGTACCTCAAAGGGTCTTATGAGTTGATTCAAAAGCGCCTTCAAGAACGTCAAAATCACTATATGAGTGATATACTTCTCACCAGCCAGTTTAATACTCTGGAAGAACCGTTAGAGACTATATATATAGATATTGCAGAGTCACCCCAGGCAATTGTCCAGAATATTAGAAGTGTTTTAGAAATTTAGCGGAAACAAAAAAGGTGAATTGCGCCTCTACGAATACAGAATATTTTGGCAATTAAATTACATTAGACATCAATCTCAAGAAAATATACAAGCGATCGCCTAACTGCGATCGAAGGAGGGAACAAATGTTTCTCAGATTAGCGCAACAACATCGGGAATTTGTCAAAGACTTGGTAATGAACCTGCAAGCCTTGGCAATTGTACTCGATCGCCGGGGTTATCCAGCCTCTTGTTATACTTGCGGCGACAAAATGAACAGCGGTTCATTTATGGTTAGCTTGGGAGAAAATCACTTGATTCGGTTTTTAGTATCTGATTACGGCATTACGTGGACAGAAATGAAGGATGACCACGAATTAATGAAATTGGAAGGTGCAGAAGCGATAAATCAATTACAAGAGTTGGCTAATATCGTCAAGTATCTGAATACAGATAATCAAATTGACTTTGTCAATAATATTTGTTGTTAGCTTCATGTAGATATATTGCACTCCTATTTGATTTGTAAACTTAGATATGATTTTATCTATCCATTAGTTTCTGATGATCGCGATGCCGAAAAGAAAATGGCAAGAACTATTAGACAACAAACTATCCATAATGATCTTGAAAGCGCGATCGCCTACTTTTAAAAGTGTCAAAATCAAGTAGGCGATTCTGAAAAACAATCTGGAGAGCAACTTGCCTAAATCGATTCAATCCATTCAACCACCACTAAAATTTATTCCTCCACGCTTTAACGCAGTCATACTCCAGATTGCTAAGTGGTTGCTGCCAATTTTGTTGCGTTTGCGGCTGCGACCTTGGTTGCCAGCAGGTATTATCAAGATTGAAGCGAAAAATGCTGAAGTGTTAGCCCAGCTTTATGAAAAGTTCCAAGCTGGCAAAGTTCGCTTTTTGTTGGCGTTTCGGCATCCAGAGGTAGACGATCCGCTTTGTATGTTCTATCTACTTTCTCGGATTGTGCCAAAAGTCGCGCGTCAGCAAGGAATCAAGTTGCACTATCCAGTTCACTCTCACTTTCTCTACGATCGCGGTATGACTTTGTGGGCTGGTGACTGGCTGGGTTGGTTTTTCTCTTTGCTGGGAGGTGTTGCAATTCGTCGGGGTAAGCGATTAGATAGACAAGCTATCCAAACAGCACGAGATTTATTTGCCAATAGTAAAATGCCAATCTCAGTTGCACCAGAAGGCGGTACTAATGGTCATAGTGGCGTTGTTAGCCCCTTAGAACCTGGTGTTTCCCAACTGGGGTTTTGGTGTGTAGAAGACTTAGCCAAAGCCAACCGTCCTGAGACTGTTTTTGTTGTGCCGATCGCTATCCAGTATCGCTACGTTAACCCACCTTGGTCACAACTAGAGCGCTTGTTGAGTAAATTAGAAGCTGATAGTGGCTTGCCAGTATTACCTGTTGAGAATGGTATAAATGGACAGCCAGAAATTTACTATCAACGCCTGTGTCGGCTGGCGGAACACGTTATTTCCGAAATGGAAGAATTTTATCGTCGTTTCTATCATCAAAATCTTCCCCCTATCCCCAATCAAGAAATAATTTCCCGTCTGCACCGCCTGCTAGATACCGCCTTACAAATGTCCGAGCAATATTTTAATATCCAGCCACAGGGAAATTTTATCGATCGCTGTCGTCGTTTGGAAGAGGCTGGTTGGAGTTACATTTACCGCGAAGATATACCTGATATCGCTGCTTTATCACCCCTGAATCGCGGATTAGGCGACTGGATTGCTGAAGAAGCAGATTTGCGAATGCGACACATGCGCTTAGTCGAAAGTTTTGTCGCCGTCACCGCCAGCTATATTCAGGAACAACCAACAGCTGAACGCTGTGCAGAAATAACGCTACTGATATTCGATATGCTGTCTCGAATTAGTGAGCGAAAACCGCCTGCACGTCCCCGGTTAGGTTGGCGAACAGCAAGGATCAGCGTAGGTGAGCCAATTTCTGTTACAGAACGCTGGGCAAATTCTCAAGGCGATCGCCAAGCATCTCGCAACGCTACAAGTCAGTTAACACGAGACTTGAAACTTGCTTTAGAAGAGTTAATTGCCAGATAAAATTCGATATATGAATTATAAATATTTTAACCACTTGCTACTAACAAGATCCCCGAATTATTGAAGAAGTCGGGGATCTGAACCTCTCGATTTTCATAAATCAAATATCTTAAATGCTCGTTTGATGATTTTTTCTCAGCGTTGAGAAATCTGGCACATGCTATCTCAGAATTTCATTATTCAAAACTTCTCAGAAATTTTAATTTTTGTGACTTTTATCGGATTAGTTGGGTGGACGATAAGCGATCGCGTTAGTCGTACTCAACTAAAAGTTAAAAGTCGTCAAGATTGGTTGCTCGATGGTATAGGTTTAACGATTCAAGGAATTTTGATTCCTTTACTACAGGCGACCTTAGTTTATTGGCTTTACCATAATTTATTACCGAATTATCAGGGATATCTAAAAGTATCACCAATTTTTACTTTTTTTATCAGCTTTGTTCTAATTGATTACTTATATTATTGGAATCATCGTTTATTGCATAGTCAATGGTTTTGGCAAGTGCATCAAGTACATCATACCGTCACGCAGATGGATGTACTAGGAACTTCTCGTAATACCATTTGGACAAGTTTGTTAATTATTTATTTATGGATACACACTTTGTTTGTATATTTATTAGCCGATCCAACAGGTTATCTATTGGGAGTAAGTTTAACTTCTGCTCTGGATTTATGGCGACATAGCCGCTTGATGATTGCTGAAAATTACTGGCTATATAGATTTTTATTCCCTTGGTTAATCCTACCGCAGGATCATGCATGGCATCATTGCAGTGAAGTTTTTAATCGCAACTATGGCGCTAATGTAAAAATTTGGGATAAGTTACATGGAACATATTATGAAAGTCAATATTCACCATCTACAATCGGAATTACTACTTCCCTAACTTTCACTCAAAAACTCTTATTTCCCTTTTTATAAGAGCAGACTATACACTGAATAAAAATCTTTCTCTCTATGCCCAATCCCCCATGCCCGATGCCCAATTTACATGACCTTTTTAAGTAAAATTCTGTTATTTTTTCCCACCCTGATATTAATGCTAACTGGGGCAGCAATAGTCTATCTCGCCTATTCACCCAGCATATTCAGTATTCTGGCTGTGTTGCTTTCTATTTATGGTTTGCCTCTAATAGTTTACCGCTGGCATCAATGGGTATACCCTGTACAGGAAGGCATTAGTTATTTAATTGGGAAAGAATATAGCCCTTGGTGGGGTAGTCATCAAATCCAGGTAATTTATATTACTATTCCGGTGTTAGAAGCAGTTCTGCGACTGATACCAGGTGCATTTTCGTTTTGGTTGCGATTGTGGGGTGCTAAGGTGGGGCGAAATGTCTACTGGACACCGGGATTAGAAATTGCCGATCGCGGTTTATTAGAAATTGGCGATCGCGTGGTTATGGGTCATCGGGTTGCTATTTCTTCCCATGTCATCAAGCCCCGCAAGCAAAACTTAATGTTGTATGTCAAAAAAGTCAAGATTGGCAACGATGTCTTTGTGGGAGCCGGATCTATTCTCGCACCTGGTGTAGTCATTGGGGATGGCACATTTTTGACAATGGCTACCAACCTTTCTCCTAACCAGCAGGTTCCATAATGCGTCCAATTATTCAACTCTTTGGGCAAATACTCGCAGCAAGTGCAAGGCGATTTCAGCAAGCATTGGATAATCCTGAGTCAATGCAGATATCTGTACACAAAGAGATTTGCGATCGCCTAATTAAAAGTGAGTATGGTAAAGCCTTGGGAATTCATTCTGTAGCAGATTGGCAAAACGTACCGATTGTTAATTACGACGCACTCGAACCTTGGATTCCTGCACATAACAAACCTCAGCAAATTCCCCTGACTCCCGAACCCATTTTGTTTTATGAAAAAACCTCTGGTAGTAGTGGGGCGGCGAAATGGATTCCCTACACTAAGTCTTTGCGCCGATCTTTCAATCAGATGTTTTGTGTATGGGCGCACGATCTGATTGTAAATGGCCCGAAATTCTCCACAGGTAAGCTTTACGCCTGTATATCGCTGCAATTAAATCTGCCTGATTCCCAATCTTTACAGGATGACCTAGATTATTTAGATGGTTGGCTGCGTTGGTTGCTGCGCCCTTGGTTGGTGATACCGGATGGACTAAATCGCCTCCACGATCCGCAGTTGTTTAAACATCAGCTGGCTTTGGCATTATTGCAGGCTGAGACACTGGAAATTATTTCGATTTGGAGTCCGAGTTTCCTGCAAGTACATCTAAAATACATTCAGGAAAATCAGGAGTTATTGCGAACAGAATTACATAACCGAGTATCGCGCGATCGCTTACAAATCCTTAGCGAAAGTAAAATTCCCTGGACACAACTTTGGTCAAACTTAAAGCTGATTTCTTGCTGGGATAGCGCCAACGCCGCCGATCAAGCACAAGGATTGCGATCGCAATTTCCGGGTGTGTTAGTTCAAGGTAAAGGACTACTAGCAACCGAAGCCCCAATGACGATTCCGTTAATTGCTGCTGGGGGTTATGTTCCGGTTCTCGATGAAGTTTTTTTCGAGTTTGAGGATGATGCTGGTTCACTACATGGGTTACACGAACTCAGCAACGGACAGGAATACACGATTATTTTGTCACAGAAAGGAGGTTTGTATCGTTATCGAATAGGCGATCGCGTCCGGGTGACTCATTGGTATCGCCAAACCCCCTGTTTAGAATTTTTGGGGCGACACCAAACCATCAGCGATTTAGTGGGCGAAAAGTTGCACGAAGCTTTTGTACATGATGCTTTGAATCGCATGAACTTACAGGGAACTCACTTTAAAAGTTTAGTTCCCGTTGCTAATCCACCTCATTATCTTTTGTTACTTGATGCAGCAAAAGAAACCCCAGAAACCATTGCCCAACAACTGGATTATGCCTTATCACAGTCGCATCACTACTATCGTGCGCGCGCGATCGGTCAACTTGCACCAGTACAGGTTTTAATTTCTCATCAAATTCCTGAACTGTTAGCCTTGCATCGCATCCGTAGTGGTAGTATCTGGGGAGGTATTAAGCATCAAATTCTGGCAACATCACCTATTAATACTGAACTTTTAGAAGCATTGCAATTAGGGAATTCCTAATTTCTTTTGAGTTCATGCATACTTTTTACCACTTTTGTTACCAGATTTCTTGGTGTAAATCTGACACTTTCAGCTAGTATTTTATTTCTTAAACCAGGAACTACAACTGTTTTATTTGCCATTAAGCTGCGATAACCGATTTTGGCAACTGTTTCTGTATCCATCATTCGATTAACGCTAGAAATCTTGGATTCTTCCATTGCAGCTGATTGTTGAAATGCCGTTGCTGTTGGCCCTGGACAAAGAGTCGTAACAGTAACACCTGTATCTTCTAATTCATTAGCAATTGCTTCCGAAAAAGATAAAACATAGGCTTTAGTAGCGAAATAAACTGCCATTAAAGGCCCTGGTTGAAAAGCAGCAACCGAGGCAACATTTAATATTTTTCCATAGCGTTGCGCTACCATATCTTTGAGAAACAACTTTGTTAAATGGGTGAGACTCACTATATTGACCTGTAACATCTTCAGTTCAGTATTCAGGTCTGTTTCAGCAAATACTCCATAGGTACCAAATCCGGCATTGTTAACCAACACATCAACCTTGATAGATACTTGCTGTAACTCAATAAAAATTTCTTCTGGAGATGTTGATATAGATAAATCCTTAACAAGAGTTTTGACAAAAATGCCAAACTTTTCCGGAAATTCCGCTGCCATCTCATTGAGTTTTTCTTCTTGCTTATCTACTAACACAAGATTGTAACGATTCCGAGCAAAAATGTATGCTAATTGGTAGCCAATTCCACTAGATGCCCCAGTAATCAGAGCAGTTTTTTGGCGCTGACCTTCATTCATGTGTTGTATTTATCTCAAAAATATAGTGAATCCAAGTCGATTAAAGTTTGGTAGATGATGTAATAAATAGCAGTATTTTACGTAGCAATATCTTGGGCATAACTATCCAAAGATTCTTGCTTGGCTAATAGTAATAGAAAGCTGCGGTTAATTCCGTTAACAAATTAACCAATATAGGAACTATGTTGAATATTTAAAAAATTGTAGAGTGGCCAATGCGCACTAAAACTTGTATATAAAATTGCTCTTCTATGAGCTTCACGTAAAAATACAGTTAACTTGAAAATAATAATATAATAAATTACAGCCTATTGTGTGCTATTAACTACATAGATAAAAACCGAAACTTTTCAGAAACACTAAATTATAGCTTCTATATGTGGTTCATAAAAATGCCAATGCAAAATACTGTATCTAATTTAATTTTTTGAACAACCATGAATATGAACCTTTTTTATCTTTTCCATGCCCAGATATTTGCTTGAAATCAAATGATAAAGTGCCTTGATTTTCTCCTAGTCTCCAGTAACCTGATAATATTTTAGTTTCTTGTAACATGACTACATTTTTTTTAGAATCCAATTTCCCACTGATAACAATCTTAGCTGTTCCGTTCCACCAGTGTTGATGAATTAAAGTTCCATCAAAATAATCCCCTGACTGGCGAGTTATAGAAAGGGTAGCTCTACCACTTCCAAAATTGCCGTACCATGTTCCAAGCATTTCTGGGAAACTTTCAGAAGTATCATTATTTATCATAAATAATGCTAACCATTCTTGTAGTGACTGAGGGCGATTCTCTGGCTTTATCTCCATACCCTTGAGAATTGCCTGATTAACGCTTTCACTGATATTAGAATTAATCTTCTTTGGTTCCTCTAATGGTGTACCAATTGCTCTAATTGGAGCCATTGTTGGTACTTCTCCAGTTAACAAAGAATACAGTGTTGCAGCTAAAGCGTAAACATCTGTAAAAGCACCCCGTTTTGTTCGCTTGTCATATTGCTCAATTGGTGAAAAGCCATCGGTTAGCATTTCTGTCTGAGTCTGAGTCAAATTTTGAGAAAATTCTCTTGCAATCCCAAAATCAATTAATACTGCTTCTGATTTACCAGCACGCAACATAATATTTTGCGGTTTTACATCCCGATGTAGCAAGCCATGATTGTGAACTACAGTTAACGCCTCACCAATCTGCTGAATGTATCGTAATGCTTGCGCGTCTGGCAAAACGCCTTGATTCTCAACTCTATGGGCTAAATTGTCTCCATCAATGTATTCCATGACAATGCACCATAGGGTATCCTCATGTATTACCTCATCAATTTTCACAATATGGGTATGACTGCATTTAGCTAGTTTTACCGCCTCATTAAGAAAGTTTTGCTGAAACTTGCCAAAGTCGGGGCGGCGTTGAACTTTATCATTCAAAGTTTTAATCACAACGTAGCGCCCATTGTTATCTCTAGCGAGGTAAGTTATACCAAAGCCACCTTCGCCTAATTCTTTTTCAATTGTGTACTTACCACCCTGCAACTGCTGTCCTGATTTCCAAGCCATGATTAAAAATTCAATGTGACAATATATGTCAATTTTGGCACAACGGTACATGATTGTTTATCAGCTTAAACCATTTAAATTTCAAGTTTGAGCGCTATTAGTTCATGTAAGAAAAATCAAATTACTTTAAAATTACTAGAATTATTACTGAGTCAAAATTCAAAAGCCAAATATAAAATCCAGCCTGCCTAATTTTCTAGGTTGGTAACGGGTGAAAAACGCCCCGGAATTGTGACGATTACGCTAGAATTGTTAAAGCTTCTTTACAGAGTTTGTACTTCATCCTCAATTCTGTTAAAACAGCCTGGCATCCTAACCTTAAGATGTACATCTGAAAACCCCTTCTGAGAGTTCACCAAAAGCTTCTATGACGCTCCCAATTCGTAACGTCGCCATTATTGCCCACGTTGACCACGGCAAAACCACCCTGGTTGATGCACTCCTCAAACAGTCCGGCATTTTCCGAGAAGGTGAAGACGTTCCGGATTGCGTTATGGACTCCAACGCCCTAGAACGGGAACGGGGAATTACAATTCTGTCTAAAAACACAGCGGTTCGCTACAAAGAAACCCTGATCAATATTGTTGATACCCCTGGTCACGCTGACTTTGGTGGTGAAGTTGAACGTGTACTTGGCATGGTTGACGGATGTCTTCTGATTGTCGATGCCAATGAAGGCCCCATGCCCCAAACACGCTTTGTACTAAAAAAGGCTTTGGAAAAAGGCTTGCGCCCCATCGTTGTTGTCAACAAAATCGACCGTGCCCAAGCTGACCCCCACGTTGCTGTGGATAAAGTATTAGATCTGTTCCTGGAATTAGGAGCAGATGAAGACCAATGTGATTTTACCTATCTGTTTGCCTCTGGTATGGGAGGTTATGCGAAGGAAAGTATGGAAGCAGAATCGGTAGATATGCAACCTCTATTTAATGCGATTCTGCAACACGTTCCACCTCCTGTAGGCGATATCAACAAGCCCCTACAATTGCAAGTCACAACCCTAGATTATTCTGAATATCTGGGACGGATTGTGATTGGTAGAATTCACAACGGCATCATCCGTGCTGGACAACAAGCGGCTTTAATTACAGAAAGTGGTTCAATTGTCAAAGCCAAAATCACCAAGTTGATGGGCTTTGAAGGACTGAAGCGGGTGGATATGGAAGAAGCATCCGCAGGTTATATTGTCGCTGTAGCTGGTTTCGCTGACGCCAATATTGGAGAAACAATTACAGATCCCAACGAACCGCAAGCTTTGCCATTAATTAAGGTCGATGAGCCAACCTTACAAATGACCTTCTGGGTGAATGATTCACCTTTTGCTGGTCAAGAAGGAAAGTTAGTAACATCACGGCAAATACGCGATCGCCTGCTGCGAGAATTAGAAACTAACGTCGCCTTGCGTGTTGAAGAAACTGATTCTCCTGATAAATTCTTGGTTTCTGGTCGTGGCGAACTTCACCTGGGTATCTTAATCGAAACCATGCGCCGTGAAGGTTATGAGTTTCAAGTATCTCAGCCACAGGTAATTTACCGCGAAGTCAACGGTCAACCTTGTGAACCTTACGAACTTTTGGTTCTAGATATCCCCGCAGATGCAGTTGGTAGCTGTATCGAACGCTTGGGACAACGCAAGGGTGAAATGCAAGATATGCAACCCGGTGGTAACGATCGCACCCAGCTAGAGTTTGTCATCCCAGCCCGTGGCTTGATTGGTTTCCGGGGTGAATTCATGCGGATGACTCGTGGCGAAGGCATCATGAATCACAGTTTCCTCGACTATCGTCAACTTAGTGGTGATATTGAAGCCAGAAACAAAGGTGTTTTAATCTCCTTTGAAGAAGGCGTCTCTACCTTCTATGCTATGAGAAACGCTGAAGATAGAGGCGTATTCTTTATTACCCCAGGAACCAAGGTTTACAGAGGCATGATTGTGGGAGAACACAATCGTCCTCAAGACTTAGAATTGAATATCTGTAAGACTAAGCAACTTACCAACCACCGAGCGGCTGGTGGTGATGAACTAGTGCAGTTGCAAGCACCAGTAGAAATGAGCTTAGAGCGTGCTTTAGAGTACATTGGCCCAGACGAATTGGTGGAAGTCACACCCCAATCAATTCGCTTGCGGAAGATGTCGAAGAAATTAGCAAAACGCTAAGTAAAGTTGATTAATTAATTGGTAAAGCCTGCATCTGCGGGCTTTTTTATTTTGTGATAAGTAAGTCGGTGCAAATTATTGTCACTTGTTTGTAGTCGCGCTTTAGCGCTAAAGCGCGACTACGAGCCAAATACAGAGATTTTGCTTTTCCTTACATAGTTTGGGTTTTTCTCAACGACTTACTTATCAATTTGAGAAAATTTCAAAACTTATACTACGTCAGGGTAAGGAAGTAACCTTTTCCTAATTTCGATAATACTAATTCAAATAATGTTTGCGACACATCAATATATTCTAGAGGGCAGTGCCGTGCCTCTACAATCTGTCGCATTCTTTTTTCAAATTGGTATAACTTTAATTTTTTACTTTTCTCTTGGTGCTGTTTTCTAACAACAAAACTATGGCGATGCCTATTGTATAAGCAATTATATCTTTCCAATCAAATGTACTTCCTAACGCAACAGCTATAATCTTATATTTTTGCCATCCCAATTTACTTACAAAATTAAAATATTGCAGAATTTCAATAATATAAGAAAATACAAAAACTGAGAGAGCTACGATGGAGGAACTTATCTTACAAAAAGCTCTCACAAAACAATAAATTAGTATAACTACTAAAACATCACCAATAAAAGGACGGATGAAACCGTCATTGATAAAAACAGCAATATATACCTCTAATAAAAATAATATGAGCGTGAAGTAGAAGTATTTTTTGTTGAAAGTAAACATAGTAATAGATATACTATTCTCTTGATTGCAATATATATAAATCCGATAGAATCAGCTTTCATAAGCTAGAATTTTTCAATTACAATATGCTAAAAAATGTAATGGAAAATTCTCTGAGAGGCGAATACCTAATCTAACACCAAGTTTTCAAACCGCAAGAAACGGGTGGTTTTTGATCTACACCGTCTGTAAAGTAGGAAAATGCAGATGGGGTGAATCATGTAACGATGAATAGTATAGATGTCTCTGGCAGTAAAGATTACAGCCGAATTGCTCAAGCGATCGCATTCATGCGGCAAAACCACCTGATCCAACCGGATTTGGCAACTGTGGCACAGCAAATAGGGCTGAGTGAGTATCATTTCCAACGATTATTTACCCAATGGACGGGTATCAGCCCCAAAAGGTTTTTGCAATATCTCACTGTGGAATATGCCAAGTCAAAAATTATCGAGACTAAAAGCCTTTTAGACTTAACTCTTGATGTGGGCTTGTCGAGTCCAGGACGATTACACGATTTGTTTGTGAACTTAGAAGCAATGTCTCCTGGTGAGTTTAAGGCAGGAGGAGCAGGTTTGCAAATTCGTTATGGCATTCATGACACCTTATTTGGTAAATCTCTAATTGCTACAACCTCTCGTGGTGTTTGTAACTTGTATTTCTTAGATACCGCAGATGAGCAGATTGCCGAGCAAACACTGCATCGCTCATGGAAAAATGCGGAAATTATCCACGATCAACAAACAACCCAACCCTTGCACGACCAGATTTTTAACCCCAATAGCTTGAATATTGATAAGCCATTAACACTCCTAGTCAAGGGTACTAATTTTCAGATTCAAGTTTGGAAAGCACTTTTGCAAGTACCATTTGGGGGTATGACAACTTATCAAAAAATTGCTGAAATGATTGGCCGCCCAACTGCTGCTAGAGCCGTGGGTAATGCTGTGGGTAATAATCCCATCGCTTATATCATTCCATGTCATCGCGTGATTCGAGAATCAGGGGAAATGGGCGGCTATCACTGGGGTTTGGAGCGTAAAGCAATCATGTTGGGTTGGGAAGCTAGTCGTACAATCTGCAATGATTCTAGTAGAAGCTGAAGTCTGAACTACTCGTTCATCCCAAAATAAAATCCCCCAGAGGCTAGCTGAGGGATTTACCAGGAACGCGAATTGAGAACAATATACAATACAATTGTACTATACACGGATAAGTTTGTACTCAAAGAAATTAAACGTAACCAATATCCTCAAGCATGGCTAAATGCTGCTGTACAGGTGCTAGCGTATTTGCAGCAATCATTCCACTAGCGGCGACTGCTGGTAAACCAATACCTGGAAATGTCGAATCGCCACAACACAGAAATCCTGGTAAGGGTGTCTTAGGGCCGGGAAACATTGCCACTCCTGCTTTCAGCGCTGGTCCATAAGAACCGCGATCGCGTCTTAGAAAACGTTCATGAGTCAGAGGTGTACCCACCAGCGTAATTTCGCAACGAGAGCGAATATCTGGAATAATGCGCTCTAAAGCTTGCCACATCACTTCTGCACGTAAACGCTTTTGTTGCGCATATTCTTGGCTTTTTCTGTCCATTCCCTGCCAAAGAGCATACGGTTCATTACCAGGAGTGTAAACATGAATTACGTGCTTACCTGGTGGTGCTAGAGATGGGTCAAGAATTGATGGAATTGATATCAGTACAACATTCTGAGGTGCTGTCACGCCCAGTTCCCAGTTATTGACTACTATGTAGTGACAAGCCAGATTTGGCGGTAAGCCTTGGGCATCAATACCTAAATGCAGATGCATGAAGCTATCACACTCAGGTGTAGCTTGTCTTTGATTCCGGTACTTTTGGGGAATTGCCTTTTCTGGTAATAACTTCAGTGTATCCCAAACAGATGTACCAGAAATTACCGCTTTTTGTGCCCGAATTTCTTGGCGATCGCGCAGACGCACACCTACCGCCCTACCTCCTTCTACCAGCACTTGTTCTACATGAGCGCCAAGTATCAATTTACCGCCGTGTCTCTCCAGTCCCTTAACTAAGGCCTCAACTAAAGCACCACTCCCACCAATCGGATAGTCAAGTTGTACTCCTGGGCGATACCAATCAGCAAACATGAACGCTACTTCTGCTGCACTCGTACCATCTGCGGGTAAACCAGAGAGTAAAAAACAAAGCAAATTCAGCCAATTTTGAATAAAAGGGTCTTTAACAACACCATCCATAATTTTACTGAAAGGGCCAGTCAGCTTCAGCACATTTGCACTATGCTTTGCCAACGATGGAGCAAATCGGCTCACTGTTTTCACTGCACCCCAATCAAAGCGCAATGCTGCTGGTGATATTGCTGTTGCAGCACTAGCTAGAGGTTCCATAACGCGCTGGAGTTGTCGCCATTCCCTCACCGCATCTTCACCCCGCAGTCGCATCAGCACTTCACAAAATTGTTCCGCACCGACTGTTGTATCAAAATCACCTTCTGGTAGGCAGCATCCCCAAGTATCGTAAGTAACACAGGGTAACTCAGAGCCAATTGCATCTAATACTTGTCGCAGTGGGTTAGCAGAAGGGCTGTAAGATAGCCCAGAGTACAGAGATGGGCCTGAATCAAACTTGAATCCATTACGCTCAAAAGCGTGCGCTGCACCACCAGCAATAGAGTGGCTTTCACAAACTATGACATCAAAACCATACCGCGCTAATAGTGCAGCACAACTTAAACCGCCAACACCGCTACCAATGACGACTACATCTGTCTTTAACAAACTTGCTCTCTCCAAACGGCTGCTTCCAATTTGAATTGTATAGTTTTATGAATAGGCGATCGCAATGGCAGGCAGGGTAGAGTGTGGGGAGAAATGCCCAATGCCCCATGCCCCATACCCCATGCCCAAATCACTGTGTTCTTGGGCAATAAGCAAGGTATCTTGACTGTGCATAACCCATCAAAGGAGTTGAAATTGGCACCCAACCATTTTTTCCCCGTGCAATTACAACATTTTCGCCATTGGGTACCACTCCCACCCTGGCTGAATTATTAGAAGGAGCTGTTCGCACCACCAACCCACTATCAGCAGCAACCTTGCGACAAAAGTTTAGCTCAGGAGGTGTTGCTACTTGTGAGGCTTGGCATGAGCTAAGAAAATTAGTATGTAATATGTAGCCCTTTACAGGAGATGAAATTGGCACCCAGCCATTTTTGCCGCGATCGCGAATCGTAAGATTCGTTCCATAATCTAAAAGACCAACTACTTGACTATCAACTGTTGGCTTTTGCAAAACAAAAAGACCATTTCTTGCCATTACCCGACGGCAGCTGCTTGAATAGCGAGCTATTAGATATTCACTCTGGTTATTTTGTAAAGCTCTTGCTGGGGTGGGAGATTTAATACCCTGGTTAACTGTATCCACAGCAAAAGAGGGTGCGATCAAAACTGTAGCAGCTAAGACTAGTGCAGTTGTTAAACTTGAGTATTCCTGATATATAAATTTCATTTTCCTACTAAATCCTCTTTTATATTTTCCTGGATAAATAGATGAGCTTGTGATCAGCGATTTATATCCTGCAAAATGTCGAATTTTTATACAAAAAAAGTTGTATATAAAGCTTTTGCTTTGAAAATGTTTGCTAACAATTTACATAAAAATTTTTGTTATAACATCTTTTTTAGGGTTGAATAACTCTTCATCCTAATGAAATAGATAAGTAGAAATATAAATTTTTACTCTAATTTTGCATCGAGTTATAGCGGTTCCTAGTCTACTGAGGTACGAATTCATCTATATACCCTCCCGCAGTGCTGAACTCACCGCTGCGCGTCTAGATGTGTCTTTATCTTTGGTTAATTACTTCTTTCTGTACCTCACTGCGTTGGGAAACGCTATATTTTATACAAAGATTGCTAAAAGAAAAACTATACTTCTTGATAATTTAAGTAAGTGCGTTAGCCTCTTGTAGGATGAGGCTAAATAGTTTTTAAACTCAATATCATGAGTGTTATTGTTTTTGGCAGCATCAATATAGATTTAGTAGCCACAGTCCCCCGATTGCCAATGGCGGGAGAAACATTATTAGGGCATAGCTTTGTTCAAATTCCGGGAGGAAAAGGCGCAAACCAAGCGGTAGCACTAGCCCGTTTACAAATTCCAAGTCACATGGTTGGGCGTGTAGGTACAGACAGTTTTGCATCAGAATTACTGTACAATTTGCAAAACTCTGGTGTGGAAATTGACAATGTTTCTATCGATGAAAATGCCAGTTCGGGAGTAGCAATAATCGCTGTCGATGACAAAGGTGAAAATCAAATTATTGTCATTCCTGGTGCTAATGGACGAGTCAATCAAGAAGATGTAGAGCAATTGTCTGATTTATTACCGAATAGCACCGCATTGCTTTTACAATTTGAAATTCCAATGGCTGCTGTAGTAGCTGCGGCTAAAGCAGCACGTCAAGCAGGAGTCAAAGTTATTCTCGACCCTGCACCTGCACAATCTAATGTGCCAGATGAACTTTATTCATTAGTAGATATCATGACACCGAATGAAGTGGAAGCAGGGCAATTGGTAGGCTTTTCGGTAAATGACCAAGAATCGGCAAAAGAAGCAGCAGCAGTTTTATTACAACGGGGTGTGAAATGTGCGATCGTCAAACTCGGTTCAAAGGGTGTTTTCTGTGCCACTGCTGAAGAAAGTTTTTTTGTACCAGCGTTTCCAATTCAAGTGGTTGACACAGTAGCCGCTGGTGATGCTTTTAATGGCGGTTTAGCAGCAGCATTTTACGAAGGACTTTCTTTACATCAGGCGGTTGTTTGGGGCGCAGCTGCGGGTGCTTTGGCTGCAACAAAACCAGGGGCGCAAACTTCTTTACCTGATAGGTTAACGTTTGATGCGTTTCTGAAGGAAAGGGGTGTTTAACAAACCGCAGAAGACGCAGAGAGGAGAAAATGTAACTTAATACAATCGCATTGCATCCCGATGCATTAACAATGTCACTCGATGCGATCGCATTGCATCCCGATGCATTAACAATGTTACCCGATGCGATCGCATTGCATCCCGATGCATTAACAATGTTACCCGATGCGATCGCATTGCATCCCGATGCATTAACAATGTCACTCGATGCGATCGCATTGCATCCCGATGCATTAACATAGCACGCTAATGTTTCCGGACAAAGGGGGTAGGGAGAAAAATAATCAATGCCCAATGCCCAATGCCCAATGCCCTATGCTTACTTCCCAATATCCTCATTCCATAGTTCAGGATTAGTTTCAATAAAATCACTCATCATTTTTTCGCATTCATCCAGACCGAGATCGATTACTTCTACACCGTGAGATATCATAAATTCTTTAGCACCAGGAAAAGTTCTTGACTCTCCGGCGATGACTTTTTTAATGCCAAATTGCACGACTGCGCCAGCGCACAAGTAGCAAGGCATTAAGGTTGAATAGAGTGTTGTACCTCTGTAATTACCTACTCTCCCAGCATTGCGGAGACAATCAATTTCGGCGTGGGTGACAGGATCGCCATCTTGTACGCGCTTGTTGTGTCCTCTGCCGAGAATTTTGCCGTCCTTGACAAGAACTGAACCAATGGGAATTCCACCTTCTTGCCTACCGTGTTTTGCTTCTTGAATTGCAGCTTGCATAAATTCATCCATTATTTAATTCTCCTATATGTCCAAACAACTTGTATTAATGGATCACGATGGTGGTGTAGATGATTATCTAGCAACCATGCTGTTGTTGACGATGGATCGTGTGGAACTGCTTGGTATTGTTGTCACTCCGGCTGATTGCTATATCCAACCAGCTGTTAGCGCTACACGTAAAATCTTAGATTTGATGGGATTTTCTCATATCCCGGTTGCAGAAAGCACAGTACAGGGTATTAATCCTTTCCCCTATCTCTATCGCCGTGATTCTTTTATCGTTGACCATCTACCAATTCTCAATCAAAACGAAACTATTAATACGCAGTTGGTTGGTGAATCAGGTCAAGATTTTATGGTCAGGGTTTTGCGTGAAGCTGCTGCACCAGTAACCTTGATGGTGACAGGGCCGTTGACGACAGTCGCAGTCGCTTTAGAAAAAGCACCAGACATTGAAGCGAAAATACAAAAGATTGTCTGGATGGGTGGTGCGTTAAATGTCCCTGGCAATGTAGAAAAGAATTGGGAACCAGGACAAGATGGTTCTGCGGAATGGAATGTGTATTGGAACCCCATTTCCGCAGCAAGGGTGTGGGAAAGCCAAATTGAAATTATTATGTGTCCTTTGGATTTAACTAATAATGTACCCGTGACATCAGATTTAGTACGAAAAATGGGAAGACAACGCAACTATCCCATCTCTGATTTAGCAGGGCAATGTTATGCCCTAGTTATTCCCCAAGATTATTATTTTTGGGATGTTTTGGCAACGGCTTATCTTGGACATCCAGAATTCTATCAACTGCGGGAGTGGGAGACAGAAATTATTACCACTGGTATCAGTCAGGGACGTACTAAAGTTGTACCTGGTGGTCGGAAAATTTATGCTATGGACAAGGTCGATAAAGATGCTTTTTATGATTATATTTTGCAGCAGTGGGCGAGGTAAATTTTAGATTTTTAATTGAGATATTCCGCAGTTAGGCAAAAAATTTCCTCGACTTTTCAAATCCTTGTATGACAAGATTTGAGATAGTTGGTTAAAAGAGCGATCGCTCATCCAACTAGTAAACACTTACATTAAGAGTGTAGTTTAATACTCCATTGCCACTAGTTGCCTGAGTCACATCAATACCAGGCCCAGTCAATTCTACATTTACTGAAGATGATGTAGGATAATAACGCGCAACAATTTTCACTGTGTATTCTCCCACAGAGAGATAAGGTGACAGATTAATATAAGCGCTCTTACCACGGATTTGTTTAATCACTTTGCCATTAAAGATGATCTTACCTTGTAATTGAGAGCCTGAAGTATTAATGCTGAGGATATGTGGATGACTAAGATTGTCTGCACTGAGACTAATGGCATTTTCTTGATAATCAGATGAACTGCGAGAATTTCGGATACTAATGGCTGTGATGCTATTATCAACAGCTTGAAATTCTGGCAATTTTTGTACATTAGGAGCATTGAGTGATGAGTATGCTGAACTCAAAATGCTCAAGTTTAATATTCCAAAAAATACCAGTGTAATTCCGAATAATGATGCTATTTGGTTGTATTTCATAACTCTCTAATCCTCCTGCATGGAGTGAAAGATGGATTAAAAACTAATAATATTCGGCTAACTAATTGAAGAATTAAATAAAGAATATTTATTGCTATATATTTTTAACTAATACCAAGAAACTAACTTGGATTGTTTTTGCTAGAACACCAATTCAATAATACGAATTTTCTCAATTGCAACTACCAGGTGATTGAAACATTACTATTTGTTCCTCATCATATCGATTAACAAATTGATGTTCTAGAGACTACTTTAAATCAAGTTTTCAACTGTTGTGTAGGACTTAGTTGCAGCAATCTGAAGTATGATTAATGTAATTCGATACGTGCAAGGGACATAGATTTGTCTCCGCCTTCGCTGGAAGCATCATAACAACGATACTCAGATTATCTCAGCCTTACTAGCCTGCCTTGATCGTGAGCTTTTCGGCTAGCCTCAAGAAATCAGGATACTTATTCTTATTCCATGCAAATGTTCTTTTTACACAGTATTCAGTTCCTACTTGTCTAACGGGATCGTATCGTGTAAAGGGATGATCTCGATCAATAGTTAAAGTGCAGGTATCAGCATAACAACCAACACTGATAACCTTTACATTGTCAACATCTTGCGTGGCATAGGCTTTTGTTCCTACTCCTAAAAATCCTATAGCTATTGCCAGACCAAAGATAGTTTTAACAAAATTCCTTGTTACATTATTTCCTCCTAATTTGTTTAGCATTTTCTTTTACCTCCTTCGCTCTTTTACTAGTTAAACTAGTGAAAGTCTGATCCAGAATCTAAGAAAAATCGTTACACACTAGATCGTTACTGGATAAGAATTTTGGCTCTGATTTTGTCTAATTAATTTTGCTCCACTACTGAGTTTGAGCCTGAGCAGCCGCTATAGCTTCATTGGCTTTAGTAATAGCTGTAGTTATTGCTTGTACAGAACCAGCATCTGCTGTGGCATGAGCTGAAGCCTCACTCATGAAAGATACTGCTTGAGATACCGCTGTAGCTACTTGCGCGTTATCTCCCTTATATACTGAACTTTGCGCTCTAGCCATAGAGTCTTGGGCTTGTTTAAGCCTCGGTAAAACAATATATTCGTACTCTGGTCGGACTTTTATCGGTACAGTTTTTGCGACTGTTTCAACTACACTAACTGTCCGATTCAATACCCTCACCGCAATAGCAACAGCAAAAGCTACCGATTGATTATGTTGCGCAATAACGAAATCAGAATTACCTAGGACATCCCCATTAATTAACATTTTGTTATTAGATGAAAATGAGAATGCTTGACCAGAGGAAATTACCAGCAAGCCCATCACTAAAGCAGTTACTTTACTCAAGCGATTATTTTTCATCTTGCTCATCTCCTGATTCAAAAACTGAGAGGGTGCGCCCATTCTCTTTGAACTCAGGGGTTCCGCGCGCCCTCTCCAACCCTCACATGAAGATAAGGTTTTCTTGGTTGAATTTTGCTAATTAAAGTTGCTCTTCAATCCAACTATCTCTTCATCTTCAACTAAGTCACTCAATACGGTTCGTTTTAAGGGAAAAGGTTTTAATTTACCTCTTATACCAATTCTTCAAAATTTAGCGACAGATTCAAAGCTAGATTTTGTCGGACTTTTTTAATTACGAATTGGTATTACACTTTTCCCAGACAAAAAAGCCTAACCTTAAGGTAACTGATGAACCTTATTGAGATTCAGCATGACTTATAGCAATAGCAGTCGCGTTGCCCACAGATGTTTTAGCACTGGCTAGTGATTGAGCAATAGCTTCTCGGCCAGGCCCACTAACAGCACCCGATGTCGCAATAGCCAATGCATCACCAAGGCATGTTTCTGCTTCAGCTAGCGAGCTTGCAACTGCTCTTTGGTCACTTATAGCAGTTGAATTAGAAAGAGCACTAGCATTGCCGATCAAAGTTGAGGCTTTAGCGATTGACTCAGCCAAAGCGCTTTTCCCTGTTCCAGCAAGAGCTTCTGATTGAGCAGCAGCCGAAGCGTTTCCCAATGCAGTTTCTGCAACAGCTAACGATTGTGAGAACACTGGCACGTCTCTTAGACGACCTGGACGAGGAACTGGACGACGACCTGGACGTTGAGCAATTAGAATCGCGGAGTCACCCAATCTACTTGCATGGGTTATTTCTCCAATTTTATATGTATTTGCAAATGCTGTACTTGAGAAAGCTAAGAGCGAACCTATCGCTACAGCAGTAACTTTATGGAATAGTGTATTTTTCATACTTACCTCTAGAGAGTTGAACTCTCATCTGCTTAAAACTCGATTGAGTTTTAGATTTTATCCATTATTTTTTTGGGTAAAAAACCTAGTTGTCGCTGACTTTAAATTATCAGCTTTATTGAACACTGCTCTTAGCAATTGCAGCTAGGTTCCCCACAGATGTTTTGGCACTAGCTAATGATTGAGCAATAGCTGATTTACCAGGCCCGCGAATAGCTTCTGATTGCGCCATAGCAAAAGCATCATCAAGAACTGTTTCTGCTTCAGTTAGCAATTTAGCAACTGCCTTTTTGTCAGCAATATTACTTGAACAAGAAAGAGCATAGGCCTGCTCTATCAATTCTCTTGCTTTAGTAATCAACTTAGCCAAAGTGCCTTTCTTAGTCCCAAGAATAGCATCTGATTGATTAGCTGCTATAGCATTCCCCAAACTAGTTTCTGCAATGGCTAGCCCTTGTAATAAGCCTCGCAGGTTTCTTAGAGAACCTTGACAATAAACTCGACTTTGGGCAATCAGGATCTCGGAGTTACCCCCTCTAGTTACATGGGATATCTTGCCAATTTTATCTGTACTGGCAAATGCTGTTCCGCAGAATGCAAAGAGCGAACCCATAACTAAGGCAGCAGCTTTCCTAAAAAGTATGTTTTTCATAAATTTTAGTAATTAAGCGTTTAACTCTTGCTTTTTTAACTAGATTAATTACTCCAGTAACAGAACCTTTTTATCCCTAAATATTTAACAACCTTTTAGGGAAATCAGGTAATTTACACTTTTCAATTTATAATGAGCTTCATTTATATTTTACCAAGAGTAAATAGATACTATTGCTAATAACTAAAAACTTAACATTTGCATAAAAGCGTTGAGACAGGTTGGATAATGTTTTTGCAATTTATTTCCGTAATTACTCTAATAAAACTCCACAAAAATAAATATTTCCTCTAGAGTTTTTTATAAATAGTTCTTTCGTATACCCAACATACTGCCCGCAGGCTAAAATGCATTTGCTACAACGCAGCGAAACCCCAAAAGCGCACTGCTTCACCCGTTCCCTCCCTATCACGCTTGCGCTGCGCGAAGCCGCACCAAGCAAGTAATTTCTCGAATCAAATCTGGTTGCTATGGAAGTGACAGAAGAGGGTTAAGTATGTGCCATTCTTTGGAATGTCAGTTAAATTTGGAATATTCTCATGGCGTACAAACGCAGTGGTAAGCAAAATGAATCATTCAATAGTGTTTTTTGTTGTAATATTCTATATTGTTATATTCGCAATAAATATTGGTTATTTAGTTTGGAGAAATCAACAGGAAAAGAATAGAACTAATAGAATTAAAGCTATTGCTACTCAGAAAAAAGTAATTTTTTTAGAGGAAGAAGCTCATAATATTAAATTAAAGCTACATGAGTTTAAATTATTAAATACAGGGCGGAGTAGTCTAGTTAAAAATATATTATTCTTGAATTTGGTTAATGCAAAATTATATATTTTTGATTATAAATATTCGGCGTTTGTTGGGAAAGGTAAAGATGATTATTGGCAAACAGTTGCTTTATTTTCAAATTCTCATATACGAATTCCTAATTTTTCACTCAAACCAAGGGGTGTCATAGCTCAACTTGGTAATTTTTTAGGATCTCAGGATATAAAGTTTAAAGCTTATACCAGATTTTCCGAAAACTATTTATTACGAGGAAGTAATGAGAATGCCATCCGCTTAGTATTTAGCGATCATATACTTACCTTCTGCGAATCTAAAATAGGGTTCTACCCACCCATAAAAACAACACCATCTATAGAGGTGGAAGATACAGGCTTTATATATTACCGTGCAAACATTCGTCTTGAACCTGAACAGATTGAATCATTTATCCAAGAGGGAATTGAGGTTTTTGATTTGTTTCAAGCTAGACAATAATTAACATCTACTAGTCAGTTCAAAAATCTAGGTATTTTTAGGGTGTGTTATGCCGTAGGCTAACGCACCATTAAGCGTATCTCAAAAATCAAAGAGGATAGCTATATAGGAACAGTTAGAGGAATACCATTATCTGTAGGTTTCAAATTGAGTATAAAAGGAACAGCTTTCAATACCCAATCAGAAACAGGTGTGTAATTAGCAGCTTCTTCTCCGAAACTAATTTTTAACATATCAGTATGAATAATCCCCGGATTGAGAGGAATAGCCGCCATACCATTAGGTAATTCTTGAGCTAAAGAACCTGTTAGCCCTTCGATTGCCCATTTAGAAGCACAGTATGGCGCAACTTGAGGGGAAGTAGAGCGTCCCCAGCCAGAACTGAAGTTAACAATAATGCCCCGGTTTTTTTCTACCATTGCTGGTACGAAATGGCGAATTATATTAAATACACCTTTAATATTGATATCAATCAGCTGAGAAAACTCTTTGGAAGAAACTTCCCACAAAGGCGCTGGATAATTAATAATGGCAGCATTGTTAATCAGTATATCTGGTGGTTCATATTTATAAAGTAAATGTTTTGCCCAATTTTCTACTTGCTGCTCATTGGTTACATCTACAACGGCGAAATTGTTGAGTGCAGTAAACTTTTGATTTAATTCCTTGATAGCGTCTTGTGAACGAGCGCAACCGAGAACAGTATGTCCCTCACGAATAAAACCCTCGGTCATCGCGCAACCTAGACCTCGACTGATACCTGTGATTAAAATGAGCTTTGCCATGTTTTTTTGCTCTTATCAAATCGCGAAAATAATATGAGTCTAATAGCAAAATTTCTATAATTTATTCATATTACAGCATACTGAAAGAGATACACATCTGGAACCCAAATATTCACTCAATAACCCAACGTTTTGGTAAGAGAACTAAACTTCCTAATACTAAGGCTTTAACCACAATTGACAATGCTAAAGCCATCACAAGGGTAAATTCTCTTAATTCGGAAAATTTGGCGAAGTTGAAAGCGCTCAAGGCTACAAGTCCAAGTGAGGGAAAAATCTAAGCAGTGACGAAACAATAACTTAAGGTGCGATCGCGCATTCAAAAAAATTTTTATTCGTAAAGACATAACATCTTTACTTTTGGCAGAAGCTTAACCTTTCCTACAATAACTCAAAACAAGTTTGAGCTATTGCCACTTTGATTAAACTATAGGAAATACGTTCTTGTCTACTCAATTATCTGACTACTGGCTCGCATTGAGAAAATTTAAACCTAAGAAAAGTGCTGCTACACTACCTGCTACAGCAATTTCTCCTTGAGTAATTTTTGCTAAAACTGATTCTACAGGAATTAATATAACTTCAATTTCTTCTGTAATATCTAACTGTTGTTCTTTAACTTTTATGACATTTTCTGCTAAAAATAAATGGATTTGATTGGTATCTTTACTGGGTTTATCGTATAGTGTGGCGATTTTTGTCACTTGTTGAGTAATATAGCCAGTTTCTTCTACCAATTCTCTCACGGCTGCTACTTCTGCACTTTCTTTTTCTGGATCAAAACTCCCAGCAGGTAGTTCTATAAAAAATTCACCTACAGCGTGTCTATATTGCCGAACAAATACAATTTCTTGATTGCTAGTTATTGGTAAAATTAACGCTACTTCTGGTTTGAGATTAACAAAATAATCATCGATAAATTTACCATTAGGTAATTCTATTTCATCTTGCCTCACCTTGCACCAAGGATGATCCAATACCATTTTTGATTTCAATGTCTTCCATTTTTGGAGGTTTTTCATAAATACTCTATCTGATTTGTATAGTTACTGGTTGAGGCAGACAATAGCTAATAAGCAATGGGCAATAGATTTTTTTGAGCTTTATTTAGACTTACTATCTAATCTGGTAGAAATATCTTTAGATGAAGGGCAATTTTAGCATATGTAACAAAGTATAACAGATGTATAAAAATAACTAAAATTTAGAATAACACTGTGATATTTGTGTTATTTGCCCTAGCTTTAGATAAAAATATTTATGCAAATTCAGGTCAAAATATTTACTGTCAATAAACGCTTTCCCTTGACAATTAGTCGGGGTACAACTGCACAGACAACAAATATATGGGTGAGTATTTCCCATGACGGGATTGACGGTTGGGGAGAGGCGTCACCGTTCGGTGTCGGCAATCATTCCCAATCCACCGATAAAATTAAAGATGCTTTGCAGCAAGTTACACCGATTTTAGAAACATTCAGCCCGTTGCAGCGGCAGCAAGTTGAGCAAGAGTTGATCGAAGCGCAGGTTCTTTCTTCAGTGAGGGCGGCGCTAGATATGGCCATGCATGACTGGCTAGGCAAGCGTGTAGGATTACCACTGTGGCAACTCTGGGGACTCGATCGCAATGTCATAGTGCCGACTTCCGTAACTATTGGTATAAATTCTCCAGAGGGGGCGCGAGCTAGGGCGAAAGACTGGTTACAATTTACAGATGTCCGTCTTTTTAAGGTGAAGCTAGGTAGTCCGGATGGCATAGCTGCCGATCGGAAAATGTTATTAGCGGTAAAAGAAGAAGCACCAAATTTGGAATTCTTCGTTGATGCCAACGGTGGTTGGAGTTTGAGCGATGCTATTGAAATGTGTAGTTGGCTAGCTGATTTAGGTATAAAGTATGTAGAACAGCCACTGCCAAGGGGACAGGAAAAAAATTTAGCAGAATTAAAGCAGCATACGCCTCTGCCTATTTTTGTTGATGAAAGTTGCTTTAGCAGCACTGATATTCCCCAATTAGCAAACTATGTGGATGGCATTAATATCAAACTCATGAAATCAGGAGGCTTAACAGAGGCAATACGAATGGTACATACAGCACGAGCCTATGGTTTGCAAGTTATGTTTGGTTGCTATTCTGATAGTTCGCTAGCCAATACAGCAGCCGCACATCTGGCACCTCTAGCCGATTATTTAGATTTAGACAGTCATCTCAACTTAATCGACGATCCTTTTACAGGTGCATCGATTCAAGAAGGAAGAGTTTTGCCCAACGATTTACCAGGTTTGGGGGTACAACAAAGTGCGTCTGCCACTTAATCAACGAATAGCTATTTTGCTGCATGAGGGAACTGCTGGAACTCAAGGCAAAACAGGGTTGTCACTTTTACGCTACAGTGAAGCCCCAATCGTCGCCGTTATCGATCGCGAATGTGAAGGAAAATCTTTACCAGCAATTACAGGTATCAAGCGTGATGTGCCAATTGTCGGCTCAGTAACCGCGTCTTTGGAATACAAGCCGCAAGTTTTGGTAATTGGCATTGCCCCCAAAGGCGGTGTCGTGCCAGATGATTATTGGCATGAAATCAAAGATGCCCTAGAAGCTGGGATGTCATTGGTGAACGGTTTACACACACCATTGGCAACGATGCCAGAGTTAAATGCACTGCTGAAACCAGGGCAATTAATTTGGGATGTACGCAAAGAACCACCTAATTTAGGCGTTGCTAGTGGACTAGCGCGCACCCTCCCTTGTCGGCGGGTGTTGACTGTGGGAACTGATATGTCGATTGGCAAAATGTCAACTAGCCTAGAAATGCACTGGGCATCACGGCTGAGGGGTTGGCGTTCTAAGTTCTTAGCCACCGGTCAAACTGGTGTCATGCTAGAAGGCGATGGCATACCTTTAGATGCCGTGCGAGTAGACTTTGCGGCGGGTGCTGTTGAACAAATGCTGATGCGCTATGGCAAAAACTACGACATCGTCCATGTCGAGGGACAAGGTTCACTATTGCATCCCGGTTCAACAGCAACTCTGCCTTTAATCCGTGGTTCCCAACCAACTCAACTTATATTAGTGCATCGAGTCGGACAAACTCATAACCGCAATAATCCCCATGTGCCGATTCCACCTTTACCAGAAGTGATCCGGCTTTATGAAGCAGTTGCTAGTGCGGCGGGTGCTTTTGCTCCTGTGCGTGTAGTTGCTGTAGCACTGAATACGGCTCATTTAGATGAAGCTGCGGCTAAAGAAGCGATCGCCCAAACAACAAAACAAACTGGGCTACCCTGTACTGATGCCGTACGTTTCGATGCTAATGTCCTGTTGGATGCAGTGATGAAAGATTAATTCTATATGTTGCTCATAATTCAATAAATTTATCAACTCGTTGGCAACAGCGGGTTGATTTTTTGTTGTTGATTATACTTGAAAACAACAATGCAACAAATGGAGCAAAACCCCTTCCTCATACCATTTCACCAAAAATATGATGCAGACGCAAACCCTGGAACCTTTGCTGAGTCTCAATTTCTTAATTTTGAATTTTGAATTTTGAATTTTGAATTGGTATCAGGCAGGTTCTACCAATTTGAAAAATGATAGCGACAGGAACGTACTGGCTCAATTTTTCGCAAAATCCAAAATTGTATTACAGTGCGATCGAGAAGAATCTTTAAAATACAATGCTTTCCGAACGCTTTACCGCAGCCCTTACCTACGCCACTGAACTGCACGCCAAACAAGTACGCAAAGGTTCTGGCGTTCCGTATATTGCCCATTTATTAGGCGTCGCCAGTATTGCTTTAGAATACGGCGCAAGTGAAGATGAAGCCATAGCAGCTCTGTTACATGATGCAGTTGAAGACCAAGGTGGCGCAGCAACTAGAGAAGAAATTCGTCGCCGTTTTGGAGACAATGTGACAGCAATTGTTGATGGTTGTACCGATGCTGACACTTTACCTAAACCGCCTTGGCGACAACGTAAAGCAGCATATATTGCCCATCTTCCCACAGCATCTTCATCAGTGCTGCTGGTATCAGCTGCTGATAAACTCTACAATGCCCGATCAATTCTTAAAGATTACCGCGTGTTAGGCGAATCACTTTGGGAACGCTTTCAGGGAGGTAAAGACGGCACTCTTTGGTATTATCGAACGCTTGTCGATACTTTCAAAAATATCGACTCAACTGCGATCGCAGAAGAATTGGAACGAGTAGTTTTAGAAGTAGAGGCGTTGGCATTTCCGCAAAAATGAAGGCTGAAGGATGAAACTGGAAAAATTTCATCCTTGATACTTCATCTTCATACTTATTTACGCAGAACTGTAACAGAGGTAACAGTCGTTTTTCTGCTAGCGGAACATACTACTTACTGAACTGTCCTCGTGAATCCGCCAGATGGTTTCTCCGAGTAGGTTAGCCACTGTCAGCACTACCAGTTGCGGAAAGCGATCGCTCTCTGGGATGGGAATTGTATTAGTGACAATCACTTCCTCAAACAAGCCACTAGACAACCGATCGACTGCTGGCGGAGAGAAAACTGCATGAGTTGCACAGGCATATACCTGACGCGCTCCTTCTTCACGCAGCAATCTTGCTCCTGCGGCAATTGTGCCTCCAGTGTCGATCATATCGTCCACTAAGACAGCCGTTTTGCCCCTGACATCACCAATTACATTCAACACTTCAGCGACGTTGTGAGCTTGGCGACGTTTATCAATAATCGCTAGGGGAGCATCGTTCAGTTTTTTCGCAAAGGCTCTGGCTCTTGCTACACCACCGACATCAGGAGAAACAACTACCAAATCCGACAGCTGTTTACTTGCCAGATAATCTAGTAAAACTGGCGAACCATAAACATGGTCAAAAGGTATGTCGAAATATCCCTGAATCTGGGCTGAGTGCAAATCCATTGCCAGAACTCGGTTGGCACCTGCTTGAGTGATCAGGTTGGCAACCAACTTAGCAGTGATTGATTCTCGTCCTGCTGTTTTCCGGTCAGCGCGGGCATAACCATAGTAAGGAATTACCGCCGTTACCTGGCGTGCAGAAGCACGACGACAGGCGTCAATCATAATCAGCAATTCCATCAAATGGTCGTTGACGGGTTGACAAGAAGGCTGGATTAGATAAACATCACAACCCCGAATCGATTCTTGGATTTGAATATAGAGTTCGCCGTCCGCAAACCTTTTACGGATCATGGGACCTAAGTCCATCCCCAGGTAACGAGCGACTTCTTGAGACAGTTGTACATTGGCAGAGCCAGAAAACAGCCGCAGGCGATGATTTTCATTCAGTCCTGTTGCAGCTGGCTGCAATTTGGACAAAGTTGCAGAACTGAGCACAGCAGATCCTCGATGTGCATTCATGGCAATCTTAACATCAGCAATTTAGCAAATTTAACCGGAATAGTGTAAAAAAATATCTGTAAAAGTTAAAACATTTCTCCTGAAAATTATGATTTGCTAATTTTTGAGTAGGTTTAGTAAACAAACCACTGATAGCTTAACTGAACAACAAGCTTATTAACTAGGCCTATTGTTCGGATTTTTTGCTGTATGGAAGAAAAACACCAGTTTTCCGAAGTTGATTTAGGAGATTGCTGCTTTTACGCACCTACTTTGATCGCTAAGAATAAACTTTTTACAGTTTTAGCAAAATTAGTCCGAGATATTATATAGTCGAACGCTGATAAATAAACATCTAAGAAGCAGCCAAATATTTTATGATACAACCTGCAAATTTATAATTAGTAGATTGGGTTATTTTGTGACAAATTACACAACATAATCAAATAACATCTAAGTTTCCCAACTGTCATACAATTCATTTCTGGTAAAGTTTAGTTCCTAAAATAGGGCTAGTAGTACTACGGCTAAAATATGCTTTATCTGTATAAAAAAGCAGCATAAATCTAGGCTTTTGACGTATTTTGATCTGACTAGTTATTTATACTGCCGTGCAATAGTATTATTGATTGCTTTGCAATAGTCACGCGGCAGCCATCTTAGCTTATTTTTTCAAGGTGCATCACACTTAAGTACTGATAACAGAGTGTAGCAATAAATTCGAGCTTGTCTTAATTAAACTGACTTCGCACCCACTAAAGCAGAATGTCAGCCTTACCTGTGAAAATGTATAAAGCAGAGTGCGGTTGCCATAAGTACCCATAAGGTAGGGTAGAATATCGCCGCAAGTAAATGTTGTCGCTGCTTAGACTTAATCTTGGGGGAGGACTTCCTTCTCAGTTGCCATAACACTTAAATTATTCGATTATGCAACCACCTATTACAGTTGGCACTGTCTTACAAAACCGTTACCGTATTGTTCAGATTCTCGGACAAGGAGGATTTGGCAGAACCTATCTGGCGGAAGACCAAAGGCGTTTTGATGAACTTTGTGCCATCAAAGAATTAATTCCTACCACAATTGGAACTTCTGTTTGGGAGAAGACACAAGAACTTTTCCACCGAGAAGCAGCAATTTTGTATCAAATTGAGCATCCACAAGTGCCGAAATTTCGGGAAAGATTTGAACAAGATCAGCGCTTGTTTTTGGTAGAAGACTATGTTGCTGGGAAGACTTACCGGACTATACTAGCGGAACGCCAAGCTGTTAATCAAACATTGACAGAACCAGAAGTATTACAGCTAATGCTTTCCTTATTGCCTGTATTAGAGCATATTCACAGTCGCGGAATTATTCACAGAGATATCTCACCAGAAAATATTATTTTACGAGATAGTGATACAAAACCAGTATTAATTGACTTTGGGGTAGTTAAAGAATTAGCAACTAGAATACAAGCTCCAAATAGCACAGCACCAGTCACCACCGTGGGAAAATTAGGTTATTCTCCCAGCGAACAAATGCAAACAGGGCAAGCTTACCCTAATAGCGATCTGTATGCATTAGCAGTCACAGCAATAGTTTTACTGACTGGTAGAGAACCCTCAGAGTTATTTAATGACAGTCAACTAACTTGGAATTGGCAACAATGGGCGAGAGTTAATCCACGATTTGCCCAAGTTATTAATCGGATGTTGAATTATCGACCAAGCGATCGCTATCAAAATGCGGCTGAGGTCATTCAAGCATTACAAGCTATCAATCAATCCAATGTCCCTGACCCTATTGTTTCTAATATACAGACAATAGCTGTTGGTGGTGGTCGTCAACCAAACCCAGTACCATCACCTTCGCCTTCGCCTAATAGACCTGCACCTGTTATTCCACCCAGCAATAATAGCTCTGTCTTAGATAACCCTCTAGCTATTGGGGCAATTGGCAGTGTAGTAGTTATCTTAGCAGGTGTCGGTTCTTGGGCGTTGGTGAGTTCTCTTCGCAGTCAATCGAATACATCACAAGAAAAACCAGGGCAAACTTTCCCTTCACCAGTGATTTCTGGTGGTACTACATTAACACCCACACCTACACCTACACCTACCAACACTGCACCTGTTGTGTTGAGTAAACGCCTCAATTTGGGAGCATCCAATACAGCTACTGTAGAAAGTACTCTAAAAGAAAATCAAGTAGTTCAGTACACTTTGTTTGGCCAAAAAGGGCAAAAGTTAACTACAGTTCTTCAGCAAGGAACTGGCATTGTACTGACAATTTTAGATCCTCAGAAACAACCAATTGATAATTTAGCTAGCCAAGTTCAATCCTATGAAGGCAGATTACCTGTAACTGGTAGATATACTATTCAATTAAATCTAGACCCAGGAATTGCCGAGAGTGATTACAGCCTCAATGTTGCATTAGAAAAAATAATTAAGGCGACACCTACACCAACTCTTACACCAAGTCCTACGCTAACCACAACACCAACCCCAACACCAGATATTACAAAAACACTTACGCCAACTCCAACACCAACTCTTATACTCAGCCCAACACCAAGTCCTACACTCAGCCCAACACCAACCCCTACTTCTATTGAACAACCAAATAACTTTCCCGATCCTGTTTCTACCCCAGGAAATTAAAAACGAATTAAACTCTGACCATACACAAAGACCTAATACTCCTACTATTAATGATGGAGCGATCGCTCACATCAAAAATTGGTAAGCTTGGTGAAAAACGACATGATACGAGATATCACTACATACCGAAATAAGTAAAGGTTGTAATTAATGGTGGTGTATCCATGTTTAATCAGGATTTTTCAGAATTTATTCAAAGTAACTTCTTTCAAGCTCATAAATACTGGTATTGTTGCTGCACAATAGCCTGCCTAAATTCAAATCAAGTGGTGATTTCTATGCGAGGGTATTTGATGTATGAGTCACCCGATGATAAGGATGTACCTTTGTGCTGTGAAGGAAGTTTAGAAAGTTATCGCAGCGACTATAGGCTAAATTTTCGTGCCTCAATCGAGCAATATACGGGTTTATATTCATTAGTTCAATTTCCTTATCAACTCTTTTTTCGTATTGAACGACAAGGAGAAAAACAATTAATTGCTACTTTTAATTGGAATAATTATCTTGGTGAGGAAAGCACTAATATCCAATTAGTTGGATATCAATCTGGTGTATTGTCTGGATTTGGGAAGTTGCAAGCTCTTGATACCGATGAATCCAAATGTGAGATGATGTATCTTATCAGTATAGACAAGCCGCAAGCTCTGAGTCGAGATATATGGCAACAACAAAAGCATCCAAAATTTGGTAAAACTAATCCTGAAAAAATGGATTTGGAGTTTTGGAAATATATGGTCAAAACACGAGATTCTGCTTATTCAGCTACCAAAAGATTTAGCAATATAGATAATTTCTCTGATTCACCTGTCTGGTGTTTTCACAGATTTGGTGTATCTCGAACAGAATTATTAGACGATAGAGTAATTTGTATAGGTGGAGAACATGAAGATTATTACGATCCAGATTTTTATATTTACAATGATGTAATTGTTATATATCCAGATGGGGAAATTACCATTTACGCCTATCCTAGAGAAATTTTTCCTCCTACCGATTTTCACTCAGCAACTTTAATAGATAAGTTTCATGGTGAGATTTATATCATAGGATGCTTGGGTTATTTACAAGATAGAAAACCTGGAGAAACTCCTGTTTATTTACTGAATTGCGAAACTTTTGTTATTGAAGAGGTGGAGACAACAGGAGAAAAACCTGGTTGGATTTATGAGCATAAAGCAGACTTTTTAGAAAGTGAAAATTGTATCAAAATTGAAGAAGGTAAAATTTTTGAATTAGAAGGAGATGAACAAGTTTATCGAGATAACACGGAAGTATACTATCTAAATCTGTCAAATTACCAATGGTATCGTAGTGCTATAAGATAGAGAGCGAAAAATTTCGGGGGAGATGAGGGACAGAACGCGGTAAAATGAACGAAATAAGCTAATTGTCAAGAAACATAGTTATAAGTATTATTAGGAATTAGTACATAAGTTGATAATTGACTCTGCTAAAACAAATTGTTGAACACACTACTAATTACAGGCACTGATACAGAGGCTGGCAAGACTGTTTTGACAACAGCATTAGCAGCTTATTGGCAAAAATATTTTCCTGGGCGCAACTGGGGAATTATGAAACCGATTCAATCAGGAGAGGGCGATCGCGAGTGGTATCAAAAGCTATTTTCGCTACAACAAACGGCTGAAGAAATTACACCCTTGTATTTTCAAGCACCGCTAGCACCTCCCATCGCCGCCGCTAAGGAAAACCGCCAAGTCGATTTAGCTGTAGTTTGGCAAGCTTTATCTAAGTTGCGATCGCGTCACGATTTTCTTTTAGTAGAATCTTTGGGGGGCTTAGGTTCACCCATTACTGAAGAATTGACGGTAGCCGACTTAGCAGGAGAATGGCATTTACCAACAATTTTAGTCGTGCCAGTGAGATTAGGAGCGATCGCTCAAGCAGTGGCTAATGTTGCATTAGCTAGACAAGCGCTGGTACATCTTAAAGGGATTGTTCTCAACTGCGTACAACCTCGTTCCGATGCAGAAATAGCCGACTTAACGCCACCAGAGTTGATTCAATCGCTAACCAATATCCCTGTTTTAGGCTGCTTACCTCATCTCGATAACCTCACTGATTTAGATAAACTAGCCCAAGTCGCGTCAGATTTAGATTTAGGAATAATTCCAGAAATCTCATGTATTAAATTTTGAATTTTGAATTCCCTGTAGGGTTGACTCTGCTTGCAGGAAGTGTGGCAGAATGTCACACTGAGAAAATAACCTAAGTTAGCTGTGTTTACCTAGGCTTTTCTTCACAATGGTTTCCACCTTCCCAAATCCTGCTTCTGTTGACTTATCTCACGTCCGCCTCTCGATCCGTTCGTTACAAGCGCAACTGGTAGAATGGCGGCGACGGCTACATCAAAAACCAGAGTTGGGTTTTAAAGAAAAACTCACAGCCGAGTTTATTTCACAGAAGTTACAAGAATGGGGAATTGAGCATCAAACTGGTATTGCTCAAACAGGAATTGTTGCCGTCATCAAAGGTAACAAACTCAGTACTGGTAAGGTTTTGGCAATTCGGGCAGATATGGATGCTTTGCCAATTCAAGAACTTAACCAAGTGCCTTATTGCTCCCAGCATGACGGAGTAATGCACGCTTGTGGACATGATGGACATATAGCGATCGCACTAGGTACAGCTTACTATTTGCAACAGCATCGTGAAGATTTTGGTGGCACTGTCAAAATTATCTTCCAGCCAGCAGAAGAAGGGCCGGGAGGTGCAAAACCAATGATTGAGGTTGGGGTACTAAAAAACCCTGATGTCGATGCCATTATCGGTTTACATCTGTGGAACAATTTACCCTTGGGGACAGTGGGTGTCCGGGCTGGGGCGTTGATGGCAGCTGTAGAATTATTCAACTGCACAATTTTGGGTAAAGGTGGACACGGTGCAATACCCCATCAAACTGTAGATTCGATTGTAGTTGCAGCCCAGATTGTCAACGCCTTACAAACCATTGTGGCGCGCAACGTCAATCCGATTGATTCAGCAGTAGTGACTGTAGGTGCGCTGCACGCTGGCACAGCACACAATGTGATTGCTGATACAGCAAATATGAAAGGAACAGTTCGGTATTTTAACCCAGCTTTTGCAGGCTTTTTTAAACAGCGTATCGAGCAGATAGTTGCTGGAGTGTGCCAAAGTCATGGTGCAAGTTATGACTTGGAATATGTCTCGCTTTATCCCCCAGTAATTAATGATGCAGGTATAGCAGAATTAGTGCGATCGATCGCAGTGGAAGTGGTAGAAACTCCCGTAGGTATAGTGCCAGAATGCCAAACGATGGGCGGTGAAGATATGTCCTTCTTCTTGCAAGAGGTTCCTGGGTGCTATTTCTTTCTCGGTTCTGCCAACCCTACAAAAGACTTAGCTTATCCTCATCATCATCCCAGGTTTGATTTTGACGAAACCGCTTTGCCAATGGGTGTGGAAATATTTGTCAGGTGTGTGGAGAAGTTTTTGAATTAATGGAATAAGGGATTCTCTGAAATGTGAATCTCAACCTAGCGCGCTAGGAAAAATTACTGCCCAGATCCCGGACTTCTTAAAGAAGTCCGGGATCTAAAATTATGTTTGCCCATCATTTCAGTCCTCTGTATTTTCCCTGAATTTTTTCCAAATTAAACCTGGCTCCTGAAGTAACAAGAGTCATAATTTGTTAGTCGGTAGTAGCGGCTAGCATCAGTATTTATAGTTTTCATAAATACTCTAAATTGAGCAAAAATCTTGGGAATATTAAGTTAATCAGAGGTTGGTAGAATTCCGAGTAAATTACTGAAGGCTGGCACTAGGGGAAGTAATCCCCAACTCAACAGATTTCTTGCCGTTAAAAATGCACCTTACTTTTTTTAGGTGTGAGTTAGACAGTGAACCGAGAAAAATTATGATTACGCTTTTAGAATACAAAGTGACAGAAACAGTTTATGAGGATTCGAGAACCGTTATTTACCGGGCAATAAGAGGAAAAGATAAAAAATCAGTTATTCTCAAAACGCTGCGTGCTGACTGTCCCACGTTAGAAGAAATCAGCCAACTTCGGCATGAATACGATATTTCAAAAAAACTAAAAATAGCCGGAATCGTTCAACCTTACAGAATAGAGAACTATCGCAACAGTCTAGTTATCGTCTTAGAAGATTTTAGCGGTCAATCTATCAAGCAATTTATTGATAACAATCATATTGATATTGTTGATTTTCTCAAAATCGCCATTCATCTAGCAAAGACTCTATTTTCTCTGCACGAAAATCAGATTATCCATAAAGACATTAAAAGCCAAAATATCATTATCAATCCAGAAACCTTGGAAGTCAAAATTACTGACTTCAGCATTGCTTCGCGCTTATCAAAAGAAAATTCTAACTTCAGCAATCCTAAATTTATCCAAGGAACGCTTGCTTATATGTCCCCAGAACAAACTGGGCGGATGAATCGTTCCATTGACTATCGTACTGACTTCTACTCTTTGGGTGTCACTTTTTATGAAATCCTCACCGGGAAGTTACCTTTTCCCACAAATGACCCACTAGAGTTAGTTCATTGTCATATTGCCAAACAACCTTTATCGCCTAGCGAACTCAAGCCAGAAATTCCTGTAACTATTTCTAATATTATCCTGAAGTTATTAGCAAAGACGGCAGAAGATAGATATCAAAGCGCTCTTGGTCTACAAGCTGATTTAGAAAATTGTCTCGTACAACTGGAAGTTACAGGCAAGATAGAAAACTTTATTTTGGGTGAAAAAGACCATTCCGGTCAACTACAAATACCGCAAAAACTTTACGGTCGTGAAGCCGAAGTCACAACGCTAATCAAGGCTTTTACTCGCGTTGCAAATGTTGCAGAAAACCCAGCAAATTCTGGCGCAACAGAAATGATGTTAGTAGCAGGTTATTCAGGAATTGGTAAGTCAGCTTTAGTGAATGAAGTCCACAAACCAATTGTGAAAGCAAGGGGATATTTCATTGCTGGGAAGTTCGATCAGTTTAAACGAAATATTCCCTATAGTTCTGTTGTCAATGCCTTTCAAGATTTAATTCGCCAACTGCTCACAGAAAGTCAAGAAAATATAACTATTTGGAAACAAAAACTATTAGAGGCTTTGGGTGCTAATGCTCAAGCAATTGTAGAAGTTATCCCTGAAGTTGAACTAATTATCGGTCAACAACCAGACATTCCGCAATTAGGGCCAGCCGAATCTCAAAACCGCTTCAATCGCCTATTTCAAAAGTTTATTCAAGTCTTCGCTCAAGGTGAACATCCGCTAGTTCTGTTTTTAGATGACTTACAGTGGTCAGATTCAGCGTCTTTAAAATTAATCCAGCTGATGATGACAGATCCAGATAGCAAACATTTGTTGCTGATTGGAGCTTATCGAGATAACGAAGTCAGCGCTACCCATCCTTTAATGTTGACCTTGGAGGAAATTCAAAAAACTGGTGCAACAGTCAATGCGATCGCTCTCCAAGCTTTAGCAGTTGACCACGTCTGTCAAATAGTAGCCGATACCCTCAAAGAAAGCGAAAAATCCCAACCTCTTGCCGAATTACTGTTCAATAAAACTCAAGGAAATCCCTTCTTCCTAACTCAGTTACTCCAAACTCTCCACCAAGAAAAGCTATTAACTTTTGACTTTAAATCTGATACTTGGCAGTGGGACATTGCGAAAATTCAAAGCATTGGCATTACTGATTATAATGTTGTCGAACTCGTTGCCAGAAATATTCAAAAACTGCCGCCCGCAACCCAGGAAGTTCTCAAATTAGCCGCTTGTATTGGCAACTCTTTTAATTTAGACGTTCTCGCAATTGTCCGCGAGAAATCTCAGTCAACAACAGCTACAGAACTTTGGAGCGCGCTGCAATCAGGTTTAATTTTACCCCTCAGCAATGCTTATAAAATTCCTTTAGCTACTGATGATGAATTACAAATCATTGATGGGTTGGAACAGCTAAATACAAGCTGTGAAGCACTAATCATTTCCTATAAATTTTTACACGACCGAGTGCAGCAAGCGGCTTATTCTCTGATTCCTGAGGAGCAGAAACAAGAAACTCACCTGAAAGTTGGTCAACTGCTACTAAAAAATACCTCTCCTGAAAAAATTGAAGAAAATATCTTCGATATAGTTAACCAACTTAATATTGGGGTAGAACTGATTAGCGAACGCACACAAAAAGACGATCTAGCTCGCCTTAATTTAATTGCAGGACGCAAAGCCAAAGCCGCAACAGCTTACGAACCAGCAGTGAGATATTTAACGGTGGGATTAGGACTGCTAGCGCCTGATAGTTGGCAAACTCACTACGACCTGACGCTCAATCTCTACGTAGAAACAGCAGAAGCAGAGTACTTAAACACAAACTTTCAGCAGTCAGCCGCCTTAACTGAAGTTGTGTTGCAACACGCTACTACCTTACTTGACAAAGTAAAGGTATACGAAATTCAAATCCAGTATTATTTTGCTCAAAGCCAAATGGGCGCTGCGCTAGAAACTGGTCTTTCTGTATTAGAAATGCTAGGAGTTTCCTTAGAATCTGACTCTAATAATGTGCATTGGGTAGTTGAAATTCCGGGAATTGAGGATTTAAACAACCTTCCGATAATGAGCGATCCTCACAAACTAGCAATTTTGCGACTGCTGATCAATGTTTCGGCCAGTTCTACTTTTGCTAAACCTGAAATTTTGCCACTTATTATATTGACTCAGATTAATTTCTGTCTTGAACATGGTTATTCTGGGCTAGCAGCTTTTGCTTATGTTTTGTATGGAATGCTTTTGTGTACGGTAAAAGGAGACACGGAAACCGGATATCTTTCAGGTAAATTAGCATTAAAGCTGTTAGATAAATTTAATGCCAAAGAACTCAAAAGCAAGGTATATAACCTCTTCAATTTATTTATCCGGCCTTGGAAAGAGCATATTAAAACAACTCTCAAACCATTTATTGAAGGAGCGCATAGCGGACTAGAAACAGGCGATATCGAGTTTTCTAGCTATTGTACAATTAACTACTGCTCTAATTTATTCTTCGCAGGAGAGCAACTAGGAAAGGTGCAGCAGCAGCAAAAACAATACTTCGAGCTACTGCTAACACTGAAGCAAGAATATTCAATCAACTGCGTGAGAATCTGGCGACAACTTACTTTAAATTTGTTAGGAAAAGCCGATAATAAATATCAACTAATTGGTGAAAGTTTTGATGAATCTCAAAGCTTACCTGATTTCTTAGCAGCAAACAATCCAATTTTGCTGTTTCTTACATACAATGCCAAAGTCACTTTACTGTATCTATTTAAAGACTATGCCCAAGCAGTTACCAATGCGAAATTAGCCGCAGACTACATTACGCCTGTTATGGGGTGGGTGATATATGTTGGTAACTATAACTTCTTCTATTCCTTGGCGCTTCTCGGTTTGTATTCTCAAGCGAAAACTAGCGAACAACAACAGTATCTAGCTCTGGTTGAAGAACATCAGCAAAAAATGCAGCAATTAGCCGATCGCGCTCCTTGCAACTTCCAGCATAAGTACGAACTGGTAGAGGCAGAAAAAGCCCGAGTCTTGGGACAAATTTTGGCCGCAATGGAGCTTTACGACAAGGCGATCGCTAATGCCAAAGAGCAAGGATTCATTCAAGATGAAGCCTTAGCCAACGAACTAGCAGCAGAGTTTTACTTTTCGCTGGGACGAGAGAAAGTAGCTCAAACTTATTTAATAGAGGCTTACTACACCTATATTCGCTGGGGAGCGACAGCAAAAGTTAAAGATTTAGAATTAAGCTATCCAGTAATTTTCTCCCAAATTCATAAACGAGAAACTGTAGATAGGGAATTAACTCAGACGACAACCTCGACTAGTGGGATTGCATCCAGTATCTTGGATTTCACCACCTTTATTAAAGCATCGCAAGCTTTAACGGGTGAAATTGTTCTGAGTCGTTTGCTAGAAAAGTTGCTAAAAATTGTCATGGAAAATGCAGGCGCTCAAACGAGTTACTTGCTTTTAGAAAAAGCAGGACAGTTATTAATTGAGGCTAAGGGTTCGGTTGCGCAAGATGAATTCACTTTATGTTCGTCTATTCCTGTAGAAACTAAAGATGCTTATTTGCCACTTTCTTTAATTAATTATGTGGCGCGAACAAAGGAAAATATTGTCTTAAATCATGCCGTTAAAGAAGGAAAATTTACCAAAGACCCTTATATTGCTAAAAATAAACCAAAGTCTATTTTGTGCATTCCTCTAATTAATCAATGTCAATTAATTGGCATTCTTTACTTAGAAAATAATCTCACTACTGATGCCTTTACTTCCCAAAGACTCGAAGTGTTAGGACTGCTTTCTTCTCAAATAGCCATCTCTTTAAAAAATGCTTTACTGTATGCCAATCTAGAATCAGCTAACGGTAAACTTAAAGAAGCAAAAGACAGTTTAGAAGATTACAGCAAAAATTTAGAACACAAAGTTGAGTTAAGAACGCTGGAACTTAAAGATAAAAATCAGCATTTACAACTAGCTTTGCAACAATTGCAGCAAACTCAAACTCAACTGATTCAAACCGAAAAAATGTCCAGTTTAGGACAACTAGTTGCTGGTGTAGCGCACGAAATTAACAACCCAATTAACTTTATCAATGGCAATCTTGTTCATACAAGTAGATATCTTCAAGATTTGCTAGAGCTAGTGCAGGACTACGAAGAATATTATCCAAATCCTGTATCGGAAATCATAGATAGACAAGAAGCTATTGATTTAGAATTCTTGAAAGAAGATCTGCCAAAAACCTTAGAATCAATGAAAATGGGAGCCAATCGCATCCGCGAGATTGTGCTGTCGTTGCGTAACTTTTCTCGCCTGGATGAAGCGGAAATGAAAGATGTTGATATTCATGAAGGCATTGACAGTACATTACTAATTTTGCAACATCGCTTAAAAGAGAAGGCAGAACGACCAAGAATTGAAGTTTATAAAGAGTACATTCAACTTCCAGAGGTGGAGTGTTATCCTGGGCAGCTGAATCAAGTCTTTATCAATATTTTGACAAACGCGATTGATGCCATCGAACAGCAGTATGCCGATAGTCATGTTCTCTGTTCTTTAGGGGAAAAAAATGGGAAGACTTCTGATGCGATCGCTAATTCGCCAACCATTCATATTTGTACAGAACGGCTAGATGTTCACCACGTCGCAATCCGCATCACAGACAATGGCCCTGGAATGACAGAAGAAGTGCGAAAGCGAGTTTTCGATCCTTTCTTTACAACCAAACCAATTGGTTCTGGTACAGGTTTAGGATTATCGATTTGCTATCAAACTATTGTTGAAAAGCACCGAGGTCAACTGAAATGCAACTCTGCGCTAGGGAAAGGATCTGAATTTATCATTGAGATTCCTATCCAGCAGCATAAGTAAGTAGCTCAACGTAAATAAATATAATATGTTTTGTCCACAGCGAAGAACGTAGACACTACCGAAACAAATAACTAAGTTGTACAAGTCTACATGTAAACATTAATATATGCTTACATTATTACATGTTATAATGTGATTAAGTTTACATGTAATTATGGAGATGTATAAATGGGCAAGCGTCCCAGCCTTACCTCTGCTTTGCACAAAACAAGCGGCAAGCCTCAATATGAATCACAGCAAGAGCCAGTATCAGGGCAGATGCGAGTAACTAACGAAGCATCTACAGCATCATCAGTGCCACCAAGCCGCCAGGGGAAAAAGGCGATCGCGGGGCATTTTGACCCAGCGGTTTCTAAACAGCTAAAACAGATTGCCCTCGATCATGGTACGACTGTACAGGCTTTACTCACTGAAGCCATGAACGACCTCTTTATTAAATACAAACGCAACCCGATCGCTTGATTGTTTATAAAAATGACTCAGAGCCGTACAAAGAAAAGCCCCTTGCCTGATATTCATACTGATCTAATGGAAGATTCAGTGATAGCGATAAAACAGGAACCTTACTATAAAACGGAGTTCGGGGCAGCCTATTTGGGAAATAGCCTTGAGTTGATGAAGGAATTACCTGACGAGAGCATCGATCTTATCTGTACTTCACCGCCTTTTGCGCTGGTTCGCAAAAAGGAGTATGGAAATAAAGATCAGCATGAATATGTTGAGTGGTTCCTTGGTTTTGCCAAAGAATTTCAGCGCATCCTAAAGCCATCAGGTTCTCTGGTGATTGATATTGGTGGAAGCTGGCTGAAAGGTTATCCTATCCGCTCCTTGTATCATTTCGAGTTAGTTATAGAGTTGTGCAAGCCGACCGATAAAGGTGGGTTAGGTTTCTTTCTGGCACAGGAGTTGTACTGGTATAACCCAGCTAAGTTACCTACACCAGCGGAGTGGGTGACAGTGCGACGGGAGCGGGTAAAGGATGCTGTAAATACCGTCTGGTGGTTATCTAAACAGCCTCATCCCAAAGCCAATAATAAAAGGGTTCTTCGTCCATACAGTGATGCGATGAAAAATCTACTGAAAAATGGCTATGATGCTAAGTTACGCCCGTCTGGACATGATATTTCTACGAAATTTGGCAATGATAGAGGCGGAGCAATTCCACCAAATATTATTAACGGTCAGATTGAAAATAGTAATGGTAGTATAGGTTCCCCTGTTCTTGCTGGCTTTGATTGGCTATTGCTGAATGATCTGGCGCAACCTGTTAATGTCATTTCAGCTTCTAATACCGCATCTAATGATTATTATCAGAGAAAATGCAAGGAAGAGGGCATCAAGCCTCATCCAGCCAGATTTCCTCAAGCTCTACCAGAATTTGCTATTAACCTTTGTACAGATAAAAATGATTTGGTGTTAGACCCTTTTGCTGGTTCTAACATGACTGGTCGCGTTGCAGAAACACTTCAGCGGCGCTGGTTAGCTTTTGAGCTTGATGAGTCTTACATCAGTGCATCCAAATATAGGTTTGAATCAAATGCGCCGCTGGTGGTTGAGCCTCTTGCCTTTGAGAAAAATAATAAGGACAAAGTGCTTGAAGTTTTGCAATCTATGCCAGACAACAGGTTATTGAGCAATCGCCCAAATCAGCACCAACAATTAAGCCTCCCTTTCCTAGAAGATATAGACTCTATGGAACAACGCCAACTTAAATTCACCTATGGACACCAGTTTGAATCTGAAAAGTTTTCTTTACCTGAAATTGTGCAGCTGTGTATAGATTGCGCTCCCGATCGGCGAGAACTACAGAAACAGATTGCTGATCGATATTTTGCTGGTCATTCCAAGCAAAGCACCGATCCTGCAAAAGCATTGGAAAACATAGGTAAGTTGTCTATGAATTGTTTCTTATCCTTACGGGCATATCAACTTGTTGAAAAAATAGGCGATGATGATTGGGCTTATCAGGTTACTGACATTGCGAATGAAATTCTTCAGGCAAAGAATGATCCTCAAGCTGTTGCTAGTATATTTGCCCGCCATATCCTGACTAATCTTACTGGTATGTCACTATTGAAGGCTGTTGAGGCAATTAACGCCAGAGGAGATAAACCACAGCTAGAAGTGATTGGCTATGAACTGCAAGAGATGGGATATTCCCTTTCTCCTAATGCAATTTATGTCAGTACCATGCGGAAATGGCTTGAGCTTGCAGGAGTTTTTGAGCGCGAGTATGAGATTAACTGGGATACAGTTTCTGACTTGCTTGGGCTTGATAAAGACTATGTTGATGAGCTTTACACCCTAACACCGCAGCAGAAGTATTTTCTGCTGGCTATGATTCACCTTGATATTGAGGTATTGACACCGTGGAACAAGGTTAAAGATTATGCGACCAGTGCCTATAAGATTCGATTGCCGAGTAAGTCTTTTGTTAAAGATGTTATTGAACCTTTAGTTGCTCTTGATTTAATTGAAACCGAAAAAACAACTGGAGGGCGAGGAGCTAAACCAAACTCTGTTAAATTGACCGATAAAGCCAGAGCGGAGCTTGTTTCCCGCCTTCTTTCAAGTATTGCCGATTTAACTGAAATTTCTCAGACCGAACTTAATAAAGCTTTTGAAGATGTTATCAATGATCTTGACAGTGAGGATAGGCATGTCAAGGGCAAGGCTTTAGAGTTATTAGCTATTTGGATGATTAGACTAACCAGCTTACGTTTCACCAAGTGGCGCAAGCGTGATTATGAAACAGGTCAAGGCGAAGTGGATGTTCTTGCCGCTTCTGATAGGTTTGTTTACCACCGTTGGCAAATTCAGTGCAAAAATACAAAGCGTGTTGATGTTGATGTTTTGGCGAAAGAAGTAGGGATGACCTTTGTGACTGGTGCTGATGTGGTAATGGTTGTGACTACTGGAGAATTTACAAGAGATGCTTTCCAGTATGCCTACCGCATGATGGAGGTTTCCAGATATTACATGATATTGCTTCAGAAAGAAGATATTGAAGCGATTAAGCAAGATAGAACCAGTATTATCCAGATACTTGACCGTAAAGCCCGCCGAGTTTTTGCTAAGAAAGAACTTGGCATGACTGACGAGTCAGTCGATCAGGTAGAGGAAGAACTTGCTACTTTAAGTGACTGTAACTGAGATGAATGATTACCCCGAAAATCCTATAGAGGCTTTACCTATAGCCTTTCCAGAGAAAAGTTAAGTTTTAACAGTCAGAGTTTCACATTCCACCACATTTCATGTAAAGCCGTCCTATAAAGACGGGGTTTCTACTCAGATTTTCGATGAAACATAGACAAGGAGAATAATTAATAACCAATGCTCAATGCTCCATGCCCTATGCCCCATTCCTTTTTTCACCGGAATAATTGAGGGTAAATTTGTCTCCACGCCAGCCAGATGGAGACGCCCATTAATAGCAACAACCAAATCAGGGCTGCTAACCACCACTGTGGTACACTGAACGGCCAGCGTAATAGATCGACAAAGGCTGCTAAGGGTAACGCACTCGCTACTTTTTGGAGTATGGGAGGAAGTGTTTCGCGAGGAAAATAAGTGCCGCAGATTGTAAACATGGGGACGATTAATAAAAAAATCGGTACGTTTAATTGATCTACTGTGCGGACAATTCCTGCGGTTAGCAGTCCCATTGCGGCAAATAGAAGACAGCCTAGACAAATTAGGGGTAAAGATAAAAGCATATTCCACCCCGAATATAACCCCCATAAAACTACTACGATTGCAGTGAATAGACCCGCTATCAAACCGCGAGTTGCTGACCACAGCCATTCGCCTAAAAACACTTCGGCAAATGTTAGTGGTGCTGTCAACAATGCTTGCCAAGTTCGTTGATATTTCAAACGGATAAAACTACCGTAGGCTCCTTCAAAAAAGGATTGATTGAGGACTGCGATCGCAATTGCTCCCGGAGCAATAAACTCTAAATAACTAATGCTTCGTCCGCTATAAGTTATCTCTCCCACTAAGGGAGTTAAGCCATAACCAAAAGCCACCAAATAAATTAAGGGTTCTAAGATTGGCGGTAGTAAGTTAACTAGCCACGTATGTTGGTAAACCTTCGCATTCCGACGCCAGACAGAGTAGATACCCCAAACGGTAATACTTGAATTTAACTTCATCCTAATGATGTACCAGTAAGTCGTAGGAACACATCTTCTAAATTAGCCCGTCTGCGAGTCAGGCTGGTTGGTTGAGTAGCAACAAGTTGTTCCCATAAAAGATTGGGATTGTTTGCAGGTAAAGTTACGAGATAACTGCTACCAAATGGACGATACCAAACTCCTGTTGATATCGCTAGCTGTTGCAAAATAGATTCTGCTATACCTTCAATTTCAACTATTTCTTGCCCAACAATACGCTCAATTAATTCTATCGGACTACCTCGATCAATCACTTGTCCTTGCTGAAGTAAAAGTAGGCGATCGCATAATCGCTGTGCTTCATCCATATAATGAGTTGTGAGCAGCACAGCACTACCATTTTGTTTAAGTTGACTAACTAATTTCCAAAAATCTTGTCGCGCATCTGGATCTAAACCTGTCGTTGGTTCATCCAAAAAAACTACTTGCGGATGGTTAATCAAAGCACGCGCCAAAACAACTCGTCGCTTGAGTCCACCAGAGAGTTGATCGATGCGATACTTGGCATAATCTTGCAGTCCTAATTGCTCTAATAATTCTCCAACTCGATGTCTTGCTGTTTTCCCAACTAAGCGATAGTGATGGGCAAAGTGAATTAAGTTTTGAAAAACAGTAAACTCTGGATCTAAGTTATCTTCTTGAGTAACTATTCCCATAAAAGTACGAGCTTGGCGGCCTTGATGCTGTACTTGCCAATTTCCCAATTGCACCGCTCCTCGACTAGGAATTACTGCTCCATAAAGCATCCCTAGCGTTGTCGTTTTTCCGGCTCCATTTGGTCCTAAAAGACCGAGAATCTCTCTAGGATTCAGTGTGAAATTGACGCTTTGAACGACTGGAATATTTCCATAAAATTTCCATAGATCCCGAACCAATAATGCCATTGATTCTCTTTCATAATTTAATACTAGCTGTCTCATGGTAGGTTCCCGCTGAAGCTAGATTACCACACTCAAGTGCTTTAGATACTTGCATCTACTCTTTCACCGAGCAGACAGTTATTTGATAGAACGAAGCATCACTAAAAACAGAGCGATCGTAAGCTCCAAATTTCTTTTCTATTTTGAATCCATTGTATCTTAGCAAAGCTTCTAGTTCTTGGGGAAAGTATAATCGATAAGTTATTTCTTCAATCCGTTCTTGTTCTTCTCCAACCAACTTAAAAAATAACTTCGTCTTATAAATTTGCTGGGTTAGATTCAATTCATTAGATGCAGTAACTACTACTGTACCTTCTCCATCTGGATTAGGGTAAATTGAATAGAGATTTTTTTTAGGATCGAACAACATATCTAAGCTGGCTTTTGTAGCAGGATTAAGCATATCAATAACAAACTTTCCTCCTGGTTTTAAATGTTTCTTTACACAAGCAAAACAAGCCTCAACCGCTTCTATATCTAAAAGATGCCAAATACAATTGATGGGAAAAATAATCAGGTTAAACTTCTGAGCTAGATCGAAGTTTTGGATATCAGCTTTTATCCATTCAACTTGAGCAGACTTCTTTCTAGCTAGTTCTAGCATTGAGTCACCAATATCAATTCCAGTTACTTGGAATCCTTTGTTAGCTAATGGTATAGCTATTCTACCTGTTCCGCAGCTTAACTCTAAAATTGGATCGCCGTATTGACTAGCCATGTCCAACCAGAAAGGAATATCTAAAGTCGTGACATTAGGAACTGGACAATAGTTTTCGTAAATCAAATCGTAATGCCTACCTTCATAATGAAGATATTCCTTTTCTGGAAATATGAAGGAATTTTCTTTTTCTCTGTCTTTTGAACTTGCGAAGCTTGCATTTACTCGTGTTTCTAATTCATTACTCATTTGCTTTGCCCAACTTGCATCTACGGCAATTACAGGGTTCTTTACCAAGATAGACATCATGAGCTTAGCCTATACCTGAGCAATCATCAATGTTATTCTTTATAATCAATTCATAAGTAATATTACTAGTAAGAACTTAATGTTAGGCGATCGCATCAAACCAGCATTACATATTCCATGCCCAGTTTGCTAAAGACAATATTTTATTGATATTAAATCCCGATTTTAGTTTCAAATTTTTACTTTTACTGAAAAATTTAATGAGCTTTTTTTGCGTGTCCGTAATGTTACATAGTAGGTACAAGTTATTAATCATAATAACACCGGAAATTCTACTTATTTTTAATCTTATTAATTATGTGGAAAAATTCAAAATCCTTGATTTCCAGAATGTTTTGCTAGGATTTTAGCTAATTTTAAAGTAGAAAAAAGTTACCTAACTTAGATGATATTCCTGTTAGCTTTCTCAAGTTCATGGGAATAATATATACAAGGTTAGATAATTATTCATATTTCTAACATAAGTAGATCGGCGCAATGAAAATACTGGTGATGACGGTTATTCTTACAAAGTTCTGAGCGTAGGAAACCTCCGGTCAACGCCAGTTTGTTCAAGTCGGGAGACCCTTTCGGCAGTCGCTCATGGGGGAAGCCCTTACGGGTTCTCCAGTTCCTTTATGCCGGGGAACCCGTCCACCGGACTGGCTCACCGCTACGCTAACACCACACGACTGGCTCGACTTTGCGCTTTGTCATTGGTAAGGATTTCAAGCCTATTTATATAAAGTACATAGCTTGATTAATTTCTACCGATTTACTTATTTGTGTTGTGCATATTTTCTGTTCACTCTTAGTCTAAATTATTTAATTTTGTAGACTAAATGGACTTCAAATGAAGGCTGAATTATCAAGTATGTAGACGCATAGCGGCTTGCCGCAGGCTGGTATGAAATTAACCCATAAATAAAAGGATGGGGCTAAAATTGCGGAAAAACTTAATTTTTTCGTCTAGACTTCTACAAGCTTAGTGTCCTCATTGTCCCCCTTCCTTGCATCCTTTATCGTTCATCTTTTGCAATTTGAATGATTATTTAGCTGAAAAATTAGCCTGAACGAGCAACTTTTTCGGACAAAGTAAGCAGCTTAATAATTTTCTGGGAACTTCAACATCGCTTATTCAATTTTCAGAGAAAGTCAAAATCCAATGTTCAGTTACTTTCAAGATGCATCTATCCACCAGCTGTTTGAAGTTCAGGTTGAGCAATCACCTGATTCTATAGCGGTAGTATTTGAGGGAATAGAAAGTCACCTTCAAGTTTCTCACAGCGCTAACAGCTTTCTTACCTACAAAGAGTTAAATGTCCGTGCCAATCAATTAGCGCATTACTTAAAAACTCTAGGCGTAGGGCCAGAAGTATTGGTGGGTATTTGTGTAGAGCGTTCCCTTGAGATGATTGTCGGGGTGTTAGCCATCCTCAAAGCAGGTGGTGCTTACCTTCCTCTTGACTCTAACTATCCTAAAGAGCGTTTGGCGTTCATGCTGGAAGACTCTCAAATTTCTGTTTTAATAACTCAGCAACGTTTCCTGGAATCTCTCCCTAGCAACACAGCACAAATAATTTGCTTAGATACAGATTGGACTGGAATTGCCGAACACAGCCAACAAAATCTTATTTGCGAAGTCACTTCAAACAATCTCGCTTATGTGATTTACACATCTGGATCTACAGGTAAACCAAAAGGTGTTTTAGTTCCACACGCCGGAGTTGGCAATTTAGCCAGAGAACAGATCCGCATCTTCGATGTCCAACCAGATAGCCGGGTTCTGCAATTTGCTTCCTTTAGCTTTGATGCGTCTGTTTCAGAAATTTTCATGGCATTGCTAGCAGGCGCAACGTTAGTTTTAGCAACACGGGACTCTTTAATGCCAGGAACGGGTTTGCTCAAGTTGTTACGCGAACAGCGAATTACGACAGTTACCTTACCTCCATCCGCCTTAGCTGTTCTACCCATACAAGAATTACCCGATTTGCGATCGCTCATTGTTGCAGGCGAAGCCTGTCCCCCAGAACTGATTAACCGTTGGGCACCTGGCCGTCGCTTCTTCAACGCTTACGGCCCAACAGAAGCTACGGTTTGCACAACAATTGCCGAATGCACTCCTAGTGTTAAAAAACCGTCTATTGGCTATCCGATTGCTAACAAGCAAGTTTATTTATTAGACGAACAGTTAGAACCTGTGCCTGTTGGTGTAGTTGGCGAGTTATATATTGGCGGGTTGGGTTTAGCAAAAGGCTATCTCAACCGACCGGAATTGACGGCAGAGAAGTTTATTTTGAAGAAGGCAGGGGGTTGGGGAGCAGAGGAGCAGGGGGGCAGAGGGGCGGAGGAGCCTGTCACTAGACTTTACAAAACTGGGGATTTAGCTCGTTACCTTCCTGATGGTAGCCTGGAGTTTTTGGGACGCATTGACGAGCAAGTTAAAGTTCGGGGTTACAGAATTGAACTAGGTGAAATTGAAGCGGTAATTGGGCGACATCCAGGTGTGCAGCAAGCAGTCGCGATCGCACGCGAAGACGTACCGGGGCAGAATCGCTTAATTGCTTATGTCGTGCAAAATCCTGAGTACGAAGGTGAACCGGAACAAGTTGCCGATTTAGAGGCTGAGTTTATCTCCCAATGGCAAAGCGTTTCTGATGAAACTTACAAACAAACCACTGGCGATCGCGCATTCAATTTTGCTGGATGGAATAGCAGTTACACGGGTTTACCGATCCCAGAAGCACAAATGCGCGAATGGGTTGAGCAAACTGTGGCGCGAATTCAATCTTTGCAACCAAACCAAGTTTTAGAACTCGGTTGCGGAACGGGGATGTTGATGTTCCGCATTGCACCACAGTGCAGCCTTTATTGGGGAACTGATTTTTCTCAACAAGTACTGGGCTATCTCCAACAACAATTGCAGCACCTAAAGTTACCGCAAATCAAGTTAGGACACCGCACGGCAGATAACTTTGCAGGTATTGAACCAGCCAGCTTTGACACGGTAATTTTAAACTCGGTTAGCCAAAACTTCCCCAGCATCGACTATATGGTGCAAGTGATGTCAGGGGCAGTCAAGGCAGTGAAACCAGGCGGTCGCATTTTTATCGGGGATGTTCGCAGTTTACCGTTGTTGGAGGCATACCACGCTTCCGTGCAGCTGTATCAAGCTCCCGATTCGCTAACACGAACGCAATTACAAGAACAAGTGCGATCGCGTTTTGCCCAAGAAGAAGAACTCGTCATCGATCCTGGCTTTTTTCTCGCCTTGCAACAGCATTTTCCCGAAATTAGCCGGGTGCAAATTCAACTTAAACGCGGTGTTCATCACAATGAATTAACTCGCTTCCGCTATGATGTCACCCTCCACATCGGTAGCGAAGTTAGTTCCTCAGCTGATATCACTTGGTTAGACTGGCAACAGCAACAACTGACGTTACCAGCTCTCCGCCGATACCTCAGCGAAACTCAAACGGAGATTTTGGGATTGCGAGGTGTTCCAGATGCACGTTTAGCCACAGAAGTCAAGACTTTAGAATGGTTGGCGAGTGGGGATGGTGTTGAGACAGTTGAAGAGTTTCTTGCCCAGATATTGCCAACCCTGGAAGGATGGGGAGTAGATCCAGAAGATCTGTGGGCATTGAGCGAAGACCTACCATACAACATCGATATCATTTGGTCTCTTGTTGCAGGCTTTTACGATGTGGTGTTGCAGCGCCGAGATACCCCACCCCTCAAGGATAAAATTTTTGAGCATGAGGAAGGAGTGACCAATGACGGCAGTTGCTTCAAGCCGGGGAACCCGTCCAACGCACTGCCTCCCCAATGCTCAATGACGGCAGTTACTACCACGGGCAGGCAGCCGTGTGGTGAGGCAGTCCGGTCTTGGGGGTTTCCCCCAGGAGGAACTGCCGAAAGGGTTTCCCGACTTGAGCCGACTGCCGTGGAAACCCCCACAACACACTGCCTCCCCAATGCCCAATGCCCAATGCCCCATGCCCATCTGTGGAATGCTTACGCCAACAATCCCCTGAAAAGTAAACTGGCTCGCAAGCTGATTCCCCAACTGCGGAGTTTCTTGCAAGAAAAGTTACCTGACTATATGATGCCCGATCGCTTTCTGTTGTTGGATAGCTTGCCAATTACGCCCAACGGCAAAGTCGATTGCAAAGCACTACCAGCACCCGACGCAACTAGACCGGAATTGGCAGAAAACTTTGTGCTATCACGCACGCCCTTAGAAACAGAACTTACACAAATTTGGGCAGAAGTGCTGGGAATAGAACAAGTTGGCGTTCAAGACAACTTCTTAGAATTGGGCGGACAATCTTTACTTGCGATTCAGGTAGTTTCTCGTATCCGCGACAATTACCAGGTAGATTTGCCGATGCGATCGCTGTTCGACTCGCCCACCATCGCCCAACTTGCCCAACAAATCGAAAGCACTCAGAAAAATTCTAGTTTGCAAGTGCCTGGGATTGTTCCTGCTCCTCGGCATCAAAACATACCGCTTTCGTTTGCTCAACAGCGCTTCTGGTTCTTTGAACAATTAATTCCAGGTACTTCTTTATCTCATGAGTCTACCGAGCTACGTCTGCCTAATTTGCAGAATATAACAGCCTTAGAACGAAGTTTTAACGAAATTATCCGACGGCATGAAATTTGGCGCACTACCTTTGAAATGCTTGATGGGCAAGCGATTCAAGTTATTCATCCCAACCTTTACATCCCCTTACCTGTTGTAGATTTGCAAGCACTTCCCACCGCCGAACGAGAAGCAGAAGCGTTACGGTTTACCACCGAACAATCACAAACACCCTTTAACTTAACGCAATTACCTCTAATTCGAGCGATTTTATTCAAATTTAGCGAGACTGATTATCGTTTGTACATGACAATGCACCATATCATCTTTGATGGTTATTCTCTGTACAACGTCTTTTTGCCAGAATTAGCAGTACTTTACGAAGCCTTTTTTGAAGACAAACCTTCTCCATTACCAGAATTATCGATTCAGTATGCAGACTTTGCATATTGGCAACGGCAATGGTTGCAAACAGAAATTCTCACGCCCCAACTGAATTACTGGAGAAACCAGCTTGCCAATCTTTCCATGTTGGAATTACCGACCGATCGTCCGCGTCCAGTAATGGAAACCTTCCGAGGTGCAAGACATTTAGTCAAGTTACCCAAACAATTGACTGAGGAACTGAAGAAACTGAGTAGTCGTAAGGGAGTCACTTTGTTTATGACCTTGCTAGCCGGGTTTAAAACACTACTAGCGAGGTATGCCCAACAAGATGATATTGCTGTAGGTACGCTACTTTCTGGAAGCAATCGCCCTGAAATAGCTGAATTAATTGGGATTGTAATTAATAACCTCGTCTTGCGAACAGACCTTTCCGGTAATCCCAGTTTCTCAGAACTACTCTTACGGGTACGAGAAACTACTTTAGGCGCTTATGCCAATCAAGACGTACCATTTCAAAAGTTAGTTGAAGTCCTGCGACCAGAACGCCACCTCAGTCATCATCCTTTATTTCAAGTATTGTTTATCCTAGAACCACCAGCATTAGTATTAGAGTCTGGCTGGAGTTTACGTTCCTTAGTTGTAGATACAGGAACGTCAAATATGGATATAACGCTTTCACTGGGCGATCGCCCTGAAGGTTTAGAGGGCTACCTTGAGTACAACAGCGATTTATTTGATGGCACAACCATTACTCGGATGGTTGGGCATTTCCAAACTCTATTACAAAACGTTGTTGCTAATCCCGAACAAAAACTTTCAGAGTTACCTTTACTAACACAAGCACAAAAGCAACAGTTGCAGCTTGAGAACGACACCCAGACCGATTATTCTCTGAATTTATGCTTGCATGAATTATTTGCCGCACAAGTCGAACGTTCTCACGATGCTGTTGCAGTAGTGTATGAAAATGAGCAGTTAACCTACCAAGAACTCAACGCTAGAGCAAATCAACTAGCACATTACCTACAAAAGCTAGGTGTAGGTAAAGAAGTACTAGTAGGAATTTTTGTCGAGCGTTCCCTTGATACGGTAATTGGCATATTGGCTATCCTGAAAGCGGGTGGTGCTTATGTACCGCTAGATCCCAGCTATCCACAAGAGCGATTAGCCTTTATCTTGCAAGATTCTCAAGTGTCTGTGTTGTTGACTCAGCAGCATTTGACGGAGACTTTATCGCCACATCAAACCAGGATTATTTGCCTAGACACAGCTTGGGAAACAATCGCCAATGAAAGCCAAGAAAACTCGATCGGTGATTGTACAACTGACAACCTCGCTTATATTATCTACACCTCAGGCTCAACGGGTAAACCCAAGGGTGTATTAGTAAATCACAGTAATGTAGTCCGCCTGTTCACAGCCACAGAATCTTGGTATCACTATGATCAACAGGATGTCTGGACTCTTTTTCATTCGATTGCCTTTGATTTTTCAGTTTGGGAAATGTGGGGTGCTTTGCTATACGGTGGAAAGTTAGTAGTAGTACCGTATTTGATCGGTCGTTCACCCTCAGATTTCTATAAATTGTTGGTAACGCAGCAAGTTACAGTACTCAACCAAACACCTTCAGCTTTTACTCAACTGATACAAGCAGAGGAAGCTTTGGGAGTTGATAAAAAGCTGAGTTTGCGATTAGTGATTTTTGGTGGTGAAGCTTTAGAACTTCAGAGTTTAAAACCTTGGTTTGACAAGCATGGCGACCAAGTTCCCCAATTAGTGAATATGTACGGGATTACAGAAACAACTGTGCATGTGACTTATCGCCCAATAGCGATCGCAGATTTAGAAGCAGGATTAGGAAGTGTTATTGGTCGTCCAATTCCTGACTTACAACTTCACTTACTAGATAGGTATCAGCAGCCAGTACCGATTGGAGTTATGGGTGAGATGTACATTGGTGGTGCTGGTGTAGCACGAGGTTATCTGAACCGCCCAGAACTAACTAACCAAAAGTTTATCCCCAATCCCTTTAGCAAAAAACTTAATGCACGCTTGTATCGTTCTGGTGACTTAGCCCGTTACTTACCCAATGGCGATATTGAATATTTAGGACGTATCGACCAGCAAGTGAAAATCCGTGGTTTCCGGATTGAACTGGGTGAAATTGAGGCGGTATTGAGCCAGCACCCAGATGTCCGGGAAGCAGTAGTTGTTGTGCAAGAAGAGACAGGTGACAAGCGACTACTAGCTTATGTTGTCACTGCTCATTATCCAGAACGAGTGCCTTATCAAGTTGCTTGTCCGGTGGAATTTACTGGAAAAGGAACAGCCATTTTAGACACTGAGGATATCTCTAGCAGTGGAGTTTGTTTGGTCGGTGCTACTGATGTAGAACCGGGTCAGCCTGTCCGTCTGCGCCTACAAATACCGGGTTCCCATGAGGAACGGTGGTTAGTGGGAAGTATTGCTTGGCAACAAGGAAATCGAGCCGGAATTCAACTTGACCTGACACCCGATTTGCAAGAGTTGTGGGAGCAAGGTGTCCATTATCTGCTGGAAACCCAAGGCTTTTTGAAAGTTTGGCAGCGCACGGTTAGTGCTAGCTTACGAGATTTTCTCAAGCAGAAGTTACCTCAGTACATGGTGCCTAACAGTTTTATTCTGCTGGATACTTTACCGCTGACTCCTAGTGGCAAAGTTGATCGTAGAGTCTTGCAGCAACAACGTTCTACAACCGTAGCACCACCAGCCAAGCCGGAATTAGAAGCAGAATTGGCATCACCTCGGAATGCGATCGAGCAGGTTGTGACTGATGTTTGGGCTGAAGTTCTGAAATGCGATCGCATCGGTATTCATGACAACTTCCTAGATTTGGGAGGACACTCGCTAATAGCAACGCAGGTGATTTCTCGATTACGCAATCTTTTTCAGGTGGAATTGCCTTTACGTTTGATGTTTGAGTCTCCCACTGTGGCGGAACTCGCAGCAGCAGTTGCTCAACTTCAAAACACTCCAGCAATTGCCCCAGAACCCGCTATTACATCAGTATCTCGTGCCGCGTATCGCATGAAGCGATCTGCCCTTAACAAAGGCACAGATGGAAATGGCAGCAAAGGATAAAGGAGAAAAAAATGATACACAAGCTTCCTAACAACTCCTATGGGACTGGTGAAAATTCTTTGGCTGCTGATGAGGAAGAAGTCTTTGTTTTTCCTCTCTCCTTTGCCCAACAACGGTTGTGGTTTCTCGACCAGTTGATTCCCAACAGTCCAATTTACAACATTCCCGGTGCTGTACAATTCCAAGGACGATTGGATCGGGTGGCTCTTGAAAAGAGTTTTAGCGAAATCGTTCGTCGCCACGAAGCTCTGCGAACCACCTTTGTAATTGCAGATGGTCAACCCATGCAAGCTGTAGCTGCTGTGGAACAAGACTCTAACCTACAGCGTTACTACTCGTTGCAAGAAATAGACCTCAGCCACTTAAGCGAACCAAACCGCCAGACGGAAATCGCAAGACTGGCAACCGCAGGAGCTAGACAACCATTTAACTTAGAACAAGAGCCGCTACTGCGAGTTACGCTTTTATGTCTTAGCGAACAGGAGTACATCTTCCTCACTACGATACATCACATCATCTCCGATGGTTGGTCGCTGAGTATGTTCATGCGGGAATTGATGGCACTTTACCATGCTTTTTCCCAAGGACAGCCCTCACCTCTTCTCGACCTCCCCATCCAATACGCAGACTTTGCTCTCTGGCAGCGAGAGTGTTTGCAAGGCGAACTCCTCACCAGTAAACTCGCTTATTGGCAGCGACAACTTGCTGGTTCTTTACCCGTGCTGCAACTCCCCACCCAAAGAACGCGGCCCGCTGTTCAGTCTTTTCTGGGGGCGCGACAAACGTTCGCCCTATCCTCAAAGTTCGCTGAGGCGCTGAAGTCCTTCGCTCGTCAGGAAAGCGTAACTGTGTTTATGACGCTGCTGACAGCGTTCAAAACCTTACTTTACCGCTACACCGGACAGGAAGACATTTTAGTCGGTTCGCCCGTTGCTAATCGTCAACGTCCTGAACTCGAAGGGTTGATGGGCTTTTTTGTCAATACTTTGGTGTTGCGAACTGACCTATCTGGCAATCCGTCGTTTAGAGAATTGCTGACTAGAGTACGGGAAGTAACCCTAGAAGCTGACGCTCACCAAGATGTGCCTTTCGAGAAACTGGTAGAAGCACTGCAAATTGAACGCGAACTGAGTCGAAATCCCCTGTTCCAAGTCGCCTTTGTCATTGCGCCCCCGATGCCAGTCCTAACTCCACCGTGGAGTTACTGCCAGTTAGATATGGATACGGGTACAGCAAAGTTCGATTTGACGCTGGCAATAGAGGAAAGACCAGAGGGTTTTATCTGTGCGTTTGAATATAGCACCGATTTGTTTGAGGCAGATGCGATCGCTCGGATGGTCGGACATTTCCAGACTTTGCTCGCAGGTATCCTTGCTAACCCAGACCAGTGCATTGGTGAGTTACCCTTGCTAACTGCATCTGAGTGGCAGCAGATGCAGTCTTGGAATCAAACCCAAGTTGATTATCCCCAAGGGTGCATTCATCAGCTATTTGAGGCACAGGTTGAGAAAAATCCCGATGCGGTGGCTATGGTTTTTGGAGAGCAGCAATTAACCTACCGCGAACTGAATACCAAAGCCAATCAACTCGCGCATTACCTACAAAGCCTTGGTGTTGGGCCAGAAGTATTGGTGGGGATTTGCGTTGAGCGATCGCTCTATACCTTAATCGGCATCTTGGGCATTTTCAAAGCAGGTGGTGCATACTTGCCACTCGATCCCGCTTATCCTGCCGAACGTTTGGCATTCATGTTAGAGGATGCTCAAGTTCCGGTGCTGCTAACTCAGCATTCATTAGGTATCGAGCGAACACACCGCCAATCATTACAAAAGACAACCATCGTTCATCTAGACAATTGGCAGGCAAATACTGATGGTGAGGAAAACCCTGTTTCTGGTGTCACTTCTGATAACCTAGCCTATACAATCTACACTTCTGGCTCTACAGGCAAACCTAAAGGTGTTCTGCTGACACATCACGGGCTGTGCAATCTAGCTAAAGCACAGCAGCAGCTTTTCAACGTGCAGCCAAACCACCGTGTTTTGCAATTTGCATCCCTCAGTTTTGATGCTTCTATTTGGGAAATTGTCATGGCTTGGGTAGGTGGTGCCACCATTGTTCTAGCCCAGCAGGACGATTTGCTTCCAGGTAATACTTTGCTGAAGTTGTTGCGCGACCAGCAGATCGCAATTGTTACCTTGCCTCCCTCAGCTCTAGCAGTTTTGCCAGCAGCGGAACTTCCTGATTTGCAGACAATTATCGTTGCGGGAGAAGCTTGTCCTCCTGAGCTAGTAAAACGTTGGGCACCTGGTCGTCGTTTCTTCAATGCTTACGGCCCAACGGAAAGCACTGTCTGTGCCACTGTTGCTGAATGTAACCCAGGCGATCAAAAGTTACCCATTGGTTATCCAATTGCGAATACCCAGGTTTACATACTTGACGCTAACCTACAGCCTGTTCCTGTTGGCGTTCCTGGTGAAATATACATTGCTGGAGTTGGGTTAGCACGCGGCTACCTCAATCGACCTGAATTGACGGCAGAGAAGTTTATTTTGAAGAAGGCAGAGGGAGCAGGGAGCAGGGAGCAGGGGAGTCACCTCGATCTTGGGGTTTCACGCCACTCCCCTCAAGTCGGTAGACCCGCCCACGGGGGTGGCTCCCCAAGTAGAGCAAGTGGCGTAGCAGGGGGAGAATTCCTAACTCCTCACTCCTCACTCCTCACTCAGTACTCAGGACTCAGGACTCAGCACTCACAGGAGCGTCTGTATAAAACTGGCGACTTAGCTCGTTATCTTCCTAATGGTAATATAGAATACCTTGGACGCATTGATAATCAAGTAAAAATTCGCGGTTTCCGAATTGAACTGGGTGAAATTGAGACGGTTGTGAGCCAGCATCCAGATGTCAAGGAAGCGATCGCCATAGCACGAGAAGACTTATCAGGTGACAAGCGGCTGGTTGCTTATATTGTCTGGCAGCCGAAACCGAATCGGGTGCCTTATGAAAGCGAGTGTTTGGCAGAATTGGACGGCTACGGAACAGTGCAACTCCAAACTGAGGATATCTCCGTTGGTGGTGCTTGCTTGGTAGGAGTACCAGAGATGTCTGTCACTCAGCACCTCCGCTTGTGTCTGACATTACCAGGTACAACTGAAGCTCAGTGGTTTTCTGGAAAAATCGTTTGGCAAGAAGGAACGAAAGCGGGGATTCAATTTCAGGTTTCACCATCCGAGCAAGCAGTTTTAAATCAAAGTGTTGAGTATCTGCTCAAAACAGGAGGCTTTTTAAAAGTTCTGCAACGCACTGCTGTTGAGAGCTTGCGAAGCTTTCTTAAACAGAAGTTACCTGACTATATGATGCCTTCTAGCTTTGTGTTTCTTGATACCCTACCTCACACCCCAAATGGCAAGGTGGATCGCAAGAAACTTCCCGCACCAGAGAATTTGCGATCGCAATTAAACACCAGCTATACCGCACCCCAGACGGAGATAGAGCAAGCGATCGCTTCAGTTTGGCAACAAGTTCTGCAAGTGGACAAAGTCGGATTGCACGATAATTTCTTCGACTTGGGCGGTCATTCTCTGCGGATGGCGCAAGTTCATACTCAGTTGTGCGGGGTATTGCAGCAAAAAATCTCGATGGTGGAACTGTTTCAATATCCTACGGTGAGTGCCTTGGCTAAACACTTAAGCCAGGAAAACGAAGCACAACCCACTTTTGCACAAAGCCATCAACGCGCCAACAAGCAAAAAGAAGCCCTGCATCTACAAAAGCAAAGAATGCAAAGGAAGAAGGAAAATGGATAATCTACAAACAAGCGAAGCTTTAGAAGGAATTGCCATTGTGGGAATGGCTGGGAGATTTCCAGGTGCGAAAAATGTGGATGAATTTTGGCAGAATCTCCAGAACGGTGTAGAGTCCATTTCTGTTTTCTCCGAGCAAGAATTGGCAGAAGCTGGTATCGATCCGGCAGTATTACAGAATCCTGACTACGTTAAAGCCAAAGCAGTTTTAGACGATATCGATTTATTTGATGCAGCTTTCTTTGGCTTTAGTGCCAAAGAAGCCACCATTACCGATCCCCAACATCGCTTATTTTTAGAATCTGCTTGGGAAGCACTGGAAAATGCAGGTTACAACCCAGAAACATACACAGGTGCAATTGGAGTGTATGCAGGGGTAGGGATGAGTGCCTATCTATTAAATAATCTTTTTACAAATCCTGAATTAACCCGTTCAGCTGGGGCTTATCAAACTTTAATCGCCAACGATAAAGACTTTTTACCTACTCGCGTTTCTTATAAACTCAACCTCAAAGGCCCAAGCGTTAATATTCAAACTGCTTGCTCAACTTCCTTAGTCGCTACTTGTATAGCCTGCCAAAGCTTGCTGAACTATCAATGCGATATGGCTTTAGCAGGAGGTGTTTCCATTAGCTTGCCGCAAAAATCAGGATATTTGTACCAAGAAGGCATGATTTTTTCACCTGATGGTCATTGTCGAGCTTTTGATGCCCAAGCACAGGGAATCGTGGCGGGAAGTGGAGTCGGAATTGTTGTTTTAAAACGATTAGAAGATGCGATCGCAGATGGTGATACTATTCATGCTGTCATTAAAGGCTTTGCTGTAAACAATGATGGCTCGATGAAAGTAGGTTACACTGCTCCCAGCGTCGAGGGTCAAGCAGAAGCGATCGCTCAAGCTTTGGCAATGGCGGAAGTCGATCCAGAAAGCGTAACTTATATCGAAGCTCACGGTACGGGAACACCCTTAGGCGATCCCATTGAAATTGCCGCACTTACAAAAGCCTTTCGCGCTAGCACCCAGAAAACGAACTTTTGTGCCATTGGTTCGGTGAAAACAAATATCGGACATTTAGATACAGCAGCTGGGGTTACTGGTTTAATTAAGACTGTTCAGGCGCTGAAACACCAGTCCATACCACCCAGTTTGCACTTTGAAACTCCAAATCCGAAAATTGATTTTGCCAACAGTCCTTTTTACGTTAATCACAAACTCACTGAATGGCACAAAAATGGCAGTCCTCGCCGTGCTGGTGTGAGTTCGTTTGGTATTGGTGGGACAAATGCTCACGTTGTTTTAGAAGAAGCAACATCTTTAAAAGAGCAGAGGGGGAGAGAGGCAGAGGGGCAGGGGAGAAATTATCAGATATTGGTAGTTTCAGCCAAGTCTGAATCTGCAATTAACACAGCTACAGAGAATTTAATTGCACATTTAAAACAGCATCCCGAACTAAATTTAGCTGATGTTGCTTATACACTTGCTTTTGGTCGTAAGGCTTTCAACCATCGCCGGATAGTTGTTTGTAGCAATTTGGAAGAAGCGGTAACAGCGCTTTCTCGACTCAATCAGCGAGTTTTTACTAATAATCAAGAATCTAAACAACAAGCTATAACATTCATGTTTTCTGGGCAAGGTTCGCAATATGTGAACATGGCGTTGGAACTTTATCAAGTTGAACCAATATTTCGCCAACAAATAGATAAATGCTCGGAACTCCTTAAACCTGATTTAGGATTAGATTTACGCGATGTTTTGTATCCCAGTGAAGCACAAACAGAAATCGCCACACAACAATTAAAGCAAACAGCAATTACACAACCAGCCTTATTTGTCATTGAGTACGCTTTAGCGCAATTATGGATGTCTTGGGGTGTGCGTCCTCAAGCCTTAATTGGGCATAGTATTGGTGAATATGTTGCCGCCTGTATTGCTGGTGTATTCTCCTTAGAAGATGCTTTATCGCTGGTTGCGGCGCGGGGACGACTAATGCAGCAAATGCCTGCAGGAGCCATGTTAGCTGTACCTTTAACAGAAACAGAAGCGCGATCGCACCTCAACAATAACCTGTCTCTAGCAGTCATCAATGCTCCTTCCAGTTGTGTCATTGCAGGTACGATTGCAGAGATAGATGCTTTAGCACAACAGTTACCAGAAAGTCGTCGCTTACATACTTCTCATGCGTTCCATTCGCAAATGATGGAACCTATTTTAGAACCCTTCATTGAGCGTGTTGGGAAGGTAAAACTGAATCCCCCACAAATTCCTTATATTTCTAACGTCACAGGAACTTGGATTACCACCGCCGAAGCGACGAACCCCAACTATTGGGCGCAACATTTGCGTCAAACGGTACGCTTTGCTGATGGCTTAGAAAAGTTGATGCAAGATCCTCACCAAATTCTTTTAGAAGTTGGGCCTGGAAGAACACTGATGACACTCGCTAAACAGCATCCTTATCATGATGCAGCGGTAATTCTTTCTTCCTTACGCCATCCCCAAGAGCAAGAATCAGATGTGGAATTTTTGTTAACTACTCTAGGACGACTTTGGCTGGCGGGTGTAGAAATTGATTGGTCAGAATTTTATACTGGCGAACAGCGTTACCGCGTACCGTTGCCAACTTATCCTTTTGAACGTCAGCGTTACTGGGTTGAACCGCAAGCATTACTACCAGTACAAAAGGCTGCTAACTCTTTCACTAAAAAACCGGATATTGCTGACTGGTTCTATATTCCTTCTTGGCAACGTTCACCTATTCTGGGGGACAATGATAGCCTTGCTAAGGAGCGTTTTTGTTGGTTGGTGTTTGTAGATGAGTGCGGTTTAGGCGATCGCATTATCAAGCAACTAGAACTTGCAGGTCAAGATGCGATCGCTGTCAGGATTGGAGAGCATTTTAGCAAGGAACGCCCCTACAGCTACACACTCAATCCCTCACAGCGCCAAGACTACGAGACTTTATGGCAAGAATTAAAAGCACTAAACAAGCTGCCACAAACCATCGTTCATTTGTGGAGTGTTACCTCTGATGAGTTTGAAGAAGGCAGGAGGCAGGAGGCAGGAGGCAGAAGGGATAATTCAGATGTAAATATTTCGATTCCCGCAGAATTAGCGCCAGGCAAAGTTGCTGTTTATTCAAACCCTTACTCCCTTGTGTCTGGGCAAACAGATTGTAAGCCTTCTGCCACGCCACTTGCTACAACGGAGGGAATCTCCGCAACGCAGTGGCTCCTCTGCCCTCTGCCCTCTGCCTTTCTTATTGAACGAGTAGAAAAGTTGCAAAATTTAGGCTTCTGGAGTTTACTGTTTTTAGCCCAGGCATTAGGAAAACAAAACATCAGCGATCGCCTACAAATTGCAGTCATTTCTAACAATTTACAAGAAGTGACGGGTGAAGAGAATCTATGTCCAGAGAAAGCAACTCTACTTGGAACCTGTAAAGTTATTCCTCACGAATATCTCAATATTTCTTGTCGCAGTATTGATATAGTTCTGCCCAAACCTGGAAGTCAGCAAGCAGAGAAATTAGTTAACAATTTGCTGACAGAACTAACTGTTCAAACCTCAGATATGGCGATCGCTTATCGCGGTAATCATCGTTGGGTACAAACCTTTGCACCCGTCCGACTAGAACGAACTGAAAAAGCAACACCCCAGTTAAGAGATGGGGGAGTTTACTTAATTACAGGAGGATTAGGCGGTATTGGTTTAGTTTTGGCAGAATATCTTGCAAAGACGGTACAAGCGAAATTGGTATTGGTTGGGCGATCGCCTTTTCCCGCATCATCTGAGTGGGAACAATGGCTGAGTACTCACGATCCACAAGATAGCGTCAGTGTCAAGATTCGCCAATTGCAGGACATGGAAGCGTTAGGTGCAGAGGTGGTGCTCGCCTGTGCCGATGTTGCGAACTTACAACAAATGCAAGGGGTGATTCGTGAAGTATGCGATCGCTTCGGTCAAATTCACGGTGTCATTCATGCTGCGGGTGTGATGCCAGGAGGAATGATCCAACTGAGGACACCGGAAGCGATCGCTAATCTGCTAGCGCCGAAAGTAACGGGGACTTTGGTATTAGATACTTTACTTCAGGATGGCGATTTAGATTTCTTTGTTCTGTGTTCATCGCTCAATTCCTTTCTTGTAGGATTGGGACTAGTCGATTATTGCGCTGCAAATTCCTTTTTAGATGCCTTTGCTAACTATAAAGCTTCTCGCTCCAATATCTTTACAACTGCAATTAACTGGGACGGTTGGCAAGAGGTTGGACAAGCCGCTAACGTTAAACTCTCCGAACAACTCCAACAATGGCGTGATGCCAATTTCCAACAAGGTATCTTATCTCAAGAAGGAGTAGAGGCGTTTAAGCGCATCTTAGACAGTAGGTTGCCGCAAGTTATAGTATCAACTCAGGATTTTCTTTCTCGGTTCGAGCAGTTTAACGCAACTAAAGAATTGCAACATCTGCAATCTCAGCCACAGGCGAACTCATCTAAACCTACTCATTCCCGACCGCAATTGAGCCAGGCTTATGTTGGACCTCGCAATCAATTAGAGGAGACTATAGCCCAAATTTGGCAACAATCTTTAGGAATTGAGCCAATCGGCATTGACGATGACTTCTTTGAATTGGGAGGTGATTCTTTACTTGCAGTGCATTTAATCGCCAAAATTAGCGCCGCTACCCAAACAAAGTTATCATCCCATAGCCTACTCGACGCACCGACGATTGCAGACTTAGCTGAATTAATTACTCAAAATGCCTCGCCATCTCAACTAGCTAATGGACAAGCAAAGCCAGAGTTACCTTCAACCCTAGTAGAAATTCAGTCTGGTAGTTCTAAGCCGCCGCTTTTCCTCATCCATCCTGTTGGCGGTCACGTCTACGTCTATCGCGATTTAGCTCAATATTTAGGCTCAGACCAACCTGTTTATGGATTGCAGGCACAAGGTATTGATGGTAAAACTCCTCCTCTAACTAAAGTTGAGGAAATGGCAACTCAATATCTTGAAGCACTGCGCGTTGTCCAACCGCATGGGACTTACTTTCTCGGTGGGTCCTCTTTTGGCGGAACCATCGCCTATGAAATGGCACAGCAACTCCAAGCGCAAGGGGAAAAAGTAGGGTTGCTTTTCCTCATAGATACTCCTAGTCTCGGTCATATGCCGTCAGAAAATATTGAAGATGATGGCATCAAAATCATGTCTTATGCCTTGGGTGTAGGTGCTAATGTTCCTGTATCTATAGAATATCTGCGACAACTAAGTACCGATGAGCAACTGCACTACTTTTTGCAGCAAGGAAAAACAGCGTTGAAAATGCCTGCTGATTTTGGCTTAAGCGAGTTGCATCTTTACTACAATCTGTTCAAAATCAACACTAAAGCGATGCGAAATTATATACCGCAAGCTTATCCAGGTCGCGTCATCTTTTTTAAAGCCAGCGATCGCGATTCCTTCAACCCCCAAAACCCAGAACTCGGTTGGCAAGATTTGGCAATGGCAGGGTTAGAAATCCACGAAGTTCCTGGTAATCACATTACAATGAACTTCCCACCACAAGTCCAAGTTATGGCTAAGTTGTTAAGGATATATCTGGAGAGCGATCCACAAAAACAAAACTTTTAATACTAAGTAAAGGCTGGTTTACTCAGATCCCTGTTAGTCATTAAACCTCTTGCATTAACTCAATGTTTTGGATATCAAACCACAGATAAACACCGATATTTATCTGTGGTTCCTTCTGCGCGATCGCTCTCACCCCCGATCGTTTAACAAAGTTACAATTAGAAAATTGCCTTTCAAACCTGATTATTTCTCATCTGGAAACAGACGGGAGACTTTTATGACCCCAGCAACTATCGCCAAACCTCCAAAGGAATCACCCCTTTTGTTTGAGGGACTGACCTGGAGAGAATTCAAAGCCGTTGAGCAGTTGTTATACCGCCCAGGATATCGACTATCTTACCTGGATGGGATTTTGGAGATACGCAGAATGCCTGGAGAACCACACGAAACCGTTAAGGAAAGGATCGGCGCATTGTTGGAACTTTACCTGTTGATGGCAGGATTTGACTTTACTCCCACTGGCTCAATGACCTTGGAAAGTGAAGTAGGTGCGGTCAAGCGAGAAGCAGATAAATCTTATAAACTGGCTCCTGGTCGAGTGCGTCCCGATTTGGCGATTGAAGTGGTGTTTACTAGTGGGGGTATCGACAAGCTGGAGGCATACAAGCGATTGAAGATCAAGGAAGTATGGTTTTGGGAAGATGGCGTGTTAGAGGTATATCACCTCCGGGGAGAAGCCAATGCGCTTGACTATGAACAGATTTCCAGTAGTGAAGAAGTCAAAGGAATCGATCTGGATTTGTTGTTACGTTGCATCAATATGGTGAATCATGTTGATGCTATTAAGACTTTTCAACAAGCGCTGGTGAAATAGCTGCGGATAAGTTGTCGCGTATTCTTAAATATTACCGAGCGATCGTATTGTTGGGGATGTGCCCGAAAGGCTTTATCTAGGCAAAGCGAAAGGGGAAAAGGGTAAAGAGTGATTTTAAATCTTTATCCTTTTCCCTTTATCCCTAATCTCCACTCCCTGAGGTCGTGGGGCCCCGAGTTCCCCCTTAACCGAACCGCATTGGAGGCAGGTTGACAAAAATAATGAATTATTAATTTTCTCGCCCGATCGCTAATCATCTAACTCAATATCACTGTCGTCATCATCATGATCGTAAGGCAGATCGTCAAGATCGATCATCTCTGAAATTTCTTCTACTTGAGCTAGATACTCCGAATCTTGCGTTTCACGTGCTATTAAGCGACCATTTGACTTTAGCCATTCTATAAGAACAAATTCATTACTTGAACGAATGACAGTGGCTCGCTGGTTACGAGGTGCTTCATGCAAAGGGCCATTATTCATAAAAATCTCACTTTGAATGGGGAATAACTGAAGTCGTCCAAGATTTGGTGTATTTAGAAAAATGAAAGCTTTAAATAGCAAGCATTTCAAATTTTCCCTCTGGATCTGCCTAGTTTGGACTAATTCCTAAGCAAGCTGTTCTATAGTATTCCCCTAAGGGAACTTTTGCCAGAAGCATCTCTCTAAATTTTTCTAATTCTTTTAAAATACTATCTCCTAGTTATATTGGCTTCTAATTTGAGCAAACTTACTGCTATCAAATTTAACGACGAAGTAATATATTTACACAGCAAAGGCAATTATGTCTACTACCTCATCTATGGCGCAAAGTTGATAGCTTTATGCCGTCAGCTGTAATTTATTATCAGGTTAATTTTTACTTAAAATATTCGTAATTAATAGAACTTATATTTTAAAAACCTGACATATTAATCATATCTTTTATTTTAAACCATCTTGTCAAAAAAGTACTGATTTTAATAATGGATATAGCTTTTTTGAGAATGCATAGTTAGGAATAGGTTACAAGTACCGGAATCTGGTTTCATTTTTGAAAAAGGATTTGCCTTGAAAATACCTGTATAATTTCCAACTTTGCTACTGATAACAATGGGATATCCTTCAGTAGTCTTAAAGATACTTAATGAAACTTGATAGAAGGGAAAGCTAGATTAGAAGCAAATGTCCTTTAAATACTGAAGATTAGCTCTGTTTTTTGTGATTTTGAAACTGAAATATGACAGTATGGCTGCTAAAAAACTGACTAATTCTGACAAACACGTTGTTGTCGATGCAGAGCGACAACAAGGCAAAAATAAAAATAAGAGCATAGCTAGTAAAGCAACGCCAATCCCAAACATATCCTATAGTGTTGTCCATGCTATTCGGGGACGAATTCGTTTTCGGATTCCTCGGTTAGCCAAAGATTCTGAGTATGCCAATAAACTCCAGCGATTGATAGAATCAGATGCTAGGATTACAAATGTACGAATTAACCCTGCTGCCGCATCAATTGCGATCGCCTATCAACCTGGGGTAATATCAGGCGAAAAAATGCGATCGCATCTAGTTAATCTAATTCAAACTGCCCCAAATATAGCTTTACCAGCCCCAGTCACAGCAAAAACAATTGCCAAAGCCATCTTGGATGCTGTAATTAACTTTATTGACGGTACACGTAACATCAACAAAGCGCGTACTGCTATTAAGCATCAAGAAGTGAAGCCAAATATTTGGGAACGGATACTAGGTAGCGCTAAAGCTGTCATCAAGGGGCTAAAGTCTGCAATTGTGTTTATATTGCCTAATCAACAGTGGCGATCGCAAAGTAGTAAAAAGAAATTAGGCTTGCAGCCATTAGCACCGCCACCTATGGCTGGAAGTAAACATCGCCTAGCTTTGCCATAATTGCTCGCTGCATTCACAAAAGGCGTAAAGTCGATTTTAGTCAGCAAAAAGGCAAATTCTGTCTCATTTGAGTAATTCCAAAACTCATGAGAAATATTGCACTTGTTGCAATAGCCAATTAAATCCAATTTTTGGACTTTATTTAATTTACGATCGCAAATAGAAAAATGGGTACTCTTAATTTTGATCAACTTCCTAATGAGAATCTTTTAGTTAGAACCATACATAGTGCCGTTAAAGGCAGAGCTAGATATAAAGTGAATGGACTTTATGGTTCGGAGGCTGTCAAAAGATATCTGGGATTTAGGTTGTCAAAAGAGAAAGGAATTGCCCAAGTTAGTGCTAATACTTGGACAGGAAATGTTCTGGTGATTTTCCATCCTGATTTTAGCCCAAGTGCGATCGCACTTCTTATTCAAGATATTGTCCGAGATTACGTAAAAGAAGCCAGAAAACTAGTGCTAGAGACAGCATCTATTAATAAAGGGATAGAAAAAGCTCAAAATCTACCTCAAGCCTTAAATCAAGTCAATAATCAATTAATTATCGCATCTGGGACTATTGGCGCTTTTGCTTTAGGAGCCGCATTGCTGCACAGATATAATCTGGATGAAAGCATATTGTTAGCCATTCAAAAGTTACACACACCAATTCTAGACAGCATCATGCTGGGTATCACGTCTCTAGGCGATCCACTGGCTTTGGTGTTGATTTGTTTGGGAGTAGAATTTTATCTGCGTTATCATCGTCGTCCCTACGCTACTCGCTTAGGTTTAGCTACAGCCAGTGCCATCAGCTTAAATTATCTGCTAAAAGTGATTTTTGGTCGGGCGCGTCCAGCACTGTGGGATCGAATTATTCATGTAGGTCAACATAGCTTTCCCAGCGGTCACGCTATGGTGTCAATAGTGATTTACGGTTTCATCTGTTATATTTTGGCGGAGCAATTTCCCCAATGGCGCAAACAGATTTTCGCCTTGAGCGTTGTCTTAATTTTGTTAATAGGTTTTAGTCGGCTTTATTTGGGCGTACATTGGCCTACTGATGTGTTAGTTGGCTATGCTATCGGTTTAGCTTGGTTAGTTGCTTGTATTCTCACATTGGAAGTGCAGCCCAAATATAACTTGTCAGGTGGACATTAAGAAAACGCAAAGCGTTTCACTCATGGGAAAGTGTTGATTTTTTCTAGTGAAAACTCGGTTTATCAAGAAATGTTGATACCACTAAGCAGCTTACACCTAACAAATTATTCTAAAAAGTAGGAACTGACTTTTCGTGTGAAAATTTCGGATTTGTCTTATGGGCAAATGTGAGGAGAAAGGGAAAAGAAAGCAGGAATAACCTGTCACTTTGAACCCTGACCCTTCCCTCAATGACCAGAGTCTATCCATAACTCCACTCTCGCCGCGAAGTTCAGCTAATTGGAAAAATGAACAATCATTTCCCCGACTCCCGCCACAGTAAGAATCCTATTGTTCGGGCAATACATACTGCTGTTAAAGGGAGAGCTAGATATAAGGTTGATGGACTTCATCACTCGGAGTCACTTAAACAATATATTGAGTTAAGGCTGAAAGAGGAAGCAGGGATTAGGGATGTCTTTGCTAATCCACTTACAGGTAATGTACTGGTAATCTTCCAACCAGATTTTAGCTTTCAAGCGATCGCCTGGCTCATCAAAGCTATTGTTTGCGATTTCCTCGAAAAAGGGAGAAAATCTCTAGCCAAGACACCTGTTATCAGCCCAGCTAAACATCTATCTTCCTCCTCTCTTGCAAAAAGAGGAAACCATACCAGCAAAATGAGCAAGTTGACTACATCTGGTCAGGAGCAACAAATTTTACCCTGGCATATTTTAAAAGCAGATACTGCGATCGCAGATTTACACACATCAATAACATCAGGATTAGCTACTAATACTGCTCAAGCCAACTTGCTCAAATATGGAGCAAATATCCTACCCATATCTGAAAAACGCTCTAAGCTGAGTATTTTTATTGACCAATTTAAATCTTTGCCAGTAGGACTACTAAGTATAGCGGCAGGTTTGTCAATTGCTACTGGGGGCATAGCTGATGCTGTAGTAATTATGGGAGTTGTATTCATTAATGCTGTAATTGGCTACGCCACAGAAAGCAACTCAGAAAAGATTATTAATTCACTCAAGCATCTAGTCAAACCATCTGCTGTGGTCATTAGAGATGGAATTTCGCAAGAAATCAGCGCCACGGAGATTGCGATCGGAGATATTTTAGTACTTAGACCGGGCAGTTATGTGCCAGCTGATGCCAGACTAATTGAAGCCAATCGTTTGACTGTAGATGAGTCGGCTTTAACAGGTGAGAGTTTGCCCGTTCCCAAAAACACCGAACCCCTGAGCAAACAGGATATACCCCTTGGCGATCGCGTGAATATGGTCTACATGGGAACCTTAGTTACTGGCGGTCAAGGACTGGCTGTAGTGGTTGCTACAGGCAAATTTACCGAAATGGGCAGAATTCAAACCCTGGTTTCTGAAAGCCAAATGCCAGAAACGCCCATGCAAAAACAACTCGACCAAGCAGGTAGCCAACTTGTTGTCGTATCGGGGGCGGTTTGTGCAGTTGTTTTTGGTATCGGTCTGTTGCGGGGATATGGTTGGATTCAGATGTTGAAATCATCCATTTCCTTGGCTGTGGCTGCGGTTCCCGAAGGATTGCCAACCATTGCAACTACAACCCTAGCTTTAGGAATCGCCAACATGAGACGGCATAACGTCTTGATTCGGCGTTTGGATGCGGTGGAAACCTTGGGTTCTGTACAGACAATTTGCTTGGATAAAACAGGCACGCTCACAGAAAATAAAATGTCTGTGGTTGAACTATATGCAGATAGCAAATCTATCCAAGTGTCATCTGATGGTAAATTTATTGCCCAATCGCAAGATATTAACCCTTACAACTGCGATCGACTCTTAAAGCTAATTCATGTCTCAGTACTGTGCAATGAGAGTGAAGTCCACAAAAATTCCGATGGAGAATATGTAGTCAAAGGTTCAGCTACAGAGAATGCTCTAATTTATTTGGCAATTAGCGCTGGGGTAGATGTTATCCAACTCAAAGAAAATTATCCATGTTGCCGAACTAATCACCGTTCAGAACATCAGAATTTCATGAGTACGGTGCATACCATAAAACACGAGGATACTTCATCTACTTTGGTTGCTGCTACAACAGAAATCGGTTCCTTACAACCATTGGCGATAAAGAAAAAACGCCGGGGTCGTCCGCCGTCATCGCGTCGTGCAGAAAAGCAACTTGTGGCAATTAAAGGTAGCCCTTCTGAAGTGCTGGAAATGTCTACCCAACAAATTAAAGATGGCGAACTAGTACTGCTAACAGAAGCAGATAGACAAGCCATCGATAATGAAAACGAAGTCATGGCGGGTAAAGGACTGCGGATATTAGGGGCAGCTTACACTCATGTTGATGCCGCACAAACAAATGGCAACGTTCCGCACGATGTGATTTGGTTGGGTTTGATTGGGATGACAGACCCGATTAGAAATGGTGTCAAAGACTTGATGGGTGTCTTCCATCAAGCGGGGATTAATACAGTCATGATCACCGGGGATCAAAGTCCCACAGCTTACGCTATTGGTAAAGAATTGAATTTGAGTCGCAGCGAGCAACTAGAAATCCTCGATTCTACTCATCTTAACAACCTTGACTCAGAGTTGATGAAAGGATTATGCGATCGCGTTAATGTTTTTGCGAGGGTTAGTCCTGCCAATAAATTACAAATCGTCCAAGCGCTGCAAAGCGCAGGTAAAGTTGTTTCCATGACTGGAGATGGTATTAATGATGCACCTGCTTTAAAAGTTGCTGATGTTGGCATCGCAATGGGGCATACAGGCACAGATGCAGCGCGGGAAGTTGCAGATATTGTCTTAGAAAATGACAATTTGGAAACCATGATTATTGCTGTCAGTCATGGACGGACAATTTATAACAACATCAGAAAATCTGTGCATTTTTTGCTGTCTACCAACTTGAGCGAAATCATGGTGATGTTGACAGCGACAGCCGCAGGTATTGGTCAGCCTTTAACTGCCATGCAACTATTGTGGCTGAATTTGGTGACAGATATCTTCCCCGGATTAGCTTTAGCTTTGGAACCACCAGAACCCGATGTTTTAAATCAACCACCCCGCAATCCTGAAGAACGAATTATCAAAACATCCGATTTTCAAAGAATTATTTTTGAATCAGCGACAATTTCTGTTAGTTCCTTAGCAGCATATAGCTACGCAATTAGCCGCTATGGTATTAGCGCACAAGCCAGCACCATCGGTTTTATGAGTCTGACAATGGCGCAACTGCTACATACTCTTAGCTGTCGTTCGCCGCAACACAGTATTTTCAGTTCCGAAAAACTGCCAGCTAACCGTTATTTAACTGTAGCGCTGGGAGGCTCCTTTGGTCTGCAAATATTAGCAGCAGCAGTACCAGGACTCAGACAAATGCTGAACTTGACAGCAATTAATCTGGTAGATAGTGCTGTGATTGGTACTAGTGCTTTACTGCCATTTGTAGTGAATGAAGGTACGAAACCAATTCAAAATTCGTCTTGAAAAGTTTGCTCAACGGGGGGAACCCCCGCACGCAACTTTTCGCAAAATTCAAAATTCAAAATAATTCCAGCCTTTGATAGTGCCTTACCACTCTTCCTCACTATCTCAAACTCTCAAATCCTTACGCTCTTAATTCTCTGCGCTTTTGCGTCTTTGCGTGAGAAAAATCTATGAAAAAAGACTTTTTATTTACATCTGAATCTGTCACCGAAGGACATCCTGATAAACTTTGCGATCAAATTAGCGATGCCATTGTCGATCAATTTCTCCGGCGAGACCCCTTTGCCAGAGTCATTACTGAATGTGCGGTATCGACGGCGATTGTCTTCATTTCTGCTAGGTTTGAGTCGGATGCGATCGTAGATTTTACAAAAATAGCCAGACAAGTAATTAAGCAGGTGGGTTATGACCAGTCTGATTTTAATGCTAAGACTTGTAGCATTATGACGAGTTTGAAAGAATTACCTAACAGTGAAAATCGCTGTTGGGATGAAAAAAAACTCTCGGAACAGGAGATAGAAGATATTCCCGTCAAAGACCAAGTGACGGTATTCGGTTTTGCTTGCAATCAAACTAAAGTTTTGATGCCACTTCCTATTTGGCTGGCACACCAATTAGCTAGAAGATTAACCAATGTCAGGCAGGAGAAAATATTGCCATACCTCGCACCTGATGGTAAAACTCAGGTAGCAATTGAATACAAAAATAGCAAACCTCATCGAATTTATAGTATTACTTTAATTGCCAGTCAAACCAAACTATCAGCTTCAAATGCTGCTAATCTCAAACGCCTTCAAGAAGATTTGCGAGCAAGTGTAATTGATGTTGTTTTTGCAGACGAAGAACTCAAACCCGATGCTAACACCAGAATATTTATTGACTCTGACGATCCCTTTGCAATTGGTGGCCCTTCTGTTCATTCGGGGTTAACGGGTAGGAAGAATGCCATAGATACTTACGGCGAATATTCCCGCCACAGTGGTGCAGCACTAAGTGGCAAAGACCCCACACGCATAGATAGAGTCGGAGCTTATGCAGCGCGTTATGCTGCGAAGAATATAGTTGCAGCAGGTTTAGCTGATGAATGTGAGGTGCAACTTACCTACTCTATTGGACTTTCTCGCCCAGTGAGCATTCAAGTAGAAACCTTTGGCACAGGTAAGATGGATGATGAAGAAATTGCTGTAATTTTAGAAAAGAATTTTGATTTCCGCCTTGCAGGAATTATTCGGGAGTTTAATTTAAGATATTTGCCTGCAATTGTCAAAGGCGGATTTTATAAAAAGCTTGCGGCTTACGGTCATGTAGGTAGGTTAGATATTGGTGTTTTGCCTTGGGAAGAAATTGATAAAGTGCCGATTTTGCAATGAATTTCCAAGTCCTAACGCACCATCTGAGACTTGTGGTGCGTTAGCGTGCAGCATAACACATTCACACTTTATTCTATGGGTTTAGCTGACTTCATCGGCTGTTCAGCAAGCTCAGTTCTGGCTTCTGTTAAGATATCCTCCCAAGCGTCGTTGATTTCTGCGATCGCTCCTTTGTTGTTTTCATAGAAAAGAATTGCACGTTTAATCGCTGCTTTGGTAATTGGTCTAGCTACACGCGCGATCGCTGGTGCAAATAATGGTAGAAGTACGATTGCTGCAATACCTGTTACACCAAGGCCTTCAACTAAATCTTCAATGTCTGGTAAAAATTTAATTGACATAGTATTTTCACCTTCATTGTTCTAATCACTTTTATTTTATGCCCGTGTAATCAAAAACTTTTCACCACTTCACAATTTAATGCGGATCTTTATGAGCAATAGTCCTGCGGTTAAAACAATTCTTGTACTTGCAGCTAGTCCCGTAGATCGAGCTAGACTGCGCTTAGACATAGAAGTGCGTGAGATTGAAGAAGGGTTGCGACTGTCTAAATATCGCGACCAAATTAAGTTGGTATCTCGATGGGCTGTGAGAATCAAAGATCTGCGTCGAGTATTGTTAGATTTAGAACCCCAAATCGTGCATTTTTGCGGTCATGGTGTTGATGAAGGAATCATATTTGAAGACGAACAAGGCAAAGGTAAACTAGTCACTACAGAAGCTTTGGCGAATCTGTTTGAGTTATTTGCAGGTCGAGTTGAGTGTATTGTACTCAATGCTTGTTATTCCCAAGCGCAAGCCAAAGCGATGATTCAGCACGTTGGTTATGTAATTGGGATGAGTAAAGCTATTGGGGATGAAGCTGCAATTAATTTTGCCGTGGGGTTTTATGATGCTCTTGGTGGCGGACGTAATGTAGAAGACGCTTACAAGTTTGGTTGCAATGCAATTCAACTGCAAGGAATTCCAGAGCATTTGACTCCCATTATCCAAATTAATACGGCATTAAAGGCTGCATTGGGATCTACGCAAACAACTACCATCACACCTCAACCAGCAAAGCCTGCTCCGAAAATAGATCGAATGAAGTTGATTAAACTACTCAATGATATACCGCCGCAACAGTTGGATATGCTGTTGTTTGCAGTAGACGCGCCTAATGGTGTAGTTCCACCACTCACTGCTCCCCAAGGCGATCGCGCTGCTGCATTATTAAGATGGGCACAAAGTCCAACAGGTTGTGGTTTGGCAGCACTGCAACAAGAATTAGATAACATCCTTTGTTCGTAGTTGCGCTTTAGCGCTAAAGCGCAACTACAAACCGAAACGATCGCTTGTGTAATTAATTGAAAACGGTGCGTTTACTCCGTGAGACAACATATCCTACATTTAAGGGAAAATTGGCGTAGGTTTTGTTGTTCTAAAATAGAACATTACTCTTGTCAACCCGTTAATGGTTACACCCCAACGCGATCGCTTTGCACTCATCAAGCTGCTGAATGAGATAACGCCGCAAGATTTGGATATGCTTTTGTTTGCAGTGGATGCGCCGAATAATATAGTTCCACCACTGACAGCACCCCAAGGCGATCGCGTTTCTGCATTATTGAGATGGGTGGAAGGATCGACGGGTTGTGGTTTGCGGGTATTGCAACAGGAATTGGCAGAAATTGTCCCGCTACCGCAGAACGACGAAATTGCAACAGCACAATTGTGGAATATACCATACCCGCGCAACCCGTTTTTTACAGCGCGTGAAGCTGTATTGCAAGAATTGCGGGAAGCTTTGTTAACCAAGAAGCTAGCAGCATTAAGCGGCTTGGGTGGGATTGGTAAAACTCAGACTGCAATTGAGTATGCTTATTGCTATAAAGATGAGTATCAGCAAATACTTTGGGTAAGGGCGGCTTCACAGCAAGAATTGGTGTCGGGTTTGGTGAAGCTGGCAGAATTACTCAAGTTACCCATCAGCCAAGAACAGGATGAAAGCATAATAATTAACGCAGTTAAGCAGTGGTTAGCAACACATAACGACTGGCTGTTGATTGTAGATAACGCCGATGAAATAGCGATGCTGCGGGAGTATCTACCAGGGGCGCATCAAGGTTATGTGTTGTTGACTACCCGCGCTCAGGCGACGGGGATATATCAGCAAATTGAAATTAAAAAGTTGCAACCGGAAGATGGGGCGCTGTTGTTGCTACGGCGTGCGAAACTGATTGCAGAAAATGCGGGGTTAAATGCAGCAACAGAAGAAGAATGCTGTTTAGCAGCAAACATCTCGCGGGAAATGGACGGTTTACCCCTAGCATTAGATCAAGCAGCAGCGTTTATTGAAGAAACTCCTTCGAGTTTGGCGGAGTATTTGCAATTTTACCGGGAAGAAGCGGCGAGACTGCTGGCGGAACGAGGCGAACTGGCAATTGATCATCCCAGCGTGAGCATCACCTTTTCCCTAGCTTTTGAGAAAGTAATGCAACGTAACCCCACCGCCGCCGATTTGATTGGCGTTTGCGCTTTTTTAGCACCCGATGCGATTCCTGAAGAAGTTTTTACCGAGGGTGCGGCAGAATTAGGGGAAAACCTCAGCCAATTAGCAAACAAACCCCTAGATTTTGTCAAAGTCATCGCCGAAGCGGGACGCTTTTCGCTGATTTACCGCAACTCGTCTAATAAAACCTTGGATATTCACCGCCTAGTGCAGGAAGTGTTAAAAGCCGAGATGGATGAAGACAGCCGCCGTCTTTGGGCAGAAAGGACTGTTTGTGCAGTTACAAAAGTCTTTCCGAATGTTGAATATGCAAATTGGCGGCTATGTGAGCGACTTTTACCCCATGCTAGAGTTGCAATTGATTGGATAAAGCAGTGTCAATTTGAGTTGGAAGCAGCCGCTTTGTTACTTGCTAAGACTGGCTACTACTTGCAGGAACGTGGACAGTACAGTGAAGCCGAACCTCTGTATCAAAAAGCATTGTCACTCAGGCAACGGCTGCTGGGAGAAGAGCATCCCTCTGTCGCCACCAGTTACAACAACCTGGCTTATCTCTACGAATCCCAAGGCAGGTACAGTGAAGCCGAACCTCTGTATCAAAAAGCATTGTCACTCAGGCAACGGCTGCTGGGAGAAGAGCATCCCCATGTCGCCATCAGTTACAACAATCTGGCTTATCTCTACGAATCCCAAGGCAGGTACAGTGAAGCCGAACCTCTGTTTCAAAAAGCATTGTCACTTAGGCAACGGCTGCTGGGAGAAGAGCATCCCGATGTCGCCATCAGTTACAACAATCTGGCTTTACTCTACAAATCTCGAGGCAGGTACAGTGAAGCCGAACCTCTGTTTCAAAAAGCATTATCACTAATGCAACGGCTGCTGGGAGAAGAGCATCCCCATGTCGCCACCAGTTACAACAATCTGGCTTCACTCTACTATTCCCAAGGCAGGTACAGTGAAGCCGAACCTCTGTTTCAAACAGCTTTGTCACTAAAGCAACGGCTGCTGGGAGAAGAGCATCCTTATGTTGCCCAAAGTTACCACAATCTGGCAGGACTCTACGATTCCCAAGGCAGGTACAGTGAAGCCGAACCTCTGTATCTAAAAGCTTTGTCACTTTATCAACGGCTGCTGGGAGAAGAGCATCCTGATGTTGCTCAAAGTTACCACAATTTGGCAGGACTCTACGATTCCCAAAGCAGGTACAGTGAAGCCGAACCTCTGTATCTAAAAGCATTGTCACTTAGGCAACGGCTGCTGGGAGAAGAGCATCCCCATGTCGCCACCAGTTACAACAATCTGGCTTCACTCTACTATTCCCAAGGCAGGTACAGTGAAGCCGAACTTCTGTGTCAAAAAGCTTTGGAAATTGCGGAACGCAGTTTAGGGGTGAATCATCCCAAAACAATTACTATCCGTAATAATCTGCAATTATTGCGCGATCGCACTTAACGGCTATTTATAAGCGATCGCATTATTACTCATCTTTATTTTGTAATGCGATCGCAGAATCAATTTCTGAGCGTCGCATCACTTCATAATTTAATGCGGAAAGCTTTGAAAAATTTGTTCGGCATTCAAATTTAATTCTGGGAAAGCTTGTGAGATGAGACTCTCGCTGTTACGGAATTGTCGGACTTGGTATTCGCCCTCAACTAACGAGTAAATTGAGATAGTGGGTTGCTTAGGATTGCCGATAAACCGCCTACCACCTAAAGCAGCATAATCTACAATCCAGTATTCGGGAATGCCTATTGCTTCATAGTCAGCCGCTTTTTTTAAATAATCATCTCTCCAGTTGTTACTAACCACCTCAACAACTAAAGGAATTGATTCTGGAAGGCTGACAGTTGATTCTTTTTTCCACAGAGGCTCATTCACTAAATTAGGCTGATTTAATATTAGGACATCTGGTGAATAAGCTGATTCACCCTCTGGTGGTTTAACAAACGCTGTTTTGGGAATAAAGTAAGGCAGTTTTAAACGTTTATATTCTGCAACTATTTCTCCAACTAAAAACCCAATAACCTGTTCATGGTCGCCAGTTGGTGGGGGCATCTCAACAATTACTCCATCATACAGTTCATAGCGTTGTGGCGCATTTTCTGGATACCAAGCGATAAAATCATTAAATGTTACTAGCGCCCGTTTGGCTTGAATCATAAATTATTTTCTCTATCGTCTTCATATTGATTACAAGGTGCAGAGCATACCTCAAACATATCTGTTTTACCCATTAACCTGCAAGCGCTCGAAGGTTGAGTTTGTTTGCAGCAACGATTAATCCTTAAAAATGCGATCGCATTGCCCTGCAATTGAATTGCATCGACCTGCAATTGTGTTGCATTGCCCTACAATTGCATTGCATTGCCCTGCAATTGTGTTGCATCGCCCTGCAATTGAATTGCATCGCCCTGCAATTGTGTTGCATTGACTTGCAATTGTGTTGCATCGACGTGCGATCGCTAAATTACCCTTTGATTTACTTTACTGATAAGTTTTTTTGTCGTAATGGGTACATTAAATGTGTAATTTACCACGTATGAGTATATGCCAGCCCAAGATACAACACGCCGCTTGCGCCCTCAACTGATTAGTCAAGATATAGATTCATGGCACGGTTTGCAAACTGTCAGCACCTACAATACAAGCCGTGCTGATGCTTCTGCTGCTAAGTTAAAGCAAGCTTATCAGGCGATGTTGGCACAGAAACAAGCCGAAACAGAAACACTAACTTTACACCGTGCGGCGGCGGATGCGGCGCGATTAGCAGAATGGGAATTTCACAATACTGTATTAGCGATGAAAGAAGTTATCCGCGGGCAATATGGATCGGATAGCGATGAAGCGCAGGCGGTGGGACTGAAGAAAAAATCAGATCGCAAACGTTCTAAGCGGAAAAAGCCAAGTGCGATCGCCACTTCAGGAAACTCTTAACGAGAAACTTGCCCAGATCCCCAACTTCTTTAAAAGTCGGGGATTTAAATACATCTTATTTCAGTGAGTTTTGCTCTAAATACCGCATTACTCCTGTACTCATTGCTAATAAATTCGGTTCAATATTTTTCCCCAAAAAATCTTCAACTACATGGGCAATTGTACCTGTGAGGAAAAATGGTACTCCCTTGATTTGTTTGGGATCAATTACTAATTCGCCACGGCTTTCAATTATTGTATTGTTGCCATCTGCCAAAAAGCGATTTGTGCCACCACACTTGACTGCTTCTGTAAAAGCGTGAGTTTCAATCCGCCATTCAAGTGTAAATTTACTCTCATTCCATGTATTGTATTCTGTCCAAGAAAGCATATCTTCACTGAGTACAGCTCTTGCTGCTGCTGGAATTTCACTACCACCGTGCCATACATTGACACTATCAACTTTTCCCTCAGTTTCCTGGCGCGATTTAACTTCGATGTAGCGCACGTTTGGCATATAGGGAACTAGCTCAACCAGTTTGTCTCGGTAGGTAGCATAAACTAGGGAGCGTGGAAAGGAAATTTTAGTATCAGCACAGATCAGCATTAATTAATACCAAATCAAAAGAGAAATGCAATCAGGAATTACCAAGAGTTGAGCGATCGCATCTGGGGTGTCTTTTTCTGTTGATGTGCTTCCATTCGAGTTAAGACATCATCCAGAATTGTCACGGCATCAGCGATAAACGGCCCTTTATTTAACATGACACATTCAGCCCGTTCTGCCATTGCCGCATCAGTAATCTCGGCGCGTGAGGGAATGCCTTTCTTTACGAGATTTTCTAATACCTGTGTAGCCCAAATTACCGGAACATGAGCAGCTTCACATAGCCAAAGAATTTCTTCTTGAATTTCTGCCAAACGTTGATAGCCAATTTCAATTGCTAAATCTCCTCTGGCAATCATAATGCCAAAGGGTTGTTTGGCTGCTGCCTGCACAATCAATTCTGGAAGATGGAGCACAGCTTGGGGTGTTTCAATCTTGGCGACAATCGCAGGTGGTGTATTTGGGTGTCGGCGTTCTAACTCCCATTGCAAAAGCTCAATATCCGCAGCCTGTTGGACAAAAGAATAACCCACCATATCAGCATGAATTGCGACAAAATCCAAATCCTGCAAGTCTTTATCTGTTAAGGGACTCAGATGTAAATCAGTGTCAGGAAAGTTAAGACCTTTTTCATGGGGAATTTTGTTGCCCTTCAAGTTAGCATGGGTGATGCGTAACATTACCCCATCAGGCGTTAAAGCTTCAACTTGCGCACCAAGACTGCCATCATCAATCCAAACAATAGCACCAACTTTTAATTTATCTAAGACTTCGGGGAGAGAGCAATTTGCTTGAAAACAGTCAGAACAAATTGTGCTGGGTAAATTTCCAGTTAGCAAGATACAATCACCCCGGTATAAACGTTGCGGAGATTTGCGGGCGATCGCCATGCTAATTCTCGGCTTAGGGCCAGCTAAATCCATTAATATCTTGCAAGGATATCCTGTTTCTCTACTCGCCAGACGCACATTAGCAATCATCGCTGACCATTCTACAGGAGTATCATGGGCACAGTTAATGCGCACGCAATCACATCCGCGTTGAATTAAATCTCGCACGAATTCGTAATTGCTGGCTGCTTGCGTCGGTAAAGTCACCATAATTCTGACTCGGCGGCGATCGCGTGTATTGCCGAATAACTCTTCTGTATGTTGTTGCAACAAGCGATCGCCTGCAAAAAACTCCTCAATTGATGGACGATTAGGTAAGATATCTGGATCTGCCTGACAAATTGCTCCCAAAGTTGCGATCGCTGCATCTAAATTCGCTAATACCCGTCCTTCAATTCGCCCCAACGAAGTTAAACCCCAAGGCATCAAAGCTGCTTGCAGATGACGCAAATCATGCCGTCTCAGTGCCAAGTAGTAGGCAAAGTTGAGGCTACTGCTAACAAAAGCTTCTCTTTGAATGTGCGATCGCCACTCGTTAAAAATTTTTTCTCCCTCTTCTATCACTAACTGACGCAACTGTTGCAGCGTATTCAGCAAATTTTGAGCATCTAATAGGTCTAAACCTGAATAATTACATAAAATATCGTGATTTTTATCTAAATTAGACATAATTGTTTCCTTTTTCCAAGATGTTTCTTTTTACTAATACGTTTTGATTATCAAGTAAATATCTAAGGAAATTGTGAAGGAGACAACTATTTTACAAGGTTGAATCAATCTATTATTATCAATTTAAATTTAATCCTTTATTAACTGATATTTAACCTTTGCTTAATATAGCAATACTATGAATAATCAATAAGTTTAACTATCAAAAAATCGAACTTCTATTGTTAAAGCAAAAAATAGAAAGTTAAGCAAAGAAGCCTTTCAAGCTAACAAGAACTTATTAACCAAACTTTCTCCCCTGCTGCTTTTCTCCATGAGAAAGTTAGCAAATCAAATAAAGTTTATTTAGCTCTCCGACTTCTTAAAGAAGTCAGGGAGCTATGCAGCGTGACAAATTTGTCTAATTACTTAAAAATTAAATCTAAGCGTTGCTGAGTAATATTGAGCGCTTCTGCTGGCAAATTTTTACCCAATAATACAGATTCAATTGCCCTACCTAAATTATCAGAAATCCGCGTATAGCTAGGAAAAATTGGACGCGATCGCCCATATTGTGCTTGTTCTAGAAATACCTTAACTTGCGGTAAATTCTGAATAAATTGCTGATATTTTGCACTTTGTCGCGATTTCAAATTTACAGGTAAATAGCCTGTCCCTAAAGCTAATTCGGTCTGAAATGCTTCACTAACTGCATACTCAGCAAACTTAAACGCAGCTTTTTGTTGTTCTGGCGTAGTTTTGAACAAGAATAAATTTTCACCACCAATACTAGTTGCCGGATGCTGGGCAACAGGAATCGGAAATACATCAAAATCTACACCACTTTGTTGAAATTCTCCCAAACTCCAGGGGCCAGTTACTTGCATTGCCACCTTACCAGAAACTAAGTCACCAACTTCATAACCCCGTTCTGGTTCAGATAACATTGCTGAACCGTCTGCAACCAGATCGTGCCAAAATTGCAAAGCGGCGATCGCTCCTTGATTATCTTTTAAAGTTACGCCTGCTGCCTGTTGTGAATCGCCACTCACCAATTCACCACCGCTACTCCACATAAATGGTAGCCAGGTGAAGACTGTAAATTCTCCCTTACCCAAAGGCAAAAGCATACCGTACCGATCGATTTGGCCATCGCCATTAGTATCACGAGTTAATTTCTGAGCAACTTGCCGCAACTCCTGCCAAGTACGAGGTAATTTAGTAATACCTGCGGCTTTAAACAGACTGGGACGATAAAAAACACCGACATTATTTGTCGCAAAAGGCATTGACCAAATTTTGCCTTTATATTCCATTGAGCCAATTAAAGTTGGGTCAATTTCGTTTTTGACTGGTGAACTTTCCAGCATTTCATCCACAGGAATTAAAGCATCAAGTTCCACTAATTGACCGGCGATCGTCGGGTTGTACCACAATAAATCAGGGGGTGCATTGCCTACCACTGCTGCCAAAATTTTCGGCATTTGCTGATCTTGTTGCCCAATATAAAGCGACTCCACTTGTATATTTGGGTGAGTTTGATTAAATTTATCTACCAACTTTTGCAACACATCGCGATTCGGCGGTGGATTTACCCCTTGCCATAGAGTTACATGAATCACTTTTGCTTCTTCCACCCGCCGCAGGATGGCATGACATCCAGTTAAAGCTAAGATGCCTACTAGCATCAACAGCAGCCAGCGTCTTAGGTAACGTGGTAATTTGTTTCTTTTTCGCTGGGAATGGTGAGAAGTTGCAAAAAAGTTGTACATGAAATCGATGAATGACTAATTATCGAAAGCGATCGCCACAACTTTGGCACTTTTACTAAGTGTTGCACAATTATCTTAGGTAAGAGTCAATGGTCAATCAATTTTGAATTTTAGATTGCCAATTTTGGATTGAACCCAACCACAAGGATATGTTGCACAAGGATTTTAAATTTTGAAGCCACTGCATTGCGGAGGAAAGTTGCGTAGGTGGGTTTCCCGGCTTGTTCGCTGCAAGCACTTCCGCAGGGTAGCAACTGGCGTCAATCTAAAATCTAAAATCCAAAATCTAAAATCGTTTGACTCTTTTCCCAAATGCCTTTGCATTTTGGTAAAAGCTACGTATATCCTAAATTTTGAAATCATAGTTAAGTTCAGGTTATGGCAGGACATAGTAAATGGGCGAATATTAAGCGCCAAAAGGCAGTAGTAGATGCAAAAAGGGCAAAGACTTTTACCCAACTGTCGCGAGCAATTATTGTTGCGGCGAGAAGCGGTGTGCCAGATCCCGCCGGAAATTTTCAACTGCGGACAGCAATTGATAAAGCTAAGGCGGCGGGGATTCCCAATGATAATATTGAACGAGCGATCGCTAAAGGTGCAGGTACATTTGGCGGAGATAACTCCAGTTTAGAAGCGATTCGCTATGAAGGTTACGGCCCTGGTGGTGTAGCGATTTTAATTGAAGCCCTGACAGATAATCGCAATCGTACTGCTGCTGACTTACGCGCCGCTTTTAGTAAAAATGGTGGCAATCTGGGTGAAACAGGTTGTGTTAGCTGGATGTTTGAACAAAAAGGCGTTTGTACAATCCAGGGAGTAGGAGATGAAGAACCACTGTTAGAAGCATCCTTAGAAGGTGGGGCTGAGTCTTACGAAATGGCTGAGGATGAAATAGCGGAAGTCTTTAGCGCCGTAGAAAATTTAGAGACTCTCAACAAAACCCTCAACGACAAAGGTTTTACAGTAACTGATACAGAATTGCGCTGGATTCCTAGTAATACCGTCGAAGTTACCGATACCGATCAAGCGCGATCGCTTCTGAAATTAATGGATACTTTAGAAGGTTTAGATGATGTTCAAAATGTGACATCCAATTTTGAAATGTCAGAAAGCCTAATGGCTATGAGTATTGTCTAGAGGAATATTTAGGAACTTCCAAATAGAGTAGGGAAGCAGGGAGCAAGGGGAAGAAACCGTTGTGTTAATTCCAGAAATTTGGATAATTTCTTTTTTGGAGTTCCCTGACAACAGAAAAACAGACATACAAATTTCATAGAAATTGCAAACTTATGACACAAAGCTATGGGATTGTTTGATTGTTAATACATAGATAAACAATTACCCTAAATAATTTGGTTAAAGTCTTGTTTTGGTTTTAAACATCAGGAGCATCCCAATTTTGCAAATTTATCAAATTCAAACTAGTTATTGCGAATGGAGCGTTAGCCCTTGGCGTTCCCGTTCGGCTTTCCCACAGGGTAGAGTAGGGTAGCAATCGCAGCAGCTAGACTTTGCAATTGCTTCTCTGCGAGACGCTCCGCGAACGCTTCATTTCATTACTCTCGCAATGACAAAATATGTTTTTACACATTTGGGATGCTCCCTAAACATTACTATCTCCCGCATTTGCTGTCTCCTGTTCCCTACATCACCAAATAAAAGAGTATCAATCTAAAAAATTTGTTTTTCCTCTGGTAAAACGCTGTTTATTTCTTGAGCTTGCTGCTATGATGAAGGTTTTTTATTTTGAATCTTGAGTATAGTTGCTATAAGATTTTTATATCAAAATTATGAAATGTCAGATGATATATCGATTCAAAAAAACAATTTTGTCAGAGAAAAATATAAAAATCTACATATAAAATTTATATAAACAACAAGCTAAAAACACATTATTTTGCGATACTATAATGGTCTGCTATCAAAGATATGCAAAATATCAAATAGAGAAGTTGGCGTTAACTCCCAAGTTTGGCTCTATTTTTAGCTGTATTAACTGCAAACCTATTTTCTAACCAACGTTTGAGGTTCTGATACAGCAGCCTCCGCCAAGATAAGTGACTGCTAATTTCTACACTCCATAGCAGAAAGAAAATTCTTTTTTGATTTTCCCGTAACTACACACTATACCATTTGAGCCTGTTACCTTCGGTAGCAGGTTTTTTGTATTGTTAATTTATTCAAATAAATAGTTCTCATTTTAAAATTGTCGGCGGTTTTCTCTATTCTCTTTCTTCCCCAGGTAGATAATTGCGCAGCCTTTATTTGTTAAGCTAGAAAGTACTGGCTACAAACCCTCAAAATAATTTAAGCTTCGTTTATATGTCTTTACATAGTTATTTATTTATACACATTTATTAACTTTAATCAAACTATTGTATGACCAGGAAACTGAAAACCTATTTACAATAAATGCAAAGCTTATAGTCAAAATCTCCACTAAAACTTCATAGGAATAACAAATCACTGACATATACTTCTGGGATAGTTAAATCGTTGGTTACTTAATCAAATAAATCGTAAATCTCTCATGAATAAATTAGCTAAAGGTTTACTTCTTGCTCTAGCGATCGCTACCCCTGTAGCTATGTCTGCACCCATTTTTCAAGCTGAAGCAGCAACCCCACATAAAACGCATCATGTAGCAGCAGCTAAAGCTAATGGTGGCAAAGTTGTTAAGCATAAACATCACAGGAAACATCTCAAGCACCGTGCTAATTCAGCAACAACTAAAAAATAAAACCTTGTATTTAGCTTTGCGCTTTGAAAGCCGCGATTACCTAGGGTATCAATAGTTTGTATTAGCTTTAAACTTAGTTTGTCTTTATTTATCTTTGCTCAAGATAACAACATTAAACCTCGCCGCGTTCCTTATTAATCAGCGAGGTTTTTTCTTATTTCAACTCAGTTAAGCTAATTAATGCACATTAAACTTATATAGCAATCCTATTGGAGTTGTGAAAAATATCAGTGGTAGCTGTTAGCTATCAACTGTTAACTCTCATTGGTCAAGATTCTGTATTTGAGATTTCACAAATAATTAGGACTGCTATATGTTGACTAATAATTCCTTGATGGTATAAAGCCAGCAGATTTATCTGTGGAATAAATCGAATATCAAAATTCCTAAGCCCTAAGATTAACCTGAAAATTCAATCCCAAATCTAAACTTAGCAACCCTTTTGAGATCTGAGTTTCTTAATTTTGAATTTTGCGGAAAGTCTGAGCGGAGGTTTCCTCCGCTCAAACTTTCCAAGAGAGAATTTTGAATTTTGAATTGATCTAACTTGCTCTAAACCGCCCAATTGCGTCAGAATAATAGTTAAGATGCTGTAATTTATCTTAACAATGCCGCTAACACAGCTTTTGCAAACCCTAAACCCTCCCCAAACATCCACAGACAAGCGGGGATATGATTATGATTTGGTGATTGTCGGCGGCGGGATTATCGGATTAACCCTAGCCTCTGCCTTAAAAGATTCAGGCTTGAATATACTGCTGGTAGAAGCAAAAGTAGCATCAGCCGCAGTAGCCAAAGGGCAAGCCTACGCAATCCACATGCTTTCAGCGCTAATTTACCAAGGAATTGGTATTTGGGACAAAATTTTGCCTCAAATCGCCAAGTATAACCGCGTTCGCCTATCTGATGCTGACTATTCTGAGGTAGTGGAATTTGAAACAGCAGATTTAGGTACGCCAGAGTTGGGTTATGTAGCAGAACACCAAGCACTGTTACAACCCTTACAAGAATTTGTGCGCGATTGTGCCAATGTGACTTATATATGTCCCGCAGAGGTAGTTAATACACAGTACCAACAGGACATAGTAGCCATAGATATTAAATTGGCAGAACAGATCCACACAGTTCGCAGTAAATTACTAGTAGCCGCAGATGGAGCGCGATCGCCTATTCGCCAAGCAGCAGGAATTAAAACTCACGGCTGGAAATATTGGCAATCGTGCATTGTAGCTTTTGTGCAACCAGAAAAACCCCACAACAATACCGCCTACGAAAAATTTTGGACTAGCGGGCCGTTTGCAATTTTACCCTTACCTGGGAACCGTTGCCGAATTGTCTGGACAGCGCCCCATGCAGAAGCCAAAGCTTTATGTGAGTTAGATGATGAGCAATTTTTAGCAGAACTCACCCGTCGGTTTGGTAATCAGATGGGTAAGTTGCAATTATTAGGCGATCGCTTTATTTTCCAAGTACAACTCATGCAAAGCGATCGCTATGTCTTACCCAGATTGGCATTAATTGGGGATGCAGCTCACAATTGCCATCCTGTTGGCGGACAAGGTTTAAATCTAGGTATTCGCGATGCAGCTGCTTTAGCTCAAGTACTGCAAACAGCCAACGCAGCTGGTGAAGACATTGGCAAAATCCAGATTCTCAAACGTTATGAACGCTGGCGTCAGCGAGAAAACCTGACAATATTAGGTTTCACCGATTTATTAGATCGGATGTTTTCTAACAACTTCTTACCCTTGTTGATAGTTCGGCGTCTGGGTTTATGGATTATGCGTCGAGTACCAATGCTAAAAATCTATACTCTCAAGTTGATGATTGGCTTAAAAGGGCAGACTCCAGAATTGGCAAAAAGGTAAATTTGTCAAGAGTCATTATTCTCCTTATCTGCCTTGTCAACGCCACTTGCTACAACGGGGGGAACCCCCGCAACGCAGTGGCTCCTCAAGTCGGGAGACCCTTTCGGCAGTTCCTCCTGGGGGGAACCCCCAAGACCGGACTGCCGACGCTCCTACGTCGCTACCGCTTCGCTAACACCACGCAACTGGCTCCGCAACGCAGTGGCTCCTGCTTGTCTTCCCCTACTACTCAACTCGTCCTGCTGCTTGAGCAATGATTAGAGCCAAATTCGCCGGGTTAATTGGTTTGGTAATGTGGGTTTGAAAGCCAGCTAAGAGGTTTTGTGGCTGCTGAATATCTTCGGTATACGCAGTGAGTGCGATTACGGGAATTTGCCCTCCTAACTCTGGGGGCATAGCTCTAATTTGACGGATCAACGTATAACCGTCGATTTCTGGTATACCAATATTGCTCAATAATACATTTGGCTGGAAGTCAATTAGAACTTGTAGCGCCTCGGTAGGCGATCGCACTTGAGTGACTTCGGCTCCTAACTGTTCTAGAAAGTAACTAATCAAATCTCCTGTATCGAAATCATCATCGACAACCAGAACTTTGACTCCATTGAGATCGGGAAATTCATCTAGTTGTTTCTTACCTTGATAGCTATCTAAATGCGTCTGTATTAATGGCAGCGTTACTGTAAAGGTTGCTCCTTGCCCTTCTCCAGGGCTTTCTGCTCTCACCGTACCACCATGTAGCTCGACCAGGTGACGGACAATGGCTAACCCTAAACCCAATCCACCAAATTTCCTGGTATTCGTGCTATCAGCTTGCCGGAAGTAGTCAAATACATAAGGTAAAAAATCAGGGCTAATGCCTTTACCTGTATCCTCCACCTGTAACTGTACCTGGGAACCCAAGGATGCTAAACGAATTTCTATGCGTCCATTTGGCGGCGTAAACTTTACAGCATTAGATAGTAAGTTCCAAACAACTTGCTGTAAACGATTGCGATCGCCACAAATCTTACCGACATTCGGTTGTAGTTGCACTTGAAGCTGAATGCATTTAGCTTCAGCAGCTAACTGAACATTTTCTACAGCTGCGGCGATTGTTGATGCTGGATCAACTTGAGTAATATTTAAGTTGAGCTTGCCTTGCAGAATGCGAGAGACATCAAGTAAATCTTCAATCAACTCGGTCTGAAGTTTTGCATTGCGCTCGATAGTTTCCAGAGCGCGGGTAGTGGTTGCTTCATCACACTTTTGAGTACGCAGTAACTTCGACCATCCCAAAATTGGGTTAAGCGGTGTGCGCAGTTCATGGGAGAGAACTGCTAAAAATTCATCTTTGAGTCGGTTAGCTTGAATCAATTGCTCTGTTTGCTGCTGCAACGAAACCACTAATTCAGCACGTTCTAGGGCGATCGCTATTTGGTCAGAAGTTGCTTGCAGCAGCTCTATCTCCTCTGGGGTAAACTGATTACGGGTGCGGCTGCCAAAAGACAGTACACCAAGTAACTTGCCACGAGCAATTAACGGTTGAGCTGCATAAGCTGTCATATTTAAAGTGCAGAGTATCTCAGTATTTGGATGGGTGGAATGCTGCACATTGTTAACAATAATTTGACGATGTGTGTGTGCGGCTAATCCGCATACAGCTTGACCCATTTCCAGCCATTCAATTATCGGGACTACTCGATCGTCAATCCCACTCCACGACTTCAAGTGCAGTTTTTGCCTATTTCCCTGTGTATCGATTAGATAGTTAAAGTAACAATGTAAATCCATCTGGGCTGAGAGTTTGGCGAACAAATCATTCATTAACTCTAGAGGGTGCTCAGTTGAAAGCAAATCACTAGCTGTTTCCGAGAGTAACTTCAATCGTTCACTATGTTTTTGTAAAGCTTGTTCTGCTTGCTGGCGTTGTCGTAGCGCGCGTTCGCGTTCGGTAATATCAACCGCCACGCCTCCTACTAAGCATTTTCCAGAAGGATCGGTAATAGGAAACTTGTAAACCAAAAAGTCGCCCATCGTGCCATCTTGTAGTGGGGCTAACTCGATCGCCTCAACGACTTGATTTGTCTGGACGACTTTTCTAATATTATTGAGAAATTTTTGAGCAATTTCTCTTGGGTAGAGGTCAAATACCGTTTTACCGATCGCGTCGGTTGTTGATAATTGGAATGTGCGGTAATAAGTTGGACTTAGATAGAGTATATGTCCTCGGCTATCTGTAATCCAGGCTGCGGCTGGGCTGTTGTCCATAAAAGCCTGAAATCGCTCTTCACTTTGGTGTAGCGCTCTTTCAGTTTGTTTGCGACTGCTAATGTCAAGAATAAAAGCCATTGATTGCTGTCGAGGCTCGCGTAACAGAGAGTAGCCAACTACAACAGGTACGCGGGAACCATCTTTACGAATAAATTCTTTCTCATAAGGGGTACAAGTTCCCTTAACCTTGGCTTCAGCGATACCTAATTCATCTAAATCCCAGTATTCTGGGGGCGTGATATTCAGCCAACTGAGTCTACCTGCTTGGAGATCGGCGCGACTATAGCCAACAATTCGTAGAAACTCTTCATTGGCTTCGACAATGCTACCGTTTTCATGACCAAAGAGAATTCCTACTAAATTCGCTTCAAAAAAACTTCTCAGCCGTTCTTGGCTAGCTCGAACTACTGCTTCTGCTTCCTGGCGATCGCGTCGTGCAGCTTGCTGTTCGCTGATATTCTGAAAATATACGTTTATACCCTCTTCTGAAGGATAAACGTGGATATCATACCAACAATCACAAGCTTGATAGTAGTATTCAAAGTTAATCGGCACGCTTTCAGCACAGGCGCGATGATATTGCTGATAAACTACAGTATCGGTGAACACTGGATATTGCTCCCAAATGTTTTTACCCAGTAATTCATGGCGCGGTTGACCTAAAATGCGCTCTGCACAACTATTAATGTATGTAAAACACCAATCACGATCCAAAGAATAAAAAGCATCGGTCATGCTTTCTAAAATAGTGGTGACTTGCGCTTTTGCGGTTTTTAACTCGGTTTGTAATTGTTGCTGTCGCTGCACAGTTGCTTGACGCAAACGACTCATCTTCAAATTTATTTTGATTCGAGATAACAGTTGCGAGTCAGAAAAAGGCTGGCTGAGATAATCATCGGCTCCCATTTCTAGCGCCGTTATACAAAGTTCTTCCTCCGCCTGTGGTGACAGCAGGATAATGGTTATATCTTGCGTTTGTGGATTTGAGCGTAGCGATCGCAATAACTCTAATCCATCCATTCGCGGCATGATTAAATCAGCGATTACCAATTCAGGCAGCTGCTTTAATTGTTGGATATGAGTTAAAGCATCTATACCATCCACTGCTAAATGGAGTTGATAACGTTGGCTTAACAACTGCTGCAAGCGATCGCGCATTTGTGCATCATTGTTAGCTAAGAGAATTCGAGCAGCAGGGATATTTACTTTTGTTTCTAGAGTCACAGTCTCTGCTCCTCATTCTTCAAGTATTTGGTTACTAAGTATTTGTCTGCACTTTATGAGATAGTGCGTCAACTCCTGCAATCTCTTCTGCTTCTGCTTAACACAGCAGCTAGGTATCTGGAGTTGCTCTCCATATCTAGCAGGAGACTTTGACAAAAACAGATCAATTTGCTGCCGTAAATCAAGCACTAAATCTAAAATTTTTAGCGGCTTTCTTACAGACATATTATTTTTTTATTTTTATATATAGAATGCAGAATAAGATAAATATTGTGCTACTTGTCTCTTACTTAGGAAATATCTTAGGAATAAATATACTTTTTGCCGTATCTATTCTCTCTACCGATATATGTACTACACAAGTGTATAAATACATCCCAACCATTAGAGCTTGAGTAGTTTTATCTTTGTAGCTCTGCTTTTAAAATCTAATTTTTAGTAGTTAATAATTATTTTTAAGTACCCCATTAAGCTATTTATATTATTTTGTATTCATTTATTTATATACTATCTATGTAAATAGTTATTGGTGTTCAAAAATAGAATAATAAAGATTAATATTAACAATATATAATAAATTTAAATAGCAAATTTTCTATAGAATTTATTTAAAGATAATTTCACCTGAATATTGGCAGTCTTACTTCAGTATGTAGCCTGATACTCTATAGAGATAGAATTTAATTTTTACAAACGAATATCTACTGAAATTCCTGATTTCACTGTTCTCTACCTCTAGTTTGTAAGTTCACAAATCAAATAGGATAGCTCAGACTACCGGGATCAGGAAAATAAATTAACTTTCATTAAGTGTGTTGCCTGATGCTCAATTTCCGCCAAATTTGGCCTATCCTCTACTGAGAGATAGATGTCAGGGGATCGCTAATGCGCTAAAAGTAATTCCAGTTCTGGCAAATCTTAGAATTCCGAGATTTGCAGGGTTTGAGATGAGATTAAAAATCAAAAATGAAAAAGTGGCGACACTGACCGTCAGTAATGCTAAAGTTTCAAGAAATTCACCTGAAAATTTCAGCGGGTATTCATGCTGAAGCAGCTTAAAAAAAATCCAATTCCTCTAATTGCTGGTGCGGGACTATGTGCCTTTTTAGCCGGGGCAATGGTGTCAGCACCTGAGATTGGAAAGTCCTTAGGGCAATGGCTAAAACATGGCAATAATTCACCTGAGCAGATATCGGAAACCACCAAAGCCAAATCAGCCGTTTACCCACTGGTATCACAATCTCTGCCAGAAAGAGCAGCAAAACTAGCAGATCTCGCGCAAAATTCTCGCTCTGCCGATCGAGAGCGTGCGCGTTATCTATTGGCTAGTGATTACATTGAAAGAACACAAGCGAAAAAAGCACTGGTTTTACTAGAAGGATTGGAGAAAGACTATCCACTCCTCGCTCCTTACATTTTGCTGAAACAGGCCCAAGCTCAAGATATGTTGGGTCAAGATGGCAAAGCCTCAGATCTGCGGCAACAAGTGCTGAAACAGTATCCGAAAACAGCCGCCGCAGTTAAAGCCATCTATCTAATTGCCCAACCAAAGCAACAGAATTTAGCGATCGCGCAATTTCCCTCTCATCCCCTAACCTGGGAAATTATCCGCAAGCGCCTCGATGAAAATCCTAATCAGCCACAATTACAATTAATTTTGGCAAAATACGCTGCTAACCAACCAGGGACAGTTAGCGTTCTGGATAACCTAGCAAAAAGTTTCACTCTCAAACCCGAAGATTGGGAAATTATTGGTACAGCTTACTGGACAAATAATATATTTGACAAAGCTGCCAATGCTTATGCTAAAGCACCCAAAACACCACTTAACCTCTACCGTGCTGGACGGGGTTTGCAAGTAACAGGTAAGGAAAAAGAGAAAGCGATCGCAATTTATAAACAATTGGTACAGCAATTTCCCGAAGCGCCAGAAAGCGGAACTGCTTTATTGCGGTTAGCAGAAATGGCAAAAACCCGCAAAGATGCCTTACCATATCTTGACCAAGCGATCGCCAAATTTCCTGATGCAGCTAGTAAAGCATTGGTAGAAAAAGCCAAAATTTTCCAAGGGCTCAAAGATAATAAGTCAGCCCAGCAAACATGGCAATTATTGATTGCCAAATACGGCAATTCTGATGAGGCTGCCGAATATCGCTGGAAAATAGCCCAAGAAAAGGCCGCCGCCAAAGACTATACAAGTGCATGGCAATGGGCAGAACCAATTACTACCAACAACCCCACCAGCATTTTGGCTCCTAGGGCAGGTTTTTGGGTAGGTAAATGGGCAACTCAATTAGGAAAACAGCAAGAAGCGAAAACCGCTTATGAATATGTAATTAGCCAGTTTCCTTACTCCTACTATGCATGGAGATCGGCTGCAATCTTGGGGCTGAATGTCGGTAACTTTAATACCGTGCGCCAACTCCAGCCGGAAGTAGTTCCACCCCAACGTCCTGTACCAACCGCTGGTTCAGAAACTTTCAAAGAATTGTATCTTTTAGGCCAAGACCGAGATGCTTGGTTGCAATGGGAGACAGAATTTCAAAATAAAGACAAGCCTACGGTGGCAGAACAATTCACTGAAGGTTTAATGCAACTAGCCAGAGGCGAAAATAAATTAGGAATTGACACCATTTCTAAATTAGAAGATCGAGAAACCCCAGAAGAACAAGCCGAATATCAAGCTCTTAGCAAACAAAGCATTTACTGGCAAGCTCGTTATCCCTTTCCTTATCTGCAAGAAATTGAAAAGTGGTCTACCGAACGTCAACTAAATCCTTTGTTAGTAACCGCTTTGATTCGTCAAGAGTCGCGGTTTGAATCTAAAGCCAAATCCATCGCCAATGCTATGGGGTTAATGCAAGTTTTACCAAGCACAGCTAATTGGATCGCACCACAAATTAAGGTAGATAGCAAAAAAATTAAGCTAGATGATCCGAACGACAATATTATGCTAGGGACTTGGTATTTGGATCATACTCATCAGCAATATAACAATAACTCCCTGCTAGCGATCGCCAGTTACAACGCTGGCCCAGGTAACGTTTCCAAATGGCTGCAAACCATACCCACCCAAGACCCAGATGAATTTGTCGAAAAAATCCCCTTCGATGAAACTAAAAATTACGTGCGTCAAGTTTTGGGTAACTATTGGAATTATTTGCGGCTATACAACCCAGAAATTTCTACCTTAGTTGGACAATACTCAGCGACACACCCTAAATTGCCAACGCAGTGAAGAAAGGCAGAGGGCAGAAGGCAGAAGGGACAACAGAGACAAGGAGGACAAGGGGGACAAGGGAGTGTGGGGAGAAATGGCACAAGGGAAGGGAGAATAACAAATGACGAATGCCCAATGCCCCATGCCCCATGCCCAATGCCCAATGCCCAGTAAAATAGTTAGCAAATGTTGCCTAATCGCTGAATCATGACGCCACAAAATTTAGACACTGTACCGCAGTCCGATTCGTCAGGGGAATTCCCAGATGCAGCTGCTACAACTTCTCCTAATATCGACGTGGAAGGATATGGCGACTCTGATATCGATCCGCTTGATGAGTTGCCAGGTGAAGTCGAAATGTCGTTTTTCGACCACCTAGAAGAGTTGCGACAGCGGATTTTTTATGTGCTAATTGCTGTTGCAGTAGGTGTTGTAGGCTGTTTTTTCAACGTCAGGCCAATTGTCCAGCTATTAGAAGTTCCAGCACAGGGAGTAAAATTTCTCCAACTTGCTCCTGGGGAATATTTCTTTGTCTCTTTGAAAGTTGCAGCCTACAGTGGCTTATTACTTTCTACTCCTTTCATCCTTTACCAAATTATTCAGTTTGTGCTTCCCGGACTAACTCGCCGCGAACGCCGCTTGCTAGGGCCTGTAGTTTTAGGCTCGAGTGTGCTATTTGCGGCTGGGTTAGCATTTGGTTATTTTCTGCTTATCCCCGCGGCGTTGAAGTTTTTCATCAGCTATGGTGCAGATGTAGTAGAACAGCTTTGGTCAATTGAAAAATACTTTGAATTTGTGTTGTTGCTATTATTTAGCACAGGCATAGCATTTCAAATTCCTGTTATTCAACTACTGCTTGGTGCGTTGGGAATTGTTTCTTCGCAACAAATGTTTTCTGGTTGGCGTTACGTAATTATGGGTGCAGTGGTTTTAGGTGCTGTCCTCACTCCTTCTACTGACCCCCTAACTCAAAGTCTCTTAGCAGGTGCAGTGCTAGGGCTTTATTTTGGTGGTATTGGTTTAGTAAAGCTAACAGGTAAATGAATGAGGAATATAAGGCAGGGGGGACAGGGGAATGAGAGATACAAATGACCAATGACGACCTTGAAAATTAATGCCACAAATCACATATCAAGACTTTGAAAAAGTCGAAATTCGAGTTGGGAAAGTTATAGAAGTGGCCGATTTTACCACTGCTAGAAAACCAGCCTATAAACTTTGGATAGATTTTGGGGATTTGGGCATTAAAAAATCTAGTGCCCAAATTACTAAGCTTTATCAGCCAGAGGATTTAGTTAACAAATTAATCCTAGCTGTCACCAACTTTCCACCTCGCCAAATTGCAGATTTTATGTCTGAAGTTTTGGTTTTGGGAGTAGTTCTCGATCGTGGCGAAGTAGTTTTAATTCAGCCGGATCGAGATGTAGCTTTGGGCAAAAGAATTTTATAGTAACTCTTACATAGCAATCCTTTTAGCTTTGGTTATATATATTTAAACAAGCCAATTGTCAAGAGTATTTTACAATATCCACTCCGAAGAACGCTCACCTAAATCAAGGGGAATACTCACAGCTTTGCCCAATCGGGGGCGATCGCGTGTTTGTGTAATAAATGTTTGGACTTGTGTGGTTCCACCTAAGGCATGAAGATAATTGGCAATGCTATCAAGATGGGCTTGGTACTCCTCTTCACTCAAAGGAAAAGAGGCTTGCTCTAAATATTTCCACATGACTTGGAGAAATATTTTTCCCTGAGATCGCCGCAACTGCACATCGTAGGAGCGTCCCCACTTATCAAGCAACAGTTGACGTAATTCCTGTCCTGTCATACGTTGTCTCAATTAGATTTTACATTTAGTTATGATGTTAAGTTCCGTAACTCAAGTATGATAAGGATATAAAGAAATGTAATGCTAACAGAAAAGATGCTAGAAATATCTTGGAACAGAGAAGTATGGCATTTTTGTGGGCGTTAGCATTTCGACTTAGATAAGAGTTGCTCAACTACTAGTACTCTTATCAAAATGCTTAACAAAATACACAAAGAGCGCGTAGATTATGGCTCAATTTTCTGAATCAGCAGACGTGCCCGATATGGGGCGTCGTCAATTCATGAATCTGCTCACTTTTGGAACCGTCACTGGAGTGGCTCTGGGTGCATTGTATCCCGTTGTCAAGTATTTTATTCCACCTGCTGCTGGTGGCGCTGGTGGCGGTACAACAGCAAAAGATGAGCTGGGCAACGATGTTAGTGTCAGCAAGTTTCTAGCAAGCCATAATGTAGGCGATCGCGCCCTAGTTCAAGGACTCAAGGGCGACCCCACTTATCTTGTCGTAGAAAGCAAAGAAGCGATCGGCGATTACGGCATTAATGCCATCTGCACCCATTTAGGATGTGTTGTCCCCTGGAATGTGGCAGAGAACAAGTTTAAATGTCCTTGTCACGGTTCCCAATACGACGCAACAGGTAAAGTTGTCCGCGGCCCAGCACCTCTGTCTTTGGCTTTGGCTCATACCAAAGTCCAAGACGACAAAGTCGTCGTTAGTCCTTGGACTGAAACCGACTTCCGCACCGGCGAAGAACCTTGGTGGGGTTAAGACTTTTAGTCATAAAGTCAATAGTCAAAAGTCCTTAGTGTAAACCATTGACTGTTGACTGTTGACTAATGACAAATGACCAATGACCCTTCGGGTGACGCTCCTTCTCCCAAGGGGAGACGTTACGCGAACGTCGCTAACGCTGCGCTAACACCAGTTGCTCATGGGGGGAATCCCCAAGACTGCACTGGTTCACCAATGACTAATTCACGAGAGAATCGTTGCCCTTATAGAGATGAGAAATGCTTCGATAACAGCGAGGTTAACTCGCAGTACTAGAGCAATAGTCAAAATATTGCTCATAGCGATCGCTACCGTGACATTCTACTTCACCAGCGATTTAGCCCTACCACAATCTGCTGCTGCCTATCCTTTCTGGGCCCAGCAAACCTATCCAGAAACACCCCGCGAACCGACTGGGCGCATTGTTTGCGCTAACTGTCACTTAGCCGCAAAGCCGACACAAGTGGAAGTTCCCCAATCAGTGCTACCTGACACTGTGTTCAAAGCTGTGGTGAAAATTCCCTACGATACCAGCGTCCAGCAGGTAGGTGCTGATGGTTCTAAAGTCGGCTTAAACGTCGGCGCGGTATTGATGCTACCCGAAGGCTTCAAGATTGCTCCTGAAGACCGTATTTCCGAAGAACTGAAAGAAGAAGTAGGCGATACTTACTTCCAAACTTACAGCGAAGATAAAGAAAATGTTGTCATCGTCGGCCCTTTACCTGGTGAACAGTATCAGGAAATCGTCTTCCCAGTTCTTTCTCCCAACCCCGCAACTGATAAAAATATCCACTTTGGTAAATATTCAGTTCACGTAGGTGGTAATCGCGGACGCGGACAAGTTTATCCAACTGGTGAAAAGAGCAACAACTCTGTTTATAACGCTTCTGCTGCTGGTACCGTCTCTAAGATTGCCAAAGAAGAAGATGGAGACGGTAACGTCAAATATGTAGTCAGCATCAAAACCGATGCTGGGGAAGTGGTCACAGATACGATTCCTTTAGGACCAGAACTGATTGTTTCCGAAGGGCAAACAGTAAAAGCTGGTGATGCTTTGACTAACAATCCCAACGTTGGCGGATTTGGTCAAAGAGATGCAGAGATTGTATTGCAAGACGCTAGTCGAGTCAAATGGTTGATCGCATTCATCGCGCTTGTGATGATGGCTCAAGTCATGCTAGTGCTGAAGAAGAAGCAGGTTGAGAAAGTCCAAGCTGCTGAGATGAATTTCTAAATTATTTGTGAATTCATTTATTTATAAGACAGGCTATTTGCCTGTCTTTTTTTATTAAAAATCAGCAGCAAAGAGAGAAGCTAGCATTCATATGTCGAAGTTGGATATCAACATGATTAGCAAAGAATCTGCCGAGCATTATTTATGGGGTAATAATTGTCATGGTTGGCATCTTGTGAAGCAACTAGGGTTAAGCGTGATTCAGGAAATTATGCCACCAGGAACCTCGGAAGTCAGACACTATCACCAGCAATCGCGGCAGTTTTTCTTTATCTTATCTGGAACAGCAACTTTAGAAATTGATGGTTCTTGCCAAATTATTTCTCAACACCAAGGTGTTGAGATTCCTCCTAATACTCCTCATCAGATGCTAAATGAAAGCGATTGCGATCTAGAATTCCTGGTCATTTCCCAACCTCCCAGTCATGGCGATCGTATTTTTGTGAGTTAGCTGTAATTTTTGGTATCTTGCTTTCTGCTATGTCTAGCGTACTTCCAGAAGGCTATTCAGAGAATTCCTAAAAATAGGGTAAATTTATGAGCAATGTTTTTGAAGCTATTGTATGTAGGAGTAATTTTGATATAGCTAAAAATTTACTTGCAACAATATCTTCAGAGCTAACGTTAGAAGTGGTAAAAATTAATGAAGCTCTATCCGTTATTTATCGAGTTGAAGAAAACAGGCATAGATTAATATTTTCTCAACAGATAGAGGATTTAGCTAGCCAACTATCATTAGAAATTTCTGCTGTTCTGGTAGTGCGCTATGATTCTAAAATTGGACATCGCTCCTCAATTTTGTTCAAGCAAGGTTTACCTATCTCCTCATTTGATGAAAAGGATGAAATCTGGGTTTTACTAGATGAAGAAAACCCTTTAATTGATGGAGCAAGATTTTCAATAAATTCAATGAAAGATGATGAAGAATATGAATCTATTTGTAATGCAATTGGCTTGGGTCTTCACGCTCTTGGATTAGAAAATTGGCATGAAGTTTATCCCTTCATCACATCTAAACTAATAATAAAATCCCACCTTACAAATTAACTTAACAAGTCTAGAGTAAAATTGAAATTCAACTTAGAGAATTAAATACTGACCTAGACAGTCTTTAGCACAATTAATGCACATTAGTCCGACCCCAGAAAGGGAAAAATAACTACTCAGTACTGTTGAGTTCGTAATACCCTATATTGTTTTTCGGGTATGACACTATCATGGCAAGTTGTAAGTTTTGTAAAGCCAAAGTTATATTTATTTATATAAAGTCATATCAATTAAACAGAGGTTTGAGATGACTATTTTTATTGCATTGTTAGTTGTGGGTTAGGTATCTGCTTCAGTTATCGGCACTTTGGCTTATTTCTTGGGAGAACAAACCAAGCCTATCCACGAGCGGAACTGGCGCTCTGAGTCTTTTGAGAAGTTAGCCAAGTCTTTCACAGGCAAAGATATTGACTATAGTCAACGCACTCCTGCCTATGCTATTAATGCCTGTACCAGCCGCAATTTGCCGCTATTACAGTTAAAGAATGCTTAAAGATATAACCCCCATCCCGAAGATTTGGGGGTTTTGCTTTACAAAAACTTTAAATAGTTGACGATATATGAAGAATATGTTAAATATATTAATATAAGCTTACAAAGCTAACAAATACAAATATTTAAACGACGACAACGCTGAAGAAAATCTGACATTTGGGTATTTCGGAACTTTCTTCTTCTACCTCGGCTTGCGCAGCCGAGGTTTTATTTTGGGGTTTTTCCTGCTCAGAGCTATCATGCGCCTTTTCGGCTTTGGAAACCCATATTTCGGTATATACCCTAGAGACATTAAGCGTTAAGAAAGTAACAATTGATTCGTATTAAGCATCTGTATCCACTCCGGAAAGCTCCAGAAAGACTGAGAGCAATTCTGGAGTTTTTTTTAGGAGCAGATAAAGGTACTATGTAGTTTTTAGTCTAAACTGTAACTTTATCTAAATAGATGAAGTAAAATTTGATTTCGAGTAGAATTATATATTGTTAACCGTAAATGTACTGAGGCTAGTAGTTGGTTTTTATCTCCAAGGAATTAGTAATTGAGTGTATCCATTTTGTCATGGTCAGACCTTAATCAACTGATAAAGTTTTCTAAAACTTTAACCACTATCTTGTCTAAGACAAGTTATGAAAGTGGCAAATTCAATCATTGGTTACGATCGCAGTTTTGCAACTAGGCAGTTGCACCCTCACGCTTCTAGTTAAGAGAAACAATGCTTAAAGAAGCGATAGCTAGAATTCAGCATACAAAATTAGTGTAGAGTTCTTAAATGTAAGAAATTAACCCAGAAAAATCAACTTACTGCCACTGTTGGGTATCTTATTTTGCTAATAGCTGAGTAAAATAAGCTATTTAAACAACTACCAAAATGGCAACTATCGCAACTATTTTCAGTAAAACTTTGCAATCAATGTAAATTTTAAGCCGGATAATGTGTAGTATGTCATGGGAAATACTCCTATGGCCTATAGTAGCCAATTACCAATAACCAAGACATATATTGAAACTGATTACCAAAACTGGGCATGACTTATATTAAGAACGCCTTTGATGAATTTCTTCGCACCGTTGAAGGTTTTGACCAATTACCTAATGAAGAGATTGCGAATCTATCGCAACAATTACAAGCGTGGCGCTACCGCATAGGTCAAAAAATTATCGGCAAAGAAGTAATTCCAGAAAAAATTACAATCATTTATGAAGGACAAGTACGCCTTTTAGGATACGATCCTCAAACGCAAATGCCAGTAACCTTAAAGTTGCTGCAACCAGGAGAAATCTTAGGCGAAATTGGTTTTTTACGTCAAGTTGCCTGCGAAACCGCGATCGCATCCACTGAAATAGTATGTTTAACCTTAAGTGCAGTTGAATACTTACGGCTACTCTCTGCATACCCAGCTTTTGCTAATACCCGCAAAAACCGCGCTCATATTATTGAAGTCTTTGATGTCTTGGGTTGGCAATTAGAACAGCAAGCTCTAGCTAGTGCTAATCTCAAAGAACTCTCAGAACAAGCTTTACCAGAGGCGAAAGTACATTACCTCCCTCCCGGAAGAACCCCATTCAACCAACTCGATCGTGAAAGTATTTGGTTTGTCAGTGGTAGCGGTACAGTTAAGAATTTCTCCGCAGGTTCGCGTTTAGAAGCCAGTGATGGCGGCTCAATCGAAGTTCAAGGGCCAAATTCTGTACGCTTGATTGGTTTAGATCCATCAGACTTATACTTTCTAAATAATCAGCCAGCACAACTTGCATTAACTAACACTCAACCGCAAATTCCAGAAGCACTGAATATTCCTTACGCCACAGAGGAAGAAGTACCCCAATCAGCATCTGCATCTAAAGGTAAACAAAAACACTTAAAATATCCATTCTTCCGTGGTAGTGGAGAGATAAATTCTGCCTTTGCTTGTTTTCAAATGATCTCCAAGCACCTACAAATCCCGTTTCGCCGGGAAGTAGTGCGCCGCATCTTAACAGAGCAAATGAGAAAGCAAGGCACTGTATCATTTCAGCTTTGTGCCTACCTGTCAGAGTTAATCGGACTCAAGGCTAATTTGGTAGATATACCAGCTACCTCAATTACACGGATTCCTACACCAGCATTGATTCGCTATGGTGATAGTCTTGCTGTTTTATATGCAGCCGATGCCAATACTGTAGTTGTGGGTGTACCATCTCAAGGCATCGTGCGCTGTAAACCAGCTGAACTGGTAGCTCGATTAGAAGTCGATGAAGGCAGTATGCCGCCTCAGGTGCGGGTATTGCTGTTATCACCCACCAACGAAACACCTCAAGAACGCTTTGGTTTGCGGTGGTTTATTCCCTATTTGTCACGCCACCGTCGTGTATTGATAGAAGTATTTATTGCTTCATTTTTTGTGCAATTGGCAGCGTTGGCTAACCCACTGGTTATTCAGCTAATTATTGATAAAGTCATCGTTCAAAACAGTATTAGCACCCTGAATGTTTTGGGTGTGCTGCTGTTGGTAGTCGGAATATTTGAAGCAATACTAACCACATTGCGAACTTACTTATTTGTCGATACTACCAACCGCATTGATATGAGTTTGGGGTCACAAATTATTGACCACTTACTCCGCCTACCACTACGCTATTTTGAAAAGCGACCAGTAGGTGAATTGTCAACTCGCATTAACGAATTAGAAAATATCCGGCAATTTCTCACTGGTACGGCCTTAACAGTAGGGTTAGATGCAGTATTTTCGGTGGTTTATATCATCGTCATGCTGTTTTACAGTTGGCAACTGACTTTAGTAGGTTTGGGAACAATTCCCGTCTTTGTGATTATCACTTTAATTGCTTCTCCTACTGTTAGTAGACAGTTGCGAAGCAAAGCCGAACGGAACTCCGAAACTCAATCTTATTTAGTTGAGGTAATGTCGGGGATTCAAACAGTAAAAGCGCAAAATATAGAATTGCGATCGCGCTTTTCTTGGCAAGAGCGTTATGCTCGTTATGTAGCAGCCGGTTTTAAAACCGTTGTCACTTCTACCCTAGCTAATTCCACCAGCAACTTTCTCAATAAACTCAGTAGTTTACTGGTGTTGTGGGTAGGAGCTTATTTAGTACTCAAAGGGGAATTAACTTTAGGTGAATTAATCGCCTTTAGAATTATCTCCGGTTATGTTACTAGCCCGATATTGCGCTTGGCTCAACTCTGGCAAAGCTTCCAAGAAACAGCCTTATCCTTAGAACGGTTAAGTGATATTGTTGATACGCCAGAAGAAGCAGAAAGCAATCGTCAAAACATCCCCTTACCTGCAATTGTGGGATCTGTGAAATATGAAAATGTTTCCTTCCGCTTTGCAGCCAGTGGTCCTCTACAACTTTCCAATGTCAATGTTGAAATTCCTGCTGGTCAATTTGTTGGCATTGTCGGACAGAGTGGATCTGGTAAAAGTACGATGATGAAGCTACTGCTCAGACTTTATGAGGTCGAGTCTGGCAGGATTTTAATTGATGGTTACGATATTGGCAAAGTAGAACTTTATTCACTGCGACGACAGATGGGTGTAGTACCGCAAGATCCGCTGTTGTTTGACGGTACAGTTCAGGAAAACATTGCCCTAACTAATCCTGATGCTACAACTGAAGAAATTATCGAAGCGGCTCGCATTGCCGCTGCCCACGAATTTATTATGGGACTGCCTAACGGTTACAATACACGTGTAGGCGAACGGGGTGCAGCGCTTTCGGGTGGACAAAGACAAAGAATTGCGATCGCGCGATCGGTTTTACAAAGACCTAAGCTATTAGTTTTAGATGAAGCAACTAGTGCTCTAGATTACCCGACAGAGCGACAAGTCTGTCTTAATTTAGCTCAGGACTTTAAAGGGAGTACGGTATTTTTTATTACTCACCGCCTTAGTACCGTTAGTCATGCAGATACAATTATCGTCATGGATAACGGCAGAATTACAGAACAAGGAAGCCATCAAGAATTAATGGCTGCTAAAGGTCATTATTGTTACCTTTATCAGCAGCAAGAAGTTAACCTGTAATGAGTTAGTTATTAGTTATTAAAGACCAACTTAATAACTAATAACTAATCTTTGATAAATAATAAACAATTACTAATTCAAAATCTAAAATCCCTATGACTCAACTTAATGGAAATAATTTTAATGGTAGAAATGGTAACGGGAGACATAATAACGAAGCACCTACAGATTCACGGGTAATAACATCTGCCGCAAAAACTCCTAAACAGCCTGCATTTAATTTCCAAGAGACTAACTTTGAGCAATCTGTTGTACTTCGCCAATCTCCAATTTGGTCACGCACAATCATGATATCTCTCATGGGTTTGGCCTGTTTTGGGATTGCTTGGGCTTGTTTTGCCAAAATTGAGCAAGTAGTACCAGCAGCAGGTCAATTAAAGCCAGAGGGAACAGTTAAAGATGTTCAAGCTCCTGTTAGTGGAGTTGTCAAAGAAGTTTATGTAAAAGATGGTCAAGAAGTCAAATCTGGAGATTTACTACTGACTTTTGATTCCATCGCCACTCGTGCCGAATTAAATTCTTTAAATAAAATTCGCGCCGCCTTAATTCAAGAAAACCAAATTTATCGCCGCTTGATGGGAGCAAGCTTTGCCACAACATCTGAGTTAGAATTTTTACGGGGCAAATTACCTCAAGAAACAGCTTTTCTCCTCAAAAGTCGGGCGGGGTTAGTTTCAGAAAATGAATTGTTGCGTTCTCAATTAAAAAGATATGGTTCAGAACCTGGAATAGGTACTGATGAGCTGCAACGTCTAGAAGTCGCCCGAAAAGAATTAGATTCCCGCTCCTCAGCCGCAAGGTTGGAAGTTGAAAAAACCAGGAAACAACTTACGCAAACTCAAGTTAAAAAGCAGGATACTCAAGCAAGTTTAGCTATCCAACAGAAGATTTTAAGTAAAATTAAGATATTAGCAGAAGAGGGTGGGATTTCTCAGCTTCAGTATCTCAATCAGCAACAACAGGTACAAAATCTGAGTGCAGAAGTAGCACAATTATCTGAGGAAGAAAAGCGCCTCCAGTTTGATATTGAAAAAGGTCAGCAGCAGTTAACTAATACTGTAGCAGCGTCAGATAAAGATATTTTAGAAAAAATCTCTCAAAACAAACAACGCATTGCTGATATCGATAGCCAATTCATGAAAGTTATTCTGGAAAATGAACAGCGTTTAGCAGATGTGAATAGCAAAATTTCGCAAACGCAGTTGAATGTTAAATATCAGGAACTTCGCGCTCCTGTAAGTGGAACTATTTTTGATTTGCAAGCGAAAAACCCAGGATTTGTAGCTAATCCCACTCAAAAACTTTTGCAAATTGTGCCGAATGAAAAATACATTGCAGAAGTTTTCATTACCAATAAAGATATTGGTTTCGTCCGCAAAGATATGAAAGTTGATGTCAGAATTGATTCTTTCCCTTTCAGCGAATTTGGTGATATCAAAGGAAAAGTTATTGACATCGGTTCTGACGCATTACCTCCAGACCAAACACATCAGTTTTATCGCTTTCCAGCACGAGTTAGTTTAGATGAACAATCCTTAATGATTAACGGTAAAAAAGTTAACTTACAGTCAGGTATGTCAATCAGTGCCAATATTAAAGTTCGCGAAGAACGCTCAGTAATTAGTCTGTTTACTGAGTTGTTTACCAAGCAAGTTGAGAGTCTCAAAGAAGTACGTTAAGCCATATTTCTGTATTATCTTTCTCATCATCTTTTTGCTGTTGTACATCAAAAATGTACAACAGCTTATTCTAAGGAAATAAGCTATTTCTTATTTTTAAATTTTGAACTTTGAATTGTAACTATGGTTTATCCCCAACGTATTGAACCATCTCCCGAACAAGAGTCAGTTTGGGATTATCCCCGTCCTCCACGCCTTGAGGATACAAGCAAACATATTCAAATCATTTTCAACAGCATAAAGATTGTCGATACTCACTCTGCCAAACGAGTTTTAGAAACTAGCCACCCACCTGTATACTATATCCCGCCTGCTGATATCAAAATGGAATACCTCTTCCTGACACCGCAATCTAGCTTCTGTGAATGGAAAGGACGTGCAGGTTATTACACTATTCGTGTTGGTGGCAAAGAAATCCAAAATGCTGGTTGGTTCTATCCCAATCCCACACAAGCCTTTGCATCTATCAAAGACTATGTAGCTTTTTACGCCCATGTTATGGATGCTTGCTACGTTGATGGAGAAAAGGTACAACCGCAACCAGGTAACTTTTACGGTGGCTGGATTACTAGCGATATAGTTGGGCCGTTTAAAGGTATTCCTGGTAGTTGGGGATGGTGATTCTCAAAAATATGCAGTCATTAAAGCCACTAGCCAAGAAACTTAAAAAAGAGACCTATGTTATCTATTTGGCTAGTAAAGATCCTAAAGTATCTTGGTATGCAAGGTTATTAATAGCAGGTGTTGTTGCCTATGCGTTCAGTCCCATCGACCTAATTCCAGATGTTATTCCCATTCTCGGCCATCTCGACGATCTCATTATTGTACCGTTGGGAATTTGGTTAGTCCTGAAGTTGATTTCTCCATCTGTTCTAGCTGAGTGTCGTACAAAGGCTGAAGCAGAACAGTTTCACAAAAAGCCTACTAATTGGCTAGCAGCGGGTGTCATTGTGATTATTTGGTTATTTTTGGGGATTTTAGCTGTGATTTGGCTGGGACATTTCTGGCAACGATAAGCAGCTGATGTCGTTCGTTGCCAATCATTCCTGTCTGTTGGTTTGATACGGCTTGATCAGCAGGCTAACTCCGGTTGCCCAAGCAACTGAGGCCATCCAGCCCGCTAGAATGTCGCTAGGATAGTGAACTCCTAGATATAGCCGCGTCCAGCCAATTGCCAACACAAACAGACCTCCAGTAATCAGAACCAGCATTCCCCAGCGACTACCCCAAGTCAGAATCACTAATGCTGCTACTAAAGTCATGCTAGACATTGCATGACCGCTAGGGAATCCGTAGTCAAATTCTGGGGAGGGTGATTCCCAAAGATGAGGACGAACTCGATGCAAGAGTATCTTTGCTGTTCGGTTAATGAGGATGCTTCCTAGCAAGGTGGTGATGAAGTAAGCAAGTTCGCGCCATCTTCGTCGGATAAACAATACTAATGCGATCGCAGTCGCAACAGGAAACACACCCCAAAATACACCAAATTTGGTTAATGTGGAAGCAAAAACATCTAGTTGCGGTTGCGCTGTTGAGTGAATTACTAACAAGATAGGTACATCCCAAGCAAAACCGCCTTCGTTCTCCCAAACCTCTTCTGCTAACTCCCCAAATACCTGTAGAGGTAAAAACACTCCTATCAACAACAACACCAAAGATGCACGACGGCGAACAATTAGATGCTTCAAGAAGGTAAGGAAAGACTGGAAATATCTCCAAACAGCAGAGTTAAACATTTTGTTTTTTATCGCACTACAAGTCCTCAAGGCTAAGTAGCTCTATTCTTAATTTTAGAATTGGGAATTTCTTATGAAAGTAGAAGTAGTACCTCATGATCCAACATGGCGTGTCAAATTTGAGCATGAATCCAAGCTAGTGGCGTCGGCGCTAGGAGACAATGTAATTGCTATTCATCATATTGGCAGTACCGCTATTCCTCATATCTATGCAAAGCCCATCATTGATATTTTGGTTGAGGTCAAAGATATTGCCAAGGTAGATAAGCAAAATTCTCAAATGGCAGTGTTGGGTTATAAAGCTATGGGTGAGTTTGGCTTACCAGGTCGTCGTTTCTTTCGCAAGCATGATGAAACAGGTACTAGAACGCATCACGTTCACACATTCGAGATTAACTTTTCTGGGGTACAAAGACATTTGGCGTTTCGCGATTACATGATTGCTCATCCTGAAGAAGCAAACAAATACAGTGAATTGAAACGTCAATTAGCGAAGCAGTACCCGGACGATATAAATGGATATATAGATGGGAAAGACGGATTTATTAAGGATAGGGAAAAAAGAGCATTAGAATGGAAGCGATCGCAAAATATTAGTCTGCAACAAAATACTTAATTGATATTTGAACACAAAAAAACACCCCCCATTTCTGGAGGGCGTTTTTTTATTTAGCTAAGACTTCAGTATTAGCCGTTGATTGCAGGAGCAGTTAACGCAACAGGAGCAACTTCACCAGCAGCCAAGTCTAAGGGGAAGTTGTGAGCATTACGCTCGTGCATAACTTCCATACCCAGGTTAGCGCGGTTGATTACATCTGCCCAAGTAGCGATAACGCGACCTTGAGAATCAATTACGGATTGGTTGAAGTTGAAACCGTTCAAGTTGAACGCCATTGTGCTGATACCCAGTGCGGTAAACCAGATACCGACAACGGGCCATGCAGCCAAGAAGAAGTGCAGAGAACGGCTGTTGTTGAAAGAAGCGTATTGGAAGATTAAGCGACCAAAGTAACCGTGAGCAGCGACGATGTTGTAGGTTTCTTCCTCTTGACCGAATTTGTAACCGTAGTTTTGTGATTCGTTCTCAGTTGTTTCGCGAACTAAGGAAGAAGTTACTAGTGAACCGTGCATTGCACTGAACAAAGAACCGCCGAATACACCAGCTACACCTAACATGTGGAAGGGGTGCATCAAGATGTTATGTTCTGCTTGGAACACAATCATGAAGTTGAAGGTTCCAGAAATACCCAAGGGCATACCATCGGAGAAAGAACCTTGACCGATGGGGTAGATCAAGAATACTGCGGTAGCAGAAGCCAAAGGCGCAGAGTAAGCTACACAGATCCAAGGACGCATACCCAAGCGGTAAGACAATTCCCACTGACGACCTAGGTAGCAAGCGCAACCGATCAAAAAGTGGAAAATCACCAACTGGTAAGGACCGCCGTTGTACAACCACTCATCTAAAGAAGCTGCTTCCCAGATTGGGTAGAAGTGCAAACCAATAGCGTTAGAAGAAGGAACAACTGCACCGGAGATGATGTTGTTTCCGTAGATCAAAGAACCTGCAACAGGTTCACGGATACCATCGATGTCCACAGGAGGAGCAGCGATGAAAGCAATTACGAAGCAAGCGGTAGCGGCTAGCAGGGTGGGGATCATTAATACACCGAACCAACCGATGTAAATCCGGTTTTCGGTGCTGGTGATCCACTCGCAAAACCGATCCCATACACTGGTGCCAGAGCGCCGTTGTAAGGTTGTTGTCATTGTTTTATGAGTGCGATTATTCTAAAAAATTTATCAGGTGATTTAAGTTTCACCTAATACTTATTAACTCTACATGAATTTAAGTTAAAAATGTTATTTATTTTTTTATTATATTTTGCAATACTCATTAACATTACTTATATGAATCAAACATCTGCCATAGGTATTGCCCAGCTTGCTTAGGCAGATGAAAGTTTTTACTAAAAGTCGAAATATATATATGGCAAGCTGCCTTCAGGAGCTAATAACCACACAGCATAGAAACAAAGAGGTACAAAGACAAGCTTGACAGGCCAGTTGAATTCTACCTTCAGCCGACTCTTGAAAGCATAGACAAGGCTCATGAGCATAGCCAAAAATATTAATCTCCCAGCAAGTTGCGACTGGCTAATGTTTAGGGCTTCTACATAAACCTTTTGTGCAAACTGAACATCAGATTGATAACCCCATAGGTGCCGAAATACTAAAGAAGAATCTTGGAGGTTGGGTAGGCGAAACCAGATCCAAGAGGTGAAAACCATGATTTGTGTAAATAACCAAGCTAAAAATATACCTAGAGGCTTTTGCCAAAAATGCTCTATATTCTCGTGGCGATCGCTAATCGCATCTGTAAGGCGGTGTACTATCAAAGCTAACCCGTGGTATGCGCCCCAGACGATAAAACCCCAGGCTGAACCATGCCAAATACCAGCAATTAACATCACAATCATTAAATTCCAGCAAGTGCGGGTTAAACCTCTGCGCGAACCACCCAAAGGAAAGTAAATATAGTTACGCAGCCAATCGCCCAAAGTCATGTGCCAGCGCCGCCAAAATTCTGCAATGCTGGTGCTGAAGTAAGGAAAGTCAAAATTCTCAGGTAAAACAAAGCCAAATAACAGGGCAGTGCCACGGGCAATGTCTACATAACCATTGAAATCTAAATATAACTGTAAACCGTAGGCAAATGTAGCTAACCAGAGATCTGTACTACCTGCTCGTTGCAGATTACCAAAACATAAATCTACAAAAATTCCTAAATGGTCTGCTAATATACCTTTTTTAACTGTACCCCTAGCAATTAACCACAGCCCCTCAGTCGCTTGGTTGGGGCTAGGCAATTGTAATGTATTGATTTGAGTTGCTAGGTTGTGGTAGCGAGTGATTGGGCCGGAAATAAGTTTAGCAAAGAATAATTTATAAGCTGCAAATTTTAAAAATTGTCTAGTAGCAGGCGCACCGCGATAGACATCAATTAAATAAGAAATACATTCAAATGTAAAAAATGAAATTCCCAAAGGTGCAATGAATTTAAAAGCTTCATCTTGTGATGTTGCTGTCACTGGAAAAACATTGTTTAACAACAAGGGTAGATATTTAAATCCTAATAATAGCAAAACATTTAAAATTATTCCTAGCCACAAAAGCTTGAGACGGCGAAGGTTCCAGTCAGCCTGGGAAAATAAAAACTCTTCGTTAGAAATTTGCCCGTCAAGAGAGTTTTTTCCAGATAAACTGTTTTTGCCTATCTCCAATCCCAAGCGAAAGTTAATAAAAGTAAGTGCTAATAATAGAGGTATGTACTGCACATTTAAAGATGCATAGAATATCAGACTGGCAATCAACAGTGTCCACAAACGTAACTTTTGTTCTGACAAAGACCAGTAAATTCCTAGCACACTCAACAAGAATAGCCCGTAGAAAATTGATATAAAGTTCATTTTTTAGTCATTAGTCATTAGTCAAGGGTCAATAGGGAATAGGTGATAAATTTCTTAATGTTGAAGTTTGAAGTTTGAATTGTTTCTCTCCCTTCTCTCCTTACTCATCTCCCTACTTCGCAGGCCAAGGAATCATCGGATCGCGAGCTAGCTTTTTCGAGACTTCATAAGCTCCAAAGCGATTGAGGTGACTGGGGTCGGAAAAATAGTCGTTCACTTTTGTCCACAGTTTACTTATGTCTCGATAGATAAAGTTGGGATTGTTAGACATCTGTAACATATATTGTTGAAATTCTTGCTCATATTTTTGACGTACTGGGTCTAAATAATCTGCGGTTAGGGGCATATTGACAAATACTAAAGGAATTTTTTGAGTCTGAGTAAACTGGAGCAGTGCTTGAAAAGCAGTGTCTTGTTCACCTTCCACTCTAAAAGACTGATAATCGTTGTCGTAATTCCCTGTAACTTTTGGGTGTTTTTGATAGTACCTAGCAGGATGGAAGCGGATAGACAAAGGTAGGAAACCATCAAAATCAACGGACTGTTGATAAGTTTCTTCCTCCAGAGCATCGTTGCTTAATTGCGTAGAAGATGTACCTACATAATTACTCTGGCTCATCAAAGGTAAAGAGTTGAGTTGTTTTTGTAATAACTCTTTAATTTGTTCGCGGTTTGAATAGGTAGCAGAAACAGCTGCTACAGCATTGTTGAGCCACTGATTGGCAAGCTGATAGCTGCTCAGTTCTGCTTTCTGAATTTTGGTTTTTTGTTCGCCAGATGAATTCGCTGGATCTTTAAGCAATTCATCCGTAGTACCTGTGGCTATTGCTTTCTGCAACGCCTGTTTATAGCCTGCTGACGACGCGATCGCCGCAAATGTGATATCCTTGCGACCACTGTTAAAAGCACGAGAACCATCTGCCCAAAGAATCATTTTTGGCAATTCTGAAGGTTCTAATACCCGGCGAATAATAAAATCTACGACTTGGGCTGTGGCACCATTGATACCAAAGTTAAATACATCAATTTTGGGATAACCCTGAGTTGCCAAAGTTTGAGAAAGGGCGGCGGGATCGACTCCCCTTAAAGCGCGAGAAGAGCCAATAATTAAAACATGGGGAGGAGTACCAGTTTTAGCCAAACGCTGTTTGTACAGTGCTATTTGCTCATCTAATTGCCTAGCATTAAAACTAGGCATTTGCGATCGCGCTGCTAAGAGAATTGCAGTGGCAGTGGCTTTTTCTTTTAAAGGTGCAGCTTCCAGGCTTTCTGTCTCGGTGTCTTCATTTTGGGTAAAGCCAGAAGCATTAAATACAGAACTATTTCCCTGAATTGATTTAGTCTTATTAGTGCTAGCGAAAAATGCTGTTCTCTGGTTTTGATTTACCTTAGGCTGGGAATTTGTCTTTTGATGCGTAGATGATGGATTTACAGCACTCACAACCTGAGATGGAGGGTTTGGAGTAGTACGGCTGATAATTTGACCCAACACCCAATCAGTTTGCATTGTTAGCAATAATCCCAGAGTACCCCAGACAAGAGCAACCTTAATACCTTGCGCTTCTGGATTATATTCTGTTGGCTGGTCAATTTCCGTAAATAGTTGCGTTTGTAGTAGCAACTTCTTCACTTTTGTAGTTGCTGTTGTAACCCAATCTCGTGCTACTTCTGTAATAAAAGTTTGAACTTCCTCTGTAGTCACTTCCGGACGTAAGATTGGTTCATCAGTCTGGGAAGGTACTAAATCTTTAATATAGATGGCAGTGGCAGCAAATTCGGGAGTAGCTTCTGGTACTAGACGTTGGCGACGCACAAAATCTTCACCATGATGCCAAGCAGGTTCCTTGTTACCTGCACGGCGACCATAGACACGCACTCCTAAAACTCCGGCAATTTTTAACTGGCGGACTAACTGAACGACTTTGTTTGCCACTTTCTTTCGGGCTGGGCAAACAGGAGCATCACACATAATGTGTAATAAATCGCCTTTAAGCAGCGGTACTACACGGATACCACCTGTCTTGAGTCGCCAATCTAAATCGGGATTGAGTAAACGTTCTAGTAAGAAATGGACAGCAGGTTCATCCCCAGCAGTTGCTAACTCTAGTGCTGTTGGTGACTGGGCTGGATTCTGAGCAGCAGGCAAAGTCAGCCAATCAATCCAAGCTGGTTGCTTTTCAGCAGTTTTTTGCCCGTATATAGTAGCGGCTTTAATACCTTGGGGAGCAATTATATCTAGTTGAGTTGCGATCGCCTGCAAGCATAAATGCTTATCTGGTGCTGGGGCAGTTTCTAAAGGGTCAACAGATGGAGTGCAAAATATATGTATAGTTGATTCTTGCAGCGAAGCTTGTACCGCCACTTTTAAATCTGATAACATCTCAGTTAACAGCCTGGCGATCGCTTGCACATCCCCCCAACGTGCCCATTCTTTCAGCATTACCTCTGGTGGCGTCAAATCCACTCGCAGCAGCCAATCAGGTGTAGTTTCGCCATTCACTTGCGAAACAATCACCGCATCTTGGTAGCCACTAAGCTTGAGATATCGCAACTTCTGGGCGATTGGCTCTGCCAACAATGAAGGATCGGGACTATAACCTGACTGACAAAATATCCACAGGCGATGTTCCTCGAAAGAGCCTTGCTGTGTTGGCTGTTGTGGTTTAACTTTTACCTGTACTGCTACACCTAACCTACTTAGGGTTTCACTAAGGTAGCGAGCAATGGCATCTGGATGTCCTTGTTTAGCCAAGCTTTCGTTAGATATAATCATCGCCCCAGCCGTTTGTTGGGATTTTCTCTTGTCTTCTAACAAAGCTTGGTTGACCTGCTCCAAATGTCTATCCAGTTGATTTAAATAAACCCGATGACACCATTGGGGTCGCTGCTCGCCTTTTTTTCGTCCGTAGACCAATACTTGGTATATTGAGGTTTGTTCGCTGTTTGTTAGGACATCTAAGTCGGTTTGTTGGATTGCTTGCAGCAAGTCAGACAGAGTCCGCCAACGTCGCGGGCACTCTGTCCCTTCACAAAGGATATGTAAGTCATTTCCCCGCAACCGGATTTTCACCCCGACAGTGCTAATCCCAGTTGCTTGACTTACCCATTGCACTAAGGATTTTTGGCGATCTAGTTGAGATGCTGTTTTCATGGGCAGTTAACTTTAGAAGAAGCGAGTATTGGGGGATAGTGCCTGCACTTGTAAACTAGAACCATAGATTTATCACACCCTGACGTTTGTTTTTAACACTTTTGTTACCTTCTTGACTTGCAATATGGGCAAAGATAGATATTTATGTACAATTGCGAGCCATGCCAATGTTGGATTTTCTGTTTATTTTACTAATCCGCAAACAACCAAGAATTAGCTATGTCTCCTGCCACAAACAAACCCTCACTCAACCCTGAATTAAATCTGTTGCTGTTTAGCATTCCCCAATCTTTGCTTTTAAATGTGGGTACAGCGTCTATATTAATGCTGTTCGCAGCCGGACAAGCTTCAACCAGGGCTTTAGAAGCTTTGGGACAAGCCAGTGAAGAATTATTTCGGGGCGATCGCCTACCCATACTCGAATTTCCAGAAGATAACGAATTAAAGAACAGTTAAAAATCTTACTCTAAGAAATCAATCACTCTGGGCAAGCTCCAGGAGTGTTGCTTACAGAACATAGCATTCAAAACAATAATTGTCTTGCAAGAATAGAGAATATGAGTTCCCTTTTATACTCTTTGTCTCAGGCGGCGAACATCTACCCCGCATCGGAATTATTTTTGCGTCATCGCCTCCAAATAGTGGAGGAATTGTGGGAGTCAGTACTCCGCCAGGAATGCGGACAAAAAATGGTAGATTTGTTGGGTCAACTGCGCGATCTGTGTTCGCCAGAGGGACAAGCCACGCATGACCAAGCCTCATCGGCCGTGAAGTTGATTGAACAACTCAATATCAACGAGGCCATCCGGGCAGCTCGTGCCTTTGCTCTGTATTTTCAGTTAATCAACATCATAGAGCAGGAATACGAACAACGACAGCAATTGACTCGCTATTCTCAGGCAGAAACAGAGATAGAAGATCCAGAAATCTTACCAAATGTTAGCTATTCAACTAATCAAAGAGAAAACGATGCACCTGTGAATCGGGGAATAGGCGCAGATTTACTAGCTAAGAGTTGGCTTGCCAAAGAAAAAGACAAACAAAAAGGTACTTTTGCGGCTTTATTCCCCCATTTATTCAAACTGAATGTGCCACCGCAGCAAATTCAACGCTTAATCGCCCAACTAGATGTACGATTAGTGTTTACCGCTCATCCTACAGAAATTGTGCGGCATACTATCCGAGATAAGCAAAGACAGGTGGTAAGCCTATTGCAACAACTGGATACGGTAGAAAATCGCTCTGGTGGGACAACTGGGGGATATCCTTGGGAAGCCGCAGAAATACAAGAAAAACTACTGGAAGAAATTCGCCTCTGGTGGCGCACTGATGAACTCCACCAGTTTAAGCCTACTGTCTTAGATGAAGTAGACTATGCCCTACACTACTTCCAAGAAGTTTTATTTGATGGTATCCCCCAACTGCATAAACGCATTAAATACGCCCTGAATAAAACCTTTCCTTGGCTGGAACCACCACAGAAAAATTTCTGCTCTTTTGGATCTTGGGTAGGTTCAGATCGAGATGGGAACCCCTCAGTGACACCAGAAATTACCTGGCAAACTGCATGTTATCAGCGAAAAATGGTGTTGGAGAGGTATATTCAGTCAGTGAAGCAGCTGATTGAATTATTGAGCGTCTCCATGCACTGGAGTGATGTCCTCCCAGACTTGCTAGAATCTTTGGAGTTGGATCAGTCGCAGTTGAGCGAAATCTATGATGCTTTGGCGCTACGTTATCGCCAAGAACCCTATCGGCTGAAGTTGTCTTACGTCTTAAGAAGACTGGAAAATACACGCGATCGCAATCTAGCTTTGTATAAGCGAGAAACGCCAAAAAATGAAGACAAACCCATGTACCGTTCGGGGTCAGAATTTTTAGCAGAATTGCGGATGATTCAACGCAACTTGACCGAAACTGGTTTAAGTTGTCGGGAATTAGAGAATCTGATTGCTCAGGTAGAAATTTTTGGCTTTAACCTGACACAGCTAGATATTCGCCAAGAATCTTCACGTCATTCTGATGCGCTGAATGAGATTTTGGAATATTTGCAAGTCTTGCCTCAATCTTATAATGAACTGTCAGAAGCGCAGCGAGTTGCTTGGTTAACCGGAGAATTGCAAACCCGCAGACCATTAATTCCTTCAGAATTGCCATTTTCCGAAAAAACCAACGATGTCATTGAAACTTTCCGCATAGTGCGATCGCTACAACAAGAGTTTGGTGTCCACATCTGCCAAACTTACATTATCAGTATGTGCCGCGAAGTCAGCGATGTACTAGAAGTTTTGCTATTAGCCAAAGAAGCCAGACTATTTGACCCAGCGATCGCTGTGGGTACAATTCAGGTTGTGCCTTTATTTGAAACGGTAGAAGACTTACAACGCTCAAGAAGTGTGATGCGACAACTGTTTGAACTACCGTTATATCGCGCTTTGTTAGCAGGAGGCTATCAGCAGGTAGAGGACAAGGAAGATAAAGCTACCTCTTCTACTCACGCCACTTGTCCGCTGACCCTGAATCTACAAGAAGTGATGCTAGGGTATTCTGACAGTAACAAAGACTCTGGTTTTTTAAGTAGCAATTGGGAAATTCATAAAGCCCAAAAATCACTCCAGCACATAGCAGAAGAATATGGTGTGAATTTGCGAATTTTTCACGGACGTGGCGGTTCTGTAGGAAGGGGTGGTGGCCCGGCTTACGAAGCGATTTTGGCTCAGCCTGGTCACAGTATTAATGGCAGAATCAAAATCACCGAACAAGGGGAAGTACTGGCTTCTAAATATTCCCTGCTGGACTTAGCTTTGTACAATTTGGAAACGATTACCACTGCTGTAATTCAAGCCAGCCTCCTCAAGACAGGTTTCGATGATATCGAACCGTGGAACGAAATTATGGAGGAACTAGCTGCGCGATCGCGTACTCATTATCGCGCATTGATTTATGAGCAGCCAGATTTTATTGACTTTTTCCACCAAGTCACTCCTATTGAAGAAATTAGCCAGTTGCAAATTAGCTCTCGTCCAGCACGTCGTCCTTCCGGTAAAAAGGATTTAAGCAGTCTCAGAGCTATTCCTTGGGTATTCAGTTGGACACAAACTAGGTTTTTACTACCTTCCTGGTATGGTGTAGGTACAGCTTTGCAAGAATTTTTGCAAGCAGAACCAGAAGAACACTTAAAGCTCATGCAATACTTTTACTTGAAGTGGCCTTTCTTCAAGATGGTGATTTCTAAAGCAGAAATGACCTTGGCAAAAGTAGATATGCAAATGGCCCAGCATTATGTGCAAGAACTGTCAAATCCCGAAGATAAACCGAGATTTGAGAAGGTTTTTGAGCAAATTGCTAGTGAATACTATCTCACCAAAGAGTTAGTGTTAAAAATTACTGGACACAATCGATTGCTAGATGGCGATCCAGTATTGCAGCGTTCAGTACAATTACGTAATGGGACAATTGTACCTTTAGGGTTTATCCAAGTTTCCTTACTCAAGCGCCTGAGACAGTCACGCAATAATGCTCCATCTGGGGTGATCCACTCCCGTTACAGCAAGGGTGAATTATTGCGAGGAGCATTACTAACTATTAACGGGATTGCCGCAGGTATGAGAAATACAGGCTGATTTGCTAAATGGAGTCAAGAGTCCATAATCTAAGATTTTTTGACTCTTGACTCTTGACTCTAAAAAAATAACTTATGATTAAAAATCGAATTTTAATATGCACCTTAGTGGCGCTATCATCAGGATTTTTTGGTAGTTACATCTTCGGACAAATTACCCTAACGCTACATAGCCAGAGATGTCAAAATCAGACTTGGGCTTTAAAGCAATTGTGCAATACTTGGGCGACAACAAATGCAATGTGGCAAGGTAGCACAACCGGATTATGGATGAGCACAGTCTTAGGAGCATTTGTCGCTGGATTGGCAACACAGCAAAATCGTAATTAGTCTACAGTACATGGCTTTAAGATAATTGACTATTGACTATCCGTTGAAGCGGTGGGTGTTTGCAAATTACTCAGAGTCTTCCAAGATTGAGTACTGCTATCGTAACAGTGCCATTTTCCGCTTTTAACTTCTCGATAGCAAAATAGAGTGCGATCGTGTCCATCAAGATAATCGGTTAAATAATAGACAATTCCTCTAAAAGGATAAGTTTTACGGCTGAGTCGCTTGGCTACTGCTTGGTTTGGACACTCAACGACGAAAACAGGCTTTCCATCCAGGTGAGCCAAAGAGAATATACACATCCGCAAAATGGCTCTAAGCCAACTTTCAGAGTGGTCAAAATAATCATCGATGATTTTGTTAGTCAGAGCTTGTTCGAGAGTACGGTCTTGGTTTTGGGGCGTTTGAGCGTCAGACATAGCATTACCTATAGCTACACCGATGGTTTGAGATTAAACCAAAATCTTGAAAAGTGACAAGAGTACAGTCACCTTTAAAGCCACGGTCAGGATGGCTGGTAAAATATACTCATAGCCTTATGAGCAAATTTTCATGACTGCTGAAACTAATCAAGTAAATCAAACAACCACAGGTGCTGATGCTATTGACGAAGCGATCGCACAGGGAATTGATTTTGACGGTTCTCCCATTCCAACCGCCAAGCTGGAACTATACAACAAAGTCATGGCACTAGAGGCAAATAGACAGCGTAGCGGCGTATCGAATACCATGCGATCGCGCATTGTCCGAATTGGTGCAAAACATATTCACCAAGCTGAACTCGATACATTGCTAGTAGATGCTGGTTTTGCGCCGTTAAAAGAAAAAGAAATTGCCTTTTTCTACGGTGGAAAATAGCAATATAATTCGCAGTTTATAAGTCGTAATTCGTAGTTACAACAAATGCTGGCACTCAGAAAATCCAACTAAATTTTTAATTTAGTCTTAGTTTTCTTATTCTTTTAATTACGAATTACGAATTACGAATTACGAATTAGAAATTATTTATTCAATTTTATTGGTAAAGTCACCCATGCCGAAAGCAATTTGGAATAGCGCTATTTTAGCCGAGAGCGATAACACTATAGTTGTAGAAGGTAATCATTACTTTCCGCCTGAGGCTATTAACAAAGAGTATTTCAAAGAAAGTAATACCCACACTACTTGCCCTTGGAAAGGTGTTGCTAGTTACTACAGTATCGAAGTGAATGGGCAAGTTAATCAAGATGCTGCTTGGTACTACCCTAGTACCAAGGAGAAAGCAAAAAATATTGAAGGCTATGTTGCTTTCTGGCGTGGTGTCAAAGTCGAAGCTTAGTAGAAATTAATTTTTTCCCAACTCCTGAAAGTAATTTTTCAGTAGCCATAATTTTGTCGATTTTATTGGTGGTTGATAAAACTCAACCACCAGAATCTTGAAATATTTTTTGATTCATCTATTTGTCAAACGCAATATCATCTGACGTTTTTGACGTAATAGCGTTCCTTCTTCTTCAAATTGCTGTAGAAGACGTGTTACCGTTACTCTTGTTGTATTTAATACTTCTGCCATTTCTTGATGAGTAGCATTCAGGTCAATAAGTTTACCCTGTTCTACCTCACGACCAAACTTCCAGCTTAACCAAACTAAAAATTGCCACAAACGCAGAGACATAGGCTTACAATGCACTATGCTTAAAAGTTCCTCTGCCTGTTGAATGTGAGAAAGTAAAGCGCTAACATCTTGATACCAAAGATGAGGTGGTACTATGCTGACTTCTACATTAGTTAAGCACTCAATTTGGTAAGGCTTGACTTTAGACAAAGGAGAACCGATTAAATCTCCAGCACCCCAGTAACCCAAAGTAATAAATGTGCCTTCCTCACTCCAGGTTAAGGTGCGAACTGCACCACGTTCGATTCGCCACAGTACATCGTTGCGTGGGGGTATCATTTCGCGCCTGGTAAATAAGCGATGGGGAATTTGTTCTTTAATTACAGAGTCATAAGACACATTAGCAGAATAGATCATAGAAATATTTGGGTAGAGAAAATTGTGGAGTTGCTTTAGAAGTTATCGGAATTAGCTTAGATGTAAGAATTGGCTTAGGATAATTTAATACTGGCCATGACATCAGCCTAAGCAGATTTAGCACATATATCATCTATGTGTAAATATCAAGATACCAGTCAAGCATAGTTATTCTCTGGTTATCCATAACACAGAAGTAAATAAATCACTATACCTTTATCGAAAGTTTGGAGTGGATTGACAGAATTATTTACATTGGCTTTGACTGTAAAGCAACGGGCAATGGTATTGAAAATAGAAAACAGAGAATTGCTAACAAGTGCAGATTTTTTACAACAGCGCTGAAAACACGACAAACAGAGAAGTCTGAGCGCCGAAAGCCGACGTTCAGACTTTAAAGAAGGAAGACAAAGTAGAAAAAGCTTGTTCCTGTCTTCAAATGAGTGCCTTAACTCACCCTTTCAAAAAAAACCTACACGTGTAAGAGGGTATCAACCTTCTCTTAACAAAAAAATTCTATGTACCAAGGTTCAGTCGTCTCTGCTGTAGGGGAGATCAGACAAAAACTTGGCGGAAGTCTAAGTTGCGGTACTCGCTTATACGGTGGAGTGGTTCACTTGATGCTAATGAGCATCGCTTTAGCATCCTCAGTAAAAAAAGCTGTTTTTATCTTCAACAGCAGAAACTGTTAAAAAGCTGTTGTTTATTCCCTAGCAATCACAATATCGTTGGACTTAATTACTGCATAGGCTTCAGTTCCCTCAGTCAAACCCAACTCCTCTGCTGAGACTCTAGTAATCATAGAGGTGAGTTCAACTTTGTGAACAATCTCTAGAGTCACTTCAGTATTAACAGCTCCTGTAACTACTCGTTTAACAACTCCCTTGAGGATATTACGCGAACTAACTTTTAATGGTTTCTTTTGACTACTAATTTCTACCTCAGCAGTGTAAACATCTTTTTTCACATCCTGTTTAGTGGATGGCGATACTGCTGGTGAAGAGTGCTGACTAAGACCGCGGACCAATTCTCGTAAAATTTCAGTCTTAGTACGCTGAGACTGGTTGCAGAACTCTTCCAGTATTTTGCGCTCTTCTTCTGAAGTTTGAAATGTTACCCACCCTTGTTCTTTTCTTGGCATAGTTTTACCAATTTAGTTGGTATATACTTTTGATCTTGCTACGATCCTACCAAGGGTGAATACTCTGAAACTGACAACGAATTTAATTATGAGATGCGACTGCGCCATCTGCGGAAATAATGATGTCTTGTAATGTTCTTAGTAACTCTTGTTCGTTATAAGGTTTAGAGAAATAGGCACGTGCGCCCAATTGAATTGCCAGTTGACGATGTTTATCACTACTGCGAGAGGTTAACATCGCAATGGGAATATTTTTCATCTCATCACTGGATTTGATCCGACCTAAAAAGCCATAACCATCAAGACGAGGCATTTCGATATCGCAGATTACAGCCTGAACTTGGAGTCCACTCTGAAGCTTTTCTAAAGCATCTTGACCATCTTTTGCTTGTTCGACTTGATACCCTCCTTTTTCGAGAGTTAAGGCTAAAAAGCGTCGCACATTAATCGAGTCATCGACGATCAAAATAGTGCTTTTCTTGGTGGAAGCAGGCACTAGTTGTTTGTCATCCTGGGGAAAAAGGAATGCTGTTGTTAATCGAGCTGATGGTAATTGATTGTTTCTCGAAGTCCGCTGATTACTAGCAATTCCATATAGTAATTCATTGGTATTTACGAGTGCGACTACCCGACCATCACCGAGAATAGTACAGTTACCAAAGCCTTGTGGTAGAGAGATATTGCCTTCTACTTGTCGAATAGCAACTTCTTGCTCGCCCCAACAACGGTCTATTTGTATAGCTACTGATTGATTACTGCTTTTCACTATTAATACACTGCTGGCATTAATAGCTGGAGGGGTTTCCAACTCTGGGCTATCGTAGCGAGGGCCATTAAACTCTAAATAGCTACTGAGGCGAATTAACGGTAGCATTGTTCCTTGCCAATTGATAAATTCGCTACCTGCGATCGCAAAAACCTGTTCGTTTTGCAGTAAAAATATCTCGGAAACGACATCTGTAGGAAATGCCAATAGCATCCTGCTACTTTCCACTAACAACACTCGTGCTACTGAAAGTGTAAATGGTACTGCTAGGGTAAAGGTAGTTCCAACTCCTAGCTCAGTATCAACTTTAATATCGCCCCGTACTTGTTTGAGGTTGTTGCGTACTACATCCATGCCAACACCGCGGCCAGATAGGGCTGTCACTTGGTCGGAGGTGGTAAACCCTGGTTCAAAAATTAGTGATAATAGTTCTTCATCACTAGCACTATTTAACAAGGAAGCATCTAACCCCATCGCTAGTGCCCGAGCGCGAATTTTCTCTAAAGAAATACCCCGACCATCGTCACGGATAGTAATGATTGTGCGATCGCGGCGGTGAGTGGCTTTAATTTCAATCAAGCCTTGTTCTGGTTTACTCAAGTTGCTGCGAGTAGCTGGATCTTCAATACCATGATCGAAGGCATTCCTTAACAGGTGCATTAAAGGCTCATTCAAAGCCTCCAAAATGCCACGTTCAATCAAGGTGTTACCACCTTCAATTTTTAACTGCACATTTTTGCCATACTCAACATTTAAATCGCGTAAGGCTCGCGGAAAACGCTCAACTAAATCTGATAGGGGGCGCATCCTGACCTGTGTCAGCTTAGTCTGCAACTGTTTTGATGTTTTATTCAGCTTGCGAGCTATATGATCTGTATCATCAACGCTGAGTTGCACATCAGTTGTGACTTCTTGTACTTGCACAATGGTTTCCATAACTTCCTGCGACAGCAGGTTTAATTCGTTATAGCGATCCATTTCTAAGACATCAAAGTTAGTGCTGATGTCTTGCGGATGAGGTCGATCGTCTGGAAATGACAGCACACCAGATGAACCTACAGATGAAGTAGAAATTTTATCGTAGGCTGCCCGTAGTTCTTGATTTTCGCGATCGAGACTTTGGACGCGCTGGCTGAGATTACGGACAAGTTTGCGTAATCTTTCGAGTTGTAAGTTCAGCCCATTTCGCTGAATAATCAGTTCTCCAAATAAATCATTGATTTGCTCAAGTTGCTTACTGGGAACTCGGACTGTATTTTCATGAATCTCACGGTCTTTGCCATTAGCACCATTAGCAATTGGCTCGGCTTTGCGTTCGATGAGTTTGTAATCTGTTGCAGGAATTTCGCGAGCAGTTACTATCCTGGGATTGAGGAAATTGACTGGCTCGGCAATATTATCCGCAAACTCTACATCTAAAGTTTCAAAACGGGCGGGAACGATCGCATCTTCTTCGCTCCAAGTTTCCTCAGTTGCTTCTGATGCCAAGAAATCGGTGGCGAGAAGTTCTGGTGCATCTGTGGCGAAAAACTCTGCGTTTCCCGCAGGGGTTGCTGTTCGCAGAGTGTCTCCCGCTGCTTGTTTGGGCAAGAGATTGGCTAGCTCGTCTAATTTTAGCTCTGTAGGTAGACTATCTAGTTGATGTGTCAGAACTAAAGCTTGCGATCGCCGCCATGCTTGCAACGCTAACTGGGCAATTTCTGCAATTTGGTTGGAGTTAGCAGTTTCTAAGTGATGTGTGATTGACTCGCAAAGCTGGGTAAAAGCTGTCAATTGCAGCATTTCCCCTAAACCGCCCAACTCAGCCGCCATGATTGTCACTTCTTCCTGCAAACAAGGCTGTGTTGGATCTGCTAATACAGATTCTAGGCGCTGCAAACACCCTTCCACTTCTGTTTCAAACAGCAAAGGAATGATGTCTTGCCCTTCTTCTGGTGAAAGCATGGTTGTAGCGTCTTCCGGAACCGGGTCGCCCAAACGCTCGTGCAGCTCGTCAAAAACTGGGTAACAAAAGGTTTGTAACCACTGCTCTTCGATCGCATTTCCTTCTGAGAGCAATTCGACTATTTGACGCAACCAGTCAACACCAGATAACAGTAAACTTTGTAACTGTGTGTCAATTTCTAAAGAATTTTTCCGAGTTTTTAAGACTTTAAAAGAATCTTCTAAACGGTGTGCTAAATCGCTGAGGGTGCGAAATCCCATCATTCCCGCACCACCTTTGATGGAATGAGCTGCTCGTAGTGCCCCGTTGATTTTATCTGAGTCGATGCGATTACTGGTATCGATTTCTAGCAGTACCCCTTCTAGGGTATTGAGATAATCAGTGGCTTCTTCCAGAAACTGCATCTGGATTTCCAGTTCTTTGTCCTGTGACATGGCTTTGGTTGGTTGTTAAGCGAATGCGCGTCTAATAGAGAATTTGGTTATCAGTTGTCTTTGTAATCAGCAATGACAATAGAACTAACTAACCTTAAATGTACCGACAGTCTCCTGCAACTCTTGGGAAATCTCCACCGTTTGTTGTAAAGATTCAGAAACTTGGCGAGAAGAATCGCTAGTACGCTGTGAAACAGCCACAATTGCTTTCATCAAATTACTGACATTTTGGGAAGTTTCGACTTGCGATGCAGTCGCCAGAGAAATCGATTGTACTAGTTCGTCAATTTGACGCGACACATCCAAAATCTGATTCAGACTCTGTTTAGCATCTTCGACAATGCGGGTGCCTTCGACTACTTGGGTGGTTCCTACCTCCATCGCCTGCACAACTTCGCTGGTTTCCCGTTGGATGTTTTCAACAATTTGTTCAATTTCTTGGGTTGCAGCTGCACTTCTCACAGCTAATTCGCCCACCTCTTCAGCAACTACCGCGAAACCTTGACCTTCTTCACCTGCACGTGCAGCTTCAATACCAGCATTGATGGCTAGCAAATTAGTTTGGACAGCGATTTGGTTAATCAACGACACCACACGGGAAATTTGTTGCGAAGATTCGCCTAAACGCTTGACTTTCTTGGCAGTTTCACCAACAGTTTCTCGTAAAGAAAGAATGTTTTGTACTGTCAAATCCATTGCTTGTCCACTTTTAGTTGCAGTGTGGGCAGCATTGTTGGCAATTACCGCAGCTTGTTGGGCGTTTTCGGCTACAGCTTGGATGGAATGAGTCATTTGGTCAACAGCATCCAAAGTACGATTGATTTCGGCGGCTTGGGTGAGCGCTTCTTCGGCTAGCTGGCGGATAGCTGCTTCGTTAGAACCAATAGCAGTATTTACTTGGGTAGCAGCTGTTTTAACTTGAGTGACAATATCTCGGAGGCTTTCCACAATCGAGTTAAAAAAGTCAGCGACAGTACCAATTTCTCCAGCTGTCACGTCAGCACGCACTGTTAAATCTCCGCTGGCTGCACCTTCTACATTACTCAACAATTCTAAAAGTTGGGTTTGCAGGGCTTCTTTTTGTTGTCTTTCTTCTTGCGTATCTTGTTGAGCAGCAGATTTGGCTTTTTCTAGTTCTTCTAGAAGCTTTGCTTGCTCTAGAGCATAACTGACTTGAATTGCGATCTTTGTAAATAAATCAATTTCTGACTGTTGCCAAATTCGGGGGCTTTCGCAATGATGCGCAATCAACAAACCGATAAGTTGTCCTTGTGTGGTAATCGGTGCGATCAAATTTGCTTTGACTGCAAACTGCTCCAACATATTAATGTAACAAGTTGCATTGGAGAGATTTGGCTCTTGATAAATGTTGGCGATCGCTCGAACTCGTCCTTGTTGATAATGTTCTACATAGCATTCGCCAAAACAGGGGTCGTCAATTCGCACGCCAATCATTTTCGGCCAATCTTCACTCACAGATTCAGCAACAACTACGCCATCCCAGTTTTCGGGATTTAGCTGATAAATGATTACCCGGTCTGTTTTCAATGCTTGGCGAATTTCGTTAACTGCTGTTGTGTAAATATCTTCAGTTATGAGATTTTTCCGAATTTGCAGAGTGATATCTGCAATAACTTTGACTCTTTCTGCTTCTCGCTCTTGCTCTCGCAGTAATAGCTGCAATTGCTCTGCCATTCGGTTAATATTTACACTCAAGATTCCTAATTCGTCTGCTCTTTGTACCTCTAGACGAGTATTGAGTTGACCGTCACCAAGTTTACTTACTGCTTCTGTAGCAATCAAAATTGGTTTTGTGGCTCGTTTAGCTAACCAAGCGGCGATCGCGGCTACGATGAATGCGGTTAATGCGGTACCAATTGCGATCGTCCAAAATAATTGTCTTTGGGGCGCAAATGTAATTTCTGTATCAGTCGCAATGATGGCATCCCATTTCAAATCTGGTAAACCTTCAATTTTGCGAGAAGGTACATAGCTCACAAGTTGCTGTGTTTTATCGAGTTTGTTAACTGTAATGAAACTATTGACCTTATTTTGCTCTTGGAGTTTACTTAAACCCGGAAAATCTGCTTTAGCCTCTCTACCCTCTTGATTATTTTGTGTAGCTAGAAAGATTTTTCCTGATTTATCTAGTAAATTGTATTCATGCCCTTTCCCTGCATAGTTTTTGATATTCTCTTCTAGAGATTTTACGGGCATTCGCGTTCTCACCACGGCAATAGTTTGGCCTGTGACTTCGTCTTTAACAGGTGCAGCTATATGAATACTAACCAGTCCAGTAGTTTTTGATTTTTCTGGCTGACTAATAATGGGAGAATCCTGTTTAAGCGCGTCTTGAAAATACTGTCGATCCTTATGGTTTTCTAGAGTCTCGCCTGTAGACTGGACAATGACGTTCCCTTCCAGATCGAATACAGCAATACTTTCATAAACTTTATAAGCCTTAACAATGCGATCCAAAACTGCTTGCTTTTCTTGGGTACTGGTGATTTGTCTAACTTGGGGATTTGTCAAAAATGGCAGATTCGAGAGGACTTGAATATCTCCGTACCGTCCCAAGATGAAACGATTAACTTTGTCTAGCAATCCAATAGCTTCTGCTTGTTGCGCTTGGGTAATTTGCTGATTAATCGAGTTATTGGCAAAGCTATAAGCGATCGCGCCAATTACCAAGGTCGGTAGAGTCCCGATGGCGATCGCTAATACTGTAGCTTTTGTGCCCAGACTGAGTCTATTAAAATAACTAGCTGCTTTCTTTACGAAAGAATTATTCGTAGTTTCATTAGTAAGTTTATGCGATTGTTTAACTGTAGTATTGGGAACTTTTTGAGATGAAATTAATGATGAGCGATTTTGTGTGTCACTACTCTTAGCCGTGTCAGTCTTATTAAACATAAATTAATTTTAGATATGTGAATGAGAATCCTAAAAATCCTTTTTGTAGTAGTACACCCTAATCACTGCGGAGAATAGAAGAATGGACAATAGCTTGTGCATCTAATACCAGTAATATCTCTTGTTCTTGCCCAACACATCCACATAGATACGGTACTAAACTGGATGCTACCTGTCCTATGGGAGAACAAATTTCATCAGACAAGAACTTAGCTGTACCTTTTATCTCTTGTACAACTAAGCCTAAAAGCATTGATTCCACCCGCACAACAATCACATTGTACTGCCGCATCCTATTGTCTAAAGATTCTAAATTGAGCATTCTTGGCAGATCTACTACCCAAATTATGCGACTGCGCCAATTCATTAACCCTAGGATACAAGCAGGCATATTTGGCATGGAAGTAACAGACTCAACAGGCACAATAATCGCTTCTTGCGTGTGCTTCATAGATAAAATTGCCGCAGTCTGTTGATTTAGCTGAAACTTGATATAGCCATCTCCTAAATTATTTGGAATAGGTTTGGCAGAAAGTGCATTTTGTGGACTATTCATGGATTCAATTTGCTACTGATTTAATAGCACGTAAGAGTTGTTCCCGAGTATATGGTTTAGTTAGGTAGGCATCAGCACCTTGTTTCATTGCCCATAATCGGTCAATTTCCTGATTTTTAGAACTGCAAATTACAATTGGAACTTTTTGCGTGACTGGATGTTTTTTCAGATAACGACATAATTCAAATCCACTCATTCCTGGCATAACAACATCAGTCACAATCACATCTGGTTGTTGTAATAAAGCTTTTTCTAAAGCTTCTTTTGCACCATTAGCTCGAATTACGTTGTAGCCACTTTCTGTCAGGTAATAACTCATTAGTTCCAATTCACTAGGAGAATCTTCGACAATCAGAATTGTGCCAATCAAAGTAAGACTCACTACTAAATCTCCTAAAAAATGCTATTGATGTTACTAACTATATATTTGTTAAAAATTAACCGATGTGTTTAAACACCATTTTTAGCAAATCTGATTGTGTAAATGGTTTTGTTAAATAGCCAGAAGATCTGACCATTTTTGCCTTTGCTCTATCGATAAATCCTGTTTTGCCTGTGACCATAATAATAGGTGTATCTCTGAACTGTGAATGCCTTCGCAGTAAAGAACATAGCTCGTAACCATCTAAATTAGGCATTTCAATGTCTAGTAAAATTAAATCGGGTTTACTCCTGAGTATTTGCATTAAAGCTTTAACTGGATCGTTAATTAGGACAACAGAAAATGTTTCTTCATCCAAAAAGTGTTTGATAGAATTCAACACAGTTTGGCTATCATCAATACAGGCGATGGTATAAAGCCCCTTGCTAAAGCGTTTTTGACTAAATGTATAGTTTCTCTCCTCTGTCAGAGCAAAATTAGTGGGTTTAGGTAATTGCTGCACCAGGTTAGTTTGAGATGGCGACTGAGTTTGAGTTAAGAGTGGGGAACTTCCAGCCGCAGGAAGCGGTGACTGAATTATTTGCCGATTCCTCAGCTGCTTTTGACAGTGTTCGACTATTAACCGTAAATCCAAGCTACAAAATCTTGGTAATCCATCTAAAGTAATTTCTGGATTAAATTCATAGCTTCCTTCTTTTAAGGCTAAGAATGACTCCAGTACTTCTTTGGCCAATTCATCTATTAAGTTTGCTGCCTGCTTAGAAGTAATATAATCCTGAGCAGCTAACCAGCAGATAGCATGATAATCAGCATTTGATGTTGATTGATTTTCATTATTCGTTTCAAACATCAGCCGCATTTGCACCCTAGTAGCGCTATTGAGAGTCGGAATTTTCTGACTCAAGCGCCGCAAGTGACTGTCAAGTCTTTCAAACACTTTATCTGAATAAGAGGCATAAGTCAGTTTACCGTCCTCTAGATAGATCGACCAAGAAATAGTCTCTGTATATACCCTTAAGCACCCTGTAGCACGCCGACTGGTGAGTTGTGCCAACAGCGATAACGGATGTAATTTCTGGAACAACTTGTAGCCACTTATAGGAGTTGTGCTCATTTTGCTTTTACTTCAGCTAAATTAAATACGTGTAAGTTAGACTTGTACAGACGCTCTTAATACAATCCCAATCAAGCTAGTAAATATTCGTGCCCTGTAGCATAACATACAAAAATATTCATACTATTTATAGATAAACTTAACCACAGCTTTGTTTTCAGATTATAAAGTCTTAGTCAATTATGAAGTTATTGTCAATTTACTTACTTATACTGAGATTATCAGAGATGTCTGGATAATTAATAAATAAAATTTAAAGACTAGATGAAGTCACCTGCTTTTGAGTAGTCTTTATGAAACTTTTTCAAGTAATAATACTGTTTAGTCAACAATATTAACCTAATATTTTAGGTATTTACCCGTAGGAAAATTAGAACAAAAACTGAGCTTACTGTTTATTCAACAATAAGTATACTTACTTAAAAGTGATATAAATTACTTTTGTTTTGAGTCTGCTGTTGTTAAAAATATTTGTCTACTGGAATAATAGCGATTTCCTAAATGACCGAAAATCAATGACGCGCAGAGCCAATGGCTTTAGACTTTGTCATTGCCTAATACCTCAGCTACTAAGCTCAGTGTTAGCCCTGAGCTTAGTCTAAGGGTTAATTTTTGTAATAGTCAAAGTATCGTACTCACCAATGTACCGTCGAGAACTTAAGTTCAACGGCTAATAGCTCAATTCCACCTAAGTGAACTGAAAATTTGCAGATTAGTCTACTTCAGTATGACTTTAGCTATTGGTTTGGGAATTAATTCTCAGGCGGGATAAGAACGAAGGGGAGAGTGAAAAGATAAGGGTTATGAAAAAGCTTCCAGCCCTTGTTATTACCCAAGTTTTTGAGACAGCCACACTATAATGCTGACCGTCATCCCACACAGAAATGAATTCAAAAGCTTATAACCGAAGCCCAAACCAATGGGACTGAAATATAAAGCTAATTAGAGGCAGCAATCACTTAAAAGTGCGGATGAAAGGACTTGAACCTTCACTCCTCTCGGAACTAGAACCTAAATCTAGCGCGTCTGCCAATTCCGCCACATCCGCATCAGTTTCCTATGATAACACAACAATTTATTTATGCAAATAGTTAGAGAACTTAAAATTTTGAGAGATTGGTAGATCGAGAAAAAAGGTAAGAACAGACTTTTTACCTTTTTTCTTTTGATCTGTTATGGATTCAGGGTTACATAATTGCAACTCTGGGCAGACGATGCTTAAATCCGCAGAGAATTTCCCATGAAATCGTATTTAATTTTTCTGCCCAATCATCAGCGGAAATTTTTTCTTTGCCCTGTATCCCAAGTAAGGTGACTACTTCTCCTTCTTGGATATCGGGAATGGTACTCACATCTACCATCAACTGATCCATTGTAATTGTGCCAATCTGTGGCACGCGCTGACCGCGAATTAACACCTGCATTTTGTTGGAGAGATTGCGCGGGACACCATCAGCATAACCAATACCCACAACAGCGAGGCGTAGTTCACCAGGAGCAATAAATTGATGCCCATAGCTGACACCAGTTCCAGGGGCGATTGTTTTTACTTGAGTGACTCGCGCCTTAACTTGTAAAACAGGTTGGAGATTGACTTTATTTTGTAAATGAGGAGATGGATAGAGTCCGTAAACTGCTAAACCTACGCGGACAATGTCGTAGTGCAAGGCTGAATCTGCGAGAGTGGCGGCGGAATTCGCTAAGTGCAAGCAAGGTGGTTCTATACCCATAGCTTTGATTTGAGCGATCGCTTCCTCAAATCGTCTATGCTGTTTTTTCAGTATGGTGGTATCAGGACTATCTGCTGTTGCCAAGTGGGAATAAATACTAGCAATAGCCAGACGGGGTAAGCGCTGTACTAACTGCAAAAACTCACCTGCTTGCTGCCAGTTAGTTCCTAACCTAGACATACCTGTATCTAATTTGATATGTACAGGTAAGGGAGAGCCATAATTCATGGCTTCTAGGGTATCTGAAAACACTAAGGCTTGTTTAGGGCTGCATAGTGTTGGCTGTAGTTTCCAGTGAGCGATCGCGTGAATTTGTTCTGGTGTGTGGGTTGCTCCTAAAATTAAAATTGGCGCTTTAATTCCGCCTTCTCGCAATTGAATGCCTTCTGGAACTGTTGCCACTCCTAACCAACTAGCTCCTGATTCTAATGCTGTTTGAGCTACTGTCACGGCTCCATGTCCATAAGCATCAGCTTTCACTACTGCCATGAGTTGGGTACGCGGCGATAACAACCCAACTAACTGCCTTATATTATGGGACAAAGCTGCTAAATCAATTTCTACCCAAGCACGTTGGCAGAACCAGGCATACGTATCACATTCTTGCTCAGAAGCTACACCAGAAATTTGCTTGCTACTTAACATTTTCACTCACTCCTATCACACCAATACTCACTTTCCAGATGATTTATCTATTCCATTCCCAGAAATAGAATCAGATTAATCTGGAAGTTTACATTTGATTATGAAATTTTCACAAGACGCTACATGGCTGATTTGTGCTTTATCTTAGTCCATATTCCTGAAAATTTTGTTCTAGCCTACTTTTGGGTTTGAGGGCTTGCAACTCTGTCTTTAAGAATCAGGCTGCCGTCATTTTTACAACTGAGCAACTTTAGGGGCAAATATCCTCACAAACCTGGCAAATTAAGCCCTGAAGTTAGGGAATAAATTTACCTAACACGGTTATGGGATTCGAGGATTATGGCGGAAGTATAATTTATTCTCATCTCTCAACTAGAGTAGATTTGTGTTAATATATGTAAAACTAATACCTTGAGCGCTTACCAATGGGGAAGGTTTTAGTCCTGAACGCCTCTTACGAACCGCTCAACATCACTAGCTGGCGTCGCGCTGCGGTTTTGTTAATAAAAGGCAAGGCAGAACGTGTTGAACACAACGGTAAATTCCTCTACTCGGATTTTCCATTGCCAACTGTAATCCGGTTGCGTCATTATGTGCGCGTTCCCTATAAAGAAATTCCTCTGACACGCCGAAATATCCTGCACCGCGACGGTCACACTTGTCAATACTGCGGTTACACCGGGGATGAGTTAACGCTAGATCATGTACTCCCGCGATCGCGTGGCGGCGGAGATAGTTGGGAAAACATTGTCACTGCTTGTGTGCGTTGTAATGTCAAAAAAGGCAGTCGCACACCCCACGAAGCCCATATGCTTTTACGTCATCCCCCCCGCCAACCTTACAGCAGCCTTTATTTTGAGGTTAGTAAACACCTCAAGAGTGGATTACACCAAGAGTGGCAAAAGTATGTAATAGGTCTTTGAAGCTACACATCTTAATCATCAGAGTTTAAAAGCCGCATCACCCAATCGATGTTCCTGTTTGATATTGTTCAGGAAGTTATCTGAGGTGATAATTACCACTGCATATTGGATGAACATGCTTCATCACAGTAAGTGATTGGGCTTTGAAATTCGCTATTTTACAGATTGTGAGAGCATTAGCTCACAGAATAATTAATTGCAGATTTTTAATTATACCATTCAATAGAGGAAAAAATCAAGTTTACGTGCTAGATTTGCATAATTGTTAAGGTAGGTAATAAAAGGACATTTTTCGTTAACAATAAAAATAATTGTTAATTGCACATTACTCACTAGGATAGAATTATGAACCGCAAACAGTTCCTAGTTAATGATTACCTACGTACTTAGAAAACATTGGTCTAAAAATGAGAAACATATCTAATTGGCAGGATAATTGTGTAAAGCAAGCAGCATAAAAGCTAGCTTCTACATCCACAAAATTTGTGCCTTTAAAGGTTAGGCATTAGCCCAGCGATGAGAAAAAACATCCTGTTTATTTCTCTCTAAAAAAGAAAAATAAAGAAGATGAAAAAATTATATTTTCTTGCGGTGTATTGCTAAATACTAAGTATGCTATTTACCAGAATCTATATAAATACGCTAACGGAATTTGGTAAATGCTAACTATTTTCGCTGATAAAAAATAGACCGAGATATATAGTGCCACGCTTCTATATTTTTGCGAAGATCGTAATGTGTGGCGAAATCAGTGAAACACTGGTTGTAATATTTCTTAACTAATGAATGGAGCCTCACGCTTACACAAACATTCCATATGCAATTGAATTCTTCTTTGATGCAGTTTGAGAGTTTGTCATTGACCACAGAGCCGAACCAAGAGGATGCTGAAATAGACGCAGTTCCCGTCGTTGAAGTCCCAATTAGCAAAACCTCCGTACCGCCATCGACCAGTGAAGGAGGTGTTTATCTAGTTCAGCGTGGTAATTCCTTGGTGTCTCAGAAGTCAGAAGAGCTGCAAAAGACACTTTTAGCACACCGACACGAACGTCAGCTAATAATTCTGCAAGATTTTCCTGACCCTGATGCCCTTTCTTGTGCTTGGACGTACCAGTTAATTGCCCAGCAATACGATATCAAATGTGAAATCATCTATGCTGGAACCCTGAGTCACCAGGAGAATATCGCCCTAGTCAAGCTCACCAATTTACCTGCCCAACGCTGGACATTGCAAACCCTCAAAGGTAAAGATTTGTCATCTTACCAAGGTTTCGTGTTGATTGATAACCAGGGAACCACAAGTCAGCTACTGTCAACGGTACAGCAGGCAGGTATTCCTCTAGTTGCAGTCATCGATCATCACAGCGCCCAGGCAGATCTAAAGCCTGAATTCATTGATGTTCGTCCTTATGTGCGAGCAACAGCAACGATTTTTACTCAGTACCTCCAAACGGGGTTACTGACATTAGATAGCAGCATTAACCAGCACGTTAAGTGTGCTACTGCCTTGATGCATGGCTTGCGATCGGATACAAATAGGCTGATGCAAGCACAAGAAGAAGATTTTATGGCTGCTGCCTATCTCAGCCGATTTTATGATGCCCAACTGCTGAATGCAATCTTACAGGCCAATCGTTCCAAGCGAGTAATGGATGTGATTGAGCGTGCGCTTAAAAATCGCATCGTTCAAAATAACTTTTCTATTGCTGGTGTTGGTTACATCCGCTACGATGACCGCGATGCCATCCCCCAAGCAGCAGATTTCTTAGTGACAGAAGAAAACGTTCACACCGCTGTAGTTTACGGTATCGTTCACGATGAAGATGATGAACTAGAAGTAGTCATTGGCTCCCTACGAACCACCAAACTCACCCTCGATCCTGATGAATTCATCAAGGAAGCCTTTGGACAAGATAGTAATGGACGCTTTTTTGGTGGAGGACGTACAGGTGCCGGTGGCTTTGAGATTCCGATGGGTTTCTTATCTGGCGGTAACGAAAACTCAGCCTATGCAAAAATGAAATGGGAAGTATTCGATACTCAAATCAAGCAAAAGCTTTTGAAGTTGGTTAATCCCAAAGACAACCCGATTCAGTCAGAGTAAACCTTGAATTAAACTGTAATCATAACACTGCCCACCAAACCCAGGATATGGTGGGCAATACCTGTATTAATCTAAAGTGTATTCTAAAAATAAAATAGGAATATTATATGTCATGAATTTAGGTATTGAATCTAGTAACCAGCAATTAAAGAAAAACCAAGTAGTCTTCCTTGATAAAGCACAAATAGCACTTGATGCTTTACAAACTGAAGACCAAGCAAAAGTGATTGATGTCATCAATTGCTTAGAAGAATTTCCTGATTGTTCCCTAGTTAAAACTAATAAACTGAAATCTATTCCCAATTATTTCATTGCGCGTTCTGGGAGATATAGAATTATTTTTGAATTTAAACCTGAGCAAATAACTATTGTTGATATAGTTAATCATAACCGCCTTGAAATTTTATATAGCTCATTAACATGAAAGGTCTAGATTCTTTTGTTATAGACCTTAAACAATGCCTATTTGAGCTTGAAGAATTTAAAAATTTACTTCTTAACAGTAGCGAACTAAAAGAAAATCAAGATATACTCCCATTCTTTATACAAAGATTACATTTATCGGCATTTATTGGTTCTTACGTTCCTCAACTCGTGAGATTCAATCAAATCAAACACGAATTTACATTTTACGGAGACTTTCGTGCTGATTTAGCTGTTGGTGATTCTGTAAATAATACTTATTGTTTCATTGAATTTGAAGATGCTACTCAAGACAGCATCTTTATAGAGAAAGGAAGAAGTACATCAGATTGGTCACCTAGATTTGAACATGGATTTAGCCAAATCATTGATTGGTTTTGGAAGATTGATGATTTTAAAAATACTTCATTAGCTCGCTCTATTTTTGGAAGTGAGAATATAGAATTTTATGGCATCCTTGTGATCGGCAGAGATTATTTCATTTCTCCTATTGATCAAGCTAGATTAAAATGGCGTTTAAATAAAGTTTTAGTAGACTCACGTAAAGTTATTTGTATAACATTCGATCAATTGGCTAGAGATATTAGAGATAGACTTTCACTGTATCCACTGATATATGAAGCTGAATCTCAGGCTGAACAATTTATTTCAACAGATGAAAGCGATCGCTCTTAAGCGTAAGGTATGGCAAAATCAGTAGTGTGAGATCTAATTGCCCTAAGTGGGCTGATTTCTAATGACACAGCAAAAGTTTTTATCACTTCCATCTGAAGCACAAAGCCAAGTAATGGACTTTATTGCTGTTTTGCGACAAAAATATACAGTAGTTGAACCGGCCTTTGAGCCACCAAATGTTGATTTACTAAATCATAGTTTTATTGGAATGTGGCGCGATCGCCAAGATTTAACAGATAGTACTGCTTGGGTGCGTAATATTAGAGAAAATGAGTAGTCAAAGTTATATGACTAACTCAAAATCAGCGAGATTACAGGTTTATTCAAGGTTTAAACTTATTGCCATAACCGTAATGCTGAAAAAGCTTAATACATGCGATGGAACTGTATCTAATTCGTCATGGTATAGCCCAAGAGAGATCTGCTGAGATCAAAGATGAGGAGCGATCGCTCACCAAAGAAGGAAGACAAAAAACCAAGAAAGTGGCCCAAAGACTAGTTAAACTAGACTTAAACTTTGATTTGATTGTCACAAGTCCCCTAGTCCGGGCGCGCCAAACAGCAGAAATCCTCATAGAAGCTGGACTAAGCCCGAAGATGGAGGAATCTCACTACCTTGCTCCTGATGGTAATATCCAGAGTTGGTTGAAAGATTGGCTAGAACCAAGAAATTATGCCCAAAATACTCAAATTGCGCTGGTGGGACATGAACCTGATTTGAGCCAGTGGGCAGAAATTCTCCTTTGGGGAGAAATCAAAGCAAGCTTAGTCTTGAAAAAAGCAGGTATGATCGGGATAAAACTACCAGAAATAGGCTCGCCTCTGGGTCGTAGTCAGATGTATTGGTTGACACCACCCAAGTACTTGCTATAACGGTTTTCTAACAGTTATGAAAGAACTTAGGTTATAACTGTCACTGTTATTGCAATAACGATTTCTGGTAAGTTAGCCTGAGCAAATCTTTCACAAAGCAGATGGTGTTGCCATGTCGGTGTGCGAATACAAGCCCGGTTTGGAAGGCATTCCTGCTGCCCAATCCAGTATCAGCTATGTTGACGGGCAAAAGGGAATACTAGAATATCGTGGTATCCGGATTGAGGAACTAGCAGCAAAAAGTACATTTCTGGAAACTGCTTATCTTCTAATCTGGGGTGAACTGCCAAGCAAGGAAGAATTGGAAGCATTTGAGGATGAAGTTCGCCACCATAGGCGGATTAAATATCGCATCCGGGATATGATGAAATGTTTTCCAGAAAGCGGTCACCCAATGGATGCTCTACAAGCTTCTGCTGCGGCATTAGGCTTGTTTTACTCCCGCAGGGATTTACATAATCCTGCCTATATTCGGGATTCAGTGGTTCGCTTAATAGCAACTATCCCCACAATGGTCGCGGCGTTTCAGTTGATGCGCAAGGGGAATGACCCTGTGCGACCGCGGGATGACTTAGACTACTCGGGCAACTTTCTGTATATGCTCCACGAGAAAGAACCCGATCCTTTGGCAGCAAGAATTTTTGATGTCTGCTTGATCCTTCATGTCGAGCATACGATGAATGCCTCTACCTTTAGTGCTAGGGTAACGGCTTCTACCCTCACCGACCCCTATGCGGTGGTTGCAAGTGCTGTGGGAACCTTGGGAGGCCCGTTGCATGGTGGAGCCAATGAAGAAGTGATTCAAATGCTCGAAGAGATTGGCTCGGTGGAGAATGTACGTCCTTATGTCGAAGATCTGCTACAACGCAAAGCTAAGATTATGGGCTTTGGACATCGTGTTTATAAGGTAAAAGACCCCAGAGCCACGATTTTGCAAGAATTGGCAGAAAAGTTGTTTTCCAAATATGGGGAAGACAAATATTATGAAATTGCCCAAGAGATGGAACGGGTAGTAGCAGAAAAAATCGGTCACAAAGGAATTTATCCTAATGTTGACTTTTATTCGGGTTTGGTGTATAGGAAAATGGGAATTCCCACAGACTTGTTTACACCAATTTTTGCGATCGCTCGTGTTGCTGGCTGGTTAGCGCACTGGAAAGAACAACTCGAAGAAAACCGGATTTTCCGTCCTACTCAGGTTTATAACGGTCGGCACGATATCCCTTATATTGGCATTGACCAACGCTAATGGGCGGCCCGACTGCCAGTCTATACCATCCCCCAAGTTTTTGGGGGAATCATAAATATTGTATGAAGCGAAGACCGTTGCCAAAATGGAAGCGGAAGCTTTGTGTTGTCTTACTGGAAGAACATGAGATCTCAGAGAAGAGTAGAAGTAGGATTGAAGAAAATTCTCCTTGATTTACACCCTTTCCTTGCCTCAACTTTTCAATACTAGCTCTAAAGACAAATAAGGGTGTTGATGCGTAAATCTCAATCCTTTCCATAAGTAGAACTTCTATTTCTGTGAGAGGGGCTAAAACCATCCAACGATATACTAGGCATGGAATTAGCAATCAACATTCAATCAAGCATCTTATCGGTAGAGATATTAATGGGTGAACTTACAGGTATTAATTTCACTAATAGTTGTAACTCACCATGACTCGATGACTTAAAGAGCGGAAACATGAACTCAGGAATTGACCTCCAAGGAACTTTTATTAAATCCCTCACGGATTTAGGATTACCACCAGATGCAGCCAAAGCTATTTGGATGCCTCTGCCAATGATACTGATGCTCATTGGGGCAACAGTGGGGGTACTAGTTGCCACTTGGCTTGAGCGAAAAATTTCCGCAGCAGCCCAGCAGCGGATTGGCCCAGAATACATGGGGCCTTTTGGGTTGCTAGTGCCGGTCGCAGATGGTCTAAAGCTGGTATTTAAAGAAGATATAGTCCCAGCTAAATCCGATCCCTGGCTATTTACCCTCGGCCCAATTATTGTTGTAATTCCAGTGTTTCTGTCTTTTTTGATTGTTCCCTTTGGACAGAATATTGTAATTACAAATGTGGGGATGGGAGTCTTTTTATGGATTGCCCTGTCTAGCATTCAACCAATTGGCTTGTTGATGGCTGGTTATGCATCCAATAACAAATACTCACTCTTAGGGGGCTTGCGGGCAGCAGCGCAGTCAATTAGCTATGAAATTCCCTTGGCGTTGAGCGTGCTAGCGATCGCTATGATGTCTAACAGCCTCAGCACCGTTGATATTGTCAACCAGCAATCTGGCTACGGTATCTTAGGCTGGAATATATGGCGTCAACCTGTTGGGTTTCTGATTTTTTGGATAGCAGCCCTTGCTGAATGCGAACGCTTGCCCTTTGACTTACCCGAAGCAGAAGAAGAACTAGTAGCAGGTTATCAAACCGAATATGCCGGAATGAAATTCGGTTTATTCTACCTAGGTTCCTATGTCAACTTGATACTTTCGAGCTTACTGGTTGCTATTTTATACCTAGGCGGTTGGGATTTTCCGATTCCGATTACTGCGATCGCTAATTGGTTGGGAGTCAGTGAAGCAAATCCCGTCTTGCAAGTAGTGACAGCTTCTTTGGGTATTATTATGACTGTACTCAAAGCCTACTTACTAGTATTTGTTGCCATCCTGTTGCGCTGGACAGTACCACGGGTGCGGATTGACCAATTGTTAGATTTAGGATGGAAGTTTTTACTACCAGTTGGTTTAGTTAATCTTCTATTAACCGCAGCCCTGAAACTAGCTTTTCCCGTCGCCTTTGGAGGTTAGTGATTTGTCATTTGTCAAACTAATGACAAAGCGCAAAGTCTGAGCGGAGGTTTCCTCCGATCAGAACTTTGTAAGAGATGACTGATGACTAATGGCAAACAACAGAGAGAGTAAAACACAATGCTAAAGTTCCTCAAACAAGTTGGCGATTATGCCAAAGAAGCAGTGCAAGCTGGTCGTTACATTGGTCAAGGGTTATCTGTCACCTTCGACCATATGCGGCGGCGGCCAATTACTGTACAGTATCCTTACGAAAAACTGATTCCTGGAGAACGATTTCGCGGCAGAATTCACTTTGAGTTTGATAAGTGTATTGCTTGCGAAGTTTGTGTGCGCGTTTGTCCTATCAACCTACCTGTAGTTGATTGGGAATTTGACAAAGCCAGCAAGAAGAAAAAGCTCAATCACTACAGCATTGACTTTGGAGTTTGTATCTTCTGTGGTAACTGTGTGGAATATTGCCCAACCAACTGTCTATCAATGACAGAGGATTATGAACTTTCCACTTACGATCGCCATGAGTTGAACTATGACAACGTAGCATTGGGACGTTTGCCATACAAGGTAACAAATGACCCAATGGTGACACCACTACGGGAATTAGTTTACCTGCCCAAGGGCGTAATGGAACCCCACGATCTACCCGTCGATGCCCCCCGTGCTGGTGCGCTTCCACAAGACCTGGTAGAACAAGCAGAAAAATAAATGTAGTTAGTCATCTGTCCTTTGTCATTTGTCCTTTGCTAATGACTTAATGACCAATGATTAATGATTAATGATTAATGACAACCGAATTGAGGGCAAAAAACAGTGAATCTAGCAGAAGGAGTACAGATTGTTTCCTTTGGCATACTGGCTGTAATGATGATTGGGGCAGCACTAGGTGTAGTGTTGTCTTCTAGTATCGTTTATTCTGCCTTTTTGCTTGGTGGCGTATTCATCAGCATCGCTGGGATGTACCTGTTACTAAATGGTGACTTTGTCGCCGCAGCACAAGTACTGATTTATGTTGGCGCAGTTAACGTGCTGATCTTGTTTGCGATCATGTTAGTTAACAAGCGGCAAGATTTCGCACCCTTTCCCAGCGCTGGGATACGGAAAATACTAACAGCTGTGGTCAGTCTGGGATTATTTGGTCTTTTGAGTACGATGATCTTAGCAACCCCTTGGGCTTATGCAACTGCTCCTGTAGCTTTTGAAAGTTCCATCGTTTTGATTGGCCAGCATTTCTTCACTGACTTTCTACTGCCTTTTGAATTGGCTTCTGTATTGTTGCTAATGGCAATGGTGGGAGCGATTATTTTGGCACGTCGCGAATACTTACCAGACCAAGAAACTACTTCCGAACTGCCACAAACCGTTTTAACTTTGCCAGAACGCCCCAGAGAAATGGCAGCAATCGGTAACGTTAGCAATGAATCTGGTGATTCTCCCGTTTATCGTGGCAGTTCTCGTCGCGAATGATGAGCAACCAACAACTAACAACTGATCTCTGAATAAAAACTCCAAAGATTCATGCAACTCCAGTACTTTTTATTACTTGCAGCCGCTTTGTTTTGTATTGGCATCTACGGTTTAATTACCAGTCGCAACGCTGTGCGGGTGCTGATGTCAATTGAGTTGCTGCTCAATGCTGTTAATTTGAATTTAATGGCATTTTCCAACTTCCTCGACTCAACATTAATTAAGGGTCAGGTTTTCACTGTATTTGTGATCACCGTGGCCGCAGCCGAAGCGGCGGTAGGGTTGGCGATCGTGCTTGCCATTTATCGCAACCGCGATACCGTCGATATGGAGCAGTTTAATCTCCTCAAGTGGTAATTGTGCGTGCAACTCAAGCAGGTAATCATTGCTTATAAGGCGCGAGATGCCCAGAGTAAACGCTGGGCAGAAATCTGTGCCAAACAACTAGAAAATCGCCAATGTCAGGTCTTGATGGGGCCTAGCGGCCCAAAAGATAACCCTTACCCAGTGTTTTTGGCTTCCGTAGGTCAACCAATCGATCTGGCATTGGTACTTGGTGGTGACGGCACGGTTTTGACTGGTGCCAGACATTTAGCTCCAGTTGGCATCCCCATTCTGGGAGTGAATGTGGGAGGTCATCTGGGGTTCTTAACTGAGTCAGTTGAAGAATTTCAAGATACGGAAAAAGTTTGGGACAGGCTGTTTGAAGACCGCTATGCTGTTCAGCGGCGGATGATGTTACAAGCAGCAGTGTTTGAAGGCTATGGATCGAATTTAGAACCAGTAAGCGATCGCTATCTGGCTTTGAATGAATTCTGTGTTAAACCTGCTTCTGCCGATCGCATGATCACCTCAATTTTAGAAATGGAAATTGACGGTGAGATTGTCGATCAATATGTTGGCGATGGGTTAATTATTTCTACTCCCACTGGTTCTACTGGTTACACCGTTTCTGCCAACGGCCCCATTATGCACGATGGTATAGAAGCTGTCACCATCACTCCCATTTGTCCCATGAGTCTTTCTAGTCGTCCCCTGGTCTTACCACCTGGTTCTGTGGTTAGCATCTGGCCTTTGGGAGATTACGATTTAAGTACCAAGCTGTGGACAGACGGAGTTTTAGCCACTTCAATTTGGCCAGGACACCGCGTTGATGTGCGGATGGCTGATTGTCGGGCAAAATTTATTATTTTGCGGGAGAACAATTCATATTATCAAACCCTGCGAGAAAAATTGCTTTGGGCAGGTACTAGGGTTCGCTACAGTAATAATCACCGCAATTAATGGTAAGTTCATTCCCTTTTTAGTTTGCTGCTCTTCTCTCCAATACAAAGAGCCATCTAAAAATTTTTGAACTATCGACGATTCACAATTCACCTGTAAAAATTATGCAAGCCTACGGATAAATTCGTGGGCTTGTTGCCTGTTTTGGCATAAATAGATAAATAAAATGCTTAAGAGAAAAATTCTGTATCTTATTGCCAGATTTTTTCGGCAATTATGTTCATAATACTAACACACCATTCTTCCCCTCTCTAATTATTTCAAATTTCTTTGACAAACAGAGGGTATCTTAAAAGAAATTGCGATCAATGCGATTACTTATAAGAAAATCCGATTCAATTAAGGGAAGTTAGGGTTATGAAAACCCACATATTTATCTGTGTGCATCGCCGTATATCGGCAGTTAATTATTCTGATCTGAACCTTATTACTCTAGAAGAGGTTTTGACCAGAAGTTAAGATAACTCAACTTACTAAAAATTGAAGGAGAATTTCTCAAAAATAACCTATACAAGCAAGCATAATTATCTACAAGATAAGACCCCTAGCGCTTCAATAATTAAATAAATAATTTAGTCTATTTGCGTACCGCCTAAATTCTAATAGGATATTTTCCCCATTCCCAGTAGGAAGACGGATGGACATTTCTTGCCACGACACTGATAAACCACTGAATCCTGCTTCAAAATTAATAGATTTTCCTGTACTTCAAAGCAAAAGCTATATCTTAAAGCTGGCTGCGACTAAAGAAGAATTAGAATCAGTATTCCGTTTGCGCTTTGAAGTTTTTAATCTTGAACTAGGTCGAGGATTTTCTAATTCTAGCCTTACCCAAATGGATCGAGATAGGTTTGATGCAGTTTGCCATCATTTAATGCTGATTTCTAAATTGACTGGTAAAACAATTGGCACCTATCGGATGCAAACCTATACAATGGCTTCTCAAGGATTGGGTTTTGATGCTGCTGATATCTTTAATCTTAATGGTATTCCTGACGCTATTCTTCGGATGTCTGTGGAAGTGGGACGTGCCTGTATAGCTCAAGAATACCGTAATAGTCAAGCATTATTATTGCTCTGGGAAGGACTAGCAAATTATCTAATCCGCAGTAAAAGCAAATATTTTTTTGGTTGTGCATCTTTACTAACACAAAATTATTGGCAAGCGGCTTGTGCTTATCATTATTTTATGGCCAATAAGTTGATGCATCCTAGTATTTTGGTTTATCCAAATCCACAATACTCTATAGAAATTCCCCAAAACTGTCCAGATTCATGTAATGTCACTATTCCTAATATCGTGCAAGCATACTTGAATATTGGTGCAAAAATATGTAGTCTGCCAGCTATTGATCGACAGTTCCAAACCATTGATTTTTTAACTATATCGAATATTGAAGAGTTGACTAGATGGCATTCTCAAAGTTTACTGAGAAAGTAGATTCCTCTAAAAAAACTTAGGTATCAATTAGAGTGAGTACTAACAACAGCATCTACTTCAATTTCAATCAACATTGTTGGTTCTATTAAAGATTTCACTTCTACCATAGTTGTAGCTGGCGGATTTTCTCCCAAAAATTCTTGATGTGCTTTGCCAAATTCCACCCAACGGCTAATATCTGTAACGAACATTCTAGTTCTTACCACATTACTGAGGTCTGCATCTAAGTCTTTCAAAGCTTGTTGGATAATTTCAAAACAGCGTTTTGCTTGTGCATAAGCATCACCAGGAGCAAAGACTCCACCTGTTGCATCAATTGGTGCAGTTCCAGAAATATAAATTTGGTTTTCCACTCTTAAGCCACGACAGTAACCTACTTTAGATTCCCAAACAGTGCCAGAAAATATCCGTTGGATTTGCATAGTACACCAAGTAAAATGGTAACTTAAAAAATTTTATTATAGATTGGCATCTCAACACTTATTCGTTTTAATGGTGTTTATTGCATCTAGGAAAATTGATTTTGTAATTAATAAAGCAACTCAAACTTGTATAACGACCCAATTTTTGAAATCTAGATAAAAATTACCTACCTAAATTTTTAATAAATTCTCAGCTTAAATTAATTTTGTTTATAGTGCAAAGCCTTAAATTATTCTTAGAGAAGAATTTAAGGACATGAGCGCTATGAAGTTCAAGCATTTAGCTATTTTAAGTCTCATTGCTGTCATAGCTATAGGCTGTGCAAAGGAAAGTACCTCAAATCAGACAGATATTCAAACAACGCCTAAAACAACTGTAGCTATTTCTGGTGCAGAGGTTGGAGCGTTTAAGGCTGGAGAACAGCCTACTCAGGGAAAAGTGAAAGTTGTCACTGAAAAAGGAAACCTCTACTTAGAGTTCGATCAAAATTTTAAAACTAATCAAGGGCCAGATTTATATGTGATTTTGTATCGTTCTGATAATCCGCCAATATCTGGCATTAAAGAGAAAGATTATCTGAGCATTGCTCGCTTACAAAAAACAAGCGGTACTCAACGCTATGCTTTACCTGAAAAAGTGAAGCTAGGAGAATTTAAATCTGTAGCGATATGGTGTCGTAAATTTAATGCTACTTTCGGCTATGCTCCTTTGGAGAGTAGTTAAAAAATGCAATAAGTAAAACTATCTTACAAAAAAGCGTTAGGGCGAAGGAATAATAGCTTTTTATAGAGGTCAAGTTGTTATCTAGAAGGTAGCAATATAAGTTAGTGTGTTGACTCTTCACTACTGACTGATTAATGATAATTAATTGTTTAGCAAATAGGTCATATATGCAATTAGCTGATTTTTTGGGACTGATACATCCGGCGATCGCAGTGATTTTTGTCTTTCCACTTATTGGCACTGTAGTAAATTTCGCATGGCAAACACGCCAACGGCGTTTACAAACTGTCGCTGGTGGTAAAAGTAAAATACCTCCAGTAGTTGGTTCAGAACATAAACATTTAGGGGAGCGGCTAACAAGTGCAGTTGTTGGTTTAACTTTAGTTGGTTTAGCCTATGCAATTGGTAAAAATATTGTCACACATCAATTATGGGCTACAGCAACTTTCAAAGTAGCTTTTATTGTATTGATGTTTGCTGCTACTATTACATCTTTAGTCTTACTCTATCAAGCAAAGCAGCGTCTTTGGCGGGGAGTTTTTGCGACTTTAACGGGTACAGGTTTAGTGATTCTTGGCTGTCAAGATGGAGTGTTTCGCCGTACAAATGAGTGGTATTGGTCGCATTACTATATTGGTATTACCGCAGCTTTACTGATGATTTTTTCTGTAGCAATTGTCCAAGATATTTATCAGGATAGATCCCATCGCAGGCGCATTGCCCATACAATTTTAAATTGTGTTGCTCTATTACTATTTATTGGGCAAGGATTTACAGGAACACGAGACTTACTAGAAATTCCCCTCAGTTGGCAAGAACCCTATATTTACCAGTGTGATTTTGTTAATAAAACTTGTTCCACACCAAATCCTCAAGTACCAAAGTGAATTCTATAAACCAAATTTTGTCAAAATTTGATCCTTTTTCGTTACGAGTACGTTTAACGATTGGCATTGCTGCATTCTCAACATTGGGATTAGGTAGCCTCGCTATTTGGACTAGTTGGAAAATGCAGCAGATTCTAATTAATAGCCATAAATATAATATTGAACAAATTGCCGATCGCCTACCCCGTGATGTCCAAATCTATAGCGAAATGATGTCGCCAGAGCAAGGTTTAAAAAAGTCTGTTGATAGTTTAATTAATAGTAATATCTTTATCTGGATAAAAAGCCCTGAAAATAAAATTATTGCCAAATCTAATAATTGGAATCAGCTATCGGATGCAGCTGGATCTGAGTTAATGTCTCTCACTGAGATGTCAGTTAAACCGCAAGTAACTAAAGTTAAGCAGCGCTACTTTGTTTTATGCGGTGGTTCATTACCAATCAAGGGGAATGTACTAGGAAATTTATTCGTGGTACAGGATGTTACCCGCGAACAAACGATGTATTTGGCAATGGTGCAAAGTTTAGGGATTGCTAGTAGTTTGGTAATTATTATAATTTCCCTAGCGATCGCATTTTATATCCACCGTTCTCTTAAACCTCTGCGTCAACTTAGCCAAATGACAGAAGTCATTTCCGCAGCAGATTTACCGGAAGCACAATTATCTATTGATAAAGCACCTAGCGAAGTTAAAGAATTAGCTCAAACCTTTAATATGTTGTTATCGCGCCTCTCTCAATCTTGGGAGCAAGAGCGACAGTTTGTGAGTAATGTTTCTCATGAATTACGCACGCCATTAACAATTGTGCATGGTTATTTACAAAGTGTATTACGTCGGCAAAATAATTTAACAGCAACTCAATTAGAAGCTTTAGAAACTGCGGCTTTAGAGGCAGAACATACCATCCGTCTTTTGCAAGACTTACTTGATTTAGCACGGGCAGATAGTGGCTATCTGCATTTTAATATAGACCCTTGTGTGCTGAATGACTTAATTGTAGAAGTTGTTGGCATGGCACATAAGTATAGCGATCGCCAAATTATTATTGAAGCTACAAACCAGACAATTGAGGTAAAAGCAGACTATAATCGCCTCAAACAAGTATTGTTAAATTTAATTGATAATGCTATTAAATATTCTGAAGCTGAGACTTCAGTGATTGTGAAATTAAATCAGCAAGGTGAAGAGGCAATTATTCAAGTTTGTGACAACGGTTATGGTATACCGCTGCAACATCAATCTCGTATTTTTGAGCGATTTTATCGGGTAGATGAAAATCGGAACCGTTCTACTGGGGGTTCTGGTTTGGGGTTGTCGATTGTGAAAACGCTGATAGAAAGTATGGGTGGGAGTGTAAGTGTGCGATCGCGCTTAGGTGAGGGTAGTGTATTTACAATTAGTTTACCTACGTCATAAATCAGCTTTGCCGAATCTAGGGATGAATATCTCACACAAAGGTGAGGACACTTGCGTGGGCGGGTTCCCCGACTTGTAGACGCTGGAGGCGGCTACTCTTACGAGAACGCCTGACAGCGAACCCACAGGGTAGCAAGTGGCATGGATTTATGGGAATTCTAGATATGTGCAACTTCACATTAAATTGGTATCAAACTCATTTCCTAATAACCTCTTTTTAACTAGGCTGTCACCTTTAAGGATAAAAAGGTTATTTTCAGTAGTTGACAAAAAGATATTTACATAAAAACCTTATATATCAAGGTTTTAGGCGTTGTGATAGATGTGAATAAACACGCGATCGCCAAATAATCTTCTGAAATACAACACATTTGCAATCTCTAGTTGCAGATTTAGCTGCTGCACAATAACCTTTTTGATATCATCTATCATCCAAAAGATAGATTTTCAACGTTAAAATTATTACATAGACTAATTTACAAACAGTAACAAAAATATTATTCTAAAGCTTAACAGTACGCCTTTAGCAAGTGAAACGAAAGAATTTAACCTCAGTAATTTCACTATAGATAAGAGTACGGCAGTTAAAACTAAATAATAACTGTTTTTGTTGAAAATCTCTCATTCTTTTATAAATTAAATGATTTCTGGAAGTTACGAACTACTGTTAGTAGTACTATCATTTGTCATAGCCATCATTGCTTCTTATACAGCATTAGAGTTAGCAAATCGAGTCACACCTGAATTACCACTCAAAGCGCGATTGAGTTGGATTTTTGGTGGTGCGATAGCAATGGGAACAGGTATTTGGTCAATGCATTTCATTGCTATGTTGGCTTTTAAGCTGCCAATTCCTGTCAGCTACGATATAAAAATTACCCTGCTTTCTTGGGCGGATGCAATTGTTGCCTCTGGACTAGCATTACTTTTTTTCAGTCGCCCAAAACTCAGTATACAGATATTACTTGGCGGTAGTATCTTGATGGGATTAGCGATCGCTTCCATGCACTACTTAGGTATGGCTGGGATGGAAGTTCCAGGAGCTACGATCCATTACAATCATTGGCTTGTTGCTTTGTCAGTGGTAATTGCTATCTCTGCTTCAGGTGCAGCTTTGTGGCTGGCTTTCTACTTCCGCAATCTGCCAAAATCAAGTTTTGATTGGCGGAAATTGAGTAGTGCTTTGGTGATGGGAATCGCTATTACTGGGATGCACTACACCGGAATGTGGGCAACTTGCTTCATCCAATTACCAGAATTTGCCTTAAGTATAGATGAGCGATCGCCTAATTCTTGGTTAGCAATTCAAATTGGCATTGCTAGTTTTTTGATTCTCATTGCCACTCTCATCATCTCCTTACTAGATCGTCGCTATACAGATCAGTTAATTTGGCAAACAGCTTTAAAAGAAAGTGCCGAACGGGAAAAAGCCCTAAGTATGGCAATTCAAAGAATGCGGCAAACCTTAGATATAGAAACCATATTTGCAGCTACAACTTCCCAATTGCGGCAAGTTATTAGTTGCGATCGCGTGGTTGTTTATCGCTTTAATCCCGATTGGAGTGGAGAGTTTGTTGCTGAGTCTGTTGATGATGGCTGGATTTCTTTATACCAAGAACAAAATCAAAATCCTCAAATTCAAGAAAATATTACTGCCGATAATAGCTGTTTTTTTAACCAAAAAAATCTGACTTTAATTAAAGATACTTACCTCCAAGCAACACAAGGCGGTGTGTATGGGCAAGGAGTAACTTATCGAGTTGTAGAAGACATTTATAGTGCTGGCTTTAATACCTGTTACATTACTCTTTTAGAGCAGTTACAGGCAAAATCTTATGTGATTATACCGATTTATTCTCATAGTAAACTTTGGGGATTACTAGCCGCTTATCAAAACTCTGCATCTCGCCAATGGAAAGAAGCAGAAATCAATATCATGGTGCAAATAAGTAGTCAGTTAGGAATTGCTTTAGAGCAGGTTGAGTTACTAGAACAGACACAGCAAAAATCTATAGTATTACAAAAGGAAATTCAAGAACGTTTGCGTACAGAAACACTACTTAATATCCAAAAACAGCAATTAGAACAAACTTTAAGCGAACTTAAACGGGTGCAAACGCAATTAATTCAAAATGAAAAAATGGTGGCGTTAGGACAATTAGTAGCAGGTATTGCTCATGAAATAAATAATCCACTTAATTTTATTTCTGGAAATCTTAATTATATTAATCAAAATATAGCAGACTTACTAAAATTCGTTCAGATTTATCATGACGAATACCCAAATGATAGGTCTAAAATTACAGAAATTCTAGAGTATGCAAACTTTGACGATCTGAACGAAGATATGAACAAAAGTATAGACGCAATGTCCAGAGGAATTGAGCGTATTCAGCAATTTGTGCTAGTTCTTCGCAACTTTTCTCGATTAGACGAGGCAGAAATCAAGCTTGTAGATATTCATGAAGGTATCGAAAGTACTTTGATGATTTTACAGCATCGTTTACAAGCAACACCAAAACGTCCAGCTATTACAGTAGTTAAAAACTACGATGTATTGCCTTTAATTGAGTGTTATCCTAGCCAACTCAATCAAGTATTTATGAATATATTAGTAAACGCGATTGAGACATTAGAAGATAAAATGCAAAATAATCAATTATATTCAGAGCAAGATAATTTATTGCTGGATAACTATATAATCTTCATTAAGAGTAAGCTAATTAATAATAATTGGATAGAAATTCGGTTCATTGATAATGGTTTAGGCATTGATAAAAACAATTTAGATAAGATTTTTGACCCCTTCTTCACTACTAAACCAGTAGGTAAAGGCACAGGGCTAGGTTTATCTATTAGCTATCAGATAATTACTCAACAGCATCGGGGTGAATTAACTTGTAATTCTATTGTGGCTGAAAAATCAGAATTTATTATAAAAATTCCTACCAAAAATCAAGATTATAGTATGTAGCCACTGAAATTATATTACCTAAAAAATATAAAAAATTTATAAAAAAATCGCAATTATAAAGGAAAATCAGTGTATCTCTTTTAATAATCAATACTATACTCAAAATAAAGCTAGAAGAGGGAATTTTTTAAGCCTATTTACAAGGTTTTTATTGACATTTAGGATATATTACTATTTTGCAAACTAGTGGTAAAATATCTAAAATAATTACTAACGAAAGAATTAATGTTGCTTGGCAACAATTCCAAATTAGGCAAGCAAAATCAGACATTTATAGATAATTCAAAAAATCATAACATATAAATATATACTGTTCTATGTTTGTGGAATTTTATTTCATTAGATAGAAATAAAAGACTCCAGAATCTTCAGAGAACTTAGTAGACCCTTAGCTGACACTCAAATTTTGAATAAGATTATATGCAGATAAATCACAAACTTTATCTATACTCGGCCTTGGCAAAATTTGGATTAATTAAAAAAAGTTATATTGCCAAAATCATGTTGGTGGCGTTTATTGGCACTCACGTACCTCTGTTAACTTTAATCATCAGTTTTGTTACTTCTAACTCCTATTCTTGGGAGATAGCAATGCGCGTATTGCTAATTGCCCTGTTGGCTACATTAGCAGGGACAGCAGCTACTATCTATGTTTTGCATTACCTCCTCGCCCCCGTAATTTTAACTTCGGCGGCATTACAAAACTATCTGCATACCAAAAAGTTACCAGAACTGCCGACAGAATTTGCCGATGAGGCAGGCACATTAATGGCAGATACCGCACAAACTCTCTATAAATTAGATGAGTTAATTCACCAGATCAGTAATTATGACAATTTAACTGGATTGCCTAATCGGGATTTATTCCGCGATCGCCTTTATCAAAATGTATCACAATCTCAGAATTACCAGCAGCTAGTAGCTGTACTTTTGCTGGGCATTGATGATTTTACTGGTATCAGTCATGCTTTAGGGCATGAAACAGCCAATCAGCTATTGAGAACAGTTGCCCAGCGTTTGAACAGTGGGCTAGGTAAGACAGATATCTTAGCTCATCTAAATCAAGATGAGTTTGCGATCGCTTGCACAGATATACTTTCGTTTGAAAGCGTAATTAAGCGATCGCAGCTACTACTGAGTACCTTATCCAAACCCTTCTTGCTAGAAGGTCAACAAATTCATCTTACAGCTAGCATTGGAATTGCCATCAATGATATAGGCGATGTCTCCGACAACCTCTGCGGGGAACGCAACAATGTAAATCAACTACTCCAACAGGCTCACATAGCACTGTACCAAGCAAAACAGCAAGGGCGCAGCCAATATCAGTTCTATTCACCAGAAATTAACGCCCAATTGCAAGAGAGATTGGCATTAGAAAATGAATTACGTGGGGCGCTAGAGCGTGGCGAAATGGTAGTTTATTACCAACCATTAATAGATTTGCATACTAGAGAAATAACCGCACTAGAAGCATTAGTGCGTTGGCAGCATCCTACTAGAGGTTTGGTTCCTCCAGGAAAGTTTATTCCCATTGCCGAAGATAACGGTTTAATCGTACCCATTGGTGAATGGGTTTTGCAAACCGCCTGCGCCCAAAATCGCGCTTGGCAACTCTCCGGATTGCGGCCAATTCGGATGTCTGTAAACCTCTCAGCTAGACAGTTTGAACAACCAAATTTAGTCGAAGTTGTCAGACAAGTTCTCAAAGAAACAGAATTACAAGCATCCTACCTAGAATTGGAAGTGACTGAAAGCTTTTTGATGGGCGATATTCAACATTCTGTTAATACCCTCAAAAAATTACGAGAATTAGGGGTATGGCTAGCTTTAGATGACTTTGGCACTGGTTATTCTTCCTTAAACTACCTCAAACGCTTTCCTGTAAATATGCTCAAAATCGATCGGTCATTTGTGCAAGATGTGACATCTAATCCTGATAGCGCTGCCGTCACCGATGCTATTATTGCTCTAGCTAAAAGCTTGCATTTGAAGATCACCGCCGAAGGGATAGAAACTCAACAACAGCTAAACTATTTACAAGAGCGCGGCTGTCAAGAAGGTCAGGGATTCTACTTTGGTATCCCTGCTCCTGCCGATAGAATCACTGAATTGCTGAAGCAAAATTTTCAGCAATTAAAGGAGGCTGCATAATTACAGAATAATTAGAGTGATAAATGCATTTTTAGGGGTGGGTTTTCCCCGCCCTTGACGAAAATTTATTACACACAATTATTAATTGAATCGGTCTCATATTATAAGTAGGGGCAATTCCCTAATTCAAAATCTGTCTTGGAAAGTCTAAAATTTAAAATTCGGTGATGTAGCAACATAGTGTAATGGCAGAGTTACCGTCACTGTTGTGCCTACATCCTGCTGACTTTCTAATTGAATATTGCCTCCATGTATATCCACACACTTTTTCACAATAGCAAGCCCCAGCCCTGTACCTTTAGTTGCTCCTACATTACTGGCACGGTAAAAAGTTTGAAATATATGGGATTGATCTTTGAGAGGAATTCCTCTACCTCGATCTTGAACTCTAAAAGTTGCAATACCATTCTGACAAGTCAGATCAAACAAAATATTGCTCTGTTGCGGAGAATACTTAATAGCATTAGAAAGTAAATTAGTGAAGATACAATTGAGTAGTTCTTCATCCATTTCACCTTCGGTGCATTCTCCTTGGGAAGTAAAAATAATATGGTACTGATTACCTGCACTAATTTGAAAAATTTCTGTAAGTTCCCTACAAAAAATTTCTAAATTCAAAGGTTGAGGATAAAGTTCTTGTTTCGATGCTTCAGTTCTACTCAAGAACAATATCTCATCTAAAAGCTCAATTGTTTGGTTAATAGCTTTTTGAATCCGACTAAAGTATTTAGCACGGCGCTCATCCGTAAGTTTATCGTTGTTATATTCCAGCATCTCTATTGCTGTGCGAATCGTGGTCATGGGAGTACGGAACTCGTGGGAAACCATCGCTACAAAGTTGGACTTTAATTCATTGAGTTCCTGCTCTTTTGCTAGCGCTTGACGAGTACGTTCCTCACTCTCCCGTAGCTTGTTGAGAATTTCACCCCGTTCAATTGCATAACGAATTGATCGCAATAACCGCTGGATTGTAATTTGGTCTTTGACAAGATAGTCTTGCGCTCCTTCGGTCATGGCTTGGAGTGCTAATTCTTCATCATCCAACCCGGTTAATACTACAACTGGAATATCAGGTATTGCTGCGCGATATTCTTTTACCGTATCCATTCCAGTAGAGTCAGGGAGATGGAGGTCTAACAAAACGACATCGAATTTGTATTGGCGAAAACTTTCATTTTGATCGTCATCCAGAATTTTTTTAGTATTTTCTCTACTAATATCTATTGCCTCAGATAACCTCTCAACATTGGTCATCTGCCATTCTCCCGGATTTGCACGTGACAACACCTGACGCAGCAACATGGCATCAGTGGGGCTATCTTCTACCAGTAGGATGTGAATTGTTGTCTTTTCCATAAGGTAGGTTTTTATCAATTTGGTAGATAATTTCCTTTTTTACCCGCTGTCACAAACTACTTACAAAAATGCTAATCAAGATTAGATATAGATTTATCTGTGTTTATTAATGTTTGTATGCATTTATCTATATTTTATTAACATTTTGTTACATAAGCTAAAAGCTTAAGTACTATAATTTTCTGCTAATAACAAAATTTTTTAAACCTACGACTCTCGTGGTAATGCAACTGCTGCTAGCCAAAAATCTTTAATTAATTGCACAACTTGGATGAATTGGTAGACATCCAGAGGTTTAGTTACGTAGCAATTAGCACTGAGATTATAAGAGCGAAGAATATCCTGGTCATCTGTGGAGGTTGTGAGAATAACAATAGGAATAAGTTTGAGATGGGGGTCTGATTTAACTTCTGTGAGCACTTCGCGCCCATCCAGTCCTGGCAAATTCAGGTCAAGCAAGATTAAATCTGGGCGAGGAGCATTGGCATATTCACCTTCCTGCCGTAGGTAGTTCATCGCCGTTTCACCATCTTCAACCCAATGCAAGTTGTTGGCAATCTTGGCATTTTGGAAGCCTTTAATAGTAAGGTGGGCATCGCTAGGAGAGTCTTCCACTAGCAAAATTTCAATGCATCGGAATGCCAGATTGTTCATTATCCTCAGTAATAATTATAAGTAATGTATACACTTTAATACAGTACATCTAATTTTTATTGAGGGTAAAATAAAATATCGTTCCTACCCCTAACTGAGACTCTGCCCAAATTCGACTACCATGTCGCTCAACAATTTTTTTGCAAATAGCTAGACCAATACCTGTACCAGCAAATTCTCGACGGGTATGCAGGCGGCGAAAGACTTCAAAAATACGTTCAAGATATTGGGGCTTAATACCGATGCCATTATCTTGTACCCAAAAGAGGCATTCATTTGATTTTAGATTTTGAGATGTTGCGGAAAGTCTGATCGCCGGAAGCTGGCGATCATAACTTTCCAAGACGGATTTTGGATTGAGAAATTGGTCTTCTTGCTGTGCTACTTTATCGCTCTCTAGCTCAGATTCAAAGTTCTCTGCTCCCTTGATTACACCGATGTGAATTTGGGGTGACTCACCTTGACGAAACTTGATGGCGTTACCGATGAGATTTTGAAATAATTGCACCAGTTGGGTTTTGTCAGCAAGTACAGTAGGCAAAGGGTCATGAGTGATTATTGCTTTACTTTCCGCGATCGCTACTTGTAAATTATTCAGTGCTTGCTTGAGTACAAGATTACAATCGGTGGGGACAAATGCTTGACCGCGAGTTCCCACACGGGAAAAAGCGAGCAAGTCTTGGATTAACTGTCGCATCCTCGTTGCTCCATCCACAATGTAAGTCAAGTATTCCCGCGCCGACTCATCCAGATACTCTTGATATTCTTCTCCTAACAATTGGCTATAGCCAGCCACGGCGCGTAACGGTTCTTGTAAATCATGAGAAGCCACATAGGCAAACTGCTCTAACTCCTGGTTAGAACGTTTGAGATCCTCATTCAATCTATGTAATTCCGCTGTGCGTTCCTCAACTTTAATTTCTAACTCTGCCTTTGCCTGTTGCAGGGCCTCATCAGCCAGTTTTGTCTCAGTAATATCAGTGTGAGTACCTACCCACTCCATAATTTGCTCATTCGCATCTAATACAGGAATTGCGCGGACAGCAAAAAATCGATAGCTACCATCAGCAACTCGCACGCGATGTTCTAACTTGTAAATATTCTTTTGTGTGAATGCTTGATTCCAAATAGACTCTGTTAACTGCCGATCCTCAGGATGAATTGCATCCAGCCAACCCCAACCCATTACTTCTTCTTCGCTTTGCCCAGTTAAACTTCTCCAAGAGGAAAACTCTTTTGGTAAGCCGTTAGCATCAGCTATCCAAACCGCTTGCGCTGTAGCAATTACTAGCGAGCGATAACGTTTTTCACTCTTTTCTAATGTAATTTCTGCCAGTTTGCGACGAGTGATATCTTGAAAGAAAATTGATAGCCCTTCTTTTGAAGGATAAATGCGATTTTCAAACCAACGATCCCACGGTGGATAATATTCTTCTATTTCAATAATTTTCTGTTCAGCTACAGCTTGGTAGTAAGCATGATAAAACTTTTGTCCCACACCTTCAGGAAACTCTTGCCAAATATTTTTGCCAATTAATTCTGTAGGGACGCGGTTAAAAATTTGTCCGGCTCTTTCATTAACGTAGGTGTAACACCAATTACAATCAAGGGCTATAAAAGCATCCGAAACTGTTTCTAAAATATTTGCTAATTTTGCTTTTGCAGCTTGTTTTTCTAAATGAATAGCTTCTTGGGATAATTGTTGATTAATCCGAATTTGCTTTTGCAGAAGTAAGTAAACGCCTATAAGCAGAGTAAAACTCAAGCCATATCCAACACTAATGACAATAATAATTTGATGAACTCTATAATTTGTTAATGCTGTTCGCTGTCGTAATAAAATTATTTCTTCATCTTTGATTACTTGGCTAATTACTTGAAATTCTTTACTGACCGCATAATTCTGCTCTGTAATGACTATTAGACTGGCTCGATTTGAAGAATTTTGTTTGAGTAAATTAATTAACTCTTCAAGCAAATGAAATCTTCGATCAATCAGAGGTTTAAGTATAGCTAATCGGCGTTGTTGGTTAGAGTTATCGCTGGTTAACTGGCGCAATTCTTGAAATGCTTGGTAAACCTGCCGCTTGTTTGCTCCATAATTTTTGAGATAATCTGCCTTGCCAGTGAGCATAAAACCTCGTTGTCCACTTTCGGCATTCAGAAATCCTTGATTCAAATGATCGAGGATATTTAAGATTTGATTGGTATGAGTTACCCATTGCTTATCTTCCTTAAGCTTTTGCACACTCCAATAGGAAGCAGCGCCTACGCTAGATAAAAGCAGTAGTGCCAAACCAAAACCACCTACAACAAATTTTTCTGTTAGTTTTTTCATTGCCTACTCACAGAAGTGTTGCTGATAACTCCATCAGACTTCAGTCCAAATGGTTATTATATGTTAATAATTGCTGTATACGATGGTACAGCCAGAAGGTTTCTGGAATATAAGTAACCACGCAAAATTAATTACAGTCATTGCGAGCGAAGCAATCCCAGCCATTGCGATTGCTTCATTTCGCTTCGCTACATTCGCAATGACATTGTGTAATGAATTATGTGTAACTACTTACGGAGTTATATTAATTGTAGAAGATGTAATAGGTTTCCCCTGGGATCACACCTACTACAAAAACACCAAAATCTGCTCTATATTGGGTTTTATTCCTAATAAAATTGAGTGGAAAATTGCGTTATCAATCACAATCTCCACTCGAATTTGCTGACTTGGGGGTAAAAGAAAAAGACCCTATTGGACTGGGTCAATTTTACGCGGTTGAAACTAATTAGCGGGATTCAGTTCCTTGATTGGGGCTACCTGCTACATTATCTTCACCTGGTGCTTCTGGCTTGGCAGTTTCTCTAGCATCGCTCTTTTCAGCATCACCAGTTTTGCGGATACTATCTTCAAGGGGGGTTTGATAACCACCAGAAGCGGTAGGTGTAGTGCCTTCTTGATTAGATTTTTGCTTTTGTTCTTCAGACATAATGAAACTCCTGTGATTGATTATTGACATCATTGTAAGAACAACAGGAGTGTAAATTTATCTATCTAGAATATGGTTATTGCTGCTTTATACCTCTATCGGAAGGAATGTTTAGTAATACTCATCAAATATATTCTGGTAAATTGCAAAGGTTTCTAAGGGCTAAAGAGTAAGCAAGAACAAGTTTACAGATGATAATATAATCAATAATTCTGGATTTATTTGAGTAGTAACTACTATTTTCTAGTAAATTAGAACTGCGTTTAGATAAGTATAAAAGTGTAATTTATGCAAGCTAAAATATATAAGTATAATTAATGCAACAGAGCACTTTAGCTTTACCTTCTGAATGCATCCTCCGCAGGGCAACGTCTAAGGATAATTGGCCGATTCGGTTGTTAGTATTATCTGCTAAACTCGACCCGACCCAATTACATTGGCAGCAGTTTTGGGTGATTGAATGCGATCGCCAGTTAGCCGCTTGCGGACAGCTACGTAACTTTTCCGATATTCAAGAATTAGGTAGTTTAGTGGTTGCACCAGCTTGGCGAGGTCGTGGTTTGGGCAGTTTTCTCACTCGACATTTAATCGCTACAGCCACTCAACCGTTATATTTGGAATGTTTAGGTCAGCGATTGGCAAAGTTTTACAGTCGGTTTGGCTTTATACCCGTTGCTTTTGAAGATTTACCGCGATCGCTCAAGCCTAAGTTTCGATGGTCGGAGTTAGGTAAAAAGCTGATTCGAGTTCCTGTGGTGTTCATGCACTATCAACACACACAAGCGGGGAATCTCACTCACCCCCCGCTACCACAAGAAATCTAACACCAATGTCTCGTAGGGGCTTGGTTTACCTGCCTTTTACAACGATGGTTTCGCAAAAATCGTCAGTAAAACAGGCCCTAATAAATAGTATTGCCCTACACAGCTTAATCCAGCAGACGCACCCATCAATTCCCGTTGATTAGGGCTGTAAAGTCTAACGTTGCCAAGGGAACCTAACTTCAGATGCGTTTCTGGCTTACCTTTCAAACTGGTATCCACTAAATAAAAGCGTCCCCCAGGTGAAAGCACCCGCGCTACTTCGTTCAAAATCTGTTTTGGTTCTAGATAGTGTAAGAAACTTATAGTGTTAAAAACAGCGTCAAACTGACCATCAGCAAAGGGAAGGGACTCAGCCTTACCTTCAACATAAATCAAACGCGGACGATGGCGGTTGTTCTGTCTGGCTAAGCGCACCATCTGAGGAGATAAATCTAAACCAGTACCCTGCAAATCAGGAAATTTAGCAGCAAGGCGATCCAACAACCGTCCAGTACCACAACCCAAATCTAGTACACGAGGATGAGGTGGTAAATCAACATATTCTAGCAACCGTTTGTGGACGCTTTGATAAAACACTGACGGTAAAAGCCAGTCATAACTAGGTGCCCAAAGGTCAAAAACTTGCTTTTTGTTACTGATAAAGTCACTAGTCATCTGTTTTTCCAGCTTTCTTATAGGTAAGAGTCAAGGGTCAAGAGTCAATGGTCATTTGTCATTATTTATTTCTTCCTCGTCTCCCACACTTCCCACACTTCCCACACTTCCCACACTCCCTTGTCTTCCTTCCTGTACTCTAGCCTAAAGCTCACACTCATGCATTTGAGCATAGACGCCCGTAAAAGTTCGGGTAAACCTACAGAAAAACCGCCAATTTGGAGTGGCAAATTTATCTTCAAGCGATAGGATAGCGATCGCATAGACAAATCATCCGGAATGCAGAGAATTGATTGTGTAGTCAGATTTGTCACAAAAAGAGAAATGCACCCACAAGAGAACTAACTAAAACCCATAGTGGACTGCATAAAACTCAATTATCTAGCGTATAAATTTATAGGGATAAAAATCCTAAGCACTAAGCGAACTTTGCAATTATAAATTATTAGGAGAAAAATTATGACTTGCCTTACTCAAATTCTGTTAAACCACGATCTACTCTACCCAGTACGTGAATGGTTAGAAAGTATAGATATTCATAACCGCAAACTAGCTCATTTCTTGTGTAAAGCTATTCCTGCCCAATGCCCGTTTGAAAGAGATATTACAATTTTCGGTCGGAAGTTAATTCACATTCCACCGATGTGTAAGTTAAATCCTCTTTACGAACAAGTAGTAACTTTGCGTTTTAAAGCACTCTGTTATCTCGCAGATGAATGTGGTGAAGACGTAGCAGTCTACTGTTAAATATTCATGGTTTTGTGATGTAGCAGTCATCGGGAACCGCAGATTTACGGTTGTTACGTACTCAGAACTATACTAAGCTAACGGAGTACTAATTAGATGACTAACTATTTAGTAGTTAGTATTTATCTAGAACTTGCCTAATCTGTGTCTGTCAACGTATCCTGCTGAAATTATCAACATCATCTATGACGCACATCTTACTGGTTGAAGATGAAGTCAAAATCGCGCGATTTGTAGAATTGGAACTGAATTATGAGGGTTATCAAGTTAGTGTTGCTTACGATGGGTTAACTGCCATCACCGCAGCGCAGAACTTGCATCCTGATTTAGTAATTTTAGACTGGATGTTACCAGGTTTATCAGGGTTGGAAACTTGCCGCCGCCTGCGAAGTACTGGTGATAAAGTACCGATAATTTTATTAACTGCTAAAGATGAAGCAAGCGATCGCATTGTAGGCTTAGACGCTGGTGCTGATGATTATCTAGTTAAACCCTTTAGTGTCGAAAAGTTAGTCGCCATAGTCCGTACCCATCTGCGAAGAACTCAGCAAAAAGACGTTGCAGACATCTTAGAATTTGAAGATCTAAGTTTGAATCGTCGAACACGGAAAGTATACCGAGGTCAAAGGTTAATTGATTTAACCGACCAAGAATTTGATTTACTAGAATATTTACTTATTCATCCACAACAAGTAGTTACCAGCGATCGGATACTAGAAGAAGTCTGGAGTCATGATTTTATCGGTGATTCTCATATAATTGAAATCTATATTCGCTATTTACGCCAAAAACTTGAAGCCAACAACGAAAAGCCTCTGCTTCAAACCGTGCATGGTATCGGCTACGTTTTAAATGCTTAATTCAGACTCGCACAGATCCCCTAAACCTCGCTTTTTGATGGCTGTTTGGGGGATCTTCTGCTTTTGGGTAGAACTCAGATCGTTAAACTCCTATATTTGATGGGTGTTTTGAGGATTTTGTACTCTTACCCAAAGCTAATACAATTGAGAGTCTCTTGTATTAAGATCCACACACAGCACTCAATATTAAAATCGCAATGACCTATTTAGAAACAGCGGCGCAATTTTACCGCGAAGTTGCAGAAACACCGCAGGTTGGACTTTGTTGTGTTCAAAGTACACCCCTGCAACTACCTGGGCTAAAAGTTCCTCTAGCAATGCAGGAAATGAACTATGGTTGTGGTACTACCGTTCACCCTAATGAACTAGCCAACCAACCTACTGTTTTGTATGTTGGTGTTGGTGGCGGCTTAGAAGCTTTACAATTCGCTTACTTTTCTCGCCGTGTGGGTGGTGTAATTGCTGTTGAACCTGTTGCAGCAATGCGAGAAGCCGCCAGACGCAATTTAGAAATTGCTGCTCAAGAAAATCCCTGGTTTGACACCAGTTTTGTGGAAATTTGCGAAGGTGACGCCTTTAACTTACCGATTGCTGATGCTGCTGTAGATGTAGTTGCACAAAACTGTCTCTTCAATATATTTGAACCAGAAGATTTAACCCGTGCTTTAAAAGAAGCATTTCGCGTCTTGAAACCAAGCGGGCGTTTGCAAATGAGCGATCCGATTGCGACTTGTCCCATTCCACCACATTTACAGCAAGATGAACGGCTACGTGCCATGTGCTTATCAGGCGCACTCACCTATCAAGAATACACTCAACTAATAGTCAATGCCGGCTTTGGTCAAGTGGAAATTCGTGCCCGTCGTCCTTATCGCTTGTTAGATAGTCTAACTTATAACTTAGAAGAGAATTTATTACTACAAAGTCTTGATTGTGTCTGTTTCAAAGTTGCCATACCAGAAGATGGAGCTTGTATTTTTACTGGGAAAACAGCAATTTATGCTGGTTCAGAACCCTGGTTTGATGACTCAGCAGGTCATCTGTTGCAGCGTGGTATTCCCGCCGCAGTATGTGATAAAACTGCTGCCAAACTTGCGGCTTTAAAACCAACAGAAATCATGATTACCGATTCTACGTGGCATTATAACGGTGGTGGTTGCTGTTAATTTTTAAATTAAATCACACAGGCGATCGCCTACTCAGCGATCGCTAACATCTTAACAAAATTTCTAATTTCTACCACTTATGTTTTTACAAATAAACTGGACTGATAAGGTTTAGCTAACAAGAAATTTTTCTATCTTTTCGGAACAGAGTACACCATGCAAACTCAATCACTAAATTCATCAGATATAAAAGTAACATCCTTCAACCAGAAACTCAGCAACCCATTGACTAAAACAGATATATCTATATTGCAAATTAATCTTGGTAAACGTTGCAACCTTGCCTGTGCACACTGTCACGTCGAAGCAGGACCAAGACGCACAGAAGAACTTACGCCAGAAATTTGCGAACAGTTGATTGAATTAATTCACAAATTTCCCGAAATTAAAATTGTTGATTTAACTGGTGGCGCACCAGAAATGAATTATGGATTTAAGCCATTAGTAGAAGCAGCAAGCAGAACTGGAAAACAGGTAATTGTCCGTTCTAATTTGACCATTTATTTTGAAGATGGGTTTGGCGATCTACCCGAATACTTTGCTAAAAACAAAGTAAGAATAGTTGCTTCCTTGCCGTGTTACCTAGCAGATAATGTAGATAAAATGCGTGGTACTGGGGTTTTTGATAGTTCAGTTAAAGCTTTGCAATGGCTTAATCGTCTAGGCTATGGGCAAAAACCAGATTTAATTTTGGACTTAGTATATAATCCCCAGTTACCTAACACAGAAAAATTTTCCTTAGCTCCCGAACAAACGAACCTAGAAAAAAATTACAAAATGTTCTTACAAGAACATTTTGATATTGTGTTTAATAACCTATTCACCATCACCAATTTACCAGTTGGTAGAACTAAAATGCATTTAGAACGCAAGAAGTTATACCCCAGGTATTTGCAGTTTTTAGAATCGCATTTTAATGCCAATACAATTGACTATTTAATGTGTCGCGATCAACTATCAATTGATTATTTAGGCAATGTATATGATTGCGACTTTAACCAAATGATGAATCTGCCAGCAAAAACCCGCAATGATGAAACTTTAACAATTACCAAATTGTTAGAAGCTGGGAGTTTAGATTTAATTGGTGAGATCCAAACTGCTGCCTATTGCTACGGTTGTACGGCTGGATGTGGTTCTAGTTGCGGTGGTGCTTTAGTATAGATTAAATCAATACTAAACCTCAGATTGATTGAAAAACTATAACTTTATGTCATCAAAGGACAATTTTGTTACAAAACCTATTAAGCTTGCACCGCTTAGAGTCAGATGGGTTTATGATGGCATTAGTTAAGTCTCCTCACACCACACCAAAAGCCTTGGAATTCTCTTGGTTTCCACGGCTTTTATTTTTTAATAAGCGATAAATTTAACATTCATCCAGTATTTGGAAACTTACTATCTTATTTCTACTATAAACTTAAGACCTTGAAATAAATATCCATATTTCTGAGAGCAAAACTCAATTGCTTCAAATAGAAAATTATTGAAATCTGAGTGTTGTTAATTTTTGCGTGAGAGTAATGGCGGGTTTGGTTGCTGATACTCAGTTGTCATCAAACATAGTCTCTGTCATTGTAGCTGAAGGGACGCAATCTCATTCATTCTAATTTGACTGTGATATCACCAGAAAATATTCTGTTACCAAAATTGTTACGAGCGTGTTGTGGCTGGTCAGCTACCTTATCATGATATGTAGTTAAGCTCCTCACACCACACTAAAAGCCGTGGAACTCTATGTTTCACGGTCTTTTCCTTTATTTTTGTACAGTGACTATTTATGATTATTAGTTTGCGATCGCTGATTAATAGCCTTGTTGGACCATGAAGCGATCGCGATTGTATTTATGATTTTGCAGGGTTTAAAACATACTCTAGCTCTTTTACACCAGTTTTACACCCATTGTCTAACGCTAAAAATTGGTAATTGTTGACCAAAAGACAATTGTACTGATCATGTTAGGAATTATGGGCTGAAACTCTCTTTCCATCCTGGGTTGTAACGAGAACTTTCCAAAGTTTATACCTGCAAAGCAAAAAACCCCTAAAATGCGATGATTTCAAGGGTTTTTTGAGGATGCCAGGAACCAGACTTGAACTGGTGACACGAGGATTTTCAGTCCGATTACTAATCCTTACAAAGCAAGCTTTTAAAAGCACTTTGACTCATAAAAAAAGAAATTACACCATTTTTACACCACTTTAATAAGCGTTATTCAAAATCGAAAGGGAAAACTTAAAAATTTTAATTATCACATTAATTATTAAATATCAAAGTGCCTTAACAATAAGATAAATTTTCAATTAAGACATGGTCACCCACAAAAAACTGTTGCCAATTGATAGAAATTGTATACTCACTGTAGGATTAATGAAGATGATCCGTATCCAGCGATCCGACTGATCCGCAATATTATGGTTAGCGGAGCGATCGCAGGATTCTCACAGGCATAGACAAGAACTAGTTGACCTAGCAGCAATAAATTAAGTGATTTCAGCCTCTAATTCGTCTAGCTTCTGTTCGTGATTAGTTGCCAGTCAATCCGCACTTTATGCCAGTGGTGCGATCGCTACTGTATTAGCTTGCTGTGAAATCACATCAGCGATCGCAAGAGTATTTGTATGCTAACGACTGGTCATCTTAAAGTGGATCGCTTCAATATGAGCAAGCCTGTCTGTAGTTATTTTTCTTCAACTGTAATCAAACCTCATTTGGACTCTAATCCCTCTTTTATCACTACGGGGAGAGAATAATACTCTACCCAATCTGAACCTTAGACAAAATCATCAATTGAGCGATCGCATGATCATTTTCTCATTTAACTTAGCTTGTTGATAAATAACCCAATAATAAGACTTAGGGATTATTCTCTGCTGAAAGTAACAAAAGAGGGCTAATTCAGATTCTCCAAAAACAGCCAACAGATGAGGACACGGTAAAGTGGAGAGGGGAAAGGCGGACATTGATTTTTTTGTCATCCCCGTGTCCTCTTGAACAAAAGCGAGATTAAAACAGGAAATTATTAGTATCGTTGAGTTGAGTAACAGTACGATTCTGTAAGGTAACTAAGGATGTAGAAAGCTGGCCACCCAAGCCATCAGGATCGATTTGCACTATAGTATTTTTTCCACTAGCAGCAAATTTGATGTAACCATCCATAATCGGGTTAGAGCCACTATATCCAATACTGTTAAGCAGTTGTGTCAGGACAATTTGATCTTTGCCCAACTCAAAATCGGTAATTGTGTCACCAGCATCAGTTAAGGAAGTATAAATAAATCGGTCATTACCAGTTCCACCTGTCAGCTTGTCACTGCCAAAACCACCAGCTAAGACATCGTTACCAGCCTGACCTAGCAAGATATCATTGCCATCAGCACCTGTGAGGGTGTTGTCAGCAGCGTTACCAGTGATGCTATTGCTGAGGCTGTTGCCTGTACCGTTGATATTTGCTGTACCTGTGAGGGTGAGCCGTTCCACATTATCTGTTAAGGTGTAGCTGACTGAGGCAGTAACGCTGTCTGTCCCTTCATCGGCATTTTCCGTAATTACATCTGCAATGCTGTCAACGGTATAGCTATCATTGCCAGCCCCACCGTTGAGGATATCATTGCCAGCCCCACCGTCGAGGATATCATTGCCATCAGCACCTGTGAGGGTGTTGTCAGCAGCGTTACCAGTGATGCTATTGCTGAGGCTGTTGCCTGTACCGTTGATATTTGCTGTACCTGTGAGGGTGAGCCGTTCCACATTATTTGTTAAGGTGTAGCTGACTGAGGCAGTAACGCTATCTGTCCCTTCGTTGGCGTTTTCAATGACTACATCTCCAAAGCTATCAACTATGTAATTGTCGTTGCCTAGTCCGCCAGAGAGGGTATCGTTACCAGACCCACCGTTGAGGATATCATTACCATCGCCACCGTTGAGGATATCATTGCCAGCCCCACCGTCGAGGATATCATTGCCATCAGCACCTGTGAGGGTGTTGTCAGCAGCGTTACCAGTGATGCTATTGCTGAGGCTGTTGCCTGTACCGTTGATATTTGCTGTACCTGTGAGGGTGAGCCGTTCCACATTATCTGTTAAGGTGTAGCTGACTGAGGCAGTAACGCTGTCTGTCCCTTCATCGGCATTTTCCGTAATTACATCTGCAATGCTGTCAACGGTATAGCTATCATTGCCAACACCACCGTTGAGGGTATCGTTACCAGACCCACCGTTGAGGATATCATTACCATCGCCACCGTTGAGGATATCATTGCCAGCCCCACCGTCGAGGATATCATTGCCATCAGCACCTGTGAGGGTGTTGTCAGCAGCGTTACCAGTGATGCTATTGCTGAGGCTGTTGCCTGTACCGTTGATATTTGCTGTACCTGTTAGGGTGAGCCGTTCCACATTATCTGTTAAGGTGTAGCTGACTGAGGCAAAAACGCTATCTGTCCCTTCGTTGGCATTTTCAATAACTACATCTCCAAAGCTATCAACTATGTAATTGTCGTTGCCTAGCCCCCCTGACAAGGCATCGTTACCAGCTTTACCATCTAGAGTGTTACTACCGCTGTTGCCTGTAATCAAGTTGTTAAGTGCGTTACCTGTACCTGAAAGGCTGCTGCTGCCTGTTAAAACTAAATTTTCTACATAGTCTCCCAAGGTGTAGCTAATTGATGAGCGAACCGTATCGGTTCCTTGATCGGGGTTTTCGACAACCTTATCACCACTGTTTTCGACGATGTAGGTGTCATCGCCTAACCCCCCAGTCATGGTATCTTTGCCAGTACCGCCATCGAGAGTATCATTACCTGTTAAGCTAAATAACTGATCGTTACCGCCTAAGCCCTCGATGAAATCGTTATTGGCTGTTCCTTGAATCACATCGTTGCCTGATGTACCAGCAATATTATTGATGAGATTAGTAATGTTAATGGTGAAGATATCGTTAGCACTAGCATTGTTGGTGTCAGTAGCTTGGACTTTAATATTTAGTGTTCCTACATCAGCAAGGGTGGGAGTGCCACTGAAGCTGCGAGTAGCAGGGTTAAAAGTTAACCAAGTGGGTAGCGGTGAGCCATTTTCTAAGCTCGCAGTAAAGCTGAGGCTATCACCTGCATCTACATCCAAGAAGGTATTTATGGGTACAGTAAAGCTGAATAGATTATTGGTGGTGGCGGTTTGATCGGCGATCGCACTTGCCAATATCGGCGCATCATTAGTATTCGCAACTGTAATGGTGAAGCTATCAGTTGCAGTTGCCCCAGATTTATCAGTAGCTGTAACTTTGATGTTGAGGCTACCAACTTCGCTATTTGTGGGAGTACCGCTAAATGTGCGAGTCAAAGCATCAAAGCTTAACCAGCTTGGTAATGAATGACCATTGGCTAAAGTTGCTGAATAAATGAGAATATCGCGTGCATCCACATCGGCAAAAGTGTTTTCTAGGATGGTAAAAGTAAAGGCTGCATCTTCGATCGCACTTTGATCGGCGATCGCACTTGCCAAGGTCGGTGCATCATTAGTGTTAGCGACTGTAATTGCACAGCTATCAGTTGCAGTGGCACCAGATTTATCTGTGGCTGTAACTTTGATGTTGAGGCTACCAACTTCGCTGTTAGTTGGTGTACCGCTAAATGTGCGCGTTACGATATCAAAGCTTAACCAGCTTGGTAAAGCACTACCATTTTCTAATGTTGCAGAGTAGCTGAGAGTATCGCCAGCATCCACATCAGCAAAAGTATTTTCTGGGATAGTGAAGGTAAAGGCTGTATCTTCAGTAGCGTTTTGATCGGCGATCGCACTTGCCAAAGTGGGTGAATCATTAGTATTGGCGACTGTAATTGCACAGCTATCAGTTGCAGTGGCACCAGATTTATCTGTGGCTGTAACTTTGATGTTGAGGCTACCAACTTCGCTGTTAGTTGGTGTACCGCTAAATGTGCGCGTTACGATATCAAAGCTTAACCAGCTTGGTAAAGCACTACCATTTTCTAATGTTGCAGAGTAGCTGAGAGTATCGCCAGCATCCACATCAGCAAAAGTATTTTCTGGGATAGTGAAGGTAAAGGCTGTATCTTCAGTAGCGTTTTGATCGGCGATCGCACTTGCCAAAGTGGGTGAATCATTAGTATTGGCGACTGTAATTGCACAGCTATCAGTTGCAGTGGCACCAGATTTATCTGTGGCTGTAACTTTGATGTTGAGGCTACCAACTTCGCTGTTAGTTGGCGTACCGCTAAAAGTGCGAGTAGTAACATTGAAACTTAACCAGCTTGGTAAATCGCCACCATTTTCTAATGTTGCAGAGTAGCTGAGAGTATCCCCAGCATCGGCATCGGTAAAAGTATTTTCTGGGATGGCGAAGGTAAATATTGTGTCTTCTGTAGCGGATTGGTCAGCGATGGGACTGGCAACTGTGGGTGGCTGATTTGCTACTCCAGCTACTTTTGTGGTTGCTTGGGCAGTTGTGGGAGTTGACTGAATATTACCTGTGTTGTCAACAGCAACCGTGTAGAAGGCATAAGTCTTGCCAGGTTGACCAAGGTAGGTGGCTTCGGTGAGGGTGGTATCATTCAGCCATAGAGTAAAGTTGCCGCCATTTTCCGAAACGTAGACATCATAGGAAGCAATACCAGAACCATTATTGTCATCATTGCCTGACCATTTGACAAAAAATTCTGGCTGGGAGACAACTTCTGGTAAGGCTTCTACAGTGCTACTGGGTTGACCTGCGTCTAAGGTGTTAAAAATGGGTGGCGTGTCAATGGGCGCTTCATTATCAAAGACAATGGTTGCTTTAGCGTCAATGACGGTTCCTGTGGTCACATTACGGCCAGGGCGAACGGTATAAGTTACGAAAGCATCACCAACACCTTGATCGTTATTGGGGGGTAAGAAGCCAATACTAGGATCTACGGGAATTTCACCTGTTTTAGGATCTATGGTGGTTAATGTCCAGAAGGCTTCTTTGTTCGCAACGTCAATTCCTGCGGCGACATCAACTAAAAATCCTTTGGTGGCGGTGAGATCAATGCGTTGGCTGTAGAAAGCAACATTATCGGGAACATCGAAGGTGATACCACTCCAGCCAAATTCGCCTAAGCGGAAGGTACGTACATCGAGATCCGTGTCAAGAGGTTGGGTAATGGTAACTTTTTGCGCGGGTGCGGTGGCGGAAGCTTGGTTTTCAAAGCGGATGGTATAGGGGAGGGTGGAGGTGGCAGAAATCCACTTTTCTTGTCCAAAGCTATTGGGGCCTACAATGTCGTTGGGGTCACCAGGGCGGACGATGCGGGTGAATACGTCAAAAATAGGTTCTAAGTAAGGAGCTATTTGATCACCGTAACGATCATTGATTTTAGTTCCAAGCCACCATCCAGCTTCAAAAGCCCCGTATAACGCTCCGGCAGTACCAGCAAATCTGGTTGCTTTTGCAGCATATCTTCCCACTTTTCCAAAAGCAGCTTCATAATATTTTGGATCTGTTATTATGTGCAGATCTTTATAATGAACATGACTCAGTTCACCAAGATTCCTGATATGTGTTCCTATATCTAATTCCGGGAAGAGTTTTGCTTTACCACCTATTTGATGAGCTTCTTCTGTCACCAACCTTCTTACTATATTGTATGCTTTATTTAGTTGTTTGGTAACGGAACTGGGACTTTTACCAGAAGGATCGTTAAACAACAAAGGATCATTATTTACGTAATTATATAAATTCAATCCTCCAACAATACCAATCGGATCAGTATTGATAAATCTACCTTCAGAAGATGAATAGTACCTCGCCCGCATGAAGGTTAAACTGTTCTCTTCATTCATTACACCCCATTGACCCACATACTCAAAGGGGTTAGAAACTGTCTCAGTTTTGGTTAAATCTTCCCCAAAAGGCAGATAACTATACTGATTCAAGTAACTGCCATTATTCCCCGTTAAACCAACAATAGAACCGATCGCATCCGCATCATAATAACTCGCATTATTACCATCAAAACGACTAACTAAGCCCAAACCATGCGTGTAATTAGCTATTAGGCTACCGCTACCGTTATATTCCCCAATCACATCACCTAAGTCAGTCGGATCGACTACATAATCGGTGCGTTGTCCGTTGTGAATGGTAGCAATACGGTTGCCAGTCGCATCATATTCATAAATCCAAGAGTCATTACCAGAGGTAACGCCAATTAGTTGATTTTCGCTGTCATAGCTATAATTCCAAGTTTTATTTCCTTCTTGCTTACTAGTCAGGTTGCCATCAGCATCATAGATGTATGTAGCTGCACCAGCACTGGTGTATTGATTGAGATTATTGGTGCTATAATTTGTCGCCACCCCACTATCGGTAACAGAAATGCGGTTTCCAGCAGCATCATAGCGGTATTGAATGGTTCGACCATTGGGCAAAGTAACCCCTGTTAACTGACCGATCGCATCATAGGTATAATTGGTTTTTCCCTCTAATGTCGTCATTGAGGTACGGCGACCCATGACATCATAGGTGTAGTCATAGCGAGAGTTAACCGTTTTGTCAGCCTTGTAGTTAACCAGACTCAGCAGTTGTCCAGCATCATCATAGCTATAGGTGGTGTAAGTCCCATTACCGTTATCTTCTCGCTCCAAACTACCAAGAGCATCATAGGTATAAGTAATAATATTTGCGGCATTGCCATCAGTTAACTTAGATAGTTGTCCCAAACTATCGTAAGCGTAGTTGACAACGAAACCACTCTGATCGGCCATAAGTGTGCGGCGACCACCTGCATCATAGCTAAACTCTAGATAGCGTCCAGAACCATAAGTGACTTTTGTGAGACGGTCAGCACTATCATAGGCGTAGGTGACGCTACTATCAGCATCGGTGGCAGAGAGCAGATTTCCCCTGGCATCGTAGGTAAAATTCGCCGATGTACCATCAGCGTATTGTTTGCGAGTGATTAACCCTTGAGCATTGTAGGTGTAATTAATAATTTCACCGCGACGGTTTGCAGAAACGGTTAAATTACCTTGAGCATCATAGCTATAGCTTTCCTTGCTACCATCGGCGTAGGTAATATTGGAGAGATTACCTTTATTGTCGTAACTATAAGAAAGCGGATTACCTCGTGGATCTTTGACAGATGCTAATTGATTTAAATTCGGTTCGTAGGTAAATTTAACCTGTTGCCCCAAGGCATTGCTAGAAGACAACAGATTTCCTTTGGTGTCATAGTTAAAGCTAGAGGCGGTATTATCGGGATTGACTAACTTAGTCAGATTACCATTGTCATCATATTGGAACTGAGTAACACGCTCCAGAGGATCTGTAATCCTGCCTAAATTGCCAAAGTCATTAAATAACATCTGTGTTGCCGAACTGCGGGCATCGGTAACGGTAACACCTCCGGTAGCATCATACTGATAGGTAGTCGCTTGTAACCCATTATTCCAGCTTTGCTTGGTAACTCGCCCTTGATTGTCATACTCGAAAGCTAAAGTTGTATTGTCCGCGAAAATGACGGATTTAATTGCATATTGGCTACCAGTCGCCGCCGAACCATCATAGTAGGTGTAACGAGTTGTACCTTCAGGGGTAGTGATGCTTAATAAATATTGCCCAGAGGTATCGTATTCATAATTACTCGTCCAGCCATTCTCCTCAGTGATAGTTACGATGCGTCCTTGGGAGTTATAAGTAAACGAGAGACTATTTCCCCAACTATTCTCTAATCTTGTTAATCGACCATCGCCATAACTAGCAGTTAGGCGAATACCGTTGGTATCTTCGATATAGTTCCATTTGCCATCGGCTCGGAAAACTGTCAGTGTTCCATCTTCTTCCCGTAGGCGATAAATCCCGTTCTCTAGCGTGAGAGTTCCATTGTCTCCAGTTTGAGCGCGATAACTGTCATCGGCTTGTACAGTAAACAGGCGGGGAGTTGTGCCATAAAGAATCGTGACATCGCCATCGCTATTTGTAGCAGTGATATCCCAAGGAGATACGCCACCGCGCCCAAAAGCCCCCACACTTAGGCGTTCATTGAGCGAGCCATCCCATCCTGCGCCGACAACTGAGTTACTGTCCTGCTGAAGCTCAAAAGCCAGTACACGATTTATGTCGTGAGTATAGTTCCCTAACTGGCTTAAATAATTAGCATTTTCTGCCAAGACTGCTTGGTAACTCCCGACATGTGAACCGACAGAGTTAACGAAATTCTGCCAGATGACATCCCAAGCTTCGGGAGAAACATTACTAGGTTTGGCATTATTTTTCAACGTTGACCAATCGATAGTTTGGTCATTAGCAGCTTCAGACAAGGAGAAATTGACGATTCCACTACTAGTCCCAGCAGCAGTTGGGACAAAGCGGACAGAAAAACTACCGCGATCGCCTGGTGAAATAATTCCGGCAGGCCCAGCTTCGTCTGTTCCTAAAATTTGAATACTGGAACTACCCGTTCCCACTTCATCAGGCAAAACCAAATTGGCATTGTCAGCCCCTAAAGTCAGTAAAGGCGCAACAATATCCGTCTCACCCGTATTGGCATAGTTGACAACCAGAATTCCTGACTCACCAGGACGTAAAGCTGATGGCGCAAGCAATTGGGTTTCTAATTTGCCCGCTGGCCCATCGGTGACGGTAAAAATATCATTAGCTAAGGTAGTCTTACCATCATCATTAATGCGAACATCGTACAAGCCAGTAGCTAAACCACGTAGGTCAAAGGTTGCCCACATTTCACTGCTATCTTTCCACCAAACTTTACTAGCAGTGCGTGTCGTGCCATCATTGGCGATCAGACTAATAACACCATCAGGGGTAAATTTTGCCCCTTTAATAGCCATTGTCACTTGACCGCGATTGCTTCCTCGTTTGCTGCTAATATCTTGAATTGAGAAATCAATAACTTCAGCTTTCAAGGAATAGCTAGGAAGTCCTATTCCAACTATGCGAATACGAGGATCGGCGGCGGCTCCGCCACCGCCACCACCGCCGCCACCGCCGCCACTAACAAAACCACTATCTATAGTGCTTCTTGTCGAACTATTATTGGCTTCAGGTACGACGATCTGTAATTGAGGAGCAGCAGCGAGAATATAATAAGTTCCTGCTTGAGTAGAAGGAATAACAATTTCTTGATCTTCTGATAAACCTTGGGAGAAACTATAGTCAAACTCAGTGGGAGTTGGGACATCTCCATAACGGACATAAATTGCACTACCTTCTATCGCTACTGGATAGGCTTGCAAAACATTATAAAAATTTGGATCAAATGTCGGTATTCCCGTACTTCCATCTAACTTCAGTCTTAGAGTTTCCCCTGCCGCTACCTCAACTTTATAGTAAGTAGATTCTTGCGGTACAGTGTTATCAGAGGATGTGAGTACTGCAACTCCATATTGAAAGGCAATGTTTTTGATATCTTTAATATCTTCTATGAGTCCTTTCGAGGTAAAATACCCTGTGGCGGGAGTGCCTAAACTGAGGCTTTCTACATCCACTTCAAATTCATTGAGAGATGCTTTCAGGTTATTACTTTCATTAGACTCAGAAATAACATTACGAATATCACTGCGGATGATAACGTGATAATCTCCAGTGGGAACTCCTGGTAAATTTGCTGTTACCGTTTTACTGTAGCTATTACCACTATTTAAAGGGCCAGATACATCAACTTGAGTGAAGAGCGGATCATTAATATCCCATTGATCGTCAGCAGAAATATAAATTGAATCTTGCCATGTTCCAATGGCTGATTCAAAACCTTGATTTTCAACTGTATAGGTAATAGTTGCACTACGTCCTGGTGTCCCGCTATTAGGAATCGTAATCGTTCCAGCAACTAAATCGGTCGGAACAGCAGGAATAATAGAAATTGGACTATTGCTAAATATTAGATTATTACTCTCTCCTGAACGTTCATAAACATTGTTAGCAGCATCAGTGATACCTACAATATAATAAGCCCCTGATAACCCACGCGGTAGGGTGAAACGATTAGTTTTCGTGTAACTTTGCTGATTATTTAATCCTTCGCGATCGCCTACAAAACCAATATAAATATCATCGTTGGAATCAAAAACTTGGTCACGGGAAAGGTAGAAGTAATCTCGCCAATTTCCATAGGTATCTACACCCATGTTTTTTACTGTCCAAGATAATTCTAAAGGCTGCCCACTAACTGCTTGAATGGATGCTGTAATATTATTAAGAATTAAATCAGGGACTTGGCTTAGAGTAACAGCAGTGGGGTTAAGAGTAGCCCTAATATTATTGTTTTCGAGAGCATCCTCAGTAACAGAATTATCAATATCAGTCCGAACCAGAACATAGTAATTGCCTTGGATATCAGCAGGTAAAGTAAAGGTTCGAGAAGATTGATAATAACCAGATGGGGCAAGATTTTGAGCTTGATATATTCTCCCTAAAGAAATATCGCCTTCATTTAAAATTGGGTCAGTAGAGAGAAAAACTTCATCATACCAGTAAGGAGAATCAGTGGTATTGTCTCCTAAATTTTCCAGTGTCCAAGTTACTGTAAATGGTTCTCCTGATGTGGCTGTAGTTGGAGCAGTGATTTGGGTAACTTGTAAATCTGGAGTTTTTCGGATTACTTTGAGAGGAACAGCAGTAGAACTATTATTATTTTCTTGGGTGGCTTCGTAAACATTGTTATTAGCATCAGTAACCACGAAGAGATTATAATCACCTCCGGTGAAATTGAAAGGAATCGTTACTAATTCACTACGGGAATAACTGCCTCCTTCATTGATTAAACTATTCCAGATAAAATCACCTAAAATAACATCATCATTATTGCCTAAAATATTATCTCTGGAAGCAATAATTCGATCTGTCCAACTGCTAATCGCTGTGTCACCAATTCCTTGATTTAATACTTTCCAATTAACCCGCAGGGATTTACCATTTACTACTGTGTCCTGTGTAGTAACATTAGAAACTATTAAATCGGCTGGGCGAGAGGAAATAGTAATAACTTGAGTGTCAAAGTTACTGTTATTGTTGTTATCTAATTCAAAAACTTGGTTGTTGCTATCTGTGGTAGCAAACACATAGAAAGTTCCTATTAATGTATCAGGAAGAGTAAAGACGGCAGATGCAGTATAGAATTCACCTATATTCAATGCACCTGAACGGTTATAATTGCCCAGTTTATAATCGGTATTAACGTCTAAGTTGGCATCGCTAGATAGATAAAAAGTATCTACCCAACTACTATTAGGAGTGCGGGTTGAACCATAATTTGTTACCCGGTAATTAATTGTCAGAGGACGGCTAGCAGTTGCAGCAATAGGTACATCAACAAAATCTATTTCTAAATCTGGTGGGGGTGGTAATTTAACTTCAATGGTATTTGCTGTTGTACCAGTATTATTTTCTTCAAAAGCTTGTTCAAAGACGTAATTTCCAGCATCAGATCTTACTATAAAATAGTAATTCCCACTAATTCCTACAGGTATTTCTAGTTCTTTTGAAGCGGTATAACTTGCGCCAGAGTCAAAAACATCAAAACTGTTGTATTGTTGTCGTCCTAAATAATAATCCGCTTTAGGGTCAAGAGTTTGATCTGATGACAGATAGATATCGTCATACCAGTAACGTCCAAATGTCCTTCCTTCTCCTTTATTAGTCACAGTCCAATTGAGGTTGATCTTCTGACCAGAAAAAATAGGAGAAGGTGAAGAAACTGATGTAACTGCTAAATCGGGTGGTGGTGTTAAGTTTACATCTGTGGCATTGCTACTGTTGAAATTATCTCCTTCCTTATCAAATTCCCAAACTTGATTTGTGGCATCAGCTTTAACTAGGAAATAATAATTACCGTCAATACCAACGGGGAGAGTTACAGTTAACTGATTACTGTAGCTTTCTCCGACGTTCAAATAACTAGGATTAGCAGCTTGACCAAGATAAATATCGCTACTATCAAAATTCTGATCTAAAGATAGCCAAACTCTGTCATACCATAGGGGGGTGCTGGTATTACCATTGCCTGTATTAGTAACTACCCATTTCACTACTGTTTCCTGGCTAGAAAAAGCAGTTGGTGGTGCCGTAACGCTGGTTACTTGAAGATTGGGATAGGGAGATAAATTAACGTTAATTGCCCGATCATCAATGCTGGTGTTATTGTTTTCAGTGCCTAAACGTTCTGAAATTTGGTTCAGTGCATCGGTTTGGACAACAATGCGGCGATCGCCATTGAGTTCGAGGGGCAAAGTGACCGATTGTGTTCGAGTGATTGATGCACTAGGGGCGATCGTCCCGGTAAAAGTAAAGGTTCCTAAGAGTAGATCGTTGCCAATAGTGTCATTGTCAGATAAAAATAGGCGATCGCTCCAAGTTCCTGAAGCAGTGACATTTCCTTGATTTGTTATTGTCCAAGTTACATCAATTTTCTGCCCTGACTGTGCTGTATTAGGCGCAATAATGTTACTAACAATTAAGTCAGGTAAATCATTATTGATGATGACTATGCTATCTGTTCCATTCTCAAACCCGTTAGCAGATGCTGTAATTTTTGCTATCTGACTGGTATCAACAATATTATCTGTTACTCCTGTTAGGGTAAAACTAGCTGAAGTTTGATTAACAGGTATAGTAACAGTCTGAGGAACGGTTGCTTCTGTTGTATCACTGGAAATGAGCGTAACAATTAACTCACTAGATGTATCTTCAGTATTGCGAGTAATTGTACCGTTAGCAGTTTCACCTTCAGAAATATTTTCTTTATTCAGAAGCAGGGTGAGTCTGGGGCTATCATTATCAACAATGGTGACAGTAGCAGTATTTTGTGTTCCAATAGTTGCGCCACCAGTGGGGTTAGCAAGGCTGAGATTAATAGTTTGATCGGGGTCAACTATGCCATCATCAATGATGGGAATATTAACAGTTTTGCTGGTTTCGCCATCAGCAAAGTTAACTATAAGCGGACTATTATTATAGTCACTTCCTGCTGTAGCTGTTCCATTTGTTAAGTTAATTCTGACACTAACTGCGCTATCACTTCCCGCTGTACGAGTTAGAGTAACTACAGTAATCGGCGTACCATTTTCATTAATGGAATAGCTAGCATTGCTAAACTGAATTACTCCTGTTACTGCATCATTATCAACAATGGTTAATACGGCTGTTGTTTGCGTTCCTAATGTTGCGCCACCAGTAGGGCTAGATAGAGTTAAATTGACAGTTTCATTCGGCTCATAATTACTATCATCAATCAGAGGAATTGTTATCGTTTTACTGGTTTCTCCATTAGCGAAATTAACGGTGACAGGGGTGTTATTGTAATCACTCGCTGCTGTGGCTGTGCCATTGCTTAAATTAATTACTGCGCTGACATTACCATAATTCCCCTCTGTACGGATGACAGTGACAGCGACAATAGGAATTCCGTCTTCACGAATACTAAATTGAGAGCTACTAAAAGCTAATTTGCCATAGGCGGACAACTTCGACACAATTGTTGCCATGTCCCAAATGGTGCCATCAGCGAACTTCACTTGCTGGACGCTGTTATAAGGGTTGTTCGGGTTGTCCTGGTAGAAAAATCCGGAGATAGTAATTTTGTCGGTAGTGCCAACAATACTCAATTCCAGTGCTGCGTTGCCGCTAAAGTTGCCATCGTAAACTTGCTTAAGCGCGACTTCAGTTGGCAATACACCCGCCTTGAACTGCAAAGTGTTGAGCTTGCCTGCTGTGGAGTCGTAGTTATATGTAATGACATCTTGCCCATCACCTTTGCCAAATAGGTAGAAGTTGTTGCCTGTACCGCCATTGAGGATGTCGTTGCCTGCACCACCATCTAAAGTATCGTTGCCGTCTTCACCATAGAGATTGTCAGCACCATCACCACCGTTGAGGCTGTCGTTGCCACTACGACCAGACAGCGTATCGTTACCCGCATCACCGTTGATGATGTCATCGGCGATTGTACCTGTGAGGCTGTCATTACCTGC
>JAVRCV020000009.1:0-72013 GCA_034530615.2 Aulosira sp. ZfuVER01
AGAGCAATGGCTGGAACCTATATTTCAAGAGAGATAACTATAACTAGAAATAAATCATTACACTGAAAGTTAGTTGCCTACCTGGGATTGACGTTCCCTAAGAAAAGATGACTCAACAAACTCATAGAATTGTAATCCTTGGTGGAGGCTTTGGTGGCCTCTATACTGCCTTGCGCTTGAGCCAGTTACCTTGGGAATCTACACAAAAACCCGAAATTGTCTTGGTAGATCAAAGCGATCGCTTCCTATTTTCTCCCTTACTCTACGAATTACTCACTGGCGAACTGCAAACTTGGGAAATTGCCCCACCCTTCGCAGAACTTCTACAAGGCACAGGTGTACGTTTTTATCAAGCTGTGGTTGCGGGCATTGATATTGACCAGCAACGGGTACATTTACAAAATGGGCCGGAAATCTCCTACGACCGATTAGTACTAGCCTTGGGCGGAGAAACACCCCTAGATTTGGTTCCTGGTGCGACCTCCTACGCTTACCCATTCCGCACAATTGCTGATGCTTATCGTTTAGAAGAACGCCTGCGGGTTTTAGAAGAATCCGATGCAGATAAAATTCGGGTGGCAATTGTTGGGGCAGGTTACAGCGGTGTAGAGTTAGCTTGTAAGTTAGCAGACAGGCTAGGAGAAAGAGGACGCTTCCGCCTCATAGAAATTACTGACCAAATTTTACGCACTTCGCCAGACTTTAACCGCGAAGCCGCAAAAAAAGCTTTAGAAGCACGAGGCGTATTTATTGATTTAGAAACCAATATAGATTCTATTGGCAAAGATACTATTTCCCTAGAGTATAAAAATCAAGTAGACACAATTCCCGTAGATTTAGCAATCTGGACTGTAGGAACGCGGGTGAGTCCAGTAGTTAAATCCCTACCTCTCAAACACAATCAGCGCGGTCAAATCACCACTTCACCAACTCTGCAAGTCCTGGAACATCCAGAAATTTTTGCCTTGGGCGATTTAGCCGACTGTGTGGATGCGCAAGGTCAGCAAATCCCCGCCACTGCGCAAGCTGCGTTTCAGCAAGCAGATTATACCGCTTGGAATATTTGGGCTTCCCTCACCAATCGCCCCTTATTACCTTTCCAATATCAAAAATTAGGGGAAATGTTGTCATTGGGTGTAGATAATGCTACCCTCACTGGCTTAGGAATCAAATTAGACGGTTCATTAGCATACGTAGCCCGGCGTTTGGCTTATCTGTATCGATTGCCAACTTTAGATCATCAGCTCAGAGTTGGTTTTAATTGGCTAGTCCGTCCTATTATAGAAACGCTTTCTCGGTAGCAAATAGTGCGTAAATATAACTATGCACTGAAGCTCTCATCAGGCACAATTTAAAATCCAGGACTCAAAAGCATAACATTTTGATGGAACGACCGAAAGTTATTTTTTTAGATGCTGTAGGCACACTCATCGGGGTCAAAGGCAGTGTCGGCGAAGTTTATCGTCAGATAGCCCAGGAATTTGATGTAGAGGTTTCCGCTGATACATTGAATCAAGCATTTATCGAAAGCTTTAAAGCAGCACCACCACCGATATTTCCCGATGCAGACTCACAAGATATACTCCAACGAGAATTTGATTGGTGGCGAATAATTGCCCTCAATACTTTTGAAGGCGCAGGCGTTCTCAAGCAATTTGAAGACTTTTCGGCTTTTTTTAGCGAACTTTACATCCACTTTGGTACTGCTGAACCTTGGTTTGTCTATCCCGATGTGCTACCAGCTTTGGTAAATTGGCGACGGATGGGAATTGAGTTAGGAGTAGTGTCTAATTTCGATTCCCGCATTTACTCGGTGTTGCAAAGTTTGGGATTGAGAGACTTCTTCGCCTCCATCACCATTTCTACCCAAGCGTGTGTGGCTAAACCCGATCCCCAAATTTTCGCTATTGCTTTAGAAAAACATGGCTGTTCACCGGAAGCAGCATGGCACATTGGCGATAGTGCGGACGAAGACTACCACGGTGCTAAAGCCGCTGGGTTGAGAGGTATTTTGATCAACCGCGAGCAAAAGTCAGCACTCAGCAGTCAATCGTTGTAGTTGAGCTAGTCTTTATTTACTGTTATTGATCTATCAAATATTGCCCCAACCCTCCTGTTTCAGGAGGGCTATTTTTCTATATGTTTTCTATTGACTGTATGGTCAGTCATAAAATATATTGACAATAGTGGTAGCACATCGTTAACCACAACATCTATCACTACCGCCTAGGATCGGCGGTTAAAAGGAGGATGGATATGACAACAGATTTGTATTACGAAATTCAAGGTACTGGCGAAGCGATCGCATTAATTCACAGTGGCGGTGCAGATTTACGCGACTGGCAATTGATCGCCCCACTGTTAGCCAAGAACTACCAGGCGATCGCCTTCGACGGACGCGGTGCCGGAAAGTCGCCAGCACCTTTGGAACCAGCTAATTATGTTGAAGATTTAACAAAGCTGCTTGACCATATCGGCATTGACAAAGCTACCCTCGTGGGACATTCCATCGGTGGACAAATCGCTACCGATTTCGCCCTCACCTATCCCCAGAGAGTGTCTAAGCTGGTGCTAGTAGCTCCTGGACTCTCAGGCTATCAATTCTCACCAGAAATGGAACAGTGGTATGCGCAAGTCATGACGGCGGCTCCGGATGTGGAGAGAATGGTCAAGCTGATGTTAGACGGCTGCATATACAGCACGATTATGAATAGTCCCCAAAGCGAACTGATGTATGAGATGACGAAGCACAATACACAGAGATACTTTGATTGGAAGAGTTCCGAGCAAGTCTGGCCGCAGCCACCTGCGATCGCTCGATTACATGAGCTTCAGGCAAAGACCCTATTTATCATCGGCACTAAGGACAGCAACGACATCTTCCGTATTGCTGAGTTGTTCCAGCAGGTTCCTGATATTCACTTTGCCAAAATTGATGGGGCAGATCACATGCCGACACTAACTCACTCAGCAGAGGTTTACAATCTGATCTGCGATTTTCTGAACAAGTAAAGACAACAATGCCGCGTACCCCAGCCGAAAACGAACGTATTCGTCGCGCTACCAGCGAACAAATCCTCAAGGCTGCAATGGATCTTTTCTTAGACAAAGGCTATCACGCCACATCAATTGATGATGTGGCCAAGAAAGCGAAGATATCAAAGGGACTTCTGTATCATTACTTCAAAGGCAAAGAAGATCTATTTGCAGCTATGGTTGATGTCCGACTCAACGACTTGTTAGTTGTGATGGAGGCGGCGGTGGCAAAGGAAACGCCTGCTGAACAAATCCGACACATCGCCGAAGGTGCGCTGGAAGATGTCCGCCGACAACCGGAAGTTTTCCGTTTCTACCTCAACCTTTTTACCCAACCTAGGCTCGATCCGGTCATAGCTAAATACAGCCAGAAGCTGATGGATGAGCAAGCAAAGCAGTTTGAGGTTCAAACTGAGATGTTCATAAAGCTGGGGATCGCAAATCCGAGGAAGAGATCCATCTATTTTTCCTCAACCTTACAAGGTGTCATGCTGATGTTTTCGACCTATCCCCAGAGTTTTCCTTTGGATGAGGTCAAAGCGCAGGTAATCGAGGAATTTTGCGGGGAGATGGCGAAGTCATAGTGTTTGTAAAACTTGCACCTCTTCACCTGAAGAAATTAATGTTTTCCCCACGGGGATAACAGCTAAGGCATTGGTTTGAGCTAAGTTAATTAAATTGCCGGAACTGTGGCTACCTCCAGCTTTGTGAAACTCGTAAATACCATTAACTAACTGTAATTTACCCCAAACATAAGTTTCACGCTTGCCATCCGATCGCAACTCGTCATGCGATCGCACTTTCATAAACCCTACTTCCCAACCCTCAGCCAACCCAGAAAGCTTTTTAATTGCTGGCTGCACAAACCGCAAAAACGTTACCAATACAGCAGCTGGGTTCCCAGGTAAACCAAAGTAGAGTGCTGAGTTTGGAGTAGGAAAGGTAGCGACAGTCAGGGGTTTTCCTGGCCGCATAGCCACAGCACGGATATGAATTTTCGCTCCCAGTTTTTCGAGAATTTGGTCAACATAGTCATAATCCCCTACCGAAACCCCTCCAGAAGAGATAACTATATCGGCATTCGCTATGGCGTAAGCAATGGTTTCCTCAAGCGCTGCTGGATCGTCCTTAACAATGCCTAACATCAAGGGTTCTGCACCACTTTGCCTGACCAAAGCGGCCAGCGCATAGCCATTGGAATCAACAATTTGTCCGGCGGCTAGGGGTTGATCGAGGGTGACTAATTCATCACCTGTGGAAAAAATTGCTACTCGTGGGCGACGGTAAACACTAACTTGGGGAGTCTGGGCTGCTGCTAATACAGAAATTTCTGCGGCATTTAATCTAATTCCTGCCGGTAATAATTGTGTCCCAGCTTGGTAAAAAGATGCTTTGTGCCTGACAAATTCTTGTGGTTGTGGTGCGGCGAGGATATAAACTTGGTTTTCCTCTCGCTTTGTCCTCTCTTGCATGACTACCGTATCCGCACCCTCTGGCATCACTGCACCTGTAAAAATCCGTGCGGCTTGACCCTGTTGAATTGTAGACTGGGGCTGATATCCGGCGGGAATTTCTTCGACAATTTCCAAAACGGCTGGCTGTTCGGCGCTACTGTGCTGCACATCTAGGTAACGCACTGCATAGCCATCCATTGCTGAATCATCCCAATGGGGAAAATCCAGTTGACTGGTGACAGGTGTGGCGAGAATGCGATCGCCTGCTGCTAATAAATCTACAACTTCTGTATCACCCCGATCATCTAGTGGCTGAACTAGATTTAAAATAACTGCTTCTGTATCGCTGACTGATAGCATAGCGATCGCCTAGTATTAAAGCTATTTTCTACATTGTGACACTCGCTGTTTCCTTAGTACACCAGGCTTGTAGCAACCATCTATTAGATTCCTGATCGAGTGCTGGTAAGACACGACAATTAAATACATCTTGCCAGACTTCAACCCCATGCTGGCTAATCAAGATTGTTTGCAATTCTCGAAAACGCGGGTAATCACGGTCATTAATGGCAGTTAGTATGGAAATGATTGTACTAACTGGGATTTGTACAGCTTTTGTGCGGATGAATTTCATTTTGGGTAATCCTCTAGAATATAGATAATTTACACTAGTAATGATTTTAACCAACCACTTGCTTTAATTACGATCTATATTGGTTGGTCTTCTTTATTCATGCTATTGAACTTAGTTGTCTTTTTTTCGTTTCTTCAACAGGGAGCTAGCATCTCAACGCTCACTTCAATATTAAACATAGAGGAAACAATTTATTCTCTATATCTACATAAAAATACTTAATTTATCGTAGATTTCTTGCAGGCATTACTCAACAATACTATATCAATACTCATAAGTGCGTAACGCTTAAAATATAGTATAAATATATACAGCATTTGATATTAGAATTGTCGTATGTGGCGCGATCGCCCTTCTTATACAATTTTGGATTTTGCGAAAAGATAATATGCATCTTTAAATCAAAATCTTAAAAACTGCTCGGCGATCGCATATTTACAGTTGGATGCCCTGATATTTCCCTTAAGGGGTCAAGATTTTGATTGATATCTAAATAATTAAATTTTAATGAAAAAATATCTGATTGAAGTTGGGAATATTTTAGTAATTAAAAAAATCCAAATATCAGGAATCACTTAATAGCAAATTCCTCCTTATTTATGTTGAAGTTAGTTTGCCATTAATGCATTGACAAAATCCATTACTCCTGAGAGTATAACCAAGCAATAGAGCTAATCTTGGAGGTTTTAATTGATGCTTCTACCAAGAGTGTTTTTTTCCAAAAGAAATACTAATACCTTAAATAATCAGGACAATATGAAGTTAAAAAGAGAAAACACAAAGCACAATAATTTTCATAATATATAAATTTTCCATAAAGATTTGCGAAATTATGACTAATAATTTACTAGATCCAGACAATCAACCAAAATTTCTCAACTTGCTGCCAACTCCAATTAGAATAGATGCGACAAAAGGTGGCAAATTTACAATTCAAATGCGAGAAACCGAGCAATGGCTTGGACTATACGCAGGCCCAGGTGCTGATGGTGTATACGGCACCCCTGATGATGTACGTCTTAATACCAATGTTTGGGGATATAGCTATGAAGGTAAAAATCAAAATATTTTTCCTGGTCCGACATTTGTAGCGCAAACAGATGTTCCCATAAAAGTTCGGTGGGAAAACGATCTACCCAAAACCGGACACTTACTACCAGTAGATCGGAGCATTCATATTGCACAACCTGTTCAAAATACCTTGGAAAATGGGTATGTTCCTACCGTGACCCACTTACATGGTGGTCACAGCGAAGCAGCTAGCGATGGAGCGCCTGAGGCTTGGTTCACACAAGATTTTTCGGAAACAGGGCCGCAGTGGGTTAAGAAGAATTACTCTTATGACAACGACCAAGAGGCGTCAACTCTTTGGTATCACGATCATGCACTAGGACTGACGCGCCTTAACGTCTATGCAGGTTTAGCAGGCTTTTATCTTCTGCGCGATCAAAATGAGAATAATCTAATTCATCAAGGCATTTTGCCTAGCGGTTCTTACGAGCGAGAAATCCTCATTCAAGACCGGATGTTCACTGCGGATGGACAGCTTTACTTTCCATCCACCGATCCACCAGTAGAGCCAGATCCTCTAGTAGATCCAAACCCGCCTACACCACCTAATCCTAGCGCCATCCCCGAGTTCTTCGGCAACTTCATTATGGTGAACGGGATGGCATGGCCCAAAATGGAGGTTGAACCTAGGAAATATCGCCTCCGGTTAGCGAATGGTTCTGACTCGCGATTTTATATCCTCGAGTTTAACGATCCTCAAGAAAAGTTTTACCAAATTGGGACAGAGCAAGGCTTTTTTAAAACACCACTTGCATTAGATAAGTTGGTAATTGCACCTGGCGAACGTGCTGATGTGATTGTTGACTTCACTGGCGATGCAGGAAAAGAGTTTATCTTACAAAATTTGGGGCCAGATGAACCATTCATGGGACTCAATGAGCATCCAGATGAAGAACCAAATTTGGCCGATCCTGATACAACAGGCCAGATCCTGAAAATCGAGGTGAATCAGCCGCTTAGTTCTATCCCGAACGCTAAAGTTGATACTGACGAAACCGATGGATTGACAACAGAGTTACGTTCTGACGAAATAGAACCCCTCACTCAAACCGGACCTACAAGACAACTCGTTCTATTTGAAGGTAGAGACAAGTTTGGCCGGATCAGACCAGAATTGGGAACAATGGCAGATGGCTCATTACTATGGGATGACCCAATTACAGAGCAACCAAAGTTGGGTACTACTGAAGTCTGGGAATTCTACAACACTACCGAAGATGCACACCCAATTCACCTGCACTTGACTAACTTCCAGATTCTCAACCGCGAGAAATTTAATGGTGATGTAGTCACTGCGGGCAAAGATGCTATGGAAGGGACTAAGCAAAGGTTGGAGAATGTCACTCTCAGCGGCGATGTAGAGGCTCCATTACCATCTGAAAGAGGTTGGAAAGACACCGTTATTGCCAATCCCGGTGAAGTTGTCCGCATCATTGCCAAATTTGATAAACCAGGAGAGTATGTTTGGCACTGCCACATCCTTTCACATGAAGATAATGAGATGATGCGACCCTTTAAAGTGGTTGCAGAAAATAAGCAAAGCCATCTAACAAATCCTAGTCATGATATTTTTCACATCAGCAATGACAGCGCCAAAGCAACCCTGCAATTTACGCTTACAGGACATAATTCTCAGCAAGTAAATGAAATTGGCGTGTTTGCCGTTGACGATCATACTGGTAAAATTGGCGATCTAGCACCAGGAAGCGCTGGTTATGCCCAGCTTGCTTTAGACAGAGCCAAGGTAATTTTCTCTACTATTGCTAATGTTCCTAATGGCTTTAGAACCGACAATCTCACAAAATTACTAGAAGTAGATTCTGGTGCCAATTTAAGATTTTATTTAGTACAAAATAGTACAACTGATGCTGTGAAAACTGGAGTCGTCCCGATCGGCAATGTACTATTTTCTGATGTCTCAACGCAAAAGATTACAGATTTAGGGAACGAAGCATACTCCTTAGCCTGGAAAGATATTCGTGGTCATAGCACTGATGAGTTCAAGGATTTAGTGGTGACAGTGCAACCCACAGATCAAACCTTACCTTTGGGTACAAATTTACAAGGAAAGCTACAGGGAGAACTGATTAATTTACAAGGTGTGACACAACTGGTAAAAGCCGATTTTATCGTCAATAGAGAAGCAGCTTTCAAAAATTTTGTTGGTTTTTATCAGGTGGCTGATGAAAATGGAGGTATTGATGTCGATGGTAATGGTACGGTTGATTTACGTATTGGGGACTCAGGCTATACTCAAGCAGCAGTTCGTGGGCGCGTTGTGGGTATGGACTTGACAGTTAATAACCAAAGTACGGCAACTTATACAGGAACTTTCCAGCCAGGTGCTATTTTCGCACCATTTATGATTGCTAATGGTAGACCAGAAGCAATTTTAGATGGCAATCCCAGTAACGATCCAGCAATTTACTTCCCATTTTTGGGAGCTAACGCAGATCGGGTGGATCATATTAACCTGTTAGGTAGTAATATCTTTGGCTTTGAGGATTTAGCAAATAGTGGTGACAAAGATTTCAACGATATGATTGTGCAAGTAAATTTGACTACTTAAGAGCACCTGCAACCAATTTGGTTATAGTAAGCCATTCAGTAGCTAGAAAAAACTGAAAACTTACTATAACCAAATGTTGATTCGCTTAAGATTGGGTTAGAGGAAAAGCACAAAACCAAACTTTAATCCCCAGATAAATGCTGAGTTTGTATGACTATTGAACGAATACCTCAAAAACACTATCCCAAGGCTGAAATTGGACGACGCGGTATGGCGTTGGGGCTAGATTTTCTTGGTGTTTGGTTAGTTAGTTCCGTCTTTGGCAGCAATAAGTTAGGTATTCAAGTTATGCAAATTTTAGTATTTGTTATAGCTTGGTTAGTCTTACGTGTGCTAGTAGTCTATAACAATCAAGGACAAAGTTTAGGGCGTTGGGCATTTGATCTGAAGGTCTTGGAAGTTGAAGGGGGGGAAGTCGTCGGTAGAATTCCCCAGTTGCTGGCACTGCTAAAAAGAGAAGCAATAATTGGTGTTGGTGCGCTTTTCATCTCTATTGCTCTAGGCAACATTAGCGCCAATCCCACTGCTATACTGCTAGTACTTCCCCTGGCGATTGACTGTGGTACAGCTTTTTATGATACCCAGATGCGCCAGGCATTGCATGACCGCTATGCAGGAACTATCATAATTTCCTCGCGTCGTGGCTACTCACTTGATATAAAAGTCAAGCGATTAGTTGAAAATATGCGACGAAATGTGAGAAGATAGTCATTTGTGTTAATTCTCTCCAGGCTTTACGGTTTGTAAGATTATGGCTAAGAGTAAAGGTGTCCGCATAATAGTGACACTAGAATGTACCGAATGTCGCACTAACGCTAACAAGCGTTCTCCTGGTGTTTCCCGGTATACCACTACGAAGAATCGGCGCAACACCACCAACCGATTAGAACTGAAAAAGTTCTGCTCCCATTGCAATACACACACAGTCCACAAGGAAATTAAGTAAAGATGAGCTACTATCGTCGTCGTCTATCTCCGATTAAGCCGGGGGAACCAATCGATTATAAAGATGTTGATTTGTTGCGGAAGTTTGTCACCGAGCGGGGTAAGATACTGCCACGTCGAATCACTGGACTGACATCTCAGCAACAGCGAGACTTGACATTAGCAATTAAACGTGCTCGAATTGTAGCCTTGTTGCCGTTTATCAACGCGGAAGGCTAATTCGAGTTGAACGCGAGAATTTTAGGTTATGGATTATCTCAGGCAGCTGCATTAATAGTATATGTAGCTGCAAATTTTCTGAGTCCACAATCTAAAATCTCATTAAGTCAGTGTAGAATCATCTTCTGCATATAAAAAATCATGAGATTTTGGATTCAGTAGTCAATATTCAATCCAAAATCTAAAATTTATTAGTTAACCAAATTAAGTGCGAGAGTTGTGGAGAAGGGGACGCTAGTTGAATTTAGGGTTCAAGGCGATCGCCGTCTGGGAGTAGTAGATCGCCCAGATGGAAAAACCCGTTGGTTTGTGGTAGATGACCGCGGTCAATCCCACAGCCTCGCGCCTAGACAAATTACCTATACAGTTAACGGACAAACCTACAAGCCTGCTGATATTGCCAGCTTTTTAGAGCAAGTAAAGCCATATCTCGATCCCTCTAGCTTGGAAGTCGCCTGGGAATTGTTGGTTGAGGATGGGGAAACAGTCACCCCACCCCAAATGGCTAATTTGTTGTTTTCGGAATCAGACGGGTCTCATTGTTACGCCGCCCATTGCTTGCTGTCAGAAGACAAACTCTATTTCAAGCAAAAAGGAGACGCTTATGAGCCGAGGACGACAGCCCAAGTAGCAGAACGCAAACACCAGTTAGAAGTAGAAGCCCAAAAAGCTAGGGGACAGCAGGAATTTTTAGCTCGCGTCGAACAAGCTTTAGCAGGTGAAGCCGTAGAATGGCAACGCCACGATCGCCAGCGTCTAGAAGCACTAGAAAAATACGCAGCCCTAGTAGCAGATGTTGTGCGTATGGGGGTAAATTATGACTCATTGCCTCGGGCTTACCCTCCCCCAGGCCCAGTATTGGAAACGATGACCATGCTGGGACGCCCCGCAACCCCCCAAGGAGCATTACAACTGTTGGTAGATTTGGGTTGGTGGAGTCCCAACGAAAATTTGTTTTTGCGTCGTTCAGCAATTCCGGTTCAATTTCCTAGCAAGGTATTAGAAGTGGCGCAACAGCGTTTGGATTCCCCACCCTCAGATCTAGATACAGACCGTCTAGATCTGACTCATTTAAAGGTGTACACAGTTGATGATGAAAGTACCACAGAAATCGATGATGGTCTGAGTTGGGAATTACTCTCAGATGGACGGGAACGTCTCTGGGTGCATATCGCCGATCCTACCCGATTGTTAGTACCAGAAGATGACCTAGATCTAGAAGCGAGGAAGCGGGGTAGTACAGTTTATTTGCCGACAGGGATGATTCCCATGTTCCCCGAAGTCTTGGCCACCGGGCCAATGAGTCTGGTACAGGGACGGGTTTGTTGTGCCCTCAGCTTTGGGATTATTTTAGATTCAACTGGGCAAGTAGAAGATTACAGTATTCATCCCAGTGTTATTAAGCCAACTTACCGCCTCACCTACGAAGATGTAGATGAGATGCTGGAATTAGGAGTACAAGCAGAACCAGAAATTGCTGCGATCGCAATGTGGGCAAAACGCCGCAAAACTTGGCGATACACTCAAGGCGCAATTAGCATCAATATGCCAGAAGCAACGATCAAAGTCAAAGGTGACGAGATCAGCATTGATATTTTAGATGACTCCTCATCACGGCAACTAGTAGCAGAAATGATGATTCTAGCAGGCGAAGTTGCAGCCCGCTACGGTCAAGCCCATAAGATTCCCCTACCTTTTCGCGGTCAACCACAGCCAGAATTACCCCCAGAAGAAGAGTTACTTCAGCTACCCGCTGGATTCGTTCGCGCCTGTGCTATGCGCCGCTGTATGCCTAAGAGTGAAATGAGCATTACCCCCGTGCGTCACGCTGGGTTGGGTTTGGATACCTATACTCAGGCGACTTCCCCCATTCGGCGTTACAGCGACTTACTCACCCATTTTCAACTTAAAGCCCATTTGCGTGGCGAAGTTCTACCTTTCTCCGCAGAACAGCTCAAAGAGGTGATGATGACCGTTACCAGTATCACCCAAGAAGTGACTATGGTAGAACGGCAAACTAATAGATATTATGCTCTGGAATATTTGCGTCGTTATCCCGAGCAAGTTTGGCCGGTGACAGTCTTAATGTGGCTGCGAGAAGACAGCAATTTAGCATTAATTCTCTTAGAAGACTTAGGTTTGCAGTTGCCAATGTCTTTCAGACGTTCGGTCAGTTTAGGTGAACAGTTATTAGTGAAAGTTAGCCTTGCCGATCCGCAAAAAGATATGATTCATTTTCAAGAAATAATTTATCAAGAAGCACTGAATTAAAAAGAATTAATCAAGTAAACGTTGAATTTTACTAGCGTGAGACACTTAATTTAAGTAAGTCGGCGAGAAAAATTCAATGTGTGTGAAGAAAGATAAATTGTTCCTAGGGTGGAATTGGAGAAGTCGGAGATCTGGATAGCGATTTTTGGATGCTTCTTCGGTGCGTGGCGCTGCGCGACAACACACCCTTGTATCTTACTTAAGATAGATTGAAATACTAGCACTGACTTAGCTTAATACCAAAAAATTTGTAGGTTGGGTCAAATAATCAGACTCAACACTTGCTTCTTGGTGGATTGCCTTACGGGATATAAATTGACTCAAACCGACTAAATTTGATAAAACGTCAGCCCGAAGTCGGGTTTTTTAGGGTAGTAGTTGATGCTATCCTAACCCTTGATGAATGCGCTCCTAAACTTTCTAGCTCCTAATTAGTTAAGACCTATACAGCAGAAAGGGCTTGTTTTCGACTGACAGATCAGTCTAAACTTTCCGAGTTCTGATTGATGCTTAAAACCTATGCAGCAGAAAGAACGCGGCGTTAAAAGATTCCGTTAAATCAAAAGGAAAAGGAAGACTGGTCATAAATGTCTGAAAATCGTTTATCTTCGGGAATTCCGGGTCTAAATGAAATTCTCTATGGCGGCTATATTCCTGGTAGTGCCTACTTAATCCGAGGTGGAGCGGGAAGTGGTAAGACAACGCTGGGAATGCATTTTTTAACCGCAGGGGCAGCAAACGGCGAAGAGGTTTTGTTCATCACGCTGGCAGAAACTGCTGCACAACTTCAGAGAACTGCCGAAGGACTGGGATTTAATTTACAAGGGATCAATTTTCTTGATCTTAGTCCCACACCCGAATTTTTCACCCAGGTTGAGACTTACGATATTTTCTCACCAGCTGAGGTCGAACGTGAACCCACAACTCGCCAAATTGTAGAGCAGGTAGAAGCCCTCAAACCGCAGCGAATTTTTATTGACTCAATGACACAGTTTCGCTACCTTGCGACCGATACCTTTCAGTTTCGTAAGCAAGTGCTCTCATTTTTGCGATTTTTAGTAGAGCAAGGTATCACTGTACTATTCACCTCAGAGAGCAGTGCAGAAGCGCCCGACGATGATTTACAGTTCATGAGTGATGGCGTAATTAATCTCAACTTCAGCAACAATCAACGGACGCTTTGGGTATCAAAGTTTCGGGGTAGTGACTTTCAGGACGGCCATCATGCAATTCGCTTAACTAGCAAAGGAATGCAGGTCTTTCCCCGATTAATGCCACAAATTTACGGACAAACTTTTAGTCCTGAAACGATCTCCTCTGGCATCCCCGGAATTGATGAGTTACTGCACGGCGGTATTGAACGCGGCACAATTACTATTATTAGTGGACCTAGCGGCGTAGGTAAGAGCTCGTTGGGACTTCAGTTTATGAAAGAGGCAGCCGGACGGGGCGAACGTTCGGTGATTTACACTTTTGAAGAACAGAAGGAAACACTGTTGCACCGAGCTGAAGGGATTAATATTGCTGTTCATGCAATGCAGGAGCGGGGGACACTCTCGGTGATTCAGGTGGAGCCGTTGTACTATACACCCGACGAATTTGCTAACCTTGTGCGCCAAGAAGTCGAGCAACAACAGGCACGAATTGTGATGATTGATAGTGTGTCCGGCTATCGACTTTCGGTGCGGGGGGAAGACTTGATCGGCCATATCCATTCCCTATGTAAGTATTTGCAAAACATGGGTGTTGCCGTGCTGCTAATCAACGAAATTGAAACGATTACAGGAGAATTCCGAATTACAGAAGTTGGGATTAGTTATCTGGCAGATACAATTGTGTTTCTGCGCTATTTAGAAATGCAAGGTGAACTGCGGCGGGCAATCGGTGTTTTGAAGAAGCGGATGAGCGACTTTGAAAAAACTTTGCGCGAATTTGAAATTAGTCGCTACGGCATCAAAGTCGGCAAGCCACTGACGCAGCTTCGAGGTGTGTTGACTGGACTGCCCGATTTCATTAAGGATAAACCGTAACACTGTGCTTATGGCGTCTAGTAAACAGCTATTTTTGATTCAGCCAGAGAGAAACTTTGACGGCAAGAGAATGAGCGATGAATCGAATTTTGATTATTGTAGAGCAATCTGAGAATCGCCGTCTGCTGGCGGAGTGGCTGGGAATATATTATGAGGTGGCGATCGCAGACTCAATGGTGCAAAGAGGAAAAGTCTTGCCGCTTCTAGATGAGCCGTTTGACTTATGTATTCTTGATGGCCCAGCTCTAGATCGCCTTTGGGAATGGGTACAGGCGAGAAAACACGCAGAGCAATCAGTTTTTTTGCCATTTTTACTAATTACACTACGCTCTGACGTGAAACTATTGACACGGCATTTGTGGCGAACTATCGACGAGCTAATTACAAAACCAATTGAAAAGCTAGAGATGCACGCACGAGTTGAAATGCTACTGCGATCGCGGCGACTTTCTCTACAGCTTCAGGCCGCGCTTCAGCAAGAACGCGAACTCAAGGAACTCAAATCGCGCTTTGTCTCAATGGTTTCCCATGAATTTCGCAACCCACTAAATAGTATTTCTGGTTTCACTCGTTTGCTAGAACAGTACGACTTGCCCCAAGAACAACGAGCTGACTTTTTTCAACGTATCCAAGCTGCTGTTAGTCGCATGACAACCTTGATGGATGATGTCTTGACTTTGGGAAAAACTGAAGCGGCTCTTACAACGTCTAATCTCGTTCCGTTAGCGATTGAGCCTTTCTGCCGCAAGTTAATTGAAGAAATCAAATTTAGCACCAGCAGTAGTCACAACATTGATTTCGACTGTGAAGAGAACTGTATTACAGTTTATATGGACGAAGGGTTACTGCGGCACGTTTTGATCAATCTACTCTCTAATGCCATCAAATACTCAGCACCCGACACCACCGTTAAAATTAAACTGCAATGTCAATCACAAGCCGCGATCTTTCAAGTACAGGATCAAGGCATCGGTATCACTCCATCCGACCAAAAACGGCTATTTGAACCCTTCTACCGTGCCAGTAACGTGGGTAATATTCCTGGTACTGGGCTGGGATTGGCGATTGTGAAACAAGCGGTTGAGTGGCATGGCGGAACGCTCACAGTCACTAGCGAAGTCAATGTTGGGACAACATTCACTGTAACTCTGCCTATTAGTAGCGAAATTGCTTAAGTTCCCGATCCTCTAGAGACAAGGTTCATCCCGTGTAAAAAAGTGGCGACAAAGAGCATTATTGACTATTTAGACTCGCTATGGGGTGTAGAAGATGAATTAAAGCCTCAGACAGCTAGAGTCGTGAAATTTATTCTATTAAACTCACTTGGATATAAATTATAACCATGACATTTTTTTATATATCAAATTTCTCTGACTTATGTCAGCATTTTTTGGTCAAAAAACACCTAGAATGCTGATTTTTGGCTTAGGGCTAATTTTTTCTGAAATTATTACTGATTTACTAGTCGGATTATCTACTTTTGGGGTGTACTCTCGATATACAGTAACTCTCGCAATAGACTGTTGCCATAATTACACCTTGAGGTAATACCATGAGAAATTATGCTGACAAACAGGACTTCATATTAAGTCAAAGTAGGGATTTCAGCGGTTGTGACTTGAGCGGAATCGACCTGAGAGCAGTTGATTTGAGTGGTGTTAACTTTTTAGGAGCAGATTTGCGTGGTGCAAATCTATCGGGTTCCATCCTCACTGGTGCTAACCTACGTGAGGCAAATCTCATAGAGGCTTCTTTATGCGAAGCCAACTTGATTGAGGCTGATTTAACACAAGCAAATTTATGTGGAGCAGTATTATGGCGATCGCAATTTAGTGGTAGTAATCTGACCTATGCTTCTTTATGTGCAGCCGATTTTAGCGAAGCTGACTTGAGTGAAGCCAAATTAATTGAAGCATCCTTAATTGAAGCAAAATTAGTTAGAGCAAATCTCGCAGGAGCAAAGCTATGTGGTGCAATTTTATTAGAAGCAAATTTAACTGATGCCAATTTAATTGGTGCAGACTTGACATGGGCAAATTTAACAGAGGCTAACCTGACTGAAGCCAAGCTTTGGGGAACAAAGATGATTTCTACCAAGCTGCTGGACACTATCATGCCTGACGGTACAATTCAGGAACCGCAAATAATATTTCTTTGATTATGGGTGCATCTATTTCGTAGTAAGGACTTTAGCGCTTGTTTTCAGCACTGAAGTGCTTACTACGCAACCTGTGTCAAAACTCCCGTTGTGAGAATATTAATATAGCGATCGCTAACAACATGGAACTATACAGCAAGCCATAACCAGCGTTAGCAATCAATGCGGTTGTTCCAGGTAGCGCTTGCATACCGTAAACAGCATGATTTTTTAAATCTAATCTAGATAAATCAGGCAAAATTAGATATAAAGCTTGAGTCAGATGTTCTATGCTTGGGTTGCGGCTCAGACGACCAAATTTTAATAAATCTGGCGAGATGTTGCCCATTAAATAAACGGCAAAGGTTAAAATTATCGCTAACAAGGAACTGGTAAATGAACCAAACCCAATAGCCACAGCAGTGATTAAAGATATCTGCAAGAATAGGAAAATAACAGCAATCAAAATGCTCGTTATTGTATGAGGAATATGACCAATTTGTAAAAATCCTAGATAAATCACCGTCATAATGGCGATGATTACAGCTAGCACTGCCGATAAACCCAAATATTTACCAGCAATAAATTCACTGCGGCTGATGGGTTTGGCAATTAATACCAAAATAGTCCGTTTTTCAATTTCTTTGTTTACCAGTCCCGTGCCAACAAATACAGCCACAATTAAGGCGATGACACTCATTAAGACTATGCCAAAGTCTAAAAATATTTTGCCTTCGGTATTAGCTGCCAATTCTGGCAAGAGGCGGATAGCGGCAGCGAGTATGAGCGTGTAGACACCTATTATATATAAGATGCGATCGCGTATTACTTCCTGAAATACATTGCCTGCCATTACAAAGATGCGGCTGAAATTCATCATATATTTAGTACCTAGTAATATATATTTATTAGTCAGTTTGCATTTAGTAGTAAACTGACCAAAAAACATCTACGCCCAAATTCTAAATAAAGAATCAAATTTTGTCTCTAGCGAAATTCTCGGTTAAAGACCAGCCGCCAATGGAATTTAGCGTTGTGCTGGCGGTCTACCATTAATCCGTTTAATCCGAGGCTCGCACTCAACTTCTGCAATAATACGTGTATTTTCTGGCTTTTGAGCAGTCGATTTGTTGGGAGATTCTGCAATTGGTCGAATCTGACACGACTTATTCAAATAATACCCACGTGGATCGGAACTTGGCCCAGTCCAGATGCCTACTATATCTAGTATATATTCGTCTTTATTCTTAGGATTAGGATTGGTGATTCGCGGTTCAATACGCCATAAATCCTTCACTTCCTTTTCCTTGAGACGTTTTTCTTGAATTACTTCCTGAGTCAGGTTATCAAGATTAGCATTAGCATTTTGTAGCCATCTTTCAACCTGCGGCCAAGGCTGTTTATCTATTTGTTTCTCTATTTTTGGTTGAAGTTCTTTAAGAATTAAAGTGCCGTTTAGTGAAGTTTTAGTAGGAAATTCTGTTCTCACAACAAAAGTACTTCGTTTAAAATTATCTGACAGCAAGCTGGGATATTCTTGTAACCAAATATTGACAACAAAGTAAAATTGAATCCAGCAACTAAGAAGCATACAACTGGCAACTAGTACGATGATTTTTTGGCGGTCTTCCGGTTTAGGAAGTTGAGCTTTGGCTTCAGTACCAGTTCCTTCAAAGAACTCTGGGATGGCGGTAATTAATGCCGAAATTGTCGGCCAAAGCACGATTGTTCCAGATGAAACTCCAGTTTCTTCTTGTTGTCCAAATGCAAAAACACTAACTAAAAACCCAGTGATTACTGCTCCTACAGGCATATAAGTCCCAGGAACTCTTGCTGGATCATCGGTAGTATACCAAGATGTACCAGCGATTAAAAATAACCAACCAAAAAATGCAATTGTATCCTTGACAGCACCAGTTGCAAAAGATGATATCGCCCAAGAGAAAAGACTCAAATAGATAAATGTCTGCCAGGAATAAGCTTTTTGCGGAATCAATAGCTTTTTAATTCCCGCATAAATATCAGCAAGAAATGAAGTTAAACCTAATAAATCTTTAAATAATGTGTTCATACTTGAACCTCTATATCATTTAGCGATCGCTATTTTTTTTCTGTAACAAAATTACTGCAATTACTTTTATTTCATCCGAATTAGCAAAACCAGAGTTATCGCACTATAGCTCAAAGAATTAGCAATTAACATAGTAGATACCAAATTATTACTCATTAATTTAGCTCTGGTCATATACCGCCACTTTTGACGTTCAAAATTTGGCGACTCTTCCGTTTTTTTGCCGAAATCTTCATTGAGGGCAAGTGAGAATAACCTTAAGAGAAAGAATTTAACGATGAATGTGCCAAAGAAAATTATAAAAGCAGTCAAAATAATTAAAGTTTGCGTATTAGGTAGTTTAAAACTATTGAAGAAGACAAAATTAATTAATTCTGACTTTAAATCTACTGGCAGTATTGGCTCGATCATAAAAAACACTATCCAACCGATGACGCTAGAAAAGAGATTGATCGATATGGCATAAAAAATGCTGGTTTTTTTGTCAAATTTTAATCTACTATTGAAACAGTATGCTTCTATAGAGATGGCCATAAGCAAAAATAAAAGATCGAATAAAACTGCACCCACAGGCCAAACACTGGGAAGTGTCCAATTTTCAAATAGATCAAACATAAAGGTTCAACTGTAAGGGTTAACTGTAGAGAGTATAACTGCGATAGTCACTGTGATGGGGGCAATTATCTCATTGTTCTTGCCGTTTACCATCTTGGTGTGCCACTATTCTGCTACTTGTTTTATTAATACATTCTCCTGAAACTTGTACGTAAGTGCTATGATAGCTGCTCTACCTGAGAGTACAAGAGATTCGTTAAGATTAAAAACTGCTAAATTACAGCTTTTTGAGAAATGACAAGGAACGGTATCGGTATTCGCACGGCGCAAGTGCGTTCTGAACGGCTAACTGGTCAAATTCACGTCTACGATGGTGCGGGGAAAGGAAAATCTCAAGCAGCTTTAGGGGTGGTTTTGCGCTCGATTGGCTTGGGAATAAATACACCGAGCAATTCCAACCGTGTTTTATTATTACGATTTTTAAAAGGCCCAGAACGGGATTATGATGAGGACGGAGCAATTACTGCCTTACAGCGAGGCTTCCCCCATTTAATAGACCAGGTTCGGACTGGGAGAGCCGAGTTTTTTGGCCCCGAAGAAATCACCGCTTTTGACTGTGCTGAAGCAGCTAGGGGATGGGATGTAGCTAAAGGTGCGATCGCCTCTGGTTTGTATTCAGTTGTGGTTCTAGATGAAATTAACCCCGTTCTAGATTTAGGTTTGCTCCCAGTTGATGAAGTGGTGCGGACACTGAAGTCTAAGCCCCAAGATTTAGAAATTATTGCTACCGGACGCGCAGCACCACAAAAGCTGCTCGATATTGCCGATTTGCATTCAGAAATGAAACCGCAACACCACCCAACAGCCAAAGCACTGTTAATTGAGGGGATTGAAATTTACACGGGTGCAGGGAAAGGCAAATCTACCAGCGCCTTAGGTAAGGCGTTACAAGCCATAGGTAGAGGAATCAATCATCCCGGTTCTACCCGCGTAATGATTATGCAATGGCTCAAAGGTGGTAGTGGTTATACAGAAGATGCCGCGATCGCCGCCTTGCAGCAGTCATATCCTGAAGTAGTAGATCATCAACGCTGTGGTCGAGATGCGATCGTCTGGCGCAATTCTCGGCAAGAATTAGACTACGTAGAAGCCGAGAGAGGTTGGGAAATTGCCAAGACTGCGATCGCCTCTGGATTGTATAAAACTATCATCCTAGATGAACTCAATCCCACCGTTGACCTAGAATTACTTCCCGTTGAACCGATTGTGCAAGCATTGCTGCGCAAACCCCGCGACACCGAAGTAATTATCACCGGTCGCTGTCAAAATCAACCAACATACTTTGATTTAGCTAGCGTTCACTCGGAGGTTTATTGTCATAAGCATTATGCCAATCATGGTGTGGAGCTAAAAAGAGGAGTGGATTTTTAAATTAGTCAAGGTCAAGCAGCAAAGCTGCAATTCGTAATTGATAATTCGTAATTCGTAATTAATACCCCATAGCGAAACGGGGGGCTTGGATAGTGATGCTACGCATTTCTAAATTCTCCATAACTGAAGTTAGGGAGCCAGTGCGGTCTTGGGGGTTCCCCTCATAAGAAACTGGCGTGGCTTGAAACCCGAATTAATTATTAATTTCGTTCGTAATTACGAATTACGAACTACGAATTACGAATTATTTGGTCATTTGTCCTCCTTGTCCCCTCGTCCCCCTTCCCATGCCCTATGCCCAATTCCCTAATCCATATTTTCAACTAGACCATTGGTAGCAATTCAATTGTATTGTTTTAATACAAATTAATAAGTAATTTCTCTAAAGCCTTTTAACCATTTTTTCAATTAGTTTTTATTATCCACCTAGAAAAAATGGTGAAAACGTGCTGTACCGTAATTTACTTACATTACCAGTTGTTCTAGCTGTTTTGGGCAGTACACTTCCTGCTACTGCCTTACCCTCTGAGATTTTTACTTCCCAATTGCCAGAAATTCAGCAAAACCTACCACTTGGGTATGGAATGCGCTTACCTGAGCAAATTCGTTTAGGTAACGGTAGCGATACCTACGGCGGTAAACTAGGCGATTTGCTGAGTAAACTGATTGTGCAGCTTTTTCCTAGTACTACACCTCGTGGTCTAACTTTAGGCTTGTTTAGTTGTGAAAATACGGCAAAATGTTTAGTAGGCACTTTTAGCGTGTATAGCCCTGATGCCGTTAGTGTAGTAGGGGATTTTGCCAAACACAAAACTACAGGTAATGTCATTTCTTTATCAAAAGATATCCAGGGATATTTTTTGGATGGAAATATGCAAAACCCACAACAACCTTTTTCTTCGCTAATGTGGCGACAGGATGGATTAGTTCACACAATATCTTTTCCGGCTCAAGAAAGGCAGAATATTCTGTTGATGGGTTACTCAATGGTGCATCAACCACCTATTCGCCATACCTACGCAAAATTAAAAAGGCCAGAGCCGATATTCTCATTGGTTAAATGAGTTAGTTTGACCATTAAGTATATTCTATGGGCTGAGAGCAAGAGGCAAAAATAGTTTAGGCTGAGTGTATACACCTATTTTCTAAAAAGGTGCAAAATGCCAGAACCTCAGAAAAACACTTTAAAAATTGATCCAGGAACACTAGTTTTGATTGTCTCCGTCCTCATCCTTTTGCCTCTGATATTAGCTGGGTTTTTATCACAATAAGCTATGAAAAAACGAGGATTACTGAGACTTACTATTTAGTGAAATCTCCTACAATCACTCTTGAGCAGGGGTGTAGGCTTCCCAGATTAATAAAGTAAGCAAGCTCTGCCAAATACTAATGAGCTTGCTAGCTAAAAATACCCAAATAATCATCCATAAATTTTAATCTTCAATCCTCACAATTTACTAGACAAAATATTCTCCTACTGCTTCTACTGATGAGCATATACCTGTAGTTATGTCTTAGAGATAAATGATTCACTCTAAGGAGACATGAATCTCACTTAGTTAAATAGCTAACTTTAAAAAAGATTATTTGGCATAAGAAGCCAATCAAGGTTTCTACTGGCTAAAAACGTCAAAGGCTTTAGTTAGTTATAAGGAGTACTAAAATGTCAGACACAAGTAAGCGTGGCTTTGCTTCTATGGATGAAGATAAGCAGCGTGAAATTGCCAGCAAGGGCGGACACGCTGCTCATGAAAAAGGCACTGCTCACGAGTTCACACCAGAAGAAGCTCGTGAAGCTGGACGTAAGGGTGGTGAAACTGTTAGCCAAGATAGAGAACACATGGCTGAGATTGGCAGTAAAGGTGGCAAGAGTTCCCACAAAGGCGGCAGCAGCCAAGACGACGATAACGAAGATAACGAAAACGAAGGGAAGGAAGGAAAGCAAGGAAAGGGCACTCGTGGTGGCACATCTGAGCAACATTCTAAGGCTGGCAAACAAAGCCACAAAAACAAATAGGCTGATTGAGTAATTCAACCAAAAGTTTGGGTTGATATTTAAATCTCAGCGGCCTCATAACTACAGTAGGGTGCATTATCGCGAGTTAATCTTGCCAAAAAGCCGTTTGACAGTACTTTCTTCTGGGAAAGTAAGGTCAAACGGCTTAATTTATCGCTATTTTTAATTGCTGAGAATACAGGAGCCAGTTGCGTCGCTGTAGTATATCTATGTTGTTTTACTTAGGTAAAACCTGCCGCAGTGCTTCTAAAAGTTGGTCAACACTTTCTTTACGGCTATTGAAGCCCATAAGTCCTACGCGCCAGACTTTACCAGCCAATTCACCAAGGCCACCACCAATTTCAATGTTATGTTCATTGAGTAACTGTCGGGCAATTGCCTTGCCATCTACTCCTTCGGGAATTCGGACTGTAGTAAGTGTTGGTAAGCGGAACTCTCGTTCAACGTGCAAACTTAGCCCTAAATCTTCCAAGCCATCCCAAAGATACTCTACGTTCTTTTGATGACGTTGCCAGCAGTTTGCCAGTCCCTCCTCGGCAACTAAACGTAGAGCTTCCCGCAGGGCATAGTAGAGATTAATAGGAGCCGTATGGTGATAGATGCGTTCACTACCCCAATATTTACCTAGTAAGTTCATATCCAAATACCAGTTAGCAACCTTGGTGCGGCGCTGTTGCAATTTCTCCATTGCACGGGGACTCATGGTAAAAGGTGAAGCACCAGGTGAACAACCCAACCCTTTTTGGCTACAGCTATAGGCGAGGTCAACTCCCCAATTATCTAAAAATATCGGCACACCACCAAGACTGGTGACTGTGTCCACTAGTAGCAGAGTGCCAAATTCACGACATACATCGGCAACTCCCTCTAACGGTTGACGTGCGCCAGTGGAGGTTTCAGCATGAACTAAAGCGAGGATTGCTGGACGATGAGTTTCTATTGCAGTGCGGAGTTCATCTAGTGTAAAGACTTGTCCCCAAGGTTTGGTAATAGTACGGACATCGGCGCCATATCGTCCAGCCATATCAACGAGGCGATTACCAAAGTATCCAGCGACACCAACTAAAACTACATCACCGGGTTCGGTAACATTGGCAATAGTTGCTTCCATTGCTGCGGTTCCTGTACCGCTGACGGCAATTGTCAGGGGGTTTTCTGTCTGCCATACGTAACGCAATAAGGATTGAATTTCATCCATAAGTGCCAGAAAAGCTGGGTCAAGATGCCCAACTGGAGACGTATTCATCGCTTGTAGCACCGCTGGATGGGCATTGGATGGGCCTGGCCCCAGGAGTAACCGGGATGGTATTTCTAAAGGTGCTAGTTGCAACCTCTGACTATCGTTGATTGAGACTGTTGGCGTCATAATTTGTTCTCGGAATATACGGTTCTTACCGGATCATAGAGCGATCGCATCACCGTTGTTTGATTTTGTTTGTCTTGTTGGTACTAGGCGCTCTGATAGAGTGAAATACAGTTTCACCAAAATATTTGCAGATAAAATTATGATTTTTGCAGGCAAACGACCAAATAATTTAGGGGTGAAAAACGGAAAGTTAGCGCCCTGTCCCAGTAGCCCTAACTGTGTTTCCAGCCAGTGTACAGATGCAGTTCACCAAATTGTTCCACTGAGTTTCACATCGACTCCAGAACAGGCGATCGCTAATCTTAAAAGTATCATTCAGTCTTTACCTAGAACTCAGATAATTAGCGAAAGCCCTGATTACTTGTATGCAGAATTTAAGAGCGCCTTATTAGGTTTTGTGGATGATGTCGAGTTTTATGTAGACCGGAATGCAAATGTTATCCAGGTACGTTCAGCTTCTCGCCTGGGTCAAAGCGATTTAGGTGTCAATCGTCAACGCATAGAAACTATTCGCGCCAAGTTCAACCAAGTTTAGTCATACCAGCCAGATTTTCAAAGGGTTTTTCAGCACAGTATCTATTGCTGAATTTTGAATAATTGCGATAAATTTCCATTCTCAATCAATTCCCACGGCTAGAAGCACGTGGGTTTACTATTTGCCAGATGTCTAGATATTTCCTCTTCTTTTAATCTCAATCCTCATAATTTCCTTAGCTTTTATACATATTATTAATCTCAGGTAACTAGTAATTCATCATCATGACTTTAGTCATGTATTTTTAAGCACTTTTGATTGAGTATCGTTTTTACAAGTATTAGAAATATCAGGATTTTCACGGTTGTTAGCTTAATTTAATGAAACTTAATATGCTTATGGGTGATGATCTAGCTTAGATAATTAAGACTAAATTTTTCAAGAATAGGCTGACGTTATAGAGGGAAAGAAGGATGAGTAATCCCAAATTTTTACTAGAGTTTAATAAAATTCTGCATGAATTCAGTAAGTGTACACAAATACAATTAAATGGCAATCTAAATATTAAGAGTTCGCAAGGAAGACATTGGACTTTTTATTATCATTTAGGACAGATTGTTTGGGCAGCAGGAGGAACTCATACTTATAGAAGGTTGCGTAGATGTATAGCGCAAACTACTCCACAAATTGATATTAATAATATCCAGTTAGATTTCAAGGAACTATCAAAAGATTATAGGGATTATCAAATACTGGAAATTTTGTATAAAAAGCAAGTACTTAAACAAGAGCAAATTAACGCTATTGTGGAAAAGACTGTAGCGGAACTTTTATTTGATATAGTTCAACGATTAAATAGCGAGTTTTTGAGTTGCGATCGCCATCAACAAGTAATCTTAGAAGTACCAATTAGTTCCATAAACGCACAGATATCTTTAAAGCAGATGCAAGATTCTTGGAACAATTGGTCAAAAGCTGGGTTAGCGAGTATATCTCCTAACTTAGCGCCTGTATTGCGGAGACCACAGGAACTGCAAAAGCAAGTAAGCTCATCTGTTTACAACAACGTTGTCAATTTAATCAATGGCAAACATACACTTTGGGATTTAGCTGTCAAAATGAATCAGAGTGTATTGCCTGTCACCCGTTCTTTGCTTCCCTATATTAATCAAGGAATTACAGAACTTGTAGAAGTACCTGACTTATCTTTACCAGTCAAAAACAACTCTACTGTTCCTCAAGCAAAAGCATCAACTATTCCCCTCATCGCTTGTGTAGATGATAGTCCACAAGTCTGTAAAATGTTGGAACAGATTATCACCGCTAATGGTCTGAGATTTCTGGCAATTCAAGATCCATTGCAAGCTCTACCAATTTTGATACAAAATAAACCAGACTTGATTTTTTTAGATTTAATTATGCCAGTTGTGAATGGTTATGAAGTCTGCACACATTTACGCCGAAGTTCACTTTTAAGCAAAACACCAGTGGTAATTTTGACAGGTAGCGATGGGCTATTCGATCAAGTTCGGTCTAAGGTATTTGGTGCTACGGAATTTCTTACCAAACCAGTAGTCCCCGATCAGGTAATGGAGATGGTAAACAAGCATATATTTACCAAAACTGCATCAAAAGTAAATCATCAATCTAATTTAGCAATTAGTTATTAAAGTGAGGACTTAAGTCCTCACTACAATAGTTTTTTATTTAGATTCATGAGCAGAATAAGATAACAGAGGTAAACCATCCTGGAAGACTAGAAGTTCTCCAGGTTGGATTATCGTCCAAACTTCATTGTCTGTGAGGGGAGTAGTTGCGATCACAGCGACGCGATCGCTTTGTGAAGTCAATTCCCGAAAATCTACAGTCATATCTTGATCGAGCAAGTGAGCTGCCGCAAACGGGGCTTGACGTACAATGTAGCTGAGTTTAGTAGAACAATAGGCAAAAAAGTGTTCCCCATCCGATAGCAGGTAATTAAACACGCCTAATAATGCCAGCCGATCGGTAACTTGACGCAGTACTGGGTACAGTTTCTCTAGCGGTGGCTTACCCTGAGGAAAGCTTTGTCGTAGAGTTTCTAAGATGACACAAAATGCTTTTTCACTGTCTGTGTCACCTACGGCTTGGTAAAAGCCCATATTTTCAGGTGCAAAATCTGGCAAATTACCGTTATGGGCAAAAACCCAATACCTTCCCCAAAGTTCCCTTTGAAAAGGATGACAGTTTTGTAAAGCAACTTTACCTTGGGTAGCTTTGCGAATATGGGCAATCACATGTTTAGAGTGGATGGGATAGCGTCTTACCAAATCTGCTACCGGAGAAGTAACAGAGGGTTTCTCATCGATAAAAATCCGACATCCTTTTTCTTCAAAGAAAGCAATACCCCAGCCATCGCTATGATCGTCAGTTTTTCCTCCCCTGGCAGAAAAACCTTCAAAAGAAAAGCAGATATCTGTTGGGGTATTGCAGTTCATTCCCAGCAGTTGACACATCTTAAAAACCTGAGGTTTATCTCTGGGATTACAATACTTCAGATCGCTGCAAAAGTTCTGGTGCGATCGCTTCAATCTTGGGATTTCTATTAGCTGCTGTTACCCAAAGGAAAAGAGTAAATAAAGTTTTCGTGAAGACACGTAAGTAACGACCTTATTAAGAGTAAATAAGGCTACAATTTCGTAGTCAAAGTTGAAGAAAGGATTTATACATGAATCACGGAGTAGAAAAAGTGCTCGCGCTGCTTCTTTCCCTATTTGGCGGAGGGCAACCTCAAAAGCAACCACAATCACCTAAAACACCAGTACCACAGACTCAAAAACAACCCCAACCAGTACCAGAACCTACGACTATTTTGGGAAGTGCGATCGCTCTGGGTGGATTCGCATATTTAAAGAAAAAGAAAAACATGAAGCTGACTAAATAAGGATTTTCACGGTGCAACTACCAAAATAAACCCCTGAACTATAACCTGTTCGGGGGTTTTAGTTTGTGTCAGTTAATAGACAAAAACTTCGTCTCAATCTATGATTCTCTTCCTGATGTCCAGGTATCACGCCACTTAACTGTGCCTTCTTTAGCAATCACCCAACGGCGGGGTACAGTATTCTCCCGCAGAGGTGATTGTCCTTCCCGCCACATGGCATATTTGTAACTAATTAACTTGCCAGTACTCTCGTTAAAAGGAATCTCCGCAAACCAGGTATTGGTGTTAATGTACTCTAGGGGATAGGCTTTGCTGATATCCCAGTTACCCAACTCTAGACAGTCTCCGGTGACAACGATGGTTTCACCTGGTTGAGTTTGGACGCCATTTAATTGCACGCGCACAATCGTCTGTGCTTTAATTCTCTCGCCAACGTGGCTAAAAACAATCACTCCCCGTTCCTCTAATACCAAATTTTGAATCTTGCCATCTTTGACTTCATACTTGTTACGAGTCACTACACAGGTATGTTCGCCATCGGGTAGTTCTGTTTCTACTTCTTCTAGAGTGACTTCTCCGCCACGATTCAAGGCAACAAAACATAAAGAATCACGATAGCGGCGCACGTAGCAATAAACATCTTCTGTTAAGTACTTTTGCCAATGGCTACCCATTGATATGGCAGGATTTAATCGCCGCAAACCAGATAGCAGCCTAACGTAACGATAAATCTCCGTATCGGTATCCCATTTTTCCATCATTGGACGATTGTAAGGATCGTTACCGCCATCTGTATCATTGTGCAGATATTGTTCTGTGCCGTAATAGATACAGGGAATACCACGACAAGTCATAATTAGAGCGATCGCCACCTTCAACATCGCTGGATCGGGGTTCAGCGATTGGAAGCGAGACATATCATGGTTATCGATAAAAGTAATTAATTCTGTTGCCCCATTGTAGCGATGGTCTTGGTCAAAGATATATTGAATTGTATGAAATCCGTTTTCTGAACCCTGTGCTAGTGCAGCTCTAATCGCCACACACAACCCAAAGTCTAACATTGTCATCCCTGAGTTGTTGGCAAATTCCACAGAGCGATCGTCACTGGGACTACTATAAATCCATTCGCCAAAAATGAATACATCTGGCTTGTGATTGCACATATCACCAGTAAATTCTTGCCAAAACCAAATTGGCATATGCTTGACAGTATCTACCCGCAGTGCATCTACACCTCTATCTAGCCATTGTTTAATTGCTGACTTGATGTATTCGCGGTATTCGCTATTATTTTCATTGAATGTTGCCAAACCAGCTAATTCACAATTCTGTACTTGCCAATCGTCTTCCCAGTTTTGCACTTCACCGTAGTGATGATACCAATGATTTACATCATCATTGAAGTCGGCAATTTTCACACCATCATCATACAATTCACCTTTGCTACCACTGGTATCTGGCGTGCTATGGTTGCAAACAATATCTAGTACGAGTTTCATGTTGCGCTTGTGCATTTCTGCAATCAAGCGGTCAAAAGTTGTATCTTTGGTTTCTTGAGTTGCGTTTAAAGAAGGGTTTTCTCCTTGAGCAATGAAGCGAGGATTTATTCGCTTAAAGTCTTTTGTCCAATAGCCATGTATAGCAGCATTACCCACAAATAACTCTTCAACTTGCTCAAACAAAGGAGTTAGCCAAATAGCTGTGACTCCCATATTTTTCAAATAATCTAATTTATCGATAACACCTTGCAAGTCACCACCCCAGTACTTACCCCAATCTTTACCAGTAGGATCGTACAGTTCTGAGTTAATACCTTCGCTATTATCCAGATCGCCATCATGAAAGCGATCGACCACGATAAAGTAAATGGTTTCTTGACGAAATTCAATATCTCTGGTGTAGAGGAATTCTAAGTCAATCTCAGTCTCGGTTGGAGATGATTGGATGATATTTTCTACTTCTTCACTGGCTGCTTCAACCTTGTATTGCTCTGGAGAGAATTGAGAAGGGGGAGTATTTACCATAAAAAGATTCAAGGGTTTAGATAATAAAAGTTTGCAGTACTCAGAAGATTTTGCTTTTGATATATCTACATAACTGCAAACATGGGTATTATCTAATCATTTTTTTTCTCTATGCATCTATCTCCAGCTAGTTTAAAGTTCTATCGTTAGTATGACTTAAATAAAAAAGATATCTACCTTTGGATATCAATCAGGAATAGTTATTGTAGATTCTGGGTACAGTCAGAGTCCCTGAATAGTTTTCCCGTGGAGAAAGAACAATTTTATAGAGTTGGGAATTAGTTGTATTTTTGCCTCGCTCAAATCTCACATTTTTTGTTGCATGACTTCTTATTGACTTGATAGCTGTATAGGGGCGAGCGCTGATTTTGATTATTGCTTAAATGCGTAATTCCTAAAAATATGTTCATAGATATCAATGAAAAAGCTCTCATCTTTAAATGAGAGCCTTTAAATATGTAAATAATTAAGATTTCGGTGTTTTAATTACCTGAATTTATGCGTGGTGCAATTGAAATTATCTAGCTTAGACTCATGGAGTGCTATCCAAAATCAAATGGTATTGTTTATCACTCGTGTTCTACTGTTGGAGTAGGATTGACATTAACAGGCGAGTTATTCTCAATTGAGCGTTGAATACTATTCGTTCCCTCTCTATAGAGTTGATTTTGAGAACAATTGTTGCTTCCAGTATATTCACGGTTCTTTTTTGCAGCGTTTAAGCAATGAACATAAGCTGCTCGTTCCTGACCGCGCAGCCGCCCGCCAGCATTAGAGCGATGATTATTTCCAACTAAATTGGAATTATCTACCACTATATTAGGATTACCACGATCAAATTTAGGTTTAGCGAAAACGCTAGGTATTGTTACTAAAGAAAACAACAGCACAATTGAAGCTGTATAAAAACATTTCTTCATAGCGATACTTGCCTAATATTAATGATTTTTCGACTGTACTTTTATCTTAAAAATCGCACTTGTATAATAAAAAAATAATGTTGAAAGCACTTATTTTTAGCAATTTGTTTTACAAATTTTAAAGTATAAAATACCAATTATTTATACGTAAAATTGACAGTAAATTTATGAAGTTTAACTAAAAATAAAATTATAGTATTTAATCATTAGACATCTTGTTTATTGCCTTTTTAAATCTAGAAGGTTTAAGGCGCAAAATCTTGGCGCAAAAGATACAATTTAAATGCGTCATAGCTTACCAAGAGCATTTAGGTTGCTCAACCGGGTAATAACGTAGCTAACAAAAAAATATCAAACTCCCTATGCGATCGCAGAATTGAAAATTTAACTCAGATCTGCCTATACATACCAAAACCGCCCTAAACTAACTGTAGGGCGGCTTTGAGAGATTAGTTTTCTATGGGGCTTGATAATAGTTTTGCCCCGGTTTAGTATAAGTGGTTCTGTATGTATGTGTATACAGAATGCTTTTAACCCATTCCGGAAGGAATTGAAAACTTATGTAAATTTGCTGGACATTGGCAAATTGCTTGTTGCCACAGCCGATTTGAGAAGTCCAAGCCTTGCCGCTCAATACGGTAAAGTAACGATTGGCGACGGGAATAAGTCACAAATCAAATAGGATGGCTATATATGGTTTCTACATTACAGACAAATCAACAAAAAATTGGCGTGGCGGTTATTGGTACAGGTTTTGGGCAAAAAGTTCATATTCCTGGGTTGCAAGCACATCCGCAAACAGAGATAGTAGCTGTTTATCATCGAGATATCAATAAGGCTAAAGCGATCGCTCAATCTCAGCAAATTCCCCATGCTTGCGATACAATTGCAGACATTGTGAAGTTGCCAGCAGTGCAAGCAGTCACCATCGCCACACCACCATTTTTGCACTACGAAATGGCAAAAACAGTACTGCAAGCCGGGAAACATTTATTACTGGAAAAACCCACAGCCTTAAACGCAGGTGAAGCTAAAGAACTTTATCAATTAGCTCAACAACAAGGTGTAATTGCTACTCTAGATTTTGAATTTCGCTTTGTGCCAGGATGGCAGAGATTTTCACAACTATTATCAGAGGGCTATGTAGGTAACAAGCGTCTGATTAGAATTGATTGGTTAGGTTCTTCCCGTGCAGATGCTTCCCGCCCTTGGAACTGGTATTCTTCCCAAGATAAGGGAGGTGGTGCATTGGGGTCTTTAGGTTCCCACGCCTTCGATTATATTTATTGGCTATTTGGCCCAGTACGCAAATTAAGCGCTTATTTGAGTACCGCCATTCCCACACGCATTGACCCCGCTAGCGGCGAAACCAAGCTAGTGAATACAGATGACACCTGCGTACTCACCTTGGAATTAGCAGATGGGACACCTTGCCAACTTACCATCAGTGCAGTTGTTCATGCACCGAGAACCCATTGGGTAGAAGTGTATGGCGATCGCGGTACTTTAGTTTTAGGCAGCGAAAATCAAAAAGATTACATCCACGGTTTTCGTGTTTGGGGTTCGCAACCAGGTAAAGCCTTAACTGAAATCGAAATCCCATCGGAGTTGATGTTTACCCAAAATCACGCCGATGGGCGCATTTCTGCATTCATCCGTGTTGTAGACCAATGGGTACAAGGAATTTACAGCCAGCAACAAATAGTTCCATCCTTGCGAGAAGGAGTTTACTCTCAGTTATTGATGGATTTATCCCATGAATCTCATAAAACAGCAAGCTGGGTGGATGTACCCAGCTTGGAAAGTTATCTTGGTAATTAATAAAAATATGAGTATTTGTGTTACGAAAACGCTTTTCTATAAAAATCTCATCACGGCAACTAAATCTCAAGCGACTAGCAATTTATCTCCAGGCGGAATGCTAGCTGTAACTGTGAGTTTGTTAGCTTGTTGATAGGCTGTAACAGCCTTTTTCGTACCCGGGCCAAACATCCCATCTGGTACTCCCGGATCGAAACCAAGTTTTTTGAGATTTTGTTGTAACTTTTTCACCTTCGGGCCGATACGGCCTTCTACAAGCGCAACTTCCTTAACAGTTTCAGCTTGCAGACGATCTAAAGTACCATTAAATCTGTTGCGGTCTACATCACCTGGGATACCAGGAAAACCAGTTTGATCGCCTATGTATTGATGGAAAGTATGAATTTCCCAACCGCCGGGAATACTGGGAGTATTGGTTTCATAATGTGCAATCCACAAGTCATAGTCAGCAAAGCGTTTGGTGTTTCCCATCGTATCCCGCCAAAAACTCGGCCCAGTATAGATGATTGGTTTGTAACCTGTAGCTACTTCTACAGCTTTTAAAACCTCAGCTACACGATCGAGTCTTTGGGTTAGACTCAAATCATACCAACTGTTAGCTGTTTCAATATCTACAACTGGGGGAAGATCGCCTGCTTCCATTTCTAGATTTTGAGCGAAAATTTTTACCTGGGTGTCAATATCCTGGGTGGGACGAAAGAAGAAATATGCACCCCGAGTAATGCCCACTTTCTTCATCGCAGGCCAGTAAGTAGAAAACAGGGTATCAGTATGGATCGTACCATCGTTGACTCTGGCAAAGGCAAAGCGAATGCCTTGGCTTTTTACTTTCTCCCAATTGATATTTCCGCTGAATTCCGCGATATCAATACCTTCGACTGCCATAGGTAGTTGTCCTTGAATATAATCAAACTGCAATCAACTACCAATAAATAGCAGACGCTTACGGAAATTGTGTGAGTAGGTGAGTAAAATATTTACAAAGAGCAATGCTACTTAGCGGTGACGAAATTCCACTTCTTTTTCCAAAATCTTGATATCGTAGTTGTCAAAGAAATCGTGACCCAATAGACCGATAGAAGCTTTAGGAGCGATCGCAACCTCAAGATTATTAGCTGAAGCTGAACCAACACTCATGTATTGTACCTGACTAGTCAAAAATTGCACTTCTGTACCATCTGCAATTTGGGCGTTTATCTTACCTGTAGGCTGAAGTTTGAGAGCATTTGCCATTTTGAGAGTGATCAGAGTGCTGCTAGCACCAGTATCTAAAATCATCTCAAAAGTTTGTTGCTGATTGAAAGTGACATCAATGACAGGAGTTTTACCCATACGACGTTTAATGGGAACCCGAAAAATTTTGCTATCTATGGGTGTTATACCGCAAAGTTTTCCTAAACTGATAGTTCTCCCAGAGGAAGTTACCATAAAACAGCTTCCTGGATCGTTAGCTGTAGCTCGATGCAGAAATGCTAAAAATATCAGCGTTGGCATTGATGCCATCACAGCTAGGTTAATAGTCAGCATCCAACGCCTGTTAGCATCTTTCATGTGCTTTTGAGCTCCAAATTTGGTATTACCCCTTATTATTTAGATTACCCAGATTGAGGCAAAAGTTTTAACTTGTGAAGCAATTTGCCATCAATTTTGAATTTTAGATTGGAGAATGTAGTCCAAAATCTAAATTTAATTCACTTAATATATAGTGCGGCGATCGGCTCTTTATTTCTGCTAGGAAGGGTTTGGTTAATATCCAACATCAAAATAGTAGTTGGCTCACTTTTCTGGTTAAGAATAGCAATGCGGCTCACCCAAGTTGGTAGTCCAATATTATGGAAAGATTGTGGTACAGGTTGAATACTTGTTTCACTTATCGAAAGCATATTGGGAGGTGCATCTACTTGAATACCATATAATTCTCCAGCACTTCCTTGAGCAATTATCAGAAAACGTCCTGAATGATCATTTTCTTGATGATTATAGTTAGGGTTAAGGTGAGAGTGAAGATTAACAAGCATCACTGTCCGCTGACCCATTTGCGCAAGTTTTGCTTCCCGGAGTGTTTGACTAAGCTCAACAGGACAAGTCACAACTTTAAAAACACTGTCAATCGGTAATGCCAGTATGTATGTATAAACTTTAAAGATAATATACTTTTCTTCAGCGACAAATTTATTCATAATACAATTTAATTTAATTAGTCAATTATTGCTTTATATTTAACAATGCTAGTGATTTTTACTATAAAAAACAAAGTTTGCTTTTATAGAATTAAGCACTTGCGACATTGTTAAGAGTAATTGTTGTTCGGAGTAAGGTTTAGTTAAGTAAGCAGAAGCACCTAATTTAAGTGCTAATTGACGGTGTTTAATAGCAGTGCGAGAACTTAAAATTAGGACTGGAATTTGAGATAAATATTTATCGGATTTACAGTGACCTAAAAATTCAAAACCATTCATCCGGGGCATTTCAATATCGCAGATAATTAAATCGACTTCCGGATGTGCTTGAAAATGGGATATGGCTTCATAACCATCACGAGCCTGTAAAGTTTGATAACCAGCTTTTTGTAGAGTATAAATTAACGCTTGACGCAGCGTTACCGAATCATCCACAATCATCACTATACGCTTTTTGTCTTCTAATTTCGTTGGCAATATTGGTTTTGATTGGGAATTTGCTGCTAGGAATCGAGAAGGTGTATTTGTAGATGTTTGTTTCCAAGTTTCCATCACCTGTATTTCTTGATGAAGAACATGATCTAGTAATGCAGCACCGTTAATTACTAGTGTCAACCTACCATCAGCTAAAATTGTGCCGCCGTAAACATATCCGGGAGTTGGTACTAACTTGCTAAAAGGACGAATTACTAATTCTTGTTCCCAAATAATTCTATCTACTTCTAGAGCCAATAATTGTTCTTGGCAAAGCACAATTAGTAATGGGAGTACTGTATTGCTTTCTTTTGTTTGGGTTTCTGAAAGATGTTGTGTAGTTTGATGGCTGGAGTAATCAAGAATTTCTTCAAGTCGATAAATGCGAATAAGTTCGCCTTCATCGAGGTTATTGTTCATATAGTTTTTCGTCAAACGTAAAACTCTACCATGTTCTGAATATTGAATTTGTCCGGTTTTTGGTAAAAGTATTTGGTCGATGGTATCAGCTGCTAAGGCATAGACTTTTTTACCAGCTTGACAAACTAAAAGTTTATTAATACTGAGACTTAAAGGAATTTGTAAAGAGAATGTTGTGCCCTTTTGGGTTTCTGTATGTACAGCGACAGAACCTTGAATAGCATGAAGTTGGACTTTGACAACATCAAGTCCAACACCACGACCGGAAATATCATTAACTTGTTTTGCTGTAGAAAAACCTGGTTCAAAAAGTAATTCTGCTAGTTGGGATTCGGTTTTATTCCGGCTAGTTTCTTGTGTAATTAATCCGCGTTCAATTGCATGTTGTCGGATGGCTTCAAAATCCAGACCTTCGCCATCATCACGAACATCAATAATTAATTGACTGCCTTGGTAATAAGCACGAATTTCAATTAGACCTTTTATAGTTTTACCACGTAAATTTCTCATTTCCGCAGTTTCTATACCGTGATCGAAAGCATTACGCACTAGATGTAACAGTGGTTCATAAAGACGTTCGGCAATAGCTTTTTCAACTAATACATCCGAGCCTTTAATAGTTAATTTAATTTGTTTATTATGTTTTTTCTGTAGTTGTTCTAAAACTGGATGTAGTCGATTTAAAATATTACCTAAAGGCAGCATTCTTGCTTCTAACAGAACATCGCGAGAATTTGTCAGAAGTTTTTGTTGCTTTTTTAAAAGTTGTGTAGTTTGGCGATTGACTTGCTCAAGGGTGTCAATTTCTTGTTCAAGGGCTGCGGCTTCTTCAATTAAACTTTGACTAAATACTTGAAATTTACTATAAGAGTCTAGTTCTAATACATCAAAATTATCAGAGTTTTTGCTAGAGAAAAATGAGCGAACTAGACTTAAAGTATCGTTATTATCTAGCTCATAATCTATCAGTAAAGGATTTGACCAATCCTGCAAATCACCTAACATCTGTTGGAATAGTCGCAAGCGACTCAGCAGTTTTCGCAGAGAATTGCGCATTCTGCCATCTTGCAAAAATTGGCGATTTTGATTGGTGAGTAATTCTGCATTCAAGTAATTTAATTGTTCAAGATGCTCGACATTTACTCGCACAATTTTGGGGAAAGGTGCAGTAGAAGTAGTATGAGTTTCTTCCATCATGGGTACAGATTCCACTGGCTGATTTATTGGTGGGGTTTGACTTGAACCCTTTAAAGGAGCAGTAATTTTGTTATCTATCTTGCTGGTTATTTGAGCATCTTGTTCGCTATCTGCGATGGGAACTGTTATAAGATTTTCCTCTTCTACTTCACTGCTACTTAAAGAAGCGAGTTGCAGTAAAGCGGAACTGGGACATCCAGCTTGAGGATTTTTACACTCAAGAATTTCTATGCAGCAGGAGCGAAAATCTTCTAGTGCCAATCGCGCAATTTTGCGGACTGCTCGCGGATTACAATCGAGAGCAGCTATTGTTGTCTGGGCAATATTTAAACAACCAGTCAGCCCTATAGCCTGTCCATAACCGCGAAACAGTTCTGCTGTCTGACGGAGAATAGCCTCAGTATCCTTGGGTTTAGTGGATGCGATCGCATTCACACTTTTCTCAATTTCAGGGATAATGCTACTCTCAAGCAGCATTTTAATACTATCAAAGCTAATTTCGCTCGTTGTCTCTACTTCTTGCTCCTGCTCCTCAACTAAAAAATTTCCCAATTTCGCTTGTAACTGCGATAAAACGTGAGCAAAAGTCTCGATAACGTTATCTGTATCCACATAAGAACCAGTTAATTCTGCCATCAACGGGTCACGCAAACACTCATAACTTTCAAAAAATAATTCTTGCAGTTCCTTATCAATAATTACTTCTGGTGTTTGAATTGCCCGAAACACATCTTCCAGGGAATGAGCAATATTTTTAATTGTCTCTAATCCCAAAGTTGCTGCAATACTTTTCAATGTATGAGTGGCTCGCATCAAAATACGAACCTGCTCAATATTATTAGCCTCTGGTTGTAAACTCAGTAATGCCTCCTCAAGCATACTGAGAAGTTCTGGAGCTTCTAAAGAAAAGTGGTGAAAAAGCTGTGCTTGATAGTTTGAATCCGGCATTTTATTTAGATAATTATGGGGCATAGGGCATGGGGCATGGGGCATGGGGCATTGGGTATTGGGCATGGGGCAATAGTCATTAGTTATTTCTCCTCGTCCCCGCGTCTTTGCGTCTTTTGTTCCTTCCCTAATTCCTTCTGCCTCCTGCCTCCTGCCTTCTTCAATCGTTCCCTTCTACCGAAGAACTACGAGTGACCTTAAACTGGCTAGCGCTGAGTTGCAAATCTTGTGCCATTGTCAACAGTTCCTTAAACGATGCCGATAACTTAATTGAATCAGCAGAAGTTTTGTTCGCAATTCCCGCCACATCAGTCATCGTTTGCGTGATTGACTGGGATTGTTGATTTTGGACTTGGGTAGTATGGGTAATCCTTTCTACCAATTCGCTAATTTGGGTTGTCGCTTCGACAATTGCATTCAACTGTTGACGAACTTCGGTGACTAACTTAGTACCTTCAACAACTTGCTGAATTCCTGTATCCATCGCCGCCGCTACTTCCGTAGTTCCGGCTTGAATTTCTTGCACCAATTCTTCGATTTCGGCGGTTGCTTCCGCAGATTGTCCGGCTAAAGAACGTACCTCATCTGCAACTACAGCAAATCCTCGTCCGTGTTCTCCGGCTTTGGTGGCTTCAATTGCTGCGTTAAGTGCCAAAATTTGGGTTTGGGTGGTGAAACTACTAATCAAACTGACTACACGGGAGACTTTTTGACCAGATTCGCTAAGGCGTTTGATGCGTTTGCTGGTTTCTGCTACTGTTTCTCGAATTCCGGTAATGCCATCTACAGTCTTATTCATGGCACTTTCACCTTCTTTAACAGTCTGGTTGGTTTTCTGCACCGCTTCTTCAACTAATCTGGCACTAGTAGCAACGGCTTCAGTGGAAGCTACCATTTCTTGAATTTGCTCGACAGCTTGAGAAAGGGCTTGGAATTGTTGCTGTGCTTGGTTAGCTAGTTCCACAATTGAGGATTCGCTGTTTTGTGAGGTACTGGCGACTGCTTGCGAGGCTTGTTGTACTTGAGTCACTAACTGACGCAGATTTTCTAAGGTGTTGTTGTAAGTGTCAGCAATTTTCCCGACTTCATCACCCGTAACTGGCGCACGCACAGTTAAATCGCCTTGGAGTGCTGGTTGTACAGCAGACAGCAGTTGGGCTACTTCTTGTTGTAATGCTTCGTTGGCTTGTTTTTCTCGTTGTGCAGCTTCGCTGAGTTGTTGCGACTGAATTTCCAGTTGTTCCAAATACTCGGATTGTTGCAATACAATACCCAACTGCGTTGCAACTTGAATTAGGAGATTGACTTCACCTTCTTCCCAATGGCGAGGTGCTGTATTTTGGTAAGTCAACAATAAGCCCCAAAGTTGTTGTTCGCCTTTAAACAAGGGTGCAGCAATGTAAGCTTTGGCTCCCCATTGTTCTAAAATTTCGCGGCTGAAGGTTAAGTCAGATGAATGATTGATATCATGGATGGCACTCGGCTCGTTTTTGCGATAGCGACCACCAGAACTTTCTTGTAAAACGGGGTCAGCAATTACCGCCATATCGCTACCAGCCAGCTTGAGGTAGCCGCTACCAACATCTTCAATGATAAATTCACCACTCCAATCGGGACTAAAGCGATAAATAGCAACGCGGTCTACATTTAATAATTGGCGGAGTTCTTGAGTAATAGAACGGAAGAGTGAATCAGGGTTAAAGTTCTTTTGTTGCAGGCGTTCAACTATCCGTTGTCCAATTTTGAAGATGAACTGGACAAAATTAGTTTCTCGTTCTGCCAATTTAGAAAGCTGTTCTGATTGTTGCCTGACATCTTCTAAGTATTTTACTTGTTTGAGAGCCATCCCCACTTGAATCCCTACTTGGATGAGGGAACTTAATTCTCCTTTCTCCCAAACTCTGGGCTTGTCGTTTTGATAGGCTCCCAACAAGCCCCATAATTTATCACCTGTAAACACTGGCACAATCATGTATGCCCTAGCTTCCATCTGCTCTAAAAGTTCGATGTGGCAAGGTGCGTGTCCGCTAGTGTAGATATCATTGACGATAATGGAACCGTTGTCTTTATAGCGACCACCTTGGGTTTCTTGGAGGTGAGAATCTTCAATGATGGGAATGATGTCTAATAAACGATTCCAGCCACTAGCAGCCGATTCGGCAATGAAATGCCCAGTCCAATTTGGATTAAATTGATACAGCGCCACACGGTTGCAAGTGAGCATTTGGCGGGTTTCTTGGGTAGCAATTTTAAAAATCGTGTCGATGCGTTCGTTTGCCAAATTTTCCCGCACCTGTACTGATGAGCGAAAAATCGCTTCCAAATCCATTGTGCGTGACAGACGGGTGGTAATTCGAGCTAGTGCTTGTTCGCGAGCTGCGGAACGCTCAATTTGTTTGGAGGAATTCTCAATTTTTAACTGTGTCTCCATCTGCTGTATCGTCACCACCAGCGGCGAACTTAACTGGAGCATGAAGTTAATTTCTGAATTTTGCCAAACTCTGGGTTTGTCATTTTGATATGCTGCCAACAATCCCCACAATTTACCATCAACAAACAAGGGTACAATCATGTAGGCACGACATTGGTATTTCTCTAGAACCTCCAGGTAGCAAGAGGAATAGCCCATTTCGTAGATGTCATTAACACATTTAAATCGCTCTCCCCGCGCATATTGACCACCTTTGGTATCTCGCAGATAAGTATCGACATCGGCGGAAGAAGCAGTGAGTTTGCTAATAGTACAGCGATCGTACTCAATTAAGTTGGCGCGTAAGCTAGTGTTATGGGCCTGTTCGTCTACCACTGATATCCAACCAGCACCGACAGACTCAGCAATAAACTGACCACTCCAATCTTCATGAAAGCAGTAAATGCCGACGCGATCGCACTTGAGAAGGCGACGAATTTCTACTGTCGCAAAACGGAAAAGATTTTCAAAATTTGGCGACTGTCCAATTTTTTGCGTAATCCGAGCCACTAATTGCTCTTGCTCTGAGCGTTCTTGTAGCAACATTTGAAATTGCAATGGTTGCAAACATAGCAAGAAATCACGCACAACTTGATTGAGGAGAGTAATTTCTTGCTCTTGCCAATTGCGCGGATTAGAGCATTGCTGAACTGCTAATATTCCCCAAACATTACCATTAAGATACAAAGAGATATTTAAACTGGCCTGAATTTGAAACTGTTGCCAGAGTTTGCGTTGGTCTGGAGTGAGAGGCCCGGTTTCTAAATCATCGTAGCGAATTGTAGACTGATTACCATAGTCTGTAACTTGCTCAAAACCAAATACGACAATTGGCATTTCATCCCGCATTGCAGGTGTATATCCCCGCGCCACTGACTCTGCAACTACAACACCAGAACTTTCTCCATCAAATTGATAAATTAATACACGTTCAGCTACTAAAGCTTCACGGATAGCCTTAACTACTATTTGATAAAGTTCTGTAACTGAAGATGCTTGTTGTATTTGTTGGGCAATTTCTGTAACTTGCTGATTTAAAACAGCAAGCATATCTTCTGAGGTAATTTCTTTAATTTGAACCTGTTTTGCCTGGGAAACTTCCACAGTTCTTTCTGTCTGTTTTCTATTTTCAGTTGTAGAAGCCGAAGATTTCTGTGTTCTATTTTGAGGTTTTACATTACTGTTGGGAGTTAAATCTATTTCATTACTCATAAAAAAATCCTCAGTATATTTTTTGTATTAGGGCACTCTGGAATACTTCATGAATTAGCAGAAATAACCTTTTATATTTCTAATTCATTTAGTTGATTTTACTTGTAAATAAGCAGCAAATGCTGGTCAATTGATATATTCAATAAATCAACATTATAGAAAAAATTGCACAACTGCTTTGGGATTAAAAACTGTTGAACCTTTTGGTAAATATCCTGTGATAAAAGGAAGTAACTGCGCTGGAAATGAACCAAGCTTTGCAGGTAAAATTCCCCGAAGATCGTGAAGTTCAATTTCATTGACCGATTTAACTACCATACCAAAACAATAGTTATCAACTTGTAAAACAATAGCTATTGGTTGCCGTAATAGAGGCACTTGCTCAAACAGAGGTGTACCACCAATCAGATGCTCTAAATCGATTAACCATAACATTTCACCTCGCCAGTTATAAGCACCTAAAACACTACTTGGAGTTTCGGGAACAATCAAAATGTCATCTAAGGATATCCGCATAATTTCTGTAATTTGTTCAAGCGGTATCAAACTATTTCCAAATGTTCCTATAGGGAAACTTAGTAAGCGCCTGCGATGATCTTCTACAGGTACATCAAGTAGTGAATGAGCTAAGTTAGTTGTTTTTAAAACTGAATCAAGGGATGGTAGCATTTTTATTTATTAGTTTTATTGATAATAGAAAATCTAAAAATATTACAATGGTAGATGAATTATGAACTCTGCACCTTCGCCTGGTATAGAATTAACTTCCAAAGATCCACCATGCTTTTCAGTAATTATTTGGCGGGTAATGGCTAATCCTAAACCAGTTCCTTTACCAACAGGTTTTGTGGTAAAAGCATAGCCAAAAATCTTTTCTTGAATTTCTTTAGGGATTCCTATACCATTATCTCGGATATGAATTATGGCATGGGTTCCTTCCTGATTTAAGGTAGTTTTTATATAAATTTGCGGTTTCTTTTGACTATCTAAATGTTGGTGATGACAGTCTCTCAAAGCATCGACTGCATTGATTAATAAATTCATAAATACTTGATTTAAAGGGCCAGGCAAACAATTAATCATTGGTAATTTGCCATAATCTTTGATTATCTGAATTTCTGGGTGCTTGTTATTTTTTTTCAGCCGATGCTTGATAATCAATAATGTACTTTCTATACCTTCATGAATATCAAAATTAACTTTGCCTTCTGTGTCATTACGCGAAAAAATTCTAAATGATTCGCTAATGTCTTTAATGCGGATAGCACTTGTTTGCATCGTTGTCAGTATATTAGATAAATCTTCAATCAAAAAATCTAATTCTATATCTTGTGCGTGTTTCCTGATTTCTTCATCAGTCGCTTTTTGCTGATAAAGATGCAAATGCTCAACTAAGTCTCTAACATAACTCGTTGCATAAATAGAATTAGCACTTATTGCTCCAACAGGATTATTAATTTCGTGAGCAACCCCGGCAACTAATTGTCCAAGTGTAGACATTTTTTCATTTTGGATCAATTGAAGTTGAGATTCTTGGAGTTGTTTTAGGGTTCCTTTTAATTCTTGACTTTGTGCTTCTAACTGCTTATTTAAGTTACTTAATTTGAGATGGACATTAACTCGCGCTATCACCTCTTCTTTTTGTAAGGGTTTAGTTACATAATCGACTGCACCCATACTCAAACCTTTGACCTTATCTTCTATTTTCGATAATGCTGTCATAAAAATGACTGGAATATCTTGAGCTTCTTTGATTTTTTTAAGGCGAAGACATATTTCAAAACCATCCATCTCTGGTAGCATTACATCTAATAAAATTAGATTGGGTGGATTTTCCTTTACTTTCTTTAATGCGCTTTCACCACTATTAGCAATCACAACACTAAACCCAGCTTGTTGTAAAATTGCTAATAAAGCCGTTGCATTTGTAGGACTATCATCAACTATTAAAATTTGCGTCTCTTGTGTTTCTACCATGTATGAATTTTGTTTGTTATACCAAATATTATTTTTAAATAGTTTTAAAATTGAGCTAAAATAGAATATTAATTGGATTTAAAATATTAAAACTAATTTAATGACAAATATTGGATAGCCATTATTTTTATAGTTTTCATCTAAAAAAACAACCATCAATGCTATATCATTAAGTGTTGGATCAAATTACATATTAGCTAAATCATATAGACTCTACTACAGGATAATTACATAATATATTTATGTTTTATCTAGAAAAATATCAGTAGAAATTCTATTTCTCTTGAGAAAAAACCTGAGTATAATTAATGGCAAAATATTTTCTAAAAAATTATTTATATCAATAAAAAAAGCCAACTTTTCTATTGGCTAATAAATATATCCTTATCCGCAGATAAAGCCTTGGGAAATAATCATTCTCCCGATGTTACTCAATCATACTGACCCCAAATTTCACGATAAAAAAACTCTAGTGAAAGCTCCTCGTTTCCGCAAAAACTCTGTGTAATCTACATTTAACAGATCGCTGTTAATCTAAAATCCAGACTAAATTTTCCCTAATTCTAAGGATAAACACCAGGCTTGCTCAAAATTTGTTTCTGAGATGTAGTCAAATCAGGGTAATCATTGGCATTATATGAGTTTCTTGACCATGCCGAGGGATAGGGAGAATACTTATAAAAAAGTGTCCGGCGCTCATGTGTTCCCCGCCAAGGAAGAGTACCGTGAGTTAAAGCCTCAGTAAAAATAATGGCGCTACCAGCCTTAAGAGTAACAGCCTGTACGCAAGCACTAGGAGATTGCAGATTTCGCCATTGTTCTGGTAAAGGTAGATTACTTTTATGACTTCCAGGGATGCAAGCAAATCCACCTTCGCCAGGATGTACATCATTTAGCTCGTAAGCAACAGCAGTTAATCCGTTGTAGATTTTACCATTGTTGAAAAGATAGTACTGGCAGGGATCGTAGGGAGTTCCACCCCCATGTAAGTGACAACCAATCGGGCCCAGACCTTGACGAATAATGTGAACATAGTCATGATCTAAGCGAAATTGCTTTCCTAGCAACTCAGATAGATAGGGAGCGATCGCTCGATTATCAATCAATTCTCGGAAAGGCTGACCCCAAGGTAACAAATCATCGAAGCGTAAGAATGGTGCTTCTGGATTATCTTGGCGTGCAATTTGCCGATCTAATAGTGCTTGAAGGGCTGCAATCTGGTCACTGTTAAGCGCATTCTCAATAACTAAGAATCCTTGTAAGTCAAAAAGATAGCGTTCCAAGTCGGTCATGGAAATTGTTATTGGCTAAGAAGTTACCCATTAAAGCATTTTATTTATCAAACTTCAAAGCCGAGAAATTAACATATACCTTAGTAGCTTTTATTACACTTGGCTAATCTTTTAGTAGATAATACCAATTCCAAATTCGTTTGGAAAAGTTGCGTGCGTATCTGTCGTCTTCTTTTTTTAAATTTGTATAAATTATTCCAAGTAATTCTTATCTGCAAATTGTCTAGATTAGACATTGCCTGCGTTTAAATATTTGTTTTTGAAGCGAAATTAACAATAATTTTTCTTAACATTTTATACTTATCTCCTACGATAGAAGGCTATATCGCCGGCAAGAATTAAACTAGATTTTAAGTTTTTAATAGAAAATTATGAATCTTCTTGCTTGGATAGTTTTAGGTATTATTGCCGGAGCTATAGCTAAAGCTATTTACCCTGGTCGTCAGGGTGGCGGAATTATTGCAACAATGGTTTTAGGTATAATTGGTGCTTTAATTGGAGGAAGTTTAGTTTCTATTTTAGGTAAAGGCGGAGCAACATTTGCTGCTGGAACTCTCAGTATTCCTAGCTTGATTATTGCTGTAATTGGTGCCATAATTGCTATTTTCTTATGGGGCTTAATTACTGGTCGTAGCAGCTATTAGTTAAGTAGAATCAGATTCATGGTTAGCTTTTAATCTAACCTTTTATTTAATAAATCAAAAGAACTCCACTTCTCTTTGGAAGTGGAGTTCTAAAATTAAAAATCGCACCCAAGGATTTGATTTACAGAACTAATCTAAAGCTTTTTTGAGTTCATCTTTAATGTTTTCGGTAGTGTGGATAACTTGGGCTTCAGCTTGCTTGGCTTTACCTTCAGCCTTATCTGCCGGATTGCCAGTTACTTCACCGATGACTTCTTGCAGCTTTCCTTCAATATTTTTTGCAGTTGCTTCTACTCTTTTTTCAATACTCATAGGTTTTTAATCTTATTTTTACTTGGTTTAATCATTGATTCACAGAAACAATCTACTGCAATATTTAATATTTGGTATCTATCATGAGATAGTTTGTTTCGCTGAATAATTATCTACTTGAGATAGATGTTAAATTAAATTTAAATTCATAGATAATATGGAAATTACCAAAATATAAAGCGTCAGAGATGAAATAGTTATTTAAATATCATAAGGATAGTAGAGGAGTGTTCAAAAAACGCCATAAAAATCAATGGAGAAGTGAAATTAATGACATTATCCGGGGTGCGTGTGGAGGGTTTCTATTTGGGATTCCGTTGTTATACACAATGGAAGTATGGTGGATTGGGTCACTGGCCAAACCACAACTAATGATGTTGGCGATCGCCTTGATGTTTATTGGAGTATTCTTACTCAATAAGACGGAAGGCTTTCGCAAACGCAGACATCAGAAGCGACCTTATGAAGCTGCAACAGATACTGTAGAAGCGATCGCAATTGGGCTAGCTTGCTCTAGCTTTGTGCTGTTTTTACTACAAGAACTGACACTTGACTCTCCACTCAAAGAAGCCTTGGGCAAAATCATCTTTGAAAGTGTACCCTTTACACTCGGTGTAGCATTAGCCAATCAATTTCTGGGAGATACTGACAATCCCCAAGGACAAAGTAAACGACGCAGTGAGTTAGACGCCACCTTTGCTGATTTAGGTGCAACTGTGATTGGTGCGACTGTAATTGCATTTAACATCGCCCCTACAGATGAAATTCCCATGCTAGCAGCCACGGTTTCGCCTGCTTGGCAATTAGGAATTATTGCCACATCTTTAATCATTTCCTATGGGATAGTATTTCAGGCAGGCTTTTCAGATCAGCAAAAACGCAGACAGCAAAAAGGAATTTTTCAACGACCATCCAGCGAAACTATTATGTCCTACTTAGTGTCACTGCTAGCAGCCGCAATGATGCTATGGTTCTTTCAAAAACTGACTCTTAGCGACCCTTGGACTATGTGGTTGGATCACACCTTAATGCTGGGATTACCTGCAACGATTGGTGGTGCAGCTGGGAGGTTAGCGATATGAATAATACAGAAAACCAAAATCAAGAGCGATCGCTTGCTGAATGGGTGACATTCAGTGCTGCTTCATTCATCCTAGCAGCGATCGTTAGTTTAGTAGGATACACTTGGCTAACCAACAAAAATCAACCTCCCATTGTATCAGTTAGCAACAAACAAACAATTCGGGAAATTGATGGACAATTTTATGTTCCCTTTGAAGTTGTTAATAAGGGTGGAGATACAGCTGAATCAGTGCAAATAATGGCTGAGTTAAAGATTGACGGTAAAGTTGCGGAAACAGGGGAACAACAAATTGACTTTTTATCTCATGGTGAAAAGGAAGAAGGTGCATTTGTATTTAGCCATAATCCCCAGGAAGGTCAGTTGACTATGCGTGTTGCTAGTTATAAATTGCCCTAGTTGAGGGATTCTAACTATACCATTCTGGTTATTCAAAACTCAAAAAGCCCAACCGCGAGTTATTATCATCAAGTAGTTTTTAACACTATGTGATGACTCAAAGAATTACCCTTAGTTTGATGCTATTGTTTCTTGGTAGCCATATTAGTCTTACCCAGCAAGCAGCTAAAGCACAGGTACCAACACCAGTAGCACCCGCCACTACCACAAAAGCAATTTGCCCTGCCCAACTGGGAACATCTATAGATGCTGTCATCAATCGGCCTCTATTCAATCGCGTGCGCTGGGGAATATTAGTCCAACCTCTGTCATCTGGCTCAACTCTTTACAGTCGGGATGCTAACAAATACTTTACTCCAGCTTCTAATACAAAACTACTAACCACAGCTGCTGCATTGCAGCAGTTAGGAGAAAATTTTCGCATTCGTACCTCTATTTATCAGAACCCCAATGGAGTTTTGCGCGTTGTTGGTAGAGGAGATCCCAGCTTAAGTGATACTCAATTGCAAGCATTAGCACAGCAATTGCAACAGAAAGGCATTACCCAAATTAAACAATTGATTGTCGATGATAGTTATATTCAAGGCGATACAGTTAACTCGACATGGGAATGGGAAGATGTGCAGTCAGATTATGGCGCACCCGTTGGCAGTTTTATTTTGAATCAAAATGTTTTTGACTTCAAGCTTGTACCACAAACTATAGGTAAACCTTTACAAATTGCGTGGAATGATGCCAACGAGGCGGGAAAGTGGCGGATAATTAATCAATCAACGACAGTTAGCAAAAATCAACCAAGCTACATCAACGTTACCCGCGATTTAACAGGAACAGTTTTGCGAATTCAAGGGCAACTAGTAGAGAAATCTGAACCTTATTTAGTAACCTTACCTGTAGTTGACCCTAACTATTACTTTTTGCGTCACTTGCGTACTGCTTTAGCAACGCAAAAAATTACTTTAGGACAAACATTCGTATTAAATGGTGGGACTAATCAACAAGAAATAGCTGCTATAGATTCACCTCCATTATCGGAATTGTTGATGGAGACTCTGCAAAATAGTAATAATCTTTATGCTGAAGCGCTACTGAGAGCATTAGCTGTTAAAAAACCTCAACAACCAAAAGAGCAGAATAAAAATACTGCTGATATTGGGTTAGAAGTTTTGAAGATGAGTTTAACTCAATTAGGAGTTGATCCAACGACTTACTTTTTAGTAGATGGTTCTGGGTTATCACGTCGTAACCTAGTATCTCCAGAAGGTTTAGTACAAACTTTGCGCTTAATGGCAAAAACACCCGCCGCAGCTATTTATCGCGCATCCTTACCAATTGCAGGGAAAAGCGGTACTTTGAAAAATCGTTTTCGCAACACTCCGGCTGAGGGGATTGTGCAAGCAAAAACAGGTACATTGACTGGTGCAGTTTCCCTAACTGGATATGTGAACGGGACTAAATATGAACCATTAATTTTTAGTATTATGGTAAATCAAAGCGAACAGCCAGCAAGCAATATAAGGCAAGCAATTGATGAAATTGTGGTGTTATTAACACAGTTGCAGCGTTGTTAATTTATCAAACAAAAAACATGGTGCTTTAAAAATTTAGGACTCTTACATAAGTCTATTAGTGACCACAGGTTTTTTAGGGTCTTACACTACTTTCTCAACTTATGAGTTAGATGCAGCTAAGTTGCTCCAAGAAAGCAGCTTAGAAATGGGTTTGGTTTACTACCTTAGTAGTTCTTTTTTCGCCCTGATTAGCCTATTGTTAGGGAATGCGTTAGCCGAATTTTTTATTCTTAAAAAAGAATCATGACTAATCAAGATAAATAAGCTTTAGACTTGAGGAATATTTATAGGTGCATGATGAACCACTTTCACTGTATCCGGGAGCATTCCAATTTTGGAAATTTATCAAATTAAAACTAGTCATTGCGAACGCTTCATTTCATTACGCTCGCAATGACAAAATATGTTTTTACACATTTGGGATGCTCCCATGTATCTTCATCATGGTATTAATTCCTCGCATCTTAATAAAAGAACTCTTACTTGTTTTAGTTCATCACTATGCTCATCTAAAAAACTTCGCAGCTTATCTTCTTGGTCAATTAATTCCAGACATTGAGGGAGTTTGTGAGGAGAAAATTCGTGATGGTCATGGTGCAAATCATCTCCTTTCAAAAATCCCACTGAAACTTGGTATACTATAACTTGTTCAATGCCAAATTCTTTAGCACGGGCAGCTAAATAATAAGTTAAAGATGGTGCTGTTAATTTTTGCCAAAATGTTTTTTTAGGTACACGAGATCCAGAGTGAAAATACAAACGTAAAACCGTCAAATTGTGCATTTCAATTTCTTCCCCTTGGTGTACAAATCCCCAAAAATGCAGGTCGTTGAATAAATGAATTTGTTTTTCAATCTTTTTTTCTACAGTCCGAGCAGCTTCTAGGGATTGGGTGGCTAAACTTCGTCCTTCTTGCACAGGCATGAAATGGTATTTGCCTGAGCCAATGCGTTGTGCTTTATAAATACCCGCGTGCCCAGAAAAAACATAGCTGGCTACACAAGCAATACCAATAAAAACTCCCGATTCTAATCCAAACAGTTCAATTCCCATCAAAGTTGAGGCGATAGGAGTATTGGCTGCACCACCAAAGACAGCAACAAACCCCATACCTGCAAGTAGTGGTGCAGGTAGAGCCAATATTAAAGACAAAGCATTACCTAATGTTGCACCAATATAAAATAGAGGAGTTACTTCTCCTCCTTTAAAACCTGCTCCTAAAGTCAAAGCAGTAAAAGCTATTTTGGTAGCAAAATCCCAAGGTGGTAACTGAGTATTAAAAGCATCAACAATTGTGGGAATACCCAGTCCAATGTATTTTGTAGTTCCGACTGCCCAAACAGCCAATGCCACAATCACTCCACCAATGGCGGGGCGTAAAGGAGGATAGGAGATTTTTTCTTTAAAAATGTGGCTAATTTTATGAGTTAGTTTGGCAAAAATCATCGCTACAATGCCAAAAATTGCACCAGCAACAATTGCCGAAATCAGCCCCATGAAGGTGATTGTGGGGATAACGGGGGCATGACGATACGCTGTATGATGCAAACCTAACATTAAGGTAACGCGATCGCCTACGACTGCGGCAATTAAACAAGGAAACAGTGCATCATGTTGGATTGTCCCAATAGCTAAAACTTCTAAACCAAAGATGGTTCCTGCTAAGGGAGTTCCGAAAACTGAAGCGAATCCTCCACTTAAACCTGCCATTAATATAATGCGTCGATCTGCGTGTTTAAAGTGGAATATCTTTGTCAATCTATCTGCCAGTGAAGCTGCTATTTGTAGGGCTGTACCTTCACGACCGGCGGAACCTCCAAAGAAATGAGTTAGGTCTGTGCCAAACAAAACTAAAGGAGCCATCCGCAAAGGAATAATATCTTTAGGATTGTGGATTTCTTCCAGTAAAAGATTGTTTCCTGCCTCTACACTTTTGCCAAACTGATGATAAATCCAACCACTTAAAAAACCGCCTAAAGGTAATAGTGAAATTATCCAAAGATGTGATTCTCTCCAATCGGTTGACCATTCCAAGGATGCCAAAAGAGCAGCAGAACCTATGCCAGAAAGAATACCAACAACCAAGGAGATAATGAACCACTTGCTGAGTTGGGGTAAGGCAATTAATTGTTCTAAATGGCGTAATTTATTCATATCCAAATTGCTGTTATTTCTTGCTGGTTTGTATTAAAAAATTTTGGTAGAAGTTGTTTAAGATCAAAAAATCTGCAAAAAATTCAGATTTTTATGTAAATATTTGCGGTCTATAACGAGCCAGAATTATCTCAATCAAATTGAGCTTTTTTGAGTTTAAAAGAAGTTTAGTAATAAATTTAAAAATTAAAAAATTAGTAGAAGAATTAGTTACATTAAAAAATGTAGCTTTTTGAGTAGCAATACTTACTATTGATGGAATTGTCTTAAATTTTGCTACTCTGAGTTTGGTAATATTTAAATTTTGTTTGAGTATAACTGGCAAGTAAGCCAACAAAATCCGGTAATGATTGGCTGAGTCAGCAGCTATTTTACTGCTATCAAAAGAGCAAACTGCGATCGCCAACTGCGGGGCTTCGCTCATCACACGATCGCAAAAGCTTATACCGCTCTTACTCAGCTCAACACCACAGGCGATCGCCTTAATTATTAGTACTATCCAAGGATTACAGGCTAAAGCTGTTTCGGTAGTTTCTAAAAACCGCAGCTTGATTATTCTGAAGCTTTTTTTGAAAATTGCAAAAAAAATTCCGCCCATTTTATCCACTCCAACCTGACTAATAGTTTTTAGCTCTTACTACCTACTTGTTTACAGCAGGTTAATTGCAGTATTGAACTAGAAACTATCAGCCACAGGGGCGGTTCTCTGGTTATTTCAGAAGGCGAGTTTCATCACCAATGTTCTTGTAATACCAAATTCCACCCTAAGTTGTCAAGATATTAGATTGATCTTACCTGATGAAATAAAGAAGCAAACTCTAATGACACCTCTTGGTTTCAGAATCAAGCTATCTGCACGAGTGAATCACTTGGAGACAAAACCTGCTTTTCCTCCTGTTGCAAAGGAATTTCAATCCAAAACTCTGTTCCTTTCCCTAATTCTGACTCACACCTGAGAACTCCATGATGTTTCTCTACAACAATTTGGTAGCTAATCGATAAACCCAGTCCTGTCCCTTTACCTACAGGCTTAGTCGTAAAAAATGGGTCAAATAGTTTCCCTTTTATCTCTTGTGTTAGTCCTGGGCCATTATCAGCAATTCTCACTATTACACGATTCTGGTTGGCAAGTTCGGTATGAATTATAATCTGACTGGGAGTTATGCAATTATCTTTTTGCCAATGCTGAATATTGTGATTTTCAAGGGCATCGATAGCATTATTAATAATATTCATAAATACCTGATTGATTTGCCCTGGATAGCATTCTACTAAAGGTAAGTTACCATACTCTTTAATAATTTCAATTCCTGCACATTCTGGTTTGGCTTTCAATCGATTTTGTAAAATTAGTAGTGTACTGTCAATACCTTCATGAATATCGACAGCTTTCATATCTGCTTCATCTAAGCGTGAGAAGTTTCGTAAACTCAGAACAATCTCACGAATACGATTAGTGCCAATTTTCATAGAAGAAAGAAGTTTTGACAGGTCATCAACAATAAATTCTAAGTCTATTGTTTCCGAGAAATTCTGAATTTCTGCATCAGGATGGGGATAATGGTATTGATAAAGTTTTAGTAGCTCTAGCAAATCCTGAACATATTCGTCAGCAGGAGATAGATTACCATGAATAAAATTAATTGGATTATTAATTTCATGAGCCACCCCAGCCACTAACTGTCCTAAACTAGACATTTTTTCTTGTTGAATTAGTTGAGATTGGGTTTCTTGTAATTTATGTAATGCTTCGGTGAGTTTTTCTGCATGAGTTTGAGCTGCTAAGGTAGCAGTGCGACTTTGAGTATATAGTTGTGCATGGTCGATGGCAATTGCTAGTTGATCTGTAACAGCTTGTAGTAATCCAATTTCACTTTTACTCCATACACGTTCACCACTACAATGGCTACAAACAATTGCTCCTAACTCTCCAGAATGACTTTTAACTGGTAGCAGCAGTTGAGAAGTAATGCCAAACTCAGTTAAGAGTTCTTGCATATTTTGATCGAAATCACTATAAATATTGTGGATGCAAAATAGCTCTTGATTAAGCAAAGTTTGTGCTAAAAATGTACATTTTTGTAGCGGTATGATACCTAACATAGAGGGTAAGTCAGGCTGACGCGCTTCATGAGTAATAGTCAAACTTGCTTGAGAAGAATACGGTAAGTAGCGCAGAAAGTAGCAACGGTCAATTTGCAATAAGCTACGGATTTCATTGACAGCAGTTTCCAAAATAGTATCGAGTTCCAAAGAACTACGGATTTGGCTGGCTAAACTTAGCAGTAAGGCTTCCCGACGGCTGAGTAGTTGTTCTCTAGCCCAAATTCTGTCAATAGCCACAGCAATATTATTAGCAATCCAATTTAATAAATTATGAGTTGCTTCGGTCAAAACTTGCTTGTAAAATAAGGCTATTATGCCAATCAATTCTTGTTCTACTATCAAAGGATAAGCAGAAAAATTCAATATAGAAAATGTAGTATCAAGAATTCTCTCTTGATAATTAGTTTTAATTTCTTGATTGACAATAGGTTGATGGTTGTTTGTGATTATGTCAATAACTTTATTAACTACAACCATCTGATTAGGAAAATCTTGAATAGTGCTTAAGGTATTACACTGAGTATCTGTACAATTAACACCTGCTTGGAATTGAAGGTTTGTGTTCTGTTGATCGCAAGTCCAGATACCGACAAAGGCAACATCAAGATATTGCGATATAGTATTTGTACAGTGTTGAATAATTTCTACAAGCGTACCGCTTTGAGATAAAGCTAAACTAACTTCTGCACTTAATAAAGATAGGCGCGATCGCTCTAAAATAGCTAACTCGGAAAGCTTACGCTGAGTAATATCTGTACGAATCGCTACATATTGTTCTGGTTTCCCTTCGGGTGACAATGTTGGTACTATCAGAGTGTCTACCCAATAAAAAGAGCCATCCTTGGCTTTATTTTTAAGTTCTCCTCGCCAAATTTTTCCTTGAGTAATAGTTCTCCATAATTGCTCAAAAACTTCTTTGGGATGATAACCAGAATTGATAATCCGATGGTCTTGACCTAACAGTTCATCTTTCGAGTATTTAGAAACCTCGCAAAATTTGTCATTAGCATAAGTTATTTGCCCTTTCTTATTAGTAATTGCTACGAGTGAATGAGCATTTAATGCAAACTTTAGAGTTTCTAATTCTTGAATAGAACTTTTTAATCTTATTTCATTTTCTTTATTAAGCGTAATATCACGAGCTACGGCATAAATCAGATTTTCTTTATCGAAATAAGTTGCATTCCATGACAACCATTTGTAAGAACTGTCAGCACAGATATAGCGATTTTCAAAGGAAATAACGTCTCCAGAACTAACAAGTTTTTGAGCTACTAAAGTAGTATTTTCGCGGTCTTCTGGGTGAATAAAGTCAATAAATGGTTTGCTTAATAGCTCTTGATATGACCAGCCTAGAGTTTTTATCCAAGCTGGGTTTAACTGCTTAAAATAGCCATCACAGCCAGCAATACAAAGTAAATCTAAGGAAAGTGAAAAAAATCGTGAGTATTGTTCTTCTGATTGTCTTATCATTTTTAAATTCTCTGTATTGAGATTATAAAATTTGCAATTATTCATACATGAGGAGTTAATATTTTTTTAGAGCTTCACCAGCCTTATTTATGAGAAAATTGCTTATACTACCAATCACACAATAATTTTGATTTTGGATTTAAAATGGACTAGCTGGCTTTTCAACCAATGTTCCATTACATATATATAGATTTCCCTGAAAAACTAAAAAGTAAACGTTAAACGTGGGAAATTTAAAATAAGAAGTATTAAGCAATATAGCTTTAGCTTGAATTGGCAAGAGTTCCAAGCTTTGATAGCGGAAAGTACATACTCAATAAATGTAACTTTAAATAAAGCGATCGCAGTTAATCTTCAAGGCCAACTAATAGCGAAATTAGCCGTTTCACACGTTTAACTATATCAACCTAGCAAAATAAGTCTTAGCTGAATTTTTATTCAGTTATTGAATGTTGAACTGTATTAATTTAATCAACAATACTGTGGAAAATTCGGTAACTTTCTAATCATAAATATTGTTGTGTCCGTAATTATGCGATACTTCCTCGCTTTCTAGCTTCTTTGTAAGAAGTTCCGACATTTTTCAAACCGGCTCTAATCATTTGCTTTTCTAAGAGCGCAAAAAAGCGTGCTTTATCGCCACCACGCACTACTGCCTGATTATGTGCTTCTGCGATCGCTACTGGATAACCATATCCTTTTTGCACCTGTGCCAGCATCAGTCCTAGGGCTTGGTCAAACATAGCTGTATTTTCTGCTACCCATTGTGGAACTTCTATCCGTGCAATTTCGGTGCCTACATGGATATAGCAAAAGTAGATAGTTTGTCCTTCATACAAATCTAAAATCCTAGCATTGCTGCGCCACAATGGGCCGCGCTGTCCTGGTTTGAGTTGAGTTGCCCAAAGGGAAGTATCGCGCAAAGGTTCAAAGATTTTACAAGGCACTTTTTCTAATTGATTAGGGCAATAACTTATACAGTCGGGTACTGGATGAGGACAAGCTAACAAGCGTAAAAAGTTCATGCCTTCGACATTACGAGAGGCACTAAGATAACCCATTAGGGGAATTTGCGCATCACGCATCTGCTGCCAAGCCTCCAAAATGGGTGGTAAGATGCGATCGCGGGCATCAATCGGCAACTGTTCCAAAAACCAGTAAATTAAGGAACCATCTACCATTGCTAGGGTTGGCGCTTCTGTTTTCACAGCACAAGCTAGTTCTGCTAACACCATTGCTTCACTAGCAGTACGGCGATAACCCATCCATTCCTCAGTTCTAATTCCCCACTGCCGAGACATATATAAATCTTCTGGGCGGTAAAATACTTCTGGCAAACTATCTAGGAGTGGGTGGAGGTTTTGTCCGTAGTGTAAGACGACTCTGCCAATATTTAGCAAATAGCAGTAAGCAATTTCGTGGTGGTTAGGCGCAATTTGGGAACCATCTGTGGCAATGACAGTATGAATTTTCGGGGGAACTGGGATATCAATGCAAGTTTCTAGGGGTTCAATGGGTGTAGCATTAGCAAAGAGAATGCGATCGCGCCATTTTTCCTGACGGTCGATTAAATCTTTTTGAGATGCGTAAGCATTTTTGAGATGTTGTTGCGCTAATTCTAAACGCTGGCGACTCGCAGCAGCTTCTACAGTAAGATGCTGGCTTAAACCTTGCATTTGCCGCGCTAGTTTTGTGAGGTCAAGCATAGGATTTTAGATTTAATTTTAAACGAAAAATTGAATATACAAAAACCCTCGCGATACAAGGGTTAGCTCTAAGAGTATGATATTTTTGCGTTTAGACAAGCTGACTTCAATGGTAAGCTTTAGCTGTTTAATACCAAACAGAAAAATCTTGAGCAAATTGAGAAAGTGATAATAGCTGAATTTGCTGGTTATTTTGGGCAGTTTCCCGATCGTGTTGGGTATTATAGCCCCAGTCTCCTAGGAATAGTTTCACATCTGTAAGGTCTGGTTGCTGTTGAACTAACTGCAATGTTTTGAGTCTATCTTCCACAAACCAGAGACTCACTGGTTTTTGCGCTGCTGTCTGGATTAATTCTCGCAGGATTTCATATTTAGGACGCTTTTCTTCTTTCCCAAAAATCGCTTTTGGTGGTAAATCTACACCTTCTTGTTGCAATAGTTGCTGAACAAAGCGCCCTTCTTTGGTTGTAACGATGTATAAATTGACAGTACTGGCAACAATTGCTTTGATTTTGCCTATCACACCTGGATAAAATCTATGCAGACTTAACCATCCATCTAAATCTGTAGCTATCCATTTATCTCGCAAATTATCTAGGTTTGCAGCAATTTCTCGTGCTTGTAGCTTGTGGTCTAACAAAATTTGTGGGGCAATAGTTACCCATTCATGAAGAATCTTTTCGTCAGAAATCCCATCTACCAAAGCTTTGATTAAAACTGGCATTTCCCAACCTGTTTCAATAACAGGCCGCAGCCGATAAAATCTCGAAGCTAAATTATCGGTGGGTGTATTGTTAGCAGGCGACCAAAGTTGACAATAGGTGCGCCATGCTACCTCAAAATATTCAATTAATCCATCGCAAATCACTCCATCAAAGTCTAGGGCTAAAATTGTCGGGCTACTTGCGGTCATGGTTTTGAGGATGAAAACTGCTTTGGCTAGCTTATCCGATCCTGCAAATCTTTTTCTGTATCAGCGCTAGTTTTCCGATTTATCTGAGTATTCCAAAGCTTCTTGCTCAACATCCTTTGAAACGAGAATATCTAGCGCATCTTGGTCTGCCATTTCAATAATTGCTGCTACATATTGTCGTACCTGTTCAGCAACATCAGGCTGCCACTGACGCAATTTTGTGTCTAAGGTTTCCACTAAAGCGTCCATCGATACCTCTACCATTAATGATTGTGGTGTCTAGTACCATGTTAGATTATCTGTGCTAGAGGTTGCCGAAAAAGTATTCTGCTCAACATCAAATTATCTCAAACGTAAACTCCCAAACCCCTTGGCTGCAAAGAAAAAGAGATATTTACAAGTTTACTCTTATCAAAAAAATAGAGGTTATAAAATAAATATACGAGTATATTTTATAACTTTAAAAAGTATTTTTTAGTTATACTGTGTGTTCTTTAGTTGACTTTCCTAACACTAGTTTTTTCCGATTAAGAGTAAATATAATGTCACTAGAAATAAATAATAATGCCAACACAAATTATCCGGAAAATAATAAAATAATTTTAGATACTGAAAAATAAGTTTTAAAAGTAACAAATATATATACGTTTTATTACTTAAATTACACTGAGGAATACTCTGGTTAAGTCTTCTACAGCAGAAGAGTAGTGTAAACTACCATATCTATGCTCAATGCTTTTGCATAAAAATACAGAGTGGCACGCTAGGAAAAACTAAGATATTGTGTTATTTGCGTAATAATCGGTTTTAGTGGAGAACAGCCGCTAAAGGTAATGGGAAAACTTGGGTATGAATTCGAGTTTCACAAAGAAAACAGTTGCTAAAGCAAGCCCTAGCCGGAATGCCCGCCGATGCGTTAACTGTTCTAAATTCATGCGAGGTATATGATGACTACTCAGACTCATCCTTCAGTGTTGCAAAAGACGGCAAGCTTGACTTTATCAAAGCCTGTACAGGCAACACTTTTCGTTTCGCTATGTTCGTTGACACTCTGGACTGTTTATTTTACGACTTATCCAGCAGTTCACGATCGCGTACACAATCCCCGTCACCACACTTTACTGGTTCCTTGCCACTAAACAGTTAGCAACTGTTTTTCAACCCCCATTCCTGCTGGGAGTGGGGGGATCGGCTGCATGACGATCCAGCGCTCAAGATTTCCCACTATCGACCGAACAATACAGTACATGAAAACTTGCACGCTGGGTCAATCAAGTTTAATAAGCTCCTTGAGTACTGTAGAAATCCATAGTCACAATGTCGAAATTTAAGCTTTATACACTCATCAGTGCAATTTGTATGATGAGTGTAGTTTTTTATAGTTTTAAGGGCTTCTCCCAGTCGCCGCAACCGAGTGTACGACTAATTAGCCCTACGCCATCAAGTCACATAATACCTTTTGAAGCTGAAGCCAGTACGCCCCAATCTCCGGTAAAATTAGCGCTGCAAGCACAAGATTCCACAGGTAAAGCATTAGAAAACGCTAAATTTAGCCTGCAAATTTTCACGCCACCTGCAACCCCTTGGTTCACAACAGATTTTCCCGTAGTGGAAGGAACCAAGCTACTAGATATAGAAACTATCGCCCCTAAAGGCCAGCTAGAATTCCAACAAATGCTGCCAATTCGGGGAAATTACCAACTCAAAGTGAATGTTACCCCAGTAGTAGCTAATGCCTTTACTCCAATTGAGCAAACCCTGACATTACCAGTGGCAGAGAATTGGGTAAAATATCGTAATTTTGCAATTCTTGCTGTATTTTTGTTACTCGTTGGACTAGGTGGTGGTTGGGTAATTGGCGGACGAGGTGCGATCGCACCAGGAGAAATGGCACCGCAGCGAGTGCGATTATTATTGAGTGGGTTAATTGTAGTTGCGATCGCAGCTCTACTATTCGTCAATATTAGTGCGGAAGTTGCCCAATCAGAGAGTTCAGGGCACGCACATAACCACGATCATCACCATCATGGATCGGCAACCGCAACGCAAGTTGATAACTCTGGCATTGTTCGCCAACAGGGTTTACAGGCACAATTGTTGGGAGATGATAGCGCCACCGTCGGGAAACCTGCTGCTTTACAAGTAAAAATCATCGACGAAAAAACAAATCAGCCAGTTCAAGACGTACTCTTAAATATTAAAACCACCCAGCTTGAGGATGGATGGGTTGCTTTTGCACACAAAGATGTTCCCAATTCCACAGGACAATTTGCCTGGGAACAACAATTTTTTGATGGCGCACCCCACAAATTAGAGGTGGAAATTGCGCCTCAACCCAATGCTTCCCGGCAATTTACGCCGTTTCAAGTACAAAAACAAATAGATGTGGAAGGAGTTGCACCGCCGTTCTCAGTGCGGTTCATTAGTTTGGCTTACATGACAGCTTTTGTGATTGTCGGCTTGTTAATAGGATTGCAACTAAAACGGAACTTGGCTTTGCACAGTTAATAGCGGTTGGACTCATGTCACCATTCTAACTGGCGAGATCCCCGACTTCTTGGAAGAAGTCGGGGATCTAATTTTTCAGTACAGCAACGCGGAAATAGTTTGCAATAGTAGCCAAACATTTAAGCTACCAATAACAATCGCTACTAGCCAGGATAAAATCTTCAACCATAAAGGATTAACAAACTCACCCATTAAGCGGCGGTTACTTGTAAAAATTACCAAAGGCACAACTGCAAATGATAGTTGTAAACTCAAAATAACTTGACTAAAAATTAGTAAACTGCTTGTACTTTTTTCACCAAAAAATATAATTGCAATTAATGCCGGGATAATCGCAATTAGTCTAGTAATCAACCGACGCAACCAAGGTTTTAAGCGCAAATTGAGAAATCCTTCCATGACAATTTGCCCTGCTAAGGTTGCAGTGAGGGTTGAACTTTGCCCAGAAGCTAGTAATGCTAAAGCAAAAATTGCACTTGCTGCATTCACACCCAATACGGGAGAGAGTAATTTATAAGCATCTTGAATTTCTGCTACATCGTGATAACCAGAAAAATGGAAAGTGGCAGCAGACACAATCAAAATTGCTGAGTTGATAAATAATGCGAAAAATAAAGCTACTGTTGAATCAATTGTGCTGAAATTAATGGCTTCCCATTTCTTTTCAGACGTTGCTTCCCAATTTCTCGTCTGCACAATTGATGAGTGTAGATATAAGTTGTGTGGCATTACTGTTGCCCCTAAAATGCCAATGGCAATGTAGAGCATTTCTGGATTCTGTACAATTTCTATTCTGGGAACATAACCTAATAAAATACCCCCAAAGTTAGGGCGCGAAAAGATGATTTCTGCTAGAAAGCAGAGTCCAACAGTTGCTACTAACATGATTACCAAAGCTTCTGTATAACGAAAACCTTTGCGTTGTAGCAGCAGCAGTACAATTACATCTAGCGCCGTTATACATACGCCCCAACTCAGGGGAATGCCAAAAAGAAGTTGCAGTGCGATCGCACTCCCCAAAACTTCCGCTAAGTCGCAAGCTGCGATCGCTATTTCACAAAGTACCCATAAGCAAAAGTTCACACGCGGACTGAAGTAGTCCCGACAAGCTTGTGCTAAATCTCGCCCTGTTGCTACCCCCAACCGCACACACAGCGATTGCATTAAAATCGCCATCAAATTGGAAAGCATGATTACTGTTAGTAATGCATAACCGAATTTAGCACCCCCAGCCAAGTCAGTCGCCCAATTACCAGGGTCCATATATCCTACTGACACAAGATATCCTGGGCCTGCATAAGCCAACATCTTGCGCCAGATGTTTTTGGTGTTAGGAATCGCTATACTGCGATGAACCTCAGGTAAACTGGGCTTCCTGTCCTGATTTTCGGGAAAAGGCATTCGTTAATACTCTCAGTTTTTCATAATCTTCTCATAATTATATGAAACACTGATAAATTTAACTACATTCGTAAGGCTATAAATCTTAACTATCACTAAAAATTAGGGGAAAATTTCAACTATCAACTCAATTTTCTGATTGATATAGATTCTCATTCTTAAATTTTAAACTTGTAAAAACTGCTTTTTTTTATTACATTTGAACGAGAACTCATATATCTAATAAATTACTTTTTTGAACGTAATGAAGCCGAAAATACATTCAGAATCTGACCATTGTTGTAATTGTGGACATGACGATCGCGAGAATCATAATCATCACCATCATAATGATTCTCATGAGCATCATGATGAGAATCATAACCATGACCATAATCACGATCATGGCGGAGAATTTAATCTCAAAAATGAGATATTTCCTTTGGTTTTAATTTTCAGTTTGTATACACCAGGTGTAATTTTTGAATCTCAATTACACCATACATTCTACTCAATCGGTGAATATTTACTTTTCATCCCTGCCTATTTATTAAGTGGATGGAGTGTTTTAAAAACTGCCGGTAGAAATATACTTCGAGGTAGAGTATTTGATGAAACATTTTTAATGACGGTAGCAACATTGGGAGCGATCGCAATTCATAAATTGCCAGAAGCGGTCGGAGTCATGTTATTTTACAAAATTGGGGAATTATTCCAAGATATTGCCGTCAATCGTTCTCGTAACTCTATTAAAGCATTATTGGAAGTACGTCCAGATTATGCCAATATTCAAATAGATGGAGAACTCAAGAAAGTATCGCCAGAAACAGTAAATATTGGTGAGATTATCGTTGTCAAACCAGGGGAAAAGATTCCTTTAGATGGTGAAATCATCGAAGGAAATTCCCAAGTTGACACATCTGCATTAACTGGAGAATCTGTACCACGAACAGTAAAAGTTGGAGAAACAGTTTTGGCTGGAATGCTCAACAAAATGGGTGTCCTGACAATCAAGGTCACAAAACTTTTTGATGAGTCTTCCATCGCCAAGATTTTAGATTTGGTGCAGAATGCCAAAAGCAAAAAAGCAGCAACAGAGAAATTTATTACTAAGTTTGCCAGATATTATACGCCAGTAGTAGTTTTTGCATCTCTAGCAGTTGCGCTATTACCTCTTTTATTCCTGAATGGGACAACATCCTCAGAATGGATTTATCGCGGTTTGATATTATTAGTAATTTCCTGTCCATGTGGATTAGTTATCAGTATTCCACTTGGTTACTTTGGGGGCATAGGAGGTGCTGCTAAACGCGGTATTTTGGTTAAAGGCTCTACTTTTTTAGATACTTTGACAACAGTAGATACAGTTGTATTTGACAAAACAGGGACATTGACTAGAGGAGTATTTAAAGTAGTTAATATTGTTCCTAAAAATGGCTGGAATGAGCAAGAATTGCTACAATTAGCCGCCGAAATAGAATCGCACTCAAATCATCCGATTGCTCAATCTATTAGGGATGCTTATCAAGGAAAAATCGATGCAACTGAAGTAAGAGATTACGAAGAAATCGCTGGTTATGGAATCAGCGCCAAAATAGAAAATCAGTTAGTGCTTGCAGGAAGCGATCGCTTGTTACATAAAGAGAAGATTGCTCATGATATTTGCAACATTGAAGGCACAGTGATTCATTTAGCAGTGAATCGTAATTATGCTGGATATATTGTCATAGCTGATGAGTTGAAATCAGATGCAAGAGAGGCTATTCACCAGCTAAAAAGCATTGGTGTCAAAAAAACATTAATGTTGACAGGAGATAATCAAGCGATCGCCTCCCATATTGCTCAACAGCTTGGCATAGATTCCTATGAAGCAGAGTTATTACCAGAAGAAAAAGTGAGTGCAATTGAAAAGTTACTCAGTACCTCAGAACAGCATGGTAAAGTCGCTTTTATCGGAGATGGAATTAATGATGCCCCAGTAATTGCTAGAGCTGATGTTGGGATGGCAATGGGCGGATTAGGTTCAGATGCGGCAATAGAAACCGCTGATATTGTGATAATGACGGATACGCCTTCAAAAGTGGCACAAGCAATACAAATTGCCAGAAAAACCCGCACAATTGTTTGGCAAAATATCATTTTTGCGTTAGTAATCAAAAGCGTATTTATTGGGTTGGGGATTTTTGGAATTGCGACAATGTGGGAAGCTGTGTTTGCTGATGTCGGCGTAGCGCTGCTGGCAATTTTTAACGCCACCAGAGTGATGAATTGAACCGGAAACTGGGGGGACAAGGAAGAGCCACTGCGTTGCGGAGGTTCCCTCCGTTGTAGCAAGTGGCGTCGACAGGGGAGAAATAACAAATGACTACTGACAAATGACAATCTGGAATTAAGAGTTGGGAGTTTGTAGTAGATAACAGCAAGAAGTCAAAACTTGTTCATTTAACACTCCTAACTTAGTTACAGGCGCGAGCGATCGCGTCTGTTTCTTTCTCAGCAACCCAGAGTAGAATCCATGAAGTCTCCCATCACACACATTGCAATAGCTACATTAGCTTTGCTACTAAGCAACTCAACCAACTCAGTATTGGCCGCACCCCAAACAACTAATCATCTAGTTAACGTCGCCCAAGCACAAAAGGCTTCAGACAACTTAATTATTCCTGGACAGAGAGTAGGCCCTGTGACAAGCACAACCACCAAGGAAGATTTAGTCAAGTTGTTTGGTGCATCCCGGTTGGTTGATAAAACTATTCCTGGGGCTGAAGGAATGGGTAGTTATGCAGCTACTCAGGTAAATTTAGGTAAGGAGCGATCGTTCTTAGTAGTCTGGAGCGATAACACTCGTAGCAAACCACTCACTGTCAGTGACTTCGGTTCTGCTTGGAAAACTCCTGAAGGTTTAAGTGTAGGTACTCCCTTAAATGAGTTACGCCAGAAGTTAGGGAACTTTCAACTCTATGGCTTGGGCTGGGACTATAGCGGCACAATCTTGTTGAGTACCAGCCGATTACCTGGTTATCAAGGCAAACTGATTTTAAGAGTGAATGCTGCTCCTAATGCTTACAAAAATTACCCAAAAGATTACAAAGCAGTCTCAGGCGATCGCACTTTTTCTTCTAGCGATCGCCATTGGAAATCTCTGGGAATACGTTTAACACAAATAAGTGTTTTGCTTAACCAGGAATAAGTCTTCAATACTCATTAACCAGTCTTTGATACTCATTAATCAGTCTTTGATACTCATTAACCAAGCTTAGAACTCCATTAATCAGTCTTTGATACTCGTTAACCAAGCTCTGATACTTGTTAACCAGGCTTAGAACTCCATTAATCAGTCTTTGATACTCGTTAATCAGTCTTTGATACTCATTAACCAAGCTTAGAACTCCATTAATCAGTCTTTGATACTCGTTAACCAGGCTTAGAACTCCATTAACCAGTCTTTGATACTCGTTAACCAGTCTTTGATACTCGTTAACCAGTCTTTGATACTCATTAACCAAGCTTAGAACTCCATTAACCAAGCTCTGATACTCGTTAATCAAGCTGAGAACTTCATTAACCAGGATTTAATACTCATTACTGTGATTTCTCGGTGAGGTCGCGAACTTTGAACGGCGAATTGTTTGGTTATCGGTACACGTTGCTGGGTATGATATTTATTCTGCAAGCATTTACTTAGTAAAAACTAGTTATGACCCAGAACTACCGCATTACCCTACTCCCTGGCGATGGCATTGGCCCCGAAATTATGGCCGTAGCGGTAGATGTGCTGAATGTCGTGGGGAAGAAATTCGATCTGAAGTTTGATTTTCAAGAAGCCTTAATTGGTGGTGCAGCCATTGACGCTACAGGGGAACCGCTACCTGCTGCAACCTTAGAGACTTGTCGCGGTAGTGATGCTGTATTACTCGCTGCTATCGGTGGTTATAAGTGGGATTCTCTACCATCCCATAGCCGCCCAGAAGCAGGTTTATTAGGACTCCGTGCAGGTTTGGGATTATTTGCTAATTTGCGCCCAGCCAAAATTTTGCCCCAGTTGATTGACGCCTCAACTTTGAAACGGGAAGTTGTGGAAGGCGTTGATATTATGGTGGTGCGCGAACTCACTGGAGGAATTTACTTCGGTAAACCTAAGGGGATTTTTGAAACTGAGACTGGAGAGAAACGCGGTGTCAATACAATGGTTTACACCGAATCAGAAATCGATCGCATTGGTAGAGTGGCTTTTGAAGCAGCCCGTAAACGTGGCAAGAAACTTTGCTCGGTAGATAAGGCGAACGTGTTAGACGTATCTCAGTTGTGGCGCGATCGCATTACCAAACTTTCCCAAGAATATCCGGATGTCGAACTATCTCACCTCTATGTCGATAATGCGGCGATGCAATTAGTACGCGCTCCCAAGCAATTCGATACCATCGTCACAGGCAATTTATTTGGCGATATTCTTTCTGATGCTGCCGCCATGCTCACTGGTAGTATTGGGATGCTGCCCTCTGCTAGTTTAGGTGCTGACGGGCCTGGCGTGTTTGAACCCGTTCACGGTTCTGCCCCCGATATCGCTGGACAGGATAAAGCTAATCCTTTAGCGCAGGTGTTAAGTGCAGCCATGATGCTACGCTACGGTTTAGACCAACCAGAGGCAGCAGACGCGATTGAAAACGCTGTATTGCAAGTTTTAGCACAAGGCGATCGCACCGGAGATATTCTCTCACCAGGAACAAATCTGTTGGGTTGCCGTGCTATGGGTGACGCGCTAATTAAAGCGATACAAGCAAAATAATTTCTTTCGTTTTCGCCGGAGCATTTTGGCAACCGATACGGAAACTTTCATATAAACTAGAGACAAATTTAGCAAGCAAAAAAATCCATAGTGTACGCTTTACACCAAGGACACGAAAACTATACCGCCCCCAAAAACCAGCATTCTCAGTCTCCTTTGGCTGACCCCGCTGTCATTAGGGCTGCTGGTCAAATTTACTACACACTCTGTGAAGCACATCCCGAAGTAACTGGACAAGCTACAGGAGTAGCCATTAATCGCAATACCCATCGCGGCAAGGTGATTTTTACGAACCACCCAGTTCTCCTACCGCAAGAATGTTTTGTACCTTTGAGCCAAATAGAATCTCATATGTATTAGTCAAGAGTCATTGGTCATTGGTCATTAGTTTTTAGTCATTAGTTATTCGTCATTAGGAATGACATATTAGTCACTGGTTATTAGTCGTTAGTCATGGGACAAATGACAAAGCGCAAATTCGAGCCAGTCGTGTGGGCGGCTTCTCGTAGAGTATTGGCGTTGAGCGGAGGTCTACTCCGCTAATAACTTTGTCACAGCAGACACAGGACTAATGATAAATAACAAATGACAAAGGACAAAGTACAAAGTACAAATGACACAGGACTAATGACTAAATGACTATATGGAAATTTTAACGATCGTCCCGGCGAGCGCGATTGTCTTCGCTTTGGGTGCATCTATTGGCAGCTTTATCAATGTTGTGGTTTATCGGCTACCGGCTGGTTTGTCTGTTCTTTGGCCTCCCTCCCGTTGTCCCCATTGCCTCAACCAGCTGAAAGCGCACGATAATGTACCAGTTTTCGGTTGGCTGTGGTTAAAAGGTCGCTGTCGTTATTGTAAAAGCAAGATTTCTGCCCGCTATCCTGTGGTAGAAGCGTTAACGGGCATCATCTTTCTACTAGTTTTTTTATTATTTAAAGTTTCTATTTTAACAATTGGATATTGGGCCTTTTGTAGCTGGTTATTGGCCCTATCACTCATTGACTTAGATACGATGACTTTACCCAATCAACTTACTCAGTCTGGGTTGGTGTTGGGAATAATATTTCAAATAGTTATCGGGTTTTTCCCAGATGGTAACTATGTGGGATCGATCAAACATTTGATGATGGGGATTGTTGGTGCTGTGCTGGGCTTGTGGCTATTTGATGCGATCGCCATGCTTGGTTCAATTGCTCTTGGTAAAACGGCAATGGGAGCAGGAGATGCGAAATTAGCCGCCATGATGGGGGCTTGGCTAGGTTGGAAATATTTACTTTTAGCTGGTTTTATGGCATGTGCCGTGGGAGCGTTAGTTGGTGGTGTATCAATTACACTATCCAAGCGCAGATTTGGACAAAAAATACCTTTTGGCCCTTTTCTCGCTTTTGGGGCTGCGATCGCTCTATTTGGAGGCGAAGCGATATTATCGGCTTACTTGCGGTTATTTTTTCCAGTAACTTAAATATAGGAGGCAAAAATAAAATCACAATTCGCAATTTAAAAATTCCAATTTTATATCCCATTCGTCCATCATAAGAAATTTCTACCCCCATGACTGTAACCGTCATTACGCCATCAATTCTTCATATTTTGGTAATATCATCCTGTGACCAGTATTACCCTCTTAACGAGCTAACTGCTCATAACCTAGCAGTACAAATTCTTGATTTGGGAGCAAGTATCCCCTGAAGGGGTTGGGGAAGGGCGTCCTGTTGGGGGGTTAATAAGCCAAGACCTTTGCCGATACCTTCACAAGCTAAAACGGACAAGAGACTTGTATTGGCATAAGCATTTTCGTTAAGCTGGCAACCAAAGATGCAAAATAAGGTCTGAATTGCTTACAAGCGTAATTTGACGATGTAGTCAATAGTCAAGAGCCACAACGGGATGAACAAGCGTGTCTTTCCCACAGCGGAGCCACCAAATAATCTGTATCCAGTCCCAGAGCCACCAAATCACGACTGTGGTATGAGGACTTTTTACCCTGTAATCCCCCTAGCTTCTTGACCCGTTTTCGACCTCATTACCTACTTGATAAAATAAAAATGGCAAACAACGAAGAATCACGCGGTTTAAAGTCACTATTGGATTGGTTTGCAAATCGGCGGAAATCAGGAACTATCAGCCTCGAACGTCAAGAACGTGAAATTGCTGATGGGTTATGGCACAAATGCTCTAAGTGTGGTGTATTGACATATACGAAAGACCTAAAAGCAAATCAGATGGTTTGCATTGAATGCGGTCATCATAATCGGGTGGATAGCGATGAACGCATCCGTCAATTAATCGACCAAAACACTTGGAAACCGATGGACGAGCATCTGCGTCCCACAGATCCCCTGCAATTTCGCGATCGCAAACCCTACAGCGATCGCTTACGGGAAATGCAGGAAAAAATTGGTTTAATAGATGCTGTTAAAACTGGTTTAGGCCAAATCAATGGATTGCCTGTGGCCTTAGGAGTCATGGACTTCCGCTTCATGGGTGGAAGCATGGGTTCAGTCGTGGGCGAAAAACTCACCCGCATGATTGAGCAAGCCACTCAGCGGCGTTATCCAGTAATTATCGTCTGCACTTCTGGTGGAGCCAGAATGCAAGAAGGAATGCTCTCCTTGATGCAGATGGCGAAAATCTCCGCAGCGCTACAACGCCATCGCGACGCCAAACTTTTATATATTCCAATTTTGACTCATCCCACAACTGGTGGTGTGACAGCTAGTTTCGCCATGTTGGGCGATATCATCCTCGCAGAACCAAAGGCTACCATCGGTTTTGCTGGACGGCGAGTAATTGAACAAACCATCCGCGAGAAATTACCAGAGGACTTTCAAACCGCTGAAGATTTACTCAAGCATGGTTTTGTTGATGAAATCGTACCCCGTACCCAGTTAAAGAACACTCTCGCTCAGCTGATTGGCTTGCATCAGCCCGTGCCCACCGCCCCCCACATGGTTTTGTGGGAAAGCATGAGTTTGAGTTCTACCGCCGCTGAGTAACAGGAGTGGGGATGAGGAGGATAAGGAAGCATTTTCTTCCTCATCTTCCTCTGCTGCTCACTCATGGGGTTCTTTAACAAAAATGAGTGGCACAATCGCCACTAAGCGACACACGCTAGAGAGAGCAAACAATCCTAGTAAGCCGCCTTGTTCGGCAAATTGGGCAATGAAGCTACCAATAGTTGTACCTAAAGCACCACTCACTCCAGCCACAGCCGATGCGATCGCAAAATAGATAGACTGATTTTTTACTGGTGCAATTCCTAGTTGTATATTGTTATTGCACAAATCAATTGCCGCCCAAGTCCCTCCAGTAAAGATGTGTAATAACGGCAACCACAGCCAAATATTCCAACTATTAGCGCTTACACCCACCCACAACAACGGCGTCAGTGCAACCAGAATTCCCATCAACATCAAAATCCGACGATTGCCTATTTTGTCTGCCAATTTACCCCAGAGGACAATCAAAAGCATATTGGCTCCAGCCTGAAGGCTACCATAGAGCGTCACATAACTTACATCTAGATTGAGCTTATCTAGCAGATAGAAGTTGAAAAAAGGCGCGCTGATGTTAACAGCCAGCATCCAAAAGCCAAAATAGAGCAGAAATTTTAAAAAGTTATAGTTACTCCAGATGCTAGCAAACTCGTTTGTTGGGCTAGGTATTTTCTCTGTTTCTATGTCAGCATATTCGCTGCTGTGCTGGTACTTTATAAGACTACTGTTTTGCAATGCTGGATTCATGTCCATCTGGAAGTACTGACAACCCAAGCTAATTAACCCGAACATGATACCGACAAGCAGAACTACCCCATAACCTTGTAAAGTTCCACCATACCAATGTGATACCGCTACTCCCGCCAAAGGTACGCAGAGTAAATTAGTCAAGCTAGCTGCACTATTGCGAATCCCAAAATACCTGCCGCGCAATCTCCGAGGCACAATCATCGCTAGCCAACTAAGCCATGATGCACTTCCTAACCCTCCTAAAAGACCGCTGAACAGGACAACCAACAGCGTTAATAATACTAACTGCCCAGAAGTCAGTCCGATCAAACTTGAGCCGATAATACCAACACATAGAATCAGCCATAGTAACCGAGCAATCCCATGAGTCCTAAGGGAATAGTAGAAACGACTGCTGCTGCGTTCTGATAAGTAAGCACCCAACGGCTGAACTAAATTCACCAGCATAGGGATAGATGACAGCATCCCAAATACCACTGGACTAGCACCCAACTCCAACAGGAAATTGCTGAGTAAAATTCCTCCTGTAGCCACACCGAAAACTGTGGCGAAAACAGCATCCAGAGTTGAGGCTCTCAAACTGGTGCGAATAGCATCCTTATAAGCTGGAGGATTAGGTTGTATGCTAGGAGCCAGTGCTGATTGTGGCGTGATAATCTGGGTAATTTCCAGAGCCACAGGCCCGGCGGTTTCAATCGGAACAGAAGTCATAAATTAAAGTTTTACGGATGACGTACCGTAGGATGAGTCTAGTTGCCGATAATGTCTCGCTATTCTATCCTGCCTCTCTCAACAAAAATTCAGATTTATAAATCTCAGTTTTCGGCTACAGACGATATAAGTAAAGACAGAGAGACTTTGACGAGTACGTGATTAGAAGCAGGTTGTTCAAGTTTTTCGGACTGGCAATGGCGATCGCGATCGCGATTATTGGTTGCCACAGTCTATCACTACCAAGCCCATCGACAAAAGTTACTGTGAAACTTAGTGGTTGGGGAGGCAATCAAGTTGAGCAAAAACTCCTAAAACAGGTACTACAAGATTTTGAGGCACAGCACCCCCGTATCAACGTCAAGTATGAGGTGATTTCCGACCAATACATGGACGTAATAAAAACTCGCTTGGTTGGCGAAGCCGCACCCGATGTTTTCTATCTGGATGCGCTGGAGGCTCCTTTCCTTATGAGTCAAAATGTCCTCGAACCATTAGATGCTTATATTAACCCCGAATTTGACTTAGCAGACTTTGAAACTAACCTACTCAATAGCTTCAAATACCAAAACCGAATTTACGGTTTCCCCAAAGACTATTCCACCTTGTCGCTGTTTTACAACAAAAAAGCCTTCGCCACCGCAGGCTTGAGTAGTCCGCCAACTACTTGGGAGGAATTACGCAGCTACTCTCGGCAGTTAACAGGCAAACTGAACAAATACGGGTTTGGGGAAATTCCCGAATTGGCACGCCAAGTTTATAAAATCAAAGCCTTTGGTGGTCAAATTATTGGTCAAAATGATTACCCAACCTTTGCCAGTGAACCTGGTTTGCAGGGATTGCAGTTGGTATTAGATCAGTATCAAAAAGACCGTTCCTCTGCCCAAAAATCTGATGTAGGAACTAGTTCTGGTAGCGAAATGTTTGGTCAGGGCAAGGTAGCAATGGTGATTGAGGGTAACTGGGCAATTCCTTATCTAAATGACACCTTTCCCAATCTGGAGTTTGCGACCGCAGAATTGCCGACAATTAATGGCAAAAAAAATACTATGGTTTTCACAGTTGCCTACGTGATGAATAAGCAAGCAAAACACAAAGCCGAAGCTTGGGAATTGATTTCTTATCTCACAGGTAAGCAAGGGATGCAAAAGTGGACAGGAACAGGGTTTGCACTGCCAACTCGGAAATCAGTAGCAGAAAAATTAGGCTATGACAAAGACCCTTTGCGATCGCCCTTTGTCAGTGGTGTATCTTACGCTACTTCTTGGCAAGCAGGCAAGTATCCAGCAGCAATTGTAAATAACTTTGATAACCAATTTATTAGCGCCTTGTTAAGACAACAACCATTAAAGCAGGCAATGGTGCGGGCAGAAAATGAAGCGAACAAGCAAATCAAAGCGATGGATTGATATACTTTTCAGCCTCCTTTCACTATCTGCTCTGCGGTCAATTCCAAGGTTTCCAACTCTGGGGAAATGATGGGTTCGCTCCCTCGATAGACCTTATCCTCATATAATCCATCAACCCATGCCAAAATTGTTACCTGCTGCTGAATCGGGTCTTTTCTAGTGACCTAACTTTGTCAGATGAGAAGATCATCGACTATTACAAACTACGTTTCCAAATCGAATTTAATTTTACGTGAGTTCGACGGATTAGAAAACCGCAGGAGGTAGTGCAGGCAAATCTTTTGGGTAAATATCAATCGACGGTTTTTTGGGCAAGTAGGTGTAAGCAGCCAAACCAGCCATCAAATTGACCAAAAAGTTAAACACACTACGACGCTCCCCCTTTGTAGATGGTAACTGTGGTATTTGTTGCCACAAATTCTCCCACTGGTGACAAAAATCATCTACATCACAAAAGATTTGTTCTATATCCAGGCGAGATACAATGGTACACTAAGCCCTAATCCTCATTTTTCTTCGATATTTTTAGTCTCGGCGTTTTTTTGTGCCTTTTTTACTCACTCTCAATCAATCTTAGCGATCGCACTTCGTCTATCCAGTTAAGCAAATTCTTATCTAGCAAGCTTTTTGGGCTGTTCTATCCGTCGAACTCACGTTAATTTTCGGGATGCCAAGCAATTCTGGAGATTAGAAGATTTTATGAACATCGGTCAAACTGCTGTCACTAATGCTGCTAATCTCTCATTTTTTATGGTCAACTTATCCCATTACCTTCTAGCTCTTGAACCCTTGGAAATTGGCGAAGGTATTGTAGGAATAGACAACAAAGCGAGCAAAATTGATTGCTTTGCCAGAAACTCCATGAGATGCGCTCACAAGTGTTTCAGCCTCATTCTCATTTTCAGGATAAGTCTAATAGCAAAAAGCCCCTGCAAAATTACATGGAGGGGCTTTTGTGAGATTATAAAC